>JAYODU010000015.1:0-47444 GCA_038106445.1 Kordiimonadaceae bacterium | reverse complement strand
AGGCAACCCTCTTGATTATATTTCTATTTGCTCCCCGAATTATCTTCATGATAGTCATGTCCGATTTGCACTAAGAGCCGGTGCAGATGCGATTTGCGAAAAACCACTGGTTCTAAATCCTTGGAATATAGATGGACTAAAGGAAATAGAGGAAGCTACAGGCCGAAAAATCAATACTATTTTGCAGCTAAGACTACATCCAAGTATTATTGCTCTGAAAGAGGAAATTTCAAAATCATCTACTGACAAGAAACATGAAGTGGATTTAACCTATATTACATCTAGGGGAAATTGGTATCTAGTCTCATGGAAAGGAGATGTGAACAAATCAGGCGGTGTAGCGACAAATGTCGGCGTTCATTTTTACGATATGCTCCAATTTCTGTTTGGTAATTTGCAGGAAAATAAAGTCCATTATCTTTCAGATACGACAAATGCAGGTTATCTTGAATATGAAAGAGCAAGGGTGAGATGGTTCCTTTCTGTGGACTCGGAAAATCTTCCAGTTCAGGCAAAAGAACAAAATCAGCGGACATATAGAAGCATTACAATAGACGGCAAGGAAATCGAATTTTCAGGTGGTTTTACAGATCTCCATACCCGAAGTTATGAAGAGATACTGAAGGGTAATGGCTTTGATCTTGAAGAAAACAGATTGGCCATTGAAACTGTGGCTGATATTAGAAACGCGAAAACTTTAGGAAAGGTTGGGGAATATCACCCCTTTTTAAAGCAGATAGAGGATTAAAGGCTAGAGAGTTGGCTGACAATATTCATGAAAGCGCAATCGTTGATGTAGGTGCCTCAATTGGCGAAAATACGTGTATTTGGCATTGGGTTCATGTATGTAGTGGTGCTGTAATAGGAGCAGGATGCTCATTAGGACAAAATGTATTCATTGGAAACAAAGTTAAGATAGGCAATAATGTAAAAATTCAAAATAATGTTTCCGTCTATGATAATGTTACTCTGGAAGATGACGTTTTTTGCGGCCCCAGTATGGTTTTTACCAATGTCTACAATCCGAGATCAGCGGTATCGCGTAAGGATGAATACCGCGATACTATCGTCAAAAAAGGTGCAACAATAGGTGCCAACGCGACAATTGTATGCGGTGTAACTGTAGGGCAGTTCGCATTTATTGGTGCTGGTTCGGTGATTAATCGGAATGTACCGGATTACGCACTAATGGTCGGGGTTCCTGCTAAACAGATCGGATGGATGAGCGAACATGGGGAACGACTTGATTTACCGTTAACCGGACATTCAGAAATTGCCTGTAAACATACCGGCACCAAATATAAATTGGATGATGGTAGACTTTATAAAATAGAAAGCAATTCTTGATGCAATTCATTGATCTGCAAGCTCAATATCAACATTTAAAAGAAAAGATAGATAGACGCATTCAAACTGTTCTGGACCACGGTAAATATATCATGGGACCGGAAGTTGGAGAATTAGAAGAAAGGCTGTCTACTTATGTTGGTGTTAAGCACACAATTACATGCGCAAATGGGACAGACGCACTTCAGCTCGCATTAATGGCACTTGATATTAAAGCTGGGGATGCCGTTTTATGCCCGACTTTTACTTTTTTCGCCAGTGCTGAAGCTATCGCATTTGTTGGAGCGACACCGGTTTTTGTAGATTCTGATGAGGTAACTTTTAACATTTGCCCGGATCACCTTGAGAAGCAGATTATAAAAACGCAGAGTGAAGGTAAACTTACTTTAAAAGCGATCATGACCGTTGACCTTTTTGGCCTGCCTGCGGACTATCCAAAAATCAAGGCGATAGCAGACAAATATAATCTTAAAATCATCGAGGATGCGGCTCAAGGATTCGGTGGTAGTATAAACGGAAGAAAAGCAGGTACCTTTGGTGATATTGCAACAACCAGTTTTTTCCCGGCAAAGCCGCTCGGATGCTACGGTGATGGTGGTGCCATATTCACTGATAATGACCACTATGCAGACCTTCTGCGCTCATTACGCATTCATGGAAAAGGGACAGATAAATATGATAATGTCCGCATCGGAATGAACAGCCGGCTTGATACAATACAGGCAGCCGTATTGATAGAAAAATTGGCTGTTTTTCAAGAAGAATTAGAAGCAAGGCAAAGAGTTGCCGATACATATACAAAAAGCCTTCGTGGACAAAATGATATTGTTACCCCAACCGTTCCTAGTGGATATGTCAGTAGTTGGGCCCAATATACGATTAGATCCGATGAACGTGATCAGATAATGTCAGCTTTAAAAACTGCAGATATTCCTTCTGTTGTATATTATGAAAAATGTATGCATCAGCAGAATGCCTTCAGCCACTTAGATTATAAAAAAGATAGTTTTCCGATTTCGGAGAAACTCAGTAACACTTCATTTAGTATGCCAATGCACCCTTATATGAGCGAGGTGGATTTTCAGAAGATTATTTCCAGTTTTAATGGTATATAAGGCCAATCTTAGATTGGGCTTCCGAACAGTTTGGGGCATATAATATGTTTCTTTCTATGTGCTCTATAAACCGAATATTCATACTGTAGGAGTGAATATTATAAAAGTCCCCGGTAAATTAAAATCGATTGCAACATTGGTTTTTGGTACGGCTACTAACCAATTGATTGGTATTGTTGCAACATTTATACTTGCTCGTGTATATTCTCCTGATGCTTTCGGTGTGTTTGGTTCATCACTGGCCATCTGCACCATATTCTCGGTTATGGCTGCGTTAAAATTTGATTTGACGGTGATCTTTCCTAAGACAGCAGTTGCGGCGAAGTTATGTTCATTTATTTCGCTCTTAACGATCTGCATATTTTCTATTTTTATGACAGGTCTTTTGTTTGCAATAAATGCCATAGATTTAATTTTTCTGGATTTTCCCCTAATTCACTACATAGTTTTGACATCACTTATTGCCTTCGAACAGATAGCAATAAATTGGCTTATAAGAAATAAATCGTTTAAAATTATAACTCTTATAACCGTACTCAAGGGTCTGGTTATCGCTTTTTTACAATATTTCCTGAAGGAAGCTGATGGTGGATTATGGTATGGTCATGTATGTGGGTACGTATTCGTTGGAATTTTGTATCTGATTATTATGTCACAACCTTTAATCGAAGGTGCCAGGGCATTTTCTAAACTGCGCCTGTTTTACTTCGTTAAAAAATATAAAAAGTTTCCAACTTTTAGCTTGCCTGCTGGTGTGTTGAACACTTTTGGCAATCAGATTCCAATTTTGTTGATACGATCTTTGTTTGGTGAGCAGTATGCTGGATATTACCTGCTTGTGAAGAAAATTATATTGGCGCCAGTAGATTTAATTTCAACCAATATCAATAAAGTTCTGTCGCAGGAAGTATCGCATAATATTGCCCACCATAAGCCATATCTGGATGGTGTTATTTATTATATCAAATTTTCTTCTGTCCTTTCCGCAGCAGCAATTGTGTCAACCCTTGTATTCTTATATGTTGATGGAATAATTTTACTGATGGGGGAAGCATGGCGCGAGGCTGAAGTCTTAGCCTTTGTTATGCTTCCATTAGCCGCGATATCTTTTGTCTCGCGTAGTGTCAGTCGGTTCGCAGTATATGGCAAAAATGAATGGGGCTTGTATTATCAATTTATTTTTGCGACCTTTAGCGTTACGAGTTTTTACACAGCATCATTGTTTACGGAAAACTTTGTTGTTGTGATAGCAACATATACTATTGTAATTTGCATAATCTATTTAACCCAGATAATGCTTGTATTAAGGATTTCGAAGCAACATATGAAAAATATTGGTTATGGTTAGACATCTTATGAAAAGCATGTTGCGGAAAATTTGCATTCTATTTTTCCCCGATTTAACAACAAGCAAAGAAAACATTCCTATTAAAACAACATTGAAGTGTATCTTTTTACAAAAATTTCTTCGGATAAACTCAGGTGTTGGCTGGCCAGTGCATTGGACATCGCAGATTAGAGAGCCTTCAAAAATTAAAAGAGGCACACGTTTTCCCGGATTATCGTTAAATTGTTATCTCGATGGTCGCAACGGTATTGATATAGGTAAAAATACGTGGATCGGACCTCATGTCTCTTTAATATCAATGAACCATGATGTTAATAATTATAATAAATTTATGGATAGTGGTCCTATTGTAATTGGTGATAATTGCTGGCTCGCAGCAAATGTAACTATTTTATCCGGTGTTGAATTAGGTGATCATACTGTCGTGGCAGCGGGTGCAGTCGTTACAAGGTCGTTTCCAGAGGGTGATCAAATGCTCGCCGGAGTTCCTGCAAAAGTAATCAAAAAGCTTGAAACTTATAATTCTGAAGAGATAATGACAGACTAATTTCGAAACGTCAGGTTTGAGCCAATATGTTTTTTATCGTCTCAATGTCTTCTTCAGTAAGGTTTTGATGGACTGGAATATCAACCCAGTTTTTAGTGGCGTCCATTGTTATTTCATTGGATTGATCTGGACTGTCGTTTATTGTGTAAGGCCAATTCAAAATGTCAGCACGAATACCTTTTTTTCTGAACTTCCTAATAATGTTCTTTCGGACGTGGTCCGGGTGGATACCTAATTTTGCTCTTAGAAAAGATGGAGAAGTATTTGGATATTGGTACCAGGTTGGTCCCATATAACATTGGATAAGTTCTTCCGCATTTGCGTTTCTTTGTTGCATGGTATCAGAAAATTTTTCTAATGACCAAATTCCGATTTCCGCCTGTATGGCACTTAAAGTATTCAATCTATTTGACGGTGCTTTTAAACCGAATAATTTCTTGTAGAAACGATAGGGTAAGCTGCGCTCATATTTAATGAATTTTTTTCTTCTTTCGTACCATAATCGCACTTTTTTGAGTTGATTAAGTTCATCAGTTAAAATGTGATCATGGTCAGAACTTTCTCCAATTTTTAAAAAATGTTCAGGGTTATTGATAACTAATAATCCACCCCCACATAATGAAATAGGTTTGTCATAATTAAAACTGAAGATTGAGGCATCGCCGATAGTTCCAACAGTATCATTGCCTATTTTTCCACCCAAAGTGTGTGCACAATCCTCGATTATTGCGATGCCTTTTTTTTGGCATACGGGGATAATTTCTGAAAAATCTGTTGGTAGGCCGAAAAAGTGAGTTACAATGATGACACTTACATCAGCCTCCATTAACTTTACTACGGCTGACCAATCCACCTTTCCAGGCGTTTCTGAGAAATCGTAAGTGAGAACTTTACAGCCGCTGTTAATTATTGATTGTTTTACCGTGCCACAATTGAACGCTGGGGCTAAAACTGTCTTATTATTATTTTTTCTTCTGGTAAGTAGGTCAGTCAAGGCATCTGAACCACTTGCTTTAAGCTCAATTTCAGCGTTTTTAACACCGAGAAAATCTGAGAATTTTCCTATGAAATTCGTTCTTGATCGTTGATTTGCAAGTCGGGAGAAAGTTTTGAGTTGTGATAGGTTCCAAAAATTCTCAACTGTGTCTATTGTTTTTCGCATATCCAACCATTTCGTCATAGATAGTCTGATCTATTCTAACCACAGTTCTTTGCTTGAATTTTTCTGGGATACCCTTTGCTCGACGTTTAACGGACACGCCGTTCTCGCTAAGAAAATTCTGCAATTCGCCAATGACTTCTTCCGGTTTCTCACAGAGCTTCTCATAGCTCATATTCAAAATTTCTTTTGGGTCCACCTGCATTTCCTTTAAATCATTCTGAACAACATCATGTAAACCACGAACTTGTTCAATGACCTGTTCCCCCGGGCTACATTTTTCTAAATAGTCTTTGCCGGGCACCTTAACAGACCACCAAGTTTGATAATTACCATATACTTTATATCGTGTTTCGAGCAATGAATGACCATTGTCGATTTCATTACGATGTAAAACAATAAACAAACTCTCAGGAATATATTTCTTTATTGGCTGCATACGAACTGTTTCATACATATTTTTAAATATTATCGGTTTCTTTGCCGCTTTCACAAATAACGCGGTGGATTTTCTGAACTTCTTCATTTTACTTGGATCAGCGTCTTCAAGTGAAACATACGAAGGTTCTTTTCTAAAAAATCTATACCACCAGTTTCCTGCTTCGGATGGTGAGTAAGCACCTTGCGTGCGGCCATGAGTGGATGAGAAGTCACCAATTGGTCGATTTAAGCACGGATTAAAATACTTTTCGATAATGAAGGGGATGCCAAAATATTTGGCATGCCGATTACTAAAATATGCGATATCTATCGCTTCGGTAATAAGCTGGATTGCTAAAGTGCTTCCCGATCTCGGAGGTCCAACAACGAATATAGGTGGATATTCCATTTCAGAATTGTCAGATCCTTTTAAAAATTCCAAATAACAGTAAACGTATTTGTTCAATATTAAGTTTAGCCTGTTGAGATATTTAACTGGATTTACATACTTAAGAAGCTGTTTCATTTCTACCATATTATTTTTGAGGGCGATTATAGCCGTTCTCGACCCCCTAATTTATCGGAAACCCATTCCATCAGTCGCAAGTCACCAACGGTTTTGAATTTAGTATATTTTTCTTCGTTTGTATACTGCGTGATATTATTCAAGATACGGGCGGATTGTTTCCATTCAGTATTGACGAGCGGGCTTAAATCAGAAAGTTCTTTCCCTGTATGAACTTCCAACCCATTTTCCTCATTAAATGATATCCAATTCGCATAACAGTTTTTTATTCTCTTTTTAAAACCTTCGAAGTCAACATGTTTGAAAACATCGTTCAAATCTGAATCTCTTAATGTTTCCCACGATACATGTGGAAGTTCTAGATAGCTTACAAGTTCATAAGTTCGCATATCCCATGGCACCAATATTGATGGAACACCCTGGGTTAGGCCACATATATTTGCATGCAATCTTCCTGATAATATCTTCTGTTGCTTTCCAATAAGATCATACCAATCGAAATAAGTCGCAGGAAAAACAGATGCAGAGCTAATTGAATTCATAACTCCCTCAGATATTTCTTTGTAAGGTTTTTTGAATACTTTAGCGATTTTTGACACAACTGACCCGGCCAAATTACCTTTAAAAAGTTCATCATCAAATATATCCTGTCCAATATAATTATATTTTTCGCCTTTATTTATTAAAGCGGCAGAAATCGCCCAGTGGAAGGGTACTCCCATGTTCTCATTGTTAGAAGGATACTCGTAATCATAGTCGAGCAATCCATTGGAATATATGGTCGGGCAGCCTACAGGAACACATGATTTGTAACCGTGCTTATGCAAATAATAAGCTGATAAATCTCCTCTTACACCTATCCATGATCCATTGGACGAGCAGATATCGAGAAGCCTGATTAGGCTTGGATGCAGTCTGTAGTTAATGCCATATTTTCCACCAGCATCGACACCGCCGGACAGAAAAAAAGTTTTCAGATCAACTTTTTCAATAAAGTTCACTAATTTTGAAAGGTCGCGTTCCGGCCCTAACTGGCTAGCGGTGGCGACGACACAATTGGAGTATTTATTTCGAAGTTCGTTAAAATCATGTTCTTCATTAATATCAATGAAATCGCCATCAAATATCTTCATAATCGAGCGTGTAATAAACGCTGCTCCGTGGTTTGTGGAATGTAGCTTTGAAGCATAATCACTTGAACTATTATTTTCGTATGTTACATACTCTGGTGTCAAACCTACCACCATTGTTTTAGACATTTAAGTGTACCTTCTATATGAATTGGAAGAGCAATATTAGTAATTTAAAAGATGTTACAAAATTCTCGCACTATAATAAATGTTTACTTCCCGATGAGAATAGTTTTTATATTAAAGCCGTATTAATACTAGATTAATTTCTTATCTCAATATTTAGAATATAATGGAAAATAAAGAGAAATATAGGAAACTTTGTGAACAAGAAGTAAGTATACCAATTTTTTTCCAATATTGGTGGTTGGACACCGTTTGTGGAAAAGATAATTGGGATGTGTGCATACTGGAAAAGGGAGACTCCATTGTTGCAGCTATGCCATATTATGAGACGAGGAAATTTGGCTTGAAATTAATTGCGATGCCTCCAATTACGCAATCTTTAGGCCCGTGGATACGTCCGATTCAGGCAAAATATTCAAGATCTATCGGTGTTGAAAATTCTTTGATTGTTGAACTTTACGATCAATTGCCCAAATATGATCATCTTGTTACAAACTGGCATTACTTTCGCACAAACTGGCTTGGTTTATATTGGAAAGGATTTAAACAAACAACGCGATATACTTATGTATTGGAAGATTTGCTGGAGAATGAAAATTATCTAGAAAATTTTAGCTCCAGTTATAGAAATAAAATCAACAAAGCGTCTAAAATAGTAACTGTAAAAACAGATCTTCCTATCGAAGAATTTTATCTAATCAATATGCTTACCTTTGAAAGGCAAAAGATCGAAATGCCATATTCGATGGATTTTCTTTTGGAACATGACGAAGCTTTATCAAAAAATAATTGCCGGAGAATATTTTATGCTGAAGATGAAAAAGGGAATATCCATTCAAGTTTGTATCTGACATGGGATCATATGTCTGCTTATGTGCATTTGGTTGGTGAAGACCCCCAGTTTAGAAACAGTGGGGCAGGTATTCTTTTGGTCTCTGAAGCAATCAAATTCACGCGAAATGAATTGAAGTTAGATGTTTTTGATTTTGAGGGCAGTATGATCCAAAGTGTTGAACAGGTAAGACGGGGATGTGGGGGTAGACAGAAGCCTTATTTTTCAATCTCAAAAACCAATTCTATACTTTTCAAGATTATTCAGTTCATTAGAGATATTTGAAAGAGTGTGGAATGATAACTGTTAAACATGACGGATCATTTGCAGCCGAGAAAGAATATGTAATTGATGTTGTTTTCCATGAATTTCTTGGAACTGATCATCAAACTGAAATAATAACTGATCAGCGTGGATTCAGGTTAGTGTTTGAAAATGGTTCTGTTCTTGATCTCAGCTCGAGTTTTTGGGATCAGATAAAAGACGATTATCTCAATGACAATTGTTTACCCAAAGTTACCTTTTGTGAAAATCAATTTACACATGAAGATAATTTGCCTGTTTTATTTGGCAATGACGAGATCGAGGTACTCGAAGAACATATTACATGTGGGATCGATATCTTTGCAAGTATCTTTTTTATGATATCCAGAATGGAAGAGGCGATTAAAGACCAGCGTGATGAGCATAATCGTTTTCCAGCAAAATCTTCTGTCGCGTATAAATACGGGTTTTTGGAGCGGCCTATAGTCGATGAATATGTTGAAATGTTAAGGTCAATGATCAATCACCTGAATCCTGATATTAGATACAATAAGAATGAAGCATCAAACTTCATTACATGCGATGTAGACTGGCCATATGATACCACCAGAGATTCTTTCAAGAAAGCCCTGCATAAATCCGCAGGGGATATTGTAAAAAGAAAGAATTTTAAACAAGGGTATCTCACGCTCCGAAATTATTTTCTACACAAAATTGGTGTTAAGTATGAAGACAATCTGCGTTCAATGATAAGTTGGATGATGGATGTAAATGAGGACCATGGGAACAGGGTGGCTTTTTATTTCATAACGGAATATACATCTGAATATGACATAAAGGTTGATTTTGATAGCGATGAAATGCGAAGTCTTTTTCGCGAAATTAATCGGCGTGGTCATGAAATCGGGTTACATCCGGGATATGAATGTTTTGACAACAAGAATAATTTCTTAAAATCCGTGCAGAAATTGAAAAAAATCATGCTTGAAGAGGATATAAAGCAGGATGTCATTGGAGGGCGAATGCATTTTCTCAGATGGGATATCATGAAGACACCCCATTTGTGGGAGAGTGCCGGTCTTGATTACGATACGACTTTGTTTTTTGCTGAAAGTGCAGGTTTCAGGTGCGGCACATGTAAAGAGTTTACAATGTTTGACCTTGTTGCTAGAAAACCGTTTAATCTTAAACAACGGCCCCTTATTACTATGGAAAGTACTATCATTGGGCCAAAATATGAAAATTTGAGATACAGTGAACAATCGCTTAGTCGGTTCAAATATTTCAAAAAAATATGCCACAAATATAATGGCAGTTATGTACTTCTTTGGCATAATAGTTCATTCAACAATAAAAAAGATAAAGAATTTTATAAAGAGATCATCCAATGAATATAATCACTGTGGTTGGTGCCCGTCCTCAGTTTATTAAGGCCGCAACGGTAAGTCGATCCGTCCTACAGCATAAGAAAAACCATTCGGATAGTGCGATTGTGGAAACGATAGTTCATACAGGACAGCATTATGACGCGAATATGAGCGACGTTTTTTTTGAAGAAATGGATATCCCTAAACCTAAATTTACTCTTGGCATAGGTGGGGGCACGCACGGTGCAATGACGGGGCGTCAATTGGAAAAACTGGAAGAAATTTTTCTGTCTGAAAAACCTGATGGTGTGATTGTTTATGGTGATACGAATTCAACTTTGGCAGGAGCTTTATCCGCCGCTAAACTCCATATTCCTGTTTATCATATTGAGGCAGGTTTAAGAAGTTTTAACATGCGGATGCCCGAAGAGATCAACCGCATTCTAACGGATCAAATCAGTACAACACTTTTTTGTCCGACCGAAACCGCCGTTCAAAACCTTATTCGCGAAGGTTTCGGTGAACGCGACTGTGAAATACACAATGTCGGAGATGTCATGTATGATGCGGCAATGTATTATTCCCCAAAGAGTGTTAAACCACATCAATTACTAGAAGATGTAATAGGTAGCTTTGCCTTGATGACCATCCACAGGGCCGAAAACACGGATGACCCAAAACGCATAAAGGGAATTGTAGCAGCAATAAATGAAATTGCAAAAGATGTAACTGTTATTTGTCCGCTCCACCCAAGAACACGGAACGTAATTGAAGGTATGGAAATTCATTGTCAGGCGACCTTTCTGGACCCTGTCAGTTATTTTGAAATGATCTGGCTGCTTCAAAATTGCTCTTCAGTTTTGACTGATAGTGGCGGATTGCAAAAAGAAGCTTATTTTTTTAAAAAACCCTGTATAACCATGAGAGATCAAACAGAGTGGGTGGAGTTGATCGATGAAGGTGCGAATATACTGGTGGGGGCGGATTTTGATCTAATCACAGAAGCATTTACGCGTTACAACGGTACTCCGCTCGAAATCAAGAAAAATTTATACGGTGATGCAAAAGCAGCAGATAAAATTGTGACAAAAATTGTCAATGGGATCAGCTCTTAATACGTAGATTTGGTTTGTAAATATCTGTTATATGCTTGAATGAACAATACAACAATCAGTGCCAATATCAACCCCAAGAAAATACCAACTGCTAAATTAAGGGTTAAAATAGGAAAACTAAGAACACTTATTGCCGCGGGATCTATTGTTCTAAGAACGATTTCATCGCGGGTATCAATCAATGCTCTTTTTTGAATGGCTACAGACATCAGCCCAACCATAGAGGCCTTGATATCGCTCACTTGCTCTTCGGCTATTCTATTTCTGTAAAATTCTATTTTGTGTTCATTTTCTCTTATTAAAAACTCTTTCATATACGCGTTTATATCTTTGACATACTCCATCGCCAATTCAACTACCTTGTCCTCGTCAGAAAGAAAGACATTTAACTGATAAGTATTTGTTAATTGATCTTGTTCCAATTCAATATTTTTACTGATCCAGCGTCTTGCCAGAATATTTAATCTTCTGGTCTTTTCATTATCGGATAATTCGTCCCAAACTACATCCATCCCATGCTCATCTATCAGCATTTGCATAAGGTTATGAGTTTCAATAAAATTCTTGGCGAAGTTCCTCGTTTGCATAAGGATAACAGCTTCCAACCAAGAAGGTCGATCAGCGCTTGCCGCGCTATTATTTCCCAGCAATGAACTAACGAAATTTAAACCTGCAACCGCATCAGATTCACCTTCTTGTGACATGGGAAGTAATGTGACCTGCGCTTCATATTTTGGTGGAAGCATTACTGACACTAGGTAAGCAGCCAATACGCAACCAAGCACGATTGCAACAAATATAATCTTCTGGCGTTTTATTTCCTTTCCGATGGTAAAAATGTTAAAATAACCGTCGCTATTAAACAAATCTAATCTCCTAACTGATCTGCGCTACCGCTTTATCTTTTTTAATTTCATTTTCATTTTTAAAAGTTGAAACAAGGCTAAGCAGCAACCAAAATAATGAAAATCTGAACCCCTGGTGGGTCAGACTATAGGCGAAGACAGGAATAAAAGGAAGCACAGAAACAATCCCTTTAGTAAAAACAAAACGGATAAAAATTGCCAGGAATATGAACAATCCGATCGGACCATAACTGAAAAACAATGTTCCTACGGTTGAATGAATTTCGTGACTTTCCCCAAACCGATCCAATGCGCCTTCTCCTTGCCCAAGCCAAGCAAAATCAGGCCGCTCCCAAATGCGGTTGTAACCTCTTCCAGATGCGTTATCATCCCCTGCTGACCCTAGGTCTGATAACCTATCAATCACATTTGAAACTTGCTCAATCTCGCTGCCGAAAATAAAGACGCCAATTAAACAAATCATAAAAAATAAAGCCACAATCGGTCGGCCACCGTAATATACAAAATATAAAATGAAGATAGCTAACATAGCAGCTTTGGACAGTGAAAGCCCCGCGAGCATTATAACAGTCCCAGTAAAAGCAACATATACATATTTGTTAATTTTAACGTCCTGAACCAAAAATAAAAATAACGAAGCACACAAAACCGACCAATAACCAAGTTGGTTAGGGTTATAGAAGAATAATGATTGGCGGAATGTCGGTGTAAAGGAGATAGGAATCAACAGGCATTGCAAAAATACACTGATCATTACCGCCCATAATATGTACTTTTTAGCATTAGGGTTGGTATTTATGATATGCGATGCACATAAAAACAGAAACAAATTAAACAGTAAAAAAAGGATTGGCATAAGAACAGCCAAATCCTCTGTTATGATAGTCCAAATTCCACTTACCGCCGTAATAACAAAAAAAAGTGCTAGTAAAAACAGTAATGTAACCCAATCTTGAATTTTAAACCCCCTAGGATTAATCAGAAGAAATATAAATAGACAAATAAGAAAAACATCAGCTATCTGCAAACCGCCACTCTGCAGAAAGTAAAACGGCTTCATTACAATATAAAGAAATAGCAAATTCAATGAGAAATTATCTCTTTGATCTGCCTTATAGATAAGTTGTTTTTCCATTAATCTCAGCAGTCTCTATTTACCAGGAGCTTATGATACATACTACCGGGTAATTTTTAAATATCATTCCTCTTTTTCTCACTATAAAACAAGAACGCCAGTTGAAAAAGTACCAATGACCAGGAAGCAATGCTCATCTGCTGATGAAAATACCGACCAAATGTTAAAAACAGTAATTGAGTTTCGATTGCGACCCCAAACACCTTCATAAATCTGTATATCAAGATTACATTTATAATTAAAAAAACAAATAATGACCCTGCTCCATAATCAAGCGGAAGCGATAAAAATATTGAATGTGCTGCCGTGTATTTTTTTGATTGTTGTAATTTTTGATTTTCTGAATTTACCTGACTATAGGAATTTTTGAGCAGTTCCTTATCAACAAATTTTTGGTAATTAGTTCGCTGTTCGAAATCAGATAAACCGATACCTTGTGATGAAAGAACCGATCTAAAGTTCGGTTCATGAGCCAGTCGGTAAAAGGATGGTTGAGTATTTATATAAGGCATCTGATCCGATAATGGAAAAATGGAAAATCTTACGGATAAAATGATAAAGGCCATTGTTAGAATAACACCTGACCAGCCAATTATTTTGCTAACCATACCTTTGAGCCAGATATTCATCCAGATCAACCCAATCGTTGCACAAATAATCAAGCCAAACCGACCCTTTGTTGAAATTGCCAAAATAATCAACAGTATACTGACTGTAAACCCACTTAAAGTTTGCCAGTCATTTCTACAGTTTAACAGCGTATGTATCGCGACAACGGTTAAAAGTATACCTGCAAACATATTGGTATTAAATGACAATCCTGAATATCTGCTTGTGAGCCAGTCAATATAGCCAGCATAAAAGTCCACGGTTTGAAAGGCATCAATTTGACCGGCCATATCCAAGATCACGCTTATTATCAAATAGACACTCAAGACCAATAAAAGCTGATTATGTGATACCGTGAAGTCACGGATTCCAAAAATCCATATTATGATCGCGATCCGTAACCCAAGATAAAGAGTATGGATTAGTGGTGCTTCCCTGTCTGCGACACCGAAATATCTTAGTAGCAGATCACTTCCCATGAAAAACAATAGGAATAGTATAGATACGGTGATGATAGATGGTTTCATCAATATTTTTAAACCAGTTCTGAAATTATATAGACTGGCGAACAAAATGAACGGCAAACCAACAGTAGTTCGAAAATAAATCAGACCTAAGTTGGTATCAGTGAATATGGGATTATTGCTTTGGTATCCAAAAATATACCACCAATAAACGCCACTCAATAGCAATATTATGTATAATCTGGCTACGGGGGATAACAAATTGGCCATAATTGAATCTTCTCAGCTTTCTTTATACAGTTTTAGACCAGGCTGTTATGCTAAAAAGAGCAAATAAATTAAATTTTAGTGGCAAATAGGTTCTTTTGAATTTCCGAAAACCGGCGTCTTCCAACATGACCTCAACCTCCTTGGCTGTAAAATAATGATCCACAGGTTTTTCTATTCCCAATATTGCCCTCAATATTATATAGATTAAACCTTCTGTAGGTAGTGACGTGATCAAAACGCTATTTTTATTCATTTTCAGCCGAAGTATTTGAATAACTTTATCGGGACTTTTAAAATGCTCCAAAACATCTGCGGCTATGATTAAAGTGTAAGTTTCATTCGTGCCATTGTCATCGAAAATATTTTTCTCTTCCAAGACGACGTTATTAAGTTGAAAATGGTCCACAACTTTTGACGCTCTTTCCGTGTTTAAGTCAAGCAGGGTCACATTTTCAAAATATTGAGATAAGGTTGGTAAAAACTCTCCACCACCACCACCAAAATCAAGACATGTGTCATATTTTTTAATTTTTTTATCAAAAAAACCGACAATAACACTCAATCTAAGCCAAAAAAACCATCTGATCAGCCTATTTTGAGAAAAATATAACGTTGGCGTAGCTTTATCCGGATCACATTCCAGGTAAAATTTGCGTAAGAGTTCCGGTTCAATTTTTTTTAATGTCATTTGAATTTTGCTTCAGATAGTATTTTTGATTTTATAGCTTTACAGCGTAAAATGCTCTTTTGTAATAGTATATAATATTTTAAAGACTTTTAACGCGATTAAGTATAGGTATATTTCTCATCTAATTACTTTATAGTAAATTATTTCCAAACTAACCTAGGGAACTTTATCTTATATTGATAACTAATGATGCAAGAAAAAAAAGATAATATAAAGGTGGGCGTTGTAATTCCCTGTTACAAAGTCAAGAAAACTGTGGGAGATGTGATCAATAACATTCCGGCAAATGTCCATAAAATTATCTGTGTTAATGACGCAAGTCCTGATGGGATAAAAGATGTATTGGAAACAATCGCGCATAATAATGAACGCGTAATCATAATCAATCATGATAAAAATCAAGGCGTTGGAGGAGCAGTTAAATCAGGCTATCGTGAAGCCATTTCACATAATTTAGATGTTGTTGTAAAAATTGATGCAGACGGTCAGATGAACCCTAAATTCATTCCATCACTGATAGAACCTATATTACTTGGACGTGCTGATTATACAAAAGGAAATAGGTTCTTTGATATCGAAAGTGTTAGACCCATGCCGGTTGTACGTTTGTTGGGTAATGCAGGACTTTCTTTTTTCTCCAAGTTATCTACCGGTTACTGGAGTCTATTTGACCCTACAAATGGTTACACGGCTATAAATGTTGCTGTTTTGAAATATTTGCCGTTATCCAAATTGTCAAATAGGTATTTTTTTGAAACTGACTTGCTTTTCCGACTTTCGACGGTAAGAGCAAAAGTGATGGATATACCAATGCAAGCCTTTTACGGAGAAGAAAAAAGCAACTTGAATTCATTTCAGGCGCTACTGACTTTCCCGTTTCTGCATTTAAGAAATTTCTCGAAAAGAATATTATACAATTATTTTTTCAGAAATTTTAGTATTGCGTCAGTGAATTTAGTAATTGGAATTATTTTGGTTGTTTTCGGCGGATGGTACGGTATATACAACTGGACACAATCATTTCTGGCAAATACCACGACACCGGCAGGGGTAGTGATGTTAGCAGCCTTGCCCATTATATTAGGAAGTCAGGCATTGCTAAATTTTTTATCTTTTGATATTTACAATGAACCTAACGAGCCTATTTCAAACCATATTAGTAACAACATAAATTTAAGTGTATTCAGAGAATAACTGAACATTATTTGATATATTAACGAAACAGAATAAACCGATGGGAAACGATATAGACACAATTCTAGCTGCATTTCCAAAAACCCCAACAATTTTACCACAACGGTATCAGGATATTTATAAGCAAGAATACAAAAGAGGTCGCACTCCAGACGGACTTTTCTTAAGACTGGTTCATTATGTGGAAAGTTGGATGCACCGTACCGTATCGAAAAAAGAAGCAAAAAAAATACTCGAAATAGGCGCAGGAACATTAAATCATGTTCCATATGAGAAAAACTGGGAAGGTTATGATATTATTGAACCGATGCCTTATCTTTTTCAGGGGAGTAAGAGTGAAACACTGATTTCCAACCACTATAGCAGAATATCAGAGTTACCATCAACCAAGTGTTACGATAAAATTATTTCGATTGCTGTGTTTGAACATATGGTAAATCTTCCTTTGGAAATTGCCCTTTTATCAAAAAATTCAAATTCTGAGACGGTTTTTTCTATCGCTATACCAAATGAAGGTGGGTTTTTATGGTGGCTTTCCTGGCGCTGTACAACGGGTCTTAGTTTCTGGTTAAGACATGGTTTAGATTATGGTGTAATGATGAAGCATGAACATATTAATACAGCAACTGAAATTATTGCAGTTTGCAAATACTTCTTTAAAAAAGTCAAAATTAAGAGATTTCCACTTATAGGACATCATTCAAGTCTGTTCACGGTTATTGAAGCTGAAGATATTGATGTTGCAAAATGTGTTGAGATAATCAGAAAAAATAGTTGATGAGAATATTGATGGTGACATACCGTTTTCCGCCCTTCAATTCCATTGGTGCTGTTCGGTGTGGAAAAATGACAAAATATTTAACTGAATTAGGCCATGACGTCAAAGTTCTAACCTGTGATGATCAACCGCTACCAGCAACATTGAAGTTGGAAATCCCCGAAGAGAAAGTAATCTATACAAAATGGTGGGATATCAATGCACCTGTACAATGGTTGTTGGCTCGAAAAAAAGAAAATCAAACGGGCAGTTTAAATACAGCTGGTAATACAACAACTTTTAAGGGGCTGCTTCTTAAATTTTTAGGTAATTTTTATAAAACACTATTTCATCTTCCAGATGGCCAAATTGGTTGGCGCAAGCAAGCATATAAGGCAGGCGTGTCGTTGTTAAAAGAATGGAAACCTGATGTTATTTATGCGAGTGCCTGGCCTATTTCATCGATGATTGTTGCCGATAAGTTGGGCATGTCTCATAATATCCCGTGGGTCGGAGAGCTAAGGGATTTATGGACCGATAACCCTTATAGCGATTCACCAGAATGGAAAAAACAGATCGAAAGAATTTGGGAAAAGCGGCTGTTTAATAGGGCATCGGCCCTTACGACCATTTCAGAACACTGCGCAGAGACATTGCAAAAAAAGTATAGCGGCCCGATTAAAGTTATTCTCAATGGGTTTGACCCGTTGGATTATGAGATGAAAAGTGACGGTGAGGAATGTCTTTCTCCCTTTTTAAATGAAAAAGTAAATATCCTTTATGCTGGGATGATCTATCCCGGGCGCCGGGACCCGACGCCGTTACTGCAAGCCATATCTATGTTATCTGAGAAGACAAGGGAAAAAATTAAAGTACATTTTTATGGTGATCAGATAAATGTTGTAAAAGGGCTGGCCACGAAGATAGGCGTTTCATCTAACATCAAAGTCAACAAACCTATTCCTTATAGTGATATTCTGACATTACAAAAGCACGCAGATTATTTATTATTGTTAATGTGGGATAACCCAGCTGAAAAAGGAACCTTCACAGGGAAGTTCTTTGAATATGTTGGATCTGGCCGGCCAATTCTATGCATTGGAGGTACTAATAACCCACCAGCAAAACTTATCATCAAAAGAGAGCTCGGCGCTGTATCAAATTCTCCATATAAAATTGCTCAACTGTTGGAAGAAATGGTAAATCAAAAGCAACAAAATGGTGCTATTCCGAGCCTGCCACACAATGCAGGTGAGGGATTAACAAGGAAAGAGCAAGCAGAGAAATTATCTGACTTTCTTAAAGAAATTATATAAAAATATTATGGTAATCGCATTAATGACGGGTAAGAAATTGGGAGAAAGATGATGATCAAACCTAAAAAATTGGTTTTCTGTGTTTTTCCAATTAGTTTTTTTATTTCTCATCGATTGCCGATTGCTCTGGAAGCTTTGCAAAAAGGGTACGAGGTACATCTGGTTTCTACGACCGGTGAAGGAGAGGAAGTTATCAAAAACGCTGGAATAATTCTTCACAAAATTGAAATAACACGCAGTAAGGCAAATATTTTTCAAGAGTGTAGAACAATCAAAAGTATTTATTCTATCTACAAAAAAATTAATCCTGACATCGTTCACAATATCACAATAAAACCTGTCCTATACAGCACACTCGCTGCACGATTAACTAATGTTTCCGCTATAGTAAACGCCTTTAGTGGTTTAGGTTATATTTTTATAGCGAGGGGTTTTAAGGCAACTGTTGCGAGAATATTGGTTATTATCGCGTATAAAACTATTCTTCGGCACTCAAATCTCAGGTCGATAGTTCAAAATCAGGATGACAAGCAGTATCTGATCTCAAAATCAATCATTAAATCTGAGCAAACCGTCCTGATAAGAGGATCAGGAGTGAATTTACAGGAATATTTACCTACATCAGAACCAACAGGCATTCCCGTAGTCATATTGCCAGCACGCCTACTTAAGGATAAAGGTGTGGTCGAATTTGCAAAAGCAGCAAAAATACTACGAGATAAGGGAAAAAACATAAGAATGGTTTTGGTTGGAGAAGTGGATATGGGCAATCCATCTTCCGTAACTAAAGAAGAACTCAAACAATGGGTAGATGACGGTTTTGTTGAACACTGGGGATTTTGTCAAGATATGGCTAAGGTCTTTAAAAAAGCTAATATTGTCTGTCTTCCTTCCTATAGAGAAGGGCTGCCAAAATCACTTATTGAGGCATGTGCAGCTGGTAGAGCAATTATTACAACTAATGTGCCTGGGTGTAGAGAAATGGTTGATCGGGAAAATGAAAACGGTGTTTTAATTGCCGTTAAAGATGTTCAAGCATTAGCAAAAGCGATTGAAGATTTGGTCAATAATCCTGAAAAACGAAGTGCGATGGGGACTAATGGTAGAAAACTAGCAGAGAGTGAATTCTCAATCGACACAGTAGTAAATAAAACACTATCTATCTATGATGAAATATCTACTTAAAAACTAATTTCCCAAATTAGCCCACCTCTGAAATTATATTCATTTTGCAAGGGGGTATTAATGTCATTATCCATTACTCTGCCATTCAGTGTGAATCTACCGATTTGTGTCTGAATTTGGGCACCTAAAGTAACACTATTTATTTTTTCACGGGACACGCTTAGTCTGTTCTGGATGCTGTTTTCGCTATTGATCAGCATGTTTTTGTATTTAATATTAAATACGATGCCGCTTGCTTTGGCCAACGTTGCATTTACGGAAAATGACTGGCTGTTTGAATCAAGATTTTGTCCAATGGACTGATTATAAAACCGGTATCCATCGTGATATATAAAATGGTTATATATGACCCCTTTTTTGTTTTCACCGAAGAACCACGCAAGTGACCCGAATGTATCTGTATATTCAGCCGTCAAGCGAAATTGATCACCATTATCGCCGATAGGACCGAAAATTGAAGCACCTATCAGCCTAGAATATCTGAAAGGGAAAACGATGTGTATATCCTCAGCTGCGCCCTCAGCATACAACTTTAAATTAACATTATCATTTAATGAAAACGAGTACGAAAGATCAATTTGCGCTATTTGATTACCTGGCTGTTCTGCAACAGGACCTGTATTGTCCAAATCCCCGATGGCAATTAAACCATTAATCCATTGTTTAGTTCCGCATGGTCTATCTTTTCCACAAAGCATTAATGATCTGGACAGCCCGACTTCAAAATTCTCTATTGGCTCAAAATTTAATCTCATTCCAACGAATATTGGTTCCGGTATATGCCGATTTTTATCCATTTTCCCGACAAACAGTTCAGCGCTCCATGGGCCCATCCAGCTAAGCCATTTTGTTTGAAATGGTTTTGGTTCAACACGCCTTATTCCAACAGAGGGCATTGGTCGCGCATTTGTACTTAAAATTGACGTTGTCTCGCGACCAGGTCCCCACCATCTTTCAACAGATCCTATATACATTGACCAATTGCCAAGATCATGAGAAAGATATGATCCGTCTAAATTTGCATCACTATTACCGTTTCCATCGTCATTATATTCACCATTAATGTGAAAAGTCGTATTTTCACTATTATATTCCAAAGTCGTTTCAGCTGAATATTTACTTCGCCCTTTTTCTTGAAACCCTCTGAAAAATTCAGCTTCGTTACTAATATATGCCTTTGCCCTTACATTAATTTCGGTGGGGATTTTAGCTTGAACTCTTCTTAAAGCGGCGGTTACAAAAGGAGGCAGGGTCATTGCGTCCGCTTTGTATAAATTACGTGTAATTTGTTTCCATGACATGGGCCAAACATTCACAGGTCCGGAAATTAGATCAAATTTCGCTAATATTTCAATATCAGATCGTAAAGAGCTGTCACCAGGATTTGCCCATGGGGAAGCCTGAGCTATAGAGAGATAAAATAATGAAGTGAAACATATTAAAGGTAATGTGAGTCTATTGATCAAGTTATCGAGCTCGCAACATTCAGATTTAATTTAAATAACCTTATAAGCTATATGTTACAATCATAACAATATCTTTCTAAATACTTATTTAACTAATCTACTATTTAAGGAACTGGTGCCGCCGGAGAGAATTGAACTCTCGGCCTCACCCTTACCAAGGGTGCGCTCTACCACTGAGCTACGGCGGCAAAAGACCTGACTCAAGGCATAAAAACCCTGAATGTGGCGCGGAACATGCCATAATGATGCATATCCTGCAAGACAATTTAAGGAATTAATTGCGATTATTTTTCTTTGCCCTTAAACTTAAAAAGGTCATAATGTTCGGCGAATGACAGTGAAGGTAATATGGACAAACGGGCAAATAACTCCAAATCTGAACAAAAAGCGAAAAAACAGGCCAGGCTGTCGCAAGCCTTACGGGATAATCTGAAAAGGCGCAAAGCTCAGACCAAAAAATTAGATAATAAAAATACTAAGGATATGTAAAATATGGCAATAATGTCCGACAAATGGATACGGGAAAAAGCAAAAAATCATGGCATGATTGAACCGTTTGAAGACCGCCAGCAAAGAAATGGCGTGATTTCATATGGCCTCTCCTCATATGGCTATGATGCACGCGTTTCTGATGAATTTAAAATATTTACCGATGTTGATTCTGTAACCGTCGACCCGAAGCATTTCAGCAGCAACAGTTTTGTTGACCGTCCGGGGGATGTGTGCATTATTCCGCCAAATTCATTTGCGCTTGCCCGCACCGTTGAATATTTCAGAATACCGGAAGATGTGCTTGTTATCTGTCTTGGAAAATCAACATATGCACGTTGCGGTATCATTGTAAATGTCACACCGCTTGAACCGGGCTGGGAAGGACACGTGACTCTTGAATTTTCTAACACAACCCCGCTTCCCGCAAAAATTTATGCCAATGAGGGGGCTTGTCAGTTTCTGTTTTTTGAAGGAAACGAACCATGCGAAGTTTCCTATAACAGCCGCGCCGGTAAATATATGGGCCAGACAGGCGTTACCCTACCGAAACTTTAAGGAGACGCATCGTTGGACAGGCTTGCAATAACCGGCGGCTTTCGCCTTGAAGGACAACTTCCCATCAGCGGAGCAAAAAATGCCGCACTGCCACTTATGTGTGCGAGCCTGCTGACAAAAGATACACTTACACTCTCAAATCTGTCTCATCTGGCCGATATTAAAACATTGCAAATGCTTCTTGAAGGGCATGGCGTTATCACCAACCTGGAAAATGAAGGTGAAAAACTTGCCGACGGGCAGACGATATCTTTCAAAACCCCGGATATTACCAACACCGTTGCACCTTACGATATTGTTCGCAAAATGCGGGCTTCGATCCTTGTGCTTGGTCCCCTGCTTGCCCGCGAAGGGGAAGCAACTGTATCCCTACCCGGCGGGTGCGCCATCGGCAACCGGCCAATTGATCTTCATCTTAAGGGCTTTGAAGCAATGGGGGCAAAAATCGAGCTTCAGGAAGGGTATGTACGTGCCGTTGCCCCAAATGGAAGGTTAAACGGCGGTAAGGTTCATTTTCCAACTGTTTCCGTGGGAGCTACTGAAAATATTCTGATGGCTGCAACACTAGCCAGCGGAACAACAATCATTGAAAATGCAGCGCGCGAGCCGGAAATTTCAGATCTTGCCCATTGCCTTAATGCTATGGGTGCTGAAATAACCGGCATAGGAACCCGTATACTGGAAGTAAAGGGTAAGGACGCCCTTCATGGCGCAGAATATGCGGTAATGCCCGATCGGATTGAAGCCGGAAGCTATGCTGTTGCCGCCGCCATGACGCGGGGCGAAATCGAATTAATCGGTGACAATCTTCTGGATGTGATGACCGGTACAGTCGGTGTATTAAAAGAAGCCGGTGTTAATTTTACGCAAACCGAAAACGGTGTCATCGTTACACTGGGAAGTGAAAAAATAAAAGGCGTTGATGTAACAACGCAACCTTACCCGGGCTTCCCAACAGATATGCAGGCGCAGCTTATGGCAATGATGACCCAATGCGACAGTGCATCCGTCATCAACGAAAGCATTTTTGAAAACCGTTTTATGCATGTGCCGGAACTGTGCCGCATGGGGGCGGATATCACCATGCACGGTTCCACCGCCATTGTCCGCGGGGTAGAACAATTACTTGGCGCCCCCGTCATGGCAACGGACCTACGGGCGTCCATGTCACTTGTACTGGCCGGGCTGGTTGCCGACAGGCAGACATTCGTAAACCGCATATACCACCTTGATCGTGGATATGAACGTCTGGTAGAAAAGTTAAGTGCCGTCGGCGCAAAAATTACACGTGATGCAAATCTGGGAATATGATTTTAGGGTTAAAAATGGGAAAAGGATTAAAATTAAAAGCGCAGGATCATGACGACCTGACCATTATTTCTGCCTATCTTCAGGATGCGGTCACGGTGGTTGGTGATTTTAATTTTAATCCCAAGTCACGTATTTTCGCACTGATGGTTAACCGCTATCAATGGGAAGAATTCCAAAACAGGGATAGCGATGACGCCAGGCATAATTGCCAGCGTATCCGCACTGGTTGCCATTTTGAGAATGTTATCAAGGTTACCAGCCAGAATATCCCACAAGATAACAAAACCCATGTGCTTGAACTGCTGGCAATTGAGGCATCGGAACTTGAAAATAACAATGTTGCCATTGATCTGATTTTCGCCGCAGACGGCCTTTTACGGCTGGAAGCAGAGTTGATCGAAGCAAGCATGCAGGATATCGGGAAACCCTACCCGGCAAAATGCCACCCGAAGCATGAAATTCTGGATGTGATTAAAAACGACTAGTGCTGATTAGAAGCATCACTTACTTTCGAGCACAAGTTAACTCACATGTAACATAATAAAACTAGCCATTTCATTCGCTTTTGGTTAAAAGGGCGCATGTAAAGATAAGCATGTGAATTAAAGGCATTCTGACAATGACGGTAAAAATCAAAAAACCGATGATTATGGCATTACCCAAGGGCCGTATCCTTGACGAAGTGATGCCGATCATTCGTGCCGCCGGCATTGATCCAGAAGCAGATTTTGATAACCCGAAATCCCGCAAGCTGGCCTTTAAAACCAATATTGAAAATCTAGAAATCATCCGGGTTCGAAGCTTTGATGTGGCAACCTTCGTTGCTTTTGGTGCCGCGCAGCTTGGTGTCGCGGGAAATGATGTGCTTCTCGAATTTGATTATCCGGAAATTTATGCGCCACTTGATCTTAATATCGGGCATTGCCGTATTTCGGTCGCCGAACTTGAAGAAATGAGCAAAAAAGACGACCCAAACCGGTGGAGCCACGTACGCGTTGCAACCAAATACCCGAACCTGACCGCAAAATATTTTGCAAAACGCGGTGTTCAGGCGGAATGTATCAAGCTGAATGGCGCCATGGAACTAGCACCTAGTCTGGGCCTTTGCCGCCGCATTGTTGATCTGGTCAGTACAGGTGCAACCCTCAAGGCAAATGGCCTGGTTGAGGTTGAAAAAATCCTTGATATAACATCGCGTTTCATCGTGAACCGGACAGCGTTTAAAACCCGAAATACTGAAATTGATCCCATTTTGGAAAAAATCCGTGAGGCCGTTGATGGTTAGGGAACTGAATAATAAAAATGCCTCGTTCGCATCCGATTTTGAAAAGTTTATAAAAAAAAGCCGTGATACGGAAAATGATGTTTCCGGTGTGGTAAAGGAAATCATCGCCGCTGTCAGGGCGCGTGGTGACGAAGCCCTTTTTGATTATACAAAAAAATTTGATAATCTGGATCTCACACGGGATACCATGCGGGTGAGCAAATCGGAAATTGATCAAGCCATTGCCGCATGTTCAGATGAAACGCTAAACGCGCTTAAAATAGCCGCAAAACGCATTTCGGGTTTCCATATCCGCCACATCCCCGAAAATGACGACATGGTTGATCATGATGGTGTGGCCCTTGGTGTGCGTTGGCATGCGGTTGATGCTGCGGGTATATATGTGCCTGGTGGCAAGGCGGCATACCCGTCATCGGTATTGATGAATGCGATCCCGGCGAAAGCAGCGGGCGTTCCCCGTGTCGTTATGGTGGTACCAAGCCCTAATGGGTATTTAAACCCGCTTGTGCTGGCCGCAGCCCATATTGCGGGTATTACCGATATATATAAAATCGGCGGCGCACAGGCTGTCGCCGCCCTTGCATACGGCACAGAAAGTCTTGAACCCGTTGATATTATTGCCGGCCCGGGTAACGCATATGTTGCTGCCGCAAAAAAGGAAGTATTCGGCACCGTTGGCATTGATATGATCGCCGGCCCGTCGGAAATTTTAGTTGTGTCCGACAATAAAAACGACCCCCGCTGGATTGCAATGGATCTTTTAAGCCAGGCGGAACATGACGAAGTCGCCCAAAGCATACTGATTACCGATGATGAAAAATATGCAAAACAGGTGATCATGGCGGTTGAAGACCACCTTGCCACCCTGCCGCGCGCAAATATAGCCGGAACAAGCTGGGACAATCATGGCTGTGTTATTACAGTAGCGAATATGAGCGATGCAGCGGATCTGGTAAACCGGATCGCGCCGGAGCATCTTGAACTTGCGCTTGAAAATGCCCGTGAATATGCCGGAAAAATCCGCAATGCCGGATCAATATTTGTTGGCCGCCACACCCCCGAAGCCATTGGCGATTACATCGCAGGGCCCAATCATGTGCTTCCCACATCCGGAAGCGCGCGGTTTTCATCAGGGTTAAGTGTTCTTAACTTTATGAAAAGAAATACGGTGATAGAATGCACAGAGGCCGGGTTGAGGGCAATTGGCCCGGCGGCAATGGTTCTTGCGGATGAAGAAGGGCTTGATGCGCATAAACGGTCGATAGGAATACGCCTTGATAAGGCAAATTAATTGATGGATGTTCTTAAATGAACTTTCAAAGCACACAAAGAATATGCCAGATTGAACTGGATGATAAATCCATCATCAGACGCAATGATGATATTGAGCATGAACGCCGTATTGCCATTTTCGATCTGCTTGAAACCAATCGCTTTGCACCCAAAAGCGATATTGGCGGCGGCTACCCCGGCCCCTATAACATCAAACTGCGAATGGAAGACAATCGCCTGGCCATTGATCTTAAAACAAAGGATGAAAAAGATCTGGAAACTTTGATCCTGCCGCTGACACCGCTGCGAAAAGTTATCAAGGAATATTTCATTGTCTGCGATAATTATTATGACGCTGTCAAATCATCAAGCCCGAAAACAATAGAAGCCATTGATGCCGGGCGGCGCGCCCTTCATAACGAAGGGTCGGAAATCATGCGTGAACGGCTCGCCGATAAAGTGGATATCGATTTTGAGACCGCACGGCGGCTTTTTACCCTTATCTGTGTATTGCAGATAAGGTGATTTAATCGTAAGGGGAGCAAACCATAGGTAATGATAGACAGCGACCGTCAAGCCTGCTTTTTGTCTGCAGTTATAATGCTGTCCGCTCCCCCATGGCAGAAGCACTGGCCAAAAAAATGTTTGGCAATAACATTTTTATCGATAGCGTCGGTATTCATGATGACCTAGGAAAAATAAACCCCTTTACCGTTTCAGTGATGGCTGAAATCGGCATTGATGTGTCAAAACACCACCCGAAAAATTTTGAAACGCTGAATGACAGCTCATTTGATCTGGTAATTACCCTAAGCCCCGAAGCACACCACCGGGCACTTGACCTGACCCGTTTTTATTCAACCGACGTTGAATATTGGCCAACGATGGATCCCACCAAGGAACGCGGAAGCAGGGAAAATATCATCGCCGCCTTCCGTTCGGTGCGTGATTATCTTGAGGGGAAGATAAGGGAAAGACTAGCCATTTAAGGCAATAACTTACCTAAAACCTTTGTTTAATAACATTTTTCTTGATATTTACGTCAATTTCTCTATTTTCCCCATATTATTTATGAAATAAATAGGAGCCATAATGGCTAAAGAAGAGTTATTGGAAATTCGCGGCACCGTGACAGAGTTGCTCCCGAACGCCATGTTCAGGGTAACGCTTGAAAACGGTCACGAAGTTCTGGGTCATACTGCCGGAAAACTGCGCAAGAACCGTATCCGTGTTCTTGCAGGTGATGAGGTGCTCGTGGAAATGACCCCATATGATCTTAGCAAAGGTCGTATCACCTACCGCTATAGATAATACGGCAATGGTTGACATGCCTCGGCCGGATCATGAAACAAACCAGAAATTAATCCTTGCATCAGCTTCCCCACGTCGACTTGACCTACTTAAGCAGGTTGGTATTACGCCTGAAGATATTATCCCCGCTGAGGTTGACGAAACACCCACCCTGGGTGAAAAGCCGGCGGTGCTTGTGGCGCGCCTTGCAAAACTTAAGGCAGCAAACGTGGCAGATAGCCATAAAGACGCTTTCATTCTTGCAGCCGATACCATTGTCGCCTGCGGTAACCGGGTTTTGGGAAAAGCAGAAGATGAAAAAGCGGCACGAACCTCTCTTAAAATGTTAAGCGGCCGGCGTCATAACGTTTATACGGCCGTGAGCCTGATTGCACCAGATGGGGGTAGCAGCCACCGGACTGTAAAAACTACCGTTACATTCAAACGGCTTGAAAGCGCAGAAATTGATTTTTACATAAAAAGTGACGAATGGCGCGGCAAGGCCGGTGCATACGCCATTCAGGGGCTTGCCGCACGTTTTATCGGCTCCATAAACGGATCATACAGTAATGTTGTTGGCTTGCCGCTTATGGAAACGTTGAATATGCTTAAAGGACGCGGCTATCCGCTTTAAATATATGTCAGACCCTAAAAAAATACTCATCAGTCATGCGATCGGGGAAATTCGCACCGCCGTTTGTGCCCAGGATAAGGTGACAGATATCAGACTTTACCGTGATCATGTACCCTCCTATATGGGGACCGTCTTTCTTGGCCGGGTAAGTAAACTATCAAAAGAACTGCAGGCTGCCTATGTTGATCTAGGGGATAATATTTCCGGTTTTTTGCCCCTTAAAACGCTTCCCAAACAACTGGGGAAAAAACCACGCGATCTGACAACGCTACTTCATGAAGGGCAGCGATTGATTGTTCAGGTTGTCTCGGACGCCCGCAGTGAAAAGCAGCTTAAACTTTCGGCGCGCATCGAACTGGTGACCCCTGCGGTTATTTTTCACCCGCACCGTGCCGGGGCCTATGTATCAAGCCGGATCAAAGACCCTGACAGGCGGGAAGAATTAAAAAAATATGGTCATGGCCTGGACCTTGTGGATTACGGCCTGACATTTCGCACTGACGCGCAGCATGTATCAAATGATGATCTGACAAATGTGGCACGGACATTGATCCTGCAGTGGCAGGACGCAACCAGAAATATAAAATCATGCCCCTGTCCGTCGTTACTTTCCCAGCCCCCAGATCCGTTGGAACAGATAATGCGGGAATTTGTTAGTGCTGATACAGATGAAATCCTGATTGATGATCCCGCACTTCTGGCCAGGGCTAAAAAATGGCTTGAAACATATTTTCCAACCAAAGCAGCGTGCGCCATACATTATAGCGAAAAAGAAACTCTTTTTACCCGCTATTTGGTGGAAGATGAACTGGAAAATATAATGTCGGATCGCCTCTATCTTAATTCGGGGGCATGGATCACCATTGAACAGACAGAAGCATTAACCGCAATTGATGTAAATATGGGAGGAGCACAGTTTTCAATCGACCGTGCAAAACAGATATTTAGCCTAAACCGCGAAGCGATGCGGGAAATTTTCCGCCAACTGCGTCTTCGTTCAATTGGCGGTATTATTGTTATTGATTTTGTGGATATGACGGACAAGGGGGATATCAAAAGTCTTCAGAATTTTGCTGACGAACTGATGGTAAATGACCCAGCACCAATGCAGCGGGGCAATATATCATCATTCGGGCTGATGGAAGTGACTCGAAGCAGCAGGGGTGCGAGCCTTCATGAACTGTTGGTATCAAGGGTACAGAAAAGAAAAAATATTTCGACCGTTTGTCTTGAAATTCTGCGCCGCGAAGAGCAGGAAGCATCCCGAAAACCGGGCATCCCCCGTATAGTAAAGGTAACGGAAGAACAAAAAAAATGGTTTGACTTAAGGTCAGAATTACTCGAACATTTTACCGCCAGAACCGGATCAATACTCAAGCTGGAACTATGATGAAAGCCGCAAATAACAACGATAAATGCCCGATCTGCAAGGAAGCGGCAACTGAAAACTACCACCCCTTCTGCAGTGCACGCTGCTGTGAAATTGACCTTGGTCGCTGGTTTAATGAAAGCTATGTGATCGCTGGCGAAAAAACATCAAAGGGTCAAAGCGATGACGACAATTTAGACCCGTAAATAACGCTTTTGAAGGGGAACCATTTTTTTAAAAAGAGTGCTGGACAGCGCCTGACTTATTTTCTATAACCCTCCCACCTCATATGAGTGTTTTCCCATGCCCGGGTAGCTCAGGGGTAGAGCAGCGGATTGAAAATCCGCGTGTCGGTGGTTCAAATCCGCCCCCGGGCACCACTTTTTTCCTTATACATCAATGAATTAGACTAATTTATTCCGTTTGGATGTTTTGATGTTTTGTTTCTAGCTACAGCCTAGCTACAGTCAGAACGGCGGATGGCACTACTGACACAATACCTGGCTCAATAAGTATATCCTTTGTCTATGAATAAGTTTATCTAAACTCTTCGAAGATATTTGATTAAAGTAGCATTCTCATCAGTGGTTTCTAATGTGTTTTTGTGTTTTCACTCGCAACAACCCCAAACAGAAAATTCCTTATATCAATCTCTTCAACTTTCCGTTCCCATTCTTCAATAATACCCGCCTCTGGCTTCAGGCTTTCAACATCAATAGACTTAAAGTCCGTATCTTGAAGTGTCTCATTAATTAGCCCTATAGCAGTTTCCAGTGACTGCATTCCAGCAGATACAATTAATGTCCAGTCTGTCTTCAAATATTTACTCACAACCTGAAGCGCTTCATAGTGCCAGATTAAGCTGTGGATATTCGCTTCAATGGAAGAATATATGTCATCCCACTTATCACGATCAAAAAGAAGTTCTTCCATAGGATCAACATTAATCATTTTAACGAAGAAGATGTTTATCATATTTAGCTCGGCTGCCACGAGTGCTGCATCGGACTTAATTTTCATAGCAAATGCATAAAGCAGATCAATGCCTTCATCTACCCAATGTGAATACCCTACCCATTCGCTGCGGTTAAGGTTTGAGGCAAGCTTCTTAAGCTCAGTCTCGGTAATGCCTGTTGGTTCAATCCCACGTAAGCCCTGAACGTGATGCTGGTGTATGAGACGTGCAACCTCTATTGCGGGAAGCTTTCCCTTGCATATCACGGACTTCATTTTATTTGCTGTAACTGTTGCCACTATTGCACCATCACTTCCTCAAGCGCCTTTACCTTTTTAGCAAGCTCATCGGTTTCAAAGGCTCGGCGTTCTGCATCAAACAACTTCACAATTACTTCACCCTCTTCGGGAGAAATATCAGCTGTCGACACGGATTTGATAATAGAAGAAATAGCCACAGGTATGTCTTGAGGGTTATTTATCTCCGGAATATCAATATTTATGGGAGAGCCTTTTCTGACGGGGTATATACGTTCCATACAGAGCCGTAGGGCGGTGGTATCACCCTTCTTAGCCATATCGATACATTTGCGAGTTAAGCCCTCTGCCTCACCCTCTAAAAGGGCTTCAAGGGCGAGTGTTCTTTTGTTCTTAGACCCCTTGGGTCGACCGTTGGGATTACCTGATTGGCCGGGCTTGAATTTAGTGTCTGACATTCTGTACTTTCTCAATTAACAACAGGTATTATAGTACCATAATTTAGCTAAAAAAGCAATGAATTTTGCATTAAAATACGTTAAATCTGAGTGTCCGCTATCGACCCAAAGCAGACACTCAGATATTGATCACAGCCCTCTCAACATTTATACCAGACCTTGTAACTTACCCTGTCGAAAGTGGTTAGTTGAAGTTGCTAAGATCGTTGTGTTCAGCTGAAATTAGGAAAGTTGATATAATTGCGGTATGGTAATTTCAAAATTACCGGGATTTACAGATGATGAAATGCTTAGCAAAATTAATAGCCGCTTCTACTTTAATAACAACATTGGCTCATGCAGAAGAGCAACTTGACCAGTCGACGATCGACGCGGGCAAGGTTCACGAAGTATGCATGACGCTTACTGAAGGTCAGAACTTATCTTATTTCTTTAGGAGCAGTGAGACCATGAACTTCAATATTCATTATCACGTCGGCGAGGATGTGTTATTTCCCGTTGAAGAGTATCCAACAAACATGGGAAGTGACGTCTTTACTGCACCGATCGAACAAGGCTACTGCATGATGTGGACTAATCCAACTGAAGGTGCAGTCGATCTCGAAGTTAGGTACGAAGTTCAATAAGACTTCAATATAACCATGCTCGGTGGCTTGACATCTTCCTGCTCCATACCCATGCTTTGTAAATGAAGCTTTATATTAAAAATATGGTTTGCAATCGCTGCATAATCGTTGTCGAAAATGTACTGAAGCAAGAAGGCATCAACGATGTTTCCGTTTCGTTGGGGGAAGTGGACTTTGGCGCAATACCAATATCAATAGATAAAATTGAGGCGCTGGATCAAAAGTTCGAAGAACTAGGATTTGAACTTATTAATGATAAGAAAAGCCGCCTTATTGAAAAAATTAAATCAGTTGTTATTGAGCTGGTTCATCATCAGAACGGACTTGAGAATATAAAACTGTCAGACTTCCTGACAAAGCATATAGCCTATGAATATAATTATCTGAGCAACCTTTTTTCTTCGGTTGAGGGGATAACACTTGAACGTTACTTCATTTTACAAAAGGTCGAAAAAGTCAAAGAACTACTTGTTTATGACGAATTAACGCTTACGGAAATTGCGTTCCAAACCGGCTACAGCAGTCCTGCCCATATGAGCAACCAGTTCAAATCAGTGACGGGATTAAGTCCAAGTCATTTCAAGGGATTAAAAAACGCAAAACTACGAAATTCCATCGATAATCTGTAAATAATGTAAAACATTCATGGATTGCTGTAAGGCTCCGATTTCTTCCCTCTGATATAATAATGTCCATAATCGACTGATAAGGACAAAAATATTATGACTGAAATTACGGATCATACAGAATTATACGAAGCGATCGACCCTGTTTGCGGGATGACAGTCAATGTTCGCGAAGATAGTCTCCATGCAGCCTATAAAGATGAGGATTATTATTTCTGCTCCTCCCATTGTCAGACCAAATTCAAAAATGCGCCTGATAATTACTTAGAAAAAAGACCGGAGCCTGCAGAAATGCCGGAAGGTACCCTTTATACCTGTCCGATGGACCCGGAAATCATACAGGACCACTTTGGCGATTGCCCCATCTGCGGTATGGCGCTTGAACCTATGGGAGTTCCTGTGGGCAATGAAGGACCCAGCCCCGAACTTATTGATTTCAGCAGGCGGCTTGTAATTGGGCTCATCGCAGCTATTCCGGTATTTTTGCTGGAAATGGGGAGCCATGTTTTTCCGGCACTCCATGAACTGGTGGATATGAAGACATCATATATACTACAATTCGTACTAAGTTCGATTGTCGTTTGTTGGGCGGCTTTTCCCATTTTCGAGCGTGGCTTCAAATCAATTAAAACCATGAACCTGAATATGTGGACATTGATTAGTATTGGTACTGGCGTTGCCTATGCCTATAGCGTAATCGCCTTTTTGATGCCGGGTCTGTTTCCTGCAGACATAAAAATGGATAATGGAATGGTTCCTGTTTATTTCGAGGCTGCTTCTGTCATTATCGTACTCGTACTGCTTGGACAAGTTCTGGAACTTAAGGCTCGAGAAAAAACAGGTAGTGCTATTCGTGCCTTGCTCGATCTGGCGCCGCAAACTGCAATCCGCATTAATGAAGGTGGGTCAACAGAAGAAATATCACTTGATGACGTGATAGTTGGTGATCATTTGCGTGTACGACCCGGTGAAAAAATTCCCGTTGATGGAAAAGTAATTGAGGGAAGCTCCGTCGTTGACGAAAGTATGCTTACCGGCGAACCTATCCCCGCTCCAAAGGATGTAGGTGATGAGGTGACGGGTGCGACGCTAAACGCAACAGGAAGCTTCATCATGGAGGCGCAGCGGGTCGGTTCTGAAACGATGCTGTCTCAAATCGTCAATATGGTGGCAGAAGCACAAAGAAGCAGAGCACCCATACAAAAATATGCTGATATCATAGCAGGCTGGTTTGTTCCGGTTGTTCTGCTGATTTCTGTTATTTCCTTTGCAGTTTGGTACTTGTATGGCCCTGAGCCTTCATTTGCCTACGCATTCATTGCTGCGGTATCAGTGCTTATCATTGCCTGTCCCTGTGCCGTAGGTCTGGCAACACCTATGTCTATTATGGTGGGGATGGGCCGAGGTGCCAGCAGTGGTGTTCTCATCAAAAATGCTGAAGCCCTTGAGACGTTTACCAGTATCGATGTGCTTATTGTTGACAAGACCGGCACCCTAACACTTGGAAAGCCCGTGTTAACAGATGTCAAAAATTTCGGTGTATTCACGGAAAAGGATGTGCTTGAGGCATGCGCAAGTCTGGAAAATAATAGTGAGCATCCACTCGCTACAGCTATTGTCCAAGGCGCCAAAGCTAAAAATATAGAGCCGAATAAAGTTGAAAACTTTAATGCCGAGGTTGGTATGGGTGTAACAGGGATAGTTGGCGGTCGGAAAACAGCGCTTGGCAATAGCAAACTGATGCGATTGAAGCAGATAGAAGTTGAAGTAGCGAACGAAGCCGCTGACCAACTCAGATCGCTGGGAAAAACCGTCATGTATGCAGCTATCGATGGCCAGCTTGCCGGTATTATCGCTGTTGCTGATCCGATCAAAGAAACAACGCCAAAAGCGCTTGCCGAATTAAGAGCAGAAGGTATTCATATTATCATGGTAACCGGTGACGAAGAAAAGTCAGCCCGTGCCATTGCAAACCAGCTGGATATATCCGACATTCGCGCAAGTGTTCTGCCCGCAGGTAAAGCAGAAATAATCAAGGACCTCCAAAATGAAGGTTATAAAGTCGCGATGGCAGGCGACGGTGTAAATGATGCACCGGCACTTGCGCAGGCTGATGTCGGCGTCGCAATGGGAACCGGCGCGGATGTTGCGATGGAAAGCGCGGGGATAACGCTTGTGCTTGGTGAACTTAACGCCATTGTACGAGCAAGAAAGCTTTCTACTGCGACGATGAGAAATATTAAACAAAATTTGTTTCTGGCGTTTATCTATAATGGACTGGGCGTTCCTGTTGCGGCGGGTGTTTTATATCCATTCTTTGGTATATTGCTGTCCCCTATCATTGCAGCAGCGGCCATGAGCATGTCATCTTTGTCGGTCGTAAGTAACGCTCTAAGACTGAGGATATCGAAGATATGACATTGAATTTTTGCTATACATCTGTCATAACAGCGAAATAAGGAACTGATTATTCATATGAAACTTGGAACGAAAATATTGAAAGTGCTTTTGATGCTGTTTGTCTTTAGTGGGCAAGTTATGGCTGCTGATGGCGCGAGTTCCTGTGACATGGATATGCATGATATGGCCATGATGGATCATAGCGATATGGATATGTCACATGCGGACATGGAAGTCCAAAAGATGGATTGCTGCGATGAAACATGTGCTATGGATTGCAGCTTGTCGATGGTGACCGCACTACTGGAAAATAACCGTTTTGAGACGTCACCAACCAACTCTGCAATGTTTACATTGCCTCAGGATGCACCAGCCATCCGCTCTCTTGCGGGGCTATATCGCCCACCGATTACTGCCTAACCATAGGACAAGTCTGTCCAATTGAGATGCATATCGACCACTGTCGGTATGTCATCTGGAACTAATTTCCACAATTTTTACTAAATCAAAACGCTCTGGTTCCGACCAAGAGGGATAATATGATGAATAGATCAATTTTATTAATGGTCATATTTATGGCCACCATAATTCACACTGCTATGGCGCAGGAGGCTGGTAATCCGCTTTATATTGAGAATGCTGTCAGAATGGCGCAGGAAAATGATCCATGGCTGGTGGGTAACCGCCACATGCAGGACGCAACTAAATCAATGAGTGTCGCTGCCGGATCACTTCCCGATCCGCAAGTATCACTTTCGGTTGCCAACCTGCCCACAGATAGCTTTTCACTGAACCAGGACGGAATGACCCAATTAAGACTGGGCGTTAGTCAGATGTTCCCGCAGGGTGATACACTCAGCATTAAGAAACGCCAGCTTGAAATAGAAGCGGGTGCCTTTCCTTACCAACGTCAAGACCGAAGTGCCAAAGTCGAGGTGACAGTTGGTCATCTTTGGCTTGATGCGTACCGAGCACAAAAGAGCATTGCCCTGATCGAAGAAAACAGATCGCTTTTTGAACAACTTACTGAGATCGCCACTTCGAGCTATTCCTCAGCTATGGGTAGCACACGCCAACATGACATTATCCGCGCCCAATTGGAACTTACCCGATTAAATGACCGGGTAACGATGCTTAGTCAGGCGCAAGATGCCTATACGGAAAAATTGATGGAATGGCTCATTGGCGAAGATATGGCAACGAAGAGCTATACCATTGCTGATGATCTTCCAGACATTTTACCAGTCCGCCCTGATCTGGCCAATGATGATGTGATAGTGCAAGAGGAAGACTTATACATCGCGCTCAGTGATCATCCTATGGTTTTGGCGTTAATGCGAAAGATCGATGCTACGGATGCAGGTGTTGATTTGGCTAGACAAAAATATAAGCCAGCTTGGGGCCTCAATGCCAGCTACGGCAGACGCAGCAATGATCCCTTCGGTAATAGTCGCCCGGACAGCGTAACGGTTGGTGTGTCGTTAAGTGTGCCGCTCTTTACCGCGAATAGACAGGATAGAGAATATAGCGCAGCCGTATCTAGACGGGAGGCCATCAAAACAGAAAAATGGCAAATCTTACGCCAATTGAAGGCCGGTTTTGAAACCGCACGCGCGCAGCTTGCAAACCTCAATGAACGAAATGAGCTTTATGAAAATCAGTTGCTTCCTCAAATGGCAGAACAAGCAGAAGCCTCACTCACTGCTTATACAAACGACGATGGGGATTTTGCCGAGGTGGTCCGCGCCCGCATTGCGGAACTGAATGCCAAAATCGATGCGCTCAATATTAGCGTCGACCAGCAAAAAACAATTATCCAGCTTAACTATTATTTTACGGCCAGCGATCAAGCGCTGATGGCCAATGACCAGATGTAAGGAGAAATCAAATGAATATAAGTGAAAACAAAGCCATTAAACCAATACTCGGTGCTGTCGCCGGTTCAATTCTAACCATACTGGTCTATTCATTTGTGCTTGATCCGTCATCTGGTGGTGACGCGCAAGATAGTGGAGAACGCAAACCGCTTTATTGGGTTGCGCCAATGGATGCCAATTATCGCCGCGATGAACCGGGCCTATCACCCATGGGCATGGAACTGGTCCCTGTATATGAAGAAGGGGTATCTGGCGGCCCGGATGCAGGCCCCGGGACCATCAGAATATCACCGGATGTAGTTAATAATTTGGGTGTACGTACCGCAACGGCCCAAAGAATGGTCATGAGTTCCACCATTAACACGGTAGGCTATGTGGGTTACGATGAAGATGAACTCATCCATATTCACCCTCGTATTGAGGGCTGGATTGAGCAGCTTTACGTAAAAGCCACTGGTGATCCCGTTGAAGTAGGCCAACCACTATATGAGATTTACTCGCCAACACTGGTAAATGCACAGGAAGAAATGGTGGTCGCGCTTAGTCGCGGAAATAACCAGCTTATCCAAGCCTCCGAAGCGAGGCTCGAAGCACTTCAGCTGCCAAGTGATGCTATCGCGGTTCTAAAGGAAACTAAGCAAATCCAGCAGACGGTTACCTTCTATGCACCAAAGTCCGGTGTGGTTGACAATTTGAATATACGTCAGGGCTTCTTCGTCAGTCCGGGAACGACAATGATGTCCATTGGCAATCTCGATCAGGTCTGGGTTGAAGCCGAAGTATTTGAACGCCAAGCCGCCTTTGTCGAGGAAGGCGTGCCAGCATCCATGACAGTTGATTACCTTCCCGGCGAAAGCTGGCAGGGTCAGGTGGATTATGTTCAGCCATCGTTAGACGCCATGACGCGTACCATGAAAGTGCGCCTGCGATTTGATAATGAAAATGGTGCGCTCAAGCCCAATATGTTCACTCAGGTTGAACTCAACCCTGAAAACACCAAGGAAAGCCTGATTGTCCCAAAAGATGCGGTGATCAGAACCGGTGATAACGACCGGGTGGTGCTTGCGCTGGATGAAGGAAGCTTCAAGTCAATCGCCGTGGATATTGGACGTGTCGATGATCAATATGTGGAAATTCTGTCCGGTATTGATGCTGGTGAGCGGGTCGTGGTCTCGGCACAATTCCTGCTCGATAGTGAAAGCAGTAAAGCATCTGATTTTAAACGCATGGATCATGGTGATGATATGAATGATGGCCCGACTTCAGGTTGGACGTCAGGCACCATCAATGAAGTCAACAGCGCAGAGCGGGTCATTAACCTGAGCCATGAACGTATCGAAGCCTTCAATATGATGGGTATGACCATGAATTTCGTGGTCGCGGATAGCGTTGATATTGAAGCTTTGAAAGAAGGTATGATGCTGGAGGTCGAAGTCAGTAAGGGCGATGGCCCCATGTATGAAATTACCGACACCAAAATTGAAAATCAGGAAATCGATCACAGTCAAATGGATCATTCTGCCATGGGCCATGATATGGCTGATGGCTTTGAGCAGCGTGGCGGCTGGACATTAGGAAAATTAAACAGCATTGATGCAACAGCACGCAGGGCCAATGTGTCCCACGGTGCCATCAAGGAAATTCCAATGATGGCCATGACCATGGAGTTTGGTATCGCCAATGATGTGGATATTGATGCCCTTTCCGAAGGCATGGAGCTTCCCATGGAAGTCACCATGACAGGGGAAGGTGAATTTACTATTACCGACGTTGCCATTGCTGACCCAGCCAACTGGACCGACGCAACCCTTAACAGCGTGGATGTTGAAAACCGCAAAGGTAATTTCAAGCACGCCGCCATAAGAAACATCGGCATGATGGCGATGACGATGAATTTTGACATCGCGCCATTTGTGGATATTGACGTACTGGTTCCGGGATCAGAAGTTCAGATCATAGTGGATATGCCAGTTGAAGGTGTGTTCCGGGTCACCCACATCAGATCAAAACCAACTGAATAGGATTTATCATGCTTAAATCAATCATATATTGGTCCGTAAGCAATCGATTCTTTGTCCTGTTAGCGACTGCGATCTTGATTGCCGTGGGTGTGTATTCGGTGCGTAACACGCCCGTTGATGCCATACCGGACCTGTCAGATGTACAGGTGATCATCAAGACCAACTATCCGGGGCAGGCCCCCCAGGTGGTTGAGGATCAGGTCACCTATCCGCTCACCACCGCCATGCTTTCCGTTCCGGGGGCAACAACGGTTCGTGGCTACTCGTTTTTTGGCGATAGTTACGTTTACGTCATATTCGACGATGATACGGATATTTATTGGGCTCGCAGCCGTGTACTTGAATATTTGAGCCAGGTCGCACCAACCCTGCCACCGAGCGCCAATCTTAAGCTTGGCCCCGATGCAACCGGCGTGGGTTGGGTTTACCTATATGCTCTTATTGACAGGACAGGTAAGCACGACATAAGTGAATTACGGTCACTTCAGGATTGGTTCCTAAAATTTGAACTTCAAACTGTGGATGGTGTATCTGAAGTTGCTCCGCTTGGCGGGATGGTTAAACAGTATCAGGTTCAGGTTGATCCGGACAAGCTCCGTGCCTTTGGGGTTCCGCTTTCCCATGTACAGATGTCCATACAGCGCGGAAATCAGGAAATTGGTGCATCCGTTATTGAAATGGCGGAAGCGGAATATATGGTCCGCGCCAGCGGCTATCTGCAAAGCGAACAGGATTTGGCCAATATACCGCTTGGTGTTAATAAAAATGGAACACCGCTCAGGCTAAAGGATGTGGCCACAATTGGCACCGGGCCACAGATGAGGCGGGGCATCGCTGAACTTAACGGCGAAGGTGAAACTGTTGGTGGCATCATCGTTATGCGATACGGCGAGAACGCACAAGAAACAATTGATGGCGTTAAGGAGAAGCTTGAACAATTAAAACAAGGCCTTCCCGAAGGGGTTGAGGTGGTCACAGTTTACGATAGAAGTGATCTTATTGACCGCGCCGTCGATAACTTGTGGGAAAAACTAATGGAAGAGTTTGCCATTGTGGCACTTGTCTGTGTGATTTTTCTATTTCATGTTCGGTCGTCGATGGTCGCGATAGTCAGTCTTGTTGTGGGTATTCTCACAGCGTTTATTGTGATGTATATGCAAGGATTAAACGCCAATATCATGTCACTTGGTGGAATTGCCATCGCCATTGGAGCTATGATTGATGGAGCTATTGTTCTAATTGAGAATATGCATAAGCATATGGAAAAAACCCCACTGACCAATGAAAACAGGTGGGAGATTGTTGCCAAGTCAGCATCAGAGGTAGGACCGGCCCTTTTCTTCAGTCTTCTGATTATCACAGTAAGCTTTATTCCGGTCTTCACCCTCGAAGCGCAGGAAGGGCGTATGTTCTCACCGCTGGCGTTTACAAAAACTTATGCAATGGCTGCGTCGGCGGCGCTTGCGATTACTTTGGTTCCCGTCCTGATGGGTTACTTCATTCGCGGTAAAGTGATGGCGGAACATAAAAACCCGGTTAACCGCTTTCTCACTGGAATTTATATGCCTTCATTAAAAGGTGTTCTCAGTTTTCCAAAAACGACGCTTGTTGCCGCATTGGTGGTTCTGGTGATCGGTTTCTGGCCAATGAACAAAATCGGTAGTGAATTTATCCCTCCGCTTGATGAAGGGGACCTGATGTATATGCCAACAACCTACCCCGGCATATCTATTGGTAAGGCTCGGGAGCTTTTGCAGCAAACAGATAAACTTATCCGCACCGTTCCTGAAGTGGAATTGGTTATGGGTAAAATCGGGCGTGCTGAAACCGCAACTGATCCGGCACCTCTTACGATGATTGAGAGTTTTATTAAAATGAAACCACGCGATCAGTGGCGTGATGGTATCGATACGCAGGATATTATTGATGAACTCGATGCGCTGGTGAAACTGCCGGGTGTGACCAATGCCTGGGTGATGCCAATCAAAACCCGCATCGACATGCTGGCAACCGGCATAAAAACACCGGTGGGCATCAAAATCGGTGGACCAGAACTTTCAGTGATTGAGGATATAGGCAGAAGGCTTGAAGAAATTCTGCCTAATGTAGATGGCACAACGTCGGTGTACGCTGAACGTGTCGCAGGTGGTCGCTATATCAAGATCGATATTGATCGCGACCAGTCCGCCAGATACGGCCTTAATATTCAGGACGTGCAGCAAGTAATCGCCACAGCGGTTGGAGGAATGAATGTCACCCAGACCGTAGAGGGACTTGAACGCTACCCGGTAAACATCCGATATCCGCAGGACTACCGTAACAGCCCGGAACAACTCTCTTTGCTGCCTGTAGTTACGCCGAGCGGGCAACGCATTGCTCTTGGTGATGTGGCGCGCGTTTATATTGAAGACGGTCCACCCGGGATTAAAAGTGAGAATGCCCGAATAAACGGCTGGGTATTCATTGATATAGCAGACGTTGATGTGGGAAGCTATGTGGAAGCAGCGCAAGAAGCCGTGCGCAACCAGCTTGACCTTCCATCTGGTTATTCCATTAATTGGTCCGGTCAATATGAATATATGCTGCGTGCTGAAGAAAAACTGACCTATGTCGTGCCGCTGACACTGGCGATCATTATTATTTTGCTCTTTATGAACTTTCGCAATTTTGTCGAAGTGGCAATCATCATGGGAACGCTTCCGCTGGCCATGGTGGGAAGCATCTGGCTGATGTATTTGCTAAACTACAATTTCTCCATTGCTGTTGGCGTCGGCTTTATAGCCCTTGCCGGTGTAGCGGTAGAGATTGGTGTAATCATGCTGGTCTACCTGAACCAATCTTATCAACAGATGTTTGTAGAACACGAAAAACCAACTGAGGAAAATTTAAAAGAAGCCGTTCTTCATGGCGCAGGGCTCAGGATCAGACCGATTATGATGACAGCTGGTTCTGTAATTGTTGGCCTGCTCCCGATCTTATATGGCTCTGGTACTGGTTCGGAAGTCATGAGCCGGATTGCCACACCAATGGTCGGCGGCATGGTCAGTGCGATGATACTTACACTTCTTGTGTTGCCAGCAATATATTATTTGTGGAGGAAACGCTCAATTGAATAAAAAGAACTGAGTGTCCGCTTTGGGTCGAAAGCAGACACTCAGATTTAGTCTAATTTTGTGTTTTTATCTACATTTTGTAACTTATGAGACGCCTGTATCTTGCTCATCAATAGAATACCTCCTTCTAGGCCTGCGATTATTGCGATTATTGCGAATTTATACCACTTATTCGCAATAATCGCAGGTTTCGCAACTACCTATAGTTTATTTTCCATGTCTCTTTACGGATTGAACCATCAATTGTTTTGGGTTCTTCATTTTTGACAAGATATTTATGATCTTCTAATACCCTTATAGCTGACATGAGCGTTTTTTTGAGGCGCAATGAATTCGGGCCACTATTCATAATTGGGGATAAATATATATCCTCTTCTGCCCAGTTGTCTTTTAACCAAGTGAGTAACAATTCAGCTTTTATTATATCCTCTGAAACAGCGCCCTTTCTTATTCTAACAGTTTCAGATAGATAATACCGTGCTAATGAGATGCCATGCATTGCATTTATAGTACTTATGTAATCTGTGTCATCACCATCAACAACTTGAATTACAGCTGACAAACGAACTGCATGCTCAGTAAGCTTACTCGCAAAATCAGCTATAAAATTTAAGTCTTTCTCTGGTGCCTGCCTTTCTTCAATCTCATCATGAAAGGTTGCAAAAACAATCTTTGCATCCTTGGATAGTTTGATTACTTTTGGTTTTAGCTCCCAATCCCTTTCATCAACAATAGGTAATTCTTTATCAAATAGGGCCATTAAGGCATTATAATAGAGTTCCATATCATCATTAAAATAACCAGTTTCTCTATGAAAGCGCGTCCCAATTAATGGTTCAGGTTCGGAGATTAAAAACCTTGCAAGAATACCTTGATTTCTAAATTGTTCATTACCCATCATAATATTAGCAATTCCATCCTGAACCATCAAATGAATGGCTAGTCTTCTTCCATAAAAAACAGAGCTTCCATCAATTACTCTGTTTCGTTTTATTGCTTGTCCATCCCAAATACTGGAGAGAATAGTTGCTGTAGCAAGTTGCCTTTCATTTCCATTAGCATAGCCTCCAATAAATTGACCACCTTCATCTGAAAACAACCCTAATGATGGCCTTTCAAGTCCCAAGCATTTTTGTAAAGCTTCAGCTGTAGGCTCAGGGATCGTTAATACAGGGCTCATTAAAGCAGCAGGCTCTGCCCCTAAAGCATTTAGCTCAAACTGTTTATCTTTACATTTATTACTATTTAAAATTTGTTTGTGTTCTGCTTGCCAGACCTTCAGGCTGTTAAGATATTTCCTGTAATCATCATTATGGTTTTTTCGAGATTTCTGTTCGTAATCCTTAATTACTTTCCCAGCCATTCCATCTGAGGCTGACTTTCTACCTCCACTATGCAAAATAGATAAAAAGTACATTGATGTTGGCTTAATGTCGCCATGCAACATCTCCACGTCATAATGCCCTTGTACAGCCAAACTCGCATTAGCTAAAACAGATTGAGCTGCTATCGCTTCAGGCACTTGTATTTTAAAAGCTATTTGTTTAGCCGCACTATTCATAATCTTACCTAATGCCTTAATCGGATAAGGCATCTTTGCAGGCAATTTAGGCCTTAACGGGAGAGGTTCGGAACGGCCATCTACTTTTATCGTCAATTGCTGCCTCACGACCTCAATTCCATGCTTTACACAAACATCATTAAAGTCACTTTCTCCCTCTGAGCAGTAAGGAAACACAGCCCTTAGACCTAAAGTGGCGGCAACGGCTTCGGCTTTGGTTCTACCGACATTAACTTCCTTCTCGTGGTCGTCATCGCCAGCTATAACCAATGAGCTATTCGGAAATCTGGATCGCACATTCTCAGCAACGGGCATTAAGTTACCCGCATCAAATGCAACGGCTACAGTCATACCCGTAGCTTCATTGATTGTGCATCCTGTCGCCCAACCCTCACAGACGTAAACCGTGTCGCTGTCACCCTTAATTTGGTGATAGCATCCCTTCTTACGTCCACCCGTTAAAAACTTCTTCGTTCCGTCAGGTGATATGAATTGGATCGTGCTTACATTGCCGTGTTCGTCATAGGCAGGGATGACAAGTTGGTTGTTACTGATCGGGAACAAACCTTCAATATTCTTGGCTTTTGCATACGGATGTTCCCCATCTGTAACGTCTCTTAAAATACCTTCTGCCTTTTGCGATGCTTTCGCATATATCGCCTGTTGCACAACCTCTCTCTGTTCCTGTGCGATTTTCATCTTGCGTTGGTGTTCGGCAATTTGTGCCGCTGACATAGAGTGCGGCTCAACGCTTGACCACTTGCCCACTAAGCCCGTCTTGAAATGGCCATACGCGCCAACGAAAACTTCGCCGTCAAAGCAGACGTACCAGCCAGACTTTTGATGTCTCTTGTCCTCGGACGTAGTGACGCGCACAATCTTGCCGCTCGTGTCTGGCAAGCCCGTCATAATTAAACCGGCAGTCTCTAGAACTTTCGTAAATTCTAGTAGTGCCTCTGTCGGATCAGTATGGGTCGGTGTCGCTTGAATACTCCGTCTGTCAACATTCATTTTTACCATTTGCTTTTCTCCCCATCAAGGTTATCGGCAAAGTGATTATTATCTTGCTCAGTAGTGGAATTTTTTAAATTAGATAGAACGTATCTTCTTAAGTCTTCTTCTCTATACCTGACAGCTTTGCCAAGTTTGACAAAAGGTATGCGCCCCCCTTCAACTCGCCAACGGCGTAAAGTCTTTACCGGTATTTCTCCAAGATAGTCAGAAGTTTGATATTCATTAAATAGCCTCATTTATAATTCCTTTCATATGTAGGCGTTATAGGAGATTATTTTTTAATTACTTTGAGAAGCTATTGATCTGAATTAGATAGGGTGTTTTTTATCGGTAGTTTCCATCAGTATTCTTGCACGAACCGATACATAATCTGCTTTAGCATGATCAGTTATGTTTTGATCGACCGACCCTGGGGTGAAAAGACACATAAAGTCATCTATAAATTTAGTTACAGGGTCCATAATTTTCTCACTATGAGATTTTTCTGGATCCGTTTGGCTTTTAAATTCATTAAAATGTTGGTAAATGCGAAGTAAACGATCTGTTGTGAACCTTCGAACCTGATTAGCTTTCCGTCCTCCATGAAGATCACTATTTACTATTTCTTCTAATTTAATTTGCAATTCTTTTAATGAGGAAATTATATTAATCTCATCCTCTCTAGCCTTAAAATAATATTCATTAATATATTCAAAATCATTATCAGAAATCGGATCGTATTGGACATCAATAAATGTTTCAAATCCAAATAGATTATCTTCATTAATTTTACCAACATTTTGTTTCCTATATTGGTCTATAGATTTATTTATTCTAAGTAATATTTTATTATGTACAGCTTTCTTTAGTCCATTTAATTTAGCGCTACTATTCTCTTCAATTTTGATGGCTATTGAGGCTGTATTTTTAAAATCATCTTCAAGGTGTTGTCTGTAAGTTTCTGGAATTTTCCATTCCAGCATTGCTCTTTCAACGAATTTTGTTACGTTTTCTTTTATAACAGGACGAGTTATATCAACCATTTTTCATTACCATCAACTTTTTACTTTTGCTTTGCATTAATCCTTGTAATCGAAGCCCTATAGCATCATTTGCTTGTTTAAGCGGGTCATCGGCTAAATGCGCATACCTTTCGGTAGTAGCTGTCTGTGTGTGTCCTAAAAGTTTACCTATCATAGGTAAGGACATTCCACCTCCAACAGCGACGCTAGCGAAGCTGTGGCGTAGGTCATGAAGCCTTAAGTTCATTAGTCCTACACTCAATTCTATGCCTTCTACTTCAGCTAACCGCTTTAATTTACCTAAATATATAGTATCTTCATCGACGGTATTTTCATTCAACAGCCCTTGTATTTTTTCATTTTGTAAATTTAAATTTACTGAAGCCTGTTCGCGGATATGCTTCCATACACGGTTTACATCATACAAATGTGATTTAGGCTTTAATCCACATAGGACATAGGGATTTTCCGATTGCCTATCAAGAGTAGATAATAGTTCAAGGGCAGGAGGGTTAAGATAAACTAACTTTGCCCCTGTTTTTGAATCTGCGAGTTTTATAACTTTTTCGTCTAAATCTACTGCACTCCACTGTAAGGTGAGTATTTCACTTCGTCTTGCTCCTGTAAAAATCAAGAGCCTAATAGCCGCAATAGCATAAGGATTTGTTTTTTCCCTTTTCTCAATTGTCCTTATTGCCTCGGCTAACGCCATAAATTCATTCTCAGATAAAAAACGTTCAACCTTCTTTTCCTTGTATTTTTGAACGTGTTGCACAGGATTAGTTGTTCGCATACCCCAACGAATTGAAAGATTAAAAGCCTTGGAAAGTAGAGATAGGCATCTATTTGCCGCGCCAGCGCCGCCCTTAACGGGTGAGCCGCCCCTGCTAGTGCTGGAAAGTGGTTTCGCAGTTTTCCCGTCTTTTACCGCACGTTTAAAACGATCTATGTCTGATAATGTTATGTCTGATACAAACTTCTTTCCTAGTAGTGGTAATATATGGTTTTGAATATTTTTCTTGTCCATCCGTATACTTGAGGGTTTTTTATGTTCCTCTGCATAATCAGTGAGAAACCGTTCGCATAGATCTTTTACGGTCGGCCTATTTATTCGACCTTCTCGAATTAAGGCAGGGTCATTATTACTTCGAATGTTTCCAATTATAATTTCTGCTGCATCTCTAGCTTGAGCTACAGTCATTCCCTCTGAAGGTTTGCCAAGACTGAACCAGCGCTGTTGGCCATTATAGAATTTCTTATAAACATAAACTTTAGTCTTTTTTTGACAGCGTACCCCAAAACCAAACAGCTCTGTATCCCAAACCGTTTCGCCTGCTTTTAATCCATCAACTATTGTTTTGTTTATCTTTACTTTCCGTGTTGCCATTTACTTCCGCCCGTTACCATATCTTAAACAATCTAGCTACATTCTAGCTACAATACTAATGAGATACAATGGGTAATATTGATGCACTTAAAATATAAAAAGCAATAAAAACAACAGTTTTAGATAATGGTGAATAATGATGAATAATGTATCACTAAGATTGAAAATCCGCGTGTCGGTGGTTCAAATCCGCCCCCGGGCACCACTTATTTAAGTTAAGTTATTATAAAATAATAATAAAAATATAATAACCTAATCCATATCCCCCTATTTATCCACCTTTTTACAATCGGTAGAGCCCCTTTTTTATTATTCCTAAAAAAAAACAAAGATGAGCATATTTAGAGGTTAATTGTATGAAGATTTTTTATTGTTTCGGTTTATGAAAAGAAGGCCTATTCGCTCGTCTTCGTAGCAACGATTCCAAGGATTTTTTTTCCTTTTTGTTACTCCGAAAAATTCTAATTCAACTCTATTTTATTGAGTATCGGCGTGCAACTTCAGCAATTTGAAGCAAAGTTTATCAATCACATCTAACAGGGTTTTAACATTTTCCTCACCCACACCGCCCCCTAAAGGGGCGGGTGTGTGAGGAAAACAAATGTTGGTTACATGTGAGGTAGTTATCATTTTTGGTTAGAGTACTTTTTAAGTTACTTAGCTGAGATTGGAACCTCTCCTACTGAGGCTTGTT
>JAYODU010000006.1:59662-152524 GCA_038106445.1 Kordiimonadaceae bacterium | reverse complement strand
CTTTTTTGCTCATGTTGATATTATACTTCCTATCCTGATAAACACGATCAAAACAATTTTACGAATCTTTAACCTTGTCAATTTCCATAAATGTATATCGGTTAATGTATCTGTTTTGGATGCATGATCACATTTTTGTCATTTTTTTGTGATAACCTGTGACAACTTAAAGTGATTTTTTAATGATCAAAATTAATGACTGTTTTAGACTAACTGTATGCAATCAATCGATTTTTATTATTGTGGTTGGGGGAGATTGGTTTAAATTTATAGTTCTGTTTTATCACGATTTTTATTTTTTTTAGATTACGCGTAAAGGAGGCCTTGAAATTACATAACATTTTGAGATAGTGTTTGCGCAGTCCGGGATAAATGCTTTTAAAGAGCTGTGACTGGATATCTAAAAGTATCAAATAATAATAACAAAATGATATAATAGATATTAATTCTGGTTTTAAAATCTAATTGATATTATGATTAGAAGAATTAGAAGAATTAGAAGAATTTAAAGTAACTATTAAAGGGAATGAGTAAGTGATGGGGATAGAGGAAATGGAAAATAATACTGGAACAAGTGCATTTGTTCTTGATCGCTTATTTACTCACTCACTTTTAAAATTTAATGCCGCCTGGGGTGGCTCAACCATAACAATTCAAATTAAGCTGTAGGAAGACGCATGATTAAGCATCGAGTGAGAACAGTTGTTCTTTCCGCCTTTTTTGCAGCAGGGTCCTTAATGTTAGGAACTGCGGCAATAGGGCAAACTACATTGGGTGAAGTTCTTGATGAAGGAATTTCAGCAAATCAATTGGCACAGGAGTCACAAGCTCGTGTTAACGAGATTGTAGATGACACCGATAACATTATCACTGAGTATAAAAATGTACTCAAAACTGTTGACGGTCTTAAAGTTTACAACGCACAAATGGACAGGTCCATTGAACGTCAAATGCAAGCCATCGAACAACTGACTGAAAATATTAAAAATGTAACAGACATCAAACGTCAGGTGGAGCCGCTCTTGGTAAGAATGGTAGATGGTCTTGAAACCTTTATTAGAAATGACCTTCCATTTCGTCTGGAAGAACGCCTTGCCGGCCTTGATCGTGTTAAGGATCTAATGACAAATCCGGATGTGGATGCTTCAGAAAGATTTCGTAGTGTTTTTGAGCTCTACCAAATTGAAAGTGACTACGGGAATGTTTTCCAGACTTATCCTCAAACAATGAACGTTGAAGGTCAGGAACGCATTGTAGATATGCTTATGGTAGGACGTGTAGCACTACTTTATCAAACAACCGATGGTCAAATCTCTGGTGCTTATAATAAAGAGACACGTCAGTTTGAGACAGTAAGTGCCAGTGATTTCCAGAAATCAATTAGCGATTCTATCAGAATGGCTAACCAGCAAATCGCAAGGGATACGCTCGTTATTCTGCCAATTTCTGCTCCGGAGAAACAATAATGAAAAATCTAGTTACGATTATAATCGCCGTTGCATTTAGCGGTATTGCTTCACTTGTTAATGCGCAGGAAGCAGCAAATCTTGACGAACTACTTGAAGTTGTTCGTCAGGGTAAAGTAAACGAAACACAGGAATATCGTCAACGCGAGCAAGCATTTATGGCTGCTCAGGGACGTCAGCAGGCATTATTGGGTGAAGCACAGGCTGAGCAACGTGCAGAAGAGCGCCGCTCTGATCAGTTGGAAGCACAATTCGCACGGAATGATGACAGACTTGCTGAACTTGAGCAGGAATTTACCAACGAACTTGGAGCTCTTAAAGAAGTGCTTGGTGTGCTTCAGTTGGTTTCCGGTGATACACGCTCACGTTTTGAAGGCTCGCTGACAACAACACAGTTCCCTGGCCGTGATGAGTTTATCACATCCATTATTGAGAAAACTTCTTCTGGAACCCAGCTTCCAAGTATTCAGGAAATGGAGCGTCTTTGGTACGAAGTACAACGTGAGATGACAGAACAGGGTCGTGTTGTTACCTTCGATCGTTCAGTTAAACTTACAAGTGGTGAAGAAGTGACACTACCAGTGACTCGAGTTGGTGTATTTAACATTTCAACAGACGGTAAATACCTGAAATATGACCAAGGTCTTGTTGCAGAACTTGACCGTCAGCCACAGGCTCGTTTCACTGAATCAACATCAAATCTGCAAGCTGCTCAAAGTGGATTTACAGGATATGGTCTTGACCCTTCACGTGGCTCAATTCTGGCACTTCTAATCAGAACACCGACTTTGGAAGAACGCCTGGATTCAGGCGGTACCATGGGTTATCTTATCATTGCCGTGGGTTGTATCGGTTTGCTCTTTGTTCTTGAGCGTGTTTTCTACCTCACAGTTGTGAGCAGTAAAGTGAAAGCTCAGATTAAGTCTGATGTTATAAGTGAAAATAACCCGCTTGGTCGTGTGCTAGCAGTTCATCAAGCCAATCCGAATGCTGATGTGGAAACATTGGAGCTCAAACTTGATGAAGCCATACTTAAAGAGATGCCAGCGCTAGAGCGTTTCATTACGCTGATCAAGCTTATAGCTGCGATTGCACCACTAATGGGTCTTCTTGGTACGGTTACAGGTATGATCCTGACCTTCCAATCAATGACACTGTTTGGTGCTGGTGATCCAACCGTTATGGCGGGTGGTATTTCACAAGCGCTTATGACAACAGTTCTTGGTATTGTTGTGGCACTTCCGATGCTCTTCCTTCACTCAATTGTGAACTCAATGAGCCAACGTGTTGTACATACAATCGAAGAACAAAGTGCGGGTATCATTGCTGTCCATGCTGAACAGCGTGCGGGAGCTTAATCATGATTACAGCGTTGGAACTTGTTCGAAATTTTATGGAAAAGGGAGGGCCAGTCCTGGTTCTCGTTTTTATCGCGACGCTGATCCTATGGGCTATGGTTTTGGAGCGCTTAATATACTTCAAAACAGCTCATAACAAACAAGTTGATGAAGTTATGGGTACATGGGAGGCGCGCAAAGAGCGCACCTCCTGGTACGCCCATAAAATTCGTGATGCTATGATTAGTCAGATTAGAATGGATCTGTATGGATCGCTGGGCCATATCAAAACACTGGTTGCCATTATCCCTCTCATGGGCCTGTTGGGCACTGTGTGGGGTATGGTTGAAGTGTTCGATATGCTTGCGGTTCTTGGATCGGCCGATGTTAAAGCGATGTCTGCCGGAATTTCTAAAGCGACAATCCCGACAATGGCGGGTATGGCAGGTGCGCTGACAGGCGTGTTTGCTGCATCCTATATTGAAGGACGGGTGGAAAAAGAGGCCGATATGGTCGAAGACCACCTTACAATGGACCACTAAGAGGAAAAAAATATGCGAAAGCATGGAGCAAAGCAAAGAGACGAAGCAGCCATTGACATGACACCGATGCTTGATATCGTGTTTATCATGTTGATATTCTTCATTGTTACCGCTTCCTTCCTCAAGGAATCCGGTATCGAAGTAAATCGCCCTGATGGTTCATCTGCTAATCCTCAGGAAAAAGCAAATATTATGATCGCTGTTACAGCTGACAATGAAATCTGGATGGAAAAACGTCGTATAGATGTTCGCGCTGTACGTGCGAACGTTGAACGCTTGAAAGCTGAGAACCCTGAGGGTACAATAGTCATACAGGCAGACGAACAAAGTTCAACCGGACTTGTTTCTGAAATTATGGATTCACTAAACGCAGGTGGATATACTGATCATGTGTTGTCGTTAGAAGGCAACTAAACAAAGGAGTTTAATTATGATTGCACGTTACGCTATTTCATTTAGCTTTGCCGCATTAATTACGTTTGGCTTGTTTTTCGGAATGCAGTGGCTCATTACTGCAGGCGATATTAAACTTGAAGAAGCAGGTGAAAGGATCCGTGTTGAAATGGCACAGGTTCGTGATGTTCAGGAAGTGCGCCAGGTAGAACGTAAACCGGAAGCCCCTACTGAAGTAGAAGCAGCACCTGAAGTTAATATTGATATGTCAACTGCTGTTGATAATGTTGGTGGCAGTGGTGTCGAATTAGGGGGTACGACAATGGAAGTTGCTACTATTGAGACAGGCGGAACAGGCTTTTCCGCTACTGACGGTGAATATCTGCCAATTGTTAGGGTGCCACCTGCATATCCACCACGCGCACAGGAAAATGGTGTTGAGGGATGGGTGCTACTAGAATTTACAGTTACAGCCGAAGGAACAACAGAAAATGTTATTGTTCTTGAATCAAGCCATAGCATGTTTGAAAGAAGTGCTATCAAAGCAGCAGAAAAATACAAATATAAACCACGTGTGGTTGATGGCGAACCGACACCAGTTACCGGTGTTACTGTTCGAATTGAATTTACGTTAGAGAATTAATGCTAGAAAGGGCTATATATATGTTAAAGGTTGAAAAAGTTTCCAAAACTCTTATGACCGCAACAGCAGTAGCGACATTAATGCTCGCGACGGCTTCTGTTCCGGGATTAGCGGAGCTTACAGGTCATACTGTTATTGCTCAGCAATTGGGTGTTTCATCACAGGCTGAAGCTGATAGAAGGGCGGCTGCGCGCGCAGCGCGTCCGAAGCTCAGTTCCGTTCAAAGTCCTCGGGAACGCCAGGGAAAAATACTTGTAAGAGCCCAGGAGATGCTGAGTGCTGAACCTCCTCGTGTTGCTGAAGCAAAAGAATTACTTGTGGATCAGGACATTGGCCGTTGGATTGAGCCGGAGCTTGTAGGGTATCACCAAATTATGGCATCGGTATCTCAGGCAGAAGGCAATATGGAAGGTCTTCTGGAACATTATAAGGAACTATTGAAATTTAAAAATATTCCATATAGTTTACGGGACCAGGTTACCTATGCTGTAGGACAGATTGAATTCTCGAATGATAACAGGGAAGAAGGTAAAAAATATCTGTATGAATGGCTACAATATCAACCTACACCGAATATTTCCCATTTGGAATTTTTTACCAACATTCATTTTGCGATTGGTCAAAGTGAAGGTATATCTGCGGAAGATGCTGCCTTTAATTACAGACTTGCGATTGAATATCTGAACTGGGCGATTAGAAAAACCAAAGAAGAAGGTAAAGAAGATAAAGAAAACTGGTATGCCGTGCTAAGAACACTGCATTCAGCGCTTGAAGAACAGGATAAAGTGCTTGAATATGCTGAATTGCTGGCGACCAGATGGCCTAAAAAGGAATATTGGTTACAGCTTTCCGGCATTTATGGTCAGTCAGCAAGTGAACCGGGACTTACACCTCAGCAGATAGCCGTTCTTGAGAAAAAACAGTTTGCTGCCTATGAACTGGCACATCGACAAAATTTTCTGGATAATGGACGCGAAATGGAATCAATGTCACAGCTTTATCTGTATCATGAGAGCCCATATCAGTCTTCCAAGCTTATCACATCCGCGATTGACCAAGGTATTTCAGAGAAAAATCTCAGAAATCTGCAACTACAGGCGAATGCCTTTATCGCAGGAAAGGATTATGAAAAGGCTGTTGATCCTATGAAAACTGCGGCTGAATTATCAGAAGATGGCGATAATTATATGCGCCTTGCAAATATATACTTAACACTTGATAAGTATGAAGAAGCTGCGGCTGCTATTGAAAGTGCACTTAATAAAGGTGGGCTGCGCAGACCGGATCAGTCAAGCATTCTTCAGGGGCAGGCGTATCTTGCAATGGAGAATTTTGCTAAAGCAAGAGATTCGTTTAGAGCCGCTATAAACACGGCAGACGATGAGCGGACAGAAAAAATTGCTCGTGACATGCTACGCTATGTGGATTCTGAAGAAAAAAGAATAGCTGATATTAGAGAATATCTGAGTTAAATCTTACAGACACAAAGTTATTGAAACCAGGGTGGGAAATTTCCACCCCGGTTTCAGGAAGAACTGAAAATATTTACTTTTTCAAGTGTTTGACAAAATTTTATTTTAAAGGAACGAAATATGCGAAAGCATTCTTCAAAAAACGAAGACGATACAGCGATTGATATGACACCAATGCTTGACATCGTGTTTATCATGTTAATCTTTTTTATCGTGACGGCCTCTTTCTTAAAAGAATCCGGTATTGATGTTAACCGTCCAGACGGTAGTTCTAGCAATCAGAACAATCAGGACAATCAGAATATTATGATCATTGTCACTGCTGATAACGAAGTGTGGATGCAAAGCCGCCAAATTGATATTCGTGCAGTTCGTGCGAACGTTGAACGTCTAAAAGCTGAAAATCCGGAAGGGGCAATTGTAATTCAGGCTGCCGAGGATTCTAACATTGATACTGTAGCTGTAATCATGGACTCGCTGAATTCGGCGGGTTTTCCAGATCACGTGCTCGCTACTACAGGAAATTAGCAATCGTTTATCTCATTTAGATTTGGGTACCATTAAAGCTTCATGCTAATCCGGAAGAGAAAAGTATAGCGGATATTAACGGATATCTTTATTGCTCTAATACGAAAATAGGAAATGTGAAAGGGTGGAATTATTCCACCCTTTTTTTCTTGAAGTTAAATCATTTCCTACTTTGACCAAGAATAGAGTTTCCTTGACATTTATATAAAAAATGATATAATATAACAATATTTCAAATTCTAATAATATTTAGTCATAGTAATGCTACAGTACGCAGAATTAGCTTTTCTAAGTTTGTATATTCCTACCTTAATGTTTTTTAAAACAGAATAACTCACTACTGAATTAGAACAACAAGGAGACTGATTATGATTGCAAGGTATTTAGTTTCATTTAATTTAGCGGCTATAATTACATTCGCTTTATTCTTTTCCATGCAGATGCTTATTGCTAGTGGCGACATAGTGTTAGAAGACAAGATAATAAAACCAAAGATTACGTTCGGAGTATTTCCTAAGCCCATCCCACCGATAGATGACATTATACAACCCTTACGTCCTGCAGTGCCAGAAACAATAGATGATAAACTCATTCCATTAACGCAAGATGTAACGAGGCCAGTTGTTTATAATGAAGATCCTGTTCCGGGTGAGTTGGGTGAAGAAGTCCCAGGTCCTACTTTTAGAATTCTTGAACAGAGGGTGATTTTGTAGCCATAGTCCGACCAGCACCTCAATATCCTGGTAATATGCTGGAAAAAGGAATAGAAGGTTTTGTACGCCTTAAATATACCATTAATGAATTAGGCGCGACTGAGAACATTGTAATTGTAGAATCTTCTCACCGTACCTTTTTTGATCCATTGGATTATGAAACATACATTTTACTTATCTTGATTGAAAAAGTGATTTGTTCTATCGTAACTTACAAATAATAAATTTAAGTCAATAAGATAGCATCAGGATCCTGGATGAGTGCACTTTTTCACATCATTTTAATTATTGGGAATATTCTCTTATCATTTTTAATTTCCATTTATGCACCTGGCCTGATTTCCGATATTGATACTATTAGTGCCAGAATACTGGGTGGGTCATTCTTTTTGTTGCTTTTACAACTTCACATATTGTTGTTTGTTGTTCGTGTAAATAAAGATGACGCAACTGAAAGACTACTAGCACTTCATCAGGATTATCAGGTTTATCAGGATCAACTGGAAAATATCCGACGTGAATTTGTGGATCTTAAGAAACAGGTGGAATCTAAAGAATTTGGTCAGAATAAAGAAATTATAAACGAAATGCGGCTTTTGCAAACCCTTTTAGGGCAAGTGGTGGAAAAATCCGGTAAATCCTATTCATCATCAGGAAAAGTCCAAAGGGATAGTTCCATAGAAGTTGAACATGGAGGGGGAGCGGGAAGCCGATGAAATCCCTAATATTATGCACTATGCACTTGAAGATAATCGCATAGATCTGTATCTGCAGCCAATTGTGTCTCTGCCTGTTCGTAAGGTCGTTTATTATGAGGCCTATTCAAGGGTACGTGATGATAAAGGGCATGTTATTTTTCCTTCGCAATATATAAAGCTTGCGGAAGATTCCGGTTTGGTAAGTACACTGGTAAGTTTGGCTTTCAGTGTCGCGGCGTTAAATGGTTTTACGATATAGTTATTTAAGCCTGCTTTTTTAGCAGCAATCACGTTATCTGTTTTTGATTCAGCAGTAACCATAATGAACGGAAGTGGTTTTAGCATATCATCAGAACGTACTTCTTTCAAAAGCTCATACCCTGTCATTGGTTCCATGTTCCAGTCGGAAATTACCAAATCATAATTTTTATCGCGTAACTTGTTAAGTGCTTCGGCACCGTCAGTTGCTTCGTCAACGTTATGAAAGCCAAGCTGCTTCAGAAGATTGCGAATGATACGTAGCATTGTTTTATAATCATCTACGATCAAGATTGATAATGACATATCTACGGCCATTTTTTCCCATTCCTTATAAGTGTTTAACAATATTTTCGTCTGATTGATCCCCATCAATCGCATACGAATAAAACTAAACTATCGATAGAGATTAAAAAAAACGTTAATAGAAGCAATTTTGAAGAAAATATTATTAAAAATAGCTATAAAAAATGGGAATATACTGGCAAAGTCACTATATTATAGCTGAAACTTCAATTAGTGCTGGATAGCAACAGCGGATCAGATCAAATAAGACGCTAAAGATATAATTAAATGAAAATCATAAGACATGTTGATCAGTTCCCCAGTGAGTGTCGAGGTTCAGTTATCGTCCTTGGTAATTTTGACGGGTTCCATAAAGGACACCAGAAAGTTATAGGTACTGCTGGAAAATTAGCATCACAGATGAATACAAGCCTTTCCGTATTAAGTATGGAACCGCATCCTCGTATGTTTTTTAATCCCTCTCAAAAAGAATTTCGCTTAAATTCATTCCGCACGAAAGCACATTTACTGGAAAATTTCGGTGTTGATCAATTTATTGTACTGCCGTTTGACAAACAGCTTGCGACCATGGAAGCTGAAGACTTCGTAACCAAAGTTCTTATAAGGGATATTGGCGCGATACATGTGGTGGTTGGGTATGATTATTGCTTCGGCGCAGGCAGACGAGGCGGTGTAAATGTGCTTGGCTGGCTTTCAAAAATGGAACAGTTTGGCCTCACGGTTGTCGAAAAAGTCATGGAAGACGATCACATCTATTCATCATCAAATATCAGAGATACACTAAAGCAGGGGGATGTTCGTAAAGTTGCTGACAGATTAGGTCATTGGTGGCATGTTGAAGGTCATGTCAAACATGGGGATCAACGTGGCAGAAGAATAAATTTTCCAACAGCAAATCTTACGCTGGAAGGATATATCGAACCTAAATACGGTGTTTACGCGGTTCGGATTATAATCGAAAATGGATCCCGAAAGGGCGTTTATGATGCAGTCGCAAATGTTGGACGACGGCCTACTTTCAATAAGGACGATGTATTATTGGAAGTGCATATATTTGATTTTTCAGATAATATTTATGAACAGATAATCAAAGTCGAATTTGTAGACTTTATCAGGCCGGAAATGAAGTTTGATGGCTTCGACAGCCTGAAGGCTCAGATTGAAAAAGATAGCGTGAAAGCAAGACAGATCCTTAAAATGAAAGAAAATCAGCAATCATATATTCCAGCCCCAAGTATGACAGAGTATTTAGATTAATTTTGAGTTTAATTTAAGCTCGACATCAGGGGGGCTAAATTGCTACATAGGGTAACTTTTTTAAAATCAATATATTTAAGTAAAAGATATGACCAAAGATTATCGTGATACAATTTTCCTTCCTAAAACGGATTTTCCGATGAAAGGAAATTTACCCAACCGTGAACCCCAGTGGCTTGACCGTTGGAACGATATTGCTATTTATGACCGTATTCGAAAATCAAGCGATGGTCATGAACGCTTCATTCTCCATGACGGCCCGCCATATGCCAATGGTGATATTCATATGGGCCACGCGATGAATAAAATACTGAAAGATATTATCGTACGTACACAGCAGATGATGGGCAAGGACGCGCCCTATGTTCCCGGCTGGGACTGCCACGGTCTTCCAATAGAATGGATGATTGAAAAAAAATATAAAGATGCAGGTAAAAATAAAGATGAAGTTGATCCTGTAGAATTTCGTAAGAAATGCCGTGCTTTTGCTGAAAAATGGGTTGGCGTTCAAAAGGAACAATTCCAGAGATTGGGTATTTTCGGTGATTGGTACAATCCATATTTAACCATGAAGTTTGAGAGTGAAGCGCAAATCGTGCGCGAACTCCTGAAATTCCTGATGAATGGTGGTCTTTACCGCGGTTCCAAATCGATCATGTGGTCTGTTGTGGAAAAAACGGCTCTTGCCGAGGCAGAAATAGAATATATGGATCATACATCACATATGATCGATATAGGATTTAATGTCGTAAAGTCCCAAATAGATGCCATAGTGGGCAGTAAAATAGTTATCTGGACGACAACCCCATGGACAATGCCCGGAAACCGGGGAATCGCATATGGTAAGGGTTTTGAATATGTCTTGATTGAAGTGACCGATATTTCGGAGAATTCACATGTTAAGGTGGGTGAAAAACTGGTACTTGCCAAAGATTTGCTAGGCGTATTTTTTGACCGCGCAGGTATAGAAAGACACAAGGAACTCGAATCATTTAAGGGCAGTGCCCTTGAAGGAACTATCTGTCACCATCCGTGGTACGGAAAGGGCTATGATTTTGATGTCCCGGTAATTGAAGGATTTCATGTTACGACCGATGCCGGAACAGGTTTTGTTCATATTGCACCGGGCCATGGTGCGGAAGACTTCGAAGTTGGGCAGCAGTTTGGCCTTGAAACTCCATTTACAGTTGATGAAGGTGGCCTTTATTATGATCATGTTCCTATGTTTGCCGGTGAACATGTTTATAAAGTTCACGATCATATCTGCGAAGAAATGGCGACCATAGGTGCATTACTTGCGCGTGACAAAATTGTACATAGCTATCCACACAGCTGGCGATCAAAAGCACCGCTGATTTTCAGAAACACGCAGCAGTGGTTTATTTCAATGGAATCAAATCAACTGCGGGATAAGGCAATGAAGGCAATTGATGCTGTGCGCTGGGTTCCTGAAAATTCAAAGAACCGTATAAATGCCATGGTTGCGGACCGTCCTGATTGGCTTATTTCGCGTCAGAGGGCCTGGGGTGTGCCAATAACTGTATTTGTCAATAAGGCAACGAATGAGCTGCTCAAAGATGAAGACGTTAACGAACGCATTGCCAAAGCGGTGGAAGAAAGCGGTGCTGATGCCTGGTACACGACCGACCCACAGGAACTTCTGGGCAATAAATATAATGCGGCTGATTATGAACAGGTAACGGATATTCTTGATGTATGGTTTGATTCCGGTTCAACTCACGCTTTTGTAATTGAAAAACGGGGTGATTTAAGTCGCGGCGAAGGAAAGCGTAGTGCTGACCTTTATCTGGAAGGGACAGATCAGCACCGTGGCTGGTTTCAGTCTTCCCTTCTTGAAAGTTGTGGTACGCGCGGTGATGCACCATATGATCAGGTTCTTACACATGGGTTTACTGTCGATAAAGACGGTCGGAAAATGTCTAAATCGCTAGGAAACGGTGTAGATCCGCTGAAAATCATAAATCAGTATGGTGCTGATATTCTGCGACTTTGGGTAACTTCAACAGATTATTTTAACGAGCATCGCATTGGTGATGAAATTATTAATAATCAGGCGGAAGCTTATCGTAAAATTCGCAATACGATGCGTTTTATGATCGGTAACCTTGCCGATTTTGACGAAGCTGAGCTCCTTGAATATAACAAATTACCTGAGCTGGAACGATGGGTTCTTCATCGTCTTACGGAAGTGGATCAGGCAGTGCGAAGCGGGTTTAATGATTATAACTATCATCGGGTTTATAACGCATTATATAATTTCTGTGCGGTGGACTTATCGGCTTTTTATTTTGATATAAGAAAAGATGCGCTTTACTGCGATGGTAAAATGACTAATCGTCGGCGTGCTGTCCGGACTGTACTGGATGAAGTATTTAAAACGGTGACCAAATGGTTTGCCCCAATTCTTGTATTCACCGCTGAAGAAATTTGGCAGTCACGTTTTCCTTCGGATGATGATAGTGTCCATCTTCAAACATTTCATGATATTCCGGCGGAATGGAAAAATGGTGCACTAGGTGCAAAGTGGTCAAAAATCAGGACATTACGAAAGGTTGTAACCGGCGCACTTGAAATTGAAAGAAAAGAAAAGCGTATTGGTTCCAGTCTTCAGGCACATGTGGATGTCTATGTTATTGATGAAAGTTATCTGACGGCTTTTGAGAATATTGATCTGGCAGAAGTGAGCATTACATCTACGGCTTCCATGATGGTTGGTAAAGCACCGGAAGGTGCCTTTACCACGGAAGATACGACCGGTATTGCGGTGGTCAGTAGATTGTCAGATGGCGGTAAGTGTGAGCGCTGCTGGCAGGTTCTTCCTGAAGTAGGAACCATACCCGGCCATGAGGATATTTGTAAGCGCTGTGCTGATGCGGTTGAGGCACTATAGAAATGCTGGGATATGGCGGATTAGTAGCATTTCTGGCATTTGTTATCGATAGAATTAGTAAGTGGTGGTTTATTGACATTTTTGAACTGCCTAATAAGGGGGTTGTCGAAATATTGCCAATTTTCGATGTTGTTATGGTCTGGAATCGCGGTGTCAGTTTTGGTTTTCTGGACGGTTTTGGAAGATGGCCACTAATAGCCTTAAATTTGCTGATCGTTTGTGTGCTAATTATTTGGCTCGTTAAAGCTGAAAATAAGCTACTGGCATGCTCTTTAGGGCTTGTAATTGGTGGTGCAATTGGGAATATTTATGATCGTTTGGTATTTGAAGCAGTCGCAGATTTTTTCCAGTTTCATTGGGAAAATTGGTATTTCGCTGTTTTTAATGTAGCAGACAGTTTCATATTTATTGGTGCTGTGCTATTAGTATTTAATTCGTCATTCGGCAGTAAAGCTGATAAACAAACTGAAGAAGATTAAAATCTATGGTTATTAAAAATACTTTGATCCTTTTGGCGGTTTCCCTATGTAGCCTGATGATATCCGGTTGCAGCGGAAAAAATGCTCCGGATGAATTTATGGTGCTTAAAAATCGGCCACTATCCATGCCGCCTGACTTACATCTAACCCCTGATGGACCCTATACGGATCTGGATGAGATTGTTGAGCCACAAGAAATAGCAAAACGGGCATTATTTGGCGAAAGTTAGAATGCGTTTACTTCGTGGTCGTGACCGCCTTAGTCATAATTTAGCTATAAACACGGAGTAGTAGGTTTTGGGCATACGCCTTCTATCAGAAAATACCATCAATCAGATCGCCGCGGGTGAAGTTATAGAACGTCCAGCAAGCGCGGTGAAAGAGCTCGTGGAAAATTCGATAGATGCCGGTGCCCATAATATCCGTGTCGTAATGGTTGATGGTGGTAAGAAATTTATCAGTGTCACGGATGATGGTCACGGGATGTCGCCCGATGACCTGATGCTTGCGGTTGAACGTCACGCCACGTCAAAATTACAGGAAGATGATTTATCAAATATTATAACAATGGGTTTTCGCGGTGAAGCTCTTCCGTCAATTGCTTCAGTCAGCAGATTTAGTTTTAAAAGTCGTGCTGATGGCAGCGATCAGGCCTGGAAAATTACAATTGAAGGTGGCAGGAAGTCACCAGTAGAGCCGACGGCACTTGATAAAGGATCTCATGTTGAGATACGTGATTTGTTTTTTTCAACACCGGCACGTTTAAAATTCCTCAAAACAGATAGAACAGAACTTACACAGGCGAATGATGTTATAAAAAGACTTGCGATGGCAAATCCAGATATTGCTTTTTCGCTTTATGATAATGACCGTCGTGTTTTTCAGGTGTCCGCTACCCAGGGAGAGCTTCTTGATAGCCCTCTGAGACGGCTGGGTGCAATATTAGGTTCTGAGTTTACAGATAATGCACTTCCAATACATGCTGAAAGAGATCATATCGTGCTTCATGGTTTTGCGGGGCTTCCGACTTACAATCGCGGTAATGCGCTGCATCAGTATTTGTTTGTAAATGGCAGACCCGTTAAAGACAAACTGCTTGCCGGTGCTGTTCGTGGGGCATATATGGACTTTCTGGCGCGAAACCGTCATCCCGTACTAGCATTATTTCTGGAAGTTCCAACAGACATGGTAGATGTTAATGTTCATCCTGCAAAGGCCGAGGTACGTTTTCGTGAAAGTGGTATTGTCAGAGGATTAATTGTCGGTGCGCTTCGCCATGCACTTGCGGAAGCTGGGCACCGTGCTTCCACATCGGTTTCAAATGCGGCGCTGGGCGCATTTAATACCAATACGCCTACAATGCCTTTTCATGGTGGCAGACAACAAAATTTTCAAATTCCTCCTTCGCGACCGAGTACGGGTTTGTCTGAGAGCAGCTATGTTTACCATGCACCTTTAAGTGAGCCTCGCCAATCGCTTACACCGCCGATGGGTCGAAATGAGATTCTGGAAACAGGTAATGGTGATCTGGGACAGATAACAGAGAATATATCTGAATTTCCGCTGGGTGCCGCACGCGGCCAGCTTCATGAAACATACATCGTGTCGCAAACTGAAAACGGTATCATCATTGTAGATCAGCATGCCGCGCATGAAAGACTGGTTTATGAGCGTATGAAAAAATATATTGATGGTGGAAATGTACCAAGACAAGTCTTACTGCTTCCAGAAGTCGTGGAATTGGAACAATCTGCTGTGGAAAGATTGCTGACGCGGCAGGAGGAGCTGGAAAATTTAGGACTTTTATTTGAGCCTTTTGGTGAAGATGCGATCGTCGTCAGAGAGTTTCCCGCGCTGCTTGGAAATACGGATATAAAAGGTTTGATCAGGGATCTTGCCGACGAGCTCGCGGAGCTTAACCAGGCACTTTCCTTAAAAGAAAAACTTGAAGAAGTATGTAGTACAATGGCTTGCCACGGTAGCGTAAGGGCGGGACGTCGTATGACAACAGCAGAAATGAATGCGTTACTTCGTGAAATGGAAGCAACACCACATTCTGGTCAGTGTAATCATGGCCGTCCAACATATGTTGAACTAAAACTTACAGATGTTGAAAAGCTTTTTGGCCGACGTTAAGTAGAGGCAATAAGCAGGGAGAAACAGGCATCTCCCATTTTACGGTTCTTAACTTCCTGGTAATGAGTGGGAATATCAAGTGTTTCATCACTTGCATATTCAATCATAATAATCCCTCTATTATTGAGCAGGGTTTGATCAATGATGTTCGTCAGGGTAGGTATAATTAGGTTTTTTCTATAGGGGGGATCAATAAAAATAACATCAAACGGTCCTTCATTCTGATGGATCGTCAGTGCGCTTTTATTAAGGATGCGTGTGTTATTCGGATTTTTTAATGCTGAAAGGTTTTTCTCTATAAGTTTTAGAGAGTCCTGATCATTATCGACAAAAGTTACCTTTTTTGCACCGCGTGATAGGGCTTCGATCCCCAAAGCGCCGGTGCCCGCAAATAAATCCAGTACGCGTGATCCTCTAATCCCGAGGCCTGTACCATGTTCCAACATATTAAAAAGTGTTTCCCGCATACGATCGGTTGTTGGACGAATGTGATCAGAAGATGGTGTATTCAGTTTCTTCGCTCTAAATTTGCCACCAATTATTCTCATTCGGTTTTACTTCGAATTTGTTTTTTTCGTTTGGGTTTTGCATTTTTCTTCGGCTTGCTTTTTGCCCAACCCTTGCCCCTTGTTTTAGTTTTATTTCTTGTGACTTCCGGTTCAGGAAGACTGATACCGATTTTTTTAAAATAATCACCGCAATTTATCTTTAGCAATCGCAGGGTTACTTCTTCAACACTGCCGCGTTGAAGTTTTCCCAGTTCAAATGGTCCGTAAGATACTCTGATAAGGCGGGTTACAGTCATGCCGGCATATTCCAGCAGTTTTCTTACCTCGCGGTTTTTACCTTCGGTGATGCTGACGGTCATCCATTGATTGACACCTTCCTTGCGTTCATCAAGTTTGATATCCACGCTACGGTAATTTATTCCTTCGATGGTGACGCCTTTGCTTATTTCTTCAAGCCGCTTATGATGGAAACGACCATTTACACGTACGCGATAGGTTCTTATCCAGCCAGTCGACGGAAGTTCAAGCCACCGTGCAAGTTCACCATCATTGGTAAGAAGCAGCAAGCCTTCCGTATTTAAATCAAGGCGTCCGATAGCAATGACGCGCGGTATATTGGCAGGCAATGCTTCAAATATGGTTGGTCGTCCCTCAGGGTCATGATAGGTGGTCAGTCTTCCGGTCGGCTTATGATATATCCAAAGGCGTGTTTCTTCGGGTTCATTTACTTTCTGACCGTCTACTGTAATACCTTCAACACTTGTTATCAGGGTTGCAGGGCTATCGATAATGCGTCCATTGATTTTCACCATACGCGCTTCGATCATACGCTCCACAGCACGGCGGGAGCCTATTCCTGCTCTTGCGAGTACTTTGGCGATGCGCTCGCCCTTATTTATATCTTTTGTATCCATAATAATCACAACATAGGCTAAGATTTTGAAATTGCAATCTTTGCTTGACCTTTTTAAGGTGCTTTAGCAAGTTATAATTATGTCCTTAACAGAAAACATATATATGGCAAGTGCGCTTAAGGCAGCGAAAGAAGCAGGTAAGCGCGGTGAAGTACCGGTCGGTGCAGTTGTCGTTGATAGCAAAGCAAATGTGATCTTATCCACCCAGTCCAACCGTGTTCTGGAAATGAAAGACCCTACGGCACATGCGGAGATGCTGGCGATTAGGGAAGCCTGTCAAAAAAAGCAAAGTGAAAGACTGACCGATTGTGACCTTTATGTAACGCTTGAACCATGCCCCATGTGTGCGCAGGCAATTTCATTTGCACGGATCAGACGGCTTTATTTTGGTGCGAGTGACAAAAAAGGTGGTGGTGTTGAGAACGGGGCGATTGTTTTTAATGCAAAAAGCTGTCATCATAAGCCGGAAATTTACGGTGAGATCATGTCCGGAGCGTCATCTGTGCTCCTCAAGGATTTTTTTAGGGATAGAAGATAAATGGAAGATACAGGAATGTTTTCAGTGGATAATCTGATAGCGTTGGCTGTTGAATACTACAATATTATCGTAACATGGATTCAAACCAATCTACTTACTTATGAAAGCATAACGCAACTGGCAATAGTGGGTGTTTTGTTCCTGATCAGCTATATGGCCAATCGATCGCTTAGCCCATTTTTAGACAAGATTTTCGCGGATAGGGTGTTTTATCAACGAATAGAAAAAACCGCTAAAGCGATGTATTTACCAATAATCTGGTGGATACTTGTTTTTACAGCCTGGCAGGTAGCAGAGCAGCTGGCAACACCGATAATTTTTCTTCGGATGGCTTGGACGCTGATTTCACTTTGGATAGCCATTAATTTATTTACCAACATGATCGAAAGTGAAACCTTATCCAGGATTGTACGTATTGTGCTTTGGACAGGCGCCATACTTAATATTTTTGGTCTTCTTACACCTTTATTAAATCTGCTGTCAGAAACAACCGTTACATTTGGCACTACGATCATAAGTATTCTCGGGATTATTACGGGCATAACTACTATGGTTGTGCTTATTTATGCGGCATTGTTTCTTTCCGGGGTTATTGATGCAAAGCTAAGGGATGCGCCGACGGTAACACCATCAGCACGCGTGTTGCTAAGCAAACTTTCACGTATTGTACTTGTTGTACTTGCTTTCCTTTTTGCCATATCAAGCATGGGTATTGATCTGACGGCGCTCGCAGTCTTTGGTGGTGCAATCGGTGTTGGTCTGGGTTTTGGTCTTCAGAAAGTTGTTTCCAACTTTATCAGCGGTGTAATCCTTCTACTTGATAAATCCATAAAGCCGGGGGATGTCATTGAAATTTCCGGCACCTATGGGCGGATAAATAAACTGGCGGCACGATATACATCGGTGATTTCCCGTGATGGCAGGGAACATTTGGTGCCTAATGAAGATATCATTACGCAACCAGTTATCAACTGGACATTTTCAGATAATAAAGTTCGCCGGCATTTGCCGGTTAATGTAGCCTATAGCAGCGATCTTGAACAGGTCATGGAACTGATGTTGGAAGCAGCAATTGAAACGCCGCGTGTTATAAGAAATCCAGAGCCACGCGTTTTGATCAAGGGCTTTGGTGATAATGGTGTTGATCTTGAACTTCGAATGTGGATCAGAGACAGCGAAAATGGCGTAACAAATATTGCCAGTGATGTTTATATGGCGATCTGGAATAAGTTTAAAGCAGCCGGTGTTGAATTTCCATTCCCGCAGCGGGATATTCATATTGTCTCTTCCAAGGGATTAGGCGACGTAAAAGAAATTTTGGAATAAAATTATTTCTTATCGCCCATAACTTCTTTGAAAAATGCAAAGAAGTTTGCAAGACCATGTTCTGCTTCATCAAGATGATCTTCAAGATGATCTATCTCCGAATGCTGTTCTTCAAGATACCTTCTATCCAGCTCTTCCTGCATTTCCGAAAGCGTCTTGCTTGTGCGCTTAACCAGCTTCCTGAGCCTTTTGGTTGAAATATGTTCATATTCTTTTTTGGACATAATAAATTCACATCCTTAAAATTGATTAGTAATAAAAATAAATAATGCCGGGATACCAAAGAAAACCCCTAAAATATATGCCAGCGCAATACTTTTTCTTTTTGTCGCCACTTTTGCGAGCCATAACGCACCGTGTACCGGCATATTTCTTAATACACTAACACCATAAATCAAGGAAACTGCAAATGTGTTATATAACAGATGAACCAGTGCTATTTGAAGCGCAAAAACGGCTGTTTCACCCGAAATTGCTGTTGCGGCGAGGAGTGCTGTTATCGTGGTTCCTATATTGGCCCCAAGCGTAAAAGGATAAATTTGTTTAAGTCTGAAAACGCCGCTTCCTGCTAATGGAACCATCAAACTGGTCGTTGTTGATGATGACTGCACCAAAAAAGTAACAATGGCCCCTGAAAAAATACCTGTTATTGGCCCCTTACCGATTGCACGATGCATGATAACTTTTGCGCGACCGACCATAAGTTTTTTAAGTAATTTGCCGATCAGGGTAATTGCCAGAAAAATAATTATAATACCAAAAATTATCAGCAATATTGACGCCACATTTTCGGCAATCATATTTGAAATATTGCTAAATGCATCAATTACAGGTGCTGTTGCTGGTTTGATAAAGTTAAATCCTTTCACACTCATATCTTCACCACCAACAAATAATCCTGCTAATAACCCACCAATTTTTGCAAGCGGATGAAACAGAATTTCAATTGGTAAAAATATTATCACTGCCATTACATTAAAAAAGTCATGCACTGTAGCGGATGCAAAAGCGCGTCTGAATTCTTTATCAACTCTTACATGACCAAGACTAACGATAGTATTTGTAATAGTTGTACCAATGTTGGCGCCCATAACCATCGGAACGGCAGTTTCAACTGGCAGCCCGCCAGCAACAAGTCCAACAATAATGGATGTAACGGTTGATGAAGACTGGATCATCGCAGTGGCAAGAATACCGATGATAAGTCCCATAAACGGATTGGTGGCAAATTGAAAAAGTTCGTCCGCCTGTCCGCTGGTAGCACCTTTAAAACCGTCACCGATCATCCCGACTGCACTGATTAATAGATAAACAAGTATTGCAATTCCCAGCCATTGTAAAAATGTTGCTGTTGCGGTTTGAGACAGTAAATTATCGGTATCAGTCTGTGATGTTTCGGTCATGATGATGGGCCTTGAGAATCAGTGAAAGACTGATTTTATGATTTCATCATTGTCATAAAAGTGCAACAAAAACGTAACAAATAATGAAAGTAGAATATGGTTACCGATTTTCCCGCTCTACGGCACGCCAACCGATGTCCCGGCGACAGAAACCCTCCGGCCAGTCAATTTTATCCAGTGCGTTGTAGGCATCATTTTTTGCTTGGGTTACCGATGGGGCAACGGATGTGATATTGAGCACCCGTCCGCCTGTGGCTAGGATCCTGTCACCGTCCTTTTTTGTGCCGGCATGGAAGATCATGATATTATCTGCTGCACCTGCCTGCTCAAGGTTTCTGATTTCGGTATTTTTCTTATAACTGCCGGGGTATCCATTGGCTGCCATAACCACATTCAATGATACATTTTCCGACCATTCGGCGGATATTTTATCCAGTGTACTGTCTGCACAGGCCATCAATAATGGAACAATATCAGATTTAAGCCGCATCATAAGACATTGACATTCCGGATCCCCAAACCGGACATTATATTCTATCAGTTCCGGCCCTTTTTCAGTGATCATTAACCCTGCAAATAAAACCCCTTTAAAGGGACGGCCTTCTGCTGCCATTCCTTTAACAGTAGGTATGATAATCTCATTAATGGTGCGCTGTGTCATTTCATCATCCATGACAGGCGCCGGTGAATATGCCCCCATACCTCCTGTGTTAAGCCCGGTATCCCCTTCGCCGACACGCTTGTGATCCTGTGCTGTGCCAAAGGGGAGGATATTTACACCATCGGTCAGTACAAAAAAACTGGCTTCTTCACCGCTTAGAAATTCTTCAATCACAAGCTCGGCTCCTGCATCACCAAACTGTCCACCGAAAATATCATCTATAGCTGCATTTGCTTGCTCAATAGTCTGTGCAATAATAACGCCTTTACCGGCAGCGAGGCCATCTGCTTTGACGACGATTGGTGCCCCTTTATCGGCAACGAACGTTTTGGCGTCGTTCGCGTTTTTAAACCGGCCATAAGCTGCGGTGGGGATGTTATATTTTGTACAAAGATCTTTGGTAAACCCTTTTGAACCTTCAAGAATTGCAGCGTTTGCTCTAGGCCCAAAAACTATAATATTTTCTGATATTAAACGGTCCGAAAGACCACCAACTAAAGGTGCTTCCGGTCCTATCACGACAAATTCAATGTTTTTATCATGGCAAAAGGAAACAATCTCATCATGATTTTCGGCGTTCAGATCAACACAGATTGCGATATTTTCCATACCGCCGTTTCCTGATGCTACATAAAGATCGCCCACAAGGTCGGACTGGGCGATTTTCCATGTCAGGGAATGTTCGCGACCGCCAGAACCAATGACCAGAATATTCATTACGCTATTTCCTTTTTAAATCTTTTACTCTCTTGTATCATAGCAGGCATAAGAAGCAAGAAAGCAATGAGCCAAAACCTGATGAATGACGACCCGTTTGATAACCAACCATTACAAAGCAATGCCCAGGAATATTCTGTTACCGAAATCAGTATGGCTCTTAAACGCACGGTCGAGGATCAGTTCGGTTATGTAAGGGTAAGGGGGGAAATTTCCGGCCTTAAGCGTGCGGCGTCGGGGCATGTATATCTTGCGCTTAAAGATGATAAATCCGTACTTGACGGCGTGATGTGGAAGGGGATGGCCGGACAGCTTTCATTTCGTGCTGAGGACGGGCTTGAAGTCATTGCATCAGGAAAGCTTACAACCTATCCCGGGCGGTCAAAGTATCAGATTATTATTGATAAGATGGAAGTGGCCGGAGAGGGTGCCTTAATGGCACTTCTGGAAAAACGAAAAAAGGAACTTGCTGCCGAAGGGCTTTTTGATCAGAGCCGCAAAGTTGAAATTCCATACCTGCCCGAAGTCATTGGTGTCGTGACGTCACCAACCGGATCGGTGATCCGGGATATTTTACATCGTTTGTCAGATCGCTTTCCACGCCATGTGCTTGTCTGGCCGGTGCTTGTGCAGGGGGAAGGTGCTGCAAAACAGATTGCAGATGCAATTGACGGGTTTAACGCGCTTGAAATTGGGGGGAGTATCCCCAGACCGGATGTTCTTATTATCGCCCGCGGGGGTGGCAGTCTTGAAGACCTTTGGTGTTTTAATGAAGAAGTGATCGTGCGCGCTGCTGCACGCTCAAAAATTCCACTGATTTCGGCGGTGGGACATGAAACCGATACTACGCTTATTGATTATGTGTCCGATTATCGTGCACCGACACCGACAGCGGCGGCGGAGCGGGCCGTGCCGGTTAGGGAAGACCTTATCTATACGGTTAGGGATCTTGATATCCGTCATGAAAAAGCCACAAGCCGCTATTTAAATAACCTTAAACAGCAAGTGGAGGGTTTAGGCCGCGGGATCCCGAAACCGGCAGAACTGCTTAGTCTTTCCATGCAGCGGTTTGATGAACTGAGTGACAGACTGCCAAGAGCCCTTAGAATTGGTGTTGAACGTCAAGCGATGAAGCTTGATGCCGTTAACCGGTCGTTAAGGGTGGAAACAATAAAAACAGACATTAAAAGAGCAATGGAACAAGTAAACTCAGGTGTAGACAGAATGAAACGCGCAGCCATACGTGGTATTGCAATAAAACGAAGTGATTTTGAAAGTCCTGCCCGGCTTTTGGAAAGCCTTAGCTATCAAAGTGTGCTTGAACGTGGTTTTGCCGTCGTGCGTGATGAAAAGGGTAAAGCGCTTAGCGACGGTAAAAATATTAAATCCGGTGCGGCACTTGGTATTGAATTTCGGGATGGAAAAGTGGATGTCGTTGCTGGAAACCAAAAAACCACCCCAAAGAAGAAAACTGCCCAAACCGCCGGGGAGCAGGGACAGCTTTTATGAGAAAATTTTTCTTAATCATAATGTTTCTTATGCCGGCGATGGCGTTTGCAGAAAATGATCTGGGAATGAAGGAACCGCTTAAACAGGGCGGCTATTATGTTGGTAAAGTGGCAGTGGGCGATAAGGTTACCTTCCACGGCGAACGCGTTAAAACTTCACCGGACGGTTATTTTGTCATCGGGCTTAGCTGGAAGTATAAACCTGTTGCCAATATTCGAGTTGATCATATGGCTGGCGGACATACCATGTATCATCTTGATGTTCTTCCTCATGATTATGAAGTGGAGGAAGTAACAGGACTACCGCCGAAATATGTTGCCCCGCCCAAGGCAGTACAGGAACGCATCGCCAAGGATGCCGCCGATGTTCGTGCGGTCAGAGCTATCAACAGTGACCTTCAGAATTTCAGGGAAGAAATGATCTGGCCGGTTGAGGGACGGATAAGCGGCCGTTTTGGGTCGCACCGGATCCTGAATGGCGAACCAAGATCACCCCATACCGGGCTTGACATCGCACCGGGGCAGGGCGCCTTGATTGTGGCACCTTTAGGGGGCAGGGTAACACTGGTCAGCGACCAGTATCTTACCGGAAACACCATGGTGATTGATCATGGTCATGGCATAAGCAGCGTATATGCCCATATGGAACGCGCGATTGCCAAAGAAGGCGATATGGTAAAACAGGGTGACCCGATCGGTACTGTCGGCATGTCGGGCCGGGCAACAGGACCCCATCTTCACTGGGGTATGAACTGGTGCGGCAAACGGCTTAACGCTGGTGTCGCCCTTGGTATAGAATAAAAGGATATATAGATGTTCAGGTACATCATTTCAGCTTTGTTATCTTTGGTAGTTTTGATGCCGGCGATAAGCCATGCACAAATGGAAGTCGCAGGCGGCGAAACTGCGCTCAATGCAGCGCTTAAAAGCGATTATCGTTTTCGTGGGGTATCAAAATCTAATAATGATATCGCTGTGCAGGGCGGTATTGACTGGTATCATAATAGTGGGTTTTATTTGGGTGCATTCGGCTCAAGCGTTTCGGATTTTCGTGGTTCCGATGTGGAAACAAATTTTTACGGCGGTTATAGCACTGAATCCAATGGTATTATTTTTGATCTCGGCGTGACCGCCTATGTTTATCCCGGCGGGACAAACGCGACATATTTTGAAACATATGGTTCTGTGGGGGTGGATTTCGGCCTGCTAACCAGTGCTGTTGGGTTATCTTATATGCCAAGCCAGAATAATAACGGCAATCAGGATAATTTTTATTTCTTCAATGATACCCGCGCCACCGTGCCGGATACGCCCTTTTCTATTGATCTTCATCTTGGTTATGAAGACGGCTTTTTCGGCGATAGTAAATGGGACTGGCGGGTTGGCACCAGTGTCGGATTTGAACAATTTGAACTGGGTGTAAGCTACGTGGATACCAACAAACCCGGTCGCCGTTCAGATAGCGGAGTGGTTTTCAGCATCGCCGCTTATTTTTAAATCACTTTTTCGCACCAGTTCTTTAAGGAGTTCCTGCCCTTTTTTAACGCGAAGATTTAATGTGATGCATTTTTTATTGCGCGCAATAACCGGCCACCAAAGCGGCCCTTTTTGTCCCCAATGGCGCATCGGGTCTTCATGGTCGGGGGCTTCGACCTTGATAACCTCCGTGCCGTGGTCTGCCATCAATTGCCCACAAAAGGGCCCAGCAATCAATTGGCCAAGTTCAATGACCCTTAAACCTTTTAATGCGCCAAAATCATTTGAGTGATCCAAGACCGATCTCCAATTTGAAGTTTTCTTTAGCTTCCTGCCAGCATCATTTTATTGATACGAACCGTCGGGGCATCGGTGCCATATTTAATTTCCAGATCATCGGCCGCTGTCATGTTCATATACATGTCCTTAAGGTTCCCGGCGACAGTGATTTCATTGACCGGGTAGCTTAGTTCACCATTTTCAATCCAGAACCCGCTGGCACCGCGGCTATAATCCCCGGTAATGCCGTTAACGGAGCTGCCGATCATTTCGGTCACATAAAACCCCTGCTTGATATCACTGATCAGGTCTTTGACGGATACGCTGCCCGCTTCGAGATAAAGATTGCTTGTGGACGGTGATGGCGGGCTGGAGGTACCGCGACTGGCCCGCCCGTTTGAGGTCAGCTTAAGTTGCCGTGCGCTGCTGCTATCCAGTATCCAGTTTTTAAGTATCCCGTCCCGAATGATGTCAAGCGGTGCATTTTTCACGCCTTCACCGTCAAACGGGCGTGATGATGGGCCGCGTAAAATATGCGGATGATCAATGATGTTAATGTTTTTCGGGAATATTTGTTTTTCCATCATTTCAAGAAGGAAGCTGGTGCCTCTCGCGATAGCCGCACCATTGACTGCGCTGGCAAGGTGGCCGATAAGCGAACGGGATACGCGTGGATCATAGACCACCGGAATTTCGCAGCTCTTTACTTTACGCGGGTTCAGCTTTTTCAGGGTACGCTCTACCGCTTCTTCCGCGATTTTGTATGGGCTATCCATATCTTCATAATGGCGGCGGGATGACCATGCATAATCCCGTTCCATGCGGGTTCCTTCACCGGCAATTAGCGAAATGCTACACCCAAAATTACTGGAACTGTAATGCCCAACGAACCCGTCCGAATTGGCAAGTGTGATGTTGCCTTTGCTGACGCTGGTATTGGCACCCTCCGAATTTGTAATACCCTTTTTACCTAGGGCATGTGCTTCGGCTTCTGCAGCGATGTTTTTTAGGCTTTCTTCATCGAGTTCATATTCATCACAAAGATCAAGGTCCGGAATATCATCAAGCGCCAGGAGTGTTTTATCCGCAAGACCGGAATAGGGGTCTTGCGGTGTGTTTTTTGCCATATCAATGGCACGTTCCACCAGTTCATCAAGGGTTCTGTCTGCCATATCGCTGGATGAAACAATGGCCTGTTTTTTTCCGATAATAACACGAAGGCCAAGATCGGAATTTTCCGACCTTTCCATATCCTCTAACTTGCCAAGCCGCCATGAGACGGCCGTAGACTTGCCTTCGAAATAAACGGCATCCGCGTGATCAGCACCGGCTTTAGTCGCTTTGGTAACAAGTTCGGCGAGGCGAGCCGGTGTCATACTGTTATTATTCGTCATTCATCTTCCAGTTTTATATTCAGTTTTGACCATTTATCTGTCACTGATTTTATGGTTTTCTCATCCATTTTGATAAGTTCTCCCCATTCGCGATTGGTTTCGCCGTCCATTTTGTTGGTGGCATCTATGCCGATTTTACCACCCAGTCCGGATACAGGTGATGCAAAATCCAGATAATCAATGGGCGTGTTTTCAGTAAGTGTTACATCACGCACGGGGTCCATGCGGGTGGACATGGCCCAGATTACTTCTTTCCAGTCGCGGGCATTAATATCGTCATCAACGACGATAACAAATTTGGTATACATAAATTGTCGCAGGTATGACCATACTCCCATCATGACCCGTTTTGCGTGACCCGCATATGCTTTTTTCATGGATACAACTGCAACCCGGTAAGAACACCCTTCAGGCGGTAACCAGAAATCAACAATTTCCGGAAATTGTTGCTGTAATAACGGGATAAAAATTTCATTAAGGGCTTCACCAAGAATGGCTGGTTCGTCAGGCGGCTTTCCGGTGTAAGTTGAAAGATAGATAGGGTCCTTGCGTCTTGTTATTGCACTTGCGGTAAAAACCGGGAATTTTTCAACGCTGTTATAATAACCGGTATGATCACCAAATGGGCCTTCATCGCGGTAATCATCAAGGGACACATGCCCTTCAATAACGATTTCCGCGGTAGCGGGAACTTTCAGCGGAATTGTCTTACAATCCACAAGTTCGGTTTTTTCGCCGCGTAAAAGTCCGGCAAATTGATATTCGCTTAAGGTATCCGGCACAGGCGTTACCGCGCCAAGAATGGTTGCGGGATCAGCGCCTAGAACAATGGCAACCGGTAATGGTTCTGTTTTTTCCGTTTTCCAGCGGCGGTGCTGCTGCGCACCGCCACGATGTTTAAGCCAGCGCATGATGGTCTGGGTTTTGTTGAGCACCTGCATCCGGTAAATACCAAGATTATAATCATCTTCGCGTAATTTCCCGGGGCCTTTGGATACAACAAGCGGCCATGTAATCAGCGGTGATATATCTCCGGGCCAGCAGCGCTGGATCGGCAAGTCATTCAGATCAATATCATCGCCAGTTAGCACCACTTCATGAACCGGGCCTGTTTTTACCGTTTTAGGCTTCATGGTCAGTGCTTTTTTAAGGAGCGGCAGTTTATCAAGCGCATCCTTAAAACCACTCGGTGGTTCAGGTTGCCTGAGTTCGGCCAGCGTTTCACCAATAGAACGCAGTTCATCCGGTGTTGCTTCAATTCCCATTGCGACGCGCTCAACCGTGCCAAAAAGATTGGTAAGCACAGGCATGGTTGCCTTGCTGCCATCACACTTAAAGGCATTTTCAAATAAAAGCGCCGGCCCGCCTTTTTCAAGTGTTCGACAGCCGATCTCGGTCATTTCAAGGTCAGCAGAAACCGGCTCGGATATACGAACCAGTTTTCCATCTTTTTCAAGACGTTCAATAAAGTCTCTAAGTGATTTATATGCCATGACTTCTTATAGGAGAAATCATGTAAAATGATAAGTGTAAAATTACCGGGCGGCCGATACGGATGCTATTTCGCGCTCGATCGCTTCTTTGATAAGGCGCTTTGCCGTTTCCGGTCCTTCCCAGCCGATGATTTTTGCCCACTTGGCACTTTCCAGATCTTTATAATGCTCAAAGAAATGCTGTATTTGCAAAAGGAGAAGCTCAGGAAGGTCTTTGTGTGAATTCACATCTTTATAGGTCGGGTCCGTTTTTAAATCTGGCACAGCAAGGATTTTTTCATCGCCACCTGCTTCATCTTCCATCAACAGCACGCCAATCGGACGTGCACGGATAATACAGCCTGGCACAAGTGGTTCACCCACCACAACGAGCACATCAACCGGATCACCATCATCACTAAGTGTGTGTGGCATATAACCATAGTTGGCCGGATAACGCATAGGTGTATGTAAAATACGGTCAACAAGAATTGCGCCACTGCGTTTATGCATTTCATATTTTACAGCTGCACCACCAACGGGTACTTCGATGATTACATTTATTTCGTCAGGCGGATTAAGACCGGCGCTGATAAGGTTGATTGATGGCATGTGTTATACCCATAATTAGAAGCAGTAAATATGGGCGCAATATAGTCATTATGACGGCCTTGTCAGCATGTTTTTTAATAAAAAAAGCCCCGCCAGTGGCGAGGCTTTCTAAATAATTTAATGGGAGTGTTTATCCCATCCCTGATTTAGCCACGATCGCAACAAGCAAAATTGCCACGATATTGGTAATTTTAATAAGCGGGTTAACCGCAGGGCCTGCAGTATCCTTATAAGGATCACCAACTGTATCACCAGTTACGGATGCTTTATGGGCTTCTGAGCCTTTGCCGCCGTGGTTACCATCTTCGATATATTTCTTGGCGTTATCCCATGCACCACCCCCGGAAGTCATTGAAATCGCAATAAATAGTCCGGTTACAATGGTTCCAAGTAGCATCGCACCAAGCGCCTGGAATGCAGGGACCATGTCTCCAGTCACAAAATATGCCGCGAAGAAGAGCACAAATGGCGCCAGAAGTGGCAGTAGTGAAGGCACGATCATTTCCCTGATTGCTGCTTTGGTCAGAAGGTCAACCGCACGGCCATATTCCGGCTTGGCGGTGCCTTCCATAATACCTGCAATTTCCTTAAATTGACGGCGTACTTCAACCACAACGCTGGCTGCTGCACGACCAACTGCAAGCATGGACATGGATGCGAACAGATATGGAAGCATACCGCCCACAAACAGGCCGATCACAACAAAGGGATCCTGAAGTGGGAATGTAATGTTTGCATATTGCGGAAGATAATGTCTGATTTCTTCTGTATAGGCCGCAAACAGCACAAGTGCTGCAAGTGCTGCTGATCCGATGGCATATCCCTTTGTTACTGCTTTTGTCGTATTGCCAACGGCGTCAAGTTTGTCGGTTGTATTACGGACATCTTCCGGAAGATCAGACATTTCAGCAATACCACCGGCATTATCCGTGACTGGGCCGTAAGCATCAAGTGCCACAACCATACCGGCAAGGGACAGCATCGCTGTAGCAGCCAGTGAAATTCCAAACAGGCCAGCCTGCGCATAGGCAATGAAAATACCCGCTGAAATTACAATAACCGGAAGCGCTGTTGCTTCCATTGAAATGGCAAGTCCCTGAATAACATTGGTTCCATGACCGGTTTCCGATGCCTCGGCGATTACTCTAACAGGGCGATATTCAGTACTTGTGTAATATTCGGTGATCCAAACAATAAGCGCCGTAACACCAAGACCGGTAAGAACACACCAATAGAGGTTCATGGCGGTCAGCATTTTACCACTTGCCATTTGTGCGCCTGAGAACATATCCCACATTTGGAACATACCAAATATGAGTAATGCCGATATCACAGCACTGGCAACAAGTCCTTTATAAAGGGCACCCATGATGTTTTCTGAAGCGCCAAGCCGCACAAAGAAAGTACCGAATATAGATGCAACAATACAAAGTCCACCGATCATTAATGGAAGAACCATCATATTATCCACAGAACTTTCGACAAATGCACTTGAAGCAATCAGCATTGTTGCAACAACCGTCACAGCATAGGTTTCAAAAAGGTCAGCCGCCATACCCGCGCAGTCACCAACATTGTCACCGACGTTATCAGCGATAGTCGCAGGGTTGCGGGGATCATCTTCGGGAATACCGGCTTCTACTTTACCAACCATATCACCACCCACGTCGGCACCTTTTGTAAAGATACCGCCACCAAGACGGGCAAAGATGGAAATAAGACTGGCACCAAAACCAAGACCGATTAGCCCTTCAAGGTTGTAACGTACATCAGCCCCGCTTGAAACCATATAAAAATAATATACAGCCACACCAAGCAGACCAAGACCGACAACAAGCATTCCGGTAATTGCGCCGGATGTAAAGGCAACGTCAAGTGCTTTGCCAAGACTTTCAGATGCTGCCTGTGATGTCCGGACATTTGCACGAACAGATACATTCATTCCGATATATCCTGCTGCACCGGAAAGAACGGCACCGGCAATAAAACCAATAGCGACATGTTTGCCAAGCAAAGCTCCCAGTGCGATTGCAACAACAACCCCTACAATGGCAACAGCTTTATATTGACGGTTAAGATAAGCAGCGGCACCTTCCTGAATAGCGCCCGCAATTTCCTGCATACGCTCATTACCGGTACCAAAGGCGAGCACTCTTCTGGTTGCATAAGCCCCATAGAGCAACGCAAGAACACCACAGCCAATAATTATTAGATTAATATCAGTCATTATTCCCTCTGATTTACTTTTTAAATAAAATTTTTCCTTTTATAAGGCTTGAAAACAGGTCGCTTTGCAAGCCTTTCCCTACAAAAGATATGACACAATGCTCAATTATGGTTCGGAAATCAAGAGTTGATTGACGTTTGTTAGGAAGGGGCCATTTGAAGTTCCCAAAATTAACTTCTTTTTATGTTCTTGTTTGCTATATAAATTAATAATCCAAGGTAAAATAAAGGAAGTTTCATTGAAAATACTGATCGTTTCAGGTTTTTTCCGCCCTATGCGCCAGTGTCTGGAAGTAGGGTCAATAAACTTGCCAAATACCTTGTGGAGCAAGGACATGAGTTAAAAGTGCTGTCACCTATCCGGGAAGACCAGGGTACATCCCTGTCCCCTGAAATATCGATGGACAAGATCATATTCACTGAATTTAAGGATATTAATGCGTTTCCATCTAAGGTTAAGAACTGGCTTAAAAATTTATTTGGAAAAACGGAAAAAAAGAAGACTGATAATCAAACGACTTTAGAAGAAATAGAGCATAAGCAGGAAAAAGAAGTCGGTGAAGAATCAAAACTCAGTTATTATTACAGGAAAATAACCAATATTCCGGACAGAACCATCGGTTGGTATCCAACCGCAATAAGGGAAGGGCGCAAACTGTTTCAGCATTGGGCGCCCGATATCATCTTCACAACTGTACCCCCTTTTACATCGCTTATTGTTGCATCAAAGCTTGCGCGCATTATTGATGTGCCCTGGGTGGCGGATTACAGGGATCTATGGTCAGATCACGGATATTATAGCGGATCGGACCTACGCAAAAAAATTGATAAGTTTATCGAAAAAAGGGTACTTTCCAATTGCAGCGGACTGATAACCGTAACCGATAGCTGGGTTAAATTATTAAAGGATGCGCGAAATATGGCCGTTGAGCTGGCGATGAACGGGTTTGATCCGGATGATTTTGAAAAGATCAAACCAAAATTCCTTTATCCGGATCATCTAACCATTCTTTATGCCGGGGCTTTATATCAGGGAAAGCGCGACCCGCTTAAATTATTTGAAGCTCTGGCAAAAATGGGTGAGGATGCCAAAAAGGTAAAGGTACTTCTTTATACTGAATTCGGCAAAGATGAATTAAGTGACGAACAACGAAAAGTGATAAAGGATAATAACCTTGAAGGCCAGATTGTATGCAGCACTTATATCCCGCAATCAGAACTGCATAGTATTATGGCAGCTACCGACATCCTTTTGCTTCTAAGGTGGGATGACAAGCGCGAAAACGGTGTTATTGCCGGAAAACTGTTTGAATATATCGGTGCTGGAAAACCAATTCTTTCTGTTGGTGGCACCGAAGGCGAGGCCGCCGATATTATCCGCGATAATAATTTCGGGCTTGTCAGCAATGATGAGGATGAAATTGCAGAATATCTTATAGAAAAACTGAGAGATAGAACAAATTCTCCAAACCCAAATCGGGATAAATTCATGCGTGCCGTCCAATTTGAAAAAATTGAAAAATTTATGGACGGGCTAATAGCCGATCACCACTCGTAAATATATCCGGCAAGGATAGCCACAAAAAACAGCATTCCAAAATAATGATTGGACTTGAAAAGTTTAAGGCATCCTTCGCGGTCATTAATATCAAGTTTGACAATTTGATATACCAGATGGAAACCTGCGGGAATTATGCCTAGGTAAAAAGAGAACCCAAGTCCTGCTGATATGCCTGCGACAAGAAACAAAGCAAATGTGATAATATAAAAACCACTGACCCAGATGACAGTTTTGTCACCAAAACGTATAGCAGTGGACTTCACGCCAACCCGTTCATCATCATCTCTATCCTGATGGGCATAAATAGTGTCATATCCCAGAGTCCAGAAAATACCCCCTGCATAAAGTAAAAGCGTAGTAAGTTCAATTTTCCCACTCACGGCAGTCCATCCCATAAGCGCACCCCAGTTGAATGTGAATCCAAGCATCAATTGCGGCCAATATGTAATGCGTTTCATAAGCGGGTAAATGATAACAAGGATAAGTGACGATACACCAATAATCTGGGTAAACCGGTTTAGCAGAAGCAATATTATTAGGCCGATGAGTGAAAGAGCACAGGCAAATATAAACGCACCAGTCACAGACACACGACCACTTGGTAACGGTCTGGATTTTGTACGTTCTACAAGCGCATCGGCTTCACGGTCCCAAAGATCATTAACCACACAACCGGCACCCCGCATCACAAAAGCACCGATGGCAAAAAATATCAGGAGTTCCCAATTGGCAAGTGCATTCGTTGCACCATGGTAGTGCCCCGCAAGTAAAATAGACCAAAAACAAGGCCATAACAGGAGCCAAGTTCCGATCGGGCGATCCGCGCGCATCAATTGAAGATATGGCCAGGCAAAATCAGGAGCAAGTTTATGAACCCAACTTTCCTTCAATGTATCTTCTGGTGCGTTTTTTATACGATCATCTAATTTTGTCATTTGTTATTACGCGACTTGTGTTTATCATATGAATATAATCATAAATATATGAGGCAAAATGTCGAATAAAAAGCCCAGAACGCGCCTTTATATCAATTGTGGATTTAAAAAGGGCGATATGCATTTAATTGAAGGAAATCAGGGACATTATCTGGTCAATGTACTGCGCGTGAAAGAGGATGAAACGCTAACTATCTTCAACGGGTTTGATGGTGAATGGGATGCCCGGGTCGTAAAGGTTGGAAAGGGGAAGACAACAATTGCGATTGGCCAAAAAATAGAAGGACAGACAAGCGAACCTGATTTATGGTACATGTATGCACCGGTTAAAAAAGCACGGGTTGATTATATCATCCAAAAGGCAACCGAATTGGGCGTTAGAAAAATCATACCTGTTGTTACAAAGCGGACAAACCTGGACCGTGTTAAGCCTGAGAAACTTGTTGCCAATGCTATTGAAGCAGCAGAACAATCAGGCAGGATGACTGTTCCACTTATTGAAGATCTCATATCGTTAGAAGATATATTACGGGAATGGCCGGCTGACCGGGGGCTTTTATTTTGTGATGAAAAGGGGGAAGCATTGCAGATGAAAGACATAAATCCGGACTATGACAAATGGGCAATATTGATAGGACCGGAAGGGGGCTTCTCACCGGAAGAAAGAGATATGATCAAAAACCATAAAAATGCTTATGCGGTTACGCTTGGTCCCCGGATTTTAAGGGCTGATACGGCGGCGGTTTCGGCACTTACATTATGGCAGGTATATTTTGGGGATTGGGGCGCATGAGGGATCAAAATCATTCACCATGGGGAAAGCCACCATCTAATGGCAATGAAAAACCCCCTAAAAAATCGATGGCAGGCTTTCTGATATTGGCGGTCACAGTTGCGCTTGTAGTGCTTATAATAGCATGGGTTGTCGGTAGCGGGTATGCTGATGGTCGTGGGGCTTATCTTATGTATGACTTTTTATTGCTTGCATTGGTTGGTGCGGGCCTTGTGGGTCATATTGTAAGTGATCCCGGGCAGGCGCTTAGAAATGTTGCTGGCTGGGTGATAATTTTTGGTGTGTTGGGGCTCGGTTATTCAGTTTGGAACGGTACAAGCCGGCTTGGAAATGAATTTAATCCGGCTGGTGGTGAAATTATTGAGAATGCCATTACATTTAGGCCAGATATGAGCGGCCATTATTATATTCAGGCGCAGATTAACGGAACGGATATTAATTTTATGGTCGATACCGGGGCCACACACGTCGTTCTTACAATGGATGATGCAGAAAAAATAGGTTATGAAATTGATCAATTAACATTTGATCAACATGCCTCTACAGCCAACGGTATTGTCTTCAGTGCGGAAGTAAAAATTGATTCGATAAATGTAGGGCCAATCCGCGTTGAAAGTGTCGATGGTAATGTGAATCAGGGTGAGCTTGATGTGTCATTGCTTGGCATGAGCTTTTTAAATCAATTAAGTGGTTACGAAGTAAGAGACGGACTATTGACATTATTTCCTTAAACACCACATGATCGTAAATGCGTATTTCAGGGCTATAAAAAGAGGGCAATACCGTGGCAGGCATATCCAAAAACTCCCCAATTGAATCCAAACAACAACTTATCGATTACATCGCTTCCGGCTCAAAACCGAAAGAGGAATGGACGATCGGTACTGAACATGAAAAATTTGTTTATTGTATCGATTCGCAAAAGCCCGTTCCTTACGAAGGTGAGCGCAGTATCAAGGCAATTTTAAACGCTCTAAAAAAAGAATTTGACTGGGAACCCATTATGGAAGGTGAATATATCATCGGCCTTAAAAAAGATGGGCAGTCAGTTACCTTGGAGCCCGGTGGCCAACTTGAACTTTCAGGTGCCATGGTTAAAACTCTTCATCAGACTTGCGCCGAATCCAACAGCCATTTGCGTCAGGCACAGGCCGTAAGTAAAAAGCTTGGTATTAATTATATCGGCATGGGCTTTAACGCCAACACTAAACGCGAAGATGTTCCGATTATGCCAAAGGGGCGCTATAATATCATGCGCGCATATATGCCTAAAAAAGGCAATCTTGGCCTAGATATGATGCTTCGGACTTGTACGATACAGGTTAATCTCGATTATTCATCAGAAGCCGATATGGTAAAAAAATTCAGGGTTTCATTGGCTCTGCAGCCAAATGTAACGGCTATTTTTGCAGCAAGCCCTTTTACCGAAGGAAAACCAAACGGGTTTCAAAGTTATCGTTCACATATCTGGACAGATACCGATCCTGATCGCTGCGGTATATTACCATTTGTATTTGAAGATGGTATGGGTTTTGAAGCATATGTGGATCACGTTCTTAATGTGCCGATGTATTTTGTGAACCGCGGCAGCACTTATCATGATGTATCCGGCAAATCCTTTAAAGATTTCATGAATGGAAAATTAGAAGGTTTTGAAGGCCAAATTCCAACCATTAAGGACTGGGAAGACCACATGAGCACAATTTTTCCGGAAGTAAGGCTTAAAAAATTTCTTGAAATGCGCGGTGCTGATGGTGGTACCTGGAGCCGCATTTGTGCGCTTCCGGCCCTTTGGGTGGGTATTCTTTACGATGAAGAAGCCCTTGACCAGGCATGGGATATGATTAAGGACTGGACCCACGAAGAACACCAATTGCTTCGTGATAATGTACCGCGCGATGCGCTGAAAGTGCCCTTTAGAAATACAAGCGTACAGGGACTTGCCAAACAGATGCTTGATATATCTGCTGGCGGCCTTGAAAGGCGAGCAAAGCTAAACAACAGCGGCGATGATGAACGTGTGTTTCTTGAACCTCTCTTTGATACGGTTGAAAGCGGTAAAACAACGGCGCAACGGATGCTTGACTGTTATCACGGTTCCTGGAACGGTGATATTTCAAACGTATTTCGGGACTGTTCGTTTTAATTTAAAGGCCGGATAATTCCGGCCTTTTATCATTCATATCCGCCAAATGACCCCATAGGGCCGGGAAAGACCACTGGCGTTTCAGCGCCGTCTTTAGCGACGGCAACCACGCCGAAGTAATAATTATCAATCACCAGATTTTCAAATGTATATGTATCAACATCACCCACATATTTACTGTTTGTCCATTGATTGGCGTCTGTCAGGCGCCAGTAAACCTTATAACCGGCAAGGTTTTCTGCCATTTTACCTTCAGGTTTTGTCCAGCTTATAACCGCTGATGCACGCACAGCACCCTGCAATGAAACATCCGCCGGAAAAGGTGGGGCGGCTGCCATTTCTGCAAGGCTTACTATATTAAGCGCGGTCAGTTTTGCAGCATAATCGAAATCAACTCCCTCGATAACATCACCATATTCACGGCCGTCTTCAACGCGGATATCCTGGTGCTGCCTGTCATAATGTTCATTGGTTTCCATGATGCGTACCCCGGGGATACCAACAGCATTAAACGGGCGGTGGTGACCGCCACGGCCGAAACGGTCAAGGCGGTAAATCATCATCACATCAAGATTGGGGATATATTTGTCGGCCTGTCTGTCAACAAAACGTGCGATATTGCGGGATGGACTGTCCACTTCACCGCCGCTGAAACGGCGCTCGCGGGCTTCTTCCTCTGTTTCCACATCACGTGTTCCTTCGGAAAATACACGCGCCGTGGTGTTGTTTGTCACACCGTTAATACCGGTAATGTTACCGATCATGTCGTTATTCAGTACTGCTTTAAAATTCCAGTTATTATCAATGGCATGTTTTGCAACGATCTGTCCGCCGAAAAGCCCCTGTTCTTCGCCGGATAACCCCATATATATGATGGAACCTGCAAATTTATGTTTGCTTAAAACACGTGCTGCTTCAATTGCGCCGGCCATGCCGGATGCATTATCATTGGCACCGGGGCTGTCATCAACACCATTAAGGGGGTCGGAAACCCTGCTGTCAATATCGCCGGACATGGCGACATAACGATTAGGGTCCAGCTCGCCGCGCTGGACCGCGATAACACTTACCACTTCTGTGGGTTCGGGAATACGGTTTCCTGTTACGGTATCGCTGACATACATGACATCAAGGCAGCCACCACATTCAGCACTTATTTTTTCAAATTCCGCGAATATCCAGCGCCGCGCCGCGCCAATACCACGGGTATCGGATTTTGTTTCAGACAGGGTATGACGTGTACCGAAGCTCACAAGTTTACGAATATCTGCTTCAATTCGTGTCGCGGAAACATCCTTTACCAGATCATGTAGCAGTGGTAATTCCTGTGGGGGTACGTCCTGCGCATAAGAATTAAATGAAAATAATAAAGTTGAGAAAATAATATATATTGATCTTGAAATTCCACGCATTTGTTATCTCCCTTTGGTTTCCTATAAAGCTGTAAACAGATGTCAATGTCAACCGGCTATTAACTTGAACGTTTTGCCGCCAATGTTAGGAAACCCGCACCAATCAGGAAACTTCCGCTAAGTTTATTAACGATATTCTGTGTGCGTTCTTCCTTGAATTTGGAATGCATAACACTAGCAAGTAATGCCCACATCAGTACAGAAGTTGCAGCCAGAAAAATAAATGTTGCTTCCAGTATCGCAAATTGGATGAAGGTGTCTTTAGCGGGATCAACAAATTGCGGAACAAATGCGACAAAGAATACGATCCCTTTGGGATTTAGGACGGTCACCAAAAAAGTATTTTTGAATATTTTTCTGTGCGTAACATTTTTTACTTTTTGAGTGTTAATTTCCATTGGTTTTGATCGCCACATCTGTATTCCCATCCAGATCAGATATCCAGCGCCGATTAATTTAAGTCCTGTAAAAAGGGTGGCGGATGCGGCTAAAACGGCACCAGCACCCATTAATGATATGGTCATGGCGATAAAATCGCCAACGATGGCTCCGGGTACTGTGGCCCAGGCGGTATTTTTCCCCTGCCCTAATGCATAACTTACAGTAAGGAGAATTGTTGGTCCCGGCATTGTGACCAGAAATATTGTTGCGACTGCAAAAGATAACCAAACTTGAGGTGCCATTGCTCCCTCCTTAATATCGATATTAAAAGTAAAGACAGCTATTTAAGCAAAACACAAATAAAATCGGCATTAATTATGGAACTTTTTCCGGGGAATTATTGCAAATAAGCCTGCGCCGTATTAAAAAATAAGGGAGGGTGGCGTAACAGGGATTGAGTACATGAAAAATAAGATTCTATATATCATATTATCATTTTGTTTTTTTTCGGGTCCGGCATTGGCAAATGATGCTGAACTGGATCGCATATTTACGCCCCTGATCGAAGAAATGATGACAGAACATAATGTGCAGGGCTTTGTGTTCTCTGTTGTATCAAAAGATGATGTTCTGTTTAAAAAAGCATTTGGTATCAAAAATATGTACACCAAGGAACCGGAAGATGGTGAATCACTTTTTCACATGGCATCGGTGACAAAAATATTTGTTGGTACGGCATTGATGCAGCTTCATGAACAGGGGGTGATTGATGTGGATAAACCCGTTGTTGATGTTGTTCCATATTTCGTGTTGGTGGACAACCGGTATAAAGACCTTACCATTCGTCAATTTGCAAGCCATATTTCCGGTATGCCGGATTTTGATAGTGATCCGTGGCATAACCCGCAATATGGCGAAGAGGCCTTGGAACGATTTGTGCGAAACTTTATTTCCCACAAATTTCTTACCCAGGAGCCGGAAACCACATTTCAGTATTGTAATACCGGCTATGAACTGCTTGGTGATGTGATCGCCAAGGCGGCGGGTATATCATTTGAAGATTACGTGCTTCAAAATATCTTGATACCGACGGGTATGATTAACAGTACGCTTCTTATTCAGGAAGCTGACATGACAAAATTAAACAGCCTTCACCAGCCATATGAAGACGGGCTTAGGGTTGCCGATGTATATCCATATAACCGGATGCACGGACCAAGCTCAACACTGATATCCAATATTGATGATATGTCCCGGTGGGTAATGCTTAATTTAAATGGCGGGACATTGGATGGGAACCGTGTTTTAAAAAAGGAAACACTGGATGCGATGTGGCAACCTGCGCTTGGAAAATTTGAACAGGTCGGCTTTAGCTGGCAGCGGCGTATGCAGGGTGGGTATCAAACCGTATTCCATGGTGGTAATGACGGTTTTAAGTCTTATATTATAATGATACCGGAACTTGATATCGGTTTTGTGATGATGTCAAATACATCAACCCAGCCCTTTCATGAATTTGCCCAGGAAATTTCTGATAAATTAATTGAATATAAAGGAAGTGAATAATGAGTTCAGTTGAAGCGAGAAGAAATGCTGAAGTTGCAGAAGTGATGGCTTTTGTCAGGAGCATGGCGGACCCTGTGGATGTAAGTCGTGAAAATCTTGATAAAATAAAGCAGGTTATGATTGATTTTGCATCGCGTGATGAAATTTGGGATGAGGATCAGTTTCCTGCCCCGCAAGAAGACGGAAAAGTGCAGAACCGCTACCTGATTTCAAAGGATGATGATGACAGCTACGCGCTTTATCTGAATGTTATGCATAAGGGCAAATATACACCACCACATAATCATACTACCTGGGCCTGTGTCACCGCAGTTGAGGGGGAAGAAGTGAATTATGTATATACACCGGAAGAAGAAGGCCCGCTCGTGCCGGGCGTCCGCCCGATTTCCCAGACTGATACGATTATTGTAAAACCGGGTCAGGGCATCGCGCTTTTAAAAGATGATATTCACGCAATCGAAATTAAAGAAGGCGAAGCGACAAGGCACCTGCATCTTTATGGTCGTGCGCTTGAAACGCTTAACAAACGGTTGACTTGGGACAGGAAGCTGAAAAACTGCCATGTTTTTGAGATGGATGTTAAAACCATAAAATAAAAAAAGGCCGGGATAACCCGGCCTTAATCATTTTATTCTGCGGCTTCCTCGCCTGGTATTTGCGGTGTCCAGCGAAGAACAGGTTTTCTGGCCGCACCCGTTTCATCAAGCCGTTTAAGCGGTGCGTTATGGGGTGCTCCGGTGAAGCGTTCTTTTTCACCCGCTTTTGCTTTTTCAACAAGATGACACATCATGCCGATAAACTGATCAACCGATTGTTTGCTTTCAGATTCGGTTGGTTCAATCAGCATGGCACCATGCACAACCAATGGGAAATACATGGTCATCGGATGATAACCTTCATCGATCATTGCCTTGGCAAAATCAAGGGTGCTTACACCCGTATCTTTCAGGAAACGATCATCAAAAAGCGCTTCATGCATACAGGGGCCTTCAAAACTTGCACTCATTACGTCTTTCAAAGACGCAAGCACGTAATTTGCATTTAGCACACTATCTTCTGCTACCTTGGCAAGGCCATCTGCCCCGTGTGACATCATATAGGCAAGAGCACGGATGAACATTCCCATTTGTCCGTGAAATGCTGTCATACGGCCAAAGCTTTGCCCGCCCTTTACTTCATGCTCAACAAGTTCAAAACTTTCTTCCCCTGCAACCACATAAGGCAGTGGCGCGAAGGGGGCGAGCGCTTCTGATAGCACGACAGGGCCAGCACCCGGCCCGCCACCACCATGTGGTGTCGAAAATGTTTTATGCAGATTAATATGCATAGCATCAACACCAAGATCGCCTGGGCGGACTTTCCCGACAATGGCATTAAAGTTTGCGCCGTCACAGTAAAAATAGCCGCCAACTGCGTGAACCGCTTCTGCGATTTCAATTATTTCACGTTCAAACAGCCCGCAGGTGTTCGGGTTCGTTACCATAATAGCTGCGACGTCGGGGCCAAGTGCTTCTTTCATCGCAGCCAGATTGACACGGCCATCTTTTGTTGCCGGGATCGGTTTAACCTTGTAACCACACAAAGTGGCAGTAGCCGGATTGGTGCCGTGGGCACTTTCCGGCGCCAGAACGATTGATCTGGCATCACCCCTGGCTTCAAGTGCAGCACGGATGACCATAAGCCCGCAAAGCTCACCATGGGCACCGGCTTTTGGTGACATTGCAACCGCCGGCATACCGGTCAGAGTTTTAAGCCAATGTGCAAGTGTATCAATAAGATCCAGTGCGCCCTGAACTGTACTCACCGGTTGCAGGGGATGGATATTGCCCAGTCCGGGAAGGCGGGCCATTTTCTCATTGAGGCGCGGATTATGTTTCATTGTGCATGAACCCAGCGGATAAAGCCCCAAATCAATGGCATAATTTTTTCGGCTAAGGCGGGTATAATGGCGCATGGCTTCCGGTTCGGTAAGGCCCGCAAGACCAATTTCCTGATTGCGTTCCATGCCGCCCAGGCGGTTTTCAAAATCATCCACTTCCGGAAGATCAACGCCGCTCCGATTGGTATCACCGATTTCATATATTAAACCTTCCACTTGTGAAAGTCCCCGGCTTCCTGTGAAGCTTTGATATTTCTGGCTTGGTGTGCCGGAATTTTCTACACCTGTTGGGCGTCCCTGATTATTCATCATTTTAGTACCTCCTTAAGTTCGCTGACCAGAATACACATATCATCTTCCGATACGGTTTCCGTTACCGCAATGATCAAATCATTTGCCAGTTCAGGCCTGTCCGGATACATCCGTGATACAGGAAGTCCTGCGATCACATCCTGTTCCACAAGGGCTTCAACGACATCCGCAGCATTTTTGTTTAGTTTTACTGTAAATTCATTAAAGAATGTATCATTCAGGATTTTAAGACCATCAACTTCTTTAAGCATTCCTGCGAGCTTCACGGCACTCGCGTGATTTATTTTTGCAAGCTGTCGCAGGCCTTTTTCACCAAGTAATGTCATATGGATGGTAAAAGCAAGGGTGCACAAACCCGCATTGGTACAAATGTTACTGGTTGCTTTTTCACGGCGGATATGCTGTTCCCGTGTTGAAAGTGTCAGCACATAGCCACGTTTACCGTCTGCATCAACTGTTTCACCACAAAGCCGACCGGGAAGCTGCCGAACATATTGTTGACGTGTGGCAAATAGTCCAACATATGGCCCGCCAAAGCTTAGACCGTTTCCGATTGATTGGCCTTCACCAACAACAATATCCGCACCCATTTCACCGGGTGATTTGATAGCACCCAATGATACGACTTCGGTTGTGACAACGACCAGTAAAGCATTCTGTTCATGCAGCTTTTCTGCCAAATGACTGTAATCATTAATGTTTCCAAAAAAATCAGGATATTGAACAATAACGCAGCTTGTTTCTTCATCTACATTTGCGAGCAAGTCTTCTTTTTTATTGACCGTAGGGTCATTTAAAATAATTTCATCATCTGTATATTTGGTAGCGGTTTTGACCACTTCGATATATTGCGGATGAAGATTACCGCTGATGACTATTTTATTCTTTTTGGTAACCCGACTTGCCATTAGTGCGGCTTCACCGCATGCGGTTGACCCGTCATACATGGATGCGTTTGCTACATCCATTCCGGTTAACTGTGCGACCTGTGTCTGAAATTCATAAAGTGTTTGTAATGTTCCCTGTGAAATTTCCGGCTGGTACGGTGTGTACGCCGTCAGGAATTCACCGCGCTGGATCTGATAATCCACAGCACTTGGCACATGATGATGATAGGCCCCCGCACCAACAAAGAAGGGCACGGAACCCGCAGGAATATTTCTTGCGGCAAACACAGCAAAATTCCGCTCAACTTCCATTTCAGTCATATGTAGTGGCAAATCCACAAGATCATCAAGCAGGGCATGCTTGGGAACATCAACAAAAAGATCATTGATATTTTTTACACCGATAGTGTCGAGCATCTGTGCCCGATCATCAGTAGAAAGTGGTAAATAACGCATATTTGTTACCTTAAATTATTCAAGTCCGCCAATGAAGGCTTTGTAGGCACTCGCATTCATCAATTCTTTAAGTTCACTTTCATCAGCAATACTTATTTTGAAGAACCACCCATCACCATCAGATGATGTGTTGACGAGGGAAGCATTATCTTCCAATTCTTTATTTATGTCCGTAATTTCCCCACTAACGGGTGAATAAATTTCTGATGCGGCCTTTACTGATTCAACAACGGCTACTTCGTCACCTTTGGCAAATTCCTCGCCGCTCTCAGGAAGCTCAACAAATACTATATCACCAAGTGCATTTTGTGCGTAATCGGTGATACCAACCGTGCCTATATTGCCTTCTACACTGATCCATTCATGGTCTTCTGAAAAATAAACTGTCATAACATTTCCCTTCTATTTTGGTTTTCTATAATAACGCTGTGGAACAAATGGCATGGAAGCGACTTTTGCTTCCTGTTTATTTTTTCTTACCTGAAGAAAAATTTCTGTTCCGTTTTCTGAATATTTACTTTGGATATAACCCATTGCAATTGGGCCACCAAATGTGGGGCCGAAACCGCCACTTGTTACGACACCAATGACATTATCATCAGCATCCAGTATTTCTGTTCCTTCCCGTGCGGGGGCACGACCAGTGGGCAGGATACCAACTCTTCTGCGCTCAACATTGCCTGTTGAAAACTGTTCAAGTATTTTTTCTGCTCCCGGAAAACCGCCTTCTTCGCGGCGGCGTTTACCAATCGACCACTCCAGTGATCCTTCGATGGGGGTTGTTACAGTTGTTATATCATGTCCGTATAAACATAATCCTGCTTCAAGACGCAGGCTGTCACGTGCACCAAGTCCAATGGCCTCCACTTCCGGCTCAGCAAGCAGCGCGCGGCAAATTTCTTCGGCTTTATCAGCAGGAATTGATATTTCATGTCCATCTTCACCGGTATACCCGCACCGGCTTATGAAACAGTGTGCACCCAGTATTTCCGCTTCCATATAGGACATAAAATCCTGACTGTCAGCACCTGGAACAAACCGTGCGGTTATCTCGGCGGCCTTTGGCCCTTGTAAAGCAATTAATGCACGGTCACCTAGTTCTGTGAGTTTCAGATGACTGGGTAAATGTGCTAGCATATGGGCTATGTCTTGTTCTTTGCAGGCGGCATTGACCACCATAAATATATCATTTTCACGTTTGGTGATCATAAGATCATCAAGTATCCCCCCGTTCTTGTCCGTAAACATGGTGTAACGGATACGGTTGGGTTTAAGATCAATGATATTACCGGGCACCAAACTTTCGAGCCATTTATCGGCACCTTCACCTTTAATCATCACCTGTCCCATATGGGAAACATCAAAAAGTCCGGCACTTTCACGTGTGTGATTATGTTCGCCCATAACCCCTAAGGGGTACTGAACCGGCATGCAATATCCAGCAAACGGCACCATTTTACCGCCTAGTTCTTGATGTAGTGAAAAAAGGGGTGTTTTTAGTAAAGCCTTACTATCTGCACTCATCCTAATTCTCCAGAGTTAGCACATTTGGCACGCAAACCCGTACCATCGGTGCCCCCTCTGTCATCGATACCTGAGAGATTTGACCTGATCAGATCAGGCTTACCCCGTCGGTGGAGGCAGCGGCCTCGCTTTCCAGAGTGCTAATTATCCTTGCGGTCCATTTGCCTGAGAGTTTCCGGGGCGGTTGCTCCTTCGGCGCCATGTCTGGTCTCTCCCGCAAAGAAGATAACGAAGACATAATAAGAGGATTTCTTGAAGAGTCAATCAAAGTCATTATATAAAATAGACTGATTGATCTTTTTATAATTGGTGATTTGATGACCTAAATGTAATAGGTTGTTTTAATTGCAAAAATAGTCGCGAGGACCTGATGAGCTTTATTAAATCCTTTTGGACATTTATCCAAAAATTACAATCTTTTGTTGGAACATTTTTGTTTCTTATTATTTCGGTGATTATAGTTGCTTATCTGGTTGGTGGCATCTTTTCTGATTCGGAAAATAAAAGATTTAAAGCAGATAATAGTGCTTTGGTGCTTGATCTTCACGGTGTGATTGCAGAGCAGGAAACATTCAGTGATGATCCATACCAACAACTGCTGGCCGGTGAACTTGGCTCAAATACACTCCTTCGTGATGTAATATCGGCAATTGAGTATGCGGGTGATGATGAAAATATTGATATGCTGGTTTTAAATTTCGATCATTTTGCAGGCGCTTATCCGTCTAAAATTCACTATATCGGGCGCAAAATTGAAGAATTTAAGCAAAAAGGTAAAAAGGTTGTAGCCTATAGTGATCTTTATGATCAGTCAGCTTACCTGATCGCTTCTTTTGCAGATGAAATTTATCTGCACCCGCAAGGCGCAGTACTTCTTTACGGATATGGTGGTTATCAGAATTACTATTTGGGATTTTTGGAAAAAATAAAAGCTGAGGTACAATTATTCAGAGTTGGTGAATATAAATCGGCAATGGAACCATTCATTCGTACCGATATGTCGGATGAAGCTAGGGAAGCAAATCTTGAGCTTTATAATGGCCTTTGGGACGAATTTATTAAAACGGTATCTGAACAAAGAGATATTGATGAGCTGACTATTAGAAACAGTATTGAAAATGCGGATCAGATTGTGTCGAATTTGAATGGCGATCTGGGGCAGGTGGCACTTCAAAATTCCCTGGTGGACGGATTAAAGACCAGACAGCAATGGGTAACATACCTGCAGGATAACGTTGGCACTTCCCATACAAAATCAGGAATTAATCAGATTGGCATGAGGGAATATCTGGCTTCAATGCGGGAAGCGGAAAGTACCGAAAGTAAAAAAGATATTGTGGCAGTACTTTATGCAAATGGCGCCATTATGGATGGCGATATGCCCCAAGGCACTGTCGGCGGTGAAACATTGTCAAGGCAGCTTCGTGAAACAAGAATGAATGATGATGTTAAAGCTGTGGTCCTTCGCGTGGAAAGTCCAGGCGGCAGTGCATTTGCTTCCGAACTGATAAGACAGGAAGTGCTGCTGTTAAAAGAAGCAGGAAAACCGGTTATTGTATCAATGGGTTCTGTCGCGGCATCAGGTGGCTACTGGATATCGGCAAATGCGGATGAAATCTGGGCTAGCCCGACAACGATTACGGGCTCTATCGGTATTTTTGGCGCGGTGCCGAACCTGGAAGGGACATTGGCCGAAATCGGGATAGCAACAGATGGGGTTGGAACCACGCCATTGATAGCAGCGGGGTTGAATAAGCCTCTTCCTGAAAAACTGAAAACAATTATTCAGAGCAATATTGAAGACGGATATAACAGATTTATCAAGCTGGTTGCTGAAGGACGTAACATGAGCGTTGAGCAGGTTGATGCGATAGCGCGCGGCAGGGTTTGGAGTGGTAAAAAAGCAATGGAACTTGGCCTTGTTGATCATTTGGGGAATATCGATCTGGCCATTGATGCGGCGGTCAGGCGGGCTGAGCTTGCAGATTATGATATCGTGCATTGGGAAGATGAGATCCCATTTGAAGTACAGGTTATAACCAGACTTTTTGGCACCGAAAGTGATCAGCTTCAGAATTTTACAGCGCGACTACAAAAAAGGCCACAGCAAAAAATTATGAATATAATTTCCGAAAAATTGGCGATATTCAATTTGTTAAACGATCCGGGTCATGCATATGCACTTTGCTTGGGGTGTATGGGCGATTTTAAGCCGGCCTACTAAGAACGGGTTGTTTTCATTTATAAAAACAATGTATAAGGTCATGCTATGAGTAAAACGAATATGAACTTATATATTGCAAATCCCCGCGGATTTTGTGCTGGTGTTGACAGGGCCATTCAGATTGTGGAAATGGCCCTTGAGAAATATGGTGCGCCCGTTTATGTGCGTCACGAAATCGTTCATAACAAATATGTTGTTGAAGGCTTACAGAAACGTGGGGCAATATTTGTTGATGAGCTTGATGAAGTGCCGACCGACAAACCTGTCGTCTTTTCGGCGCATGGTGTTCCTAAATCAGTACCGGCAGAAGCTGAAAAACGAAAAATGCTGTATATTGACGCCACTTGTCCTCTTGTCAGTAAAGTACATCGTGAAGCAGAACGCTATGACAGGCAGGGTGCTGAAATTGTTATGATTGGTCATAAGGGGCATCCCGAAGTAGGGGGTACCATGGGGCAGCTTAAAAAAGGGGCAATACATTTAGTTGAAAGCCCGGAAGATGTTGAAAAACTCGACTTGGCAAATATTGATAATGTTGCCTATATTACACAGACGACCTTATCCCTTGATGATACTTCTGAAATTATTGCAGCTTTAAAAAATAAATATCCGTCCATAAAAGATCCTAAAAAAGAAGATATTTGTTACGCGACGACCAACAGACAGAATGCCGTCAAAGAACTTGCAAAGAAGGTTGAACTTGTCCTGATCATCGGTGCTCCAAATAGTTCCAATTCGCGCAGATTGGTGGAGGTAGCAAGGAAAGTAGGTTGTCGTTCAATGCTAATTCAACGTGCCGCGGAAATTGACTGGTCCTGGTTTGAAGATGTATCCGCAGTGGGAATTTCAGCGGGCGCTTCAGCACCGGAAATTCTGGTTGAAGAAGTTATGAACGCGTTTAAAGAACGCTTTGAAACAAGTATTGAAAATATTTTAACAATTGAAGAAAACGTCACCTTTAAAGTTCCCGCCATTTTACTTAAGGAAGATTGATTATGGCGGTTTATACACATGTGAGCGCTGAAGAGATTGAAGACTTTATCTCCGGTTATGATGTTGGCGAAGTGTTATCCTTTAAAGGCATAGCAGAAGGTGTTGAAAATTCAAATTATCTTCTAAGAACGAGAAAAAACCAATATATATTAACACTTTACGAGAAACGTGTAGATGAAAATGATTTGCCGTTTTTCTTATCACTTATGGAGCATCTTGCCGAAAAAGGAATTAATTGCGCAACTCCGATCTCAGATAACAAGGGAAGAATATTAAAAAATCTTTGTGGTCGTCCGGCTGCGCTTATAGGGTTTCTGGATGGTCTTTCTGTAATGTGGCCAGATGCAGAACACTGTATGCAGTTGGGTGTCGCTATGGCACAAATGCATATGGCTGCGGATGATTTTATACTAAGACGTGAAAATGATCTGTCATTGGATGGGTGGATTAATCTTGCCAATAAATGCGAGGCTCGCGCCGATGAATGTAGCATAGGGTTATCGGATATTATAAAAAGCGAATTGGAATATCTGAAGGAAAAGTGGCCAGGCCATCTGCCAAAAGGAATTATTCATGCGGATCTGTTTCCTGACAATGTTTTTTTTCTGGATGGTCATTTATCGGGTTTGATTGATTACTATTTCGCGTGTTTTGATATCCTTTCCTACGATATTGCCATATCGATGAATTCATGGTGTTTTGAAAAGGACGGCTCCTTTAATGTGACTAAGGCTTCAAAATTGATTGCGGGCTATAATAATATACGCAAGCTGACGGCCGAGGAAATCGAAGCGCTTCCTATCCTTTGTCGCGGTGCTTCGCTAAGATTTTTATTGACCCGTCTATATGATTGGCTGAATCGCGTTGAAGGCGCACTTGTAAAAACAAAAGATCCTCTTGAATATTTAAAAATGCTCAGGTTTCATCAAACTGTTAAAAGTGCGGGCGAGTATGGTGTGGCTGTAAAAAAATGAAAGAAATAATTATCTATACCGATGGCGCATGTTCCGGTAACCCTGGCCCTGGTGGGTGGGGGGCGTTACTTATTTATGGTGAAATAAGAAAAGAGATTATGGAAGGTGCCTTTGAAACCACCAATAACCGTATGGAACTTATGGCGGCGATTGAAGCCTTAAACATTCTTAAAGAACCCTGTAAAGTCAATCTGCATACTGACAGCATTTATGTTAAAGACGGCATTACCAAATGGATTGAAAACTGGAAACAAAATGGGTGGCGAACAGCCGCCAGAAAACCGGTTAAGAATGCAGATTTATGGCAAGCACTGGATGATGCAGTTTCAAGGCATAATGTTTCCTGGGTCTGGGTAAAAGGTCACGATGGTGATGAGGGGAACGAACGTGCCGATGAACTTGCAAATATGGGCCTTAATAATTACCGGATACTTTAAATGACACGGGATGAGGTCTTCAAGGCAATCGATATTGCCGATATGGCTGCTTTAAAGGACATTTTGGATAAAAATCCTAAGTTGGCGTCGTGCCATAGTAACGATGGCATGTCTGCTGTTTTATTTTCGCTATATATTAATCAACCATCGATCACTAGTTTGATTTTATCCTTTAAACCGGATCTGGATATTTATGATCTTGCCGCTTTGGGCGGGGCTGCGCAAATTTCCGCTGTGATCGCAACAAATCCAAAAATCATACACGAATATAATGGTGTTGGTTTTACGGCACTGCATATCGCCAGCTATTTTGGTCATGCCGATATTGTTACCCTTATTCTTGAAAATGATGGTGATGTTGATAAACTTACCATGGATGGTAGCGATCTTACGGCTTTACAAAGTGCCGTTTCAAATTTGAAGTATGATGCTGTTGATGCGCTTCTAAAATTTAATCCTAACGTTGATGTAAGGATGCTTGGTGGGTTTACGCCGTTAATGACAGCAGCGGCATTGGGATCAAAAGAACTGGTTTTAAAATTAATCAAACATGATGCTGACATAACACTTGTCAGCGATGATGGTCGTGATGCAAGTGCGTTTGCACTGTCTTCGGGCCAAAATGAAGTTGTTGATCTGCTATCTTAATATTTTTTTATTATCAGAATAAAAAAACCCCCTGCCTTATATGACAGGGGGTTAATTTTATATCTGATTTGTGAGCGACGATTGCCGCTCACATGACTTCCGAATTAGAAGTTTGCTTTCACACGAGCGTAGTATGAACCACCTTGCCAGTCCATGCCGTCTGTCAGATACTGACGACCACGGGCACCTGATGTTTCAACAACCAGAGGCTGTGCCAGCGGATATGTATTCAGGATGTTATCCGCACCCACAGTCACCTGGAACTGCTCGTTCACATTGTATGTAAGCGACAGGTCGAAGAATACACGACCAGGGTTTCTGTCAATGCGGTAAGCAGATAGTGGTTGGCTAGAACCAATGTATACACCTTCTGAGTTCAGACCAGCAATCACTTCACGTGTTGAACGGTAACGGGCACGACCCATTACATTGATCGCATCCATATCCCAGTTCACTGTGAATGTACCACGGTATGGAGCCTGGTCACGTTCAGCATTGAACAGGTTACGTTCTGAGAAGTTGTGCTCAAGGAACTTAACCTGCACATGTGCAGCCGCAAGAACAAATCTCAGTGTGCTGTTTTCAAGTTCAACATTGTGTGTTGCCACAAGCTCGATACCACGTACACGACGTGAACCTTCGTTTGTCAGGAAGTCCACACCGGTAAGCTGAGCAGCACCCTGGAAGCCAGAGTTTCTGATTTGCTCAAACTGTTGCGGGTAGTCTGTCACGTCAAAGTCAGGTGTTGAAGCCAGAGAGTCACTAAGTTTGATCTGGAACACGTCAACTGTGATGTTTGTGCTGTCACCAGGTGTGAAGATGAAACCTGCAGACAGGTTCTTCGCAATCTCAGGACCAACAGGCGTGATGCCAAACACTTGTCCAGGGATACTGTCAGGTGTGAAAGTACCTGTCTGTGTTTGTGAACCGTCGGCACGGAAACCTGTACGGACCTGTGTATTGTTCAGCTGACCCACTGTCGGGGCGTGGAAACCTGTAGAGGCGGCACCACGGATAGCAAACAGGTCTTCAACAAGCTGGTAACGGGCTGCGATTTTCCATGAGAAGTTATCACCAAAGTCAGTGAAGTCCTCATAACGACCGGCAACACCTATGTTGAAGTCTTCAGTCACATCAGCATCAACGTCAAGATAAACAGCCCAGTTTGAACGGCTGGCATCAAAACGTGTATTCGGTGCAAAACCACCAAAACCGTCAGAGCTGTTGTTCAGACCACGACCACCTTCAAGACCCAGTGCCGGATTAGCAGCAGCAAAAGTTGCAAGACTTGGACCGGCAAGCGGACCCTGTTTCCAGGAGTTTTCTTCACCGATGATATTGTAATATTGGTCAGTACGGTATGTCGCACCAAACGCAACGTTCAGGTTCTCAACAGCATCTGTGTCGATTGTCTTAACGAAGTCAAGACCGACCTGACGTTCCAGGTTAACCTGGGAACCGATGTAGAAGGCTGTTTGAACATTGTTGTAGTCAATGCTGCCATCAGCTGCCTGTGGAGCACCAAGTGACGGGTTGTGTGTGTCACTGATGTAGTTGTCAATACGGCTGCGGCCAATAGAGCCCCAAACGTCATATTCAAGACCATTGTCAAACTCACCTTTGAAACCAAGGTAAGCGGCATGCTCCTGAAGATCCATTTCGTACCATGGGTTATAGCCGTTTGGATGTGTACCAAGACCAGAGAATGCTTCACCAGCAGGTACTATACCTGAAAACAGGTCAGTGTTAGTTCCAGCTACATGGGCATCTACCTGTGCTTTAGAATAACCAAGAAGGTATGCGTTTTCCAGAGCGTGTTGTGTACCATACAGGTATGCAAGGTCATTCATACCATAAGTCACAAGACGTGATGCACCGGAGTTACCACCAAGACCGCCATTAGGACCAGCAGGTGAATATCCGTGCGGAAGACCGGCACGATAGTTAAATGGTTCTTTCACGTGTTTACGGGCAAAAGTACCGAATGTGTAAACTGTGCTGCTCTCACCAATCTCCATTTCGGAGTTCCAGGTCACTGTGAAAATTGTGTTTTCAGCAATACCGTATGGTGCGATTGTTGCAGGATCCAGTTCAGCAGGATCATTGAACAGACCGTCAAAAGCAGCTAACGAAGCGGGAAGTGTACCGGCTTCCTGCTGGTTATAACGGTTGATCAGTTCAATCGCACGAAGGTGAGGTTTTGCACGGTTTGTTGCGTCCTGGTCAGCATAGCTGGCAGAAACAACAAGGAAGCCACGATCAGCAAGTGAAATACCGGCTTTTGAAGCAAGCTGGTATGAGAAACCGTCGCCTTCATAATATTGTGCAAGTCTTGCTTCAGCAGAAATACCTTCCGAATCGTCAAGTGTAAGGTTAATCACACCTGCCACAGCGTCAGCACCATACTGGGCCGCTGCACCGTCACGAAGGATTTCGAGACTTTTGATTGAGTTTGCTGAAATTGTACCAACGTCAGCTGCCTGCCATCCGGCTGTATGAATAACAGCAGAACGGTGCATACGCTTACCATTGATAAGGGTCAGAATTTCACCCTGGTTCAGACCGCGAAGTGATGAACCACGAACAAGTGTGTTCGCATCACCAACAGCAGAACGGTCCACCGAGTATGATGGAGACACAGCTGTGATCGCGTCTTTAAGGTTAAGTGATGGTGTTGCCTGAAGCTCGGCAGCCTGGATCACGTCAACAGGAACGTTGGAGTCAAGAGCCGTACGACCCTTCACACGTGAACCAACAACTGTAAGCACCTCGGTATCGTCCTGCTGCTGGGCAACTGCCAGGTCAGCAATAACAAGTGAGGGTAGGCTAACAGATAAAAGTAATAATTTTTTCATATCTAAAATTTCCTCCCAAAAAGTCAATCTCATTAAAGAAATCAACTGATTGTGTTTTTAATAAACAAGGCACAGTTATTTCCTGCGCCCGCGAATTTATTGGGCATTACTGTTCCAAGGAGTTAATTACCATAGAAACAACACACCCAACGTTTGGTGTAAGTGAATAACGATAATCAAGTCATAAATCCCGACAAACTTTTCAATCATTCGGAATAAAATGCTAAATTAAAAGGCAGTTAAGCCGCCGCATAATTCACTTCGGCTAACATAATTTAAAACTGGTGATATATCTATTGGGGGAATTAACCTATTTTCGGTCATAAAATTAATGATTAATCAAGGGATAATGTGCTTTATCGATCGTTTTGCTAGTTATAGAAATAGATGGTACTAAGAGTGGGGTAAATATCCTACTGTAGTTTATTATACTGTTTTGCTAGTTATTTTTATGTCTTTACAAGGGTGAATTTAGCATGTTCATTATATGAAATCCTCCTATGATGAACAAAATAGATGTTAAATTTATCCAGACATCATTACTCGTAAACGGGCAGGTAATACCTGCCCGTTTTAGTTTCTGAACAGATTGAAAACCAAGGTCTATATAAGATATTTTATTGCGATAGCGGTATTTTTATATAGGGGTTTTCCCGCAATTGTGCATTTTAATTTTCTACCTAAAAATAATTTTATTTTTTGGTATAGTATAACATAATAATCAGGTATATGATATTTATAATAAACTTATTGAGGGCAGGATGTCACATTTGGGGTTATTATCAAAACGGGAACGTGAGTGTCTTGCGCTACTTTCACAGGGATTAAGATATCAGCAGATCGCTTTTCAACTCGGGACCAGTGTCAGGACTGTGGAAAAACAAATTTCATCTGCAAGGGTGAAACTTAAAGCTGCCACGATTCCACAGGCTGTTGCGATCGCAGTGAAACATTCACTGGTTTAAAGCTAATATATATTATTAACCTTCCGAAAAAAAACCCCCTGCCTTATATGACAGGGGGTTAATTTTATATCTGATTTGTGAGCGACGATTGCCGCTCACATGACTTCCGAATTAGAAGTTTGCTTTCACACGAGCGTAGTATGAACCACCTTGCCAGTCCATGCCGTCTGTCAGATACTGACGACCACGGGCACCTGATGTTTCAACAACCAGAGGCTGTGCCAGCGGATATGTATTCAGGATGTTATCCGCACCCACAGTCACCTGGAACTGCTCGTTCACATTGTATGTAAGCGACAGGTCGAAGAATACACGACCAGGGTTTCTGTCAATGCGGTAAGCAGATAGTGGTTGGCTAGAACCAATGTATACACCTTCTGAGTTCAGACCAGCAATCACTTCACGTGTTGAACGGTAACGGGCACGACCCATTACATTGATCGCATCCATATCCCAGTTCACTGTGAATGTACCACGGTATGGAGCCTGGTCACGTTCAGCATTGAACAGGTTACGTTCTGAGAAGTTGTGCTCAAGGAACTTAACCTGCACATGTGCAGCCGCAAGAACAAATCTCAGTGTGCTGTTTTCAAGTTCAACATTGTGTGTTGCCACAAGCTCGATACCACGTACACGACGTGAACCTTCGTTTGTCAGGAAGTCCACACCGGTAAGCTGAGCAGCACCCTGGAAGCCAGAGTTTCTGATTTGCTCAAACTGTTGCGGGTAGTCTGTCACGTCAAAGTCAGGTGTTGAAGCCAGAGAGTCACTAAGTTTGATCTGGAACACGTCAACTGTGATGTTTGTGCTGTCACCAGGTGTGAAGATGAAACCTGCAGACAGGTTCTTCGCAATCTCAGGACCAACAGGCGTGATGCCAAACACTTGTCCAGGGATACTGTCAGGTGTGAAAGTACCTGTCTGTGTTTGTGAACCGTCGGCACGGAAACCTGTACGGACCTGTGTATTGTTCAGCTGACCCACTGTCGGGGCGTGGAAACCTGTAGAGGCGGCACCACGGATAGCAAACAGGTCTTCAACAAGCTGGTAACGGGCTGCGATTTTCCATGAGAAGTTATCACCAAAGTCAGTGAAGTCCTCATAACGACCGGCAACACCTATGTTGAAGTCTTCAGTCACATCAGCATCAACGTCAAGATAAACAGCCCAGTTTGAACGGCTGGCATCAAAACGTGTATTCGGTGCAAAACCACCAAAACCGTCAGAGCTGTTGTTCAGACCACGACCACCTTCAAGACCCAGTGCCGGATTAGCAGCAGCAAAAGTTGCAAGACTTGGACCGGCAAGCGGACCCTGTTTCCAGGAGTTTTCTTCACCGATGATATTGTAATATTGGTCAGTACGGTATGTCGCACCAAACGCAACGTTCAGGTTCTCAACAGCATCTGTGTCGATTGTCTTAACGAAGTCAAGACCGACCTGACGTTCCAGGTTAACCTGGGAACCGATGTAGAAGGCTGTTTGAACATTGTTGTAGTCAATGCTGCCATCAGCTGCCTGTGGAGCACCAAGTGACGGGTTGTGTGTGTCACTGATGTAGTTGTCAATACGGCTGCGGCCAATAGAGCCCCAAACGTCATATTCAAGACCATTGTCAAACTCACCTTTGAAACCAAGGTAAGCGGCATGCTCCTGAAGATCCATTTCGTACCATGGGTTATAGCCGTTTGGATGTGTACCAAGACCAGAGAATGCTTCACCAGCAGGTACTATACCTGAAAACAGGTCAGTGTTAGTTCCAGCTACATGGGCATCTACCTGTGCTTTAGAATAACCAAGAAGGTATGCGTTTTCCAGAGCGTGTTGTGTACCATACAGGTATGCAAGGTCATTCATACCATAAGTCACAAGACGTGATGCACCGGAGTTACCACCAAGACCGCCATTAGGACCAGCAGGTGAATATCCGTGCGGAAGACCGGCACGATAGTTAAATGGTTCTTTCACGTGTTTACGGGCAAAAGTACCGAATGTGTAAACTGTGCTGCTCTCACCAATCTCCATTTCGGAGTTCCAGGTCACTGTGAAAATTGTGTTTTCAGCAATACCGTATGGTGCGATTGTTGCAGGATCCAGTTCAGCAGGATCATTGAACAGACCGTCAAAAGCAGCTAACGAAGCGGGAAGTGTACCGGCTTCCTGCTGGTTATAACGGTTGATCAGTTCAATCGCACGAAGGTGAGGTTTTGCACGGTTTGTTGCGTCCTGGTCAGCATAGCTGGCAGAAACAACAAGGAAGCCACGATCAGCAAGTGAAATACCGGCTTTTGAAGCAAGCTGGTATGAGAAACCGTCGCCTTCATAATATTGTGCAAGTCTTGCTTCAGCAGAAATACCTTCCGAATCGTCAAGTGTAAGGTTAATCACACCTGCCACAGCGTCAGCACCATACTGGGCCGCTGCACCGTCACGAAGGATTTCGAGACTTTTGATTGAGTTTGCTGAAATTGTACCAACGTCAGCTGCCTGCCATCCGGCTGTATGAATAACAGCAGAACGGTGCATACGCTTACCATTGATAAGGGTCAGAATTTCACCCTGGTTCAGACCGCGAAGTGATGAACCACGAACAAGTGTGTTCGCATCACCAACAGCAGAACGGTCCACCGAGTATGATGGAGACACAGCTGTGATCGCGTCTTTAAGGTTAAGTGATGGTGTTGCCTGAAGCTCGGCAGCCTGGATCACGTCAACAGGAACGTTGGAGTCAAGAGCCGTACGACCCTTCACACGTGAACCAACAACTGTAAGCACCTCGGTATCGTCCTGCTGCTGGGCAACTGCCAGGTCAGCAATAACAAGTGAGGGTAGGCTAACAGATAAAAGTAATAATTTTTTCATATCTAAAATTTCCTCCCAAAAAGTCAATCTCATTAAAGAAATCAACTGATTGTGTTTTTAAAATTCAAGAGCTTTACCATTACTAAAATAAAGCTCCGCGAAAAAATCAGATGGTATCATCTCAAATTGGTCTTAGAATAAGACCCTTAGAAGTAACGCCACCTAATCATTTGGTGTATATGGTAATATGAAAACAGAAAGCGATGACCAGATTTAAATTCGGATATTTTTCCTCGTCTAACTCATTAGTAGAAATTGCTTTTTTGTCTCCCTATTCCATATTCCACTACGAATCCTTTTAAATGAAGTTTTGAGAGAAATCAAATAATTATAGGTAAAATTCCCCATTATTTGCTAAAAATTGATGTAAATTTGCCATACTGTTGCATTTAGGCAACATTATTTTAGGATTTGGTAATAAAATAAGGCATATATGAGTAATATATTGATATATAATAGGCTTTTGCAAAATAACCGAAATTGGTTTACGCACGGCCATATTGGGATGACAAAAGGGAAAGGTCGACGCCAAGTTTTGCCATAGCACGTGGCATTTTCAGATCTATGTCTGTCCTGAATACAAGTTCTTCATCAGCTTCAATTGACAGCCAGCTGTTGTTGCGTATTTCATTTTCAAGTTGCCCGCGTCCCCAACCTGAAAAGCCAAGCGCAATGAGATAATCCTGCGGGCCATCACCAATGGCAATTGATGTCAAAATATCGATAGTAGCCGTTAAGGCCATAGTTTCAGAAATAATCAGGGTTGATTCCTGCACATAATCCGCGCTGTGCAATATGAAACCACGCCCCGATTCAACGGGGCCTCCTTCATGCAAAAGAATTTTACTTAATTCCACTTTATTTTTATTATTTTTTGATTGATCAATGTTCAATTGAGTAAGAAGATCAGGGAAATTAATATTTTCACATTGTTTGTTTATAACTAACCCCATAGCCCCTTCTTCGGTATGAGTGCACACATAAATTACTGTACTTTCAAACCGCGGATTTGTTATGCCAGGCATGGCTAATAATAATTGTCCGTTAAGAAACCCTTCGTTGGTCAACTTATACACCTAGTTCAAATTGAATAATCAGGAAGCTTTGATCATAATAATCTGCCCTATGATGGTCAAGTCGGTTTTGGGGACAGAATTTATAGTCTAATTCTTAAAAATCTGGTTTTTATTTGAAAAGTATGTAATGTGAGAAATGCTTATTAAAGGGGTAATATGTCTAAAGAATTAATAACTCTAATTACGCTTGTTGTTTATATTCTGGTCTTGCTTGCGCTTGGATATTTTGGAAGTCGTAAAACGCATAATAATACGGATTTCTTTATTGGCGGAAGAACAATAGGTCCCATTGTTGCTTCCATGAGTTATTTTTCAAGTTCGGCATCGGCATGGGTTATGCTAGGGCTTAGTGGGCTTGGGTTTGTTAAGGGTGTTTCAGCATTATGGGTAGTGCCGGGTTTAGTGCTTGGTCACGGATTTTCCTGGATTTGGGTTGCGCCACGCCTGCAAAAACTGTCGCATTCTGAAAAGCTTGTTACTGTTACTGATCTTTTGGTGCTGAATACAAATGATCGTGCAAAAAAACAGATCAGAATATTTACATCGCTAATTATTATCTTCAGTTTTATGTTTTATGTCGCGGCGCAGTTACAGGCAGCGGGAGGCACTTTTTCCGTAACTTTCGGACTATCTCTGCCGAACAGCATCATGCTGGGTGGATTGGTGATTATGAGTTACACGATGCTTGGAGGTTTTTGGGCCGTAAGTCTTACGGATACCCTCCAAGGGACATTAATGATGATAGCGGCACTCGTTCTGCCAACCCTGGCATTAATACAGGTGGGAGGGGTTGATGATTTCTGGCAAAATTACCAGGCCGTTGCATCACCTGAACAGTTATCCATCAGCGGTTCCTATGTAGGTTTAATGTTAATTGGGTTTTTGATAGGCAGCATGTCGATAGGGTTAGGGGCGATGGGCCAGCCGCACTTACTCACCAGATTTATGTCATTGAAAGATAATAAAAAGGTTCACTATGCACAAATGATTGCCATCACATGTTTTGCAATAAGTATGACCGGAATGGTCATTTTGGGAATGTGTGGTAATATAATGATTAGCGAAATTGAAAATTCGGAAGACATTTTTTTTCTTATGACAGACACCCTGCTTCCTGTTGTGTTTGGCGGTATAATGGTTGCGGCGGTGCTTAGTGCGGTTCTTTCAACGGCCGACAGTCAGCTGCTTGTATCTGCATCGTCAATCTCACACGATTTGATGGGGGAAGCAGATGAAGGAAAAAGCAGATTAAAAGTGTCACGCACGGTTATAGCAATTCTTTGTATATCGGCCGTTATTATTGCTATTAAGTTGCCCAGTGATATTTTTTCCCGCGTGCTTTTCGCATGGAATGCATTGGGTGCAAGCATAGGTCCTGTTGTACTTATGCGTCTTTCAGGGTTGAATATAAGAACTGCGGCGATATTGCCTACAATGATTGTTGGTTTTCTGCTAACGATTATTTTTTTCCTGCAACCTGATGGGCCGGGTGATTTTTATGAACGAACAATTCCGTTTGTTATCTGTCTGATTATTTTATTTATGACCAGAAGAAAACAATAAGATGTATTTAGGCTGAGTATTGCAAACTATAGTTTTATGATTATATATAATCTAAGTATATGAAAATTAAATTTTTTTAAGGATCAAAGAAGGAAATTAAGATGGAACTTGGTGGACTGAATATATTCTCAATTGTATTGGTTGTCTTAATTATTTATCTATTTTTTGCTGGCGCAAAAACTGTTAGTCAGGGCTATAATTACACAGTGGAGCGCTTTGGTCGCTATACTAAAACACTGCAGCCTGGATTTCATTTAATTGTTCCGTTTTTTGACAGGATTGGTTCCAAGATGAATATGAAGGAGCAAGTCGTAGATATTCCTTCGCAGGAGGTAATTACCAAGGATAACGCCATGGTAACGGCAAATGGTGTTGTGTTTTTTCAGGTAATAGATGCCGCAAAAGCGAGCTATGAGGTCAACGAACTATATATGGCAATACTTAATCTTACCATGACCAATTTACGTACGGTGATGGGCTCTATGGATCTTGACCAATTGCTTTCGATGAGAGATCAGATTAATGCCAAACTTCTTGATGTCGTAGATGATGCAACACAACCTTGGGGTATAAAAGTAACACGTATAGAAATTAAGGATATTGAGCCACCAAGAGACATCGTTGATGCAATGGCCAGACAAATGAAGGCCGAACGTGATAAAAGAGCAAATATCCTGGAAGCAGAAGGGTTACGGCAATCCGAAATCCTGCGGGCTGAGGGTGAAAAGCAGGCTGTGATACTTGAGGCAGAAGGACGTCGTGAGGCAGCATACCGCGATGCTGAAGCCCGTGAACGGGAAGCCGAAGCGGAAGCTAAGGCCACAGAAATGGTATCAACGGCAATTGCACAAGGTGACCCTCAGGCAATAAATTATTTTATAGCGCAAAAATATGTGAATGCTTTGGGAAAATTTGCAGATTCGAGAAATGAAAAACTCGTCTTTATGCCACTCGAAGCCAGTGGTGTGATTGGTGCATTGGGTGGAATGGCAGATATGCTTAAAAATCTGAATATCAAGAAAGATGATGATACAACACGGCACATACCCTAATAGGAGCTTATGATGATTGAAAATTTTGAATTTAATCACTGGTTCTGGTTTGTTCTGGCATTGGTTTTATTTGTGCTGGAAATGATGGTGCCCGGGGTCATATTTATGTGGCTGGCATTCGCGGGAATCGCGGTAGGGGTATTGGTTTTAACCATCCCTAGTTTAAGCTGGGAAATACAATTTATCATATTTTCTGTGCTTGGGATCATCAGTGTTTATTCTGGCCGAAACTATTTACGTAAGAACCCAATTATCAGTGAAGATGAAAATCTGAATAACCGTGGTTCACGTTATATCGGACACAAATATAAACTCGAACGTGCTCTTGTTAATGGCGAAGGTAAAATTCGCATTGGTGACAGTGTGTGGCTGGTACGAGGTGAATTTGATAGCGAGGTTGGTGATACTGTTAGAGTAACCGGTGCGGATGGCGTTGTGTTAATTGTTGAACCGGTTAAGTAGCCTAATCATCACTGAGTAATACTCTACCTTCTTCAAGGTAATCCGGAAGCAAAGGTGTTTCTATTAAATATTCAGCTGTGTGATCATTTGAGGAACTCTTTGCGTCTTCTAAAGCCATGTCGAGCTCATCCGGTCCATAAGTGCCGTGTCCAATCCACATCAGTGCCACTAGACCAAACAGTTCTTCCTCATTCAGATTTTCGATGGCAGCTTTAAGTTCCAAATAAGAACTGTCTTGTTCGTGTTCGCCCGAAATAAATTCTTCTATAATAGTAGCAAGGCTATGTTCAGTATAAGTGTCAGCCTGATGAGTTTCAGATAATTGTTCACTGACCATTGCCATGGAACCTTCACGAAATTCTCAGGCAACAGAAATGATATAGTCTACTTTTTCGGGACTGACGGGAAGCATATATTACCTCATCATTATGGTTAATATAGTATCATTTTTTAACGTTATAGCCAAGGGGTGTTTGGTAATATGATCTGGATCAATTTTTATTTTGAATTTATTAGAGATGCTCAGACTATAGAGTGCATTTATGTTCTAGGGAAAATAAACAGGCTCTGTTCCAGGTTGCCATTGATTATACTTGATCATGATATTTTTGAACATGATAGATTCGATATGATAATCAAGCCAGCTTTGAAGCCGTTTAAATTTCAGAGCATAAAAATAGGTTTTATCAACAAACGCAAATTGACGAATAAATGGAAAAACAGCAAGGTCCGTTATCGTTTGCCTTTCCGAACTTAGAAACCTATTTTCTTCAAGCAGTGTTTCTAAATGTTCCAGAAAAAAGTTGGCATTTTCCCGGTGCTCTTCCATTGAAAGTTCAGGATTTCGGCTGGAATATTTATATTTATCAAGATGGGTTTTGAACCTGAAATCATTCATTTGAACCAGAGCGCTCATTTCTTCAATATAAGTGTCCCAGCCATTAGGGTCATTCTGCTTAATGGCCCAGATAGCAATATCGTGACTTTCATCAATAACTGTGCCGTCAATAAGCTGTAAAACAGGTACCGTGGCTTTCGGGGATATTTCAAGCATTTCAGAGGGTTTATCCCTGAGTACTACTTCCCGAAGCTCGCATTTAATATTGCTGCTATAAATGGCCAGTCTGGCTCTCATCGCGTAGGGGCAGCGCCGGAAACTATAAAGGATCGGTAAAGCGCTCATTTTATGAATTGATTAAATTGTTCAACTGCGGCTTTGGGACCATCCTTATAGTTCCAAACGCCTGAGCATACAGCGATGAAATCAGCGCCTGCATGGGCGATCTTCGCAGAATTTTCAACGGTAATTCCACCAATAGCAACGCAGGGAATTTCAAATAAATCCTGCCACCAGGTCAGGATTTCAGGATTTGCCGTTGATGTTGTAAGCTTTGTAGCGGTTGGAAAGAAAGAGCCAAATGCAACGTAATCTGCGCCTTTTTCGCCAGCCTCCATGGCCAGATGACGGCTGTTTTTACACGTAACACCAATAATTTTATCAAGCCCGACAATATCTCTGGTATCATTATAGGAAGTATCCTCCTGTCCAATGTGAACACCGTCAGCACCAGTTTTAACCGCTAAATCCGGGCGGTCATTTATTATGAATGCAACATCCTTCGCATGGCAAATCGGCATAAGTTTTCTGGCAGCTACAATTATGTCTTCGTCATAACTTTCTTTCATACGCAACTGAAAACTTGCAACATCACCACCTTCCAGTGCTGCTTCAAGATCTTTGGAGAAGATCTCCAAATGAAAGTCTGATGGTGAGATAAGGTAAAGACGTGTGTCCGGCATTTTATGAAACTGCTTAAATTGTTTGAAATATATTATCAGGCCTTAATCCGGGATCAAGTCATTATCTTTCAGCACCTGCCCAGAAAGGTAAAGGGAACCGCATATTAAGACAGTGCAGGGGCTGCTATGACCAATTTTATTTAGTGCATCCACGACATTATCCGCAGTTTCTGCTTTTATGCCTTCCGCCCAAGCCATTTTAACAATTTCAGTTGCCGGGTAGCTGTCTTCTCCTTCAATATTGATACCATAAACATGGTTTGTTTGAGCTGCTATGTTAAAGAGATACTCCCGACAATTTTTGGCTTTTAGCATGCCTAAAATCAGTATGAGTTTTGTTTCCGGAAAACTTTTTAGGATAATTGCGGCTGCAGCGGGGTTGTGTCCACCATCAAGCCACAAAGTACTTTTTTTGTGCAGCATCATTCCATAAGAACTTTGGGAAATATTTTGCATTCGAGCAGGCCAGATAGCAGATTTAATGCCGGCACGGTAATGATTAATTTCAAGTTTTATTTTATCCTGATGCCTCAAGGCAGCTACTGCCAAAGCAGCATTGTCGACTTGATGAATGCCCATCAGTGAGGGCTGAGGAAGTTCAAATTCACCCTGGGGATCTTTATAAATAAATTGGCGATCTTTCCCTGATTTTATATCCCAGTCTTCAATTAATATCGCCCCTTTTTCGCTAGCAGTTTCAAAAATAGCCGTTTTTGCTTCCGGATGCTGGCTACCGATAATCAAGGGACACTTTCTTTTTGTAATACCTGCTTTTTCAACAGCAATCGAACGAAGAGTTGAGCCAAGATATTGTTCATGATCTATTGATACAGGTGTGATGACTGTGACAAGAGGATGGTCAATTACATTGGTAGCATCGAGCCGACCACCAAGGCCTACTTCAAGAATTAGAACATCTGCCGGATTGTCAGCAAAAGCCTTGAATGCTGCGGCAGTCGTAATTTCAAAGTAAGTTATTGGTTCACCATCATTAATTTTTTCACAATGGTCAAGCAGCTCTGTTAAATAATCTTCTTCTATTAACGTTCCCTTTAATCGTATACGTTCTGCAAATCTTACCAGATGCGGACTTGTATATACATGTACAGACAAATTTGCAGATTCGAGAATAGAGCGCATATAGGCAACGGTGGAGCCTTTACCGTTTGTGCCGGCGACGTGGATTACTGGAGGTAATTTTTTCTGAGGATTTCCAAGCTTTTCAAGTATCCGGAACATTCTGTCTAATGACAAATCAATAATTTTTGGATGCAACAACAATAACCGTTGAAGGATTCTGTCGCTTTTTTGTATTTCCATGATGTCGGGCTAAGCTACCTTGTTCATCAGAAGCGTGACCAATTGCGTAAGCATTTCTTTCAAATCGGCACGATGAACGATAATGTCGATCATCCCGTGCTCCAAAAGATATTCACTGCGTTGAAAACCTTCTGGGAGTTCCTCTCTGATTGTATCCTTAATGACGCGCGGTCCGGCAAAACATATAAGTGCGTTTGGCTCTGCGATCTGAATATCGCCCAGCATTGCATATGAAGCCGTAACCCCGCCAGTCGTAGGGTCAGTAAGAACCACAATATAGGGAAGGCCTGCATCACGTACACGTTGAACGGCTACAGTACAGCGCGGCATTTGCATAAGGGACAAAATACCTTCCTGCATGCGTGCGCCGCCCGCCGCCGTGAATAAAATAAGCGGCGCTTTCTTTTCAACGGCCTGTTCGGCAGCAGCAATTATACCATTACCGACGCCAACGCCCATTGAGCCACCCATAAACAGAAAATTTTGTACAGCTATTACTGTATTAACTGTTCCCAATTTACCGTAAGCAACAGCAATTGCATCCTGATATTCGCTTTTACTGCGGGCTGCTTTTAGTCTTTCAGTATACTTCTTCTGGTCCTTGAATTTAAGGGGGTCATCCAGTGTTTTTGGCAGATCGACCAGCTTATATTCCCCTTTGTTAAACAGATTTTTAAACCTTTCAGTTGGCCCAATTCGCTCGTGATGATCGCAGTTTGGGCAAATATTTAAATTCTTCTCTATGTCATTGACATAAAGGAGCTGACCGCAGTTTTTACATTTATGCCAAAGATTATCAGGTGTTTCGGATTTTTGGCCGATAATATTTTGAATTTTCGGACGGACATAATTTGTCAACCAGTTCATATCGTTTTACCTTGTCTGCTTTCTGGCGCCTTTAATGCCATGAGCAAGTTCTTCCACAAAGGATAAGACTCTACTCTTTAGGTCAGAATTTGCAACATTTTCTTGGTTTAGATTTTTTTTAACGATATCAACAATCGCAGAGCCAACAACCACGGCATCGGCAAATTCAGCGAATCTTGAAGCATCCTCTGGCGATTTGATACCAAAACCGACTGCCATGGGAATATTGGAAACGGAACGAAAACTATCAAGCGCTTTTTTCACGGGTGTAAGATCCGGTTTTGCTGTTCCGGTAATACCGACAATGGTCACATAATAAAGAAAACCAGAGCCATTTTCAAGGATATGCCCAAGACGGTTTTTATCGGTGGTTGGTGTGGCAAGATGAATCATTGCAAGTCCTGCTTCTTTTGCGGGTATGGCCAGTTCGCTATCTTCTTCTGGTGGAAGATCAACAATGATAAGACCGTCTACGCCTGCGTTAAAAGCATCATTTAGGAACTTCTCAACACCAAAAATATAGACAGGATTATAATAACCCATAAGAATAACAGGTGTATCATGATCTTTGACGCGAAATTCTTGAACCATTTTCAATGTTTTGCTAAGGGTCATCCTATTCTTAAGTGCCCGGATACTTGCTTCCTGAATTGCTGGGCCATCCGCCATGGGATCAGAAAAGGGCATTCCAAGCTCAATGATATCGGCGCCGGCCTTTGGCAGCCCGTTTAAGATAGCAAGGGAGTGGTCATAATCAGGGTCACCCGCTGTGATGAAGGTAATAAGGCCCGCCCGTCCTTCATTCTTAAGCTGTGCAAAGCGCTCATTAATGCGTTCCTTCCCCATGGTCAAATATCCTCACCCAGAGCGTTGGCAACAGTGAAAATATCCTTATCACCCCGACCACTTAGTCCCATTACCATAATATGATCTTTGGGTAGCGTGGGGGCCAGTTTCATGACATAGGCAATTGCGTGCGCACATTCAAGCGCAGGAATAATACCTTCGAGTCTTGTACATAGCTGAAATGCTTCCAATGCTTCCTGATCGTCAATGGGTACATACTTAACCCTGCCTATATCATGCAGATGGCTATGTTCCGGGCCGATTCCCGGATAATCCAGCCCTGCTGAAATTGAGTGTGCTTCATTTATCTGACCGTCTTCATCCATAAGAAGATACGTTCTGTTACCGTGAAGCACACCTGGTGCACCACCGGAAAGGGATGCTGCATGTTTGTCTGTATCAACACCGTGTCCAGCCGCTTCAACAGCGTATATATCTACATCATCATCAAGAAACGGATGAAAAAGCCCGATGGCATTGGAACCACCACCAACACAGGCAACAAGGCTATCCGGAAGGCGACCTTCTTTTTCCAGTATCTGCGCCCGTGTTTCATCACCAATGACGCACTGAAAATCGCGAACCAGTTCCGGATAAGGGTGTGGACCGGCAGCAGTTCCAATTATGTAGAATGTATCTTCAACGTTGCTAACCCAATCCCTAAGGGCTTCATTCATGCTATCTTTAAGGCTTTCAGATCCGGATGTTACCGGGACAACCCTGGCTCCCAAAAGCTTCATGCGAAATACGTTGGGTTTTTGTCGTTCAATATCCTTTGCACCCATATATATAACACAGGGCATCCCAAAAAGCGCACATACAGTAGCGGTAGCAACACCGTGCTGTCCGGCGCCGGTTTCTGCAATGATACGGGTTTTTCCCATACGTCGTGCCAGAAGAATTTGACCTACGCAGTTATTAATCTTGTGTGCGCCTGTATGATTAAGTTCTTCACGTTTAAAATAAATTTTGGCACCGCCAAGATGCTCTGTCATTCGCTGTGCGAAGTAAAGTGGATTGGGGCGCCCAACAAATTCTTTTAAAAGTGCGTGAAATTCTTGTTTGAAGGCAGGATCGTTTTTTGCCTGTTTGTAGGTTTTTTCTACCTCAAGAATAAGTGGCATGAGGGTTTCGGCAACATACCGGCCACCATATATGCCAAAATGGCCGTTATCATTCGGGCCGTTACGGTAACTATTTAATTTTTTTTCATTCATTTGCCAGCACTCCGAACCGCATTCATAAATTCTTCTATTTTATTTATATCTTTCTTTCCGGGGGTTTTTTCAAGTCCACTTGAAACATCAACTATTTCAGCACCACTGATTTTAATTGCTTCTGCTACATTTATCGCGTCTAATCCACCACTAAGCATCCAGGGAACATTCCATTTCTCACCAGCAATGAGTTCCCAATCGAAAGCAAGCCCATTTCCGCCTGGGAGTGCATTTTTCATAGCACTTGGTGCCTTGGCATCAAACAGCAGTATGTCTGCAATATCTTCATACGTCCGGGCCAGTGCGATATCTTCCTGGGAAGAAACCGGGACTGCCTTCATAATAGATTTTGAAAATTTTGCGCGTATACAATCTGTCCGTTCTGGTGTTTCGTTGCCATGAAGTTGAAGTATATCCAAATCAACGTTTGAGAGCACCTCAGATAATAATTGATCATCGGGATTTACAAAAACGCCTACCTTAAGTGCACGGTCACCTACATATTGAGTTAGCATTTTGGCCTGTGTCACACTTATATTACGCGGGGAAGGAGGGTAGAAAATAAACCCTACATACGTAGCACCGGCATCAATTGCAGCACTCAAAGTTGTTTCCGTGGAAAGACCACAGGTTTTTACATGAGTTATCATATTTACCCGTTAATTTCCTGTGCAATTTCACGCGCCGCTTCAACCGGATTTTCCGCCTGGGTAATTGGCCTGCCGATTACCAGATAATCCGCACCCAGCCTAACCGCTTCATTTGGTGTCATAACACGTTTCTGGTCACCCTTGGCGCTTCCCGAAGGACGAATGCCAGGTACGACCAATTTAAATTCTTTACCGCAGGATTCTTTGATAAGCTTGATTTCGAGAGGTGAACAAACGACGCCATCCAGTCCACATTCCTTAGCAAGTCTGGCAAGTTTAACTACCTGTATGGAAACATTGCTCAGATAGCCGAGAGCGTTTAAATCGTCGCTATCCAAACTTGTTAAAATAGTGACCCCGACAATTATTGGCCTTTGACACCCAATATTAAGGGCTGCTTCAGTTGCGGCCTTCGCTGCAGCTTTCATCATCGAAGGGCCGCCCGCTGTGTGTATGGTCATTATCTTTGGTTCCAAGGGCATAAGCGAATGAATTGTCTTGGCCACTGTATTAGGAATGTCGTGCAATTTTAAATCAAGAAATATATTGCTATTATTTGCGGATACTTTCTTAAACCCTAGCGGACCGTTTGCACTAAAAAATTCCAGCCCCAACTTTATGCCCCCTACATAAGATTTCAGCGATCCTGCCATGGCACAAGCACTGTCAATATCTACAGTGTCAAGAGCGCATAATATGCGTTCCGAGGGTTTTAAGTTGTTCATCATTTAATTCCGTTTTTACGTTGATGAGCTTTTGCCATTATTGTCAGTGTTTGACAATTCAATATTTTGGGAATCATGTGATTTTAATTTCTGCTCAAGATCTTTAATTACCATTTCTGCCTTCCGGTATCGTCTTGCATTTTTAATACCGGATAAAATTGAAACAACCCAACCTCCGCTTAAGCCTATTATAATACCTATAAAGACCAGACCATATGCAGGCATTTCGATATTGAAGGGTATTGGTTCCAAACTGAATAGAATATTTGTACCGTTCGATACAGCAATGATGATACAAAGTGTAGTAAAAATTATAAATGCAGCATAAATGATCAAGCGCATTTTTTAAGCCCTTTTACGTCTAAGCCTTATGCTGTTGGCTGCTCAACAATTAACCGTTGTTCAATTTTTCCCGAAGATCCTTACCGGTTTTGAAATATGGTACGCTTTTCGCAGGCACATTTACGGCCTGACCGGTTCTAGGGTTACGGCCAGTACGAGCGGGGCGGTGTTTAACGGAAAAAGCACCAAAGCCACGGAGCTCAACCCGATTACCTTCTGCAAGGGTATTGGTAATTTCTTCGAATATAGTGTTAACTATACGTTCAACATCGCGTTGATAAAGGTGGGGATTGGCATCTACCAATCTTGCTATCAGCTCCGACTTTATCATCCTCAGACCCCTATATGTTGTTAATATTACTTTGTTTGCTTTGTGGATATAAGTTGCCAGAGAGTAATCACATCGTCAAGGCTAAGTAACTTATAAGTCATGTTTTTTTAAAAAATTGAAGTTAAATTTTGAAAAAACGAGGGTTTTTAGCAGTTTCACGGGCTACAAGGCAGGGATTGATCCCATGATTCTAAGAATCATTTAGGTATTAAGCAGCAAAAAACCCGCCCAAATTAATTTGGACGGGTTTCTTAATAATAGGATAAATAACGACAATATTATTTGGTGTCTTTTTTAGCTGGTGTTTTTTTCGCTGGTGTTTTTTTCGCTGGTGTTTTTTTCGCTGCAGCCGCTTTTTTCTTTGCAGCTGGTTTCTCTTTGGCGTCAGTTTCTTCGTCAGCAGAGACTTCTTCTTTTTGAGCAGCTTTTTTTGGTGCTGCTTTTTTCTTAGCAGCGGATTTTTTATCTTCAGCTGGCGCAGCGTCAGCAAGTGCTGCACCAAGAATGTCACCTAGGCTCGCACCGCTGTCTGACGAACCATATTGTGCAACGGCTTCTTTTTCTTCGGAAATTTCAAGCTGCTTGATGGATAGCGCAATCTTGTGCGCTTTTTTATCTAAAGTTGTAACCTTTGCATCAATTTTATCACCGACTGAGAAACGTTCCGGGCGCTGCTCGGCACGGTCACGGCTAAGATCGGAACGACGAATGAATGACTTCATACCGTTTTCATCACCAACTGTCACCTCAAGTCCGTTTTCAGTAACTTCAGTAACCGTACAGGTTACGGTTCCACCTTTCTTAAGTCCGGAAATTGATTCAACGGGATCACCAGTAAGTTGTTTGACACCGAGCGAAATACGTTCTTTTTCCGTATCCACATCAAGGATGACTGCTTTAACGATATCGCCTTTTTTATATTCTGCGATTGCGTCTTCGCCAGATTTGTTCCAGTCAAGGTCAGAAAGATGAACCATGCCGTCCATCTCACCCTCAAGGCCAACAAAAAGTCCGAATTCAGTGATGTTTTTAACTTCACCTTCGATTTCTGTGCCAACAGGATAGTTATCTGCGAATGATAGCCATGGATTGTCCATGCATTGTTTAAGGCCTAGGCTTATGCGGCGTTTTTCAGAATCTATTTCAAGCACCATAACTTCAACTTCCTGGCTGCTTGATACGATTTTGCCAGGGTGAACATTTTTCTTAACCCATGACATTTCAGAAACGTGAACAAGTCCTTCCACACCATCATCAAGTTCTACGAAGGCACCGTAATCAGTGATGTTAGTAATACGTCCCTTCAGTTTAGAACCAATCGGATAATTGTTGGCAATTGTAGACCACGGATCTTCAGTAAGTTGTTTCATTCCCAGTGAGATACGTTGTGTATCCGGATTGATACGGATAATTTGAACATCAATAGTATCACCGATATTCAGAATATCTGATGGGTGATTGATACGTTTCCATGAAATGTCGGTAACGTGAAGTAGTCCATCAATGCCGCCAAGATCAACGAATGCACCGTAATCAGTGATGTTTTTAACAACACCCTCAACGGTTTTACCTTCACCAAGATTCTGTATGATTTCAGTGCGTTGTTCCGCACGTGTTTCTTCCAAAATAGCGCGACGTGATACAACGATGTTGCCACGTTTACGATCCATTTTCAAAATCTGGAAAGGTTGTTCAATATTCATAAGCGGTGTTACATCGCGGATCGGACGTACGTCAACCTGACTACCAGGAAGGAAAGCAACTGCACCGGAAAGGTCTACTGTAAATCCGCCTTTTACGCGGCCAAAAATAATGCCGTTTACGCGCTCTTCAGCTTCATATGATTTTTCAAGTACAGTCCATGCTTCCTCGCGGCGTGCTTTTTCGCGAGAAAGCATTGCTTCGCCTTTGGCATTTTCGATACGCTCTACGTAAACTTCTACCTTATCACCAATCTTGAGGTCAACAGTTTGGCCGTGAGCGGCAAATTCTTTAAGCGGGATACGGCCTTCAGCCTTTAGGCCGATATCAATAGTTGCAGCTTCTTTATCAACTGCGATGATGGTACCTGTGACAACTTTGCCGTCAAATTTGCCTTCAGGACCAAATGATACTTCGAGCATTGCTGCGAAGTCTTCGGTTGTTGGAACATTAAGTTCAGTCATTATGTTTACCTATTCATGTGGGTGTTCTTTATCCGATATTCGGGCACCCGTTTTTTATCCAGGCCTGCCGGTTGGGTCCGACGGTCTTAATAAAAAGGTTAGTGTTAATATTAATGAGTAAAACAAATACAACCCCAACCCCAACCCATCATTATGATCGGTTAAAGTCAGTATCTGCTTATGTTTTACTCTACTTTTTTGCCTGAAATAAACGATACCGCCTCTTCAAACACGGCCTCTATAGACGAATTCGTTGTGTCAATCAAGAGTGCGTCATCAGCTTTTTTTAAGGGGGACAGTGATCTTTTGGTATCCCGTTCATCACGTGCAGTTAAATCTTCAAGTATATTTCTGAAATCTTCCTCTGTGCCGGTTTGCCCAAACTCCTCCAGAAACCGCCGTTTTGCGCGGGTTTTAACATCTGCGGTTATGAATAATTTATAGGGTGTTTCAGGGCAAATTACGGTGCCTATATCACGTCCATCAAGGATAGTGCCAGCTTTGTCGTCTGGGGGATTATAGGCAAACTGGCGCTGAAAATCGCGCAGGGCTTCTCTAACTGCGGGAATAGCGGCAACTTTTGACGCTGCTGCACCGGTTGATTCGCCCCGCAGTGCCGGATTTTGCATATTTGTATAGGGCAGTTTTTCGACAGCCTTCAAAGCATCAGTTTCTTTTTCCGGACTTCCTTCTGAATTAATCACATTCCAACCTACGGCGCGGTAAAGTATTCCGGTATCAAGAAGCGCCAGATTATAGTGATCGGCTAGCTTCCGCGCGAGCGTACCTTTGCCGGATGCTGCCGGTCCGTCCAATGCTATGATGAAGGTTTTTTTCAGGGACATATATTCGCACCAATACTGTTCATCAGTTCCACAAAGCCCGGAAAACTCGTTTCTATTACTGAACAATCATCAATTATGATTGGCGTTTCTGATATCAGTCCCAAGACCAAAAATGACATTGCAATTCTGTGATCGAGGTGCGTTTTTATCAGCGTCGTTCCTTTTGGTGCAGAATTGCTTACAGTCATTCCGTCTTCATGTTCTGTAACGTCAACGCCGCAAGACCTAAGCCCCTTTACCATAACGGCTATACGGTCGCTTTCCTTGACACGAAGTTCTTCAATACCGCGCATAACAGTTGTACCCTGGGCATGTGTTGCTGCCACACACAGCACAGGATATTCATCTATCATTGATGGTGCGCGTTCGTGTGGTACTTCTATGCCCTTCAGGTTTGAATACCGCACACGCATGTCTGCGACATCCTCACCGCATTCCTTGCGTGTATTTTCAAAGGTTATATCCCCACCCATTTCAATTAAGGTCTTGAACAGTCCGGTACGCGCAGGATTAATCCCGACATTTTTGATCGTTACATCCGACTCTTCAGTGATAAGAGCGGCGACAATAAGAAAGGATGCAGAGGAAGGGTCAGCGGGAATTGTCATTTCACGTGCTGTAATTTCTGCCTGCCCGGTTACATGAATATTTTCACCATTAATTTCTGTCGGCACACCAAAATAATCAAATATCCTTTCAGAATGATCGCGCGTTGGTATTTTTTCGATGACGGTAGTTATGCCCGGCGTGTTTAGTCCGGCAAGCATGATGGCTGATTTAACCTGGGCGGACGCGACAGGCAGTTCATATTCAATTGGTAAGGGCATTTGCGCACCTGTAACCGTAATGGGAAGTGTTCCGTCCTCTGTCCCTTCAAATTTGGCACCAAAACGACTTAGGGGAACTGTTACTCTTTTCATTGGTCTTAATGAAAGGGACGCATCACCGGTAAATGTAACCTTGATTGGATGCGTTGCAACCAACCCCATTAGAAGACGCACACCTGTTCCGGAATTACCCATATTTAAAGGTTTCGCCGGTTCACGTAGCCCACCAATACCAACGCCGTGAACGTTCCAAAAACCCTGATCATCCTTATATATGTCTGCTCCTAAAGCTTTCATAGCTTCAGCAGTGCCAATCACATCTTCTCCTTCAAGAAGCCCGGATATTCTGCTTTTTCCGATAGCAAGGGCCCCCATGATAAGTGAACGGTGCGAAATTGATTTATCACCGGGTACTGTTATGATGCCCTTTAATGGGCGGGATTTGCCAGACTTTAACTGATTCATATTATAAAGACTTTGTTGATAATTTAGCGCTCAGAATTGTGCTTTGAAATACCATATAATTTAGAAATGTGTAACTTTTTAAGATATTTATTTCAATTTTATCCAGAAAGTTGCAAAAATTGGCATAATAGGCTTTGACAGTGGGCTTATAAAATGGCAAATGGTATTTTTTTTAACCGACCGCGAACAAATTAGGATGTTCTGAGGAGAAATATTTTGGCAAAAGCTGAATGGGGCGAAAAACGTCAATGCCCAAAATGTGGAACAAGATTTTACGATCTCGGTGAATTTGAACCAATTATTTGCATAAGCTGTGAACACAAATTCAAACCTGAAGTGATCCTGAAAAGTAAAACCCATTCTATCGAACTCATTTCTGAAAAGCAGGAATTGGATTTAGATGATGATGATGAAACAGAAGATCTTCTGGATGATGATGAACTTCTGAGCGACGATGACGATGACGATGATATTGAGCTGGCACCGGATGATAATACAGTAGTCCTGACGGATGATGATGATACCAATGTGGCTGCTGTTGTTGATGCACCTATTACAAAAACATCCAGAGACGATTAATAAAATCTCATTTTGCTTGATTAAGAAAAACCGGTCGCATAGATTGCCGCAATTAAATACCGATTCATTTAAAACCAGATAGAATGAAGAATTTGGGGCTATAGCTCAGCTGGGAGAGCGCTACACTGGCAGTGTAGAGGTCAGCGGTTCGATCCCGCTTAGCTCCACCAATTAAGAATGATACCGTCTCTGTTAGTTCAGGGGCGGTATTTCTTCTCTAAAGCATTGTACTTATTAAGTTTCTCTTCAAAGTTAATACAATTAGTACTCTGTAAATTCTCTTACATTTGAGATGTTACCATATCACCGCAGACCGCAATACTGCAACTATTATTGTGATTTGTTGTGGTGAGATTGTGGTGGTGATGGGGGGCGGGCAGGGGCCAAGGGGGGTACTGGTACACTATATTATACTGGCTTGTAACTGATAGGTTACTTTTATCTGTCAACCCTTGATGGCTTCACCAAACAGGGAATTGTAATCTTTATATGAACACGGCTAATGGACATAACTCTATTACCCTGAGGGGTTACCTGCCTCAGATGCAATTCAGGAGTTCGCCACCAGTATGATTCACTATATCTTGTTGAGAGAATGACTGGGGTTTGGGAGTACTATCAAGGTATGCCACAATTGATAAAATACCGGTGCTGTAATTTCCTCTAACCCTGCTTTTGATAAATGGCTGCTCTATTATTAGGCCCTTAAATATTCAAGTGGGGTTTGGCAGGAAACGATTTCTGTTGTAGTCTATGCTTTTCAGTAAATTAGGGGTCTCGCTGTTGAAAAATACTAATTCTGATAAATGTTCAATAACCATATTAAAGTCTTGTAACAATATACCTGCATGTAAAAGGTTCACTTTAGATGATGAGGTTTTGAAGAAGTTGCCTGAGCTGATGGAGAAATACTTTGATGTGGAAGAGCAGGGATTAAATTCATTTGATGATCTATCAAAGTTACTGACAAGACTTGAGGCAGAGCCTAACTCACTCGTCATTCGTGGTGAGCTAATTGATGGTAGGGACACAACAAATATTAGAACAACTGGATCAGTTTCCCTCGTTGACCATCCAGATAAGAACTTCAACCCACATTCAAGATATTGGTGCATGTTGGATATTGATGATCTGGAACTTCCTGAAGAGGTCTCCAATATCAACGAATGTTCTGAAGGGATACTTGCCCATACGGTTTCATTGTTACCTGAGGAGTTCCGTTCAGCAGCATGCCACTATCAGTTCTCTGCTAATATGGGCGTGAAAACTGGAATGATAAAAGTCCATCTATGGTATTGGCTAGATAGGGCAGTATCTGATTTGGAGATGAAGGCTTGGACGAGAACATAATTCTAATGCTAGTGCTTGGTTAGGCTTGACGCCGTCGTCGTTTTTGGATGATAGTTATTCTAGGTTATTTGCAAAAGGTAGGTCCATGGATGAACCGTCAACATTATCTAACATAAGTCACGGGCAGCTTGTTCCATTAATTGCAAATGATAAAAACAAAGAGGCCTTTAGAATATTATTTTATTATTTCGCCCCCCGTTTAAAAAGTTATTTACTGAATTTCAATATCGGCGATCAGAAAGCAGAAGACCTTACTCAGGAAGTAATGATTACCTTGTGGCATAAGGCCGAGAAATTTGACCCTGAAAAGGCAAAACTGTCAACATGGTTGTTTCGGATAGCACGGAATAAATATATAGATCAGGTCAGGAAGCAAAAATACCCTGAACTAAATGTTGATGATCATGTGGCCACTATGGTAGCGCCAGAGAAGACGGATCAAAAATTGGAAAAGAAACAAACTTCAACTCTTATTCAAAGCGCTATGGAAAAACTATCTTTAGAACAAAAAGTTGTTATCGATCTTTCGTTTTTTAAAGAATTATCACATTCACAAATCGCACAGGAAACTGGATTGCCGCTAGGCACGGTGAAAACAAGAATTAGGACAGCGTTTAAAGCGCTTCGAGTAGAATTAGGAGACAAAAGATGAAAACTTACGGCATCATTCCAGATGAATGGATTGTGTCTTACGCTTCCGGCGCACTTAGCGAAGCCCATGCGTTGGTCGTGGCGTCACATTGTCATTTTCATCCGGAACTACAGGGAAAAATTGCTGACACTGAAGAAATCGGCGGCGCGCTAATGGCAAGCAGCAATCCGGCACCTTTTTCAAACATTCTGTTTGAAGAGCTAATGACTAAAATAGACGAATTGCCATAAGAAGAGTTAAAACCTTCTAATGATAATGGGCTTCCAACACCACTGACAGATTATATCGGTAAACCGCTTGATGAGCTTAAATGGCGCACGATAGGACCAGGCCTCTCGCAAGTTCGGCTATGGACTGGTCCTAGAGATGAGCGGCTATGGCTGTTAAAAGCCAAAGGCGGGGCAAAAGTGCCGGCTCATGATCACAATGGAATTGAAATGACACTTGTCCTACAAGGTAGTTACCATGTTGGTGAGGGGCGTTACGCTTCAGGCATGCTCGAAATCGCAGACGATGATACTACTAATCACAAACCTGTTATTGATCAGGGTGAAGACTGTATTTGCCTTGTTGTTACTGAAGCGCCTATTAAAATTCATAGTCTAATCGGCCGTTTGGTCCAACCGTTTATCGGCCTTTAAATTATAACCTAAAAGGAGCACCACTGAGATTAATTTGAAAATCGGTGGCAGTAGCGCGTAAAGAATGGTGAGCCATTTGGTGTTTACGAGAGCTTGGTTATCGTCGGCCGCTAAGAAATCCATCCCTAGAAGGGTAAAAGCAATCATTATTGCGAAAGCGAACGTTAATTTTGACGTGGTTCCCCAAACAGCGAAGTAAATGCCGGGCCTGCGATAGCCATCCCTCTCACCGTCGTGATCAATGATGTCCGCGAGCATTGATGCAGGTATGCTTAAATCAGCGCCTGCCATTAAGCCAGTAATGATGGTAATGGCGAAAAACAATTTAAGCGATTGTTCATCGACCAAAAGTGCACCGGTAAAAGTTATTGATGCAAGTATCATAGCAACCTGCCAGCAACGTTCTTTGGGCCAAAGGCTCGCGCATTTAACCCAAAAAGGCACAGAAAGGGCGGCAAAAACAAAATAAGTGACCAATAATGGACCGGCTAGGTCAGCACGTTTTAAAATGTAAGACACAAAAAATATAAATAGTGTCGCGGGTAACGCATTTGCAATTCCGTTAAATAGCTGACTGGCGATAAGCTTGTTAAAATTTGATTTGGGCTCGAAAATTTTAAACAGATCGCGCCAGTTTAAGAGGGCAGAACTCACATTTCCAATGTCGGGTAGTTTTGATAAAAGAATAAGTCCGATCAGGAAAAAGATACCAGTGAGTAAAAAATTAAATTCAAGTACTTTTTTTAGTTCTGCCTCGGGCATAAGAATGGCTGGTAAAATAAGCGCACAGACCGAGCCAACCAAGCCGAATAAAACCCGAGCACCAGTGTATTTGGTGTGAGCGGTGTAGCCGATTTCCATTTCTGCACCCCAGGTATAATAGGGAACGATCATACAGGTGCCAATGATATACCAAAGTGCCGTGACGGTAAACAATCCGCCGACGGATTCTGGAACCAATAGCAGCTGATAAAAAATCAACAGGAAGAAGGGTGTTCCCAGCGCAATCCAAATACGGCGCCTGCCGAAATTGGGAGGCGTAATGTCGGACGCATAACCAATAAAGAGATCCGACAACATATCGATCAACCTTGCAGCAAAAAATACAATTCCAATGGTCGTAAGGCTAAAAACCCCAATCTGTGCGATATAACTGGGGATATAAACCTGCATCATCAATAGTGAAACCGCAGCTGGAAATGAAAAGAAGCCATAGCGAAACAAATTGAACATGCGTGTCCTATCTCGTGAAGTATATAATTTATACGGTCATCGAGGCCTGATAGATCTACTATCTGTTTTCCTTCGTATAAAAGCTAGAGCAAAGAAGGATTTAATAATGATCAAATTAATTCTCGCTTACGCAAGTATTTCACCGCCCCTGGAGGCGCACCAGGTTGATATCCATGACTGGGCCCTCAAAACTTATGGCACGGAGATTTCTTTCGACATAAAACGAAATGGTAACAACATTGGAACCCATCAGGTGAAATTTACAAAGAGTGAAAACCAGCTGCTAGTGGAAGCCAACACCCAGATCAGGGTCAAGTTCCTATTTTTTACAGCCTTTAAGTTTGACTATAACTCTAAGGAACTATGGCAAAACGGTGAACTAAAGTCATTAAGCAGCTTCACAAATAATGACGGTAAGAAATCAAATGTTTCATTGGAATATGGTGATGATATTGTAAATGTTACCAATGAAAAAGGAAGTTTTACCAATATTTTAAAGGAGCCCGTATTTACAACAAATCACTGGAATCCGAATGTATTGGGCGAAAAAATGGTGCTTAATACACTGACCGGAAAAATTAATAACATAGAGATTAATAAGCTTGGATTTGAAATGGTGCCGGCCGGTAACGGCACTCGAAAGGCGATGCGTCACAGTTATGATGGCGATCTAAATAATATATCTACCTGGTACGACGAAAAATCCCGCTGGGTTGGCCTAAACTTCAAAGGTAGAGATGGCTCTCTCATATCCTACGAGTGCAATCAGTGTGGCATCGAATGACTAAGGCGTGGAACACCGCTTGGGTGGTCGGCGGTAGCACCGGATTGGGCGCCGAATTGGTAAGGATACTTGCGGAAGAAGGCATTACCACCTATGTCTCTGCCCGTGACAAACAGAAACTTATGGAATTAAGTGATGGAAATGATCATGTACGCGAAATCCAACTCGATGTGACCGATAAGGATGCCTGCAATAGTGTCACTGCAGAAATTTTTTCTTTTAATAAAACTCTTCCCGATTTGATTATCTTAAACGCAGCCGTTTATTCACCAATGGATGTTCAGAATTTTGACGTCGACAAAATATCAACGATGACCAATGTCAATTACATGGGTATCGTAAATATGTTCGCGGCGCTGTTGCCTTATAGAGGAATGGGAAATGACACTACAATCGCCGCTGTTACATCGCCCAGCGGTTGGCGAGGTCTACCAGGTGGGATCGGATATGGTTCGTCAAAGGCTGCGGTTATAAACCTGATGGAAAGCATGAAACCGGAACTTGATTACTGCGGGATTGACCTTCGTGTGATTAATCCAGGCTTTATAAAAACAAGATTGACCGACAAAAATGAATTTAAAATGCCTCAGCTCATGACCGCAGAAATGGCCGCAAAGAAAACGCTAAAGGGATTAAGAACAAGCAAGTTCGATATCGCTTTTCCAAACCCATTTTTATTTTCTTTAAAATGCCTTCGCATTCTTCCCTACTGGTTGTATTTCCGTCTCACTAAAAATTTGAGATAAAAAAAGAGGCCCGAAAATAGGCCTCAGTCGCGGGAGAGGAAATATTCTATTTTTTATGGAATGCCAGCGTTATGCTGCCGACATTGAAACCCCATTTGGAAACGAATGCACGATTGATCAATACCCCGTCTTGCTGAAGGAACATCCAGTCATCGAACTTAAGTTTGTAACTTTTGTCTTTGACCGGTAAGTCAAACACATATACCCAATTAAAAGCATTGCCGGAGCGACTGCCAGTTGCTATTCCGATGACGCCATTTGTTGATCCTTCATAATGTCCATCAGGGAGTATTTTAATCTTCCATACACGTTTATCCAACCTACCATCCCGGTAGATAAAGTCTTCATCCAGAGTAAGAATGTCACCCTCAACAGAGCCGGTGATATTGACTTTAAATTGATTCATAACTTCGCCGGAGCGGTTTTCGAATACGCCGTATGCGACTGTCGTGCCGTTGAAATACTCTTCTAAAATAAATTCCGGTGAATTTTGCTTATATTCGCTAACATCCATTGTGCTGCAACCTGTTAAAATAATTATTAATACTGGGAAAATTATCCAATTATTCATGACCCTGCACCACGGTATAATGAATGACGTCGATTGTATTTCGTTCTAATGCCGCGATACAATAATCCAGATAATTGAGCCAAAGCCGATAGAATTTTTGGTCAAATCCCTGTGCTGCAATATCCGTCCAGTTCTGGAGGAAATTTTCCTTACAATGGCGCAGTGTCTGTGCGTAATCATGACCAAAAATGAGACATAATTTTTTCATAACTAATTTCTTTTTATTGTTAACATTAATTCTCTATACGTCGATTAGAAATTTTGGATTGCCTAGTTTGTGGATAAAATAATATGTATGTCTGATGATGACTGGTCGGGACTAAAATTTGTTTACCGCACAAAGGACCGGTAAAGGAAGAAACAGGCGTGATAAAGGTTTGCATAGATATGGCCTGGCAGTTTTTTGCAGATCTATAAATCAGTGCCGCCTACGGTGATACCATCAAGCCTTAAGGTTGGCTGTCCTACGCCAACAGGAACATGTTGTCCCGCCTTGCCGCAGATACCAACTCCATTATCAAGTTTTAAATCGTTACCAATTGCGCTTACACGTTTAAGGGCGTCGGGTCCGTTACCGATCAGTGTCGCGCCTTTTACGGGTGCGCCGATTTTTCCGTTTTTCACCCGATAAGCTTCCGTGCAGCTGAAAACAAATTTACCGTTGGTGATATCAACCTGACCGCCGCCGAAATTGACGGCATAAAGCCCGTCTTTAACACCGGCAAGAATTTCTTTAGGGTCCTGATCGCCACTAAGCATATAAGTATTTGTCATGCGTGGCATAGGTTGATGGGCGTAACTTTGACGGCGCCCGTTCCCGGTTGATTGCGTGCCCATCAGTCGGGCATTCATCCGGTCCTGCATAAAGCCGACAAGTATGCCGTCCTCAATAAGGGTGGTGCAGTTGGTTGTGGTGCCTTCGTCATCAATGGAAAGCGAGCCGCGGCGGTTTTGCATCGTGCCGTCATCGACGACGGTTACACCTTTTGCAGCGACCCTCTCACCCATTAGGCCGGCAAAAGCGGATGTTCCCTTGCGGTTGAAATCCCCTTCAAGGCCATGACCTATTGCTTCATGAAGCAGCACACCGGGCCAGCCGGGGCCAAGAACGACATCCATTACACCGGCGGGTGCGGACACACTATCCAGATTAAGAATAGCTTGGCGGATGGCATTATCTGTCTGTGCTTTCCAGTTTTCGGTTGTCAGAAGTTGTTCATATGAATAGCGGCCGCCGGCACCTTCATAGCCGCTTTCCATCCGGCTCCCGTCTTTTGCAACCACGCTGACATTTAACCGGACGAGGGGCCTTATATCCTGAACCCGATGTCCACCGGGCCGGATGATTTCAATGACCTGCCATTCGCCGGAAATAGAACAGCTGACCTGGCATATTTTTGGGTCTTTTGCACGGGCATATTCATTTATTTCTTCAAGAATGCGAATTTTATCTTTAAAACCAACTCCGCCTATCGGGTTTTCATCACCATATAATTTTTTGTTCGTACGTTGTGGCGGGATCGATAGTTCACCGCCCGAACCGCTTCTGACACTTTGAACAGTATCTGCCGCACGCCTGAGAGCATCAATACTTAGTTCTGACGAATGTGCAAACCCGGTGACTTCTCCCAGAATGCCTCTAAGCCCAAAACCTTTTGATGTATCGTATGCCGCATTTTTAAGTCGCCCGTCATCAAATGAAAAGGTTTCGGATTGCGAATATTGCATATAAAGTTCACCGTCATCCATTCCATGGAGTGCTTCATCTAAAATACGTTGCGCGCGTAACGAGGAAAGGTCAGATTCGCCCCCGTTTTCAGAGAAAAAAAATGAATTGTCAGAAGAATTATTGCTCATATGAAAAATGCGTCTTGATTAATTGTTGATATAACGAAAGATGAGCATAGTAATATCTACTAAACGGTTCTTTTGCAACCCCTAGTGAAAGTGCCAAAAATGTCAATAATGGGTTATGGTTAAGCAGTTTCAAACAATGAATGAAATTATTGATATAAATCAATCGAAATAAAATTCCATTTTTTTGCATATGTAGTCTTGAGCTCGTTCAAATTTCTGGTATAAACTCACCCGAAGGTCGTTTAATGTGGAGAAGGGGGCGTTCTTATTTAAGCATAAGGGTGTTATTCTTCCTGCATAAATTACGGCATAAACGTTCATATCCGTATTTAAGGGGTAAATTAGAACATGGTGTTCAAGAAAACATTTTTGATGATCGCTGCCTTTGTAGCATCATTTTTTACGGTAGCGCTAGCAGCGGCACAAGCACAGGTGCCAGGCTTACATTATGCCAAACCGGGTCAATTGGGTTTTATGGAACCTGCGTCGCCAATCATGGAAGAAACAGTCTGGTTTCATGATATTTTATTGTGGGGATGTATATTAATCACTATTTTTGTGATGTTGATCATGCTTTATATCATGATTAAATTTAATGCAAAAGCAAACCCTGTACCGTCAAAAACAACACATAATACATTATTGGAAGTTGTATGGACTGTTGTTCCAGTACTTATTTTGGTGGGTATCGCAATACCGTCATTCAGGCAGCTATATAATCAGGATGTTATACCGGAAGCTGATGTAACAGTTAAGGCAATAGGAAATCAGTGGTATTGGTCATATGAATACCCGGATCATCCGGATATCGTATTTGATGCAAACATACTTAGTGATGAAGCAGCCAAAGCAGCCGGGCATCCCCGCTTACTTGGTACTGATGAACGTGTTGTTGTACCGGTTAATAAAGTTATTCGTCTGCAAGCGACAGCAAATGATGTGATACACGCGTGGACGATACCGGCTTTTGGCGCAAAAATTGATGCCGTTCCGGGTGTCCTTAACGAAACCTGGTTCAAGGCGACAAAAGAAGGTCTTTACTACGGACAATGTTCAGAACTGTGCGGCATCAATCACGGATTTATGCCGATTATGGTTGAAGTTGTTTCACAAGCCAAATATGAAGCCTGGCTTATTGAAGCTGCAGAAAGATTTGCATCAAATGATGCACCGCGTGGCACACAGTTTGCCGCTGCACAAAGCTTAACAGAATAATTGGAGAAACCGAAAATGAGTTACGGTGAACACGCTGAAGGTCACGACGACCACCACAATCCAACAGGATGGCGTCGTTGGTTGCTTTCAACCAACCATAAAGATATTGGAACGCTTTATCTTATATTTGCGATTGTTTCTGGTCTTATAGGCGGGATATTCTCCGGTCTGATGCGCGCGGAATTAATGTATCCGGGGATGGAATTCCTGCCGATGCTAAAAGGCGGTGATGTCACAGCGGCATATCATTATTTTAACGTGCTGATTACAGCTCATGGTCTGATCATGGTTTTCTTCATGGTTATGCCTGCGCTTATCGGTGGGTTCGGAAACTGGTTTGTGCCGATCATGATTGGTGCACCGGATATGGCTTTTCCGCGGATGAACAATATTTCGTTCTGGCTGCTTCCTGTGGCGCTTGGGCTTTTGGTGCTTTCCACAATGTTTGAAGGCCCTCCAGGACAAACTGGCGTTGGTGGCGGATGGACGGTTTATGCACCGCTTTCTACATCCGGTCAGCCGGGGCCGGCGATGGATCTTGCGATCTTTTCGCTCCATGTAGCAGGTGCGTCATCGATCCTTGGTGCGATTAATTTTATCTGTACGATTTTTAATATGCGTGCGCCAGGCATGACACTTCATAAGATGCCACTGTTTGTGTGGTCTGTTCTTGTGACAGTGTTCCTGCTTCTTCTGGCGCTACCTGTTCTAGCCGGTGCTATTACGATGCTGCTGACAGACCGAAATTTCGGTACAGCCTTCTTTGATGCATCCGGCGGTGGTGACCCGCGTTTGTATCAGCATCTGTTCTGGTTCTTTGGTCATCCGGAAGTGTATATTTTGATCCTGCCGGGATTTGGTATCATTAGCCATGTGGTATCGACATTTTCAAACAAACCGATTTTCGGCTACCTTGGAATGGCATATGCGATGGTGGCAATTGGTGTAGTCGGCTTTATCGTTTGGGCTCACCATATGTTTACTGTTGGTATGGATGTGGATACAAAAGCCTACTTTACAGCGGCCACCATGGTTATTGCTGTTCCGACAGGCATTAAAATTTTCTCATGGCTTGGAACCATGTGGGGAGGGTCAATTCGCTTTGAAACACCGATGTTGTTCGCGCTTGGTATGATATTCCTTTTCACGATTGGTGGCGTAACAGGGGTCGTTCTTGCCAACGCAGGTGTGGATACATCAATGCACGACACTTATTATGTTGTGGCCCACTTCCATTATACGATGTCAATGGGTGCACTATTCTCTATTTATGCCGGCTGGTATTACTGGATTGGCAAAATGAGTGGCAAGCCATATCCGCAGCTTTTATCTAAACTGCATTTCTGGTTTACATTCATTGGTGTGAATATGATTTTCTTCCCACAGCATTTCCTTGGTCTTGCAGGGATGCCACGCCGTATTCCTGATTATCCGGACGCATATGCGCAGTGGAACTTCTGGTCATCAGTTGGTTACGCTGTGATGGCGGTAGGACTTGTATGTTTCCTTATCGGAATGTTTGTAACGCTTCGTTCCAAACAACGTGTTGGAAACAATCAATGGGGCGAAGCGGCGACAACGCTTGAATGGACGCTATCTTCACCACCACCATTCCACCAGTTCAATGAGCTGCCACGGATTAAATAATTATATCGTTGCCGGGCATATAGCCCGGCAGTTTTTAATTTGGTGTTTAAAGTAAAATAACATGGACATTACATCTTTAGATCATGATTTAAATGATTATTACTTGCCAAGTGCAGGTGATTATTTTAGCTTGCTTAAACCAAGGGTCATGTCGCTTGTTATTTTTACGGCATTTATCGGATTGCTAGTTGCGCCGGGTACAATTCATCCTGTTATTGGTTTTACGGCGATTTTATGTATTGCAGTTGCCGCTGGTGCAGCGGGATGCCTTAATATGTGGTACGAAGCAGATATTGATGCCAAAATGAAACGCACAGCCGGCCGGCCGATCCCCGCCGGGAAAATTGATCGCGCATCTGCGCTTCATTTTGGGGTGGCACTTTCCGTGGCATCTTTTCTGATTATGGGATTAATGGTAAATGTTATTTCAGCAGTGCTTCTTGCTGTCACGATCCTGTTTTATGTTGTTGTTTATACAATCTGGCTGAAACGTCGCACACCGCAAAATATTGTAATTGGCGGTGCATCCGGTGCATTTCCGCCGATGGTTGCCTGGGCGGCTGTAACTGGTGATGTAAGCTTTGGCAGTATTGTTTTGTTTTCAATCATTTTCATGTGGACACCACCTCATTTCTGGGCTCTTTCATTATTTGCCTGTAAAGATTATGAAAAGGCGGGAATTCCCATGCTTCCGGTAGTAAGTGGGGAAAGCAATACCAAGAAACAGATTATGCTCTATACACTGCTAATGGTGCCCGTGACGATACTTCCATGGTATCTTGGCTTTGCAGGTTTAGCATATGGTGTAACCGCTTCGCTCCTTGGTGGAATGTTTATTTGGTTATCTTATGCTTTGTTAAGCGAAAAGCAGTCTGTTGAAAAAAATAACACTGGTGCAAAGCGCGTGTTTTTATATTCAATATTTTATCTGTTTGCTTTATTTGCGGTGCTTGGAATTGAAAATTTAATAGGAAGGGTGCTTTAAATGCCACTTCATGAAGAACATAAAAAGCGTGCCGGCCGTAATTATACGCTTGCTTTGATACTAGGCGGGCTAGTTTTGCTTTTCTTTATCATTACGCTTGTAAAGCTTGAGGTTATTTAAAAATATGAATAATCAAACGCCACAGACACCAAATCATTCAAAAACCCTGCTAATGGCACTTGGAATTGTATTTTCGATGGCGGTACTTGTTGCTGCATCCGTTCCATTATATCAGATGTTTTGTAAGGTGACGGGTATTGGCGGAACGACTAAAACGGCTGAATATGCACCCGATGCCAGTATGATCAAGGACCGTGAAATTACCGTATTGTTTAATGCGGATATTAACGGTGACCTGCCTTGGTATTTCAAGCCCGTTCAGCGTAAAGTCAAAGTACATATCGGTGAAGAAGCACTGATTTTTTATAAAGCCGTTAACGAAAGTGACAAGCCGATTACGGGTGTTGCTACCTTTAATGTTACACCGTTTAAAACGGCATATTATTTTAACAAGATTGAATGTTTCTGCTTTACCGAGCAAACATTACAGCCGGGAGAAGAAGTTGATATGGCGGTAAGTTTCTATATTGATCCGGAATTCGTTGAGGACGAAGATGTGGATGAAATTAAAGAACTTACACTTTCATATACATTCTTCCCATCCGATGATTACAACAAACAATTTGAATAGATATATAAGGAATAATTTATGTCAGATTCGCACGCACCTAATCATAATTATCACCTGGTAGACCCAAGCCACTGGCCTATTTTTTGCTCAGTGGCAGCATTTTTACTGTTTTTCGGTGGTGTTTTATACATGCATGAAATTCCACTGATTTCTTATACTGAAATGGTAAATGGAGCAGAAGAAACACGCGTGGTAATTGGTCATTCTGCGCTTGTTATTGTGGGCGCGTTACTTGTCATATTCGGCGCTTATAGCTGGTGGGGCGATGTGATCCGTGAAGGTGAGTATGAGGGTCATCATAAACCAATCGTTCAGCTTGGCCTTCGCTACGGCATGTTTCTGTTTATTATTTCAGAAGTGATGTTCTTTCTGGCATGGTTCTGGGCATTTTTTAATGCGAGTGTATTTCCGACAGAAGCGATCAATTTTGTCTGGCCGCCTGAAGGTGTTGAAGTACTTGACCCATGGCATCTACCGCTCGTGAATACATTGGTGCTATTGCTATCCGGCTGTACCGTTACGTGGGCCCATCATTCACTTGTTGAAGGTGACCGTAAAATGTTCAAACAAATGCTCCTATATACGATCCTTCTTGGTGCATTCTTTACGGCTATTCAGGCATATGAATATAGTCATGCTACATTTGGTTTTGCTGATGGTATCTACAGCTCAACATTTTACATGGCGACCGGCTTCCACGGTTTCCATGTTTTGATTGGCACCATATTCCTGACAGTTAACCTGCTTCGTGCTTATGCGGGTCACTTTAAGCCAGATCATCATTTCGGTTTTGAAGCTGCTGCATGGTACTGGCATTTTGTTGACGTTGTGTGGCTGGTTCTGTTCTTCTGTATTTATATCGGGATAACAGGCTAAGTCTTTTGACAAAATCTGAAAATTACGACACCCCAGTTTCGCCGGTAAAAGCGGGACTGGGGTGTTCTTGTCCCCGGTGTGGTAAAGGCAGATTATTTAAGGGTTATCTTGATTTTGCGGATAATTGCGAGAATTGCGGACTGGACTATTCAGAATTTGATACAGGGGATGGCCCGGCTGTATTTATCATTCTTATAATGGGATTTATCATCGTCGGGCTTGCACTTATTGTTGAAGTTAACTTCCGACCGCCGCTTTGGCTTCACACGCTAATATGGGTTCCAGCAATCCTTGGTGGTTCGCTTTTGATGTTAAGACCAATGAAAGGCGGTCTTATCGCCATGCAGTATTTATATAAAGTGCGTGAAGGAAAACTGGACGAATAATTATGGCAAATTACAGTTTTAAGCCGAGATTTTGGCCTACTGTTTTCACAGGGGTATTGCTTGTATTGTTGCTTGCGCTCGGTTTTTGGCAAATTCACCGTCTTGAATGGAAGCTGGGATTAATTGCGCAAATTGAAGAACGTGCTTTTATGGAGCCGGTTCTTCTTCCGGTGGATACTGCGGATTTGGATAGGCTTGAATATCAGTCTGTTTATGTGACCGGCACATTCCTTAATGATAATGAAATGACAAGGTATAGTATTGGCCCCAACGGTGAAGCCGGTTATGATCTGTACACTCCTTTTCTCTCAAATGATGGCAATACAATTATTATAAATCGAGGATGGGTGCCGGAAGCACTGAAAAACCAACTTGAACGCCCGCAATCTCTTGAATTAAACGCCGTTAAAGTTAAAGGACTACTCAGAAAACCAGAAAGCAAATTATGGTACGGCCCTGAAAATGAACCGGCAAATAACAACTGGTATTATAATGATCTTACGGCGATGGCCGATGTTCAAAATATAACCAGTGTTTACCCGATGTTTCTGTTTGCGGCCAGAGAAGACAGCGATCTGAATTTTCCAATTGCGGGTCGGACAGAAATAAATATTGTGAATAATCATCTGGATTATGTTCTTACATGGTTTGGGTTGGCGATTGTTCTGATGGTTATTTATGTTATGACCCATCTTAAAAAGATAGAAGACAGGGTTTAAGAAACGCTTGCAAGTTGGCGGATTATCGCTAATGTCTGTTGCGAAAATTCAGGCTTTAGCCTTAAAGGATAGGAAAAGTGAAATACATCAGCACGCGTGGTGAAGCGCCAGTTTTAAATTTCGAAGAAGTATTACTTACCGGACTTGCCAGAGACGGTGGACTTTATTTGCCTGAATCATGGCCGACCTTTAATGCTGAAGAAATACGGGCGATGCGTGGCATGAGTTATCAGCAGGTAGCATTTAAAATTATGTCACCTTATGTGTGCCCGGAAATTCCGGAAAATAATTTCAAAGACCTTATTGATGAAGCATATTCAAGTTTTCGTCATGATGCGATTGTACCTTTAAGCCAGATTGGAAGTAGCGAATGGATAATGGAACTTTATCATGGCCCCACGCTTGCTTTTAAGGATGTCGCATTACAGCTTCTTGGACGTCTTTTTAATTATGTTTTAAATAAACGAAATGAAAAAATAACCATTGTAGGTGCCACTTCCGGTGATACCGGTTCTGCGGCAATTGATTGTGTGCGCGGCAGCAAGCGTGCAGATATATTTATGCTTCACCCAAAAGGGCGGGTATCAGATGTGCAGCGGCGTCAAATGACAACTGTCATTGAGGATAATGTGCATAATATTGCCCTTGAAGGAGACTTTGATAATTGTCAGGCATTGGTTAAAGCCTTGTTCAATGATCTTGAATTTCGTGACAAAATAAATCTTTCAGCTGTGAACAGTATTAATTGGGCGCGGGTTATGGCGCAGATCGTTTATTATTTTACAGCGGCATTGGCCCTTGGGGCGCCGGATCGCCGGGTTTCATTCAGTGTTCCAACAGGAAATTTTGGTGATGTTTACGCAGGCTATATCGCAAACCAAATGGGTCTTCCCATTGAACAGCTTGTTGTTGCGACTAATGTGAATGATATCCTTTCACGTACACTTTCAAGTGGTGAATATAAGGTGGGTGAAACCATTCCAACCATAAGTCCAAGTATGGATATTCAGGTTTCCAGTAATTTTGAGCGGCTCCTGTTTAATATTTATGATGGCAACAGTAGCGAGGTTCGCAATCTGATGGAAAATCTTAAGCAGGCCGGTGTGTTTAGAATTTCTGATCAACAGCTTGCAAAAGCAAAGGAAGCATTCACTGCCATGCGTGTTTCAGAACAAGAAACAAAAAATACAATTGCCGATGTTTTTAAAACAGGTGGCCATATGATTGACCCCCATACCGCTGTTGGTGTGTATGCCGCGCGTAAAACCTGGCATAATCATGAAATACCAATGGTATCTCTAAGCACGGCACATCCGGCCAAGTTTCCGGAAGCTGTGAAGGAAGTAACGGGCAAGCATCCTGAGCTACCAACCCACATGGCTGACCTGTTTAAACGGGAAGAAAAATTTGACATACTGGCCAATGATCTTGCCACGCTTAAAAATTACATTCTGGAAAATATATGAGTGTCGAAATCACTACGCTCGCAAATGGTTTGCGCGTTGTTACCGACCGGATACCCAATGTGGAAACGGTCACTGTTGGTGCATGGGTTGATGTTGGTAGCCGTAGTGAGCAAAGAAATGAAAATGGTCTTTCCCATATGCTTGAACACATGGCATTTAAGGGAACCAAAAGAAGGACAGCCCTTGATATTGCTGAAGAAATCGAAGATGTCGGGGGTTACCTGAATGCGTATACGTCCCGGGAGCATACGACATATTATGCGCGTTTGCTAAAGGAAGATCTGGCACTTGGCGTTGATGTTCTTGCAGATATTTTGCAGCATTCCACTTTTGAGCAGGAAGAACTTGATAGGGAACGCGGTGTCATCATTCAGGAAATCGGACAAGCCGAAGACACGCCCGACGATATCGTCTTTGATTTGATGCAGGATGCCGCTTATCCTGATCAACCGATGGGACGGCCAATTCTGGGATCAGTTGATCTTGTGAACAGCTATAGCCGTTCTGATCTGTCCGTTTATATGTCTCGTCATTATAAGTCTGCGAATATGGCGGTTGTAGCGGCAGGTAATCTTCATCATGATCTTTTTGTTAAAATGGTTGAAGACCAGTTTGGCACTCTTGATACCAATCCGGATAAAGAAAAAATCCCGGCCACATATTTAGGTGGTTATAACTATTCAGATAAGGATCTGGAACAAATGAACCTTTTACTTGGATTTGACGGAATATCATTTGCTGATCCGGACCATTATACATCCCAAGTGCTTGCAATGGTTTTTGGCGGCGGGATGTCATCAAGACTTTTTCAGGAAGTTCGGGAAAAACGTGGACTGGTTTATTCCATTTATGCGTTTATGGTTTCATATGGTGATGGCGGAACATTTGGTATCCATGCGGGTACGGGGCCAACTCAGGTGAAGGATCTTTTGCCGGTTGTCGCTGATGAATTTCACAAAATAACCGAAAAAGTTTCGGAGCAGGAAGTCGAACGCGGTAAGGCCCAGATCAAGGCAGGAACCCTGATGTCTCTGGAAAATACAACGAGCCGTATGGAACAGCTAGGCCGTCAGCAAATGATCTATGGACGACACGTATCAAGGGATGAAATACTGGCCGAAATTGAAAAGGTTGATGCAAATGCGGTTAAAGCTTGTGCGGCAAGATTGCTTAGACAAGGTAAGCTCAGTGTTGGTGCAATAGGTCCTCTGGCAGGGCTCGACGACTATGATAAAATTTCTACTTTATTTTAATCGGGTATATCGTCGTTATATTTCGGCAGGTCATCATCAAGTGATACATGGTCAAGTGCTCTGTGGGTCCAGATATGCCGCGTTATTTTAATATCATTCGGTTTTTCCAGCGCACCTATCGGAATATCGAAACACTTGTCTGTGTGGATAGAGACGTTTGAGCCACATTTTTTGCAAAATCCGCGCTGCAAATTTTTGCTTGATTGGTATTTCGTAATTGTTCCCCTGGTAACGCGCACATTTTCCTTATCAAATACGACCCATACCATAAAACTTGAACCTGAAGATTTCTGACACATGATACAGTGGCAATATTCGGCATAATTGGGGCTACCTTTTGCTTCAATTGCAATATCATCGCAAAGGCAGCTTGCTTTGTGGATTTCGTTTTTCATTTTAAAACATCTTGATGTAGTTGGGTTCTGCTTCTATGCGCCCGCACCATTCATTAATTGCGGGAAAACGGGACATATCAAAATCACCCATATGTGCTTTATGGGTGTACGCATATAGCGCGATATCGGCGATCGTTATGCCGCGGCCTACCAAATAATCATTCTCTGAAAGGCAATCTTCCATAATTTGCAGCGCAGCGTACCCTTTCTCATGCAGGGTTGGAATTTCTGCACGTCTGGGCGTATCTTCCGGAAGCATGGTTAATATAAATTTTGCAACGGCAACAAATGGTTCGTGGGAATATTGCTCAAAAAAGAGCCATTCCATAACTTTTGCCTGTTCCCATTTATCTGTCGGGAAATATTTTGTGTCCTGTGCCATATAGAAAAGAATTGCATTTGATTCAGCAAGACATCGCCCATCTTCAAATTGTAGAACAGGGATACGTCCGTTTTTGTTGATATTGGCAAGGTACTCTTTCGTACGGGTTTCACCCTTTACCACATTATATTGAATGGTTTTAAAATCGATATCCAGTAATGACAAAATCAGTCTTACTTTATAGGCATTTCAGGATCCCGTATTATCGTGAACAATAAGCATTTCATAAATCCAAAAGCGGTTGTTTTGCGTGATCCAGTACTTTTTTCATGACTGTTGGCAGAGCATAACTATCTACCTGATGCAGGGGGCACCATTCCCCTTCCTGAAGATTTATCATTTCTTCAAGAGCAAGGCGAACAATTTTAAGTTCCAAATGAAAATGGGTAAATGTATGTTTGACGACACCGGGTAATAATTCCCAGTTTGCAATAATAGGAACCCGCGGTGCCGGTATATTTTCCCAACTATTGCTTGGTGCCCATTCATCGGATGGTACTTCCATCATGCCGCCAAGAAGCCCTTTTTCCGGACGGCGGCGAAGCCACACATTGCCGCCATACTCTGCCCAGAAAGCATATCCCCGTCTTGTTTCAAGTGGTTTTTTACTTAATCTTCTTGGAAGGTCTGTTTCTATCCCTAGCTGTTTTGAAATACAGTCTTCTTCCCAGGGGCAGCGGGAACATTTTGGTGATTTTGGCGTACACACGGTTGCGCCTAAATCCATTATAGCCTGAGCATAATCACCGGGGCGGTGGTCGGGAGTTAATTTCTTCGCATAATCCCTGATTTCCGGACGGGAATCAGGAAGTGGCGTTTCAATATTAAAAAGCCTTGAAAGTACCCGTTCTACATTGCCATCAACAACCGCCTCCGGAACATCATAAACAATTGAGCTAATAGCAGCGGCTGAATAGGCGCCAACGCCCGGCAATTTCAGAAGATCATCATAATAAACAGGAAATCTGCCTTGTAAATCTTCTGTTATATATATTGCACATTTATGCAAATTTCTGGCCCGTGCATAATAGCCAAGTCCCGCCCAGGCCGTAAGAATATCGTCCAGATCTGCCGCCGCCAGAAGTTCTATTGTTGGCCATTCACGGATGAATTTCTGGAAATATGGAATGACTGTTACAACGGTTGTCTGCTGCAACATGATTTCACTGAGCCATACATGATAAGGGTCTGGTTGAATGCCACCAATCTTGGCTTCGGGAGAAACGCGCCAGGGTAAGCTTCTGGCATTATGATCATACCAATCAAGCAGAGCGTCAACCAACTCATGCTTTTTTCCGGTATTATCTGTTTTGCTTCCCATCTCCACCCCTGTCCAGTGATTCTCATAATGAACTATACAATAATGTATAATGCCCGCAAATTTTATATTCAGAAGCGCTTTAACAGGGTATTCTTGAAATATGAACGACAATGTAAACCAGAACAGGACTTTCAAAACCAAATCAATTGCCGAACTTGCAAGAGACATTAATTCACGTGCCTTTAACCGTTATGGATTTGCAAAAAGTGATATTGTACTGCATTGGAAAGAAATTGTTGGTGAAATTTTGGCAAGGTCTAGCTTGCCCGAACGTCTTGTTATGCCGAGGGATACTGAAAAAGAAGAAGGCAAAGCGGGAGTATTGCATATCCGCGTTGAAGGGAGTTTCGCACCGGAAATGCAACATCTGGAGCCATTGGTAATTGACCGAATTAATTCATATTATGGTTTTAAGGCTGTGGGCAGGTTGGTTTTTCATCATGGTCCTATTGAACAAACGCAGTCTTTAAGGAAATATGTCTCACCGATTCTGAGTGATTCTCAAATGCAGCAACTGAATCTTCTGCTTAAGGGTATTAAAGATGATAAATTGCGCCAAAGTTTATTTGATGTTGG
>JAYODU010000006.1:0-59652 GCA_038106445.1 Kordiimonadaceae bacterium | reverse complement strand
GTGTAGCACCCGAAAACGTAAGGCAAAGTAAGCGTTTCACGCGCCGGGGCAAAGGAAGTCTGAATAAATCAGGTAAAAAGAATTGAGAAAACATAAAAAGATTATGATTCAAAGCTTGATTTGTCATCAATTTCATTTTTATATTATCAACAATATATTGTAGGTGATTTATGTTGAAACAACTATATAGGCTAAAAATAAACCATTTTATCAAAATGGTTTTAGGGGCGTTTTTTTTATTTATTCTGTCCGCATGCGGGGATGATTCCGATCAGGCAGGAAATATGGCAGATAAAGTTGAAAGGGCCGTTTCAGAAACATCTGTTAATCAGCAATCATCAAATTCTCAGTCCGATGCCATGTCGCAGGAAACTGCTGGTGAAGTAGCTGATGATAGCACTGATATGGCTGCACCGACAGATTCAGGCTTCTTGAATTATGACATGGTACTGGGTGATCCAAATGCACCTGTAGAAATTATTGAGTACGCATCAATAACCTGTAATCATTGTGCAACGTTTCACAATAATGTGCTTCCCAGAATTAAGGAAAAATATGTCGATACTGGTAAGGTAAAGGTCGTCACAAGAAGCTTTCTGCTAAATGGCATTGATTTGCAGGGAACGGCTATATCGCGTTGTGTGGCACCAAACAGGTATTTCAGATTTATGGATGCCGTTTTCGAAAGACAGACCCAATGGTACGACGTAAACGAATATAATCGTCTGAACAGTCTTCATGATCAGCAAACCGCAGGACAAATGTTTGTTGAGCATTCAATCAGTGAACTTTCTAAAATTGCGCGTCAGGCCGGTGTCAATCAGGCTCGGATTGATGAATGTATTGCAAGTGAAGAAATTGATGAATATGTCATATCCATTTATAACGAGGGCAGGACAGTTCACAAGGTTTCAGCGACGCCGACCATTCTGGTGAACGGCAATAAAACAAACAACGATTATGGCTCAATCGAACGCGCGATTGAAGCAGCGCTAGACTAGTTTTAAAGATTAATGGGAAGACAGTAATTTGCATTTCACGCGACTAAGATTATCAGGCTTTAAATCATTCGTTGATCCAACAGAGCTCGTAATTGAACCCGGGTTAACCGGGGTTGTAGGCCCGAATGGTTGCGGAAAATCAAACCTGCTTGAAGCGCTGCGCTGGGTAATGGGTGAAAATTCTGCCAAAAGCATGCGCGGAAATGGCATGGATGATGTTATCTTTGCCGGCACATCCACAAGACCGGCAAGGAACCTTGCTGAAGTCACACTTACTCTTGATAATGAAGATCGCACAGCCCCCGCAGCATTTAACGATGAACGTGATCTTGAGATATCCCGGCGGATTGAACGGGACAGTGGGTCCGCTTACCGTATGAACGGCAAGGAAATCCGTGGCAAAGACGTCAAACTTATGTTCGCAGATGCATCGACAGGGGCACATTCACCCTCTCTGGTAAGTCAGGGTAGAATTGGGTCGCTTATCAGTGCTAAGCCGAAAGAAAGACGCGCAATACTTGAAGAAGCAGCGGGTATCAGCGGCCTTCATTCAAGACGTAATGAGGCGGAAAGCAAGCTTAGAAGTGCCAATAAAAACCTTGAACGTTTAGGCGATGTTGAAATAGGGCTGAATGATCAGATTAGAAATCTTAAGAATCAGGCCCGGCAGGCGACAAGATATAAAAATGTTGCTAGAGAAATCCGAAAGCTTCAATCTTTACTGCATTATATTGAATGGAAAAATATCCAGAAAAATATTTCTGATGCGTCAAGGAACGAAAAGGAAGTTTCCATTATTGTCTCAAAAGTGACCAATGAACTTGCATCACTAAGTAAAGAGCAGGCAATACTTGCGGCCAAACTTCCCGAAGTAAGACAGTCTGAAGCGGAACTGTCAGCTAAACTTCATCGTCTGACAGTCAGCAGGGACGGGCTTGACGGTGAAGAACGGCGAATAGCCGAAACACAGGAAAAACTAAGTGCGCAGCTGGAACAAATTGCGCATGACGAAATCCGTGAAAAAGATACAATAAAAGATTCTGTTGCCACGATAGAGCGTCTTGAGCGCGAAAAAAGTCTTATAGAAGAGGAAATTTCGGGTTCAGAGGAAAATATAGAAGAGCTTGCAAAAATATTGCGGGAAAAACAGGCGGATACACTTGAGGCGGAACTGGCACTTGAAGAGCTAACGACAAGACAGGCTGAACGTAATGCGGACAGACTTAATTTTACGCGCGAAATTGAAGAACGGCGCGGGCAAATCAAGAACCTTGAAGATCAGAAAATAACAGTAGAAGAACGTCTTTCCACGCTTGAGAATAACAACCTGTTCACGCAAACCCTTTCGGGTGCTGAAAAAAAACTTAAAGAAGCTGAACAGCAAATTACTAAAATGCGTCTCGCATTTAATGAAGCGGAAGATAAGCGCCATTCCATTTTACAAATGGAGCAGGAAGCAAGAAATATGCTTCAGATTTGCGAAGGCAAGATGGCAAGGGTGCTTGCTGAAAAAGAAGCACTTGAAGAAGTGCTTAAATCGGACTTTGGGGAAAATGGTGTCCCGCTACTTGAAAAGCTTAGTGTAGAAAAAGGCTATGAAACCGCATTGGGAGCTGCTATGGATACGGACCTTGATGCAAGCGATGACCAAAATTCATCCGTTCACTGGCGTGATTTACCGCCGCTTAAAGATGTACATGATTTCCCGTCTGGTATCGAAACGCTGGATAAATACGTAAAAGCACCGTCACTGCTTAAACGGCGTCTTAGTCAAATTGGTGTTGTAAGAACGCAAGGCGAGGCTCTTTCACTTTTAGCAGAGCTCAAACCTGGACAACGGCTTGTCACATTAACCGGTGGAGTTTGGCGTTGGGATGGTCTTTGTGTTTCACCGGATGCACCGTCCGGTGCAGCGATCCGTCTTGCACAAAAAAACAGACTTGAAAATCTCAGGAATGAATTTTTAGCCCGCGAAAAAGATGTCGAGAAAGCAAAAACAGCGCATGAGCAACGTCAGCAGGAACATGCGGATATAAAACAGGTTAGCCGCATTGCGCGCGATGAATGGCGTGTTGCTGATGAAGCGGCCATTGAAGCGCGGCGGAAACTTACCGAAGCTGAAAAGCTGGCGGCAAGGCATCAATCTGAGGAAACAGCACTAAAAGACCGGCTTGAACATTTGCTTCAGGATATAAAAGATCAGAATATCCGTTATAAAGCTGCTATCGAAAATCTGGAAAACCTGCCTGAAACTGTCGATCTTGAGAATGAAATTGCCAGAAAACGTGATATTGTGGAAATAAAACGTGGTGAATTTTCAGATGCCCGTATTGCCCATGACAGTCATTATAACCAGAGCGAAATGCGCTTAAAAAGACTGGAACAAATAAAAATTGATCATGAAAACTGGAAAGCGCGTATTGAAAATATAAATAACCAGCTTGAAAGTTTAAAGGTCCGCGCGGAGAAAACAAAAGTAGAGCTGACGACGCTTGAGAACCGTCCTGGTGAAATAGTTATAGAACGCCGCGAACTCAATAAAATGATTGATCAAGCTGGTGAAGAAAGACAAACGTCTGCAAATAAGCTTGCTGAAGCTGAAAATGATTTGGCTACAAAAGAAAGTCAAATGCGCAAAGTTCAAGCCCAACTCAGTGAAGTACGGGAACAGAAAGTACGTCTGGAAACCAATCTTGAACAATATGCTGAACAAAAAGAAAATCTTGACCGCAGAATTCATGAAGAATTCGATTGTGAGCCTGCAGAGCTATATGCGATTACAGAATTAAATGATGATGATGAAGTCCCGGATGCGGAAGAAACTCATTTCAAGCTGGAACGACTTAAAATTGAACGGGAAAGACTGGGTGCTGTAAACCTTCGTGCTGAAACGGAACTTGAGGAAATAAATGCGCAGCTTGAAGCATCCATTAAAGAACGTGAAGAACTTGAAGAGGCGATAAAACGGCTGCAAAAAGCGATCTATGACCTTAACCGCGAAGGCCGTGCGCGCATGCTCAAGGCTTTTGACGAAGTAAACAGCCATTTCAAAAACCTGTTCACAACTCTTTTTGGTGGTGGTGAAGCGTATCTTGAGCTTACAGAATCAGATGATCCGCTTGATGCCGGCCTTGAAATAATGGCAAGCCCACCGGGCAAGAAAATGCAGAACCTTGGTCTTCTTAGTGGTGGGGAGCAGGCACTAACCGCACTGTCGCTCATATTTGCAGTGTTTATGACCAACCCGTCACCGATCTGTGTGCTGGATGAGGTTGACGCCCCGCTTGATGATGCCAACGTTGAGCGTTTCTGCGACCTGCTTGATGAAATGAAAAAAAATACATCAACCCGTTTTCTGATTGTTACCCATAATGCGATAAGCATGAGCCGTATGAACCGTTTATTCGGTGTTACAATGGCTGAACGCGGTGTATCCCAACTGGTCTCTGTTGACCTTGAAAGTGCTGAAAAAATACGTGATCGTGTAGGGGATTCTCAATTTGAGAATGCCTGATATTTTTATTGCCGGATTATCTGAAAAAACCGTCTTTAAAAAATATTTATTTTCAATGGCTTGTAAAAACAGAAATAGGTATAAAAACAGTGTCTTTTGTAGCTTGACAGGGGGTGTGTCTGAAACTATGTTGCACTCAAATTTATGGGTGCGGGTTCAGGTAATGCATGACGCTTATCTTTTCTCTCAATTATAAGGCGCTTTCATTGGCTGACGATAAAAGAAAATCGCAGGAAATGAAGGAAACTTTGGATGATTTAAACACCCGTGTGAGTGCTGCGCGTGAGGCCAATAAACCGAAAAAAGCGCGCGGGCTTAATGAAGCAACTGCTTATGGTATTGCCACAAGATTAGTTGCGGAATTGGTCGCCGGCATTGTGGTCGGGGTGCTTATTGGCTGGTATTTGGACCGGCTTTTTGATACAAAGCCGTGGTTGATGATCATAATGGTCATGTTAGGTGCCACGGCGGGAATTACAAATGTTATGCGTGCCTCGAAGCAACTTGCACCGAAAGATACGGATAACAAAGATGATGAAAAGTAAAGGATAGAAACGTGGCAAGTCCGCTCGATCAGTTTACGGTAATAAAATGGGCCGATATTGAAGTTGCAGGTTACGACATTTCGTTTACAAATTCCTCGGCTGCGATGGTGGCTTCTGTGGTGCTGGTTACTCTTTTTGTGACTTTGGGTATGCGCAAAAATGCATTGGTTCCCGGTCGCTGGCAGTCTAGCGTTGAAATGTGCTACGAATTTGTTGCCAAGATGCTTGGTGATACGGCCGGGCCGGATGGTCGCAAATATTTTCCGTTTATCTTTTCATTATTCATGTTCGTATTATTTGCGAACCTGATCGGCATGCTTCCCTGGCTTCATCCATTCACTTTCACAAGTCATATTGCAGTAACCTTTGCAATGGCGGCTTTTGTGTTTATTGGTGTGACGCTGATTGGATTTATTACACATGGTTTTAAATTTCTGGGCTTTTTTGTGCCGCACGGTGCACCTTGGTATCTTCTTCTGATACTGGTGCCGATTGAAATTATTTCTTATCTTTCCCGTCCAATCAGTCTTTCTGTTCGTTTATTCGCCAATATGGTAGCCGGACATACGATGCTGAAAGTGTTTGGTGGCTTTGTGGTAAGCCTGAGCGCCCTTGGTGCTGCAGGTGTTGTAGGAGCGTTTTTCCCGCTCGCATTTATCGTTGCACTTACCGGACTTGAATTATTGGTTGCTTGTTTGCAGGCATATGTATTTGCCATGCTGACTTGTCTCTATCTTAATGACGCGCTTCATATGCATTAATGATGTATGGGGTATAAATTAATTTTAATGACTTTTCATAATTAAAGGAAAATAAAATGGAAATGGAAATCGCTCAAATCGCTGCTACTGCTCAAACAGATGCTGCTCGTTACATTGGTGCCGGTCTTGCCTGTACAGCTCTTATTGGTGCTGGTGTTGGTATCGGTGTGATCTTTGGTAACTATGTATCTGCTGCGATCCGCAACCCATCTGCGGCTGGCCCTGTTTTCGGTCAGGCTATGCTTGGTTTTGCGCTTGCAGAAGCGACTGGTCTGTTTGGTCTGGTTATCGCCTTTATCATCCTGTTCGGTTAATAGATATAAATAATTAACATTGAACAGGCCTGACCTTAATAGGTCAAGGAGAAAACCATGCCACAATTAGACATAGCGGTATTTGCCCCACAGATTTTCTGGCTCGCCGTCGTTTTTGCGGCTCTCTATATTTTTATGTCGCGTTCAGCGGCACCGAAAATTGCAGATGTGCTTAAAAAACGTCAGGACACTATTTCAGATGACCTTGCGGAAGCCGAGAAATTGCAAGCAAGAGCTGAAGAAGCACGTCTGGCTTATGAAAAATCACAGGAAGATGCGCGCAATAATGCTGCTGCATTGGTGCTTAAAAAACGTGAAGAGCTAAAGGCTGAAGCAGAAGCTACATATCAGAAGCTATCGACGGATCTTGCAGTAAAAGCGGACGAGGCACAGGCAAAAATTGATGCTGCCAAGAAAAAAGCACTTGCCGAGGTGCGTGATGTGGCAAGTGACGTGTGTGCGGACATAGTTTCTCAGATTTCCGGACTTAAGCTTGACAGTAAAGTTGTGTCAAAAGCCGTAGATTCAAAAATGACGAAGGGAGAGAGCTGATGGAAGAACATGTATCTTTCTGGGCGGATCCGTCAACATGGGTTTCTATTGCGATAACGCTTTTTTTCGTTCTTATTGTCGTAAAGAAAATACCGGCAATTTTTGCAAAAATGCTTGATGACCGCTCAAGGGAAATTGAAGCGCAGCTTGAAAATGCCAAAAGCCTTCGTGAAGAAGCTGCAACACTGCTTGCCAAATATGAACGTGATCAGCAAGCGGCAGAAAAACAGGCCGAAGAGCTTATGGCAAATGCTAAAGCAGAAGTGAAAAGCCTGGTTGAGGAAAGCAAAGCTCATATTGCAGAAATGACGAGGCGCCGTGCTGAAGTAGCAGAGCAGAAAATCGCTCAGGCAGAAGCAGCGGCGGTAAAGGAAATCAGAACCCTTACAGTGAATATTGCCACATCAGCGGCACGTGACCTTATTGAAGCAAACATCAAAGCCGATGATCACGATGCGTTGATCAAAGCCGGTACGGAAAAGCTTGATGCTAAACTTCACTAAGTTTCATTTCTATATTGAATTTTAAACCCTGCCTATATGGCGGGGTTTTTTATTGGAAGTTTATAGTGTGAGCTTTCAGATGGTTTGCCACCACACTTAACATGACCCAAATCAACCAATCTTATCAAATGGGCAAATATGGTGCGGGAAGCTGCCAGATAAAGCTTTTTATCAATCGTCGCGTATATAATGCCCACTATTTCTTCAATGGTGGACGCACCACCAGCAATTGCCCTAATTATTTCCTTATCCCGGCGAAGGCGGTGACCAATAAGCTGTGTGACAAACTGTTTTGGATTATTAATGGGAAGTCCGTGGGTCGGGTAATATGTTTTATCATCGCGTAGCCTTAGTTTTTCGAGACTTTCAAGATAATCCGCCATATTACCATCGGGTGGCGAAATAATGGTTGTGGACCACCCCATGACATGATCACCAGTGAATAGGGACTTTTCTTCGCGATAAGCAAAACAAATATGATTTGAAAGATGACCTGGTGTGTGAATAGCCTCAATTGTCCAGTCCTGACCTTTAATAATATCATCATTTTTCAACAGCACATCCGGTGCATAATTTTTGTCTATTCCTTCTTCCGCATCAATATCAGTATATTGCTGCATGGAGACATCAAAGCCATAAATTTTAGCCCCACATTTTTCGGCAAGTGGTTTTGCGGCGGGGGAGTGGTCTTTATGATTATGCGTTATCAGTATATGGCTTATTTTTTCATCGCCAAGAGAAGTTAATATCGCGTCTATATGTGAAGTGATATCGGGCCCCGGATCAATCACGGCAACATAGCCGTGACCAATAATATATGTACCGGTTCCTTTAAAGGTATAGGGTGCAGGGTTGGGTGCCGTAATCCTGCGGATATTTTTTGTTATCAGTTCTATTTCACCATATGGGGGTGAGAATTCCTGCATATATTAATATGCCCGGTTAATACAAAAATCGACAATACCTGTCAGCGCCCTGCGATATTCATTATCAGGGAATATGGCGAGCGCGTCACGGGCAACCTGTCCGTAATGGCGTGCTCTTTCAATCGTATCGGAAAGCGCGTTATGTTTTTTCATAAGTTTGATGGCGTGTTCAAGGTCGCCGTCTTCCTGTTCAAGGTCTTCCATTGTTCGCCGCCAGAAGGTTCTTTCCTCGTAAGTGCCGCGCCTGAAAGCAAGCACGATTGGCAGGGTAATTTTTCCTTCCTGAAAATCATCACCCACGGATTTACCCAGCGTTTTCTGTTCCGCTAAATAATCAAGAACATCATCAATAAGCTGGAAAATAATTCCCAGATTTTTACCGTAGCTCATCAGTGCTTCACATTCCGAAGCAGGACGTTTGGCAATCACGCCACCAATTTCACAGGCGGCGGCAAAAAGGGCTGCTGTCTTTGCACATATTACTTCCATATAAGCATGCTCTGTTGTATCGGTATCGTTCGCTGTGACAAGCTGCAACACTTCCCCTTCAGCGATAACGGACGATGCGCTGGAAAGGATGCGGAGTACTTCAAGCGATCCATCTTCAACCATAAGTTCGAATGATCGGCTGAAAAGGAAGTCACCAACTAGCACACTGGCTTTATTGCCCCAAATTGCGTTGGCTGTATCCTCGCCACGGCGAAGGTCACTTTTATCGACAACATCATCGTGAAGTAATGTTGCCGAATGAATAAATTCAACACAGGTAGCAAGCTGGATGTGGCGGTCCCCTTCGTAACCGCAAAGGCGGCTGGCAGCCAAGGTGAGCATCGGGCGTAACCGTTTTCCGCCGGACGCGATCAGGTGGCCGGCCAGCTGCGGGATAAGCGCAACCGGGCTTTGCATTTTCAGAAGGATTGTCTGGTTTACTTTATCAAGATCATCACTGACAAGTTCAAGAAGTGTTGACAGGGCTTCTTTGCCTTTGTCTTTCTTTTCTTCAAGGTTTATTACAACGCCCACTTTTCTTGTCCTATTGTGGTTATTATTCATGCTACATATATAATTGTTAATGCAAAATAGTCATCTGAAGCCATATTGGCAAGAAGTCAAACAATAAACCATAGAAAAAAGGTTAAACTTTACGTGAAAGATCTGTTTTTTAGTGATAACCCGGTCGTAATATCAAGGGTTTCTGCTATTCTTGATGCAGAAGACATTGCATATGTAGTCCTTGGTGGACATGCCAGTCTGTTAGGCGGAGGTATCCCGGTTATTCAAAGCAGAGTTATGGTAGATGCTGATAAACATAAAAAGGCAGTAGCATTGATTCGTGCTGAAAATCTTGAAAATGATATGGAACTTAAAGCGTGAGCAAAATGGATGTTACCGAAGATGATTTTCTTGGCGGTATAATTAACCTTAAACAGCCCAAAAAAGGATACCGTATTACGAGCGATACAGTTTTTCTTGCGGCCAGTCTTCAAGTAAAAAAGGATGAAAGCATTCTTGATGTCGGAGCGGCCACAGGGGGGATATTATCCTGTCTTGCGGCGCGTTTAGGCGATGATGCGGCGAGATTAAAAATGACAGGCGTTGATATTCAACCGGACCTGTTATCACTAGCACGTGAAAATAACCAAAGCATCACATATATTGATGGTGATATAATGGGGGATATAAAGGGGTGTGAGCCAAACAGCTTTGACCATGTGGTTACGAACCCTCCATATTATGAAAAAGGCAGTGTAACCACGTCGCCATATAGTTCTAAAGCAATAGCGCACGGAAGTGATATGGATGATTTGGGTTTTTGGGTTCAAAGATGTTTGCGCATGGTGCGTCCCAAGGGATATTTAAGTCTGGTCCACCGTGCAGACAGGCTTGATGATATTATCATGGCTTTGAAACCCAAGGCGGGGTCAATACTTATTTATCCGCTCTTTTCAAAAGCAGGGGAGGACGCAAATAGAATTATTATTCGGGCACAAAAGGGCGGAAAAGGCCTTTTATCCTTGAAATCAGGGCTAATAGTGCATAAATCAGATGGAAAATATACTGATGCTGCCGAAAAGATACTTCGGCACGCCCAATTTTTAGATATTGAAAAATAAAGAAGATTATAAATGAAAAAAGCAATTCGCAATCTTATCTCAAAGCTTCCAATTGATAGTCTGGCTAACCCTGATCCGGTAGTGGCTATATTGCCGCTTGAAGGCGTGATTGGTGCATCCGGAAGATTTAGCAATTCAATTAATATTGCAAACCTTGAGGATAAGATTACATCCGCGTTTGATGTCTATAACGTGAAGGCCGTGGCACTGGAAATTAACTCGCCGGGTGGCTCACCAGTTCAATCGGAACGTATTGTTATGCGAATAAGGGAGCTTTCAAAAGAAAAGGAAATTCCGGTTTATGCTTTTGCACAGGATGTTGCCGCATCGGGTGGATATATGCTGGCACTGGCTGGTGATGAAATTTATGCTCATAAAGCCTCAATCGTTGGCAGCATTGGGGTGATTAATGCCGGATTTGGCTATACAGGTGCGATTGAGAAACTGGGTATTGAACGCCGTGTATATGCAGCAGGTGATAATAAATCCATTCTTGATCCTTTTAAGCCGGAAGTGGAAAAAGACGTCAAAATGATCAAAGGGCTTCTTGTGGAAGTCCATGATTTTTTCAAGGAATTTGTGAAGGAAGCGCGCGGCGACAAACTGAAAGGATTACAAAAAACACTTTTTTCCGGCCTTGTCTGGAACGGCGAAGAAGCGACCAAGCTTGGTTTAATTGATGGTGTTGGTGACCTTCGTTCAGTGATGAAAGAAAAGCTTGGAAGTGATGTAAAATTCAAACGCATCAAGGAAGAAAAAGGTTTTCTTAAAGGTATGCTGGGTATGCGCGGTACAAATCAGTCAATAGCTGACGAGATCGTAAAAACCTTGGAAACCCGAAGCGAATGGGGCCGTTTCGGACTATAAGTTATCTGCCGCGTAATTTACGGAGGAGTTCCGTAAAACCGCATAGTTCGGATTCATATTCAATCTGGGAAATACGCGCGCTGTCAAGAAACCTACTCCATGCATGAAATGGAGTTTCGGGCTTAATAAGCCCATTATCGCACGTTGTGGATGTTTTGATATTCTGGTCATCAAGTATTGACCAGTGTTTTTCGGACCATTCGCCGCTCGGATAGCAAAAATGGCTCATCGGTTTAGAAAGTAAGGGGTTTATCCTCTCGCGGTTTCTTTTTATTTCTTCAGCGGCAATGACCGGATTAGTTGGAAATCTGTGTGTATGCGTATGGAACTCAATATCCATGCTGTTTGTAACACATTCCTTAAGTTCAGCTTCATTTATCAGGTTAAGAATTCTGCTCTGATTAAGGTCTTCATAATCCTGATCAGTTGCGTCACCCAGCTTTTTTAACAGTTCAATGCGTTCATCGTTATTTTCAAAGGCCTGACCTGTTTCGATAATTTTTAAGCGGGCCTGTTCAAAGTTTGGCGCCCCTCTTGTAACCGTCGCCATTCCTTCAATCCCTACTTTTGATAGGTCAAAGATGGACTTTTCACTGTTAAAAAACATGTAATTAACAGCAAGCGTAAATATAGGGCAGTTTTTATCAAAATAATATGATGTGAGGTAAAGTGTTGATGGCAGGTCGTTTTTTTTAAAACAGACAATGCTTCTGAATAGGTGCTGTAAAAACCGTCATCGATGGTAATAACCACTGAATTATCAATTATTTCTGCTTTTTTCACGGCCTGATAAGCGTCTTCAAGTGATATGACATTGAAATTTTTATCTTTCAGATATTTCATACGCCTATCAAAAATTTCAGGTTTTATAAATAAGCCGGGGACAAATAATTCTTCATTGCGGATACTAAAGCCGTGATAACATAGAATACGGATTCTATTTCTGTAGAATAATTTTGTCAGGTAAAATAGGCCAAGATATTTGGCCATATACAGTATGAATTTTTTAATGAAATCCGTCACGGATAGTTATTCCATAATGATTCTTGTTAAGGCATTGGAAATATTATTTTTTTTATCGATATTTTGACACAGTTAAAGTCCCGTAAACCAACATTTACAATAGTTTAAATGTTTTATTATTTCAACCCTTGACCTGAGAAGGGCGTATATGTAGTTTTCACGCAGTTTTTCGACATTTTTTATGGGATGATCCCGCCTTATGAACACAGATAATAAGCAGGATAACAGCTTTCAGAATCTGATTCTGAAATTACAGCATTTCTGGGCTGATCAGGGCTGTGTAATTTTACAGCCTTATGATATGGAAGTAGGTGCAGGAACATTTCATCCGGCAACAACGTTAAGGTCATTAGGCAGCAAGCCGTGGAAAGCGGCCTATGTGCAACCAAGTCGCCGTCCCACTGATGGTCGTTACGGTAATAATCCAAATCGTTTGCAGCATTACTACCAGTTTCAGGCGGTTTTAAAGCCGTCACCGCAAAATATTCAACAGCTTTATCTTGATAGTCTGGCGGAGCTTGGCATAGACAGCAGCCAGCATGATATTCGGTTTGTTGAAGATGACTGGGAAAGTCCGACACTGGGCGCGTGGGGGCTTGGCTGGGAAGTCTGGTGTGACGGGATGGAAGTCAGCCAGTTTACCTATTTCCAGCAGGTTGGCGGATTTGACTGTAAACCGGTTATGGGTGAACTGACCTACGGGCTCGAACGACTTGCCATGTATATTCAAGGGATAGACAATGTTTATGATCTTGCATGGAATAGTGAAGGTGTAAAATACGGTGACGTATTCCTGCAAAATGAGCAGGAATTTTCAGCCTATAATTTCGAACTTGCCAATACTGACATGTTATTTCAGCATTTTGCAGATGTGGAGGCAGAATGTCAGAATATTCTTGCACAGGGTACCTTCCCGCTTCCTGCTTATGATCAATGCATTAAAGCTTCACATGTATTTAACCTGCTAGATGCCCGTGGTGTGATCAGCGTTACGGAACGGCAGGCATATATCGGACGCGTCCGTGCTCTTGCGAAAGCATGTTGCGAAGCTTATCTCGTCTCTCTTGGAGAGGAGAGTTAAATGGCTGAATTTTTACTTGAAATATTTTCTGAAGAAATTCCTGCGCGGATGCAAAAAAAAGCATCCGATGACCTTTTGGCGCTGGTTACTGAAAAACTAAAAGAAGCCAAGCTTGAGCATGGCAATGTACATGCTTATGTAACGGCAAGACGCCTTACACTACATATTACTGAGCTTGCCACAGAACAGCCTGATGTATCGGAAGAACGCCGTGGCCCGCGTGCCGATGCTCCTGATCAGGCGATTGAGGGCTTTATGCGTGGTGCCGGTGTTAGCCGGGGTGACCTTGTGGAACGCGAAGACCCAAAAGGAACTTTTCTTTATGCGATTATCAAACAGAAAGGTCGTCCGGCAAAAGAAGTAATTGGTGAATTTATGTCGGAAATCATTCGCAATTTTCCATGGCCTAAATCACAGCGCTGGGGGGCGGGGACACTCCGTTGGGTACGCCCCATCCATTCAATTCTTTGTATTATGGACGGCGAGGTCAATGATTTTGAAATTGACGGGTTTAAATCCGGGAATCGGACATACGGTCATCGTTTTATGGCACCTGATGCAATAGAAGTAACTGATTTTGCGCAGTATAGAACCGCCCTTGAAAAGGCATATGTTCTTATTTCTCCAAATGAACGTATGGAAAAAATTGAGAAAGACGCACTCTTAATCGCTGCCAATGCCGGTCTTGAACTTGTCAAAGATAAAGCGCTTCTTGACGAAGTGGCGGGGCTAGCGGAATATCCTGTTGCAATGATGGGAACTTTCGATGAAGAATTTCTTGATGTGCCGTCGGAAGCACTGACATCAGCTATGCGGACGCACCAGAAATATTTTTCGCTTAAAGATAAAAACGGCAAGCTTTCAAATAAATTTATTTTTATAGCCAATATGAAAACCGCGGATGACGGGGCAAAAATAATCGATGGGAATGAGCGTGTGTTGCGTGCCCGCCTTAGTGATACAAAATTTTTCTGGGATCAGGATCTAAAATCCACATTATCGGCTCATTTACCCGCGCTTGATGATATTATATTTCATGCAAAGCTTGGCACTGTTGGTGCGCGCGTAAAACGGCTTGAAGCACTAACAGGATATATTGCGGCAGAGATAGGTGCGAATGTTGAACAGGCGACATTGGCAGCAAAACTTTCAAAATCAGACCTTGTGACCGGTATGGTGGGTGAATGCCCGGAGCTACAGGGGTTAATGGGTAAATATTTTGTGCTTGAAGAAGGGCTTTCTGACGTGATGGCGAATGCAATTGCGGATCACTATTCGCCGAAAGGGCCGTCGGATAAATGCCCGGACGCACCGGTGAGTATTGCACTCGCGCTTGCGGAAAAAATTGATACATTGGTTGGTTTCTTCTCCATAGATGAAAAACCGACAGGATCGAAGGACCCATTTGCACTGAGGCGGGCATCCCTTGGTATTATCAGATTGATAATAGAAAATAAACTGCGCATTGACCTTGAAAAATCTATTGAAAAGTCAGTTTCAATATATGGCTGTTCCTTTGAAATAGAAGATTTAGAACAATTTTTCTGGGATCGCCTCAAGGTTTACGCGAAGGATCAGGGCATTCGCAATGACATTATTGGTGTCGAATTCAACTGGGATTTTGTAAAATTGATGGCCAAGGCCGCAGTACTACAGGATTTTATAAAAACGGATGACGGGGAAAATCTTCTTGCGGGCTATAAACGTGCTGCAAATATATTAAAAGCTGAAGAGAAAAAAGACAGCACAGAATATAAGGGAAATATTAAGGAAGAGCTGCTAAATATGGCCGAAGAAAAGGCATTATTTAACACACTTAAGGAAGTTGAAAGGAACGCATCAGAGGTGCTGAAAAGTGAAGATTTTGAAGGGGCAATGACCCATTTATCAACGCTACGTAGCCCGATTGATAATTTCTTTGATCAAGTGACAGTAAATAGTGAAGAACAAGAGACAAGAATAAACAGATTAAAATTACTAGCACAAATTCGGTCGACCATGAACCTAGTCGTCGATTTTTCAAAGATAGAAGGTTAAGTTGCAAATGACAAAATGGGTTTATAATTTCGGAGATGGATCAGCAGAGGGCGAAGCTTCCATGAAAAACCTGCTAGGCGGGAAGGGCGCCAATTTGGCTGAAATGTCAAATCTTGGTCTTCCGGTTCCTCCGGGTTTTACGATTACCACCGAAGTATGTACTGCATTTTATGAAAATAATAAAACATATCCTGATGATCTTGCAGAGCAGGTCGCGGCATCCATCAAAGTTATCGAAAATACTGTGGTCGCAAAGTTTGGTGATGAGGAAAACCCGCTTTTGGTTTCTGTTCGTTCCGGTGCCCGTGTTTCTATGCCGGGCATGATGGACACTGTTCTTAACCTGGGTCTTAATGATGTGACGGTCGAAGCGCTTGCAAGAAAATCCGGTGATGAACGCTTTGCATATGACAGCTACCGCCGCTTTATCCAAATGTATTCGGATGTTGTTCTGGGTGTGGAACATTATCTGTTTGAAGAACTTCTTGAAATTCATAAAGAAGAAAATGGATTTGTACTTGATACGGAACTTAAAGCAGAAGATTGGAAAGAGTTATCAAAGGCGTTTAAGGAAAAGGCGGAGGAAGAACTAGGCTATCCCTTCCCGCAGGATGTAAATGAACAGCTTTGGGGCGCAATTGATGCTGTATTCGGATCATGGATGATTGAACGTGCGATGGTATATCGCCGTCTTCATAATATACCTCATACATGGGGTACGGCCGTTAATGTGCAATCAATGGTGTTTGGTAATATGGGGGATGACTGTGCAACAGGGGTTGCTTTTACCCGTGACCCTTCAACTGGTGAAAACGCCTATTATGGGGAATACCTCATCAATGCGCAGGGTGAAGATGTAGTTGCCGGTATCAGAACACCGCAGAACCTGACAAAAGTATCCCGTATCGCGGCGGATTCGGATATGTCCTCCATGGAAGAAAGTATGCCCGAGACATATGCTGAACTTGCAGATGTGTTTCAAAAGCTGGAAGCGCACTACCGTGATATGCAGGATATTGAATTTACTGTGCAGCAGGGTAAACTTTGGATACTTCAGACACGAAGCGGCAAAAGAACAGCACCGGCGGCACTTAGGATAGCCGTTGAAATGGTTCATGATAATATCATAAGCGTTGATGAAGCGCTGCTTAGGGTTGAGCCAGGTGCTCTTGATCAGTTGCTTCATCCGACGCTGGATCCCGATGCACATAGGGATGTGCTCACAAAGGGATTGCCTGCGTCACCAGGTGCAGCAAGCGGCAAAGTGGTCTTTAGTGCAGATGAAGCCGAGGAAATAGCAAAAGAAGGTGGCGATGTTATTCTCGTACGTATTGAAACCAGCCCGGAAGACATTCACGGAATGCATGCGGCACGTGGCATTTTGACCAGCCGTGGCGGTATGACATCACATGCTGCCGTTGTGGCCCGCGGTATGGGGCGGCCGTGTGTCTCGGGTGCCGGCGCTTTGCACATTGATATGCAGAAGAAAACAATCACAGTTGCGGGACGTGTTATTCATCATCACGATATCATCACTATCGATGGCAGCAACGGCGAGGTCATGGCAGGTGAAGTTGCGACAATTAAACCTGAACTTGGTGGGCACTTTGGTGAACTTATGGGTTGGGCTGATGAAAAACGAACACTGAAAGTGCGCACCAACGCTGAAACACCGATGGATTCTTCCGCTGCCCGCGAATTCGGCGCAGAAGGTATAGGTCTTTGCCGCACGGAACATATGTTCTTTGATGTGGACCGTATTATTGATGTACGTCATATGATCATGTCAGATAGTGAAAAAGGCCGCCGTGATGCTTTATCAAAACTGCTATCGGTACAAAGACAGGATTTTATTGAACTCTTCACTATTATGAAGGGGCTTCCAGTGACTGTTCGGTTGCTTGATCCGCCGCTTCATGAATTTCTTCCACAGAAAGAAGAGGATTTTAGTGATGTTGCTAATGCTATGGGTGTTGATGTGGCTTTTCTAAAGCGCCGTGCTGAAGAACTTCATGAATTTAACCCGATGCTGGGTCACCGGGGTTGCCGATTGGGTATTTCCTTCCCGGAAATATATGAAATGCAGGCGCGCGCTATCATTGAAGCCGCACTTGAGGTTTCCAAAACACTTGGTGAAGCGGTTATTCCTGAAATCATGGTGCCACTTGTGGGTTCGCGTAAAGAGCTTGAAATATTAAATGCCCTGATCCGCAAAACGGCCAACGAAATTATTGCAGCATCTGGGGAGCAGCTTGATTATATGGTTGGTACAATGATTGAATTACCGCGTGCGGCATTACAGGCAGGCGAAATTGCCAATGAAGCTGAATTTTTCAGCTTTGGCACCAATGATCTGACACAAACGACCTTTGGAATAAGCCGTGATGATAGTGCGCGGTTCCTTGATGACTATCTGAAAGCCGATATTTATCAACAGGACCCATTCGTCAGCCTTGACCAGGATGGTGTAGGTGAACTTGTAAAAATTGGTGTTGAACGTGGACGGGCAACCCGCAGCGATTTAAAAGTTGGTATTTGCGGTGAACATGGCGGTGATCCGGCATCCGTTGAATTTTGTCATCGTGTTGGACTTGACTATGTATCATGCTCCCCTTATCGGGTACCAATTGCACGTCTTGCGGCGGCACAGGCCGCGCTGAAATAAATAAGTAAAGTTACAATATTCGAGATAAAAAGAGCGCCAAAGAGCGCTCTTTTTTTATGAAAGGGCTGATAAAACTGCAATCATAAGCACAGCGGCAATCACAAGTATGATAACCATACGTCTGTTGTCACTGGATTCAATTTTCTTTTTTTTATTTCTATGAAATTTACTCATTTCGATCCCCTATAAGCGACTAATTTATATTAGCGCAAAATATTATTTGTCATCAAGCTTTAAGAAAATCCCAATTTGGTACAGTGCTTCTAATGCTGTAATAAAACTTTACAGCATTAATACTGAATGCCTAAAATATATTAAAGTATATAACGCTAAGATATTGAAAAATATGAATATTATATTTCTGGCATGTGTCTTGCTTAATACTAATCAAGTTTATTAAAAATACGTTAATTTAAGTAAATAGTAAGTCAGGAATTTTTAGTATGTTTAAATCTGTTGTTCAGTTTGCGTCTATATCTTTAATTATTCTTACTGCATCCATTTCACAGGCTTTTGCATCAACCCATAAGGGCGCGCCAACCGCCGAAGATACGTATCAATATGATCTGGCTTATTATGAAAGAAAACAGGATCGCTGCCTTGAAGCTTTTACAAGATCTGATTTCGAAGTGGCCTATTCTATTTGTACACCGCTGGCAAGCCTTGGCTTTAGCGATGCGCAGCTTGTAACAGGTCTTCTGTATGCTTATGGCGAAGGCGTAGGGAAAGATAAGACGCGCGCTAAATTCTGGCTTAAGGAAGCGCTTAAAAACGGACGCGAAGATGCTGCACGTGCCCTAAGCGAGTTCGGTATGGACTAATATTAAAATAAACGCTGTACATTGGCGGGCCAAGCTCTTAAATTCCGGCGAGTTTAAGAGCTTTTTTATTTGAGAAACCAAATGTCAATACTTGATCATGAAGTAGATCGCCGTAAAACATTCGCAATCATTGCACATCCCGATGCCGGTAAAACCACGCTTACAGAAAAACTGCTTCTGTTTGGGGGGGCAATTCAGATGGCTGGTGAAGTCAAGGCACGAGGTGACCGCCGCCGTGCCAGATCCGACTGGATGAAGGTTGAACAGGAGCGCGGGATTTCAGTTGCGTCCTCCGTTATGTCATTTGAATATGAAAAGCGGATGTTTAATCTTCTTGATACACCGGGGCACGAAGATTTTTCCGAAGATACCTACCGCGTGCTTACGGCAGTGGATAGTGCCGTTATGGTGCTTGATTCTGCAAAAGGGGTAGAAGGTCAGACAAAAAAGCTGTTCGAGGTTTGCCGTCTTCGCGATATGCCTGTTATTTCATTTTTTAATAAAATGGACCGCGAATCAATGAACCCATTTGATCTTTTGGACGATCTTGCGGATAAGCTCGCGCTTGATGTCGCGCCAGCGACCTGGCCGATTGGCATGGGTAGAGATTTCAAAGGATGTTATGACCTTATCAATGACCGGTTGATTCTAATCGAAAGAAGCAAGGGCGACAGGCCCGATAAAGGTGTGATCTGTGAAGGCATAGATGATCCGAAACTGGATGAGCTGCTACCACAAAACCTTGTGGTACAGCTTCGGGAAGAAGTTGAAATGGCAAGGGAGTTATGTCCTGCATTTGATGAACAGGCCTATCTTGAAGGAACGCTCAGTCCTGTATTTTTCGGTTCTGCAATTAACACATTTGGTGTCAGGGAGTTGCTCGATGGCCTTGCAAAATATGCACCAATTCCGGGGCGTTATTCGACTACATTACGTGATGTGGATCCACATGAGGAAAAAGTCAGCGGGTTTGTTTTTAAAATTCAGGCGAACATGGATCCAAAGCACAGGGACCGAATTGCTTTTTTCCGTCTTGTGTCCGGTAAATTCAAACGGGGAATGAAGCTCAAGCATGTAAGAGACGGTAAAACCATAAATTTACATAATCCTGTCCTGTTTCTTGCCCAGGATCGTGAGTTGGCCGAAGAAGCCTGGCCAGGAGATATTATTGGTATCCCGAACCACGGAAGTCTGCGTATTGGAGACAGCCTGACCGAAGGTGAAGAGCTTAAATTTACCGGAATTCCAAGCTTTGCACCGGAATATATTCAAACAGTTAGAGCGGAAGATCCGATGCGCGCAAAGCATTTGGCTAGAGCACTTCATCAACTCGCTGAAGAGGGGGCCGCCCGCGTATTTAAACCGATGATCGGCGCGGAATGGTATGTTGGTGTAGTAGGAATGTTGCAGTTTGAAGTGATGGCTGACAGGATAAGAACCGAATATGATGTTCCCTGCCGGTTTGAAACAACATCGCTTTATACAGCAAGATGGGTTGAAGGCAATAATCCTATCAAGATAAAAAAGTTTGTTGATACAAATAAAGCCAATATGGCGGAAGATCATAATGGATCCCCTGTGTTTCTTGCCCGTAATGCTTGGCGTCTTGATAAGGCAATAGAAGATAATCCGGATCTGAGTTTTCTAAAGACCAAAGAGCAACTAATTTAATAAAATTAGAACCTTATTTGATTTATTTATAAATACTTTATTAGCATTTAAGTTATATCAACACCCGCAGTAACAGCGTATCCGGTTTAGGTAAGTTAAATGTTTAAAAAGACCGAAAAGACCGCGAATTTTTCACTTCGCGACTTAACATCAAGATATCAATTGGATTTTTATAATCATTGTCATTCATGACTTTTTTAACGCATTAGGACATAAAAGTCGTTATTTCATTGACATCGGGTCGCCCGCGTTCTGCCGGGTCTTTGCCTGCTTTGCCGATATAAATGAAGCCGGCAATGCGCTCATCCGCTGATAGGCCAAGTTCTGCGAGTACTGCTTCATCATAAGCATACCATTCTGATAGCCACTGTGCTGCAAAACCCATAGCGTTAGCCGCAATTAATATATTCTGGCAGACGGCGCCGGCACTCAGAATTTGTTCCCATTCCGGCACTTTGGGATTTTCCGGCGAAGCGGTTGAGACAACGGTTATAATCAGCGGGGCCCGCATGAAACGGTTCTCTTCAAAATCAAGAATGCTGCTATCAGTTTCAGGGTTGTTTTTTTGAAAAACGCTTCTTAGTACCTTACCCAGTTTAGCGCGACTATTGCCGCTTATGACAAGATATCGCCATGGTACCTGCTTTTTATGATCGGGCACGCGCGACCCGATTGTCAGAAGTTGATCTATCTGATTCTTGTTGGGTCCCGGGCTCGTCATGTCCTTAACAGTTAATGAGCGCCTGACCATAAGCAAGTCCAATGTTTCAACCGATGGGTTGCTCGCGGATAGACGATCACAGTTTTCAGGTGATTTTTTTGATGAAATCATTAAATTTTCCGATAATTTTTTACTGAACGAATTAGGGGGTGACTTTTACAATGTTTGATGTGCCGCTTTCACCCGGGAAATCCTCAAAAAGGGCATTGATCAGAATTGGCATAGTCTGCGACAGATTTTGTCCTCGATTGATGCTTTCCACATGCCCTTCATACAGGCGGTTTCCCGTCGTAAGATCAATGATATTCATGGTTAATCGGCTGACATATTGTGGATCGGTATTCGAAGAACCGAACCCAGTTGAAATGCCAACGCCCATTGATGTGCCCCGGCGACTACCGCCACCGACACCAACACCGACCGAGACAGGAGAGCGATTTTCAATCATTGTATCGCCGAAGGCAATGATACTGTATCCGATCTCTGCGATATATTGCGATCTGTTATTCACTGGTGGTGTATAACCAACATCCCCAAGTTTTTTACCAACCATCTGTGCATAGGTTGCAAATTCTATGGATTGTTGTTGCGTAGGATCCAGTGCGACAACTTCAATGCTTTCGCCATTTGCCATCGGAAGCTGGTGAAAACGTGTAACGTTGCTGCTGATGCTTGATGCACACCCGCTTATAAAAAAGAACCCCAGGAGGAAAATATATTTTTTTCTCATCATATTCATTTCTTTTTATCCTACTTTTGACTTTAGAGTAGCAAAATCAGCCTTAATTTTCCATGAATAAATAAGGCGACATTCAAATGTTTGGACTTGCTTCTTTGTGTAAATTTAGTATAAAACCACTTCCTTATTGAGAAGGGCGGTTAGCTCAGTGGTAGAGCACTACGTTGACATCGTAGGGGTCACTAGTTCGAACCTAGTACCGCCCACCATCTATAATTGAAAAAATATAACAAAATACTTGTTAAAGAAGTAATTTTTTTATTTCAAAGGGTTACATAATATTTAAGGTATTGTCAAAGGAACTTGTTGTGACATTTATTTTACCTGATATTTTGGCACAATGAACCCATCATTTAAGTATTTTAAGTACAATCCAACGATTATCCAGTTGGCCGTGCTGCTTTATATCAGATATCCGTTATCCTTGCGACAAGTTGAAGATATGCTTTTCGAAAGAGGTATAGATATCTGCCACGAAACCATCCGGCTTTGGTGGAATAAATTTGGACCATTTATGGCGGCGCAGATAAGGAAGAAACGTTTTTCTTATCCAAAACAATATTCACCATGGCGTTGGCACATCGATGAGGTTTTTGTAAAAATAAATGGCAAAACATACTATTTGTGGCGCGCCGTTGATCATGAAGGCGAAGTTCTTGATGCTGTAGTTACTAAGAAACGTTATAAGAAAGCTGCACTTAAAGTGCTGAAGCACCTTATGAAGCGATATGGCAGACCACATTCGATTGTCACAGATAAACTCGGATCATATGGGGCGGCAATGCGAGAAATAGGATGTCAATCCCTTCAAAAAACAGGCGGCCGGCTTAATAATCGAGCAGAGAATAGTCACCTCCCATTTCGACGACGAGAGCGAGCAATGCAACACTTTCGTAATGAAGAGACATTGCAGAAATTCGTATCCATTCACAGCCAAGTTTACAATCATTTTAACGGAGAAAGACACTTAAATAACCGAGAAAAATTCAAGAACTTTCGTTCAGAAGCTAATTCTGAATAGCTGCTTCTTATCGCCTAATAACTGATAGACCGGAACCTAATCTATGTTAACTCAAGTTCCTTTGATAATGCCTGTAAACGTTGTCTGTCAACTATTGCAGTTGCCCACCTTCAGGCGGATATAAATGATATATCAACTATTTAGTTAGGTATTTAAAACCTCGAGATTTTATGACTGATACAACTCTACTCAGACACTAATATGAGGCCAAATCCTTCTTTGTGAAAACACTAAAGGTGTCTCAAATGTTTTGAAGACGGACAATTCTTATTATAAATAACCTCATTTAGATAATTTCATTTCTTCTTTGAGTAAAATTCGATATTCGCGCCGTCAGGTGATTTAATTGAAAAAATATCAATATTACCGTACGGCGCTAGATCAATATTTGAAATTTTCATTTCCTGATTGATACCACGACGTCCAAGTTCATCCCGGCTTTCATTTACATCATTTATTGGAAATTTAATGGATAATATACCGAAGTTTGGCGCTTCACATTGTTTTCTATAATCTTCTCCCTTTAGATCTAAAAATTCAACCAGTTCTACACGGCCAACTTCGCTTGCTATTGGATAAAGTATTCCTGCCTGATACCGCGATGTGGTTGTTTGGTTTAGGGGTATTCCAAGTGGGATTTGGGTTTCTTTCTGACTTATTACAGGTGGCCCGTAAAACAATGTGTCAAATCCAAGCTGATCAACAAAAAAGTGCTTGGCTTCTTCGCGACTTTTAACAGTTTGCATAATATTAAACGGAACAGAGAGTCCGTCAAAATCAGGAAAACTCAACGGTAGTGGTGGTGATAATCTTTCGTAAGCCTGCACTTGAAGCCCTTGGGGCCCTTTAAAAATAACAATCTTTAGTTTTGATGTGCCAAACTCTAATTCTGTTATGGGTGTTTCTGTCCACCACCCCATTTTAATAGCTTCATTATAAATTTCCTCCAAGCCTTTTGCACGTACCATTATGCTTGTAAAACAACCAGTATCCCATGGCCGCGCGCCAATACGGGTTGGTATTTGTCGTTCGACATTTGAAAATTGGATAAGTCTGATGAAGCCAAAATCACTTCCGGGTGATTTTAAGACCATCGAGTGTGCGGAATCATTTTCACCTAAACCGAGGTGTAATAAAAATTTTTTACTTTCCGCGCCGCGCCAAATAACTTCATAATCGGCTAATTCGATAAAAAACCGTGCGGAGATATCAAGATCATGAACGCTTACAACGACTTCCTGCCAAGGATGGGTGGTAATTGGTTCACTATCATCGGCATTTGCAAAAAAAGAATAATTAATAATGAAGAAAAAAAGTATGTTACGAGTGATTTGTAATGTCATTACCATCCTTTTATTCAATAGGTTTTAAATTTTTTACGGGAATATAAAGAGCTGCTAACCCCGAAAATATCATTGGAGCGGAGAAAATTATAAAGAGGGTTTGGATGGAAACGCCAGCGTCGAAGATAACACCAAAGAGCGCTGGACCCGCAATGGCACCAGCACGGCCAATTCCCATCGCCCAACCGATACCAGATGCGCGTATAGCAAGAGGGTAAACTCGGGCAGCCGTAGGATAAAAGCCGGTCATTCCGCCTTGTACAGTGAAACCGATTAATACGATTATGCCAAAAAGAATAGGGTAACTGAGTGGCACATTTGCATAGATGATCATAAATGCACATGCACTTAGCATGTATATAAACAGTAGTCGGTTAAGCCCTATCCATGTACTTGCGCACCCAATTGCCAATGTGCCAATAAAGGCCCCAATGTTTAAAGCGGTACCAGCATATGTTGCCAACTCAAAAGGCATTCCAGATGTTGAAGCGATATTGGGGATCCAGCTAATCAGGGTATATAACGTCATAAAAGAGAAAAAGACGCCAGCCCATAATAATATTGTGGGCCGTTTTAATTCTTGGTTGAATAATTTTTGCACGACCGTTTCTTTAGTTTTCTCTGTATTTAACTGGGGCAATCTGTCAATTTCACCATGTCCCATTAAACCTAATAGCTTATTGATACACTTAAGCGCATTTTTTGGTTGTTTCTTGCTCAAAAAATCAATGGATTCCGGCATATAAACCCAAATGAGTGGCAGCATTAATGCGGAGATGGCCCCTGCCGCGATATAGGCAGATTGCCAGCCATATAACGGCACTGCCCATGAAACAAATAACCCCGTTACTATTGCGCCAATTGGCCAACCTGCCTGAAAAAAAGCAACATTAAAATTTCGGGTTTTCTCATTGGAAAATTCAGTCGCCATCGCCGCCATTGTCGGCAGTAAACAACCAATTCCCATTCCGGTAATCAATCGTAGTATCAAAATTAAATTATAATCATCAATAAAGGCAGTTGCCAGCATACTAATTGAGACGCCAGTTGTTGAAACGAGGATCATAGTAGAACGTCCAAATTTATCCGCCAGTGGCGCAAGCAATAGACACCCAATCATCATCCCGAATAATCCCATGCTAAAAATATATCCGAGCTCTGATTTTGATAACCCCCATTCAACCTCAAGCTTTGTCGCTGTAAATGAAACAACTAAAATATCCATACCGTCAATCATATTCAAAATGAAGCACATCAGAATGACAATTTTTTGAAACGAGCTCATAGGACTATCAGCTATCAGCTTGCGAAGGTCTTCTTGAGAATTAGCACCGCTACTGCCAATAGCAGAATTTGATTTTTCTGTTTCGGTTTTCAAATGAATATCTTCCGTTAATTTTATCTATCTATTGATCGAGTGGTATCCTTTATTCGGCATCATATCAAGCCCAATAGCCATACGATTTGTATAGTTAAAAAATGATGCAACATCGATAATGTCGAATATATCAGCTTCAGAAAAGCCATTATCAAACAACATTTTACGATCATCATCCGACATTTTTCGCGGGTCCATGGTAATTTTTTCGGCGTATCTAAGCATTGAATGATATTTTTCACTTAATCCGGCAGAGCGCCAATTCATTACGAGCAATTCGCCAAGCTCAGGATCACCTGCGAGTTCGCGAACCGCCTGACCATGCGCGACAAGACAGTAATAATATTTGTTTACTGAGGATACGAACACTGCAATCATTTCACGCTCTAATACTGAAAGGCCGGAATCGCCAAGAAAAATTTCATTATACATCCTACTAAAAGTGCGAAATTTATTCTGATTAAATGTATAGGCGCGTAAAACATTTGGTTGTATGCCTAGTTTTTTTTGGCAAATATTAAGATACTTTTTTGTATCCTCATCCAGGTCGTTAAAGTCTGGAACGGATAATTTCATGATGTGATCTGGTTGCGGCATTCATTATCCTTTCAAAATACTTACAAAATTTTGATAAATTCACTATTCTCTCGCACTCTACAAAGTGCAACACCTTGGTTTTTACCGGAATATAGTTTTTCCAGGCCATAAGGCATTTGGCCAAAACCTTCTGTGATATCTTCTTTTATTTTCAGCTTATTATCTAAAATCCATCCGGCAAGTTTTTCTTCGGCACGGGCAAATTCATTTTCGTGATTATAGACAAAAAATCCGTTCATGGACGAATTGGTTGATCGAAGATTGGTATAATTAGTAAGTCCAAACGGTTCCTTTCTCATATATTCTGATATTGAACCGCAAAGTACAACTCGTGAGTAAGGCGCCAGATTATTCAATACTACGCTCAGTATTTCGCCACCTACATTATCAAAATAAACATCCAGCCCCTTTGGTGCATATTCTTTAATTTTGCTTTCAACATCATCATTTTTATAATCAATAATATGATCCGCACCTAACGATCTAACGAACTCACATTTTTCCTTACCCCCCGCAATTCCAATCACTTCGCAGCCGAGTATTTTTGCGATTTGAGTAACGATTGAACCGACCCCACCTCCTGCACCTGAAACAAGGACAACTTCATCTGCTTTCGGATAACCACGATTAACAAAACCGCAAAAGGCACTAAATCCTGTCATTCCTAATAAGCTAACACCAAGCGAATAAGAAAGATCACGTTTGGGCATCCTGTAGAAACGCTCTCCCGGTGTGCCCTTTGAAATTTTATATTTTTGCCAACCAATTTGTCCCTGGTATATTTCACCCACTTTAAAATCATCATGTTTTGACGCTATCACCTGTGCAACACCGCGCCCGTGAATAACGTCCCCAATTTCAAGCGGTTTCTCCCCGGCTGCCGATATCCCCTGCATATACATTCTCATAACCGGGGCCAGATTTAGATAATGTGTTCTAAGCAGAAATTCACCATCAGACAAACCCTTAACAGGCTCTTGACGAAATTCAAAATCGCTGAATTTAACATTGCTGTCGGGTCTCGCGGCTATTCGCCATTGGCTGTTTATGATGTCGTTCATTAAGCACTCCGTAAAATGAAACGCTATTCTATATTTTCTTATCTGCCAACATGGTGACAAATATCATTGCAATAATGCAGTTAAAAATATCCAATAAGGGTGGATACATGACTTAAAGGCACAAACATGAAAATGATAAAAAAAATTATTTCTTCAACGTTTATATTCTTAGCATTATTTCATTTTAATTCTATTGCTAACGCACAGGAAGAAGTACCCGTTCAGGCATTTATGACCAATGCCGCCGTATTTGTTAAAAATATGGAAGCATCATTAGAATTTTATACGGGATATATGGGCTTGATGAACCGCTCAGACAGCGAAATAACTGCAGGAAAATCTAAAGATACTCTTGGAATTGATCAGGAACTTGATACGCGTATTGTTTATCTAAGCCCTAAACCGAAATTTACAGAACCCGGCAGTTTTGCTGGCGGCCTGGCACTTATTGAAGTTAAAAACGATGCTGCACATGAATTTAATCGTGTGTTGGATAGTATTAAAGCCGTTCATGGTGAAACTGCAATGGTGTTTAGAGTTCAGAATATCAACAAAATTTACAAATCTCTGATTGATAATAACATTACAATTGTCACGCCTTTATCTCCCAGTGGAACAGGTTAATCAATGTTATTTTCAGCGTTTGACCCAAATGGTATCAGGGTTGAAATGTATGAAATGCTACCCCAGAAGGAATAAACGATATAATGTCCAGAACCGCTCATTATATTGACTGTCAATTCGGACAGCTTCATTATTATAAACAAGGTACCGATGGGAATAACGTACCACTATTCTGCTTTCATATGTCTCCTTATTCAGGTAGATATTATGAAAAATTCCAAAATATTTTGTCCTCGGACCGTATCGTCATTTGCCCGGATACACCTGGGTATGGCGGATCAACTGCACCCGAAGAGCCAATCTCGATTAATGAAATTGCCACAGTCATGGCGGAATTAATCAACCAATCCGATTTCGAACAGGTTGATGTACTTGGGTTTCATACGGGCTCCTTGATCGCCGCTGAAATTGCAAATATTGTACCCGAACGCATAAGAAAATTAGTGCTGCCAGGTATCCCCTTAGTCCCCGCAGATAAACGCCCTGTTTTTAGAAAAAATTACGAAATATCACGACCTTATTTTGATGATCCTGATTTCTTAAGCTCAAAATGGTCCGAAATAACCGATAGTAAAAAAGAAGGTTGGTCAAAGGAACGTAAAATTGAAATGTTCGCAGAAGTCATGCGGGCCGGATTTAAATCGAACTGGGGATTTCTTGCGGTTTTTGATTACGACATTGAAGCGCGACTTTCAATGGTTAGGCAGCCCGTTTTATTACCGATACCTGATGAAATGCTGACTGCAAGCACACGCGCCGCTGCTTCGTTATTTGAAAATGCTGAATTAAGAGAATTGCCAGACGTCAAATCCGACTTATTTGAAAATTGCCCATCAGAATTTATTAATCTGTTGAAAGAGTTTTTAGCATAAGAAAAGGGAATGACATTTATCATTGAGTGTAAGCGCAGACTGTGAAATGCGTGTGATAGAAATTAAACTTATCAGGTGAGAGGAAAATCAAAATGGAAATTATGATGCATGACGTGCTCAGATGGATGCATGTTATTTTTGCTGCATACTGGCTCGGTGGGGAATGGGGTGTTTTTAATGCGTCGACCAATGTTGCAAATGCCGACCTTACAATTGATGATCGCTTAAGACATATGGAAACGGCATATCGTATCGATATATTGCCGCGCTCAGCAATTATTTGGTTATTACCTGTAGGTTTTCAGATGGGCGATACATATGGCCTCTCACCAATTTCCGGCATTGGTATTCCCATAATCTGGGTTTTAACGGCAATATGGTGGTGTATTATTTTTGCGGCGTTCAAACATCGTGGCACAGCACTTGGCATAAAAATCACTGAATTTGACGATAAAATCCGTTACATTGTTATTCCCGGCCTTTGGTTTCTGGGCGGTTATACACTTTTAACGGATAAAGTTTTTAATACCGGCGAAGAAGTATTTGGAACTTACTGGTTTGCAATCAAACTCGTAATGTTTGGATTTATCTTAATCATCGGATTAGCGCTTAGAATAATCATGAAGGGCTGGGCAGTCGCATTCAGAAGATTACGCGAAGAAGGATCAACGCCTGAGATAGATGCAATATTTACAAATACATTAGCAACGGGTCGTAAATGCGCTTACATTTATTGGGTGAGCATCATCACAATGGCGTTCATTGGTGTGACAAAACCATTTTAAAATTAAAAGGCTTTTCCGCCTACAACGTCACCAAGTGCACCGCGGAAAGTGTGGATAGAAATTTTATCCCAAACACCCGCTGAAAAATAAGGGTCCGCTTCTAAATTTGAGCGGGCCTTTTTTACATCATCGGTTTTATATATAAGAACGGAACCTACAACTGTTTTGTTATCTTCTGCAAACATGGGACCCGCAATCACAACCTGATCGATGATGGTATCAACATGGTCGATATGTTCTTGCATTAATTCTGCTCTCATTTTTACAGCATGATCGCCCGGATGATCCATTGCATGAACCACAGTAAAAAGCATTCTATTATCCATGTTAATTGCCATTATAATATCCTTTCAACTCATTTTTCATAGGGATAACCAAGGGGAAGTCCAGCATCGGGAGTAAATCCATATAACTCCTCATCCGGTAAAGCGGATTTCACAATTTGACGCACATTCATTAATGCTTCTAAATCTACACCTGTCTCAAAACCCATACTATCTAACATAAAAGCTAAATCTTCTGTGACAATATTGCCGCTTGCACCTGGTGCAAACGGGCATCCACCAATACCACCAAGGCTAGCGTCAAATGTCGTAATTCCATGATCAAGCGCGGCAAGAACATTTGCGAGACCCAACCCTCTGGTATTATGCAAATGAAGGCTTGTTAAATTATTTTCGCCGACCTCATTCTTGACTGCACGAACCAATGTTATTATTTGGTTTGGGGTAGCGTAACCTGTCGTATCTGAAAGGCCAACCTCATCGCATCCTGCATCCATTAATTTTGCTGCGACCTCAGTTATTTTTTTGCTCTCGATTTTGCCTTCTAATGTGCAGCCGAATGCTGTCGAAATACCGCCTTCAAATCTCGGTCTTTCGTTAATCGGTAAACTCTTAATCAGTGCAACAATATTTTTAACTTCATCATACATTTGTTCATGAGTTCTGTTCACATTTTTTAAACTATGGGTTTCGCTGGCCGACAAGGGAATAGTGATTTTATGAACTCCAACTTTGATCGCATTTTCGGCCCCACGTAAGTTCGGAACCAATGCTGCAACGGTCAGATCTGGAATTGTTAGTGCATGTTTAACAAGCTCTGATGTATCAGCAAGTTGCGGTAAAATTTTCGCGGGCACAAATGAACCCACTTCAATTTCAGGGACACCCGCTCCCGCCTCTGCCGTTATCCATTCTTTTTTCGCCTCTAACGACATAATGGATTTTATGCTCTGAAGCCCGTCTCGTGGTCCAACTTCACTTATTTCAATCGTTTTTTTGCTCATTTAGGTATCACCATACTCAATATTTTAAGCTTCTTTCTTATTGATACTATCAAGAATAAAATATATAACTAAATGATATAATGATATAACAAAATGATATTTTGTTCAAATTTGGAAATTATATGTCTGAAGCAAATCAACTACCGCTTTTAGGTGTTAAAATCATTGAATTCACCCATATGGTAATGGGACCAACTGTTGGCGTTATTCTTGCCGATCTTGGCGCAGACGTTATAAAGGTCGAACCTATTGGTGGTGATAATACCAGACGGCTTGTTGGCTCTGGCGCCGGTTACTTTCCAATGTATAACCGCAACAAAAAAAGCATCGAACTTAATCTCAAATCCGAGAAAGGGTTGGAAATAGCCCATAACCTTATTAAGGGCGCTGATATAGTGATTGAAAATTTTCGTCCGGGTGCGATGGAAAAATTGGGATTGGGATATAACGAGCTCAAAGAAATAAATGATAAGCTTATTTATTGCTCTGAAAAAGGGTTCTTGAAAGGCCCTTATGAAAATAGAACGGCTCTTGATGAAGTTGCCCAAATGATGGGCGGACTTGCTTATATGACTGGGGAGCCCGGAAAACCGACACGCGCAGGGGCAAGTGTCATTGATGTAATGGGCGGCATGTTTGGCGTCATTGGTATTTTGGCCGCCCTAAAGCAAAGGGAAAAGACCGGAAAAGGGCAATATATTCAAAGTTCATTATATGAAAGTACAGTTTTTCTAATGGGGCAACATATGGCGCAATATTCGGTAACCGGTAAAGCTGCGGCCCCAATGCCCGCGCGCATCTCAGCTTGGGCGATTTATCAAGTTTTCGATACCAAGGATAATCAACAAGTTTTTATAGGTGTTGTTTCCGATAAACAATGGGAAGATTTTTGTAAAAGCTTCAATCTAGATGATCTGTTAAATGATCCAAGCTTTTTATCAAATACGGATCGGGTGAATAATAAAGAAAAACTGATCCCAATGGTAAAATCTGTTTTTAAGAATTATACGAAACAAGACTTAATGGAAAAGCTTGAACATACTGGCCTTCCGTTTGCACCTATAACTGAACCGATTGAATTGTTTGATGACCCACATTTAAATTCATCTAAGGGGTTGGTGGAATTAAACCTACCGGATGGCGGTAAAACCAACCTCCCAACCCTACCAATAGAGATGAATGGTCGTAAAATGGGCGTCCGTCACGACTTACCAGATATTGGTGAGCATACAGACAGCATCTTATCGGAAACCGGCTTTTCCTATGATGAAATAGAGGAGTTAAGGTCAAAAGGCATTATTGGTTAAGCGTGCAACCCGCCTGCATCCAACGTAAATTAATACCGATAAGAGCAGCATTATATTCCCCCCAGGCATATGACACTGCTTTATCTTGTCCTTCTTTCAATGCATATATCACAAGGCTGTCCTGCCCACGGCCATATGGCCATTGAACATTGCGGATACGAATGGCCATTTTTTCAGGATTAGATCCCGTTTTCGTCATCCAAATCTCGCCCCCTTGATCATGGATTTTCTGATTGGCGGCAAAATTCCATCCACTTTCCATTTCATCATTTTGAACACCCATCCAGCATGTAAAGTATCGGGCTTTATTTAATTTTAACGGGTCAGTCTTTTCACCACCAAACGTATAAGTGCCATCGGCGCGTCTTTCACTTTCGTATGTCCAATAACTGTTTTTGCTTAAAACGAAATGCCCGGTAATATATAGATTACCGCCTCTACGACTTTCGATCATACAATCATCAGGAGAAATTTTACCGACAAATTCGTTGGCACTTCGGTTCCATATCGCGTCGCATTCTCGGCTCATAGGCGTCATTGCATCAAGCGTAATATTCGCAATTTTACTCGGGTCATTTTGCAAACCTTTAGCGATCGAACCGTCCTTAAATGTAAATATTTGCATTCGGATATTGCCCGCTTCATAGTCCGGTGTAAAATTAAACAGACGTTGCCTCCCAACATTATCAGGATTGTTTTCCGTATATTGCTCTAGGTAAAAGACATTCTCACCGATAATTGGCAATTCAATTTTTTTGAAAGTCATGTGAATTCTAGTTTTCCGTTCCTCTTCCGGAACCTTCATTTCCTCTTCAAAATAAAATTGTTCCGAATTATCAAATTCAGCTTCTAACCAGCTCATCATTAATCTGAAATCACGGTCCAGCACATCATTTGCTGTTTGTGCAAACCCGGTGGCCGTGATTAATGTCAATAAAACGAATAAAAATATAATTCTCATAACTTTGTCTCTTTCACATTTAAATGTTTTTAGCCAATTGGTTCAAAAAATTCTATCCAGCCACCTTCCGGCAGTTCGATCGCAAAAATTTCAACTTTTCCGTACGGTGACAAATCGATCTGGGCTGGCTCAAATGGCAATGTGGCTGATTTATTTTTTAACTCTTTTGCTTTTTGCCTTACTTGTGTAACCGGAAAACGTAAAGATGTGATGCCAAGGTTATACGGCTTTGCCCTCTTTGAAAAATCACGACCTTTCAAGTTTTCAAGATGCAGAAATTCAATACAACCATCGGCAATACCATTTTGTTGATAAATATAAACATTCATCGCGTGATTGCTTGTAATATTTTGCGGTAATCCCAGAACATTTGGCCCTTCCGGCAATTTATGATTTAGAACTTCAAGGGATGGCTTAAACCGGAGAAAATCATCAAAAAAGTATTTCGTTTTCTCAAAATCATGCACAATCAATGACGAATTGAAAGTTCTGCCAATTTCTTCGGGATCACCTTTTTCTTCTAGCGGCGGAGTTATCCTTTCAATAAGTGCAATAACAATCCCATCAGGGCCAACCATTAAAACTTCACTGACGGTTACGGGTCCAAAACTATATTCCACCGGTTCATTAAAAGCTGTCCAACCACGATTAAGGAGCTGCTCAAATTTCAGATTGATATCTGTCACGCGGAAATTTAAATCAAAAATTCCTCCGCTCTCCCATATTTGTCCTGCGGGTCGGATTTGCTTTTGCTCAATATTTTCAAACTTAACAAATCGAATAAAGCCTTTCGTGCTATTTGGGTTACTTACTAAATTATACTGACCTGTTACTTGCTTTGGTAAGTTACATAACTTTATCTGCGCGGGATCAATAATACCCCGATCAATTGATTGCCATTTTCCAACCATCGCCAGGTCTTCAGCTACCCTATCCAGATCATTCACAACGATTACGGCTTCTTGCCAGCCATTATCAAATTCAAGATCAATCGTCATGGTTTAAACCCCCAACACATCGAATGCCGCACGTTCACCACTTTCAAACGCACCTTCAATGCCAGCCGCAAATGTCGATGTATGCTCTCCCGCAAAATGAATATTTTGGTGTGTGACGCAGTATGTATCGCTAAATTCTCTGATTTGGTTTGGTTTCCAATATGCCCATGCGCCACGACTATAAGGAGCGGCCGTCCATGAATGAATTTTGTGAACGGTCAGTTTTCCCCGACTTGCCGGTCTGATCCTTGCCATTTCGGTTAATATGAGTTGCACCTGATCTTTTTGGGTTAATTTATCGAAAGCGAGCGCGTTATTCCCGTTGATAAGCCCCCAGAATACGGCAACCGGATTCTCATTTGATGCAAGCGCAAATACCCGTTCAATGGAGCTATTGGTCCACATGGTGGGCGGTAATCCATCACTCTCCCAAAAGGGTTCGCTGGATGTAAAATAAAAAGCTGTCGCCGGAAGATAGGGGATTTCATTGATAGCACGTTTTTGAAGTTCCGGAAAATCAGGTTCGATAATGATATCTTTAAGAACAGCATATGGCACTGTACATATAACATGCTCTGCACTAAATTTGTCACCATCCTCACACTCTATAAAAGATTTTTGACCATTTCTTTTTATCGAGGTTACCTTCTTATTATGTAATACAGGCGTCTTTAGACTTTTTGCCATTGCTTCCGGCAAGCGACTGGCGCCACCAACAATCATTTCGGAGGGTCCGTTGCTGCGTTCAAATTGACCAATTCGTCCCTTTCTAAGTTCACCCAACATAGAAATATTATCAACACTATCACCTTGAAGGCTAATATCGACCATTTCTCGAATGACATCATTATCACCCAGGTTTTTTAAATAATACGTTAACGGAACATCATATTGTAACGCTTCCGGATCAAGCCAACTATCGAGCTCCTCAAGAGGGTTAGGCGAAGGCATTGCCGATCTTATTATTGAAAAAGGAAACATTTTTTTAAGATCATCCGGTAACGGATTATGTTCCCAATCACTCCAATTGGTTAATGTTGTATTATAATCGCCATAATTAATCGTCATTCCAGATGGCGACGTGGGAAATGCTGATAATTCGACATTTAAATCCGATACTGTCGCCCGTGCGCGTGCATACATTTGTCCGATTTCCATGCCCCCTGCATCTGGATTTGAGGGAACATCATCCATGGTAAAAATACGGCCACCAACACGATCACTCGCTTCAAGCACATGTATACTTAATCCCTCTGCTTCCAATAATCGCGCGGCATGTAGCCCGGATAATCCGGCACCGATGATAATCGTGTCGTAATGCTTAACCGCTTCACTATTTTTCCCACATGAAGCAAGTGCAATAGCGCCGGCGCTCGCACCTATTCCGGCGAGTATTTGTCTTCTGGTTGGAAAATTAGAATTAGCAGACATGATTAACCCAAATAAATTATAATGACATATCGTTATAACTTATTTGGATTGCAAATACAAATTCAAACTAAACGTTACTTCTGTTCAGTAGACCAGAAATTCGATTTCTCACCCTTTACACGTGATAATTCCAAATTCAGCTGATAATGGTCTGGACGATAGTTGATAGTAATATATTCAACGGGTTTATCATCATCGTCATAAACGATCCTACTTACCTTCAAAAGTGGCGAGCCGATGTTCACAGATAACGCAGGTGCCGTCGTTGCGTCTGCTAGGGTTGCTGTAACCGTTTGACGCGCTCTCGATATACTTTTCCCTGATCGTTCGATAAGAGCAAGTATTGGTTCGTTTTCAAGTTCGTCAAATGAAAATGATCTTCCAATATCTTCTGGCAAGTAAGTAACCACATATGAAAAAGGTGTAGAATTCTTATATCTAACTCTAATCACCTTTTGAACTATGGATGAGGCACTGAGATTCAATGCATCCATCGCCTGTGGCGGGACTTTAATAAAATCAAATTCAACTATTTTGACGGTGGTTTCTTTTGCGATCGCTGCCAAATCTTCTAACAGGCCGTCCATATTTGTCGGCGATGTTGAAACAGGATTATCAAATGTAATTGTCGTGCCGCGTCCACGCTGCCTTGTAACAAGACCTTCCGCAGCTAGCTCATCAAGTGCTCTTTTAACCGTGATGCGAGACACATCGAACATTTTTTCTAGTTCATTTTCAGTCGGGATTAATGATCCGTCAGGATAGACACCAGAGAGGATTTTCTCTCGGATTAATACATAAATTTGGTGATATAGTGGAGTGGGTAAACGGTCATCAATCTTATCGATCGCAGTCACGATTTTTTCCGTCATTTAGAATCCCGTTAATTATTCGTTGGTCATGCATACAATGACAAAAGTCATTGTAGATTTGTAATAATGATATATCTTTTATATATTGAATAACAAGGATAAATTCACCTTTTTCTTACTTATATTATAGAGGTCACTATGTCAGCCTATATGATAATTATCGCGGAATTGAATGACCCGGCGGGTTTTCGCGATTATGCGATTGCTGCTGCTCAGTTAATCGAAAAATTTGGCGGCGCGTACGTCGTTAGAGGCGCACAGGAAGCGGTAACATTAGAGGGCGAATGGCCAGAAGAAAAGAAAGTCGTGATTTCCAAATGGCCATCAGTTGAAGCAGCAAAAGAATTCTGGAATTCACCTGAATATGCTGAAATCAAAAAACTTCGGATTGGAAAAGCGAGAGTAATTGTCCGATTGCTCGAGGGTATATAAAATGAAAAAAACATTACCCGTTCGAAATCCCCGCAATGGCGAAAATGATTTTGAAATCAAAATTACCACCGACGACGAGATTAAGTCCATTACTGATGGTATGAGGTTTGCTCAAGCTTCATGGAAGGAAAAAAGCCTCGAACACAGAATAAGCGTGATGGAGAAGTTCAAAGAAGCCGTTTCTGGATATAGAGACGAATTGATAAACCAGCTTAGTACCGATACGGGCAGGCTTTTTATTTCAGTTGCAGAAGTGGACGGCGTAGCAAAAGCAATTGATCGTTGGGTCGCTGTTGCGAAAGCCGAAAAAGCACCTGAAACAAAAACGTCTAAAGCACTTCCCGTAATTAACTATCGCACTGAAAAAGAACCGTATAATGTAGTTGGCGCCATCAGCCCTTGGAATTTTCCACTGACGCTCTCATTAATCGATGCATTACCTGCATTAATTGCTGGTTGCTCGGTAATTGTAAAACCCAGTGAAGTAACGCCGAGGTTCGCTTCGCCTTTAAGAAAAGCAATTAACGAAATCGACGAACTCCGGGACATATTTAAAATTGTTGATGGTGACGGCGTCACTGGTGCTGCCCTGATCGATCATGTGGATCTCGTATGTTTTACGGGCAGTGTTGCGACCGGTCGTATAGTGGCTGCATCTGCCGCGCGTAATTTTATTCCTTCCATACTTGAATTAGGCGGTAAAGATCCGGCAATCGTATTAGAAGATGCCGATATTGATAATGCATCAACTTCATTGTTACGTGCATCGATCGTCAATACCGGTCATGCCTGCCAATCCATTGAACGTATTTATGTTCATGAAAAACAATATGCCAGATTTCTTAAGCAGATCATTGAAAAAGCAAATGCTGTAAAATTAAATTATCCAGATATAAACGATGGTCATATCGGTCCGATTATTTTTAAAAAACAGGGCGATATCATTAAATCTCAACTTGAGGACGCAGTTTCGAAAGGGGCGATTATTCACACGGGTGGTGAAATTGAAAATCATGGTGGTGGGTTCTGGTGTCGCCCAACGGTGATCACCAATGTTAATCACGAAATGAAAATTATGACCGACGAAACTTTTGGCCCCATTATGCCTATCATGTCATATAAAAATGACGAAGAAGCTATTCGATTGGCAAACGATACGATTTATGGCCTAAGCGGTTCAGTCTACTCCTGTGATTTGGATCATGCCAATAAAATTGCGATGAAAATGGATGCGGGCGGAATTAGTATCAACGAGGGAAGTTTGACAGGTTTTATGCATGAGGCGGAAAAGAATTCGTTTAAATGTTCAGGCATGGGTGAGTCCAGAATGGGCCCCGCTGGCTATCATCGTTTCTTTAGAAAAAAAGCAATTATGACAAACACGGCCAGCGCATTTCCAATCGAAGCGTTCGATGAAAAAAATGCCAATGTTTAATATTCAGTAGAATTATGATAATCGGCTTATATTATCACGATTATAAAAAAAGATCAGTTTTTAGAGCGAAATTACTATGCCAATCGATGAAGAGTTAATTGAAGATTATAAAGGCGCACTTTTCGGTGGATCAATGCCGGCTGCAAAACGACCTGCTTTCATTCTTGTGGATTTTGTAAAAGCGTATCTCGATCCCCATTCACCACTTTATGCTGGTGTTGAGGAAACAGTAAAATCAGCCGCGCGAATATTAAAAGTTGTACGTGAAGTAGATATTCCGGTCATCTTTACAAATGTGGAATATCATGACAATGGCAAAGATGGCGGCGTTTTTTATCAAAAGGTTGCTGCGCTTAAACTGTTTGATGAAGGCAGCCCATATGGCAAATTTCTGCCAGAACTATTGCCGGAGCAAGGAGACAAAATATTCACCAAACAATATGCAAGCGCATTTTTCAATACTGGCTTATTTGATTATCTGAAAGACATCAATATTGACGGTCTTATCATCACGGGATTATCGACATCCGGATGCGTAAGAGCGACCGCCGTTGATTGTTGCCAATATGGTTTGGTACCGATGGTGGTAAGTGATGCAGTTGGTGATCGCGATCATCGCCCACATGAAGCAAACCTTTTCGACCTGGATGCGAAATATGCAGAAGTTGTCAGCGAAGAAGCAATCATCAAATATCTGGAAAATGATCTTTAGATTTTTTTCTTTGTAAAATTATGGCCCTATGTCACAAATATAGTATAACAATAACATAAGGGTTAAAAATTGGGTATAGATTGTATCGATTGCAATGCGCGAAACAGTCAGCTTTGTTCAGTCTTCAAAGGGGAGGATATTGCAGAACTTTTTGCGATTGCCCACCCCGTCAAAGTAGAAAAGGGGAGCTATCTTCTACATGAAGAAGACAGCACAAAATATGTCTATAATCTATCCTCGGGCGTTTCCGCCATCGAAAGGCTCGCCAGCGACGGCAGACGTCAAATAATGGCATTCATCTATCCCGGTGATTTCATCGGCATTTCATCCGGCCCATCTTATAGTGTATCAGACAGAGCACTTACGGATGTAACAGCGTGTAAATGGCATATGCAGGATCTTGAAGCCCTATATTTAAAACATCCCGAACTAGAACAACGGGTTCATGAAATTGCCACCCGTGTTTTAGAAGCGACTATGGATCAGATATTTGTTTTGGGTAGAAAAAACGCCGTCGAGAAAATAGCACATTTTCTTCTTTATATTGACCGCAGACAAGTGAAGTATGACGGACATACGGATTACTTTACACTTCCCATGACACGGGCCGATATTGCCGATTATCTTGGCATCACCGTTGAAACCGTTAGCCGCGCATTTTCACTTCTTAAAAAAAAGAAGCTGATTGAACTATCGCAAAACTGGGTAGTACGCCTAGTCGATAAAGAAAGATTGGCAGAAATAGCCGATCATTATGGTTCCAATTTATAAGAACCAAATATTAATGACAAAAGTCATTCTGATTAGAATCTCTATAGTTATAATGATAAAAAATCTTTTTAGAATTTAGGATAGACATGGAACTTAGCAATAAAACAGCAAGAGAAATCTATTACGAAGTAAAAGCAAATCCTGCCCGCGCAAAATTTGGTTACGGCAAAAAAGCCGCTCTGGTGAATGTCGATATTCAAAAAGCCTATACCTGTATTGATGAATTTAAAACGGCATATGAAACCGATCCAAGGCAAATGGAATATGTGAATAAATTAGCAAAAGAATTCCGGTCACTTGGCTGGCCCGTAATCTGGACGCATGTCGCATATATGGATGACGCATCTGATGCCGGAGTCTGGGGAACGAGAACCGATACGCCCGACAGCTTACAGAATATTAAATTCGGCTCTAGGCGAAGTGAATTTGATGATCGACTTGACATCGATCATGTAAAGGATGCCATTTATTTAAAAAAAATGCCTTCTGCTTTTTTTGAAACGCCGCTCCAAAGTTTACTCGTCTGGCATCAGATTGATACACTGATTATCACTGGTGGTTCCACATCCGGATGTATCCGCGCTACGGCCGTCGAAAGCCTGTCCCGTGGATATCGCACCATCGTCCCCGAAGAATGCGTAGCCGATAAACATGAAAGTTTTCATTTTGCAAACCTTACTGACCTACTGCTAAAATATGCGGATGTTGTTGAAGTGCAGGATGTATTTGATTTTTTAAGTGACCAATCATGAAGAATGATCCTGGATTTTATGACTATTGGCCCTATGAAAACAGGCCGAAAATTAATTGGCCGGGTGGCGCACGCGTGGCTTTTTGGGTCGCCCCCAATATTGAATATTATGAACTTGATCCACCTGAGAATCCTCAGCGCAAACCTTGGCCATCACCAAATCCCGCAATTGCCGGTTATTCAATTCGTGATTATGGCAACCGGGTTGGCCATATGCGTCAAATGAAACTGCTGGATAAATACGGCATTCGTGGCTCTATTTCGTTATCAACTGCGCTCTGTGATCATCATCCTGAAATTATTGAGCTTTGTAAGGAACGTAACTGGGAGTTTTTCAGCCACGGCATTTACAACACACGATATACATATGGCTTATCCGAGCAACAGGAACGGGACATGATCCTGGATGCCATGGAAACAATTTTTAAACATACGGGACAAAAATGCGCTGGTTATCTGGCTCCTGCTTTATCCCATTCGGAATTAACACTCGATCTATTTGCCGAAGTTGGCACCGAATTATTCGGTGACGAAGGCGGTATTTATACATGCGATCTCTTTCATGATGACCAACCCACACCGATAAATCTTAGAAGCGGCAAGAAATTTGTATCAATCCCTTATTCGCTCGAAATGAATGACACCATTGCATATGTGGTAAATAAAATTGAACCACGACGGTACTGCGAAATTATCAAAAATAATTTTGATCGATTATATCAAGAGGGTGCAGAAAACGGTACGGTAATGTGCATACCAACCCATAATTATCAAGTAAGCTGCCCACACCGCATTAAAGCATTCGAAGAAGCACTGGAATATATCACCGGCCATTCCGATGTATGGGTAACGACCGGTCGTGAAATTGCCGATTATTTTATCAAAAATAATTATGATGATGCGATTGTCGATATTGCGAAGAAAAAGGAGGTTTCATAATGCCTCTGGATAAATCTTATTTGGAGTATCCCAAAAGATTATATGGTATGGACCATGATCGATATGATTGGGAAATGTTGACTGACCGCAAGAAGGTCATCTGGCCTGATAATAAAAAACTTGCGCTCTGGGTTAACGTAAGCCTTCAGTTTTTCCCGCTTAATCAAAAAGGAATACCCACTAAACCACCGGGCGGCATGACGATGCCTTATCCCGATCTTCGGCATTTTTCATTACGTGATTATGGTAATCGCGTCGGAATATACCGAATGCTTAGAACATTTGATAAATATAGGGTTGAAGCGACATATGCAGTTAATGGTGAACTTGCAAAAAGAATTCCCTATCTCATGTCCACACTTAAGGATCGTAAAGTCGAATTGCTTGGTCATGGATGGAACATGGACACAATACATCATAATGGAATGGGAAATGAAGCAGATATTATTAAAAGAACGATTGATACCCTTTCAAAATATGCTGCAAAGAATATCACGGGCTGGTTAAGTCCTGGTCGTTATGAGAGCCATCAAACGCCCGAATTACTTAAATCATCGGGTATCGAATATTTCTGTGACTGGGTCAATGATGATATGCCATATGAATTCAGAACCGATTTTGGTCCCTTAACCGCAATGCCGTTATCCAATGAATTAGAAGACCGATTTATCCTTCTTTCTAACCTACATTCTGAGCAATCATATGCTGAACAAATCAAAGATGCCGCCGACTTTTTAATCAAAGAAGCAGAAGATCAAGGGGGCCGTATTCTAGGGCTTTCATTACACCCATGGATGATGGGACAACCACACCGCATTGGCATTCTCGAAGATATTCTAGAATATCTAATGAGCAGGAAAGAAGTCTGGTCCGCAAGCGCCAGTGAAATATTATCACACTGGCGCAATCAGCAATAATTAAAATAGCGTTTGATTAAGTTCGAAAAAGTGACCGTCAGGATCAAACACACCGACGGAACGGACTGTTACCGTGCCACCTTTTGCAGCTGGGTAGGTCGCTTCTGAAAGTGCGCCACGAATTTTACACCCTGCGGCTTTCGCCTTTTCATATGCTTCTTCGGCATCGTCAATTGCAGCGACAAATATCGGGTTACCATATCCTACTTCGTAACTGATTTCCGGTGCTTCCCAAACCGGATCAACCCACTGCAATAATCCTATCATGCCGATCACCGGATCTTCACATTTCCACATTGTAAGGTGGGTAACATCGCCCTTGTTTCCTGCGGGCAATAAATCACCCCCGAGGGTCACTTGGTTGTCGTAATATTTTGTCATGCCCAGCACCCCTTCATAAAAGGCGATAGATTTTTCCATATCGCGGACTATCAGTGTGGTGCGTTTTACAATTGTCGTCATTAATTTTTATCCTGAATTAGATGGTAATTTCTTTTTTAATTTGGTTTAGGTAAATGCGGTTAATCATCGGAAGGAAACAGTAACCAATAATACCGAATGTTGCGGGCACGGCTGCCATCGCATATTGAAGATTCCCAAAACTATCTGCGAGGAAGCCAACAGACGTAGGGCCGATCAAAAGTCCACACATGCTGATGATCATATAATAAATTGCAATGGATTGAGCCCGTATTTTTCCCGGGATCACTTTAAGAATTGCAGGAACACCCGCCGCTGTCACGGTCGCGATACCTATAAGCCCCGTGAAGGATACAAACAGCGCTATCCATGGATCCGGCATAAGCGGGAATAATGCATTTGGCGGTATCATAATGATAAAGCCGATTTTAAAAACTTTCCACGCCGCGTCTTCAACACCCTCTTTATGTAATTTATCCACGAGCCATCCTGCAATCATTACGCTTGGTGGTCCAAAAAGGAGCAAACCGATCGAATTCCTGAAGGCATAGTCACTTGCTTCCCATCCCCATGTGCGGATGAACAAAGATGTTGAGAAAAACTGGCTATAAGCAATCGTCGTCATGACTCCGACCAATAGGCTAATGCCAAGGAAACTGCCCAGATTATTTTTGTAATAGTTTAGTGTTTTTAGAAAACTAATCGCGCTTTCGTCTTTTTCGCGCTTCACCTGTCTTTTTGGCTCCCTAACGAACAGCACAAAAATACCAAGAATAATACCCGGCAAACCGACAACGACAAAAACGATTTGCCACGGTTTTAAGCCATCAATTAAAAACATGCCGGATGTATCCGTGCTATTGGCCCAAGCAAGAATTTTACCACCGATATAAAACGCAGTTGCCGATGCAATTGAAAGTGCGCTTGAATATAAAGCAATGGCCCTGGCGCGCTTTTCTTCTGGGAACATATCGGATATCAGCGAAATTGCGCATGGTGAAAGTGTGGCTTCACCGGCACCAACACCAATACGCGCCGCAAATAGTCCCGCAAAACTTTTTGCATATCCTGAAAGACAAGTTGCCGCCGACCAGATAAACATCCCTGCGGCGACAAGTGTTTTTCGTTTCATATTATCCGCAAGCCAGCCGAGCGGAATGCCCATAGTGGCATAAAAAATAGAAAATGCCACACCCATCAGTAATCCGATTTGTGTGTCCGTTAATACAAAATCGGCCTTTATTGGCTCCACAAGCAAATTGATAATGATGCGATCAAGGAAGGATAAAATATATCCGAGTGTTAAAAGTACCACTACGTACCATGCATATCCACTGGACGGGTAATCATTTGTTACCTCGTTTCGGCTCTTAGAAATATCAGACATATTCTCTCCCTTATTATATTATTTTGTTGACCCCGATAAAATACAATAGATAACAACGAGGTTACCGTCAAAATCGACGATACCTAGTTCACGACCGATACGTCCGTCATTGGTTTCAAGCCGGTCTTCCTGATAGGTTTTTAACCCCAGTTTTTTTGCCCCATCAACCGCATCATCAAAATGCTCCACCCGAAGAACAATTGCTGCTCGTCGAGGGCTTGGAACAGCGGGTAGTCTGCTTTCACGCAACTCCGTTAACGCCATACAGTTTGGTTCATCATCAGTTCCCAGAACACAGAACCCCATATCCGTTCCTTTTTTAATATCAAAAACATCATATGAATAACTGTCTTCGGGGGCATCCTTGTTAAAGATAACTTTAAAACCTAGAACATCCCGATATAGTTTCAATGATTGCTCGAGGTCAGTAACCACATAATTCGCCCGCTGAAAATTGATTTTTCTCGCCATTACATAAGCCCCTTATCTTTATAGGATGTGATATCTACATCAGACATACCAAGCAGGCCTTTATAAATTTCATCATTATTAGCACCAAGTTCCGGGCCTGGTGAGCGCACAGTCGCTTTGGTTTTGGAAAATTTGGGAAATACATTTTGCATATGCAAATTTTTAAATTCCGGATGGGCAATTTTAAGAATTGCTTCACGGGCTTTAAAATGTGGGTCTTCGAGCATATCTGGTGCGCGGTAAATTTTCCCTTGGGGAATACTGTATTCATCCAGTTTTTCCTGAAGCTCATCCGCTGTAAGAGAACCTGACCACTCTGCGATCAAATCATCAAGCTCTGTTTGATGATCCCCGCGGGCTGTGTGGGTTTTATAACGCTTGTCTTCCGCCAATTCCGGTCTGTCCATGGCCTGAGCCAATCGTGCAAAAACCGTATCCTGATTGGCAGCAATAAGCACCATTAACCCGTCCTTCGTCGGATAAACATTGGAAGGGGCGATTTTCGGTAAAATTGATCCTGATCGTTCCCGGATATAACCCCCTTCGGAATATTCACTAACGAGGCTTTCCATCATCGCAAGGCAGGCTTCATAGATAGCGCTATCAATTACCTGCCCTTCACCGGTCTGGTTCTTGTGATGAAGCGCGGCGAGCGCCCCTAGACAAGCAAATGTCGCCGCTAAATGGTCCCCGATCGATATACCCATCCGCGAAGGCGGTGTTGAAGGGTCACCAACCACATATCGCATACCACCCATGGCTTCACCTATCGCACCATACCCCGCTTTTGCAGAATAAGGACCTGTCTGACCATAACCGGAAACTCGTATCATAATCAGACCAGGATTGATTTTCTTAAGCTCATCATATCCAAGTCCCCACCGTTCCATGGTACCTGGTCTAAAATTTTCAAGAATAATATCCGACTTTGCGACGAGTTCTCGGATCACTTGCTGACCTTCCGGTTCACGCAAATTCAGGGTCACAGACTTCTTACCGCGAGCAACAACGGGCCACCACAGTGATTTTCCGTGCCCTTTTTCGCGACCCCAAACCCGCATGGGATCACCGACACCTGGTTGCTCTACTTTAATGACTTCAGCGCCGTAATCTGCAAGCAACTGGCCACAAAAGGGGCCTGCCAGAAGTTGTCCTAATTCGATTGCTCTGATCCCATTCAAAGGGCCGCCGGAGTTCTGATAATTCTCAACCATCATTCATGAATTCCATCTTTAAAAGTAATAATGATATAATGATATAATATCTTGCCATTTTAGTCTATCCTTGTATAGAATAATTTCATACAAAAAATAGATGTGAAATGTAGACGGATGGAAAACCGGATTGAGATTGTAGAAGTATCCCCAAGAGATGGCTTGCAAAGCGAGCAAAAGTTTGTCTCGACATCGGATAAACTTGCCTTAATCGAGCGTGCAATTGATGCAGGTATCCGACGGATAGAGGTGACAAGCTTCGTAAATCCCAAACGTGTTCCGCAAATGGCGGACGCTGAAGAATTAGTCAAATTATTACCCGAGAACGAAAATGTGCGATATACGGGACTGGTGCTAAATTATCGTGGGTTTGAACGGGCCCGTGCTTTAAATATTGATGAGATCGGCTGCGCTGTTGTGGCAACTGAAACATTTAATAAACGTAACCAGGGCGCCGAAATAAAAGAAACCATTAAGCAATGGCACCAAATGGCAGAAGACGCGCAAAAAGCGGATATGAAAGCACAAGTTACTATCGGTGCGGCATTTGGCTGCCCGTTTGAAGGGGAAGTATCCACATCGAGGGTCGTTGAAATAGCGAAATTGGTTGCGGCAGTGGCACCATCTGAAATTGGGCTCGCCGACACAATCGGTGTTGCTGTGCCCAAACAAATTACAGAAGTCGTAAGTGCCGTTAAAGATGCTCTTCCCGATATTAAACTCAGATGTCACTTGCATAACAGTCGAAATACAGGTTTCGCAAACGCAATTGCTGCCATTGATAGCGGTGTAGAGGTTCTTGATTCTAGTATAGGTGGCATCGGCGGGTGTCCTTTTGCCCCAAATGCAACCGGTAACGTTTCAACCGATGATCTTGTTTATATGCTGGATCGCAGCGGCATTAAAACGGGTATTGATCTCAATAAGATAATTGAAACATCACTGTGGCTAGAAACTGTGCTAAATAAAGATGTTCCTGCACAAGTTGCAAAATCTGGAATTTTTCCAAAAGTTGCAAATAATTAGAGTGTCTCAAAAAAGGAGAGAGTGATGAAAAGCGATCCAGGTTCTAAATTAATCGGCGGTTGGGTTTTATTCATCATTCCTATTCTTTTTGGCCTTTACTTCATTTTCTATTCAGCTTCTTCTGACACAAATGTGGAAAACCAAAACCAGCCTATCAAGTTAACGGCCGGGGCGTTTGCAGCACCCGGAACGCCTTGGGATGCTGACTGGCAGACCTTCAATAAAAACCTACTGGCGGCAAATGAACGCGGTAGTAATTTTGAAATCAATCTCCTGATCCGCGGTGAAGTGGGTGGCGAGCCTATCTCAATGACAAATGTCAGACGTAACCGCATTCAATTTGGCGGCTTTACGGTTGGGGGTGGTTCTGCCGTTATTCCTGAAATGTCGGTATTGCTTTCACCATATGTATTCGACAATTTTGACGAAGTCGATTATGTGATGGACAATTACATGCTTGACGTTTTCCAGCCACTCTTTGCTGAAAAAGGGTTGGTGTTGTTGCGTTGGGTTGAAGTGGGTTGGGCCTACATGTACGGCAAGGATCCCTTCATTTTACCAGAAGATGCAGATGGATACAGGCTGCGCACGCAGGCATCAGAAGCAGCACAAGTCATGATGCAGTCACTTGGCGGGGATATTCATCAGATGGAGGTAGCTGACGTCATTCCATCACTACAAACAGGACTTGTTCAAGGGGGCGAAACGAATATGGTCATATATATTTTTACCGGTCTTGCGGCTGAGGCAACACATCTAGTGCTAACGCGTCACTCATATGATTCCGGGATTCTGGTCGCAAATAAAGAATGGTTTGATAGCTTAACACCTGAAGACCAAGAAAATGTTAGAAATGCATTCCCTGAGTCAAAAGATTCAAGAAGAAGTGTGCGACAAATGTCTGATGGCTTACTCGCCAATTTAAGGAAAAACGAGGCCGTTAATGTCTATGACCTTAATGAAGATCAAATATCAGCATGGAAAATGGCAACAAAGGATAACCACCAAAAAATTATTGCTGCAATTGGCGGAAGGTCGCAAGAAATATACGATGCCATGATTAAAGGACGTGATGAATATCGACAAATAGTTGCTGAAGGAAAGTCGCCCTAATGGAAAAAGCAAGAAATTTTGTCGAACAGATTTACAAATTTGAACGAGCCATAGCAATTTTGGCTTTTTCCGTTATGACCTTGGTGATTATTGCAGACGTTATAATCCGCAAAGTTGCGGGTGTCGGAATAGCAGGCGCAACGAGAATTGCCGTTTACGCCATGATTGTTACAGCTCTGATCAGTTTTGGTTTGGCCTCTCATAATGGACGACATCTTAGACCAAAATTTACCGATCGGCTATTACCTGAAAGTTGGAATCTTCAAATTACTTCTATACAGGAAAGTGTTCATGCGCTCTTCTGTTTAGTATTCGCTGTAGTTTCTTTAAGTGTTGTTTATGACACTTATCTTTTAGAAGAAACCTCGCGAATGCTACGTATCGTCATATGGCCAATGCAGTCGGTCATCCCATTAGCCTTCTTTGTCGGATTTGTTCGCCATTCTTTATATGCACTTTATCCGGAAATTAGACCCGGTAATAACAATGATGTTGCAGCAGGAAGTGAGAAAATCCAATGATGACAATTCTCTTCATCGCAATAATAATTATAGCTCTTCTTCTTAGACAACGTATTGTTGTCATACTCGGTATCGTTGCCGGCTGGTGTTATATTGTCTGGGGGGACGGTGATTTAAGCTATGTTGTATTGGATCTTTGGGCCGCCGCCGACCAAGAAGTGCTACTTTCAATCCCGTTATTTATTTTGGCCGGTAACATTATGTCGCAAGGCAGCATCGCCGAGCGGCTCATCACGATGATGCGGGTGGCAACAGCACCAATTCCTGGCGGACTTGCAATTGCAACTATTCTATCATGCGCGTTTTTTGCGGCCATTTCCGGATCGTCAACTGTAACATTGATTGCGGTTGGCTCCATTATGTATCCCGCACTTATTAAAGCAGGTTATTCTAAACAGTTTGCATTAGGATCACTTTGCGCAGCGGGTACACTTGGCATCATTGTTCCACCTAGTATTCCTCTCATATTATATGGTGTGATGACGCAAACTTCGATTGCCGACTTATTTAAAGCGGGGATTGGCCCAGCCGTCATGCTGACGGTACTCTTAGGGTTATATGCACTTATTAAAAACATGAAAGTTGAACGCGGCGAGATCCATTTTTCCGAGATAATAACAGTCACGAAAAAAGGTGTATTCGCGCTATTTATGCCATTACTGATTTTGGGTGGTATATATTCCGGTTTGTTTACCGCGACCGAGTCAGCAGCTGTAGCGGTATTTTACGCTGTCATTATAGAAGTCTTCATACATAAAGAAATGAATTTTGAAGATTTACAAAATGTAATCATTGAAACGGCAACCATGCTGGGATCACTTATCCCTCTGCTGATGATGGCATTATCGATAAATACATTTCTTGCTTATGAACATGTTCCTCACTTATTGGTTGAGATAATCCAAAATAATATAACAAACCAAACGTCGTTTCTTCTGCTCACAATGTTCGGGATGCTCGTGGTTGGTTGTTTTGTGGATATCGGCTCTGCAATTCTGATTTTAGCGCCGTTACTAGCGCCATTAGCAGTTGCGCAAAATGTAGATCTTACCCATTTCGGCGTAATGATGATTGTGAACCTAGAATTAGGATATCTCACCCCGCCGCTTGGTTTAAATTTAATTGTGGCTATGGGTGTATTCAAGGAGGATTTTTGGGTCATCGCTAAAGCGGTGCTTCCGTTCCTGACGCTCATGTTCTTTGGTTTACTTGTTGTCACCTTCTGGCCTGCTTTATCCCTCTTCTTGATTTAGGAAAAAAATGAATAATACCCAAATAATTTTAAAATCGAGGCCGGACGGTAATCCCACATCTGAGAATTTTGATGTGAAGCTATCCCAAATACCCTTACCAAATGACGGTGAAGTTTTATGTAAAACGCTCTATTTATCGCTAGATCCTTATATGCGTGGGCAAATAAGTGGCAGACATATTTCAGGAACCATTAATCCCGGTGATCTTATGAGAGGCGAATGTGTTGGTGAAGTCATAGACGCATACGGAACAAGGTTCAGCGTAGGGGATAAGATTACCTATCATGGGGGATGGCAAGAATTTTTTACTGCGCCCGCCGATAAAGTGCAACTTGTGGACACAAGGTTGGAACCAGCCTCTCTTGCACTCGGGATTATGGGAATGCCCGGACTGACTGCTTATGCTGGGCTTAAATGTCTCGCTGAAATTAAAGCTTCTGATGTGGTGGTGGTTTCAGCCGCATCCGGTGCGGTCGGTTCAATGGTTGGGCAGATTGCAAAAATTCATGGTTGTCATGTGGTGGGCATTGCAGGTTCTGATGACAAATGCAATTGGCTTATTCAAAATGCTGGTTATGACGGAAGCATAAATTATAAAACGGAAAGTCTGACCGACGCTATAAAAAGAGAATGCCAAGATGGTATTGATGTTTATTTCGATAATGTCGGCGGTGAAATGCTGGATACAGCAATGTGGAATCTTGCAATTGGTGCACGCGTGGTCTTATGCGGTCTAATGGCTCAATATAATACCGATGTAATTCCACCAGGTCCAAATCCCGCATCAATTATTAAGGCAAGAGCTACCGTACGTGGCATGGTTGTCTATGACCATTTCAATCGACAGCAAGAATTCCTCGATTACGCAATACCATGGCTTAAGGAAGGAAAGATCAAGTTTCGCGAAGATATTACCGAAGGACTGGAAAATGCACCAAATGCATTTGAGCGATTAATGTCAGGGCAGAATTTTGGCAAAACTATCATCAAAGTGAGTTGATAGTTTACATCATTAAAAAGTTATAATATTATATCATTAATATAAATAGATTCCATTATTACCCAAGAGCGGAGAATAAGATGAAAATTCTAAGAAACATTCAACAAGCAGCTACCGCAGTTTTATTGGTTGGCTGTGCCATAACACCGGCTTCAGCCGCGGAAATTGATCTTTCAACACCTGAAGGAGTTATTGAAGCAACGCGCAAAGTTTATTGTTCGAGCACCGACGAAAAAGAAACCATTTATCGCTTTGAGGGTTCGGCATATGGCCGAAAAATGGGACAGGCTGATAAATTATTGTTTAATGTTACCGGAATGAGCGTTAGAAAATGTGTTTCCGTGCCAGATGATGTTAAAGGAAGCGGCTATAAACTGATCACTCGGGAAATTCTTCTTTACACCGATCCTGAAACGGGTGAAGCACTTGATAAATGGCACAACCCCTATTTAGGGCGTGATGTTGATGTTATGCACGTTTCAAATGATCCTGTCAATCAACGACCATCATTCCCTTATAATGATAAGGGGGAACCCGCCGCACGCTGGATGGGCAAAGAAATAAAAGATTCTTGGTTTTTAAATTTCACGGTACCACTATTTTATCATAACCCTATGCAAGGGGATTATCAGAAATATGTTGGTGGAGCCTATCATGCGACTGAAATGTTTGGCTTCTTTGGTAAGACCGCTGATTTGATAGATGGTGATAAAGACGTTGCAAATGTGGACGTTTCATGGGTTAGAATATCCGATTGGCTCCCATGGATGGAAATGCAAGGACGTGAGGGGATCCTCTATATTAATGCGATCGGGAAATATCTTGATAGTTTTGATGAGCTTCCGGAAGAAGTACAAAAATATATCGAAAATGTTGAACCAAAATACAAAACGGCTCCTCCGTCTGATGATACGAGACCAAATGAAACAACATGGACGGTATTTAAAAAACGTACTGAGCCAGGCCGTCTTCCGTTCGGAGGACACAACTAAGAAGTTGTTTGATACTTATGGTTGCCAAAACCTTATTTGAAAAACTCTGGGATATCCACACCGTTTGTAATTTGGCTGACGGTGTGGATTTAATTTATATAGACCGCATTTTCCTTCATGAACGTACAGGCAGCATTTCTCTTGTTGGATTGGATGAAGCCGGAAGGAAAATACCCAATCCCGAAAAGGTTTTCTGCACGATGGATCACATCGTTGATACCTATGCAGACAGAGACGACAACACATCAATGCCGGATGGGCGTAATTTCATCGAAACAACAAGAATAAAAACCCAGAAAGCCGGAATTCGGTTATTTGATATAGGTGACAATCAACAGGGTATTGTGCATGTCATATCACCTGAGCAGGGCATAATCCTTCCCGGACTAACACTCGTATGTCCGGATAGTCATACCTGTACCCAAGGTGCATTTGGCGCTCTCGCGTGGGGAATAGGTTCAACGGAAACAGAACAGGCCCTGGCTACAAATGTACTTAGATTAGAAAAACCAAAATCAATGCTAATTAGGTTCGAAGGAACATGTTCACCCGGTGTCACCGCAAAAGATATTATTTTGCATTTAATCGGAAAGCACACTGCATTTGGCGGCGTGGGATATGTAGTTGAGTTTTCCGGCGAAGCTATAGATGAATTATCAATGGAAGGGCGCATGACATTATGCAATATGTCCGTTGAATTTGGTGCTTTTTCCGGATTGATCGCCGTTGATCAGAAAACAATTGATTATGTTAAAGGAAGACAATTTGCCCCAAAGGAGGAATTATGGGAAGAAGCCTTAAACTCTTGGAAAGATCTGAATTCAGATCATGACGCCACATTTGATAAGGAAATCGTCATTGACGCCAATGTAATAAAACCCACTATTTCATGGGGTACCAATCCTGGACAGTCCATATCATTTTACGATCCCATTCCCTCGCCCGAAGATTTTCAAGATTCCAATCTTAAGAGTGCGGCAAAAAAAGCCCTCAGCTATATGGATTTGAAAGCAGGGGATTTTCTTGAGAATCTAAAAATTGATGCAGCCTTCATTGGGTCCTGCACCAATAGCCGCTTGTCTGACTTGAGACGCGTTTCAAAAATCCTTAAACACAAAAAAATCGCGCCACATGTTCGTGCTATTTGTGTACCGGGTTCAACGGAAGTGAAAAGAAAAGCAGAGGAAGAAGGCATCGATAAAATATTCATCGATGCCGGGTTCGAATGGCGAGAGAGCGGCTGTTCAATGTGTTTTTTTGCGGGCGGCGAAAGCTTCGGATTTGAAGAACGCGTAATAAGCAGTACAAATCGAAATTTTGAAGGACGGCAAGGACCAAAAACCCGCACCCATATCGCAAGTCCTGAAACTGTTGCTGCCTCGGCGATCGCTGGCCATATTTCCATCGCTACTAAAATGGATGCTGACCAATGACAGGATTTAAAACAGTTATCTCATTAGCAGTCCCATTACTCAGAATAAACGTTGATACCGATACGATCATACCTTCAAGGGAAATGAAACAGATTTCGAAAAAAGGGCTAAGCGACGGACTTTTTGCTGGATGGCGATATTTAAATGAAAAAAATAGAATACTCGACCCAGATTTTGTTTTAAATGACTCCCGATATCAAGGTTCACAAATTTTACTAAGCGGTGATAACTTTGGATGCGGATCCAGCAGAGAACATGCCGTCTGGGCATTACATGAGTATGGTTTTCGAGTTATAATCGCGCCTTCTTTCGGCTCAATTTTTTATAAAAATTGCATTCGTAATGGTATATTACCGATTAGACTTCAAAAAAATCAAATCGACAAACTTGTTGATAATACAATTACAATTGAACTAAAAAGTCAAAAAATTGACAAAAATATCGACTTTGATATCGCCCCTGCCGACAAAAATATGCTTCTTTTAGGATTAGACGATATTGACATTAATCTCTCATATTCCAACAAGATAGAAGAATTTGAAAAATCTGATAGAAAAAGACGCCCTTGGGCATATTTAACTTAGCTTAGTAACGCCGAGAAATCCGCAAATAAATACAAATGCCCAAATTGACAATGCTTGCTTTTTTGCTTTTTGTCGGGCTGTAAAAATAATGTCATTGGCTTCATCGATTGATTGATTTTCGCGTAGCAGTTTAAATCCGATAACCCATTTAGATACAACCATTCGCAAAGTAATCCCCAATGTTATGATACTTGCAAATAAAAGTAATTTTATTGAGAGCCAAAGCCCGATTTCAGAATTCTCTGAAAATAGTCCCCAAAGTGCGATCAAAAGTATAACCGGTGCCATTATGAAGCGCACATTAAGGTCAATTTTTCTGAAAACTTCACCAAGTGATAAATCCTCAAACAAAAACACAGCCCAGCATAATGAGAGCCAAATAAATGCCCCAATCCAGATCAGCATTAAATTTAGGCTAGACAAGTTCACGAGCCCGTAATTTGTGGCCATATGAAATCCTGTTGGAAGCATCAAAATAAGAGCGCTTCTTGGCCCCATATCCAGTATCATTGCAAGCTTTAAAAACCTTAGTCTTTCATCAAGAATAAGTGAGGGGTCGGCAACTCTATTGGCAGAAAGATAAACACCCAAATCTCCGCCGAGCCAATAGCCCATCAATGTAATATGTATAATTAGCAATATGCTATGCAGATCAAACATTATATGATTTTCTTTTTGGCAAGTTTTGCAATTGCTTCTGTTTGTGCTGAAATGAAATGATCGCGGTCCGGAATAATATGCTCTCCATTTTCCGCCAGCAATGAATTGGCTTTGTGACTTCCTTCATTTGAATAAGTTTCGCCAAACATTTCAAAACGTTGCCGCGCAAGGTAATTACTCATGCCGGGCCTGCGGCGATATTTTCTAAGCGCATTGAGATCAATACATTCATTGGCGGTCATATTCTCCCCCCAGCCTGCTTCAACCATAACCTGACCTTTATAATTGATGACTGCCGAACGGCCATCTGTGGAACTTTTCGGGAGTTCATGTCCACGAATTGATCCGGAATTTGCCGAAATGACATAAGCCAAATTCTCTAGCGCTCTCGCCTTTCTGGCGATCTGTTTTGGGGTTTCACTGACGTTCCCCATTTCACCCGTTGAGTGAACAAATATTTCTGCCCCTCTCATGGCAAGTGCACGTGCAATCTCGGGGTATAAGATTTCCTCAGAAGCAATTGCTGCCAAATTTCCAATTTCAGTTTTTGCTACAGGGAAAACACCGTCCATACCATAGATATCTAAATATTTATCCCAGACATCATGAGGCGTAGGAGCAAACATACTATTAAGTCTTCGGTATCTAAGAATTACGTTGCCAGTTGGTCCGATGATAAAACAAGTCTGGAAATATAACCCCTGAAAATGATCATCCAATTCATATGCATTCCCCGCTAGGAAAATACTGTTATCCTGCGCTATTTTTCCAAGGGCTTCATATTCAGGTCCGTCGATTTGGATACAGGCTTTTTGCGCCCACCCTTCTATCGTGTCTCCCAACGGATATGCCGTCAAAAAATATTCAGGTAGCACCACAAGTTTACTATCAGGTCCTACGAATCTTTTGCTTGCTTCGACTTCTCTTGCAAGACGTTTGATAGTAGAATTAATGACAGTTTGCGCCTGTTCCCGGTCAACACAATCGTTGATAGCATCCACAGCAGATTGCAGCGCTATTCCATAATAGGATGGTCCGAGGAGTTTTTCATCATTTGACATAATCATACCCTTGTTTTTTCGCTCGATTTATTTTTGTTTTGCAAGCGCAGTGGCTAACATTCAATATCTGTTGTAATAGTGAAATTCCAACGGTTTAGAAACCAAACAAAGAAATAATACCGATAATTTCCACAATTTCATCATCATTAAAGTATTTTTTACTTCTTCGAACTGCCCATCCGTAACTTGAGATGTTGAAGTTCCTGCATTTTTAGCCAATCTTAATGCGGCACGTTCCCGCACTATAAATATTCTTTTATGATCAATTACCGTGCAAAATGTGCAATGACAAATATCACCATTGACTTAATAAACACTGTTATACTTTGATTAGTGAATATATAATTATGCCCTCAGGAGAATGGAAAGAATGAGCGATTTTGACATCCTAAAAAGTAAATTAGTTGATATTCTCTCTAGCGGTAATGTCGTTACAGATCAGGATGCCTGCAAGTTCTATTCCCAAGATGTTTATAGTATTTCGGACCATACAGTTCGTGCGGTTATTAAACCCGATAATATTACTGAGTTATCCAAGGCCATTAAAGAAATCACATCAGCAGAATATACCATTTTCCCACGTGGCGGCGGCATGTCTTATACTGGTGGATATTTACCAACAAATGATAAATCCATCGCGCTCGATATTGGCAACATGAATAAGATTATTGAGATTAATCTGGAAGACATGTTTATCACCGTCGAAGCAGGATGCACATGGTCGCAGATACATAAGGCCCTCAAAGATCATGATGTAAGGCCGCCCTTTTGGGGAACATTATCGGGACTATACGCCACAGTGGGGGGCGGAGTTAGTCAAAACAGTCTCTTTTTTGGGAGTGGTTTATATGGTTCCGCCGTTGACAGCGTCATCGGATTAGAGATCATTGCCGCCAATGGCGACATTATTCGTACGGGATCAGCCTCCGTTAAAGGTGGCAACAATTTTTTCAGGCATTATGGCCCTGATATAACGGGTATTTTCCTTGGTGATACCGGTGCGCTTGGCATTAAAGCTCATATCACATTAAAACTAATCCCGAACCCGAAATACCGTGAATTTGGCTCTTTTAGTTTCGAACACTACGAGGATATGCTTCCCGCAATGAGTGAGATTTCTAGGCGAGGCCTCGCCAGTGAATGTTTCGGATTTGATCCTTATCTTCAAGAACAACGAATGAAACGGGAAAGTATCGCAAAAGATATCAAAAATCTATCTAGCGTGTTAAAAGCATCGGAAAATGTTTTCGATGCTGTAAAAAAAGGCACCAAACTAGCCGTAGCCGGTCGACGATACATGAATGATGTTATTTATTCATTTCATGCGACCAGTGAAAACAAATATAAGGATTCTGCGAAAGCAGACATGGAAGAGATAAAAGAAATTGCACTAAAAGCAGGCGGAAAGGAAATCGAGAACAGCATTCCGACACTTGTTAATGCTAACCCGTTCTTACCTCTTAACAATATGGTTGGCCCAGAAGGCGAGCGTTGGGTTCCCGTACATGGGTTAACATCTCACTCTAAGATCGTTGATCTTCATAAAGTCGTTGATGAGATTTTTGAGAGTAATCAGGAAATTATTGATAAATATGAAATCGGTGTCGGTTATATGTATGTTACGGTTGGCACCAATGCCGCATTAATAGAACCAGTTTTCTTTTGGCAGGACCAATTAAAAGAGCTTCATTTAAACACTGTTGAAAAAAAACATCTTAAATCATTAAAAGGATTTGATGAAAATCTCGAAATCAGAGATGCCGTGAATAAAATAAGATCACAATTAATTAATTTATTTATGGATCAAGGTGCAATTCATCTACAAATAGGTAAATCTTATCTCTACCGCGAAGGTTTGGAAGAAAAAAGTTTCAATATTGTAGAAAAAATTAAAAATCATATGGATCCTAATGGCCTTATAAATCCAGGTTCATTAGGACTATAATTTATTATCTTATAGTAGAAGTACATTTATTGACTGTTTAAGTATACTTAATCAAGTTATCTATTCTTGGCGCGAATTCGGTCGACTAAGCGATACAAATGAATAATACAAGGGGTGCGATATGTCATGGTTGCCGTGTTAAATTCATGGCATTTATTTATCAAAATGAATAAATAAGAAATAGGTGAGTGACAATGAAAGATGTTTTAGGTTATAGAGCAAAATTCGGTGTCTTAGGACCAGCTACCAACACAATCGTACAACCGGACTTTGATGATATGCGACCGAATGGTGTGACTAATCATTACAGCCGGATTTATGTTGAAAATACGAACGCGATTTCAGACGAAACATTTATGGCAGGCACCATGATCATTTCCGATAACACCATTGATGCGGTGCGCGGAGTTTTGCCGTGTGGGCCGGATTATCTGGTAATGGGCATGTCAGCTGTAACATTTTATGGCGGGGCAGAAGGTGCAAAAAAGTGGAAAAAGCAAATAGAGGATTATTCCGGGTTAAAAATATCGATTGGGTCTGAATCGCTTATTGCCGCATTGGAAGCTTATGGCGGTATTAAGAAAATTGCATTTATGTCCCCATATTACCCGATCGCCAATAAGGAAGTTGAGAATTTCTTCAGTGATTATGGATATAAAAGCGTAAGCGATATTTGTTTGAAATGCCCAAGCTGGACGGCAATCGCCGAAGTGCCACACGAAACGACGCATGACGTTTATAATCAACTGAACTCTGATGAAGTAGACGCGATCATTCAAGTTGGAACCAATCTTTCAGCAGTTAAGTTATCCGCCGAATTAGAGCAGGAACTAGGTAAACCGGTTATTGCGATTAACACGGCAACTTATTGGCATGCGCTTAGAAATTACGGCATTGACGATAAAATTTCCGGATTTGGCGAACTGCTCGAAAAACATTAAAGGACACATATTGTCAAAACGGCTTGATAAAAAATTACTCGCCAGATTGGAAACCTTAAGGCAGTTGGAAATTTTTCTGCAAGTGGCGGAAGCAGGAAGTATTGCGAAAGCTGCAGAAATTTTAAACCTGATGCAACCGAGTGTTTCAATACAGGTGAAGAAATTATGTGAGTAACGATGCATAGATTTACGTCTATTGTAATAATAAAAAATATTAATTTTTATCTATAATTTTAAACTGTTAAATTATGCAACAAATTAAAAAGGAGATCAGGTATGCGACCACATGTAGAATTTGTTCATGAAGATGATTTATTATGGCATCCCGCCGAATTACCACATTCAGAGGGGGAAGCAGTTCAAAAAAACCTTTGTTATGATGAGGAAGACGGCTCAGCGTCATTGAGAGTGGATTTTAGAACAGTTTGGACAAGACCATCAGGATTACATACTGCGTTAACGGAGTGGTATGTTCTGGAAGGTGAGGTGCGTATCGGGGAAAGCGTATTAAATGATGGCGATTATTGGTGTGCTCCAAAGGGCGTTTTAACACCGGCTATCGAAGTGCAGCCAGGTACAAAAATTCTCCTCTTTAGAGAATATGGCGATTGGCAGTTTACACCGGGTGATAAAGACGGTGATAACAAAGCAAAAGACGCAGAGCTTGTGATCATGAGTTCAAGCAAAATGGAATGGTATGCGGTAGAAGACCCCCATAACGGAAGCCCGATGGATTTTGAGCGTGGCGGAACACCGGTGCCAGGATTATTTATAAAACTCTTATACCGTGATGCTGAAACCGGGTTTTATACACGATTAATCAGGGCAAAACCCGGATGGGTTGAACACCCACTCGCACATCACCCTGTGTTTGAAGAAGCTTATATGCTTGATGGTGATTTTGAATATAATTATGGCAAGATGCAAAAAGGAAGCTATTTCTTTAGACCGGCGGGTATTCGTCATGGAGACTTTGTTGCTGGAGAGGAAAATGGTTTCGAATTCATATTAAGATGTGATGGTGATCTGGTTGACTGGTATACGGAAAATGCCAGGGTAGAAATGAAAGGCGATCCTGTAAATTGGGGCGAAGGATACCCAAGAAGTGAACCACCGGTTCTTATTCAGCCGACAAGATCAAAAACCGCAGGAAAGTGGAAAGATCCTAATTATCAATAAAAACTAAATTAATTTATAATAAAGAAGCCCAGCGAATAATCATTGGGCTGTAGGAATGTACTATCTTGTGGGGCTCTTCATGTAAACTAATTACATGGAGGT
>JAYODU010000005.1:0-153161 GCA_038106445.1 Kordiimonadaceae bacterium | reverse complement strand
GCTTATGAGTCGCGTCGAACTGACGCAGGAACGTATTGTAAAGGTCGTGAAAAACCTTAATTCAGAAATAGAAAAAATTACTGCTGCAGGGGATGTTGCCACAAACCGTTTTAAAAATCTTGAAGACAGTTTTAAAGAACAAATTGATCAACTTTTCAAAGCAACAATCGATGCAGATGAAAAATCGAAAAAAATTACTGATCAGTTATCATTTGAACGGAATGCTATTTCCAGTATTGTCAATCAGATCGAGAAACATAGCGAACTGATTTCAAAGCAGCTTAAGGAATACCGCAAAGACGCAATAGACGCCAATGATGAAACAAAAAGACATTCTGAATTTCTGAATAATGAAATGAGTTACCAGAATAAAGTACTAGATAACAGAGCAAAACAGATAGAAGAAAGCCTTGCAAGCATTGGTGAAAGGCTTTTAAAAATTTCGGATGAAATCACAGATCAATCCAATCATTCCTATCACCATTTAAGTGAAATAGTTGATGGATTTGACGAACGCCGCGCCGTTCTTAACAACTTTATGACACGCATGATGGATGAGGTAGGATCAATTTGTGACAAGCTTGAAAAACAGGCACATACTGTTCATGACCTTTCCGACAAATCTGCTAAAACGAGTGCTAAAATTACAAGTGACATTAAAAAACAATCGGAACAGCTTTCAAAAATTGCCGATAAATCTACAAAAAGCGTCGAAGCGACCGGCAGAGTAATTGAAGAACAGACAAAAACACTAGGAAGTTCCATTGAAGAAGCCACGGAACGCAGCAAGCTCACAATTGCGGAGGCAAGTGATTATTTCGCTGAACGTGCAAATGATATAAGCCGAGTGTCCGGAAATCTGGAATCAAACATCAAGAAGTCCTTCGATGAAATCACAGATACACTTGCAGAAAAAACCTCTAACTTAAGCGAAGATATTACAATTCAATTCCAGAATGTTGAGGCAGACATTGATAGAGCAAATGCTGCACTTAGCGATATGATTGAAAATAATCTTGAGCTACTAAGCAGTCGCATAAGTAGCAATAAGGAAGAAACAGGTGACTTGTTAAAAGACATCGTAAGAACAATCACTTCACAAACAGAACAAATCGAAAAATCACTTAAAGATACGCGCATCAATATGATTGACCGTACAACACTGATACAGGACGAGCATCAGGCACTGGAAAATTACGCAACCGATTTCCAGAAAAGAATGATCGAAACCGAAAATAAACTTAGAGAACAGCATCAAACAATGGTTTCATGCATTTCGGTTATTGAAGATGGAATGACTGTTGCCATTGATAAAATTAAAAAGAATTCAACAAGCCTGGGCGCTCACGGTCAAAAAGTTATCGAAAGTATTATTTCGCAAACATCCGAATTGACTGCACAGATTGCCGAGGTACAGAACCGAAGTAAAAACAGCATTCTTGAAATTGAAAATGCCAGCAAAAAAGCGAATAACAATCTCCTTGCCAACGAAAGCAAGACGACTGAAATTATAAGTGACTGGCTAGAAGCGGCCAGCCAGGTTGGTCAAGATCATGCCCTGGCAATGAGAAAAATTGAAAAGTTGATGAGCGAACTATCAGCGCTTGAAAAAACAACAGAAAAAACATTAAGTGCTTCAGAAGAAAAAATCAGGCGTATTTCAAGTGAACTTCTGCGTAATACAGACAGCATCCAAATAGCATCAAATAGCGCTGTTGAAGCGGCTGAGGAAACTAACCGTGCACTTACCACCAATGCTGAAAAATATCAACAGATGATCAACGCCATCCAGCTTTCAAGTCAAAGTCTTGCCAACAATGCAAATGCCTTGGAAAGGCGTATGAAACGCATAAATTCAGAAAATTTTTCAAAAGTTGCCGCAGCAATTATGGAAAAATTGCGGTCCCAGGCAATTGATATCAGCAGCTACCTTGAAGGAAATATTCCCAAGAGCCTTTGGGACAGTTATCTTTCGGGTGATAAAAATTTATTTATTCGGAAAATTCAAAAATATGTTGGCAGGCAGGAAATAAATGATATCCGCCTAAATTATACGGAAAATTCAGAATTTCGTAAAAATGTCGATACCTACATCCAGATTTTCGAGGAATTACTTGCAACATTTAACGAATCCACTGAAACTGTCTATTGCGAAACTCTTGTAACATCAGATATCGGCAAGGTTTATTTCGCACTTGCTGAGGCAACAGGACGACTTAAGTAGGAATGAACAAAAAAGCGATCAGTCTTGCAACTACGCTGATAGTATTATTATTGGCGGCATGTGACGCTGATAATCAGCGAATTTTAAACATTGAAACTATTGGTGATCCGGTTAATTTTAAACTCGCGAGCACTTATCCAAGTTCACTGACGATCCTGGGGACCATGGCAAAGCGATTTGAAGAACAAATTGATATTGTTTCCGGCGGGAATATCAAGTTTCGTTTTTTTGAACCCGGTGCCCTTGCGCCGCCTCTGGAAACGTTCGATGCGGTCTCATATGGGGCTCTTGACAGTGCCTGGTCTTCACCCGGCTTCTGGAGCGGTAAAGTACCTTCCTTACAGATTTTTGCAGCTATCCCATTTGGCCCGGACAGTGCTGAATATATGGCCTGGTATTATAGCGGTGGCGGTAAAGAAATATTTGAAGATATTTATCACCAACATAACATACATGGTATAATTTGTGGCATTAGCCCGCCGGAAGCATCTGGCTGGTTTAAAAATGAAATCAAGTCACTTGAGGATCTCAAAGGCATGCGGATGCGGTTTTTCGGCTTGGGTGCCCGTGTGATGAGCAAATTGGGTGTATCAACACAACTTCTAGCAACAGGAGACATTTTGCCTGCGCTGGAATTGGGTGCTATTGATGCAACCGAATTTTCGGTTCCTGCCGTTGATCAAAAACTCGGCTTTGATAAAGTTGCCAAACATTATTATTTTCCTGGATGGCATCAACAATCGACCTTTTTTGAATTAATGATAAATCTTGAAAAATGGAATGCGCTTTCCGTTCAGCAAAAGGCCCAGATAAATACCACCTGCGGTGATAATATGCGATTTGGTATCGCCGAAGGCGAAGCCCTTCAGGCCGAAGCCATCAACATTTTAAAGGAAGGTGGTACTATTTTCCACAAGTGGCCTGATGATATTTTGAATAGCTTTGAAAAAGCCTGGATTGAAGTTGCGGAAGAAGAAGCCTCCAGAGATGAGGATTTTAAACGCGCGTGGCTATCACTGCAATCATTCCGACAATCATATAAAACATGGAAAGACCTTGGTTATATTAAGACGGATCGCTAACCTGATTGTACTTAAAACGGCCTATATTGGGCGTTTTTTTCTTATCATGCTTATGCTTACAATTATTGTTGATGTTATTGGGCGGCGTTTTCTGAACATGAGTTCTGTATCATTACAGGAACTGGAATGGCATTTTCACGGAGCACTTTTCTTACTTTGCCTTGGTTTTACTTATCTGAAAGATGCCCATGTAAGGGTGGATTTATTCAGAGACAAGTTTTCTCCTGAAACCAACCGTATTATTGAAATAATTGGATGCTCAATATTTCTTCTGCCTTACTGCGCGGTTGTCATTTACTTCGGCATTGATTTTGCCCTACAGGCATATAGTAGTGGCGAGATGTCTGCTACAGCTGAGGGTTTACCTTACCGTTGGATAATAAAGTCACTTTTACCAATTGGATTTTTTCTTCTTGGAATTAGTGGCATTGCTGTCTTATTAAATCAGGTCAAAGAGCACAAATGACTATTATTATGGATATACTGCCCTTATTAATGTTTCCTGTTCTGGTAATGTGTCTGTTTTCCGGTTATCCCGTTGCATTTGTGTTAGGTGGTGTGGGCCTTTGTTTCGGGCTTATTGGAATGAGTTTGGATATCTTTAATTTTAAGGAATTTTTTCTTATTAATTCCCGCATCTTTGGCGGCGTCGTGGAAAATATAGTTTTGATTGCCGTTCCAATGTTCGTTTTTATGGGACTTATTCTGGAACGCAGCGGAATAGCACACGAACTTTTGGATAGCTTAAGAATTCTAACAAGAAGAATGCCCGGCGGACTTGCCATGTCCGTCACCTTGCTGGGTACGGTCATGGCCGCTACTACAGGTATTATCGGGGCAAGTGTTGTCATGATAACCATGATGGCCTTTCCAGCAATGCTTGCGGCAAACTACGAAAAACCATTTGCAAGCGGTACAATCGCTGCGGCCGGAACACTTGGGATTTTAATTCCGCCAAGTATTATGCTCGTGATCATGGGGGATTTGCTATCAATTTCAGTTACCGATTTATTTATGACCGCGCTTGTTCCAGGTCTGCTGCTGGCAGTACTATATCTGATTTATATTTTTATTGTTAATATCCGGTCAAAAACAGAAGAAGCAGTTCATTATAACGAGCCTGTAGATTGGATATCAGTATTAAAGAGTTTGCTGCCAACTATTCTTCTTATTACGTTGGTGTTGGGATCTATATTTGCCGGCATTGCAACACCAACTGAAGCATCCGGCGTAGGTGCATTTGGTGCATTACTGCTTTCAGTCATTAGAAAAAAAATGACCCTCTCGAAACTTTGGGAAATGTGCGATGAGACGATTAAAACTTCTGGCATGATATTTGGAATATTCGTTGGTGCAACTGCATTTTCTTATGTTTTCCGTTCACTCGGCGGTGATGATCTTATTATACACTTCATGAACAATTTTTCAGGTGGTCCTTGGATCATTATAACCGTCATTATGGTACTGGTATTTATACTGGGTTTCTTTTTTGACTGGATTGAAATTACGTTGATCGTACTTCCTATTTTTATGCCAATCCTATCCGGACTTGATCTTTCAGGACATGTTGAGCCATCAAATATCCTGCCTTGGTTTGCTGTGCTTGTTGCGATTAACCTGCAGACGTCTTTTTTGACGCCACCATTTGGATTTGCACTTTTTTATATGAAAGGTGCTGCGCCCAAATCTGTTCGTATGGAAGATATTTATAAAGGGGCTATCCCCTATATCATTATCCAGATCTTTGGGTTACTGCTTGTGATGATTTTTCCGGCAATTGCGCTCTGGCTTCCCGGCGTCTTGAATTAGGCGGCCCTGGCACCAACTATTTGCTTAATAAAATATTCAAAACTTTCACTATCGACCGTTTTTTAACATCGCGTCAGAATACGTTCAATCATGCGGCTTTTATTACGCACCCGATCTTCTGATGCAGAAGTATTCATTTCGCGGGATACTTCCAGTGCCACTTCAACAACAGGGAATAATTCAGGAGAAAGTTCACATTTCTCATAAATCGCTTTTAACCCAAGATCACCACGATCATGTATTAATATATGCATTTTCGATTGGAATATCAGCAAGTTTAGCCATTGCAAGTTCAAAGAATATAACATCACCCAGACAAAGTGCCCGGAATATAAGTGTTTGTGTAAGTCTACCATTTTCAAAAAGTTGATCTACAAGCTCACCTATACCATTTTCATTATCCCCATCATGAATTAGAGTTGCCGTCGCTCTTTTCCGTGCATTAAAGAATAATTCCATCACAGTATTTGATGACATTTCGTGATGTGTCACAAGATGGTCACGAACTTTTTCAGAAACCAGACTTACCAACCGTTCTGCCACTTTAATCGAGAGTTGTGTTCTCTTTGCAAGTGGTACATTTACCTGTTCATTCTCACCATATCTGTCTAGCACCTTATCCATGGTGTTTTCTTTGAGCGATGCTCCCTCATTTTTAACAAGAGTAGCAACCACACTGGCATCAACACTATTTTCAACGATTGTATCCGCAAGGCCTGATGAGACGTTTGCGCGTGATGCTATTGCTTGCTGTCTGTCACTGTCCTGGCTTTGGATAATTGCTACAAGATCCTCGTCGGTTAAAACCTCCGAAAATTCCAACATAGGTAATACAACTTCTTTTACGTCATTAGCGAGTGTGACCGCAACATCATGGGGAATACGGTCTGAATTTTTAAGGCTTTCCGAAAGTGCTTCACGGACACGTACTTCGGCGTCTTTAACCATTATTGTAAAAATTTCTTCTGCAATCCGGAGTTCTGCATCGCTCAGGTTGCCAGCTGTAAATTGTGCACTTACTTTTACGGCTGCATCGGCTCTGTTCTCTGCAGTTGGCTCTTCTAAAAGACGGGCAACATCACCACTATTTAAATTTTCACTCATATATTTAAAGTGCCTTTAATTGCTATAATTCCGTTTCAATTAAATTCTGAGCAATTCATAAATAATCCAAACCACACTATTTTGGAGAAAAAAGGTTAAACACCCGTTAATATTGGAATTCAGGCATTTACATCACTTCTCAATAATATGATATATCATAACATATTGATATAAAACGGTTTTACACTGAAATGCTTAAAATCCGCAAAATGCCACAATCTTGCCGCATAAAATTGGCATCAGTAACATGTTTAAAAATTAAGAGATTTGAGCCATTTTGATAAGTTTTAAATTGTAGTCAGTTGTTTTTTTTGCTATGGCAATGCGAGAAGACACCAAAGTAACAAAAAGGACATAAAATGAAGAGTTTTTTGAAATTTATAACTGCTGTAGCCTTTATAGGTCTTACTTTTCCTATAAATGCAAATGCAGAAGGAGATCCGGTATCAGGCGAAGATATATTCAACAAAAAATGTAAAATTTGCCATACTGCGGAACAAGGTGGAGACGCCAAAATCGGCCCTAACCTTTTTGGTGTTCATAACTCTAAAGCTGGTCAATTTGCTGGCTACAGTTATTCAAAAAGCTTAATTGAAGCTGATTTGACATGGGATGATGCAACCCTTGATGCTTACCTACTAAAACCACGCGATGTGATATCACGTGGAAAAATGGTTTTTGCAGGCTTTAGAAAACCGCAAGACCGTGAAGATGTAATAGCGTATTTGAAAACATTAAAGTAATCACAACAATACTTGAATGTATACAGTTTAATCATAGATTTAGTGCATATTTTATATTGAATTTAAAACTAACTAAGGCAAAAACTATGAAAAATACGACAGCGATAAGCAATAATGCATTTGGAACAATCAATCCAGGTGCTGCTAATTTCTTTAGAAAAGCAACTATCAGCTTTCTAATGACTCTGTTTCTGTTTGTAAGCCAGATAGTTGGAAATTATGCACTCGCAGATAACACAGATCCTGCAGAACAACAAAAAGCACGGGATTTTATCGAAGCTTTTTCAGAAAGAGCGATTGGTGTACTTACCAATAAAGATCTTACGGATGAGCAGCAATTCGGCGAATACCTCAGTATTTTGAATGACGCGTTTGCAGTGGATTATATTGCACGTATTACTCTTAGTCGCCACCGTAATAAAGCGACCAAGGAAGAACTTGATGAATATTTCAGATTGTTTCCGGAATTTATTTTGAAAGTAAATTCTGCGCGCCTTAAAAAACTTGATACAACACATATTGAAGTTGATACGGTAACGCCACATGCAAAATCAGACATTTTCATTCGAACCAAAGCTTATAATGGAGACAATAGAGGGTTGGACGTTGATTGGCGTGTGCGCACCGACAAGGATGGAGACGTTAAAATTATTGACGTCAGAATAGAAGGTATAAGCCTTGTCGCCACTCAAAGAGATGATTTTACCTCGCGCATTAGTAGCAGCGGCGTATCAGGTCTTAACCAATATATGAAAGACATCATTGATGGTATCGTTTTTGCTGAAGAAGAAAATACAGCTTCATAAATAAAGCCATAACTAAGGGACTAATATATAATGACAGATGGCCAATTATATTTGGTATTCGGCGGTAAGGTGTCGGATCCGAGAACCACAAATTTTGTAAATACGAAATATCTACATACCGTCGGCATTTTTCCATCATATGAAGAAGCCAAGAATGCATGGAAAGGTGCAAGTCAGGCAAATGTTGATGATGCAATGACAAAATATGTTGTTGTATGCCTCGACAAACTGCTTTATCCGGGAAGTGAATAGATCACATCCTTGGCTTACCAAGTTAGCAATGGACACTACAAAATAAAATCTAAGAAGCGGTGATATCTTTTATCGCCGCTGCCAGTTTATCCATATCTTCGCGTGTATTATAGAGTGACGGACTAACCCTGATACCACCACCATTGGCAAGCCCGCCAATTGCCACCGTAAATATACCATACTTTTCATGGAGTAATTTCATCAGATCCGCATTTTCCTGATAAGACCCCTTCCCTTTGATCCTGAAAGACGTAATCCCGGCATACATACGTTCATCATCTGGTGTAAGTACTTCGACCTTGTCATTGTTACGTACAGGATTTACCCATTGATTTCTTAGTGAACGCAGTCTGTTTTCGATATTTTTCTGTCCTATATTTTCCCTAAAGTCCAGAGCATCCGGTATAGTAAGGACCGAGGCAAAATTAACAGTGCCTGTATGAATACGGGTTCTGATATTATTATTTTCCTGCCCTGCTTCACCGCGAAGCGGATCAATATCCAATATCCTGTTTTTACGGATATAAAGAAGACCGACCCCAAGAGGCACCCCGATCCATTTATGCATGTTAAAGCCGATAAAATCGACCCCAAGATCCTGAAGATCAAATTCAAATTGTCCCCAACTATGGGCCGCATCAAGAATTACATCGACACCGCGTTCCTTACACATAGCAGCGATTTCCTTTACCGGTGTGATTATCCCGGTTCGGTTACTGACGTGTGTTAGAAGGATCATCTTGCATTTTGGATGATCATCAAGTGCTTTTTTATAAGCATCAATCACGGCCTGATACGACGCAGGTTCCGGAATGGTGATGTCCACCACATCAACACCGCGATATTTTTTCAAATAGCGCATTTCCGACTGCATACTGCCATAATCCTGGTCGGCATAAATCACCGTATCTCCGGGTGAAAGCTTGCTATAACCGTTGATCAGACTTGATAACGCCTCACTCGCATTTCGGGTAAGTACCAATTCATCTTCACCTACACCAAGCTTGGCTGCCAGTCTGGCAATGATTTTATTATAATCATCACCATACTGCCTTCGCACATAATAAGAGCTGTTCTGATTAACAAAATGGGTGTTCTTTATATAAGCCTGTGTCACTGGAATAGACATGATACCCCAATACCCGGCCTCCAGATTGGTAATTTTATCTGTCACATCATATTGACGGCGCACAATATTCCAGAAATTTTCATCAGTTGCGTCACGAAACACTTGCGCAAAACTAATAACAGGAATATTTGCAACCGACAAAGCCGTAACAGTAGCAGTGGAAATCAGAAATTCTCTTCTTTGCATCATTTTATTCCAAGCTGGTTGCTATTTCTTTTATTGCGGCCACAAGTGCATCCAAATCCGACATCGAACTATAAAACCCCGGCGCCACACGGATACCATTATATTCGGGAATAGCTGACGCATTAATAGCATAATCCGTTAATAACTGACGTCCAAGTGCCCTCGGATCCGGATGTGCATTTATACGGAATGATGTAAGACCGCAATGCATGCGAGGGTCTTCAGGGCTTAAAATATCAACCCTGTCATCATCAACAAAATGCTGTACCCATCGGTGACGTAGAGCGCGGAAACGTTTATCGATATGCTCGATACCAATATTATTCACGAAATTTAATGCATCACGAACACTCATTACAGCTGCGAGGTTCATGGTTCCTGTTTGGACACGATTATCAATATCATCATTCCCGGGTGGTCCTTTACTACTTTTGGTATCAATGTCAAGCATCCGACTTTTCTTGATGTACATAAGCCCAACGCCCAGTGGCGCACCAATCCATTTATGAAGATTAAACCCTACAAAATCAACACCCTGATCAACAAAATTAAAATCAAGTTGTCCCCAGCTGTGGGCCATATCAACAATCACATCTGCGCCGTACCCACGCGCCATTTCTGCTATTTCCTTGATAGGAAGAATAACACCCGTGCGGTTAGCCATGTGCGTAAGCAAAATCAATTTTGTTCTGGGATTATTTTTTAATGCTTCTTCAAAAAGATCAATTGATTGCTGAAATTCCACCGGATCAGGCATTTTGAGTTGCACAACATTTGCCTTGCGGTAAACTTCCAAGTGACGCATTTCCGCAGCCATACTGTAATAGGCTGAATCCGCATAAATTACGGTATCGCCGGGTTCGATTTTATTGTAGCCACTGATTAGCAACTGCATCGATTCCGTTGCGCCACGTGTAAAGGCAAGTTCATCAACCTGAACACCCAGTTTTTCAGCCAGCATGCCAAGAATTTCAATCCGTTCAACATTATAATTCCGGGCACTCGGGATCGCAGATCTTCCGTGCCCAACATAATAGGAACTATAGGCGTTAATGAAAGCAGTATGCTCTGCAAATGCTGCACGCACGGGTTCGGACATAATGCCCCAATGCCCCGCATTCAAATTGATAAATTCATCCGTGACCTTGTACTGATTGATTATTGTCTGCCAGTATGCTTCACTGTCTTTATCCATACTTTCCTGCGCACAGGCCGTAATAGCCCCCCCGGCAAGTGTTAATCCCGCAAGTGCCGCAGTTGTTTGCATAAAATCTCGTCTGTCCATTATTTATCCTTCCCTACTATCAATTATTTTTAAATCTTCTTCATATTCCCGTGCCAGTTTTTTATCCGGTTTCATAATACTTACAATATAACCAACGATAAATGAAAATAAAAATGCTGGTGGCATGGTTTCCATTGCGACGAAATAAGGCCCTATCCCATCCATTTCCGAAAAGACAAACTTTGCCAGTATCGTCATGATGAAGCCCGCAAGCATGGATGCAATTGCGCCACGCGCCGTAAATCCTTTCCAGAACAGTGACATAATAACCATAGGGCAAAATGTAGCTGCGATCCCCGACCAGCCAAATATTACAAACCAGAAAATGGTGCGGCTGGGTGATAAAAAGGAGACTGTGATTGCAATACAAAGCGCCAAAACAGCATAAATAACCGTTATCAGCCTTGATATTTGTGCCGACTTATCACCATCCAGTTTTTCATTGAACATCTTACGGTATATATCATGTGTGATTGATCCCGCTGCAACAATTAGCAATGATGAAACGGTTGACATGATAGCAGACAGTACAGCCGCAACATAAAGACCAACCAGAATTAATGGAAATACATATTCCACCAGGGTCGGCAATACATTCTGTGCCCCATTTCCTAGAACCATAGCGGGATCGGTTCCTGCTTCTGTAAAAAGATAACGCCCAAGAACACCTATACTTACTGCTGATGCATCTACAAGGAATGTGAAAAGCATTGCCACCCATCGACCACGACGAATTTCTTCAAGATTTTTTACCGAAAGAAAACGGGCAAAAACCTGAGGGGAACCCATAAATCCTAAGCCGATTAACATCATCCCCAGTACGATTGCAAAATTCATTGGGGTCAGTCCCCCATTACCCCAAATATTTACAAGACCGGGATCAATACCATTTAAAGTGTTATAAACCTGATCGGAAGGCCCAAGCATTAAGTATGCGGAAAGTGGAAGCGCAACAAGACTAATGACCATGACAGCACCCTGGAACATGTCAGTCCAGGCAACAGCAATAAAGCCGCCAATAACACTGTAAATAACGACAATGAGAAAACCGACAGCCGCACCGGTGTGATAATCCCAGTCAAGGAATCTTTCAAAGGCGGACCCTGTCGCATCAATTTGTGCGCTAATGTAAATTAGGATAAAAGACGCGAGTGAAATTGACGCAACAAGTCTGAGCGTATGATTTGTAACGCGAAATCGGCTTACCAGATAATCTGTCATCGTGATACTGTCATATTTATCGGTAAGCTTCTTGTATCTTTCCGCCATCAGGAACCAAGCAACCCAGACTCCGAATAATTCACCAACAACAATCCAGTAGGCACTGAAGCCAACCATCGCCCCCATACCGGTTACACCAAGTAATAACCATGCACTTTCACCGGTTGCCTGCGCTGAAAAGGCTGCAACCCAATATCCAAGCGTTTTATTGCCGGTGATATAGCCTCTAATATCCCTTACGCGTTTGGCAGCGAACATGCTAAGTAATATCAACACCACTAAATATATTAACAGCATCGAATATTTTTCGATCATAAACCTTGTCCCTTACTGCTTGCTTGGTTTAAGCTTAACATCCTATTTTTTATTTTATTTTTATTGTTAGTACCCTAGCATTATTTTTAAGGATTTATAGGGAAATATTTATTAGATAAAAAAATAAGGGGAGATTAGTGACCGAAGAACAATTAAGTATTGTTTTTATTCTAACCGGAGTATTTATTTTTTTCCTTTGGGGGCGCTGGCGTTATGACGTTTTGGCCTTCAGCGCATTAATGGTAAGTGTGATTGCTGGTGTCATTACACCTAAAAATGCGTTTAATGGTTTTTCCCACCCTGCTGTGATAACGGTTGCTGCCGTTCTGGTGATCAGTTCGGGCCTCGCCGTTTCCGGCGTTATTGACCGTATTGCACATATTGTCGTACCGCCCGTAAAAAACCTGTTCTTTCAGATTTCCATCATGTCCGGTTTTTCAGCCGTTTTGTCCGCCATGATGAATAATGTTGCGGCACTTGCGCTTCTGATGCCTGCCACTATTGACAGCGCGAAGAAGGTTGACAGATCCCCCGCTCTTCTTCTTATGCCACTTTCATTCGGATCAATTCTGGGGGGATTAATCACCCTTATCGGCACACCACCAAACATCGTTATCGCCCACTACCGCGAAACCGTGGCTGGTGAACCATTTTCAATGTTTGATTTTTCACCTGTAGGTGCCGCAGTTGCCATTGTGGGCGTCATATTCTTGGGGCTCGTCGGCTGGCGTCTTCTGCCCAAGGACAGAAAGGCAAAATCTGCTACCGATGATCTTTATGATATTGATGACTATGTTGCAGAAGTCCTTGTGCCGGAAGGGTCAAGCGCTATTGGACAAACAGTAAAAGACATTGATAACATCGCCGATAGTTGTGATGTCCGTGTTGCGGGCTTAATTCAAAATGAAAAACGCATATTGCGCCTTAGCCGCACCCGGATCATTGAAGAAAACGACATAATCATTCTTAAAACCGGACCGAAGGGCCTTGATGAATTCGCCCATAAGCTTGGGCTTGAAATAAAGGGCGGCGATTATGACAAGTCACTCTTTTCAAATGCAGATGTTGCCCTGCAGGAAGCCGTTGTTTCCGCAGATAGCCGCATTATCGGGAGAAAAATTGGTGAAATCAGACTTAAATCAAGATCTGCTCTTAATCTTTTGGGTGTATCCCGTCAGGGCGAAAGCATCAACCAAGCCCTTCATAAACTTGTATTTCATGCAGGGGATATTTTATTGCTTCAGGGTGATAATGACAGCATGACCAAATCTATGGACCGATTGGGGTTGCTGCCGCTTGCTGAACGGGGCATCGCAATTGGAAAGCGCCGTCATGCATGGATAGCCATTTTACTAATTGCCGGGGCCATCGGTGCTGCTGCAACGGGAATTACAGGGCTTACCATTTCACTCGCCATTGCGGCTTTGGGTATGGTGCTTTTTAATATTATTCCGCTTCGCGACCTTTATAACACAATAGATTGGCCGGTTATTGTTCTTGTAGGATCAATGATACCCATCGGTGGCGCACTTGAAACAACTGGTACAACCGACCTGATCGCCGCCGGGATTTTAAACTTGTCCGAAGGGTATTCCGCCTTCTTTGTCCTGGCGGTTCTTTTTATCGTCACCATGACATTATCGGATTTAATGAATAATGTTGCAACCGCCGTCATGATGGCACCGATCGCCGTAAGCATGGCTGAAAGTTTAAATGCTAATCCTGATAGTTTTTTAATGGCAGTAGCAGTATCCAGTTCCTGTGCGTTTCTGACCCCAATCGGTCATAAAAACAATGCGCTGATCATGGGGCCGGGTGGATACAAATTCGGCGATTACTGGCGCATGGGCCTGCCGCTTGAGGGTATAATTACGCTTGTTGCGCTACCAATGATTACTCTGGTTTGGCCACTTTAAGCACGGAGGGGGTTTAAGGTGCTTTTTTCCTGTTCGTCCATCTGATCAATAAGTCCTGTTTCCCAACGAAGATATTCACGGGCATGATCCATATTGCCGCTATGACGTTCATGTGTATGAAACAGAAAATCTATCCGGTCCTCGTCCGGTGGGCTGTCCGGTGTTGATACAAGATTAAGACCTGCATGCTTCCAATCTTCCGGTTCAGTCAGGGAAATAAAACCGTTCCCGCCCAGATCCTTCAACGCATAAGTCGCGGTTAGAAGTTCAGACGCGATGATAATAATATCGCCTTTTACATTAATCTGATCCAGCTTTGGCCTGATGGACCAAACCGCATCCTCAATATGTAATTCACGATAATCCTTACTTGAACGGATATCGACGATTGTCACCGGATTTGCCATTTTCTGCTTTATCTCATGTGCATCGATCAAATCTATACCTGAAACATCAATTTCATATTCTTCGATATGGACAAGTTCAGTTAATGATGCAGGATCAAGTAATACGGCATCATGTCCCATTCCCCTAAGCCAAATTGCGGTTATCGCCGCACGGATTTTATGCTGATCAAATAACACTATACGCGCATTTCGGGTTGCAAACCATTGATCCGTCGCCTGTACAAGCTGCCCACCCGGCGCATGTCTGAAACCATCCGGATGACCGGCATCAAATTCTTCGGCAGTTCGGATATCAAACATGAAAATTGTTCTATCTTCTTTTTTCCATGAAGAAACCTGTTCTGCATCTATAAGCTGCAGCTGATATTTTTTGATAAGCTCTTCTGCTTTGGCTTCGGCTGATGTAAGCACATCATCCGGAAGTTCATGGGGATATGATCTGGTCGCACCATGTTCAAGTTCAAATCCCGCAAGTTTCCAGCCCATGGTACCGTTTTCCAAAGCATATATTTTGTTGGGTAGCCCCAGCAAATTCAACGCTTGCGCGCCAATCAAGCTTCTGGTTCGACCGGCACAATTGACGATAATGTCCTGATCAGGACGTGCCATCATCGCCTTATAACGCAGGCCCAGTTCCGCATTTGGACAAGATGTTGATGTGGGTATTGTCATGCGGTTAAATTCTTCCGGGGTACGGCCATCCAGAAGCAAGAAATTATCATCACCCGCGTCCATTCGTGCTTTTAGCTCTTTTGCTGTAATTGACCTCGTACCCAGTTCATGTTCAACCACTTCACCAAATGATTTTGACGGCGCGCTTATTCCTTCATAAAGGGCATAGCCGGCTGCCTTCCATTCGGAAATACCCCCCTGAACCACCAACAAATCGCTGTACCCTTTTTCTTCCAGCCGCAAAGCCGCCTTTTCGCTGACGCCGTCACCATTATCAATCAAAGCTATCTTTGTCCCAAAACGCGGTACGTAAAGGCCAATTCGTGCTTCAAGAATGCTGTAAGGAACGTGCGACACAAAAAACGGGTGGCCCTTACCGTAGTCCGCATTTTCGCGAACATCGATAAACGCTATTTCATTATTTCCTGAAAGAAGGGTTTTAACCTCCTGAGCTGATTGGTACTTCATATCCTACCTTAAACTTAAGTCAACCTCTGCTGCTATGAAACCAAAGGCAGACCAGCTGCTGGTATTCATAAAGCGCTCCATCAGATCACATGCTCTTTCTTCATCACCATTATAAAGAAACCAGTTGGCTACACCGTATGCGATGGCAGCACCGCTTGGATCATTTGGATCAATATTAACGAGTTCCTCCGGCGGAATTTCTCCTTTATACATTAGGGTAAGATTATGATAGGACATGTTTTCAACAATTGTCATATCCTTATGGATATTTTGCACGGAAGCCTGTGCCGCTTCCACGTTACCCATGCGGCGATGGATCATATATATCCAGTGGCCGGTGGAAACAATATTATCATCATTAAGTCCCAGATCCTGCCCCGCTTTGAACGCGGCAAGTGCTTTTTCCCAGTCCTGTCTCAAATAATAAGATAGTCCTAGGTGATAATAAATATTGCTATGGGTGCTTGTCAGGAAAATACCCTGCGGGTTTGGTGCACCGTCCGGTTCAATTTTATCTTCTGTGCCCTGAATTAATTTTTCAGCCATTTCATAATCGGCAACTGCGCGATCAATTTCCCTGATACTGATATAACGGTGACCACGGTGGCGATACATACGCGCGTCTTCCGGGTGTTTTTCAATACCTTCGGTAAATATTTCAATGGCGCGGCGATAATCGCCCGTATAAGCCACACGACGCCCATACCAGATTATATTCATTGCATCATCGGGATCAGCATCATAATTTGCCTTGGCTTCTGCAAGATTATCAAGCAGTGCCGGACTTGGCTCAGCAGGGTATAATGGTTTCCCAAGCAATGACATGGCCTGTGCGCCATCCGGAACCATTGGTAAAATATCTGGTTCCGTTACCATTTCATCAGACTGTCCCAGATCTTCTGATGTTTGTTGATCTTGTGATGAGCAGGCTGACAAAAGAATTGAAACAGCTGCTAATAATATAAATTTTAAATTTTTCATAATGCCCCTTATTTTCTCATTTTCAAATCTGCTTCTGCAGCAACAAATCCGAAAGCTCCCCATCCATACCCCGTAAAATCATATGGTTGTGCAATTTCGCTCATCATATCAAATGCACGCTCAGTGTCACCATTATAAAGATACCAGTTTGCAATACCATATGTAAAAGCAGAACTTCTATCGTCAAGAGACGTATTTTGCCAGAGTTCATCAACAGTAATCTTACCTTTATAAAGGTCAATCAGCTGAAGATAAGCCTGACTTTCATAAACAACAATATCATCAGGTATTGTTGCCACAGTCGCCTGTGCTTCCTGATCCCGACCCAATCTCCTGAGGGTCATATAATTCCAGTGGCTGAATGAAACTTCCATATCATTATTCACATGCAGGTCTTTACCATTTTGGAATGTTTTATGAGCATTTTCAAAATCATGGGTAAAATAATAAGCAAGTCCAAGATGATACCAGATCGTGCTATGACGGGTATAAATAGGAATATTCGCGGCATTTGGTGCACCGTCCGGCTCTATGCTGTCTTCGCCATCTTCAATTAACACAGCCCCTTTTTTAAAGTCAGCCAGAGCCCTATCAAATTCACGAATTGTCAGATATCTATGGCAACGATGTCGATACAGTCGCGGTTCATCCGGGTATAATTTCAAGCCTTTTGAAAATATTTCTATTGCCCCCGGTAATCACCTGTATAAGCCATCCGGCGACCATACCAGATGATATTAACCACATTCATAGGGTCAGCATCGTAATTTGCCTTCGCTTCCGCAAGATTATCAAGCAATGCCTGTCTTGGTGCCGGCATGGTTAGTGGTTCGCCAAATAGCGATACCGCCTGTGCCCCATCCGGTGCATCAGGAAGTAAATGTGATTGTCCGTATGCATTTGCCGTAACAAGAAACATCGCTATAACTGCAATAATTTTTTTCATGGTTCCCCCTAATTCTTATATATATCGGCGTATTGTTTACGCAGTTGGTTTTTCTGTACTTTTCCCATTGTATTACGCGGCAGCGTATCTACAATAAATATTTTCTTTGGTTTTTTAAAACTCGCTAATTTATCCTCTATTTGCTCACCGATTTCCACTTCTGTGATTACTTTACCTTCATCTATAACTACTATCGCTGTCACAGCTTCTCCAAAATCAGCATGGGGCAGACCAATTACAGCACATTCAACCACACCTTCAATCTCATCAATCAGGCTTTCAATTTCCTTTGGGTAAACATTAAGACCACCGCTAATGATCATATCTTTGGCACGCCCCACAATGGAAATGCGTCCATCAGCATCCATAATTGACATATCACCAGTGATAAAAAAACCGTCTTCGGTAAATTCCGCTTTGGTTTTTTCCGACATGCGCCAGTATCCTTTAAATACATTCGGTCCTGTAATTTCAAGAACACCTTTTCCGTCCTGCGCGTTACCAAGTCTTGCCTTAACACCCGGAAGCGGAAAGCCAACCGTACCCGCAATACGATCACCATCATAAGGGTTTGATGTTATCATACCTGCTTCGGTCATACCGTAACGTTCCAGAATTTTATGTCCGGTTTTTTCTTCAAAATGTTTAAATGTTTCCGAAAGTAACGGTGCAGATCCCGATAAAAAAAGCCGCATATTTTTACACGTTTCTTTTTTGAAACCTTCTTCGGCAAGAAGACGAACATAATGCGTTGGTACCCCCATCAACACTGTGCTTCGCGGCAAATCGGCGATGACATCATTCACATTAAATTTTTCGTGAAATATCACCCTGTTGGTTGTCCAAAGCGCGCAGTGCAATGCAACAAAAAGCCCATGCACATGAAAAATCGGTAATGTGTGAAGTAGCACATCATCTTCTGTCCATTGCCAAAGAGTACTTAAAACTTCAACATTAGACCTCAGGTTTTCATGACTAAGCATTGCCCCTTTTGATCGGCCTGTCGTGCCCGATGTATAAAGGATCGCCGCTATATCATCCCCGGACAATTGAACAATAGCAGCACCCCTATTAGTCGATTGAACCTGATCCCATAAATCACCATCCTGATTTTTGCCAAGTGTCATAATCCGTTTTTTTTCAGCAAATCTATTAAACATATATTTTTTTGACGGATCGCAAACACATAAGTCCGGCTCGGCATTTTCAAAAAAATACGCGACTTCACTTTGAGTGTATTCGGTATTTAGTGGTACAAATATCGCGCCCAAACGCAGACAGGCCAAATAAAGCAATACCGCCTCAGCAGATTTTTCCACCTTTACCAATACGCGGCTTGTTTTTTTGACACCCGCATCTTCCATAACAGCCTGTATTTTCGCACATATCGGGTCAATTTCCGAATATAGGTACTTTGAATATACTGCTTCAATAAATGGCTTATGACCTGCATATTTTATACGGGTAAAAAAATGTTGATAGAGTCCCTGATTTTCCTGCATATATTGATTATTCGCTTCCTTATGCAAGGCTATCTAAATAATCTGAAAGTGCCTTTACTTTTTTCGGATCGGTAATATGGCGGGAGAAATCATCCCCCGGTGCCATGCTTGGTGCATTTTCTGTATAGGGGCTGCTCACCATTGTACGGCAGGAGGAATGAATTTCGCTGACAGAAAAAATCTTAAAAAGCGCCTCCACATTTGGCGGGTTTATTTTTGAACAGGGCATTATTGAAATGCGGCCATCCGCCTCATCAATGACGGATTTTATTGTAAGAGCCCCTTCCAGCGCAGTTTCCCTCTGCCCTGACGTAAGGATGCGTTCGATGCCAAGCTCTATTGCCTGCTCCAATGCTTCCGAAGTATCAGGCGTAACATCGAAGGCACGATGAAGTGTCACACCAAGCCCTTCTGCATGATCAATCAGTTTTTTAAGCTTGGCAACATCAAGGGCGCCATTTTCATGGGTAATTCCAATGACGATGCCCGCCATGCCATATTTCCGGCAGGTATCAATGTCATGCATCATCACATCCATATCTTCAAAATTAAAGATAAAATCACCGCCACGCGGACGTATCATTGCATAAATGGGTTTTCCAAGTTTTGCCGCGCGCTGCATTAATCCTGCGGACGGTGTTGTACCGCCAATACCAAGTGCATCGCAAAGCTCAAGCCTATCTGCACCATTATTTACAGCATCAATGGCGCCCTGAATTGTATCAACGCATACTTCAAATGTTATTTTTTTCATTGTGTCAAATCCGGAATTTCGGCGTCATCACCCCACCACCTTTTTATGTTTTTTTCGTATTCACCATCCTGAATATATTCCGCAATGAATTCATTCAAATATGCTAAAAATTCAGGTTGCCCTTTCTTTACACCCATTGCAATATCACCGCTGACAAAAACGCCTGAAAGTAGAGAAAGACTATCAATCTGGCTTATGACATAATCAGCCGTTGAACTATCTTCAATCCCTGCATCAACCCTTCTTTGACGCAGCAATAACACGCCGTTCGGAGCAAAATTTTCAGTATATACCAGTTCAGCTTCGGGAACCTGTTCGCTGATAAAAATTGCGCCACTTGTACCCCTGCCAGCCACCACCTTTTTACCGGCAAGATCGGAGGGCGATTTTATATCCAGACCCTTCTGATAAATAATTCTTAGTCCCGTTCTAAAATACGGATCGGTAAAATCCAAAACTTCGGCGCGCTTTTCAGTTACAGTCATATTACCAATGACCAAATCAAGCTGACCGGATTGAAGCAAGCTCACACGTGCATCACCATAAACATCGGTAACACGTAGATCGACACCTAATCTTGCGGCAAGAAGTTTTGCTACTTCAAAATCATAGCCAACGGGTTCATTACGCCCGTCCCTACCCCCCATGGGCATACCGCCTAGGGAAATACCAACCTTGATAAAACCACGTTCTTTAATATCATCAAGAATATCAGCATTAGATGCGGTAATATTTAAACAATAAATTGTTAATGTGAGAAATAGAAACTTCATTATTATGTCCATATTTTACAGATTTGGTTGGGTTAAATCCGGCGGCATTGCATCCTGACCCCACCATTTTTTAAAACTTTTACTATATTCGCCCGATTGGACATATTGTGCAACAAATTCATTCACCCAATTTACCAGTTCAGGTTGCCCCTTCTTTATTCCAACGGCAATATCGCCACTTTCATACGAACCAGGCAGAAGCTCCATATTGTTGATTCTGCCGATCATATATTCAAGAAATGACCCGTCCTCGATACCCGCGTCCACCCGTCCTTGACGCATCATCAAAAGTCCGTCCGGGGCAAATTTATCCGTAAAAACAAGCTCGGCATCCGGAACCTGCTGCTCCAGAAATACTGCCCCACTTGTGGCCCTGCCCACAACGACGCGTTTTCCAGATAAATCGGTTATTTTATTAATACCTGAGCCTTTTTTTACGGCAATTTTTAGGCCCGTACGAAAATAGGCATCCGAAAAATCGATAACTTCCTGCCGTGCTTGCGTAACTGTCAGATTTCCCACAACGACATCGAGCTGCCCTGAAATAAGCATGCTTATCCGTGCGTCACCATGAACATTAATCATTTGAAGTTCAACACCAAGCGCATCTGCCAAGCGTTTGGCAAAATCAACGTCATAACCAATTGGCTCGTTCTTGGTATTCCAAAAACCGACCGGCTCACCGCCAAGTGCCACACCAATTTTGATGATACCGCTTTCTTTTATATCATTAAGCTTATTTGCAAATGATGTGCTTAAACCGAAGCTTAACATAATCATAAAAATTATCGTGCTTCGGATTAGATAAATCATATTCGATTAAACCATTTCTGATATACGCTGTTCAGGTCTGCTCATTGATGGTTTCCAGAACCAGTATTCACCCGGTTTTTCCAGATTATATGATACGACCTTATGCCCACCTTTATTATCAATAGCATGGATCACAAGTGGCCCAATGAAGCCGGTTTCAAGCTCATCGACTTCCTCTATCGCAAGCTTCACAGCATCCTCAAGTGAATATCCCAGTTTCATAGCCAGAACAACCGTACGTGACGTACTTGAACGAATAGCCATTTCACCGGTATGCGTACACGCGCAGGCACCGTACCGGCTATCGGCATAAAACCCTGCACCAACGATCGGGCTGTCCCCAAGCCTACCGGGATATTTCCATCCCCAGCCTGATGTGCTTGTCGCAGCATGAATGCCCTGCTTCGCATCTTTACATAAGAAAACGGTCGTATCTCGTACCTTTTCGGGGTCAGTGATCAATGTGTTCAATGGGGCAAGCGGAATATCCGGAAATTTTTCAAATTCTTCCGGTGAAAGGACGTCTTTTATTTTTTGTAGCCACACTTCTTTTGAATTTTCCAACAAAGTATTAACTTTGGGCAGGCCAATTTCAGCGGCCAATCGGTCAGCGCCATCACCAGTTACCATCACGTGATTAAGTTTCGTCATAACCGCCTTTGCCACATCTGCTGCATGATAGGTATGTTTAAGGGCACCAACTGATCCGACCCGGCGTGTTGTACCGTCCATAACGCCACCATCAAATTCCATAACGCCCAGAATATTTGGCCAACCGCCATAGCCGACGCTACGGATTGTAGGTTCAGCCTCGACCATCCTGATGCCGGCAATCATTGCATCAATACCATAGGTTCCTTTTTCAAGTTCACTGGCCGTTTTATCTATACCAGCCCAGCCAGTTCCATTTGTTAAAAGTATCATGTTATCCTCTGAATTATTATTTCGTTGTTGCGCCTGGGCGAAAACACCATTCGTTGCCATGGACACAGTTGCAAGTGCCGCAGATGATTTTAAAAATTTTCGTCTGTTCATATGATTAAAATTCCTTTTATCAGATACTTTGTCAGATTCCCCTGCGAGGGTCAAAATGTATTATTGGTTACCCATTTTTGACAAAAACTTAGCAATTCTGGGATCGGATTTCCCCCCATCGTCGGAAAAGAACTCGTCTTTTGACAGATTTTTCAATATTTTTCCTTCATCCAGAAAAACAATGCGGTCTGATATTTCCCGTGCAAAACCGATTTCATGCGTTACCGAAATCATGGTAATACCCTGTTTTGCCAGTTTCTTTAATATTTCAAGCACTTCTACCGTCATTTCAGGATCAAGTGAACTGGTTACTTCATCCAAAAGCAAATAATTTGGTTTCATTGCAAGTGCCCTGCAAATACCGATGCGTTGTTTTTGTCCGCCGGACAACTGCGCAGGATATACGGAAGCTTTATCTTCTAATTCCACACTTTTAAGTAATTCAATGGCTTTTATTTCGGCATCTTTTTTATTTTGCTTCAGTACGTTAATTGGTGCCAGGGTAATATTGTCCAGAACGCTGAGATGCGGATAAAGATCAAATTGCTGAAATACGGTAGAACATCTTTTTCTGATTTCCATAATATCTTTTTTATTTTTGACATCAAAATTATCAACAAAAATACTGCCTGATGTTATATCTTCTAACCCATTGATACATCTAATCAATGTACTTTTTCCGGAACCACTACCCCCGAGTATCGAAACAACTTCCCCCGGCTTGATATTTAAATCAACGCCCTTTAGGACTTTTAAGTCACCAAAGTTTTTATGTAGGTTATGAATTTCAATCATATTTTCTACTCATTAAATTTCACTTCTAATTTGGTGAACGCTAAAACGTTGCTCTAATCGCGTACCAATTCTTTCTACCAACTTCGCCAGAATAAAATATGTCACCCCGATGATCGGCCAAACAATGAAAGGTTCAAACGTTCTTTGATTAATGATATCGCCAACACGCGTAAGGTCAACAACACCAATCACCGAAATCAAGGACGTTACCTGCAGTTGATTGATCGCCAAGCTTACAAACATCGGCATGGCAAAGGCAAGACTTTGGGGATAAATTATCAGCCTAAGAATTTGCCATTCACTAAGCGCAAAGCTACGGGCTGCTTCAAGCTGTTTTTTATCAATCGCATCTATGGAAGAAATAACGATCACGGCAATGAATGCTGCTGTATTTCCGGTTAAGGTAATGATTGCTGCTTCCATGGGACTTAAATCAATGGTCAATAAGGCAGGAACGCCAAAATAAACCAAAAATAATTGTACGAGAACAGGCGAGTTTTTTAAAAATTCGCTCCCCAGCATTAATAGACTGCCTATACCAATAACCTTATAATATCTGATTAGGCCTATTATTGAACCTAATAATAGGCCAAATACTGAAGACGCCAGAAATATGCCGAATGAAATCCCAAGCCCTTCTGCCCAGAGCTGCAAATCGAAGATTGTAAATCCTTCATCACCATACATGATTAAGCCCCATTATACCTGTTCAGGTACTTATGCCACCCGGCAATTAAAGCCGATAAAGCAAAAGTAAGTACGCAATAAAAAATAACCAGAAACATATAAACTTCGAATGGGCGAAACGTCGTTGAAGCGATAATCTTACTTGCAGATGTTAACTCGCCAAGCGTGATCGCTGAAAGAATTGATGTTGTCAGTATCAAATTAATAAACACGGATCCAAGAGGGCGAATTGATGATGTTAATGCGAGAGGAAGGATGATTTTTGTATAAATATGCACACGGCTAAACCCGAATGATTTTGCCGCTTCTATGATACCTTTATCAATATTTTGAATGCCTGCACGAATTGTTTCTGCGACATAAGCGGCCACGGCGACACTGAGCGTAAAACATCCTGTCCAGAAAGCATCTATATAAATCCCTATTTCGGGAAGTCCGTAATATGCAAAAAATATCAAAACCAGAAATGGAATGTTACGAAAGATGTCCACATAACAAAGGGCCACAATCCGGCATATTTTATTTTCTGAAATGCGGAGTAAAGCTATTAACAAGCCAATTACAAAGCTGCCAATGATGGATAAAATGCTGACTTTTGCTGTAACTATGAACCCGTCCCAGAAGGCTGGCATATATTCCATCAATACCGCAGGATCAAGCATACCTTCTTAATTCATCGCAACAAGATCAGCTTCAGCAGCAATATAGCCAAATGATCCCCATGCTTTGGCATTAAGCATTTTTTGCATCATTTCCTTGGCTTTGGCTTTATTACCATTGTAATAATACCAGTTGGCCAGACCATATGCTGTAGCGGCATCTGCTGAATCCTCAAGATCAATACCTTCAGAAATTTCCGCTTCTGACAGCTCACCTTTATAAAAAAGATCAAGTTTGTGATAGGTATGATTTTCCAGAATGTCCATATCCGCCGTAATAGGATCAAGAACATGTTTGGCCTGATCATGGCTTTCACCAAGTCTTCTGCGGATCATATATCGCCAATGAGCGATAGAAGCATGATTATCCGCATTACGCGCTACTTCATAATCCAAATCATAAACACGTTTCGCATTTTCAAAATCCTGTTTTAAATAATATGCCAAGCCCAGATGATAATAAATATTACCGTGAAGCGTGCTGACAGGAATATTGAATTCATTAGGTGCGCCGTCCTGCTCAGCCGAATTTTGTGTACCTTTGATCAGTTCCGCCGCTTTTTCAAGATCCGCAATAGCGCGATCAAATTCACGTATCGTTATATAACGGTGACCACGATGACGGTAAAATTGAGGATCATTGGGATTATCCAATATACCTTCAGAAAAAATTTTGATTGCTTCACGATAATCACCCGCATACGCAAGCCTTCTTCCGTACCAGACAGCATTATCAGCTATCATAGGATAGTCCATATACTTATATTTTGCTTCTGCTAAATTATTGATAACATTTTCATTTGTAGGGTCAGGCATGGATAGCAGCTGTCCTGTTAATGAAATAGCCTCCACCCCTTCCGGTACGTCAGGAAGCAGCCCTTGTGCAAACACATTACTTATTGATATGAGTGAAATTATCACTAATTTGCTTAAGAAATTTTTATACATTCGATATGGCCTATATTTTGATTTTTCACTTCATTTAAACGAAACCGCTCAATTTATATGAGCAACCCCCCAAGGTTGTCAATAAAACAAGGAAATGGCCCGAAAACGGATTGATGATAAAAATGACTATATCCTATTTCTTGAACTATCACTTGAAGGACGTATTTATGGCGATGCCGCTTCGATGCTTGAAGATGCAACTGTAAAAAAGAAACCTTAATCCATCAGGTGTTTTTCAAGTCCGTCAAATATCATGTTCCAGCCATTAATTGCACTACTTTCATATTCTGCCCAGATATAATCTATTTCATGGGTGATGGTCACTGTGCAGCCTTCACCCTTTTCCGTGATATCTACTGTCACATTTGACGGAAGATCATCGCTTACTGGTTCCATATGATAACTGAAGATAATCTGATTTGGCCTATTGATCTTGTGGAATGTTCCAACATGCATCGCCATTTCATCACCGCGTTGTTCACCAATTCTAAAATCACCGCCTTCACGCGCATCAACTTCGCAGACCTTGTTTATCCCGTCCGGCGTACTGAATAACCAGTTACCAATCCCTACAGGATCAATCCACGCGTCAAAAACTTTATGAGCGGATGCTGAAAATTCTCTTGTGACTTTTACGTAAAAAGGATTTTCGATTTTTCTAAATTCAACCATTATGATTTCCTTCCCTTAGATACTCATCCAATTGTGAAAGCTGCATTTCCCAAAATTTTCTGTATTTTTCGACCCATTTTTGCGCTTCATTTAATGGCGCAGCTTCAAGACGACAACGCCGCCACTGTGCTTCTCTGGTTCTTGATATCAATCCTGCATTTTCAAGAACCTTTATATGTTTTGAAACTGCAGCCATGCTCATATCATATGGCTCTGCAAGTTCGCCAACTGTTGCCTGGCTAGTTGCCAGTCGCGCCAGTATCCCGCGCCTTGTTGGGTCCGCCAGTGCCGCAAAGGTTAAGTCCAATTGGTGGCTATTCATTATATTTAACCATTTAGTTAATAACTATTTAGTTAAATACAAAATCCTTTCTAACTTGTCAATAGCCTTAAATAACCCTTAGAGAATTTCTTTTAATGTTGATTTAGCAATGTTCCCCCCACAGGCAATGATTGCCGTTTTCCTGTCTTTCCAACGATCCCGCTGTTTCAAATACCCGGCAACTGCCACGCCCACGGCACCCTCCCCAATTGTGTTTGTATCCTCAATAAAAAGACGAAGTCCATTAACCAGTTCATCTTCACTTACATCAATGAATTCATCCACATAATCCCTGCAGAAGTCAAAAGTAATTGACCCTTCTTCCACACCACCTGCCGTGCCATCAGAAAGGGTTGGCTTTGACGGCAAATCAAGTATTTTTCCGGCGGCGATACTTTGCTGCATCACATTTGAATTTGAAGGTGAAACAGCAATAATTTTGGTTTTCGGCGATAAATTTGCCAATGCAACAGCAATGCCCGACATAAGTCCCCCACCTCCAAGGGAAACAAATACGGCGTCTAGATCCTGATGCTCTGCGTAAAGTTCAAATCCAATTGTTCCCTGGCCACCAATAATCTGCGGGTCATTATATGGAGAAATAAATGACATACCATTTTCTGCCGCATATTTTCGTGAAGCAATTTCCCCGTTAATGGGATCACCGTCTGTTTTTATTACGTCAACACCAAATGCTATCATGCCTTCATATTTCGCTGTGATAACATCGCTTGGCGCAAAAACCGTACCCCTGGTTCCTGTTTTATGGCACATAAACCCGACCCCTGCTCCATGATTGCCGGTTGATGCAGTAACTACGCCTTTGGCCCGTTCATCATCAGTCATTGATAATATTTTATTGGCTGCACCGCGAATTTTAAAAGAACCTGTCGGGTTCAGATTTTCCATTTTGAAATAAACCCCGGTTCTGTCCTTGCTCAATGCCTTACTTTTCACGAGTGACGTCGGACTTACGACACTTCTAATCCGCGCTGTTGCTTTGGCAATTTCAATAAATTGTTCTGTGCCTTTTATCTTATTCATTTATCTTACCGGGTGATAGTTTTTCATCAAAATCAGTGACATTATATTTTTCAAGAATTACTTTCACTTTTTCAACATCAATGGCTTCCAATGTACCGCGACTGCTTGTCACTGTTTCAGCCTTAAGCATCGCGTTATAAACGGATTCCTGTATTGCTTCGACGACAGCCTGAAAAAGCGGCGACATTGCCGCATTGCTAAGCGTTTTTGATGGCACAGGTTCACTGGCAACACGGTCACGTCTGACATCTTCGCTTGTTGAAAAGGCGATAACATAATCACCGGAACTGTTATGCGCTACTGACCCAGTTCTCGCAAGCCCCATCATTGCCCGTTTTGCAAGCCGGTCTAGATTACGCGAAAGTATTGGCGCATCGGTCGCGACGACCATCATCATTGACCCGCCATCCATCGGCACTTCATTGCGGCTGGCTTCTTCAAGCTGTGTTTTATAAGAATATTGACCAAGTTCGCGTCCAACCGGGGCACCATTGATATTAAGATCACCCCCAAAGTTGGTTTGTACAAGAACACCGACCGTATAGCCGCCAAGGCTTTGCGGAAGGACCCTCGAACTGGTTCCAATACCCCCCTTCCAGCCAAAGGCCTGGGTTCCACGACCGGCACCAACGCTGCCTTCTTCCACCGGGCCGGATTTTGCGGCATCAAGCGCGGCGATTGTGTATTCTTCACGGGCACTGTCCGGAGACCACATATTATTTACGCGACTGTCGTTAGTTTCTCCCACCACCGGGTTCACTGTATGCTGACCTGCGTTTCTTTTATTAAGCGTCCAATCCTTTAATGCTTCAGCCGCAGTCCAAACACAAAGGGTACACCCAAGAATTATAGGTGTTTCAATTTCACCGAATTCACGCACCTGCGTTTCACCAATTAATTTTCCATACCCATTTCCCGAATGAATCCATGTCGGCACGGGATAAAGATACATATCATGGCTGGATGGAATAATAGCGGTAATGCCAGTCCTTATGTCATCACCAATATTAACTGTATGGTGCCCCACCAGAACACCTTTAACATCAGTTATGGCGTTGTATTGGCCCGGTGCAATAGTGCCCACATCAATACCAATATCTCTGGCCCGTGGCTTATCATTTTCAGCAAAAGTTAATTGCGATTGCATTAGAATAAAACCCAAAACAGGGTACAAATATTTTCTCATTAGCCCATCCCTTCCGAATGTTGTCAGGCTGACATGTAGTTCCCATTTAATCAAGATAATTTGCCTCTTATGCCAGATTATTTTTCCATTGACATATATAAGAAAACCTAACAACTTATGGTCAAGCTCAATACCAAGTTAAGTAACGGATTTACTTTGAAAATCTTCGAACATTGCCCTATTTGTAATTTAACTTTACTAGAATATAAATTTTCAGGGTCGTGTACAGAATATCCCGATGACAAACAGTGGCAAATATATAGTTGCAGAAACTGCAATCACGGGTTCTTAAATCCACAGCCCGGATATAAAGAATTATCAAAATATTACCGGTCAGATTACAGGCCCTTTAGCCCGTAAAACGACGGCAAAATATACGAACTTGTTCAAAGCGCGAAAGAAAGCGGTAAACACCGGCATTTAGAAATTAATCCTGTCATGGACATTTTGGATGTTGGTTGTGGCGGAGGAAGTTTTTTATCCGTGGTAAAAGCAATGGTCAGGCAATAATTGTTGAACTTAAGATCAAGTAAATATCCATGATCGTTCTGCGCAATATTACAATCAATATAAACATTGCCTAATTACTACACCTGGATATACAATATTATCAAACACTGAAAATAGGGAGAATAATCATGAGCCAGTCACGACGTAATTTTTTACGTGCCATGGGCAGTGCAACAGGCATAAGCGCACTTTATCTTAGCGGTAGCAGTTCATTAGCACTTGCTGCACAAAATATGCAGCAAGCCATTTCCAGCGCAAATGGTCTGATGACCGAAAATGAAGATTTCTGGAAAGCAGTACAGGCCGAATTTATCATCGAAAAAGACCTGATGATGATGAATGCCGCAAACATGACCCCAACGCCCAAAATAGTTCATGAAACAGTCATTGAACATACGCGTGATATGGAAATGAACTGTTCATTTCAAAACCGTGATAAATATGGTGATCTTACTGAAAAGGCGCGCGAATTTATTGCCGGTTTTCTTGGCGCAGATGCTGATGAGATCGGTTTTGTCCGAAACACATCAGAAGCGAACAATACCGTTATAAATGGCCTTGATCTTGGTCCGGGTGATGAAGTTTTAATATGGGATCAAAATCATCCTTGTAATAATATCGCATGGCATCAACGTGCGGAACGATTGGGCTTTAAGGTCGTTACTGTTTCCACAGCCGAGACACTTAATACAGAAGAAGATCTGCTTGCCCCATTTAAAGCAGCCATTAATTCAAACACAAAAGTGTTGGCATTCAGTCATGTTTCAAACGTGACCGGAACAGCCCTACCCGGAAAATCAATGACAGCACTTGCCCATTCAGTTGGCGCAAAATGCCTTGTCGATGGTGCACAGACATTCGGGTATATGGATATTAATCTTCATGACATGGGCTGCGATTTTTATACTTCAAGTGGCCAGAAATGGATACTTGGCCCACGCGAGGCAAGTTTTGTTTATGTAAGGAAAGAAGCGCAAGTCGAGCTTTGGCCCAATATTGTTACCGTTGGATGGGAACGTGTCAAGGAACAGGGTGCCCGTAAATTTGAAAGCCTTGGGCAACGTGATGATGGCCGCCTCTGGGCACTTGGTCGTGCCGTGGAATTTCATCAAATGATTGGACAGGACCGGATCGAAGCACGTATCAATTATCTTGCGAATAATCTGATGGCGCAGCTAAGGGAAAAAGTTCCAAACATTCGCTTCCTGACAGAACAGGCAGAAGGATTTAACAGTGGAATTACAGTTTCTCTTATTTCAAATACAAATGCACCCGAAGCGGCTAGAACATTATATGAGAAACATCGTATTTCAGGGGCTATAGGTGGCAGGGAAGATGTTCTTCGGGCACGGCTTTGCCCACATATTTATATTACTATGGATCAGATTGAAAAAATTGCCGACGCGGTCGCGGCATCTGTATAAGGAATAATTTTAATATGAAGATAACTTTAATATCACTAACTGCAAGTGCATTAGTCCTGTCTGCCTGCGCACAGGAAGGTGGATCCCAATCGACAGAACAGACGAGCATGCAAGGTTCTGCAGCAACGATAAATACATTAACTGATGCCGAACGCGCTGATGGCTGGGTACTTCTTTTTGACGGTACAGATATCAGTGCAAACTGGCGTGGTTATAAAATGGATAGTGTGCCAACCAATTGGGAAATTGAAGACGGCGCAATATTTTTAAACCCAAATAATTACGGAAACCCAGGTGATATTATCAGCCGTGAACAATATGGGGAATTTGAATTTTCACTGGAATGGAAAGTTGCGCCTGCTTCAAATAGCGGAATTATGTATCACGCCGTTGAAAGCGACGAATATGAATTCCCTTACGAAACAGGACCGGAAATGCAGGTGCTTGATAATGACCGCCATGGCGACGCCAAAATTCGGCAGCACCGCGCTGGTGATCTTTATGACCTGATAGAAAGCAGTGTTGAAAATGTACGACCGGTTGGTGAATGGAATGACGTTCGTATTATTGTACAGGGCAACAGACTGCAACATTGGCAAAATGGTGAAAAAGTAATCGAAACAACCATGTGGGATGATAACTGGGACGCGCTTATTGCAGACAGCAAATTCGCAACCTGGCCAGGCTTTGGCAAAAGTAATGTTGGTCATTTGGTTCTTCAAGACCACGGCGATCCTGTGTGGTTCCGCAACTTAAAGATAAAAAAGTTGGATTAATCCCACTTAAGTTTTGACGCGGATGAACGACGGCCTTCTTCAAGCTTTCCGAGCGCAAGTAAAATTTCCCCTCGATTATACCTTATCATCGGGTTTCCCTTCTCACGCTTCAGCGCTTTTTCAATGAAAGTCAGTGCCCGCTGATAATCATCTTTCTTGGTATAAAGCTCGGAAATATTTGTAAGTGCCTCAACTGATCCTGGCTTCAACCTTAAGGCTTCAGTATAGAAAAGTTCAGCGTTATCCAGATCACCCAATTTCAGAACAGTATTTGCAAGGTTTATCCATGTTCCAACATGTTAAGGATGGTTAGCAAGAAGTGCCTTGTATAAATTTATCACTTCTTCTGTACGGTCCTGATCGCTCATGACTACGGCCAGATTGGTCGCGGCTTCAATTGAGTTAGGAAGCAAACCATAAACAGTACGAAACATCTGTTCAGCAATAGGTAAAGACCCCATTTTTTTAGCGACATTCGCAAGTGCAAATAGAATATCGGGGTTTTGCGGGTTTTCATTTAGCGCTTTTTCATAACATGAAATAGCATCTGAGAATTTACCTGAAGATTCGAATTTCTTACCCTTTTTATAGAGTATTTTAGCTGTCAGGTTCATCATTTAACCTTGGTACGGTCTATCAGGTGTGATTTGATCAGGCTAATAAAAAGTGTTGCCGAAAGGCCGGAAGCTGAAAATAACATACACATAACAACAATTTGATAACGAACAGCAATAAGCGGGGAAACCCCGGCAAGGATTTGCCCTGTCATCATTCCCGGCAGTGATACAAGCCCAACACCAAACATCGCATTAACGATGGGGATAAGCGATGCTCTGAGTGCTATGCTGCGGGCCTTGTCATAATTAACACCCCTGGCCATTTCCGCACCAATTCGTTCTGCCGCGAGACTTATGCTGTTCATGGAACTGGAAAATATCATACCACCAAGCGGGATCAGATATCTTGGTTCGTACCAGGGATCCAACCCTAAAACGCCCTGGGTAATTAATGTTAAAACAAAACCGCCACCGGTAATGATTGAAAGTAGTGCCAAAGGGAATAATGTTTTACGGTGTATTTTGACAGTTCGGAGCGAAATCCAGCTTGAAAAAAAAAGCATCACAGCAAGTACCGTAAGCACGACCCAGCCATGTTCCGTTTCAAAAATATATTCAAGAATGAACCCAACAATCAGCAATTGAACCAGCATTCTGGAAATCCCCATAAATGCTTCCCGTCCGTCACTGCGCCATTTAAAAAGAATAACCAAAACAACCGCCGCAGGAATAAAAGCAATAGCCAAATTCCAGAGAGGTATATTTTGTATACTGTCCATTTTTATCCCTGTTTTTTGTGTTAACCTAACTCTATATCAGACTGTTTTGAATTGCATCCATTAATATGCATCAGAATAAAAACGTTAAATTATTTACCCAAATTCTTATAATTATTGAAGAGTTGCTTTACCATTTCTTCAAGCGGGTAATCGTTAAAAACAAACAGATAATGAAGTGCTATTCCGTCCAGCTCTGACATAAAACGTTTTGCTGATTGTTCTGGGTTAAACACTCTGGAACGCTTAAACATGGTTCGGGTAATTTTGTAAAGGCGGCTTGACCTTTTTTCAAGTAAGGGGCGGGTCAGATCCTTAAGATCAGGTTGAAAAAGCAAACCTAACTGTAATGCAAGGAAGTTCTTTTTCGATTTCAGAAAATGAAAGTAGTCATCAAGAAAATTTAAAAGCGTGGTCTGATACCCAGAACTACTAACAAGCCTTTCCGCGATTTCAATTATACTTTCACTGGCATTATCAATGATTGCAAATAAAAGCTCTTCCTTGGTGTCAAAATAATTATAGGTTAAGCCCTTTGATACCCCAGCCTGTTTTGCAATCTGGCTTATTGTTGTTTTGTGGAAGCCATTTTGTGTAAACAATAATAGCGCGGCATCAATTATTTTCTTTTTTCCCTTTTGCGGACGCATGAAAATTCCTTTAAATGACCATATAGTCATTTAAAGGTTTTAATTTGAAAAAGTAATATTGTCAACCAGCGATAATCGAAGCAAAACTTTTATTCGAGAGGAAAACTGTTCTCGTTGGTCAGCGCCAAATTTTTTATTATTTTAAGCCCCATAACTAATTCTTCGTCGTTTGGCGGGGCAATAGCCACCCTGATCGCATTAGGAGAACGGCCAGGCGTCACCGCAAATACACTCGCCGGGGAAATCGCCACACCACGCGCGGCAGCGGCGGCACAAAAGCTCTCAGACCGCCAGCCATCGGGGCAATGTTTTTTGCGGACAAAAAATATTTAAATTGTCATTTAATGGAAATCACTTAAACTTATGCAAGACGACAAAGGAATTCAAAATGATAAATATAAGGCTCGTAAGTGTTCTAGTTAATGATCAGCAAAAAGCCCTTGATTTTTATACAAAAAAAGTAGGTTCTGTTGTAAAACAGGATATTCCCATGGGTGAATTCAGTTGGCTTACGGTTGGCCATCCTGACGAGCAAATGGAAATATCTCTTGAACCCAACCAACTTCCTTCCGCCAAAGCGTTGCAGGATGACCTCTATGACAAAGGTATTCCATGGACCGCCCTCATGACAGATAATGTTGACGCAGAATATGAGCGCATGAACGCCCTAGGCGTAAAATTTAAAAGCAACCCACAGGAAATGGGCGGTGTAAAAGTTGTTTCTTTCGATGATACATGCGGCAACTGGATACAACTTTATCAGCAATGATAAACGAAAAAATTGACCATCATTTTAACGAGCTTTCACCACTTGATTTCAATGTCTTCGGTGATACGAACCTTTATGACAAAATACGTCGTGAAGAAATCGATCTTAAAACAGCACATGCCTTCCTGAACCATGTAACAGTGATTAAAGAACAAATAGACAGCGTCGTTGGTGAGGAAGATGAGCATCTCGCGGTTGTGTACAATTTCTTAAGTGAAACAGAACAAAAACAGTATCAAAATTTCCTTGAAAGACTTGAGGTCGAAACGCGTCGATATATTGAGAAAATCGCAAATTGATTAATCTTCACCGAACCCTCTGCCCGGGTTCGATCCTGACTATTCGTTATTAACAAAAAACCGGGAGTTAGCCCGGCTTTTTTTAATGGCGGTGTATTGAAACCCTTTGGGTTCGAATCCTCTACACTCACCATCGTGTTGCAACAAATAATCGCCCTGAAAAAAACGAAAAGTAAGTTTTATGTTGCAACGCCTTGTGCTGCTTTGATTTCCGTTCTTGGCAAGACTTCAATCATAGCGACAAAAGTATCGTACTAATCCTGCATTCGAATTCCTGTTTGGGATTCATTGGAAACATACTTTTTGTTTGCGCAAGCTTTAGAGCAATATTTGACATCATCCCAATTTTTTTTCCATTTCTTTCGCCAACTAAATGGACGGTTACATACAGGACATATTTTAGTGGGTAAATCAGATTTCTTTTTCATGTCATGCTGCTTAAAAATCTTTTACTATCATCACGAATAGCCTTTTGTTTATCTTCTCCCATACGTTCAAATGTCTTATACATCATGCCAATGCGATGATTGCTGGATAGCTTTTCACGATTGCGATCCAGAAAATCCCAATAAAGATAATTAAAGGGACATGCATCTGGGCCATTCTTTTTGGTGACTTTATAGCTACAATTTTTACAGTAATCAGACATTTTATTGATATAACTGCCGCCAGCAGCATAGGGCTTGCTGGCGAGATATCCGCCATCGGCAAATAAAATCATGCCCGATACGTTCGGAAGCTCTACCCATTCATACGCATCGGCATAAACAATCAAAAACCATTCATTCATATCTTTGGGATCAATGCCCGTCAGCAAAGCGAAATTGCCAAGTACCATCAAACGCTGAATATGGTGGGCATAGGCATTCTGCTTTGTTTCAAGTACGCATTGGCGCAGGCAGTTCATTTTCGTGTTTGCTGTCCAGTAAAAATCGGGCAATGTGCGCTTGGCTTTAAAGAAATTCTGATCGGCATATTCTGGCATTTTAAGCCAATAAATACCGCGCACATATTCCCGCCAGCCGATAATCTGACGAATAAAGCCTTCCACGGCATTAAGCGGCACTTGGCCAGCATGATAGGCTTTTTCTGCGGCCTGAACACATTCCAGAGGAAGCAGTAAACCACAATTCAAATAAAAGCTGATGTGAGAATGGTACATCCATGGCTCACCTTCGATCATCGCATCCTGATAATCCCCAAACTGTGGCAATCTTTGCTCGATAAATTGATCTAAAACCTGCAAAGCGTCAGCGCGTGTTACGGCAAAGTAAAATGGTTCTACATCACCAAAATGAGTGTCAAAACGCTCAGAAACTAATGATATAACCTGTTGTGTAATATCATCAATCTTTCCGATATAAGGCGGCGGTATTGTCAGGCCCTCTTTGGGTGGTTTGCGGTTTTCAGCATCATAGTTCCATTGACCGCCTATAGGGTCTTTACCATCCATCAGAATATCGTATGTCTTGCGCATCTCACGGTAAAAATATTCCATACGCAGTTGTTTACGATCTTTTGCCCAATTAGCAAATTCATCAGGGGTGCATAAAAAGCGATCATCCTCTCTGATTTCGATCGCGATATTCAATTCATTTTCTAAACTTCGAAGCTCTTCAAGCACGCGATATTCACCCGGATGCGTAACGACAATCCGATCAACGCTATATTTAGAAAGCATGCGTTTTACTTCACCACTGAATGATCCTGAGTTATCAGGGTCATCTAATGCAGTATATTCAACATCAAAGCTTTGCTTTTTAAGCGCGTCAGCAAAATGCCTCATCGCTGAAAAGAGAAAGGCAATCTTCTTTTTATGGTGTTTCACATAGGTCGCTTCATTCCAGACTTCACACATCAAAATTATATCCGTATCTGGATTATAGTCTTTAAGGCTTGAGATAAACTGTGAGAGCTGATCCCCTAAAATAAGTCTTATACTACTCATGGCTCCCCTTGCTTTAAGGATTGAAATGCCTGAAGCGCTAACTGACGTGATTGTTTGAGATCAACAACAGGGTTTGGATAGGTTGATCCTAACTCGATACCCGCTTCTTTTAAAATAAGCTCTGGAGCTTCCCATGGGTTGAAAAGATACTTATTCGGTAGGCGAGCAATTTCAGGAATATATTGACGAACATATTCACCATCGGGATCGAATTTCTGCCCTTGTGTTATCGGATTAAAAATACGAAAGTAAGGCGCTGCATCAGCTCCACATCCGGCAATCCATTGCCAACTGGCGCTATTATTAGCCAGGTCAGCATCCACCAACGTATCCCAGAACCAACGCTCACCATGATGCCAGTGGAGACGTAGGTTTTTTACCAGGAATGAGCCGACAATCATTCTAACCCGGTTATGCATATAACCTGTCTGCCATAATTCACGCATGCCGGCATCTACCATAGGCACGCCTGTTTTCCCGTTCTGCCAGGCTGTAAGCGCAGCGGCATCGTTTGCCCAAGGGAAGCGATCAAATTTGGGCTGTAGATTCTTCTGAGGTAAATCAGGGTTGTGATAAAGCTGACTATGCGAAAATTCACGCCAACCTAACTCGCTACAAAAGTGCTCAATATGTTTGTCATCACCAATGCTTCTCACAGCATGCCATAGCTGATTAGGCGATATTTCTCCAAAATGCAGATATGGTGACAAACGCGATACATAAGGTTTTGCAGGAAGGTTTCGGCCATCTTTATAAAAAGAAAGCCCTTCATCAACAAAAGTTTCAAATCGCTTGCGGGCACCTTCTTCACCAATATTCCAATGGGGCTCAAGTTTTTTATCCCATGGTATTTTGGGTAAAAGATTCAGCGCATCAATCCCGGCATGGCCAGAGTCATCAACATAGTTGATATTCTCTGGTTTTGCCAAAGGAGCCATAGGCTCTTCAGCATTAAAGCAGCCTCTGCGGTAGAATGGTGTAAAAACTTTATAGGGCGTTCCATCGTCTTTTTTAATATCCCACGGCTCCCACAATAATGAGCCATTGCATGTATGAACCTCTATTCCCCGTTCCTTGAGATTCTCCTTAATAATAGTATCACGTTGCATGCGCCATGGTTCGTAGCATCGGTTCCAATACACCGCTTCAACGTCAAAACGCTTTAGAATATCATCCAGAATTGTTTGCGGGTTCCCATAGTAAACTGATAGTCTTTTGTCCATGGATGCATGTAACGCCTGCAGTGAATGATGAAGCCACCAACGACTTGCTCCACCCATGACATGGTTTCTTGCATTATCATCATCCAAAATATAGATAGGGAGAAGAGCCTCATGCGTTGCCGCTTTTGTTAAGGCTGGATTATCAGATAATCTTAGGTCTTGGCGAAACCAATGGATTGCAATCTTTTGTGTCATAGTGGCAATTCTCCTTGAGTATGATTTTTTATTTTTTTCTTACCCATGGTTCTTGGCAAGCCGGACTTGCGGCTACCATGTTTACTAACAATTTTTTGGGCAGTTTCTGTATGCGTGGTGTTATTTTTTCTCAGGCTATAAATTTTTTCAGCTGCGGATTTACGAGCTGTTTTCTCATCAATGACGGGCATAGGGTAACCATTCATTTGTGAAACTGCTTGCCATGGCGTATGGATAAAGGACTGATCCATATCTTGCAGTTCTGGAATCCAGTGACGAATAAATACACCTTCCGGATCGTGATCAACTCCTTGCTTAATAGGATTATAAATGCGAATAGCGTTGATTCCTGTTGTGCCTGACTGCATTTGGACTTGGCTATAATGAATGCCTGGCTCATAGTCGGTAAATAAATTGGCTAAATGCAAGGCTGGCTTTCGCCAGTGCAGCCAGAGGTGGTAGCTTGCAAAACTCATCACCATGGCGCGCATACGAAAATTTAGCCAGCCCGTTGCGGTTAAAGCCCGCATGCAAGCATCCACCATCGGGTATCCCGTTATGCCAGATTTCCATGCATTAAAATGCGCTTCGTTGAAATCATCCGAGCGCAATTCATCATAAGCCGGATGCATGTTTTCAAACTCAATACGCGGTTCATCTTCCAGTTTTTGGATGAAATGGCAGTGCCAGCGCAAACGCCCAGAGAATGATCGCATAGCGCTTGGCCATTTACCCTTCGCACCGCGCGGCATTTGTTTAATTTCCTGATTACGCTTCTCGCAGGCTTGAAATACTTCGCGTATTGATAATGTGCCAAATGCTAGATGAACTGAGAGCCTTGAACAGCTCTCAAAGGCCGTTACAGGCGATGACATTTCTTTGGTATAACCTTCGCCACGTTCATAGAGAAAGCTATGCAGCAACTTCAGTCCTTCGCTACGACCACCTTTTTGTAAGTCATGCGCGTCATCCTCGGTAAGGCTCAATTCGCGATAGCTTGGCAAAACAATCGATGCTTCCTCTATTGCTTGAAGTTTTACGGGCTTATCGATAAGAGGCTGTTTCATTTGGCGATACCAACGTGCTGCCCAGCCATCACGATCATCCAACTTACGGACTACACCATTTTGCGAGGGCTCATGCCATGTAATATTTAGTGATTTACACCAGCGTTTGACTGCCTTGTCTCGCGCGTAAGTCCAGCCATTCCATGTCTCCTGATGGGACCATAAGCCCTCAATAGAATGGCATTCATTCAATTCTGCCAGAACATCGACCGCGTTGCCCACCTTGATAATCAACCGCTGCCCAAGTTTTTCTAGATCTTGGTTCAGCTCAGATAAGCAATCCTGCAAAAATAGATAATGCCGATGGCTCATATCTGGTTGTTGCCACAGATCTGGTTCAAGGATATACAGCGGCAAAACAGGCCCATGCTTAGAAGCTTGTATAAAAGCTTCATGATCCTCTATGCGTAAATCTCTTTTGAACCAAACAATATGCATTTACGGTAAGACCTCCTTACCGTCCCATGCGAAACATTTTCCTGTTTGCTCTGGGCTTAGGTTTCCCAATACGTCCAATAGCTTTTCAGCTGAATAATCAGGTGTAAAAAGCTTACCATTGGCAACATTGCTTTGAAATGGCTTGGATAAGTCACTGTTTACCGTGCCGGGATGAAGACCAACGACAATAGCGTGTTTATTGCGCCGACCCACTTCAATAGCGGCATTTTTAATAATCATGTTTAAGGCTGCTTTTGACGCGCGATACGCATACCAGCCTCCAAGCTGATTATCGGATATACTGCCCACACGCGCTGATAAGGCTGCGAAGATTGAGGGCTGGTCTCTATTGAGCTTCGGCAAAAAATACTTGGCGATGAGCGCAGGCGTAATGGTATTGGCTTCAAAAATATGCTGAAACTTCTCAGCTGATAAATCACGCAACGATTTTTCTGGCATCAAACCCTCATCATGCAGGATGCCGTTAGCCACAATAACTAAATCTAAAGGCTTTTCTTTTGCTGCGAGTTCAGCAGCTTCCGCAAGAGAGGCCTCACTGCTATAATCAATGCTGTATGCTGCACCATTTCTAGAGAATGCAAACATGCTGGCGTTTGTATATTTTTCAGATAAAAGCATTGTAAATGCGCTGCCAATAGCACCCGATGCGCCAAGAATAGCGATATTTTCTGGATTAAAACTCATAAAGCGCTCTCTTTCATGTGTTTCGTTAAGTCATAAGCTGACGTAAAAGCACCTTCCACACGCCCGCCAAGACACCAATCGCCACAGGCCGCTAATTTAAGGTCCTGATCTATAAATATAGAGCTTTTTTGCTTTTTGTCCGCGTTGTTGGCATATCGCCAACCATGAATAGTTTTATAATTTGCTTGGCTTACATCCTGCCCAATAATATGGCTGGTTTCGTTGATTAAATGCTGCATGACTTTGTCACGATCATCATCGATATGTGCCTCGGCATAATCTTCAGATGAATGAACCATTAAGGTAAAAAGATCTGGTCGCTGTGGTTTATGGCTATTGACGGCAATCCAGCTTAAATCTGAATCGGTTACATGAGCGGCCTCAAAATCGAGGGTAATATTTTGTTCGAAACCAAGCATCAATGAAAAGCAGGCATGCATCTTGATGGCTTGAATATCGGCATGATACTTGAAGGAATCAGGTAGTAAATCGACCGCTTGTGGTGACGGCGCTGTAAATATCACCCAGTCAAAGCCAGGATATTGCTGGCCTTGCTCATCTGTTAATTGCCATGTGTCTTGATGATTTAAGGAAGCAATCCTTGTGTTGATATGAATATTCTGCCCCTTTGCTAAAAATTTGGCCAGATGATTCATTCCAGGAACACCAACATACCGTGGTTCTTCATCACGCCACTTTCTTCTTTCAATGATCTGATTACCTTTAAATTTAACATAGCGCGCATTCCACCTTTCGATGATGCCTTGGTCGAGTAAGGGCTGAATGAAATCCTGAAACGGCTTTGTTCTAGCCGTAAAATATTGCGCACCATGATCAAAGAAATATGGCTCCGCACGCCGCGTAGATATACGACCACTAACACCACGCGCCTTCTCAAAAAGCGTAATATCAGCGTAATCTTTTAATAAATGAGCAGCTGAAAGGCCGGATAGCCCAGCCCCAATGATAGCAATTCTTGTCATGATACAATTCCTGAAATAATGAGTGAAGTAATGACGATGGCTGATACGAAAAAGCGCGTCTGAAAATAATGACGGGTAATGACATCTATCTGAAAAAGCCGATAATCAATAATGAGTAGAACAACAAATGCGGTGACAAACATTGCCATTTGCATTTTAAAGCTGAGTACCAGAAAGCCAAGCCACAGCAGAACTGCTATAGCGTTACTGAAAATGGGCAAGAAACGAACCCATTGGCTTTTATTAATGTGCAGGTGTTGCCCCCAATGGGCTCCCGCTAAAAATGATGAGATCACCAGCCCATAGATACTCAATATTCTTTCAATCGGTCCCAACAGAGGAAGATCTTGGATATCGAGAGATAAACTCGCAGCGCAGAAAACAAAAGGTATTGCGCCAGCATAGGTCAAATAAGGGAAGATTTTCTTCATTGCGTTACCATCTTTAAATTACTTTTGTTTGCATACTCATCCAGCCAGCAGAACGTATTGACCAGTTTCATGTGTATTGGATAGTCTCCGATTGCGAGGTCCGTCGATTTAAGCCCATTCAAAAGGCAATAGCAAATAAATACAGCACTGATCCAAGCGTTAACAATCCATCAAGAGTAATGCGATTACCTGGCTTTTTTGACAAAAAATCAAAACCTTTCCTGTCTAATATTATACAAGCAAACACCAACCTCCCATCCTACACAGTGGATCAAGTAGTCAAAGGTTTATGTATAAGTGTAGATAACAAAAATAATAAGGTAGTGAGGCAAAATAAACCATTAAAATTGGGAACTGCTACCAACTCAAATCTTTCTAGATTTGAAACCTATATTATACCTGACGAGGTTCCAGATGGAGGAAGAAATTCAGTACTAATGGCCCATGTGGGCTACTTAAGGCAAAAAGCATTTTCGGAAAAGAAAGTTACTAAACTTGCACACAAGTTCAATCAAGAAAGATGCAAACCACCGATGGACAATAGTGAAGTTGATGACATTATCTCTAGATATGCACCAGACGACGAAGATGTAAAATTAATAGAAGACGATTGGGGAACTCCTGAAGAGCTGGGCAGTGAACTTTTATCTGTAAAGCCATTCGATTACAATATGCTACCAGATGTCTTAGTCCCATTTGTAAAAGACTGTTCTGAACGCATGGGGCACCCACCAGATTTCTTTGCTGTACCTTTAATGATTACAGCAGCCGCGGCGTTGGGGGCAAAATGGGCCGTGTGTCCTAGAGCTCAGGATAAAAGTTGGCGAGAGTCCTCTGTTCTATGGGGTGGGGTCCGCAGGATGGGAATTTAGCGATTTGTGTACTTTTTTACATTATAGCATTGTTTTTATGTGGGGCTGTGTGTGGGGCTGAATTTTGAGGCCCCTATAACTTACTGAATTAGATAGATAATATAAAAAAAATGGCGGAGAGGAAGGGATTCGAACCCTCGGTACCCGTGAGGGCACAACTCCTTAGCAGGGAGCCCCATTCGACCACTCTGGCACCTCTCCGCCGCCGTTTTTAGTTGTGTTAGCCGCCCTTGTCAAAACATTTCTGGTTAAAATATCCATTAAGCAAAAAAAGAGGGCATGGAAAATTTTTCCACACCCTGTTCAGTTAAAAATACCATGCTATGGTGATAGCGGCGCCTTATCATCCGACGCACATCTTACTATGATACTAATATATATTAGTGAGCAACCATTCATTCACGCGCTTTACGCTGCGCTTCCGATATTTCACCATTTGACATGGCGTCTGCCACTTCTGCCCGGTCGATTTGTGCACTCAACATTCCACGCATCGCCGCCAGATTAAACCATTTATGTGCTTTCACATTATTTTGTTCCACACCATGACCTATTGAATAAAGTAGTCCTAGATCATATAGAGCTTCTGCTTTTCCGCTTTCTGCTGCCTGCAACCGGTTTTCGAGATATTTCTTATCTGCCATTCCCATAACATTTTCTCCGTAATTAACTATATTTAATAACTATATTTTGTTCCTGACGCTTCAATTCTCGCCTTATGGAAAATAAAGTTGTATTAGAATTTTAAATAAATGGTTAACGACAATATTTTTTTGATAAGCTATTGATTTATAAAGATAAATATAGTTAATATTCAAAGGTTAACAAAACCGCTAAAGGTTAATTTTAACCATTTTTCGGCTTTTCCACACAGATTCTATGGAACATGGCGAATCAATTTTAACCATAAAAAAGCCGGGAAAATTAACCATCCCGGCTTTTTGGTAAAATATCATATTAATCAGCCATCAAGTTTTGATCTTAAAAGCTGATTTACAACCTGCGGATTAGCTTTGCCCCCAGTTTTCTTCATTACCTGCCCGACGAAGAAACCGAAGAGCTTATCCTTCCCGCCGCGGTACTCATCCACCTTATCGGTATTTTCGGCAAGAATTTCATCAATCATTGCTTCGATTGCACCGGTATCGGAAACCTGTTTTAACCCCTTTTCTTCCACAATGGCTTCAGGGGAATTTCCGGTTTCCAGCATAATGTCAAACACATCCTTCGCGATCCGGCCCGAAATTGTCCCATCAAGCTGAAGCCCAAGAAGTTCTGCCGCATGCTCAATGGATACAGAGCTTTCATTGATGGATTTGCCAAGTTTCTTCAGAGCACCAAAAAGATCGCTTGTGATCCAGTTTGATACCAGCGATCCAAGCTCTGAAACCGGCTTTCCGGTTTTGTCAAACGTTGCGGCAAGCAATGTTTCAAAATAATCGGCAATTTCCTTTTCCGCGGTAAGCACAGCCGCGTTATATGGCGTAATATGCAGTTCCTTGATGAAACGTTCTTTCTTGGCGTCTGCAAGTTCAGGCATTTCTTTTGCAAGCTGATCGACAAATTCCTGCGAAAATTCAAGCGGCAGCAAATCCGGATCCGGAAAATAGCGATAGTCATGTGCTTCTTCCTTTGACCGCATCGGGCGTGTTGTTCCGGCTGCCACATCAAACAGTCTTGTTTCCTGTTTGACCGTACCGCCATCTTCGATAAGATCGATTTGACGGCGGATTTCGCTTTCCACAACCTGTGTCACAAAACGGATCGAATTAACATTTTTTGTTTCTGTACGTGTGCCAAACACTTCGCCGTGACGGCGCACCGATACGTTCACATCCGCACGCATTGATCCCTGATCCATATTTCCGTCACATGTTCCTGCATAGCGGACAATAGAGCGTATTTTTTTGAAATAGGCGGCCGCTTCTTCGGGGGTGCGCATATCCGGTTTTGATACAATTTCCATAAGCGCAACACCGGAACGGTTAAGATCAACATAGGTCATGGTCGGATGCTGATCATGCATTGATTTACCGGCATCCTGCTCAAGATGAAGCCGTTCAACACCAATATCCTTTGTGCTGCCGTCTTCAAGATCAATTGTAACAACCCCTTCGCCGACAATCGGGTCTTTATATTGGGAAATCTGATACCCTTGTGGAAGATCAGCATAAAAATAATTTTTACGGTCAAATATGCTGCGCAGATTGATCTTGCAACCCATAGCAAGTCCTGTACGGACCGCCTGACGCACGCATTCCTCATTGATGACCGGAAGCATGCCGGGCTGTGCAGAACACACAAAACTAACCTGCGTATTCGGATCAGCGCCGAAGGCCGTTGCCGCGCCGGAAAATAATTTTGCTTCGGAAATGACTTGCGCATGGATTTCAAGCCCGATGACGGCTTCCCAATCCCCTGTTGCACCCGGATAAAGCTTGCTCATGATGCGTCTCCCCACCATTTGACCGGTTTATGCCTAAATTCGGCCGCTGTTTCCAAAACATCCGCAACATTCAGAAGCTGTTCTTCACCAAAAGCCTGCCCCAGAAGCTGAAGACCAAGGGGTAGTCCCTCCGCACTTAAGCCCGCAGGCACCGAAATACCCGGTAGCCCCGCAAGGGACGCAGGCACCGTAAATACATCATTCAAATACATGGAAAGCGGATCATCCACCTTATCGCCAAGAGCGAACGCCGCACTTGGTGCTGTCGGTGTCAGGATCACATCGCATTTTTCATATGCGGCCTTAAAATCATTGGCGATAAGCGTGCGTACTTTTTGTGCTTTAAGGTAATAGGCATCATAATATCCGGCGGATAACACATAAGTGCCGATAAGGATCCGACGTTTTACTTCGTCACCAAAACCGGCCGCACGGGTTTTCTTATACATATCATCGAGGCTTTTACCTGTTACACGCAGACCATATTTAACACCATCATACCGCGCGAGGTTCGATGAACATTCCGCCGGTGCCACAATATAGTATGTCGGTAGTGCATATTTGGTATGCGGCAGGCTGATATCTGCGATCTCTGCACCTGCATCCTTTAACCAGTTAATACCCTTTTGCCAAAGATTTTCAATTTCCTGCGGCATACCCTCCACACGATATTCGCTTGGAACACCGACTTTAAGACCGCGAATATCGCCCTTTAGTGCGGCTTCATAATTCGGTACCGGTGTGTTGATGGATGTTGAATCCTTCGGATCGTACCCAGCCATGCTTTCCATCATGATCGCCGCATCACGCACCGTTTTTGTCAGCGGTCCCGCCTGATCAAGTGATGATGCAAATGCAATCATGCCCCAACGTGAACAGCGGCCATATGTCGGTTTGAGACCCACAAGCCCCGCAAATGATGCCGGCTGACGGATCGAACCACCCGTATCCGTCCCGGTGCTGGCAATAGCAATATCCGCCGCAACCGCCGCAGCAGAGCCGCCGGACGATCCACCCGGTACTGTGTCTTTGTCTGATCCTATGGCGCGCCACGGGTTTTTAACCGGGCCATAATAACTGTTTTCATTTGAAGACCCCATGGCGAATTCGTCCATGTTAGTCTTACCAAGCATCACTGCGCCATCATGCCAAAGATTACCGCTCACTGTGCTTTCATATTCCGGTTTGAACCCGTCCAGAATATGACTGCATGTCTGGCTGTGCACACCTTTGGTACAGTATAAATCCTTCATTCCTATGGGAATGCCGGTCATGCCTTTGGCATTTCCCGCCTTGATCATGCCGTCCGCATTATCCGCCATTTCCATTGCCTTATCGGCGGTTACAGCAACAAAACAATTAAGCTCTTTTGCATCTTCCATCGCCTTTAAATGCGCTTCGGTCAACTCCCGTGAACTGATATCCCCTTTATGAAGGGCGTCCCTTGCTTCGGACAGGGTGAATTTAGTAAGTTCAGTCATCATCCGCCCCCTATTCGATCACTTTTGGCACGGCAAAAAAACCATGCTCGGCCTGCGGTGCATTTTTAAGGACGCTGTCACGATAGCCACCATCGGTGACTTTATCTTCACGGCGGGGCAGTGATGCTTCAACCACACTGGTCATGGCTTCAACACCATCGGTATCCACTTCTGAAAGCTGCTCTACCCAGTCAAGGATGTTATTGAGCTCTCCTACCGTGGATTCCAGTTCCTTTTCCGAAACTTCAATACGGGCCAGATTCGCGATCTTTGCGACTGTATCTTTATCAATTGACATGTCAAAATGCTCTTATTGTTTTATGTGCTTATTTAATGGCGGGAAACTAGCACCAGCAGCCCACAACCGCAAGCGATTAGTAGATAAATTAGAAAGTAAAATAGCAGACTTAATATTTAATCCGAAGGCCAAGCCGCACTGTGAAGGGTTCCACTGGATGATAGTGAATGTCTTCAACAGGCATGGCTTCACCGTTTAATCGGGATTCGTAAAAATAGGTAATATCCCTGTCATTACTGCCGAATAAATTAAACACATCCAGATCAATGGTATAACGGTCAAACGCGTAAGCAATACCCGCATTGACGAGTGTTGTCGGTTCGGATCTGTCTCTGTTATCTTCAATCAGTGGAGCGCTTCCAAAATGACGCATGCGGATGCTGCCTGTCACCCCATTATCCAACGTTACGGTCGCGCCGGCACCAAATACCGAACGCACAGAGCCCGGAATAAAATTATCCTGGGAAAGGTTAAATTTTGCGTCTGTTGTCGCCGCAGTTGCATCGAAAGCGAGCCAATCTGTTGCCTCCCAGAAACCCGAAAGTTCAAGCCCGTACCTACGTGTTCCATCATTGGCTTCTGTATTTCCAGCATCCCCGACAAACACAAGTTCGCTATCCAGTTCAAGCCAGAACCCGACTAGTGTAAAATTCACATCTTCGTTTGGTTCAATGCGGATACCAATTTCCGCCCCTTCACTTTTTGCAAATAACGGTACGGGCGAGACAGGATCGCCGGAAACCGGATCAACCATAATCGCCGCGCCACGCACATCATTTGAATGAAAACCCTGGCCATAATTTGCATAAATTTCCGCCTGATCACTTACCCTATAAGCTGCGGAGAATTTGGGGCTAAGGATTGCATCATTGCCGCTTCCGGAATTTAGCGGCTCTATAGCATTAACATCATAACTATTTCGGTTAACACGTAGCCCTCCTGTAACACGGAAATCATCATTCAGGTATAAATTAAGGCTTGAATATCCGCTAAGGTTCAGAACTTCCACATCATCATTTCTTATGGTCGATAGTCGCACACGTTCCGCCGTATTATGAAGCCCGACTTCATTAATATTGTCATAACGTAATGCCCCGCCCGTGACCCAGGTCAGCCGTGTCTGCCCATATTCAAAATGTTGGTGATATTCAATGTCCCCACCCCAGATACTTCGGTTATCGACCTGTTCAAATTCATCGCCATTAACCGGATCATTAAGAAAATAGGTAAAATTTGAAAAGAGATTAAAATCATAATATTGACCGTAAGCTCTTATGCGTAAATTTTCGGTTTCCGCTGTACCCGATAGCGAAAGTCGTGTTGTATTCCCGCCCAGGTCATCATCAATAAAACCCAACTCATCAATCAAGCCAGAAGTAACAGCCCGGCTTGGTATCTGATCCGTCGCATTCCATTTGGAATAATAAGCGGTAGCAAGAAGCTGGGTTCTCACATCGCCGTTATCCTGGGAATATTTGGCAATGGCATTATATTTTTTCAGATCATCGTCAAGCACCCACGGGCCATTATTAAGCTGCCCTTCGGCCGCAAACATTAAATCTCCTGCCCCAACTTCTACACTATTACCGGTCACAAAGCGGTAATAACCATGCTGCCCAACACTTAGTTCAGCAAAATTTTCATCAAACCGGTCATAAATGTTGAAATTTGTTGAACCCGCGGACGAAAAATCCCCGACATCAACAGCATAGGGACCCTTTTTATATTCAACTGTGCTGACCACTTCCGGGATAATAAAATTCATATCCAGATAACCATGCCCGTGCCCGTGCGTTGGTAAATTAATTGGCATCCCTTCAATAGTTGCAAGGAAATCCGTGCCGTGATCAAGATTAAAGCCCCGCAGAAAATACTGATTGGCTTTTCCTGTGCCGCTATGTTGGGTTGCGACCATCCCCGGAATGACTTCAACCAGTTCACCAACCCTTAACATTGGTCTTGTGGTGAAATCATCATAGCCAACAACCCCGTCTGATGCTGAATTTACAGTACCAATTAACTGTTCCGCACGACCATATACAACAATACGGTCTTCACGATCCGCATTTTCTGCATTATAGGTAATTTCTACATTATTATTTTCTTCAGCGAATAAATTCTGTTGAGGTGCCAGAAAGATGATAGAAGCCAGAGCACCCCGGTAAAGCATTGTAAATCTCGTCAGTATTAATAAATATATGTTATAAAGTAACTTTTTTATTAATACTGATTCGCAAATATAGCGTCAAGTAATATTGAAATTATTCTACCAGCGCTTCAATAGCATATCCCTGAAAAGCTTTTGTATTTTCAAGAACAACATGGCCGCTGACATTTGCAGTTCCGTCCATTTTTTCAATGAGGGCATCATTAAGCGCGAGGTAGCTTTTCATATCCGGGCAAACAACACGAAGAAAATAATCAAAATTTCCGCTAACCGTATAGCATTCAACAATTTCAGGGAATTCTTTAACTGCATTATTAAATGTTTCAAAATTATCGTTGGAATGATCATGAAGGCTTACGGTCAGGATGACCGTGACAGTGCGGCATATTTTATCAAGATCCACATGCCCCATGTAACGTTCAATATATTTTTCATCCTCAAGACGTCTGACACGTTGCAGACAACTGCTTGGTGATAAATTTACCTTGCTGGAAAGTTCGTGATTTGTAATTCTGGCATCTGCCTGTAAAATTGAAAGAATCTTCAGATCAATCTGGTCTATCGCCTTTTTTTTCATCATATTATCCCTGATTTTATATGCCACATTACTACTAACCCACTCAAAAAATTAATATTAAAACAAAATTCAGTTAAACACAACCTAACCGAATTTTATTTGGTATATCAATAAAAATAAAAATTTCATTTATACATAATTATGCAAGAATCACATCAATCGTAATGAAGGGTTTCTTGGCACATCCTAACGCTAAAGAAACGAAACAGTCTTGGAAATTAAGGGCAATCAACATGAATAATCGTGTATCATTGATAGGCGTGCCAAGCGATATTGGTGCCAGTGATCGTGGCGCCTCCATGGGGCCGGAGGCACTTCGTGTCGCAGGGATCGTGGACACACTGCAAAAACAGGGCTGTGATGTAAAGGACGCCGGAAATGTAAGTGGCCCTCATAACCCTGAGCAACCCCCTCAAAACGGATATCGGCATCTTGCAGAAAATATTGAATGGGCCAATAATATTCAGAATGCAATTTATAAAGAACTAAGTGATGGTTATTTTCCCATCATGATGGGTGGCGATCATGCCATGTCTATCGGATCGGTTGCCGCAGTGGCGCGTCACTGCGCTGATATAAATAAGCCTGTTTGCATGCTCTGGATTGATGCGCATGCCGACTTCAACACAAATGCAACTTCACCATCCGGTAATATCCATGGTATGCCGGTTGCCGTTGCTACGGGTATCGGACATCCGGATCTGCTTGCTGTTGGCCATGCAATACCAATGGTAAAGCCTGAAAATGTCTATCAGATTGCTATCCGCTCCGTTGATCCGATTGAAAAAAAACTGGTTATAGAAAGCGGCATATCCGTTTATGATATGCGTCGCATCGATGAAATAGGCATCCGCCAGACCATGCAGGAAATATTGCATGATGTTTCTGAAAAAGGTGCCCATTTACACGTCAGCTTTGACGTTGACAGCCTTGATCCATCTATTGCTCCCGGTGTTGCCACAACAATTCCGGGTGGCCTAACCTACCGTGAAGCGCAGCTTTGTATGGAAATGATCCATGATTCAAAATTGATGGGGTCTCTTGATATTGCTGAAATAAACCCGGCACTTGATACAAACAATAGCACGGCAAAAATCGCGGTTGATTTAACGGCCAGCTTGTTTGGAAGGCAGATATTCCCGACCCATTCCCTTTATCAGGGCGAATAGGCGCTTTAGTTAAATATTGAATGAAAATGACACACGTTAATAGGCTGACTTTATTTTACCCAATCTAGTCCCATATTCTGATAGCGTTCTTTATCATCGCTCCACCCTTTTCGTACTTTTACAAAAATAAAGAGATGGACGCGACGATCCAGCAATTCTTCCAACTCTTCACGGGCCATCTTGCCAATTGTTTTTAATCCCTGCCCGCCTTTTCCGATGATAATTTTTTTCTGACTGTCGCGCTCGACATAGATTACCTGCTCTATTCTTACGCTACCGTCTTTTAAATCTTTCCAGCGTTCCGTTTCAATTGTTGCAGCATATGGAAGCTCTTCATGAAACCGCAGAAAAAACTTTTCCCTTGTTATTTCTGATGCAAGCATGCGTTCCGTGACATCGGTCAATTGATCTTCGGGATAAAGCCATGGCCCCATTGGTAATTGTAATGCCAGAAGGTCACGTAGATCGCCAAGGCCACTCCCTGTTTTTGCTGATATCATTAATGTTTCTTCGAATGGGCACAAATCATTTAATTCTTTGGTAATAGCAAGAAGGTTGTCACGTTTTACAAGATCAATCTTGCTTAATACCAGAATGGGCTTTTTTCTGCGCTCACCTAACCCTGTTACTATTTGAATAGTATTGTCTTCTAATTTACGGCATGCATCAACCAACAACACAACCACATCCGCATCATTTGCGCCGTCCCAGGCCGCAGCTACCATCGCGCGTTCAAGCCTTTTCTTGGCAGTGAATATGCCAGGCGTATCAACAAATACCATTTGCGCATCATTATGAATAGCAACACCAATAAGACGGGACCTCGTCGTCTGAACTTTGTGTGTGACGATAGCAATCTTGCTTCCGACCAAAGCATTAAGCAAAGTGGATTTACCGGCATTTGGCGCCCCTACAAGGGCCACAAAACCACACCGCGTATTACTACTATTTTCACTCTCAGGCATATATTTTCCGATTAGGCGTTCTTTTTCCAGGTTTCTGAAAGGCGTTCCAGCATAAGATTGGCCGCGCGTTGTTCAGCGCCACGTTTTGAAAATCCCTTGCCAACTTCTTCACCTTCACCATGAACTTTAACTGCAATCGTAAACACAGGTTCATGGTCCGGACCTTTCTTATCAATAGTTGTATAGACAGGTGGAGATTTACCCTTTGCCTGCACCATTTCCTGCAATTTCGTTTTGGCATCCCGTTCAGCCACTTTTACATTATCTGCCAATTCTTTCCAGTTTCTGCGGATAAATTTTTCAGCGGTATTAAAATCAGAATCCAGATAGATTGCTCCAATAACCGATTCACACGTATCAGCCAGAATGGTTTTTCTTTTGCGTCCACCGGTATCTTCACTGCTTTTTGCCATATGAAGAAAATTTCCTAGATTTAGTTTTTCTGCCACTTTGGCACAGGCATCCCGCCGCACCAGGTTAGTATGCCTGCTGGCCAATCCACCTTCATCTGAATCCGGATAAAGTTCATACATCCATACAGCAATCGCAAGGCCAAGCACGCGATCACCAATAAATTCCATTCTTTGATAATTGCGGCTCCCTTCAAGGCTTGGATGTGTCAAAGCCTCTCTCAGTAGATTATCATTCTTAAACACATACCCTAAAACTTGATAGAGTTCCGAATATTGCCCTTTTTCCTCAATCAATGAATCCCCCATTATTACTAATTAATTGTTGTGAAAAAACGATCCCGACGTTCTTTTGGAAACCATTTCCAGAACTCCCAAAGGCGGCTATGATTATCAAATGAAAGCGTGATCCACTTTGCTTTTCCAATTATGTTTTCTGCCGGCAACAGGCCTACGCCTGTCTCAGCAGGCCAGCGGCTATCCTGCGAATTATCGCGATTATCACCCATTGCAAAAAAATGACCCGGCGGAATTAGGAAAACAGCTGTATCCTCGGCCCTGGCCATAATCGTATATCCGCGGTCCAGAATTTCATATTTCTTTCCATTAGGAAGGGTTTCTTCATAACGCGTATAGTTTTCAACTACGCCGTCAGGATTGATGTGCTCAAGTTCGGCGACAAATTCTCTTGGTACTTTTTCATCGTTAAGGTACAGCTCACCTCTGATCATTTGTACTTTATCACCTGGTATGCCGATTATTCTTTTTATGTAATAAACATCCGGCTCACGAGGTAATCGGAATACCACAACATCACCACGTTCAACATCAGATGCAAATATCCGCTCTGGAATGAGCGGCAGGCTGAACGGCAGCGAATGTTTTGAATATCCATAGGAAGCTTTGGATACGAGTAAAAAATCCCCAACCATCAAATTATTCAGCATGGATTCCGAAGGAATTGAAAATGGCTGCAAGGCAAATGTTCTGAAGGAAATGGCAATCAGAAAAGCATAAAAAATGGTTTTAAAAAAATCTGTCCAGCTTTCATCTTCTTTAAGCAGAACCGATTTTGAAATCTCTTTTATTTTTTCTTTTTTTTCATTATTCATTTTAAAATTCACATTTATAAATTTTACTAATTCAAAATAGCAATAACCTATGAAAGCAAAAAGCTCAAACACTATTAATGTCAGCAATCAACATACTGATCGGTTAGAATAAATTTCAAAGTTTATTTAATGGTTGTAAAAAAACGGTCACGGCGTTCTTTTGGAAACCAGTTCCAGAATTCTAGCAGTGACGCTTTATTATCAAAAGAAAGTAAAATCCATCTTGCTTCTCCGATAATATTTTCAGCGGGAACAAAGCCAACGCCAGTGCTGGCAGGCCATCTGCTATCCTGAGAATTATCCCGATGGTCACCCATCGCAAAATAATGCCCTTCAGGAACGATGAAAATTTCTGTATCCTCGGCCATTGCGCTTTGCAGGTAGCCCCTGTCCAGTATTTCATACGACCTGCCATTTGGCATGGTTTCTTTATATCTTTCGAACTTTTCCTGCCGTCCATACTCATTTGTACGAACATAATCAGTCAATTTTTCTGTGAGCAGCTTTTCCCCGTTCAAATATAACATCCCGCGTCGCATCTGAACTTTATCACCCGGAACACCAACTATCCTCTTTATATAATAAATCTCAGGATCACGAGGCAACCTGAAGACAACAACATCACCGCGTTCTATATCGGACTCAAATATTCGTCCGGAAAAAAGAGGAAGGCTAAATGGAAGGGAATGTTTGGAAAATCCATAAGTATATTTTGATACAACAAGAAAATCCCCGACAATTAAATTTTTCAACATGGATTCTGAAGGGATTTTAAATGCTTTAAATCCAAAGGAATTAAACAGAGAAATCAATAGAACAATCATTATTATAGATTTGAAAAAATCAAACCAGCTTTCGCCTTCTGCCAGAATTAAGGAACTCGAGCCTGCCTTTATACTTTCTTTTGGTTGGTTATCACTCATTTACCCTGCTCATTTTTTATCATTGTTCTTCTACTTTAAATGCCGTCAAAATAACTATGGCCTGCGCCATTGGCGGTTCATCGGTCATCGTAAGATCTATTTGTGACTTCATTCCTTTTGGTGCTAAACTGTTCAGTCTTTCCAGCGCACCCCCTGTCAGCTTTATTGCCGGTTTACCATTTTTATCGTTGATAACACATATATCCTTCCAGAACACACCATCCGCTATACCCGTTCCAAGCGCCTTGGCACAGGCCTCTTTTGCTGCAAATCGTTTCGCAAAATTCGCTGAACTATTCCCTTTTGAATGGCAATATTCTATTTCTAAAGCGGAAAAAACACGGTTTTTAAACCTACCTTCAAATCTTTTTAGTGATTTTTCAATTCTTCGAATATCAACCAAATCATTTCCTAAGCCTATTATTCTCATAAAATGATTCCTTTATGGCTTAAGTGTGACGGTATAAATCAATTGTTGCGTCCTTCATCCATAAGTTTACGCATTTGGATTATCGCATTTTCTAATCCACAGAAAATAGCTTCTCCAACTAAAAAGTGGCCTATATTGAATTCTGTAAATTCAGGGATAGCCGCAACCGCTTTTACTGTTTCAAAATTTAAACCATGGCCCGCATGTACCTCAAGACCAATTTCGCCACAGTATTTTGCACCAGCTCTAAGCCTTTCTAATTCTTCTATGCGCTTATCCCCGTCAGTATCGACATACGTCCCTGTGTGCAGCTCTACTTTATCTGCACCAAGATCATGTGAAGCTCTTATTTGTTCAAGATTGGCATCAATAAACAGACTTACACTGATCCCTGCATTTTTAAGATGGTGGATATATTCTTCAAGGTGTTTATAACCCTTAACAACATCAAGACCGCCTTCTGTGGTAAGTTCTTCGCGCTTTTCAGGAACAAGACATGATGATGCAGGCTTTAGTCGTGACACGATTTCAAGCATTTCCGCTGTAGCTGCCATTTCAAAATTCAGCGGCACATTAATTTCCTGCATCAGGCGTTCCATATCCTGATCACGAATATGTCTTCTATCTTCACGAAGGTGCGCAGTAATACCATCAGCCCCGGCTTTTTCAGCAAGTAACGCCGCACGGATGGGATCAGGATGAATACCGCCCCTTGCATTTCTTACTGTAGCAACATGGTCAATGTTTACGCCTAGACGAATTCTTTTATTAGCCATCTTCATTCGCTCCATTCGTTCCGGATTTTGCCTGCCGTCTCTTGAGACGGTTTATTTTGTATTGCGATACCAATTTAAAGATTGGCCAATAAAATACAATCCATAATGCACCGCCTATAATCACCCCGCCAATAAACATCGGCATAAATACAGTCTCCAGAAATGGGCCAAGGGCTTTTACAGGATCATTCACCAAATCTACTATTGTGAAACTTCCAAACATGGCATTCATGCTGGACATAATATCTCCACTTGCTTCCCATCCTAGAATGTAAACCCCAAGATTATAGGTGACAGCCCAGATAAAAGGGAAAGTCCAGGGGTTGCCTACGGCCGTACCAATCGCCGAAGTAAGTATATTGCCACGAATAATCCAGGCAATAATCCCGGCAATAATAAAGTGGAACCCGACAAAAGGCGTAAATGAAATTGATGCTCCGGAAGCAAACCCGGCCGCAATCGCATATGGCGTTCCGTCAATACGGGCAATGCGGTGACGCATATAATGTCCAGCACGAAGCCAGCCCGATGACGGCCAGAGGACCTCTCTAAACTTCTGAAATATTGATTGCTTTTTTCGACTATTAAACAGCTTCTTTCCCCATCCAAAGTAGAAATTATTTTTTTAAATCACGGCTGCCCGGCTTTATTGCCTCAGATCCTTTTAAATGATCCGGCAGATTATCATGAGAATATGCAGGAATTTCCAACCCCATCAGGGAAACAAGCGGAACACCTACATCAACCTTTCCATTGCTTCTGTCGATAAGACAACTTGCCGCAACTACATTACCGCCATACTTGATAATGGTATCAATACATTCTCTGGATGAAAGACCTGTTGTTACAATATCTTCAGCCATAAGGACATTCGCACCTTTAGGAATTTCAAATCCCCGGCGAAGTTCAAATTCACCATTCACCCTTTCTGTAAATATGGCATTGACACCAAGTTGACGACCCATTTCATAACCAACGATTACACCTCCCATAGCCGGAGAAACCACCAGATCAATATTATCATCAATTGTAAACTTAATCTTTTCCGCAAGTGCAGCACAGACCCTTGCTGCACGGACAGGATCCATAAGAACGCGGGCACACTGAAGATATTTTTCGCTATGAAGACCTGACGAAAGAAGAAAATGTCCTTCCAGTAGAGCTTTGGCTTCTCTAAATTCTTTTAATACTTCATCCTTATCCATCATAATTCCTTATTAACCTGTAAATGCCCTTTCAGCTGAGTCCACATATTTACTGGCTCTTAGCGCCGAAATTAAGTCAGTTAAATGTTTAGCATCCCTTACTTCAAGATCAAGTTCAATTCTAAATACATCCGCTGATCTTTCTCTGAATTTTACATTGCTTACATTTCCATCATCCTGCGCGATAATTGACAGGATGGATGCAAGAGCACCCGGAACATGCTTTAGCACTACATTTACGCGGCCAATAAAAATTTCTGCACTGTTTTCAGGAGGATGCCAGGAAAGATCAAGCCACGCTTCCGGTGCTTCCGTATATACATCCAATGCGTCACAATCGATAGTATGGACCATAACCCCTTTGCCTTCCGAAACAATACCAACAATGCGGTCACCTGGCAACGGATGACAGCATTTTGATATATGAACCGGTAGTCCGGGCGTAAGTCCCTTTATTGGAAGCTGATTGTCACCTCCTTTATGACTTCTTTTTGTATCAACAACAATTGGACCAGATTTTTTAGTATCTTTTTTATTTTTCAGACTGGGAAAAACAATTTCAAGTACGGTTCGATCTGAAATTTCACCACTTCCAACCATCTCAAACACTGATTTAGCACCGTCTTTCAAGTTCAGTTTTTCAGCAGCGGAAGAAATCGCCTTCACGTTATATTCCCTATTTTCATGCTCAAATGAGTGCTTCAATATTTCTTCACCAAGCGCAATATACTCATTTTTTTGCTGTTGCCTTGTATATTTACGAATGGCTGCTTTCGCTTTACCAGTAACAACAAAATCTGCCCAGCTTTCATGAGGTTTCTGGGCGTCAGAGGTAAGTATTTCAACCTGATCACCGTTTGCAAGACGGCGCTTCAATTGTGCGGGTTCACCGTTCACTTTCCCACCAACACACCTGTCACCGACCATCGTATGCACAGCGTATGCAAAATCAACAACAGTTGATCCCGCCGGAAGGTTAATCAGTTCTCCTTTCGGCGTAAAACAAAAAACCTGATGCTGGTACATCGCTATTTTTGTATGTTCAAGAAATTCTTCAGGATCAGCCGCATGTTCAAGAATTTCAAGAAGATCCTGTAACCACCGGTAATGGATACCGTCTGTCTTTGAGGCCTCACTATTTTTATAATGCCAATGCGCGGCAACGCCTTTTTCCGCAATAACATCCATTTCAGTGGACCTGATCTGAACTTCAATCCTTTTTCTTTGAGGGCCAATGACGACCGTATGAATGGACTGATAGCCGTTTGGCTTTGGCATTGAAATATAATCTTTAAGAAGTCCGGGAACTGCCTGCCAGGTTTTATGAATTATGCCCAATGCCTTATAGCAGTCTTCAATATCATCAACAATAACCCTGAATGCGAAAAGGTCTGCCTGATTTTCCAGACTGACATTTCTATAGGTTATTTTTTTCCATATGGAATAAGGTTGCTTGCGTCTGCCAATCACTTCAGCATCGAGGTAATTTAAAGCAAAGATTTTTTCCAGTTCCCTGATCACTTCATCACGAACATTTTCCGTATTAGCATAAAGATAATCAAGACGCTTCATAATGGATTCGTGCGCTTCAGGGTAAACATGTGGAAATGCAAGGTCTTCAAGCTCATTCATCAACTCCTGCATTCCGATCCTTTCGGCTAATGGTGCATAAATATCCAGAGTTTCCCTTGAAATACGTGCTCTTTTTTCCGGGTTTTTTATAAAATGGAGCGTACGCATGTTGTGAAGCCTGTCCGCCAGCTTTACAAGTAACACTCTTATATCATTGGACATGGCAAGCAGAAATTTCCTGAAATTTTCTGCCTGCTTGGATGTTTCTGAGGTATATTCAAGTTCAGAAAGTTTGGTTACCCCATCAACCATTTTGGCTATATCTGTGCCAAAAAGTTCTTCAATTTGTTCGTAAGTTGCTACAGTATCTTCAATAGTATCATGCAAAAGGGCCGTTACAATTGTATCGCAGTCCAGCTGCATCCCCGTTAAAATACCGGCTACTTCAAGCGGATGCGAAAAATATGGATCGCCGCTGGCTCGCAGTTGTGTCCCATGCGCCTTCATTGAAAAAACATACGCCCGGTTAAGACGCATTTCATCAATATCCGGATCATAGGCTTTAACCATGTCAACGAGTTCAAACTGCCGTATCACTTTATAGTTCCTGGGTAATATATTGCTTTTACACTACTGTAAAAAAAAGACTTGCTGAGGACAACTCAAACAAGTCTTTTTTATATAATTATTTTAAAAAAAGCTATTCAGGAAATTCGTCTTCGAAATCCATATCCTCATCATCATCAATTTCTGCCCTAGCAACATCTGCTTTCACTTCCATAGCTACTTTGGCAAGATTATCGGCGGACAGATCCTGATTATTCTCACTTAATTTTTGTTCCGCAAGCAACAGCGAAATATCATCTTCTTCCGGCTCGTCAACTTCTACATGTTTTTGAAGGCTATATAAAACAGCTTCCTGAAGATCTAATGCTTTAATCGTTTCATCGGCAATTTCACGCAATGCAACCACTGGGTTCTTATCATTATCACGTTCTACAGTGATAGGCGCCCCTGCTGATATTTGCCGTGCTCTGCGCGCTGCAAGCAATACCAGATCAAATCTGTTATCTACTTTGTCTTCGCAATCTTCTACTGTGATACGTGCCATCTTGCACTCTCCATATCAATAAATAAAAGGGGCTTATACAATTCCTGGTCGGCTCTGTAAAGCTGATTAGTGGTAAAAAGCGGTTATTTTTATGTAATTTTCCTCACAAGGCCAACTGTTTTGCTTTCATTTAACAGCTGCCTGGTATTTTTGTTAAAAACCGGGTGGACCCAAAGCGGGGCTATTTCCAGTAAGGGAATCAGTACAAAATTCCTTTCATGCATTCTGCTATGCGGGACTATCATTTGTTTTTTGTTTGCATCGCTGGCAAGCGAATGCCAGTTTGCTTTATTTGGCAACACTAAATCACCGTAGCATAATAAATCGATATCTATAATACGTGCTTCCCATCTGTCACGACGTACACGTCCTATTTTTTCTTCAATTTTATGTAATCTGTTTAATAGTTCTTTGGCACCAAGATCCGTTTTAATTTTTGCAACTGCATTAATATACCAAGGCTGATCAGATACAGGGACAGGCTCTGTTTCATAAAAGTCAGAGCATAAATCAATTTGAATATTCTCATTTTCCAGTGCACTGAGCGCTGCATTTATAACATCACTGGATGTCGTATATTGTTCAGTTGTCAAATTACTTCCCAAACCTATTAATATCATATTTTTAAATTGCCCTTCCGATAAACATGAAACTGATTAAGTATTTTTGAATTAAGATATAAACCATTCGATCCCAATCATAGACATATTCTAAATTAATTTATATTCCGCAATAAATATGATATGACTTAAATATATTTTATTTATATTTATTTCATATTTTAGGAATTTATCATGTTATTTTATCCTGAAGAAAAGTTGGCAATTTTTATTGATGGTTCCAATTTATTCGCAACCGCAAAATCCCTTAGTTTCGATATAGACTATAGCCGCCTGCGTCGTTATTTCGCTGACAGAAGCCGATTGCTGCGTGCCAATTATTACACTGCGCTAATAGAAGATGCGGAATATTCACCACTACGTCCACTCATCGATTGGCTTGATTATAATGGCTATACTATGATTACCAAACCTACCAAAGAATTTACAGATGATCGCGGCGAAAGAAAAATTAAAGGCAACATGGACATGGAACTTGCCATAGACATGATGGGAATGGCAGAACATGTCGATCATATCGTACTCTTTTCTGGAGATGGTGATTTCCGGCGGCTTGTTGAATCAGTGCAGCGCAAAGGGGTACGTGTTACCGTAGTCAGCAGCACCAAAACCCATCCACCCATGATTGCCGATGAACTCAGAAGGCAGGCGGACAGCTTTATTGAAATAGCAGATATGCATAAAGAATTTGGCCGCGCAGAATCCTCGGATACAATTGGACATCCGTGAATGATAAACAATATTGAACTCATTAAAAATCAAGCTGATGCTTTACCCGGTAATGCACCACTTGATTGCTCACTTTGCCCGCGGCTTGTGGATTTCAGAAAACAAAATACTGAAAAATTTCCCGAATTTTTTAATGGCCCGGTACCTGCATTCGGTTCAGATGACGCAGAACTTTTAATAGTGGGTCTTGCACCAGGCTTAAAAGGAGCAAATAGAACCGGAAGACCCTTTACCGGAGATTATGCAGGCGATTTGCTCTATCCGACGCTAGCAAAATTCGGTTTTGCAACCGGATCATACAGGGCTTCTATCCATGATGGCTTGAAACTCAACCGGGCAATCATCACAAATGCGGTAAGATGCGTACCACCCCAAAATAAAACAATTGGTGAAGAAGAACGTAATTGCCGGCCTTTTTTAATTGAACAGATAAAAAGAATTCCAACTATAAAAATAATTCTTGCGCTTGGGTTAGTTGCCCATAATGCTGTTCTTTCCACATATAACGAAAAGAAAACAGCATTTAAATTTGGCCACAATAAGGTTCACAAGCTTACTAACGGTTTATTATTAATCGATAGCTACCATTGCTCACGCTATAATACCAATACCGGCCGATTAACCACAGAAATGTTTGAAGAGGTTTTTAAAAACATCACAAAAAAATTAAATTAGATTTTTCAATGGGTTGTTTGATAATGCCAAATAAATGTACAAGTATGTATTTTTGGATTTAATTCTAAAAATAATTTTATATACACTTTTTAGTATTGTAATTAGCAAATTATACAATCATTATAGATAATAACACAACCAAAAGTATTTTATTTGATTGGATTTTTTTATTCAGTTTGGGTTAAGGTTGTTTTGATATAGTGAGTCACATGTGATGGGGAGAAATGAATAAAAGGAATGAAAGATGAGTATCAAAAATAAATTCCTGAGTAAAACAGCATTAGTCACGCTGGTCGTGGCCGCAAGTTTTATATCCATTCCAATCTCAGATGCCTCAGCACAAAACAGAGATAGACAAAAATCAAGAATTACAAAATCTGATAACGGCTCTAAACCGTCAGTATCTAGACCCCGCGCTAACAGAATGGCGCCACAACCGCAGAATAGTCGCCCAGCGGTAAGGTCAAATAATACGGTAAGGATAACACCAAGAGCCAACATTAGCAGACCTGCCACTCCCAATATACGTTCTAACAATACGGGCATGGTTCGCAACCGGGGCAACAATACAACAATCATAAATAACAATACCCCTAGAAACAGAGCATTTACCCGAAGCCGTGGAAACACTGCTGTTGTAAATACAAATAACGGTGGAAACAGAACAGTCCTTAGAAACCGTGGCAACAACACTGTTGTTACAACAAATAACAACCGCAATAGAACTGTGGTCAGAAACCGTGGCAATACAACAGTAGTAAGCAATTCAGGGCGCGGCGGAAACCGTTCTGCGTTTCGCAATCGCAACGGAAATACAACAATTATTAATAACAATGGCGGACCAATCAGTACAGTCGTGAACAACAACAGAAGACCTTTCCGTGTTATTGGAAATAACAGAAGTTACAGAAACGCATATCGCCGTGGATACAGAAATGGATATCGCTCTAATCACGGTGGTGCTTATCTAACAGGTCTGGCTGGTGGTGCCATTTTATATTCAGCATTTAACAGTCATAATTATTACGGCGGTTTAAGTTACAGTGTAGGTTATGGCTATCCGTATTATTACGGGCCAAGTTACTATACCGGATATTATGATTACGGATATTACGGACCCAGTTATTACGGAATGAGCTATTATTATAGCCCAAGATACCGTTATCGCCGCCCGGTAACACGTGTGGTATATGTGGAACAACCCGTGCAGACAGTTTACCAGCAGGTACCCGCTACCACCATCTACCAATATGCAAGTGATCAATCAGCCTACCAATACCAACCTCAACCGGTAGAGGATGAAAATTGCCTCCAGGTGCGCGAATATACCACGACCATTGAAATTGGTGGCGAGTCAGTCCCGGCATATGGACAAGCCTGTTTAATGCCGGATGGCAGTTGGAAATTTGGTGATCCGATCCAGGAACCAAGCTTTTAAATTAAATAGCAAAACATAAAGATTTTAAAACCCGCCCGCTAAAGGCGGGTTTTTTCATCCTGACCTGTTTTTGATAAATTTCTGAAGAAAATATAGAACTGTGGATATTATCAGGAATATAATCAATCCCATCCATTCTTTTCCTGACATTTGATAAAGCATCCAGGCAATAACAGAACAGCCAAGAATTGGGATGATAGTCTTACCCGGCATTTTAAACTCCCCCTCACCTGGGTCACCATCACGAAGTCGTACTTTTAATGCTGCAGCACATACCCCCGCATAGACAAGTAAAATTGATCCTGATGCCAAAACAGCCAGTGTCTGAAAGGACCCGCTTAGTGCAATTGCACCAATCGCAAAAGCATAGAGCATAATAGCGACATGAGGGGTTTTATAAACAGGATGTACTTTAGAAAGTATGCCTGGGAGGTTATCGTCTCTAGCCGCAGCAAATATAACACGTGGCGTAGCAAGTATATCACCACTTAATGTACCAAATATGGATATGGCCGCACCTGCAAGCAGCAATGTTCCTCCCCATTCACCAAAAACAATCTCCGCTGCTGCTGCGAGTGGCGCTTCAGTATTCTGCGCCAGACCATCACCCAACACTCCCTGAGCGACGGTTTGAAGGCCAAGATAAACAATAAATATACTACCCATCCCAAGTAAAATTCCTGCAGGGACTGTCCTGGAAGGGCGATGAAACTCACCACTTGTATTAAGCGCTGTTTCTGCACCACAAAATGCAAATATTAAGAGTAGTGTTCCTGCACCAATATTCTCGAGGGAAGGGATTTCTGTTATGGCCAGATTTTCAAATTTTATCATAGTCAGGCCCACCACCAGTAAAAGTGCAAGTGGTATAATTTTGATAGCGGTATTAAATATAGCGAACCTGATGCCAGATTTAACCCCGATTACATTAGTAAAAGCCATAAATGACAATAACGCAATAATAAATACGGCACGCCATACCGGGTCATTTAAAAGGGGGACTGCGATTGTGATGGTATCCACCATCGCAATCGTAAGCGCAGCATCAGAAAATACAGCCCAACCGAACCAAAGTAGCGTTGAAGCAATAAAACCAGGAAAAGTTCCAAATGCGTCTTCAATATACGCATATGATCCTCCACTTCGCGTTATACGGCTACCGATTTCAGCATAACAGAGGAATATTAAAGCTACTGCTCCAGCACAAATAAAATAGGCGAATAACGCCGCAGCGCCGAGTTGGGCCGCCACATAACCAGGAAGTACAAATATTCCGGCACCTACAACCATATTAAAAATATTGGTTCCAAGAGCTTTGGGCCCGATCGTTCGTATCAGTCCTTCGTCGGAATTATTGTCATCTTCACCCATCGCCCAGTCCCTATATTTTTATAATTGAAGGGGTATCATGGACTAAGCAGGCATAACATAACAAGCAATTTTATTTTTTGCTTATTTGCACAATCGCCAATTATCTGATTTTTTGTCGACAAATTGTTTAAATGCTTTTAATGCTGCCGGCATTGTCCTACGGCTAAAACCAATACGAAAATACTGTTTTAAATTTTCATCACAGTCAAAAATATAGGAAGGGAAAACCAGTATTCCTATATCAAGAAGCTGCTTAGCCAGTTCATCTGCTGTAAGCGGTCCTTTAAATTTTACAAATCCGGTTCCTGAGGCTTCCGGCCTTATCCACTCAAACCATTCTTCATAGTCCTGAAAGAACCCATCAAGTAGTTTCAGATTATCCCTGATGATTTGTAAATTCCTTCCCACGATCTGTTTTGTCGCGCGGATTGCCATCATCGCCTGAATTTCCCCGGCCCTCGAAAAACACACGCCAAACATATGCTGCGCTTTTCTAAGACTTTCGATAATGGTGTTATCCTGACAGGCAATCCAGCCTATACAGGCCCCACCAGCACCCCACGGTTTTGCCATTGTACCAAGCGCCAGCCCTTTCTTTGTTAGTTCGGCAACTGAAGGGGATTTAGCGTCCTGGTTAAATTCCAACAGGCGGTAAACCTCATCTGAAAAAATAAGGATGTCATTTTCTTCTGCCAGTTTTATAAGTCCATTCTTGATTTCAGCAGTCATTAGGGAACCTGATGGGTTGTGGGGATCATTAAAAACCAGATAGCGGGTATTTTCCCTAATCGCCCTTCTGATCGCATTAACATCAACCTGCCATTCATTTTCAGGTGATAAGGATATTCTTGTTACACTGCCACCCGCTAGTAAAACACCCTCTTCCAATGACTGATAGCTTGGTGTTACGATAATTGCATGGTCACCAGAATGAAGCATGGCAAGAGTGGTAATCGTCATTCCCGTCTGCGCACCGGGAAAGACAACAATATTATCTGCTGAAATCTTATCATTATATAATGTGGCAATTACTTCACGTAAGTCTCTGCTGCCACCGTTTTCGGCATATCCAAGCGAATGATCATCATATAATTCAATAAGATAATCATCACCATTTTCCCTGGCAAACCGGATCAGTTCTTTATGAGTAAGGGGTTCAGCAGACGATGCATAAAACCGATGTTCAATATCAACTGTTTCAACAAGCAGTTCGTCGGACCTGATGGGATTATCTAATAGATGCATGGTATTTTTCCGAATTAATTATTCGGTGACGATCATGTCCAAAGCCAAACTATAAGTCCAGCAGAAATCAGCCCACTTCGTTTTTTAATAAGCGTTCTTTCTGACGGTTCCAGTCTTTTTCTTTATCGGAAGCACGCTTATCATGGAGCTTCTTCCCCCTGGCCAACCCCAACAGCACTTTACACCTGTTTTGGTTATTAAAATAAAGTTTAAGTGTTACAATCGTCATACCCTTACGTTGCACTGCGGCCATCATTTTGTTAATTTCTTTTCGGTGTAGAAGTAGCTTACGAACACGGCGGGATGAGTGATTAAAACGGTTTGCCTGTTCATATTCCTTAATATAACTGTTGATAAGAAACATTTCCCCATCTTTAACTTCAGCGTAACTATCAGTAATGTTACTCTCGCCCGCCCGCAGAGACTTGACCTCGGAGCCTGTCAGGACAATACCTGCTTCAAATTCTTCTTCTATATGATAGTTATGCCTCGCTTTGCGGTTTTGGGCGATCAGCTTATAGGCACCCTTTTTATCATCTTTTGACATTTTACTAGCTTATAAGACCTGCTTTAATCATCGCAGCTCTTACCTTTTCTTTTGTCCGTTCAGTTATGGGCACCAAAGGCAATCTCATATCCGGTTCACACAAACCGAGTAGCGATGCTGCATATTTTACTGGACCCGGACTTGGTTCAATAAACATAACATCGTGAAGTTCGGTTAATTGATCCTGAATTTCAAGGGTTTTTTTGTGATCCCCTGACAGAGATGCTTTTTGAAATTCAGAGACAAGTTTTGGGGCAACATTTGCTGTCACTGAGATACAACCCACCCCGCCATGTGCATTAAAAGCAAGCGCTGTCTGATCTTCACCTGAAAGCTGAATAAAATCAGTGCCGCAGGCCACCCTCTGCAATGGTACCCTCGCAAGATTTCCTGTCGCATCCTTAAGCCCAATGACATTTTTAAGTTCACGGTAACATCTAGCCATGGTTTCAACCGTCATATCAACAACACTACGACCCGGGATATTATAATTAATTATCGGAATATTTGTTGCATCGTTAATGGCTTTGAAATGCTGAAACATTCCTTCCTGAGAAGGTTTATTGTAGTAAGGTGTCACGATCAGAGCGGCGTCTGCACCTGCTTCCTCAGCATGTTTGGTTAGCCCAATTGCTTCCCGTGTTGAATTGGAGCCGCAACCGGCAATTACGGGCACCCTTCCTTTTACTTCATCAATACAGGCCTCGGTGACGCGTCTGTGTTCTTCATGATTGAGTGTGGGGGATTCACCTGTCGTACCACAAGGTACTACACCGTTTGATCCCTGTTCGATCTGCCAGCTTACCAGTTTTCGAAAAGCGTCTTCATCAAATTCTCGATTTGAAAAAGGCGTAATAAGCGCCGGTATTGATCCGCCAAACATGTGTTGCTCTCCGATGTTAAAAATTATTCGCAAAATAGGACGCGATGCGGCACTGTGCAAGCAGATAAACACATATACGGAAATTTGAGCAAAAAAAGGCGGAAACAAGTTCCCGCCTTCAGTGCATACGTTTAAAAATCTATGGGGTTAATTCTTAAACGCACGGGACATTAGATATGAATTAATTTTGGCTGCGATTGTCGCGTCCGCGGCGCTCACCACGACCACGACGATCGTTCAATATACCGTCATCGTTACGGTCCATGCGGTCAAACATGGCATCGCCCGCAGCCGAATATTCTTCCTGACTTATGGTACCGTTCCCATCAGCATCCATACGGTCAAATCTTGCTTTTAAACGTTCTGCATTTCTTTCAGCACGGGCAGCTTCACGCTCTTCACGGTTTTCTTCTCTTTCGGCGCGGCGAGCTTCACGACGGACTTGTCTTTCAGCGCGGTCTGCTTCCGCTTTGGCTGTGTATTCTTCCATGCTTATACCACCGCCATTCGTGTCTGTTTCAGCGAACCGCTTTTCAAGCATTGCTGTAAATTCTGATTTTTCAATTGTACCGTTACCATCGGTATCCATTTCTGACATACCACTTTGCTGGGCTAGAGCAGAACTGCCAAACGTTAACGCTGCGATACTTGATACTACAAAAATTGATTTATACATTTTGATCTCCAAATCTGATCCCATTCCCACAAATCACATATTCATATTACGAAACAGGATAGAAAAACCTGTCAAATTTTTTTAATTTGCGATTAAAGCCCTATTTTTGGCGACGAATGCGTACCGTTGAAATTAAAAAAGCAATGAAACACATTAGTGACATAGCAATATAGGCTCTACCTGATATATATTCATAAAGGATACCCCCCACATAAGTTGATATACCCATCACAATGCCAAGAGGTATAGAAGAATAAAGACTTTGCGCCGTACCCGCATGCTCTTCATGAATAGTATTGCTCAAATAATGAATGGCGACTAGATGACTGGCACCAAAAGTAAGTCCATGAATCATTTGACCAAAAATAATTATGGGCAAGGACAAAGTTATAGAAAACAAAAACCAGCGTATTGCACCAAAAAAACCTATCAGTGAAAATATCATCAAGACAGGAAATTTCCTGATAATATTTCCGCAATATATAAAAAACAGGATCTCTGCCACAACACCCACCGCCCATAAAAGACCGATTACATGTTCCTCAAACCCATGTTCCTGCCAATAAATACTTCCCATCGAGTAAAAGACGCCGTGGCTTGCCTGTATAAGCCCGACAATAACCAGAAACCAAACAAAGTCATTATTCTGAAGCAACAGCTTTATGGGGGATCCGGATGAAGCCCCACCCCCACTTATATATTTTTTGTTCCCGCTTGGCAGCGAAATAACCGTAAGCAATACAATAGTAAGGCTTAAAAAAGCGAAAGGTAATATAATGCTCTGACCTGTATCCTTTATAACCCACCCCAGAATCACAGCAGCCAATATGAATGAAATCGATCCAAATGATCTAATGCGACCATATTGCAGATTATGTTTTGTCGTTTGTGCAACCGTAATAGTTTCCATTAACGGCATAACAGCCGGCAATGTTAAATTGACAAAAATAGTCACGACCATCAATTGCCAGAATCCATTAGCAACAAAATAAAATGAGGCTGAAATAGCGCTGGATACCAAACAAAAAATAAGCGGTCTTCTATATTCCTCTCGCTTATCTGACGCCTGACTTATCGCTGGTGCGACAATAAGCTTTATAAGATAGGGAATAGCAATAATAATACCTATCTCGCTCGGACTTAACCCTTTATATTTAAGCCATATTGCCCAAAAAGGCGTCATGATACCAAGATAAATATACACACTGGTATAATTAGCACTAAGTCTTGCAAAAACAGAACGACTAGTTTCCATATAGAATTTCTTCCAATTCCTCGCGGTTCCCTTTAAGCACTTTTTCAACTTCATTATATGAATAGCCTGCCCGCGCCATTGCCGCCTTTTCCTTATCAGCTGTTTTTAGTTCAGCATCGCGAATGCGAAATGGCCCGAACCTTCGTCTTTTTGCATATTTGATAGCACTAATAAAATTAAATTCCGGATTTTCTTCGCGTTCATTTTCAATGATTTCACTGATTAAGTTCTCTGGCACGCCTTTTACACGAAGTTTGTTCTTGATAATGGCAATTGAATTACCAGATGCCCCATATGTACTTAGTTTGGCACTGGCATAAAGAAGATCGTCAACCAATCCTAATTCTACTGATTTTTTTACAACATCCTCTATCCATTCATCAATTTCATGACTTCTTGTTGCCAGTTGCAGGTTCGCTTTTAAAATTCTGTCTACTTTTCGCTGAAGTATATATTTTAAATTCGCTTCTGTTGTTGCATATCTTTCAAGGTAACGATAGGCTGCGCTCTGAATATATTTATATGTAATTTTTTTATTTATTTTTTTGTTTTTCATAAGCTGAGATTAACCGTTTCCCATGGCCGAGAACAGACCCTTATCACATTATTTATGTTTATTGTTTCTCTCAGCTGTATGGGGGTGTTCTTTCCTATTTATAAAAATTATTGCGCCAACAGTACCACCAATGACAATTGCTGCTGCCAGAATTTCTATCGGTGCCATTGTTATACTGATTTATGTAATACTCACAGGTGGTGTTTTACCAACGCATAAATCAATATGGATTAAGGGCACAATCATAGGCTTGGCAGGGATTGCAATCCCTTTTTCACTGATTAGTTGGGCCATGCTTTACATAAACAGTGGAACCGGGGCCATTTGTATGTCCATTATTCCATTATGTGTATTCGTGATGGCACATTTTGTTCATCACGATGAAAAAATGAGCTGGCAGGGCCTTATAGGTATTCTAAGCGGTATATGCGGAATAATTGTCCTTTTTTATGACAGTTTAAATGTCGAAGAAGCGAATTCAATGGCCATATATGCCCTTTGCGCGATGCTCATCGCGGCACTGGGCTATGCCATCGCAAATATTCTGGTTAAAAAATATGTGAAAACAGAACCCATTAATACATCGTTTGTTATGCTGACTACTTCAGCCATACTTTTGTGGCCTCTCGTCTTTTTATTTGAATCACCCTTTTCTGTAGATTATGGCTCCGTTGAAATTCTTTCACTTATATATCTGGGTGTACTTCCAACAGGTATCACCACTATGATTTTGGTAAAATTAACCCAGATAGCAGGTTCAACCTTTGTTTCTTACAATACATATCAGATCCCCCTGGTCGGTGTCTTTGCCGGCTATTTTATTCTTGATGAAGCTCTAAAGCAGACAACTTTGCCGTCTATATTGTTCATCGTTGTGGGTATATACATTGCCCAAAAACAGAAAATAGAGGTAAAAAGCCATTAACTATAAAACATTAACAAAATTGACAATGGTTATTATTTGTTGGCAAAAACAGATTCCCGCTGTAAAATACGCCACGGTATAAAAAAAATTACTTGCGATTATATGTAACAGCATGTATCGAAGGTGGGATTATTTGAGCTTACGACAAGATATTAAAGATTTTATTAGGTCAATTTGTTAGAGAGGAAATATTCATTAGCTTGTTTTTAAATTTTCGATTTAAAATAACTAAAACAGCTAAGTGACATTATTCATATATGCTTGAACCTACACCTACATTAGATCCCGAACTCCCGCGGAGATATGCGGACTTTGATACACTGCCGGAAGCTTTAGATTATGCTGCGCAGGGCGTGCGCGGACTTAACTTCTATTCCCCCCGTGGCGAGCTTGAATCAAGCATCACCTATAAGCAGGTGCGGGAACGTGCCCATGAAATAGGGCGGAGGCTGGTTCATTTTGGTATTAAGCGCCATTCGCGGGTTGCTTTGATTGCAGAAACAAATGAAGATTTTGTCTGTTACTTTCTTGGATGCCAATATGCCGGTATGCTTCCTGTTCCTTTACCATTACCAACATCCTTTGGTGGGCGTGATGGATATACTGAGCAACTGCATCTGCAAATGAAAAGTTGCGGTGCAAGTGTCGCACTTTCTGCCGCTTATATGCTTCCATTACTGGATGAGGCAACACATGGCCTTAAAATGGATTTTGTTGGCACGCCAGATACATTTGAAGCGCAGTCAAGCGAACTTGAAATTGAAAATGTTACCTTACCTGAGGTAAAACCTGACGATCTTGCATATTTACAATATTCCTCCGGCAGCACACGTTTCCCGCACGGTGTTGCTGTAACACATAAATCACTTATGTCGAATTGTCATGGAATTGGGAAAATTGCCATGGACGTTATGGATGATGACCGTGCCGTATCCTGGTTACCATTCTACCATGATATGGGTCTTGTTGGCATGCTTATCTCACCTATCGCCTGTCAGGTTTCAATTGATTATCTGACAACCGAAGATTTCGCACGCCGCCCTATCCAATGGCTTAAACTGATCTCAAAAAACAAAGGTACAATGTGTTCCGGCCCTACTTTTGGTTATGAAATTTGTGCAAGACGGGCAAATTCAACAGATCTTGAAGGACTTGATCTTTCAAGTTGGCGGGTAGCGGGCATTGGTGCTGATATGATCCGGCCAAATGTGCTGGAAATTTTTGCAGAAACATTCAAAGAATGTGGATTTGACAAACGTGCCTTTATGCCCAGTTATGGACTTGCTGAATGCACACTCGCTGTCAGTTTTGGCGAAAAATTTGTTGGTTATGATATAGATCTTGTTAGTGAAGATGTTTTAAGCGGTGATGTAAAATCAGTTAAAGAGCATAAAATTAATGGAAACGGCGCCAACTACCGGGAAGTCGTAAACTGTGGCAAACCATTACCTGAATACGAACTTGAGATCCGGGACGAAAACGATGCAAGCCTTGGTGAGAGGGAAATAGGCCGTGTTTGTGTTAAAGGGCCCAGCGTTATGGTCGGGTATTATATGGATGAAGATGCCACAAGGCAGTGTTTATCCGATGACGGCTGGCTGGACACTGGTGATATAGGATATATGGCGAAGGGTTCTCTGTATATTATTGGCCGCATTAAGGACTTGATCATTATTAACGGTAAAAATCACTGGCCACATGATATTGAATGGGCCGTTGAGAAGCTGCCGGAATTGAGATCAGGTGATAGTGCCGCAATTTCAATTCCGGGTGAAAACAACGAAGAAATACCGGTAATACTTGTTCAATGCCGCAAGCGCGATGAAGAAGAGCGTATTGACCTTGAAAACAGAATAAAAAGCGAAGTTCAGGCAGTAATCGGCAAAGCGCCGAAAGTTATACTTGTTGCACCAAGATCTTTACCCCGTACATCATCCGGCAAGTTAAGCCGGGTAAAAGCAAGACGGCAATATCTGGAAGGTCTTCTTTCTTAAAATAAACATACCAATTGACGGATATCATGCCAAAACGTTAATCTTTCAAATTTTAGGATTAGCGTTTTTTGTTGGGAAATCAGATGACAAAACGTATTGCCCTGACCGGGGCTACAGGCTTCGTAGGAAGCCACTTAATCGAGGAGCTGTTGTCACGTGGTTATCTTGTTAATGCGCTTACCAGAAAAGAACAACCGGCAAAGGAAAGTGTTCAATGGGTGCACGGTGATTTGGAAAATGAACATGCATTAACCCAATTAATTGAAGACTGCGATACTATTATTAATGTAGCCGGACTGATTAAAGCGAAAAAAGCAAGTGACTTTATGGTTGCAAATGCACACGCTGTTGTGAAGCTTAAATCAATTGCAAAAAAGGCAACACATAATCCTTTATTCATCCAGATTTCTTCATTTGCTGCACGTGAACGCCATCTTTCTGATTATGCAGAAAGTAAATATCAGGGTGAGGAAATGCTCAAAATTGGCGATGATATAAGATGGACCATTTTAAGACCACCCGCAGTTTATGGACCAGGGGATATCGAAACTTTAAAAATTTTTAAAGTTGTTAATTCCGGATTTGCGTTTTTTCCGGCCAATAAAAAAAACAGGGTATCCTGGATCCATATTTCTGATTTATGTAATGCAATAGCAACACTTGTGGAAACTGAAAACTGTGAAAAAAAAACATATGAAGTTGATGATGGTGTGTCAAATGGGTATTCACATGAAGAATTTTTTAAAATCGCCGCGCAAGTTATGAATAAATCAGTCGTATCAGCCACAATACCAAAACCGGTTCTTAAAACGATCGGTTCAATAAACCAGATTTTGAGCACACTGATGAATTATGCACCTATGGTTACTTCAAAAAAAGTAAATGAAATTTGCCACAGTGACTGGGTACTAAATAAAAATATTGATTTTAAATCAACCGGTTGGCTCCCCAAAATCAGGTTAACAGATGGTCTTAAAGAAACCCTCGACTGGTATAAAAATAACGAATATATTTAATCGACATTTTATAATGGATTTTAAGAGTTAATTTCTGTAAGTTAGCCAACCTATTTTAAAGGTATATATAATGACACAATCAACAACGGAAATATTTGATCAAATTAGCGATCTTATGGCTCCATTTAATACTAAATCGATCAATATTAAACCTGATACTTCATTCGCAACTGATCTTGAGCTGGATAGTCTTTCCGTGATGGATATGCTTGCGGCAATTGAAGACCACTTCGATATAACAGTTCCGTTAAATATCCTTCCGGATCTTGAAACTGTCGGACAGGTTGCTGAAGCCGTTAAAAGTATTCTTGAAGAATAACCACCTGCAAAAAGGTTAGATATTATTATATGACCACTGATCTGTTTGAAAAATTTCAAAATACAATAAATGATTACAACAAGTTGCCTAAAGGTGAACTTAATCCATTCACTGTAAGTATGGATAAAGTGATATCACCTACGGAAGCAATCATTAATGGCCGTAAGACAATACTCGCCGGCACCAACAATTATATGGGCATGACCTATAATGAGGAATGCCTTAAGGCAGCGGAAGAAGCATTAAGAAGTTTTGGTACCGGCACAACAGGATCACGTGTCCTGAATGGTACTTATAATGGCCATAAAATTTTAGAAGAAACGCTCAAAAATTTTTATGATGTTGATCATGCAATCGTATTTTCAACCGGCTATCAGGCCAATTTAGGGGTCATTGCTACGCTTGCCGGACCAAATGATTATGTCGTGATTGACTCTGATAGCCACGCCAGCATTTATGACGGGTGTTCAATGGGCAACGCGACGGTGATACGGTTTGCACATAATGACCCTGACAATCTTGAAAAACGTCTTGAGAGAATAAGAAGAAAAGATCCGGATGCGGGCATATTAGTTGTTATTGAAGGTGTCTACAGCATGCTTGGTGACCAGGCACCAATCAAGGAACTTGCCACGGCGGCAAAAAAACATCATGCCTATGTTCTTGTTGATGAGGCACATTCAATCGGTGTTTTCGGCAAAACAGGTCGCGGGGTCGCGCAGGAACAAGGGGTTGAACATCTTGTGGACTTTACAGTCGGAACCTTTAGTAAAAGTGTTGGAACCGTGGGTGGATACTGTGTTTCAAACCATCCGCAATTTGAAGCATTGCGTTTGGTATGCCGACCATATGTTTTCACGGCATCGTTACCCCCTTCTGTCGTAGCATCAGCGAATAAAGCATTGGAACTTATAAAAGACAGTAACCTTAGAGTTAAACTTCTGGAAAATTCAAAAAGGCTGAATAAAGGACTGGCAGATGCCGGGTTCAATATGGGAACCACAGGGGAAAGTCCAATTGTGGCAATCATCATTGATGAAAAATTTACGGCAGTGGAATACTGGCAAAATATGATGCTGGAAGGTGTTTACGTTAATTTGGCAGTACCACCAGCAACACCAAATAATCTTAGCTTGATGCGTTGCAGCTTATCTGCTGCGCATACTTTTGAACAAATTGATTACATGTTGGAAAGATTTATTAAAGTTGGAAAAAAACTTGGCGTCCTAGCCTAATCAAGCCGGATGAATGTTAAGTTATCCGCTACTGAAATAAGCAGTTCACCATTTAAATCTGTTTCATAAAAACAGTCATCAACGACAAATTTTTTATTAAAAACCAGCCTTGCATGTTCTATTTCCGTTATAACATGCCCAGGTAACATGTGTTCGGTGTAGGACCCTTTTAACATTCTTTTGCCCGTATTCAGTATGGCATCCTTAGTATTTTCCACGCTTAAAAAATTTATTGTATTCTGGCTTTTTTTCATCGGAAATTTTGTACGAAGAAAAATCCAGTCAAGACTGCTCAACAAAACCATAAAATATCGCCCGACAACTGCCCCTCGCTGATTACGGTTAATACGGATCATTTCTTTTATATCATCAGAACGCCGTGATCCTATATACGCTTTATATAGCAACGAAATTATGGTTGCATAATTTTGAATGAGTTGCTTTATACCTGATTGGTGTAATTTCCTTTGAAAAAGTGATTTCCGGCTTATAATTTCTCCCGTGCAAAAATAAAGCCCGTAAAGTTTACCAATATGCATAACACCCTCAATTTTAATAAGTGGTGTTTTTACAAGATGATCCAAAAGTCTGCCGGTACTATGTTTTCTGAGGATAATCTCCAGATCCTGATGAGGGTAAGATGATGTAGCACCAAAACTTTGCGAAATAAATCTTTCTTCATCACCCGATAATACTGATATTGGAATTTGTTTTTTTCCAAACGGTTTTTTATCCAAAAGATATTCGAAAGTAGCGGATGACAGGGCCTGCCCGCCGATAATCACAATCGCTGTGACATTACATTGTTTAAACCGATCAAGAGCCTCGCCAATATCCATAAAGTTCTTAACTTCATAATGGATAATGCCTGAACCTTCCTGTTTAATAACTTTCCTGATCCGCTCCATTTCAGTTTTATTTTGAAATGAATCAGGGCTGCTCAAAATAGCGATCATATCAATCTTTTATCTCAGCCTGCGTTTAATTCGCTACATACTTGTTTTATACTAAATTGTTTACAAATTAAATATTTTTGTCCCATAGTGACCATAAAGTTCTGGCATATGCGCAATGTGTATACTATTTTGCCATTAATTTTGCTTGTTCTGCTAATAAATAGTAAAATATTTAATATACTTAGCCTTAAATGAGCTAAATTAAGAAAACAAGAAATTATTCAAGCGACTGAGCAATTGATGCTAAATAAAATCGATTTTTACGTTATGCGAAGTACTCTGGTACCCCTGATTGCAACATTGGGGATATCAGCTCTTTTGCTATTGCTTGAAAAAATGCTGTCGCTTTTTGATTTTGTGATTAACCAAGGCGGCCCAATTGACGTAGTGTGGCAAATGCTTGGAAACCTCATGCCGCAATATTTGACCCTTGTCATTCCCCTGGCAATGTTTTTGGGAGTTCTCCTTGCTATCCGTAAATTTGCCTTAAGCAGCGAACTTGATGCTTTTTTATCTTGTGGGCTTAGTCTGCATCGCCTTTTGGTTCCGTCTATTCTGATCGCATTGTTTTTGCTCATTGTAAATATTCTGGTTGTTGGCTTTGTTCAGCCGTATAGCAAATATGCATATGAAGAACTCATATTTGACGTAAGAAGTGGTGCGCTTGGCGCTGCAATCAAATCCAATGAATTCACAAATCTTGGGGAAGGTCTGACATTAAGAATTGAAGAAAGTCAGAATTCAGGACGCGAACTGCTTGATATATTTGCACAAAAAGAAGATGCCGATGGCCATATTTTTTCTGTAAGCGCAAAAAGGGGAAGTTTTTTTGCATCCCCTGACCAGAAATATATAATTCTCAGATTATTTGATGGATCGTTGATCGATTTTGATGTCAGTCAGAATCGGCCCAGAATTCTTAAATTTGACATGCATGATTTACCGCTTGAGGTTCCCATGTTTGAACAATTTCGTAATCGCGGTGATGATGCTGAAGAAATGACTTATGCTGAACTATGGCAGGAACGAAATAGCGGTGACAGTTCTGTAATTGCTATGCTCCATACCAGGGCAGCAAGGGCCTTATCAATATTAATTGTCCCGTTCTTGGCTGTCCCACTGGGTCTAGTGGCAAAAAGGTCCGGGCGCGCGCTCGGTATTTCTGTCGGCTTTTTCATTTTGCTTTTATATCATAAAGTGCTTGAATTCGGGTATGATTTTGCGGCAGAAGGCAGTTTAAGCCTTTATATTTCAATATGGCTGCCAACGGCTATTTTTATGATTGTAACAGCACGGCTTTATTATGTTGGTGCCTATCAGGTTGGTGGTGTTCCACTTAGAAACCTTGAAATAATATCTGATATAATTGTTGTAACAATAAGCAGTTTATTTAAACGTTTAAGGACAGCTAACTGAAATGGTAGAACGTGTAATCAGCTACGGCGGCCATTTTGGTAAAATATTTAATCCCGGTAGTATGGATGTTTATCTGGCAAAGATTTTTGCTACCCGTTATGTTGTTATACTTGTCGGATTAATCGCTACACTTCAGATGCTTGACCTGCTGGCAAAGTCAGAAGAAATTCTTGCCGGCGATGGTGCCGTGTATGCAGATTTATGGAAATATGTGACCCTTAGAAGCCCGCATCTGATTTCTCTTTTTTCGCCGTTTGTAGCATTACTTGCATCTATTTTAACCCTGTCTGTTCTGAATGTTCATAGTGAAATTGTCATTATGAAGGCTGCGGGATGGTCTGCATTTCGTATTATTGTTCCATTAATGGCTGTTTCCCTTTTAATAGGGGCTATCAATTTTGTCTTTTCGGAAACCGTAACTGTGCAAGCACGGTCGGAACTTAGAAATTGGGAAGAAAACGGCTTTGCTGCCAATATACCACCCGCCCCTGATTCCGTTTATGATTCATGGGTAACCGACGGCGAAAACCTTGTAAAAGCAGAAAGTGCAAGCCGTAACGGTAGTATTTTATTACTTGATCAGGTCACGCAATATATTCGTGATCCACAAAAAAATATCACAAATATTGTTAAGGCCGATTTTGCGGTTCACCGTGACGGTTCATGGAAACTATACGGTGTTAAGGATTTTGACGTAAACACATTGGAAATAAAAGAACTGGAAAACCTTGACTGGGTAACTACCATCCCGCCTGAACGGTTTATCTCGCTTGCAATTATCGCTGATCAGGTAAATCTGCCCCGCTTAAGAAGAGCCATAAATCAATTACAGTCTGAAGGGCACGATACAGGCAACTTCGATACAATGCTCCAGCAAAAATATGTTTCGCCATTAAGTACACTTCTGATGCCGCTACTTGCCGGGCTTGCTGCATTTGGGCTTCACCGTGGTGGGAACCTACTTGGGCGTATTTTAATTACTTTATCTATGGGCTTTGGTTTCTTTGTAGTAAATAATCTATTTATTGCACTTGGCCAATATGGTGCAGTTCCACCGCTTGTAGCTGCGTGGCTTCCATTCGTATTATTCGGATTGGCAGGCATCAGTTTCATACTCGTAACAGAAGAATAATAATAAAGGGTTCGATGTGAATTCATCCAATATTGAAATTAAGCCTGCTCTGACAAAATCAGACAGGGAAACATTCGTAAAACTTCTTTGGGATATATATAAAGATGAGCCCAATTGGGTGCCACCGCTTATCATGGAACGCATGGATGCCATTGATGAAAATAAAAACCCGTATTTTCAGCATGCTAATGTGCGTTTCTGGATCGCTTTTAAAGACGGAAAGCCCGTTGGCCGTATCAGCGCACAGATTGATGAACTGGTCCCCAAACATCACGGCACCAAAACTGGCCATTACGGCTTTTTCGATTGTATCGATGATCAGGATGTAGCAAATACCTTGTTTGAAACTGCATCAAACTGGTTAAAAGAAAACGGTATGATCGAAATGATCGGTCCTTTTTGCCTATCCATCAATGAAGAAACCGGCATGCTGGTTGATGGCTTTGATACTCCGCCATGCCTGCTGATGGGACACAGCAGACCATATTTTGAAAAACTGGTGCTGGGTGCGGGGTTAACAAAGGCAAAAGATACCTGGGCTTATACCCTGGATATAAGCAAACCTATATTGCCCGATGCTATTCAGAAACTGGTAAACCGTGCCGTCGACAAAGGACAGATTTCATTCAGACCCATTAACATGAATAAATATGAGGAAGAATTAAAAATTATTCTCGATATTTTTAATGATGCATGGATAGACAACTGGAAATACATCCCCTTTACCGAAGCAGAACTTGATCATGCGGTAAAAGAGTTAAAAATGATCATAAGAGAAGATTTCACGTATATTGCTGAAATTGACGGGGTCCCGCAAGCCATGATGGTGACATTGCCGAACGTTAATGAAATTATTTCTGATCTTGATGGTAAGCTTTTCCCCTTTGGTATTTTTAAACTGCTGTGGCGACTGAAATTAAACCCAAGCTTTAAAACGGTGCGTGTACCGTTGATGGGGGTTCGTAAAGAATATCAAAATAGCAGATTAAGTGGTATTATGTCATTCGGACTATTTGAAGCATGCCGACAAAGCACGATTAAATTAGGCTGTCATACAGCTGAGTTATCATGGGTACTCGAAGAAAATACCCGCCTTTCGAAACTACTGGAAACGATTGGCTGTGTGAAATATAAAACATACAGATTATTTCAAAAAGACTTGTAGATGGACGATAAAAACGAAACACAGACCCCGGAACCTATATTTGTTGAACCTGCCAAACAACTTAGTTTCCTTCATCGTATGCGACGATATTTTCTTACCGGCCTTGTGGTCGCCGCTCCGATTGGCATCACGACCTATATTGGCTGGTGGTTTATTACATTTGTCGATGATCATATCAAACCGCTTATTCCGACTGTTTATAATCCGGAAAATTATCTGCCATTTTCAATCCCCGGTCTGGGCCTTGTCACCGTTGTCATATTCCTTATCCTTCTCGGTGCTTTAACGGCTAATCTCTTCGGGCGCGCCCTTATCCGTTTCGGGGAACGCATTGTTGACCGTATGCCAGTCTTTCGCAGCATTTATGGAACCTTAAAGCAGATATTTGAAACCGTTATTGCACAGGATACAAAAAGCTTCAGCGACGTCGTTCTGGTGGAATATCCGCGTAAGGGCATCTGGGCAATAGCCTTTGTATCTGCTGAAAACAAAAGCGAAATACAAACCAAAATGGAAGATGAAGTTGTCAATGTGTTTTTACCGACAACCCCTAACCCCACATCCGGATTTTTGCTTTTCGTTCCCAGGAAAGATCTGATTTATCTGGATATGACCCCCGATCAGGGCGCCAAATATGTTATTAGTGCCGGACTGGTTAATCCTGAAGACCTTCCGCGTAAAAATGCAAAATAAGGATCAAGGCCTGATCTGTGATTTTGTTGATGGACCCGTGGGCTACCGCTTTCGTCAGGGGGGCGGCAGGTCGCAGGCTCTACCAAAGGCAGTTGGCCTTAAAGGTAAAACCAATTTACATATAATAGATGCAACTGCCGGACTTGGCCGTGACGCTTTCCTGCTTGCGTCCCTTGGTGCAAATGTCACCATGATAGAAAGAAACCCACAAATGCATTCACTGCTTCATGATGCCATGGTCCGTGCAAAAAATGAAAGCTATAAATATGCTGAAGTGATAGAACGAATGACACTTATTCACGGTGATGCAATTGAATTACTGCCATCAATAAAACCGAAAATAGTGATCATCGACCCCATGCATCCCCCCCGAAGTAAATCTGCGCTTGTAAAAAAAGAAATGCGTATCATACGTGACATTGTCGGTACTGATGAAGATGCCGGGAAATTGATGAATGTCGCTTTGAAATATGCAACAAAACGTGTCGTTTTGAAATGGCCACAACATGCAAGACCAATGGATGAGCTTCCAAGGCCATCTCACCAGATTACCGGAAAATCAACACGATACGATGTATTTATCCGGATTTAAGATATTTAACACCCTCATCTCGTTCAAAAAGATAGAGTAATATTCGCAAATTTTTTCCTCTTTCCGAGGATAAATCAGGATCATTTGATAATATCAAGCGGGCATCATCCCGCGCCATCGGAATAAGTTTATGATGATCATCCAGACTGGCGACCTTAAATTTGGGAAGACCGCTTTGTCTTGTGCCAAGTAATTCCCCCGCACCGCGTAACTTAAGATCTTCTTCTGCAATTAAAAAGCCGTCTTCGGTTTCACGCATTATGCAAAGGCGCGCTTTTGCGGTTTTTCCCAGCATATTACCATAAAGAAGCAGGCATGTTGATTTTCCCGTCCCACGCCCTACCCGTCCCCGCAACTGATGAAGCTGTGATAGACCAAAGCGCTCGGCATGTTCAATGATCATAACGGTTGCCTCTGACACATCAACACCAACTTCGATGACTGTGGTTGCTACGAGAATATCAATATCACCCCTTTCAAATTTGGCCATAACATCATCTTTATCGTGCGCTTTCATTTTCCCGTGCACTAACTCCACACGATCACCAAAAACTTGCGTCAAATGCCGGTATCTTTCTTCCGCGGCGGCAAGATCCAATACTTCAGATTCTTCTACTAACGGGCATACCCAGTAAAGACGCGCACCACCTTCAATCGCCCTTTTGGCAGCTGATACAATTTCATCAAGACGGTTAAGTGGCATAACACGGGTATCTATGGGCATACGGCCCGGTGGTTTTTCATCAAGCCGTGAAACATCCATATCACCATACACAGTAAGTGTTAACGTACGGGGAATCGGCGTTGCGGTCATGGCCAGAATATCTACACCTAATCCCTGTTTGCCCTTTGCAGCGAGGGCCATGCGCTGTTCAACACCAAAGCGGTGTTGTTCATCAATAACCACGACCGCAAGATCATGATAAATAACACTTTTTTGAAATATTGCGTGCGTTCCTATTAAAATATCAATATTCCCGTCCACAAGATCCGAGAGTAATTTTTCACGGGATTTACCCTTATCCCTTCCTGTAAGGATGGCAATATTAACGCCCGTTATTTTTGAAAGCTCGGTTAGTCCCGCATAATGCTGTCTTGCTAAAATTTCAGTTGGTGCAAGTAACGCCGCCTGTGCTCCGTTTTCCACCGCTATAAGCATACTTAAAAGGGCAACCACCGTTTTACCGCTACCAACATCCCCCTGGAGAAGCCGCATCATGGCTGCACCATCTTCCATGTCCTTTTTTATTTCATCAATTGACCTTTTTTGTGCACCTGTAAGTTCATAAGGTAGCGACTTAATTGTTTTATTCAAAAGCATACCGTTAGATTTCATCACCCGGCCTTTTTTCTTCTTCGTTTGTTTGCGCATTATTTCAAGCGCAAGCTGATTGGCAAGCAATTCGTCATAAGCCAGGCGCATTCTTGCTTTTGCACTTGAAGGAATCCCCGCAGCGTCCGTTGGGTTATGCGCAGTAAGCAACGAAGTATACCAACTGCCCCACTTTTCACGCTTCAGTAGCGACACGTCAAGCCATTCAGGCAGTTCTCCCGCTTTTTTACAGGAATCACCCATTATCCGTGTCATGACTTTACCGCTGATGCCGGCAGTTAACGGATATACCGGTTCGACCAATGGGATTTCATTCTTTTTATCCAGTGGTAAAATATAGTCAGGATGGCTCATTTGTAACTGACCATTATATAATTCCACCTTGCCACTAATCAGACGCTTTTCACCTTCGGGAAGTTGCTTTGCCAGATAATCATGCCTAGGGTGAAAAAATATAAGCTGAATTGTACCAGTATTATCATGGCAGTAAACACGATAAGGTTTTTTACTTTTTGCCGGAGCGATATCATGTTTGCCAACTGTTATTTCCACCGTCACGATCTGATCATATTTAATGTCTGCAAGCTTTGGTGAATTACGTCTATCTATAATATCCACGGGCAAATGCCACAACATTTCAATGATCCTGCTTCCTGCTATCTTTTCAAGACTTGCGGCTATACGACTGCCAACCCCAGGCAAAGTTGTCGTATTCGCAAAAAGTGGAAATAAAATCTCTGGCCGCATTCACCCTCACATTAATAATGGTATTATAGGTTTAAATTTACAAAATATTTTTATATACAACTAATATATCCTAGCAACAGTCAGATGAGAAGTTAATTGGAGCAATTTAACACACCCGGATTTATTGAAGGCAAGATCGATAAAGATGAAAATATTGAAATCCGTAGAAAAAGATTAAAGTTCAGAAGCTGGCACCGGGGGATCAAGGAAGCTGATATTCTTCTTGGTTCTTTTGCAGATCAATTTCTGGATACATTATCATCAGAACAGCTGGATGATTATGAGAATATGCTGCGGGAACCCGATTCAGACCTTGTCGCGTGGATCACGGGCGATAAAGTTGTGCCTGAACAATATAACAATGAAGTCATGGCCATGCTAAAGTCCATTGATTATATAAAGATAATCAAGTGACCCATATAACGTCTGCTACTAAATCCCTCATTCTTTCTAATGTGCCGGAAGGCATGGATGCGCTTGTATTATCTCAGGAAGCGGCGGGAATGGGAAAGGGTCAAATTCTTCATATTGCCCGCGACGATATTCGTATGGACAATATTGCAGAGCTTATTTCATATTTTCAGCCGGATCTGGATGTTATTACCTTCCCGGCGTGGGACTGCCTCCCATATGACCGGGTTTCTCCTAATCAGGATATTCTTGCACGGCGGATGACGAGCCTTATAAAAATTTTAAACCCAGAAAAAACACAGGTCATTATCAGCACAATTAACGCTGTCACCCAACGCATTCCGGCAAAGGAAACAATCCAAAATGCAAGTTTCAATTCATCTGTCGGTGATGTGCTTGATACAAAGGGGCTTACAAACTACCTAAGTCACAATGGTTACACACGGGCAAGCACCGTGGTGGACCCGGGGGATTATGCCATACGCGGTAGTATCATCGACATTTTCCCCCCAGGTGTTGAAAAACCGGTGCGGATTGATCTTTGGGGTGATGAAATCGATACGATTAAAGTATTCGATCCGATAAGCCAGCGTACTGAAGACAAAATTAATACCATTGCTTTGGTCCCGATGGGAGAAGTTTTCCTTGATGAGAATTCTATCCAGAATTTCAAGCGTGCCTATGTTGCCGAATTTGGACCGGCAAGAAACAATGATCCGCTTTATGAAGCCGTCAGTGAAGGACGTAAACATGCCGGTATGGAACATTGGCTACCCTATTTTCACAAAAAGCTTGATACATTATTCGATTATATACCCAATGCTCATGTCACAATGGACAAGCTAACCCATAAAGCACTTGAAACAAGATTAAATTCCGTTTCTGATTACTACCTGGCCAGAAAAACAGCACTGGCAGAGGCACCCGCGAGAAAAGATACAATTGCACCTTACAAACCCATTCCTCCTGAAACATTGTTTATGCCGGCGGATGAATGGCGAGAGTATGAAAAAAAATTCAATATGCATAAGTTCAATCCATTTGATGTACCCAATGCTGAAAATGTCAGAACGTTTAAAGCCACCACCGGGCGTAATTTTGCCCCGGAACGAAATGACAAAAATACCAATATCTACGATGTCTTAAGAAAACATATTGTTGCAAAACAAGAGGATAAAAAAACAATATTCATCGCCAGTTATAGTGAAGGTGCACGTGACCGGTTAAGCATCGTACTCAATGATCACGGAATGGCCGGCCATCAACTTATTGATAATTGGAAAAGGGCAAAACAACTTACCAAAGATAAAGTAGGTTTAATTATTCTTCCCATCGAGCATGGCTTTGAAACTGACAGCTTTGCTATCATATCTGAGCAAGATATTTTGGGTGATCGCCTGATACGAAAAGCCAGACGTACCCGTAAGGCGGAAAATTTTATTTCGGAAGCATCAGCACTGACCCCCGGTGATCTGGTCATACACTTGGATCATGGCATTGGACGATATGAGGGGCTTAAAAATATTGATGTTAATGGTGCCGCACATGATTGCGTTCTGCTTATTTATCAGGACGGTGACAAACTTTATGTTCCCGTTGAAAATATTGAAATATTAAGCCGTTTCGGAAACGAAGACAGCAATGCAAGACTTGATAAACTTGGCGGTGCGGCGTGGCAGGGACGTAAAGCCAAACTTAAAAAACGCATCCGTGAAATGGCGGATGAATTGATCAAAGTTGCAGCTGATCGTGCAATGCGTAAAGGCGAAATTATCAAACCTGCAGACGGACTTTATAATGAATTTTGTGCAAGGTTCCCTTTTAATGAAACTGACGATCAATTAAACGCGATTGCAGATGTAGTAGAAGATCTTTCCAGTGGCAGGCCAATGGACCGGTTGATTTGCGGAGATGTTGGTTTTGGCAAAACCGAAGTTGCATTACGTGCAGCATTTCTGGCTGTAATGGAAGGATATCAGGTTGTAATTGTTGCCCCGACAACATTGCTGGCACGACAGCATTTCAAAACATTTTCTGACCGTTTTAAGGGGTTCAATATCAGGATCGGCCATCTTTCAAGGCTTGTACCCGCTAATAATCAAAAACAAACCCGTGAACAGGCTGCTAAAGGTGACTGCGAAATTATTGTCGGCACCCATGCAGTACTTAGCGACAGTGTCAAATTTAATAATCTTGGACTTCTTATAATTGATGAAGAACAGCATTTCGGCGTGGTACATAAGGAAAAATTAAAAAAGCTGAAAAGTACCGTACATGTGCTCACCCTTACAGCAACACCGATCCCACGGACATTGCAGCTTGCCATGAGCGGCATACAAAGTCTTAGTCTTATTGCTACCCCGCCGGTTGACAGGCTTGCCGTGCGGACTTTTGTGCTTCCCATGGATGATCTTGTCATCCGCGAAGCACTACTGCGTGAACATTATCGTGGCGGTCAAAGTTTTTACGTTTGTCCACGCATTTCCGATTTGAAACATGTGGGTGAATTTCTGCGTGAAACTGTGCCGGAAGTCAAATTTGTAATAGCACATGGTCAAATGCCACCAGGACAGATCGAAGACATTATGAATGCCTTTTATGACGGTGCTTATGATGTGCTTCTTTCAACTACAATTGTGGAAAGCGGCCTTGATATCCCGACAGCCAATACAATGATTATTCACCGTGCGGATAATTATGGATTGGCACAATTATACCAGTTACGTGGGCGGGTTGGACGTTCCAAGGTGCGTGCCTATGCATATTTAACATTACGGCCTCACCAAATTCCCACACCACAGGCTGAAAAACGTCTTCATGTTCTACAAACCCTGGATACACTTGGCGCAGGATTTACCCTTGCCAGCCATGATCTGGATATCCGCGGGGCGGGTAACCTGTTAGGTGATGAGCAATCCGGCCATATCAAAGAAGTTGGCATTGAACTTTATCAACAAATGCTTGAAGAGGCGGTTGCCCAGGCTAAATCGGGATACGCAGAAGAAGAACAGGATAATGCCTGGTCTCCGCAAATAAATGTCGGGGCGACAGTTATGATCCCCGAACAATACATCAAGGACCTGAACTTGCGGATGTCACTATACAGGCGTATTGCGGAGCTTAAGGATAAACTTGATGTTGATGCATTTGGTGCCGAACTGATTGATCGCTTCGGTAAATTGCCGGAAGAAGTGGAGCATCTGCTTAAAATAATTGAGATCAAGTTATATTGTCGCAGGGCGGGTATCGAAAAAATCGAAACAGGCCCAAAAGGCGCAATTATCTCATTCAGAAATTCAAAATTTGCCAATCCGGCCGGACTTATTGAATTTTTGACCAAACAGGGAAGCGTCACCAAAATCCGCCCTGATCACAAACTTGTTTATGTAAGAAAATGGTCAAAGATTGAAAGCAGATTGCTTGGTTCATTAAATTTATCAAAAGCACTTGCAAAAATAGCTGAAAATGAGCGCTAGTTTTAATTAAAATTTTTAGTAACTATTAATGGAACTTTAGTAGGTTTTTTTTTATTCTTTTGTCATGATTAATGGAATTAACACAAGTTTATCAGGACTTTTGGCTGCATCAACACGGGCAAGCACAGCTGCCAATAATATCGTTAATGCATTTAATACGTCCACACCCGAAGGCGGTGACACCTTAACCGCTGCTATACGGACTGCGCGTGCATATGTGCCTCAGCGCGTGATTAACACTCCCCTAAAACATGGTGGTGTCGTTGCAACAAAAGTACCGTTAAGCCCTTCTTCTTTAAGGGTTTTTAGCCCCAATGACCCGGTTTCGAACGAACAGGGTTTTGTGAACATCCCTAATGTTGATCATGCTATAGAATTTTCCGAACTGATCAAAGCCAAACACGCCTACAAGGCAAATGCTAACGTCATTAAAACACTTTCTGACATTGAAAATACAGCCTTAGACATCATTCGTTGATGGTTGATAGCTATATACCCCTGTAAAAATTATTTTTATGGTTAAAATGTTGTATATTCTTAACCTTTTGATTTTATACTCATCTGAAAGTTAAATGATATAACTACCGAAATCTTGATGGGCCATTATTTCGGAACTCGGTGTGGAATAAATGAGTGATATAAAAAATACGACTGGCGAAGAAATTCAGAACCTGATCAAACTTGCCCACGACAGCAGTAAAAGCGGCCGCGCAGAACTATTCGACGGAATTACCGATTTGATCGAAACGCAACATCAACAGATTTCCTCTGTAGAAATCGAATTGATGATGGATATTCTTGGCAGAATTATTTCTCCTATTGAACTTGGGATCAGACAAAAACTGTCACTTCGTTTAGCAGATAGGGATGATGTTCCTGTTGAGCTTATTTTATTACTGGCCAACGATGAAATTGACGTTGCAAATCCCATCCTTGTGCAAAACACACTTCTGACAGATAAAGAACTGGTCAATATTATTCAGCGAAAATCAAGGCAAAATCAATTAAGTATTGCTGCGCGTAAAATGCTTTCATCAGAAGTATCAAGAGAACTTGTAAAAACTGATGATGACGGTGTTATTATTGCCTTGTTGACGAACCAGGCCGCGAAAATTGATAATGAAACTATAGAGGAAATAGTTGAAAAATCGCGTACAAGAGAAGATCTTCAATCCCCTCATGTTCAACGGCATGACCTGCCAAAGCATATAGCCGCCAGAATGTATACCTGGGTTTCCATGGCATTAAAGCAGGAACTTATGGATATCCATTCATTCAGTGCGGAGGAACTTGATCAAAATATTGCGGGCATCCATAAAAGAATTAAAACAGGAAGATGCCGCAAAGCAAAACCATGCTGACAACGAAAAAACGCTTATAGAAAAACTCAAAAAAGCCGATAAGTTACATATTTCATTTTTGATGAAAAGCCTTCGTCAGGGTAACATCCGATTGTTCGAACTGGCTTTTGCTGAAATTCTACATATTCCTGATGAAATTATGTGCAATATTCTTTATGAGCGCGGACCTGCAGCGCTTGCAATAGCGTGCTGTGCAGCAAAAATTGATAAGTCGGTTTTCATGACCATGTTTAAGCTTACACGTGAAGCAAAAATGATGGATGCTGAGTTATCACCACAAGAGATTGAACATACTTACAGTCAATTTGTAAAAACAAACGAACAACGCGCAAAAGCCATATTGCATAAATGGGTTGAAGACTCAGCAAGCACTCCTATATTCTAACACTGATTTTAGAAATATGTTCAATGTTAGGTAAAAACATGTCTGATCATGACATAAAGTTATCACTATTAAATGGCGAAAGTGATGTTGCAAAATCATCAGCAGATCATTTAAGATCGCTTTATAATTTTGTAAGCGTTGATGAAGCAGACGTTATTGTTGCATTGGGTGGTGATGGCTATATGCTCCATTTGCTTCATGAACTGCTTGATGTTGATAAACCGATATTCGGAATGAATTTGGGAACTGTCGGATTTCTTATGAATGAATATTCACCCGATGATATTCATCAAAAAATAACCGGGGCTATACCAGTTACGATGCATCCTTTAAAAATGATTGCCCAAACCATTGACGGACAAACTGTCGAAGCGATTGCCTTTAATGAAGTATCCTTGCTACGTGAAACCCGACAAACCGCAAAAATCAAAATTTCTGTTGATGAAAAGCTCAGACTTTCAGAACTCATGTGTGACGGTGTTATTCTATCAACTCCTGCCGGCAGCACAGCTTATAATCTATCTGCCCATGGTCCAATCATACCAATGAATGCAAATATTCTGGCACTTACGCCTATAAGCGCATTTCGCCCCAGAAGATGGCGTGGCGCCCTTCTTTCACATACATCAAGTGTGAAATTTGAAATATCAGAGCCTTCAAAAAGGCCCGTCAGTGCCGTTGCAGATACAATCGAGGTACGCAATGTAAGTAGTGTTTGTATTTTTCAGGATCTGTCGCACGCTAAAACATTACTATTCGACAAAGAACAAACGTTGGAAGAACGCATTCTTATGGAGCAGTTTATCAGTTAAGTTAGATAATATCTTTTGCGACTGTTAATAGCACTGTAAATTCTGAACCTTCGCCTACCTTGCTTTTAAGGAGGATATCGCCAACCATTTGTTTTGCAAGATGCTTTGAAATATGAAGTCCAAGGCCGGTACCTTCCTCTTTACGCGAATAAATATGGCCACGGTCCTGATGGAATTTTTCAAAAACCAGATCCTGCTGTTCCGGTGGAATACCAATCCCGGTATCCCAAACCGTAATGCCGACAACATCATCAGCAACATGCTGGATACGCACCCCAATTGTACCACCTTCAGGCGCCCTTCGGGGGATAAAAACATATCGGAAATATTTTCCATCAGAACCTTTTTTGATCCTTCTGAATTATCCTGCGCAAGCTTTATGAAGCCTTCTGATGAGAGTTTATCATTCATGTGCTATTTAACTAAACTTTAGCCCCTAAAAATCCTGTAAAATATATTCTTCTTTTACATTGATAATTTTTAAACGCACAAGGTTAACAAAATCTAAATTTCTTTATTTTTCAAGGCTTTCAAAGTCGATTTTTTTAAATTATTTGACGCAGCATCAAGATTCGATCAGCAAAGTGCCGAAATACAAAAACAAGATTTTCAAATGCGGTAAATTCATGAATTTCAAAATTCTCAGTGTCGGAAATGAAAAAAACATGATTTTACACACAAGGCAAAGAAAAATCATTAATGGAAACGATACCTTTTATGTGTTTATTTTCAGGGGCTTAAGGAATTGTTAACAAGTGGTGCGCTCGGCCGGAATTGAACCGGCAAGCCCCAGGGGGCGGCAGATTTTAAGTCTGCTGTGTTTACCTATTTCACCACGAGCGCCTTTGAAAACTAGTAGCAGGTAAAATGAAAGGTGGGTATGCCACATTCTTTCACTTATGTGAACACAAAGAATTAATTTTTTTTATTTTTTTAGAAAAAAACCTAATTATGCCCTTGTAATGCTTCCCCTTCAAACGATTCAAATCCCTTTTTGCTGATTTTATCCTGAAGTTCCATATAGGCCTTGTTTAAGTCACTTTCAATCACAGTTCTCAAAATAAATGTCGCACCGTAAGAACCGGCCTTGTAAAATGGGTAACTTCCAATCGATAAATATTCGTAGCTATTCTCTACTTCGACAAGGATATCTGCAAAAATACTCTCCCCTGCGAATACGTGAAGCGCTTTGGATAGTATTTTTGCACCACCAGAAATCCTATGTTCAATATCAAGCAGCATTCCCTGCATCACCACTGGAATACCGGCTAAAACAAAAACATTTTCCATTTGAAATCCCGGCGCAGCACTGACCGGATTTTTGATGAGGCTGGCCCCTTCAGGTATCATCGCCATTTTTAGCCTTGCGGGTGTCAGATTATCTGTTCCCACCGCATCGGCAAGCATCTTTTTTGCATCCTCATTCAAGGTTAAGGGCACACCAAATGCCTTTGCAACATTTTCGGCTGTAATATCATCATGCGTCGGGCCAATACCACCAGTTGTGAAAAGATAGTCAAACTGGAAGCGACAATCATTGACATTGTCAATTATTCGCTGTGCAACATCCGGAATAACCCTGACCTCATCAAGAACAACCCCAATACCATTTAACCAGTTTGCCAAATAATTCAGGTTGGCGTCCTTGGTTCTGCCAGAGAGTATCTCATCACCGATTATAATAAGCGCTGCTTTGACTTTTTTTCCCATTTATCCGTCAACCTGATTGAATCCACGTTCAATTGAGACTATATCGTAAGATATGAAATTTGAACATGAACTTTTCCACGGTATCCTGATAAAAAGGTATAAACGTTTTTTAGCAGATGTTAAATTGGATAGTGGCGAAATCGTTACTGCACATTGTGCTAATAGCGGGTCAATGCTTGGTTTAAAAGATGAAGGCAATGAAGTATGGCTTTCGCCTGCGACTAACCCAAACGCCAAATTAAATTATAAATGGGAAATCGTTCAGGCAGAAAACGTACCTGTTGGCATAAATACTTCCCTGCCCAACAAATTGGTGGAGGAAGCAATTTTGGATGGCACAATTTCAGAATTGCAGGGTTATAAAAATTTAAAAAGAGAAATGAAATACGGTGAAAACAGCCGAATTGATATATTTCTGAGCGGTTCAACTGACGGCAAGCCTGATTGCTATGTCGAAATTAAAAATGTCACCATGAGCCGCGAAAAAGGGATGGGTGAATTTCCAGATGCCGTCACCAGTCGCGGCACCAAACATCTTAAAGAATTGGGAGATATGGTGGATCAAGGCTATCGAAGTGTCATGCTGTACCTGGCACAAAGGCCAGACATTAAAGGCATGAGAATTGCATCAGACATTGACCCCACTTATGCTGATGCGTTAAAAGTTGCAAAAGATAAAGGTGTTGAAGCATATTGTTATAAATGTGATGTTTCACCTTTGGCTATTAAAGTGAATAAAACTGTTCCAGTATTGGTTAATGAATGAGATATGTAAAAGCATCAGACGCACCAGTTGAAGCAACAAGTGCTATTAAAATTTACGATCCCGCAGATTTTGAAGGCATGAGAAAAGCCGGCAATTTGGCTGCGCGGACACTGGATATGATTACACCGCACGTTCAGCCGGGGATCACAACCGATGAACTTGATAAGCTGTGTGCAGATTTCGTTGCTGATCATGGTGCCATTAGTGCGCCACTTAATTATAATGGTTTTCCAAAATCAATTTGCACATCTATTAATCATGTTGTTTGTCATGGGATACCCGGCCCGAAAAAGCTGAAGAATGGGGATATCATCAATATTGATGTTACAGTAATTGTTGATGGATGGTACGGCGATACAAGCCGGATGTTCTATGTGGGGGAGCCAAGTGTAAAAGCCAAGCGCCTAGTAGATATTACATATGAATGCCTGATGCGTGGTATTGAACAGGTAAAACCCGGCAATACAATGGGGGATATCGGTTATGCAATCCAGCAATATGCACATAGTGAACGTTGCAGTGTCGTTGAAGTTTTTTGTGGACATGGCCTTGGCCGTATTTTTCACGATAGCCCGAATGTGCTTCATTATGGCCGGCCGGGCGAAGGGGCCGTACTGAAAGAAGGTATGTTCTTTACGATCGAACCCATGATTAATCTGGGCACAAAAGATGTAAAGGTTCTGGCGGATGACTGGACGGCTGTGACGCGTGATAAATCATTATCAGCACAGTTTGAGCATAGTATGGGGGTGACAGCAGACGGTGTAGAGATATTCACACTTTCACCTGAGGGTCATACAAAACCGCCCTATGGCTGATGACCATCAAAAAGGACATAGAGAAAGGCTAAAGGCACGGTTCCGAAAAGGGGGATTAAGTGCCCTAGCAGATTATGAGCTTTTGGAACTTCAACTTATGACCGCGATCCCCAGGCGCGATTTCAAACCACTGGCCAAAGAGCTTATTAGAATATTTGGATCATACGCGGAAGTCATCAGTGCCGAACCGGAACGACTAGCCGACGTTTCCGGTGTAGATGAAAATGTCATTACAATCTTGAAACTTGCGGAAGCCACAGCACAAAAACTTGCCGAAGGGGCAGTTTTAGAAAAACCCGTCCTGAATAACTGGCAGGCACTACTGGATTATTGTAGCGCGCAGATCGCATATAAAAAGAAGGAACAATTTAGCGTGCTGTTTCTTGACCGGCGGAACAGACTTATTGCTGATGAAAAAATGCATGAAGGGACCATTGATCATACCCCCGTATATCCCCGCGAAATTATCAAAAGAGCCTTGGAATTGGGATCATCAGCCATCATTCTGGTACATAACCATCCCAGCGGAAACCCTGCCCCAAGCCGTGATGACATTGAAATGACCAAACAAATCAATCAAATAGGAAAGCAGCTTGGGGTTATACTCCATGATCACCTTATTATCTCAAAAGGAGGTCATAGCAGCTTTAAATCACTGAATTTGCTTTAAATTCCAATTTATCCGATCATACTTTTAACCGTGTCAGATAAGGCTTAAGACAGTTAGCCGTATGATACGCATGGCCGCCGGTCTGGTTCGAATATTCGGTATTTGTTATTTCTTCGTTGCCATCCCTGCCAATTATGGTGACCGTATCGCCAATTTCAATTCCATCGGAACCCGTCACATCAATTGATGTATGATTGGCCGTTATCAGGGCAATCATTGGATATTTTTTACCCTTGATAATCACATTTGCATTATTGACGCTATTTAAAGAAAACCCATCGGAATAGCCAAGCGGAAGTGTCGCAATACGCATTGGTTTTTCAATCTTGAAGGCCTGATGATACCCTATTGATTCACCCGGCTCCATATCCTTTACATAAATTACCCGCGTTTTTACACCCAGAACCGGTTTTATATCCATATTGGGCATAGGCTCTAGCCCGACAAGTGCACTGCCGGGCCGAACCATATCAAGATGTGAACCGGGATCATGATCTACTTCTGCACTAGAGGCAGCATGGCGAATGCCCAAATCGATGCCTTTTGCCTTCGCGTTATCATAAACGGCGTTCAAACGTTCAATCTGTACCGGATTAAAGTCGGCATCTTCTGTCATGGCCGTCAGTACACCTTCAATTTCAACATGTGAAAGTGCTGCAACCTTTTCGACAAAAGCATCTGCAATATTATAGGGAACACCGACACGTCCAAGCCCAGTATCAATTTTAATGTGTACTTTTGCGATACGGTTAAGCTTTCTCGCTTCTTCATTTAAAATATCGACCGCATCGGAAAATACTGACTGACTGATGTTATGAGTAATAGCGGTACGGGCATCCCGCGCTGAAAATGGCCCCAGATTAAGGATCATGCCACTAACCTGATTATGTCTAAGCAGTTCCCCTTCGTCCATTTTTACAACCGCAAAATGTTCGATCCCTTCGAGTGCCATACTTTGGGCAATTTCCACAATCCCATGACCGTAAGCATTGCATTTGACCACTGCCATGATGGGGCGGCCATTTATTTTTTTGCGCACTTCCGCAATATTATGCTTCAGGTTATCAATGTTAAGTTCTACCCATGTATCAAACTGATCTTCAACCGTTTGCGGCGGTGGTCCGGCCATGCCAGATTCCTGTGCCCGGGCCATTGTTGCTGATGAACCGGTAAGCACAACCCCGGCTGACACGGTACTGGCCAATTTAATAAAATCTCTTCTGTTCAGTTTCATTATTTTTGACATTCGTTCCTCCCATTTGCGATAATTATGATATTATCTATTTTATAGAAATTTGTAATTTTAAAAATATATATTTCAGTCAATTACAGACTATATCATCATAAATATCATGACCTGTATATACAAGAACAAGACTTTATATCGCATAAGGCCACCAGATTTTATAGATTTGCTCCAGTGACAAAGGTTGGACCTGGAGGATTACCAGGAGAACGTTGAATATGTATACCTCTGCCACTGGCGCAAACGCTGCGGGTAACTTAAAGACGGTCTGGTCACAAAAACGTTACACAAAAAAATGTAACAACCATAAAAATTATCGTCATTGCCTTATACACATCAGTCAATATGTGTTCGTTATCTTAATTTAAAGAACATGATGTCGATGACACGAATTGTTCCCCCACAAGTCATTGACCTCTGTCCGGTTCCGGCAAATGCCGGAACCGGTATTAGTTAAATTTATTCACAAATAAAGCCCCTAACTAAAAAATAGTTAGAGGCTTAAAAAATGGTCGGAATGACAGGATTTGAACCTGCGACCTCTTCACCCCCAGTGAAGCGCGCTACCATGCTGCGCTACATTCCGTTAAATGGTGGTGCAATATAACGACTGCACAACATTACCGCAACAGGCCAATTGATCTTTGGTGAAATTATTTATACCATTTCAAAAAATATTAAAATCGGAAATTAAAATGATCAAAAAACTGTCATTCATATTACTCATGCCATTTATCCTAAGCAGCTGTTCCCAGGAAACAACCGCCGAAGAAATTAATCTGGAAGAATTTACAACGGATAATATCCATTTTCATATGGGTGTCGTGGCCGCCTTCGCCGAAGTGGTTAAAATGGATGTAAAACAAATCGGTCTTAGTGAAATGTTCACGACGGAAGAAGCTGATAAATGGGAAACTGTCATCAAAAATACCACGGACCGCAACGGCGTTCTGTACTACCGCGAAGATGATTTTCTTGTAACAGATTTATTTCCCGCCTCTCTAACCGATGGGCTTACATTATTCGTCATTTATAAGGGGGATACTTTGGAAAAATACAAAGCCCTTAAAGCCAGAAAAGCCGAGTTAATAACACAAAAGAATTATGACCAATCGGCAAGACGTGAAATTGCCAAGGCTTTTGGAGGACTGCTTGATTATTCCGAAGACGTAATTGATGATTTAATTGCGACAAACGGAGTACAAAATTAGGGACGCAATAGCATAATATATTCATCCGAAACTGATATTTGCGTTGGCAATTCACCCGTTGCATCACCATCAAGCTGAATTGGTTCCGGGGCATTTGGACAGCGAATATAACACTTGATCGCCTTAATATTTTGGACTGACTTTAATTTTGGATATCGCCCCATAAACATGCATAAAGCATATTTAAGCGCGTTAATCCGTCCGCCCTTTTGTGTCATGGATATCACGAGATAATTTTTATCAAGACCTGCTTCCGGTGCGCTTATAAAATTGCCACCGTAAAGCCTGCTATTGCTTACGATCACATTAAAACATTTATATTTTTTAGCTTCTATATCCACATCATATACCGAAGGGCTTGTACCAATTAATGTTTTTATAAAGGAAAACATGTAAGCCAGTTTACCAATAACAATTTTCAGTGATTTATTTACATAAGCTACGGCTTTCGCATCATATCCGGCACTCATCATCAATAAAAAATACCGGTCATTGGAACGGCCCAGCCAGCAGGGTTTTGCGCACCCATATGCAATATAATCAGCAATAGACCTAACCGTTTTCTTTAAGCCTATCTCCAATGCTAGCACGTTAACTGTGCCCAAAGGGATAATTGCGACAGGCATTTTGCCGGGATAGATGCCGTTTACCACTTCGTTCATGGTACCGTCTCCACCAGCAGCAACGACAAGATCATAATTTTTATTTTTTGACTGGGCTGCTATTTCCTGTGCGTGACCCGCATAACGGGTTTTAGACTTAGTTACATTTATTCCCTTACTCCTGATTATTTCAATAACGGCGTCCAGTTTCTTTATCGATCCTGCTCCAGCAGCAGGATTATATATTATCAGGATATTTTTTCGGGAAGTATGGTTCATTGACCTAAATAATCAATAGTATCACTTATGTACTATCTATTTTCTTAAAGATTCTGCTAAATTCTGTCTTATCCGTTCAAGGTCATCACGAATAGTTTTAATTGACTTACCATCCGGCAAATCTTCATTTGATGCTTCCGGCAAAGTTGGCACCTCTTCAATATTATGGACAACATATGTTTGTTGAACAACTGCTTTGACACCATGTTCGCGGAGTAGTTTTTGCGCACCCTTAATCGTATAACCATCATCATGAAGAAGCCTTCTGATTGCCTCGATGATGTCAACATCTTCGGGTCGGTAGTAGCGCCGTCCACCGCCACGTTTCATCGGCTTAATTTGACTGAATTTGCTTTCCCAGAACCTTAATACATGCTGGGGAATCCCTATGCTATCAGCTACCTCGCTGATCGTTCTAAAAGCATTAGGTGATTTCGCATGTTTTGAGGCTGACATTTAGCTCAATTTCTTTCTTTACACAGTTATACTTTCCCTGAAACAGCGGCATCAACTGCTCAATTTTTACTATTATTATTTACTGACGCGATTTTTCAGAACCTGCGAAGGTCTAAAAACCAGAACACGCCTTGGTTCAATAGGAACTTCTTCACCGGTTTTTGGATTGCGACCTATGCGGCCACCTTTATCGCGAACAATAAAACTCCCAAATGAAGAAATTTTCACATTTTCTCCATTAGTCAGGTTACTAGAAATTTCATCGAGAACGGTTTCTACAAGGTCAGCTGACTCATTCCTTGAAAGCCCTACCTCCTGATAAACTGCTTCGATTAAGTCAGCTCTTGTAACTGTTTTTCCACTCATGATCCTACCTCTTATTTTCTTACCAGCCTACTGTAGCATAATTATACGGTCAATATCAAAGGGATGCGTATAGTTCCTAATAGACTAGTTTACATACAAAAATAAGAAAAAAGGTAAAAATGTCACACAAAAAATGTGCATTACCACCGTAGCAAGCAAGCTCCCCATGTGAATCCACCGCCCATCGCTTCTAAAATCAATATATCTCCACGGGTGATTCGGCCATCTTTTACGGCTACATCCAAAGCCAGCGGGATCGAAGCAGCCGATGTATTTGCATGGTCTTCTACTGTTATAACGACCTTATCCAGTGGGACATTGAGTTTACGCGCTGTGCCGTCAAGAATGCGTTTATTGGCTTGATGCGGTACTATTAAATCGATATCAGCTGATACCATACCACAACCTTCTAATACTTCACCGACGACAGAAGCAAGATTAACAACTGCATGACGAAAAACTTCCCGGCCTTTCATGCGAAGATGTCCAATAGTCCCTGTAGAAGATACACCACCATCAACATAAAGCAGATCATTATAACGACCGTCTGAATGAATACGCGATGATAAAATTCCCTGATCAGTATTATCACCCACACCGGCTGTCGCCGTTAATACGACTGCACCAGCACCGTCACCAAAAAGAACACAAGTTGTCCGATCTTCCCAGTCAAGAATGCGTGAAAAAATTTCTGCTCCAATGACGAGCGCATTTTTAGCCTGCCCGGCTTTTATAAAATTATCAGCAGTTGTAAGGGCATAAACAAAACCTGAGCAGACAGCTTGCACGTCAAACGCGGCACCTTTTGTAATCCCCAGTTTTCGCTGTACGGTTGTAGCCGTAGAGGGAAATGTCTGATCAGCAGTCGATGTTGCCAGAACGATAAGATCAATTTGATCAGCATTAATTCCCGCACTGGCTAACGCTTTATTTGCGGCCTTCACTGCAAGGTCTGACGTAACCTCATCATCAGCCGCTATGTGGCGCCGTTTAATACCGGTTCGTTCAATAATCCACTCATCAGTGGTATCAACCATTTTTTCCAAATCATTATTTGTGAGGATTTTTTCAGGGAGGTATGACCCTGTACCAGCAACCACGGAACGAATGACGGGCATTATTTTTTTTCCTTGATATTCATTTCCACAATAGTATCGTCATTCATGTCTTCCACCTCATCAGGTTTTTCTTCATCAGGTTCTTCAACTGTACTGTTAAAATTTGTCAAATCACGCGTAATCTTGCCAGCAAGATCATTCTCTGCCATATCAATAGCCACGCCAATCGCACTTGCAAAACCACTTGCGGTCGCACCACCATGACTTTTTATAACCAATCCATTTAAACCCATAAATACGGCGCCATTGTGATTATTCGGATCCAGATGATTTTTGAGCGATTGCAACGACGAACTTGCAAAAAGAGCGCCTATTTTTGAAACTAAATTTTCATTGAGTGAACGCTTCAGCAGGTTTGCTATCATTTTAGCTGTACCCTCGGCAGTTTTAAGGGCAATATTTCCTGTAAATCCATCTGTAACGACAACATCTACTTCGCCGCCACCAAGGCCATGTCCTTCAGTAAATCCCTTATAATTCATAGGAATATTGGCTTCTCTAAGGATGCGGTCAGCTTCCTTGATCACATCGCTCCCCTTAAGCTCTTCAACACCAACATTAAGAATAGCAACTGTAGGCTTGGAAACTAAAAGCACTGTCCGCGCAAAAGCCGCACCCATGATCGCAAACTGTACAAGGTTATTTTCGTCACATTCAACATTCGCACCAAGATCAAGCATAACACTTTCACCACGGGTTGTCGGAATTAAAGTCGCAAGAGCGGGTCTATCAATACCAGGCATGGTTCTAAGTATAAACTTAGCAAGCGCCATTTGAGCACCTGTATTACCAGCCGAAACTGCTGCATGCGCCTTGCCGTCCTTTACTACCTGTATTGACTGTGCCATGCTAGAATCACGACCACGACGCAGAGCCTGACTAGGCTTTTCATCAGCCGAAATTACTTTATCAGTGTGGCAAACTTCTACACAGTTTTTCAGAATGGGAAAACGGGTAAGTAGCGGTACTATCCTTGTTTCATCACCGAATATAATAAAACGCAAATTCGGCACTCTTTCACGCGCAATACTTGCTCCTTCAATGACAATATCGGGCGCGTGATCGCCACCCATCGCGTCTAATGAAATTATAAGTTCACGCGTCAAAACATACCCTTAATAAATTACGTGCCTAATAAACACCTGTTAACATATCATTCTTCAATTAAAGAAGCCTTTATGATAACAGTTTAAAATATAGCAATAAAGTATATCTTCAAGTCTTATGTTTAAGGTCTTTTAAAACTGAGAACGGATTTACTTTTTCTGAATCACTCACTAAATCGTCCTCCTTTAGAATTTTATATCCAAACTCACTGGCATCGACATTATCTTTTTTAGGATATGGATTTATAGAAAGTGATAAATATTCCGCTATATATTCACCAAGATCAACTTCCATATCTTCCACATAGACAATATCATCGTCATCCAGTTCAAATTCCACCTGATGCATATCATCTATAATATCTTCTTTGGTATTATCCTTGAATATAATTTTAAAATTTTCCCGGATATTTTCTTCTATCTCTTCAAGTGTTAATACACAGTTCTGAATAATTTTTGCGCTCAAATCAGCTTCTAATAAAAAATCACCTATTTCTTTATTCGTTAACCGTGATAGATAGCATTGTGCCGTAAGTGTAATTATACCCGGTATGGAAAACCTTCTAGCAAGCAGCTGACACTCCATCTTAGTCGCTTCCAAGGAAACATGCTTACGATTTTTTTTTATTAACCCCAGATTAAATAGCCTGCTGAACTCATTTGTAATATTTTCAGTCATTTGAAAAAGTTCTCTTTGGAGTGACAAATGCTATATTTCCCAGCATTATATCTGACACTGTCTGATTATTAATATATTGCCCTTGAGTAAAATAATAGTCAGCCAACTTTTCCAATACAGCAGGAGGTATATTTCGCTGTCTGTATAAGTTTCTCAGAATTGCTTTTTGCATGTTATCCTGATCGCCCCGGTTAAGATTTTCCTGATAAATATTCATTCGTCCATAAAATGCCTCAGCCATGATTTTTACTTTCTTTCCTACGCCAAGATCTCCTACACCAATTTCTCTCATTGTAAGATCGAGATTATCAAACATAGCTTCCTGTAACATTCTTTTCAAATCGGCTGATTGCGCTGATTGATCCAGCTTATTAATTAAAATTGACATATGCAGTGCCATTAAATCAAACCTGCCATCAATACTGTCTTCAACCAGATAATCAGTGTAAAAAACGGGTAATCTTGACTGTTCAATAACTTTTGAAAACAATAAATAGGCCACATTTTTCAATTTTTTATCTTTAAACAAAAAACCGAGCATGTTCGAATATTCCTTATTGTTAGGATTTATATGCAAAACATATTCAAATTTTGAAAATTTAAGCAGTTTGCATAGTAAATGATTGACTAGAGTTAAGGCAAATGTCATTTTGTTGCTAAATCAGGCGATAAATATGTTTATTGCCCGTAATCATTTTATATTAAAAACTGACTTAACACGTGATCGTGTAAACTGCAATTAAATCTGTAAGTAATCAGATTTAAATAAAGCGATAAAAATATGAGTATAACTTTTAGAAATTTTATTTTTCTGGGGACAGCTATTTTTATTCTGTCAGCCTGTTCTACAATGAAAGAAACACGCGGGTATATTCCGGATGAAAAATTGGTTAGTGCCATAAAGGTTGAAATAGATAATAAGGGATCAGTTGAGAGTCTACTTGGAAATCCTACCATGAAGCCTACTTTTGATGATTCAAACTGGTATTATTATTCTAAGAAAACTGAGAGATGGGCCTTTTTTAAAGAAAAAATTTCACAAATAGATATACTCGCCATCAGCTTTGATGATGACAATTACGTAAGCGATATCCGCCACTATACTGTTGCTGATAACAAGATCATTGATCCAGTATCGAAAAAAACGGTAACGCATGGTAAGGATGTCAATTTCTTTGCAGAATTATTTGGAAATATTGGTCGTTTTGGTTCAGCATCCAATGGTCCACAACCAGGCAACTAACTAATAACTCCTGCTATAGTTTATAGCAACACGCTTTACGATCTCGCGCTTTGCACCCGCGTTTGAAAATTCTTTTATTTTTTCAGACAGTTTATCATAATCAACAATATTGGGATTATCATCTCTACCAACAGAATTGACGCTAAAATGTCTTAATAAAGCGTCTCGTACAAGAACATTGTTCCTAACGACCAGAAGTTTGTCATCATTGCCAATAACTTCCAGAGACACATCGATTACAGCGTAGTTTAGCACTTTTCCATTATAAAATAAGGGTAATTGCAATGCTTCCATACGCGCATATTGATAATCCGGAAGTTGTGGTTTCACTTCCTGAACCGATGGCACCAGTTCTGCTTCCGCTGAGCCGGATTGCATAATGAAAAAACCTGCTGCACCGCCGCCGCCGACTACAAGGCCCGCCAATAAGCCAATAATCAAAAGCTTTTTACTGGCCTTTGGTTTTTCATTTGGTTCTTTTTCGTTATTAACTTCTTCAGCCATATTAAGATCCCGTCCTTAAAAATGACGAAAACCCTTTTGATCAGTCGTAATCTCTTTACCTTCGTCATCCAGCAATTTAACAATATGACCATCTGTGATTTTTCCGATACTGGTGAGCTTTACACAGCACTCATCAGAAATTTTTCTTATAAGTTGGTCATTTTTTTTATCTGTTGTGAATAGGAGTTCATAATCATCACCACCACACCAGCTCAGATCACTATAGTCTGTTTTGGTTGCCAAAAGATTACCGAAAGGTATTGAAATGGGTATTTTTTTCTGTTCAATTGCGGCGCCAACCTGTGAATGGCGGCAAATATGTGAAATATCCCCCATTAGTCCATCCGATATGTCCATCATAGAGGTCGCTATGGAAACTATTTTTTCTGATAGTTCAAGTCGCGGGAGCGGCAGATTATAACGTTCAATCAAAAACTGACTTTCAGAATTACTATTACCTTCCCTAATCAATCTTAATCCTGCTGCAGCATCGCCCAATGTGCCGGAAACATAAATGTGATCACCTATTTTAGCACCTGATCTTGATATAATTGTATCCGGATCAATTTCACCTATAGCTGTTATTGAAATTGTAATTGGCCCGGTCGTTGAAACGGTATCCCCGCCCCATAATTGAATATTAAATTTTGCCTGATCTTCCGCCAATCCACGTGCAAAATTTTTTATCCACGTTTCCAAACTATTAAGTTCTTTTGGGAGAGCAATGCTCAACAAATACCCCGCTGGTTTCGCTGCCATAGCCGCCAGATCGGAAAGATTTACCCTTAGTGCTTTTTTTGCGATAATTTCGGGATTATCATTTTCAAAAAAATGAATTCCGGAAACCAATGTATCAACGGTATATACTGTCTTTTTTCCCATACTTGGGGTAAAAATGGCGCCGTCGTTCGAAAGTGCATAAGCAGGTTCGCCACGCGGTGCAAGTGGTTTAAAATATTTCTCAATCAGTTCAAATTCAGAAGATGACAGTTTCAAAACCCCTTTTTATCGGTTTTGTTTTGCGATCTGGTCCAAGACACCGTTAATAAACCCAGGTGTACTGTCGTCAAAAAATGCCTTGGCCACATCGACATATTCGTTAATAATTACACTGGTAGGAATATCAGGCCTGGCTACTAACTCGTAAGCACCCGCTCTAAGAATAGCCCGACCAACCGATTCTATTCGGTCCATTGTCCAGCCTTTACTCAAACATTCTTTAATTTGGTTATCAAGATCAGATTGACATTCACCAACACCGGAAACAACATCTGAAAAAAACGCAACATCCGCCTGCGCGAAATGATCATCATCAATAATTTGTCCAAGCCTGTGATCAACAAATTCTTTAATAACTAGAGCTGGCTCGGAAGCATTTGCTTCTATTTGAAACAGCGCCTGGACGGCTGCAAGCCTTGCAGCACTTCGTGCACCACCTTTAGCGGATGTTGCCTCACTCATTAGCTTATAAGTCCAAAATGTTTTTTAAGCTCAATCATCCTTAGTGCCGCTTCCGCTACGGTACCTCCTTTGTTTTTTTTATCCACCGCACAACGCGCCCATGCCTGTTCCCGGTTTTCAACGGTTAAAATCCCATTTCCTATCGCCAATCTGTCACATATAGCCAGATCCTGTAACCCTCGTGCACTTTCACCACAAACATAATCATAATGGCTTGTTTCGCCGCGAATAACACAGCCAAGCGCCACATATCCATCAAAACCATCATTTCCATCAGCAGCAAAGCGTATTGCTGCGGGTATTTCCAGTGCTCCTGGTACGGCGATACGCTGATAAATAGCACCTGCAGCATCAAGCACCTGACTTGCACCCTTAACCAGCTCATCCGCAATATCTTCATAAAACCGGGCTTCAACGATCAAGATTTTCATTATTCCATGCCCTTTTTTACAATTTTAAGATCAATATTTTCATCAAACCGTTGATGTCCGGTTATGTTTAGACCGTACCCTTCAATCCCTATAACATGTTGTTCGCTATCTGAAAGAAGAATAAAATCTTTTACCCCTACATCAAGAAGGATTTGCGCGCCAATCCCGTAATTTTTGATATTTGGCGATTTCTTGGTTGCTTTCTGTTCTTTTTTGGCTATCTCATCAGTGATATAGGTTTTTCTGTTTTCGCGCAGAAAAACCAGCACACCGCATTCTTCCTTGCCCAGCTCTTCCATTGCCCTGTTGAACTGGCTTCTGCGCGGTCCCTTTTGACCAAGAAGGTCTTCAAAAATATTAAAGGAATGCATACGCACCAACACGCGCTTTGCAGTTTTAGGGTTTCCTTTAACCAGCGCAAAATGTTGAATTCCATCTTCCTTCGCAAGGTAAGCACGCATTTTAAACTTGCCCCCGAATTCGGAATCCACTTCTGTTTTATCAATACATTCAACTAGATTGTCATTACGTCGACGATAAGCTATTAAATCGGCAATGGTCGCCACTTTCAAATTATGTTTTTTTGCAAATTCAACCAAATCTGGCAGACGCGCCATGGTACCGTCATCTTTCATAATTTCGCAAATAACTCCTGATGGAATTAAGCCAGCGAGCCTTGCAACATCGACTGCGGCTTCCGTATGTCCGGCACGAACAAGGACCCCGCCCTGCTTCGCGACGATCGGAAAAACATGTCCCGGCGTTACGATATCATATTTTCCTTTTGTCGGATCAATAGCCACTGCTATTGTATGGGCACGATCGGCTGCTGAAATGCCGGTTGTGACCCCTTCCGCCGCTTCAATCGATGTTGTAAATGCTGTCTGATGGCGGGTCATATTTTTCTGGGACATCATTTCCAGACCCAATTCTTCAGATCTCGCTGCTGTTAAAGCCAGACATATTAATCCACGACCATGGGTCGCCATAAAATTAATCGCATCGGGTGTTGCCATTTGGGACGGGATAATCAGATCCCCTTCATTTTCACGGTCTTCATCATCCACAAGGATAAACATCCTGCCGTTTTTAGCATCTTCCAGAACATCTTCAATGGGAGATAAGAATTGATGAGGCATATTTCTCTCTCAAGTTATTATTTTACTTACTGAATTACTGTGTCCGCAACCTTGCAACATAACGCGCCAGGATATCAATTTCGATATTAACCCTGTCATCTTTTACAATGTTACCAAATGTGGTTTTTTCCTGTGTATGCGGAATGATATTGATACAAAAAAGCGTTTCTTCCTTATGGTCAGTAACAGTGTTTACCGTCAAAGATGCGCCGTTTACAGTCACCGATCCCTTTGCAGCAATATAGGACTTAAATGAAGATGGTAGTGAAAAAGTAATTTTCTTACTATCACCTTCTGGTTCCACGGATACCACACGTCCAACACAGTCAACATGTCCGGTCACAATATGTCCACCGAGTTCTTCACCAACTTTCAGCGCGCGTTCAAGATTAACACGAGTCCCCACGTCCCAGCTCCCAAGTACGGTACACGATAATGTTTCGCTGGACACATCAACGCTAAACCAGTCCTCACCTTTTCCCACAACCGTCAGGCAACAACCGGCACAAGCAATAGAAGCCCCAAACTCGATCGTTGAAGTATCATACGCCGTCTGAATGGCGATACGAGTATCACCATTTTTTTCAAGGCTGATGACTTTACCAATATCTGTCACAATTCCTGTAAACATATTCTGCCTAGTTTTTTACTTCAAATTCCTGCCATTGGTCTTCACCGGTTGTCCCTGAACCAATCAGCGATAAATCCAAATATCGATTGAGTTCATTTGTCGAAATACCGTATAACGCATCCACACCTTTTTCACCAACAGAATCAGCGGATTTAAACCATATGAGACGGTCTACCAGACTTGCCTTTATCAGGGAAGCATTAAGTTTCCCACCACCTTCTGATAAAACACGATTAACACCCTGATTCATAAGAGTTTTTAACACCATCTTTAAATCAATAAAATTTCTGTCATCCCGTTCCATACAGAAAATTTTAATTCCTTTTTGCTCTAGTGCCGCATACTTTCGTTCATCAAAACAGGAAGTCATTATCCATAGGGGTAATTCGCCTGCCGTTTGACACAGTTTACTATCAAGTGGTATCCGCAAATTAGTATCGAGTAATACCCGCACTGGCGATCGGTCTTCAAGCCCTTTAATCCTGCAATCCAGTATCGGGTTATCCGTGAGCGCTGTTCCGATACCAATCATAATCGCATCATGGTTGGCACGATAAAGATGCCCCCGCCGCCTTGATTCAGGACCTGTGATCCAGGTTTGTGTTCCTTCTCTGATAGCAATCTTACCATCAGCGGAACTTGCGATCTTTAAGGTTACAAGTGGGCGCTGTTTTGTGAATTTCTGCAAAAACCCCTGATTTATAAAATCAGCCTGTTCTTTTAAAATGCCAAAATCCACTTTAACGCCTGCTTCTTCAAGGATTTTAATTCCCCCACCGCTTACCCTTGGATCAGGATCACCCGTCGCGATAACAACTCTTGTTATTCCTGCTTCTACAAGTGCCTCTGCACAGGGAGGTGTCTGACCATAATGTGCACATGGCTCAAGTGTTACGTAAGCAGTAGCCCCTTTGGCATTTTTAGCTCTTGTTATTGCGATTGTTTCGGCATGTGGGCGACCGCCCGCCGCCGTGCAGCCACGGCCAATAACATGCCCGTCACGCACCAGCACACAACCTACGGACGGGTTCGGCCCGGTAATGCCGAGACCGCGTCTGGAGATATTTAATGCCATTTGCATATAGGCATAATCGTCACTTACGGTAGATTGGTTAACTTTCGTCATGATCAGCTATCTCGCTGACGAAATGTTCAAAATCACTGGCTTCCCTGAAATTTTTATAAACAGAAGCAAAACGAACATATGCAACGGTATCAAGTTGTTCGAGCCCTTCCATGATCATCTTCCCTATTGTTGCTGAAGAAATTTCACTTTCCCCAAGGCTTTCAAGCTGACGGACAATACCGCTAACCATACGTTCCACCTGCCCTTCATCGACAGGACGTTTACGAACAGCAATTTGAACAGAACGTTCCAGCTTTTCACGTTCGAAAGGCACTCTTTTACCGGAAGTTTTTAGTACAGTAAGCTCACGAAGCTGTACCCGTTCAAATGTCGTAAAACGTGCACCACAACCACTGCAGGAACGACGGCGACGGATAGCAGAATTATCTTCAGTCGGCCGACTGTCTTTTACCTGCGTATCTTCATTAGCACAAAATGGGCACCGCATTATTTGTTTCCTTTTGACTTAATAAATCGGAAATCTGTCGCAAAGGGCTACAACTTTCTCACGTACCTTTGCCTCAACCGCGCTGTTATCTTCCGGATTTTCGATAAGCCCGTCAAGTACTTCAAGGATATAATCTGCTACTTCCTCAAATTCTGCTTCCTTAAAACCGCGTGTCGTCCCCGCCGGGGTTCCTACACGTATCCCGGAAGTTATCATTGGCTTTTCCGGATCAAACGGCACGCCATTTTTATTACAGGTTATATTTGCGCGCCCAAGCGATGCATCCGCCGCCTTACCTGTCAGCTTTTTTGGACGCAGGTCGACGAGAATTACATGAGTATCCGTGCCGCCGGAAACAATATCACAACCGCCTTCATTAAGCCTTTTTGCCAAAGCACGGGCGTTTGCTTTCACCTGACGGGCATATTCTTTAAATTCCGGCTTCAATGCTTCGCCAAATGCTACAGCTTTTGCTGCAATGACATGCATAAGCGGGCCACCCTGAAGTCCCGGAAATACAGCAGAATTGAATTTCTTACCAAGTTCAGGATCATTGGTCAATATCATCCCACCGCGCGGGCCGCGTAAAGTTTTATGTGTTGTCGTCGTCGTTACATGAGCATGCTCAAGCGGACTTGGATGTACGCCACCCGCAACAAGCCCTGCAAAATGCGCCATATCAACGAGAAGATATGCGCCAACGCTGTCCGCAATATTACGCATACGTTTGAAATCAATTTCACGCGGATAGGCAGATCCACCGGCAATTATCAATTTAGGGTTATGTTCTTTCGCAAGACTTTCAATCTGATCATAATCCATAAGATGGGTATCACGCCGCACACCATACTGAATGGCATTAAACCATTTTCCAGAAAGTGCCGGCGGCGCACCATGGGTAAGATGTCCCCCCGCATCAAGTGACATACCAAGGATTGTGTCACCCGGCTTTGTAAGCGCCAGCATCACCGCGCCATTTGCCTGTGCACCTGAATGTGGCTGCACATTGGCAAACTCACAATTAAAAAGCTTTTTTGCACGCTCAATGGCAAGGCTTTCTGCGATATCAACATATTCACAGCCACCATAATATCGTCTGCCCGGATACCCTTCTGCATATTTGTTGGTCATGATCGAACCCTGCGCTTCCATTACAGCACGACTGACTATATTTTCTGATGCAATAAGTTCGATATGATGTTGCTGACGTCCCATTTCCAGGTCAATGCTTTCCAGAAGTTCCGGATCAGTTTTTGAAAGAGGTGCGTTAAAAAAAGTTTCCAAATCAAATGACATTATGGTTAAGCCTTTAAAATAATATAATAAATTATGACATTTTGTTAATACGGTTTTGATGGCGACCACCTTCAAAACCAGTATTTAAAAATACCTTGAGACAATCTTTTGCAACCTCAATCCCGGTTGTACGGCCACCAAGGACAAGGACATTTGCATCATTATGTTCACGGGACAGGCGTGCCGTAAGGGCATCATGAACCAGTGCTGCGCGAATATGGGGATGACGGTTTGCTGTAATACTGATACCGATTCCCGACCCGCACACCAGTACCCCGCGTTTAATAGCCCCATCCTTTAGGGTATCTGCAAGAGTATGTGCATAATCCGGATAATCAACAGAGCTTGTATCATGACATCCTAAGTCATTCACATCAAAGCCGTATTTAACGAGTTCAGATTTCAGGATTTCTTTAAATTCGTAGCCACCATGATCGCTGGCAATTGCAATAACTTCGTTAGCCATAAAGCGTACTCGCATTTAGTGTTGAAGCAGGATTTTCAAAACCAGTCGCTTCATAACATATGTGTCATTCATATGAAACCCAAAAGGGCAATAGGATGAGAGAATCTTTTCTGTCAGCAATATTTCACCAAATAAAAAAGCACCATTTGAAACCAAACGGTGCTTTATCATCAAAATTATTTTTTATTAATTACGCGTTTCTGCGGCGACGAATGCCCATGAAACCAAGGATCGCAACGCCAAACATCCAAACGGCAGCCGGAAGCGGCACTTCTGGCAACACATCACCATCATGAACTGCCCATGTATGAGCCAAAAATTGGCTTATAGGTACGTTCTTACTATCCAGATCTTGTGCACCAGTCAGGAAACTGAACCACCAGACATCAGTACCGGGCTCTGTCCCTGAAAAATAAGGCCCATCAAGAACATTGATAAATACCCCTTCAGCCACGTTGGTGATACCGCGAACATAATACATATAGCCCATTTCGTTGTCCGCGCAGCTCACACCCGGACAATCAAGCGGATTTGCGCCTGCAGTCGGAAGACGCCAGCCTGTTATACTCGCAACATTAAGTACATTGGTGATGTAATTTTGCTGTGATATCCAGATCCGGATCATAAAAAGCCAGTCCGCCCAAACGCGGTTGAAGCGGGGCTGCTGTTGCTGCACTTGCCAAAGATAAGGCAAAGATAGCGATAATTATTTTACTAATACGATTTAACATTTTTCTACTAAGTCCAACCCTAATTATTATTGCCCAATTTTTTGGGGTTTAGTCTTTCATGCATTTATATAACTGTTATATATTCGTGCAAGTATTAGAATATTGCAAAAAACATGCCCAAAAAAAAGAGTGAGTATTTACGGGCAGATAGCGACCCTACCCGAAATTACATTTTTTATTTCTGTAAACTATTTTTACAATTTTACCGATTCATTCCCGAACCTGGACAACTATAATTACTTACCATTTATAAGGCATCTAACATATTAATATCGGTTATTTAATTCCTCACTTATAAGTTGGTGCAAATCTTCAAGGGCTGCGATTTGTTCATTAATGGAATACGTTAATTGCCACTGACGACCAGCATTTATGGCAAGATGATTTATAAATTGCTGGTTACTTAAACCATTTACAAAATCACATTTGTTGTTGGGCATTTCACCTGAAGCCAAGTTATCAGCATTTAGCAAATCAACTTCAATTATTTCAGGATAAAGTCCTGTCAAATCGACCATAAAAAGTTGCGTGCTTGTGCGTCTGTCACGAAGCAAATCCAGAATCCCCAAATAAGATGAAATCCTCCTGCGGACTTTTTCATTGGAAATAATCTGCAAGTTCCCGCTGCTTATTAATTATCTTGCGGCCGGAAGTTCAGATATCGGGTTAGCTTGTTTATGGGAAATTGACACAGCACGACAGTGAATACTTGAAAGTTCATCAATATCCTTATTACCGGCATAGCTATTTGGTATTTCAGCCAGCCCTTTCTCCACAAAATCGCGTTCTACCTGACTATCATTTATCATTAGAATGCTTGTTTCAAAATCTTCATTAAGATTATTTAAATATGCTATTTCATTCTCTTTTGATTGCTCCTTGTCGTACCACGCCTGCACCTGAAAGCCGAGAAAGATACCTACAATAACAACAAGAACATCCAGACCAACAGCGAACCAGTTTTGTTCGCGAACATGCTGCATAAAACGACGAAGTATCATTATTGTCTCCTATAGCGTTAAAGTTATTCAAAAGTTTGAAATGGCTATTTTGGTTACATGCTGGCAGACCAATCATCTTTGTGATCTTCAACAAATTTTTCCAAGGATTCAAGCGCTTTTGGCATGATGCTTTCACCATAGCCCACACGAAAATATCCGCTATCGGGGGTTCCCGGTTTTGAAAATACCCACGCAGGTTTAATACCAATCCCGGCGGCAGCGAGCTGCTCACCAAGCTCCGCTGATGTAAGCGGCCCCTTAAATCGGATATAGCATATGGCCCCCGCTTTTGGTTTTACCCATTCGAACATATGATTATATTTTTCAACAAATGCATCAAGAAGCGCAACATTTTTGCGAATAATTTCAAGGTTACGTGCCAGTAGATAATCACTGGCACGCAAAGCCATGATCGCCTGAATTTCACTGGCGCGGCTTGGACATGCGGTCGCGAAATACTGCATATTTGTAATATGTTCCTTCAGTTCCATATCCTGAAGCGCAAGCCAGCCAATTGTAATACCGCATCCACCCCATGGCTTGGATACGGTTACCGCGCTTATCCCACGGTCATAAATATCTGCCATTGCCGGAAGACGGTCCACTTCATCATGTTCCAGAAGGCGGTAAACTTCATCTGATAAAATGATTATTTCATTTTCTTTCGCTATTTCCACAAGCCGCCGTTGCACTTCTTGCTTCATCAATGTGCCTGCCGGATTATAGGGTTCATTAATGACCATATATCTGGTGTTATCCTTTATGGCCGCCGCTACCTTATCCGGGTCAATTTGCCACCCTTCCTCAGGGTTTAGTTCAATACGGGTAACAGTCCCTCTGGCAATGAGCGGAGCTTCCTGTGTGGATTGATAGCCCGGCGTAAAAACGATTGCATGATCCCCAACCCCCATAATCGCCAGTGCAGCTGTTTGAAGTGCCACCTGCGCACCTGTAAAAACAATAATATTTTCCGGACCAATGCCATGGCCATATAATTTTGCAATTTCAATACGCAAATCAAGGCTACCGCCATTAGGCGTATAGCGAAGTGAATGTTTCTCATACTGTTCAACAATTTCATGATCACCGCGCTTTAATGAAAGCTCAATAAGTTCATCACTACTTAGCGGTTCCGCAAATGAGTTGGAAAGGCTAAAAAGCGTATTTGCCGTTAATTTTTTATGCTGCGCAGACCATGGAACCCTGTGTGTCATGTAACGATCCTAATTCATAATATATTTTTCTTCTTCCAGCCTTTTCAGAAGAATTTTCGCCGGCCCCTGCGCGATAAGAATATATTCATTATCGGGTTGTTGCTTTGATTGATGAGACGTCATTGTAATATTGGTCACAAGCCGCATTGCGGCTAGATGATATAATATCTCCATTTCTTCTGGCTGAAGCGGAAAATTTGCAACATATCCTTCGATCATCCTTTTCGATGCCATTTCAATATCGTCTTCATTGAGTAAACAATATGCCAACATGATTGCCAGTTCATTGACCTGTGCGCCATATTGCATTTCCCCGAAATCGATCAGCCCGGCAATTTTATCTGGCTGATCCGGTAGGATCAGGAAATTTTGCTCATTCGCATCCCCATGCAGCACTGCTTTGCGCAGACCGGATAATACGGGAACAATGTTTTCTTCATAATAATCATAAAGCCTTGCGATACGGTCACGGGTATCTTCGTCCACGACTTCCGGAAGATATTTTTTACATGCAATTACATTATCCAGTTTCCAATTGGGATCGGACCCGTCGCGCCCCGGATGATCATACCCTTCCATCGCCTTTGAGAAATCACCCAAGAACCGACCAATATCACTGTAAAGTTCGGGTGTGCGGGTGGTTTTCGCAATAACATCCCCTTCGAGAAATGATAAAAGACGCATGGTAAAACCATCAACTTCAATCATATTATCACCGTTAAGGCTTTTAATCACACTTGGCAGAGTTAAATGTGGAGCCTGCTTTCTAAGGTGAATTAATACATCAGTCTGCATGCTGATAAAATTTTTCGACCAAGCTTTATTGGCAATTTTCAGTACAAATTTCCCGCGTTCCGATTTAATCATGACATTCTGATCTTCGAACGAAACCAGAGAAGTAAATTCACCTGACAGACCGTAATAGTTTTTAAAAATTTCACTTATACGCCCAAGATCAAATTTTGGTACTTCATACGTCATACATTCACCAATTATTATGTTATTTTTAAAACATCCTGTAGAATGTTGCACTTAATGTCCAGAGAGAATGTACATCAAAACAATTCTTCGCTATCATCATTATAAAAAGGGAGACGATCATGCAATTTTCAAGACGAGATATGATAAAAGCTGCCGCCGTAACGTCAGCATACGCGCTAGCAACTGGTAATAGTTCAGTAGCACTCGGTGCAACATCCTTACCGGATAAGACGGGTTTCTGCAGTATGGCTGTAACTTACCTGAACAGTGCATCACAGCATCCGATAAGTCTGGTATCCAGCAAAGCGGTAGAAACCTATCTTTCAAAGCGTCGTATAGCACCGGGGGCACCGGGTGGAAGCAATGCAAGCGACGAACCACTTGAAAATTTCGCACGTATTATTAATGCTGACGCAGACGAAGTCGCATATGTTGAAAGAACCACTGCCGGTGAACAGGCGATTGTACGTGGGCTTGGTTTTCCTCATGTTGGTGGACACATCATCACGGATGAAGCACACTTTCCCGGTTCCAGATCAATTTATGATGGCCTTGCAAAAATGGGGGTGGCGGTAACACGTGTTCCCATCCGAAATTACCGTATCGAACTTGATGATATAAAAGATGCCTTAAGGCCAGATACGAAATTAATTGCTGTCTCACTTATTGCAATGGAAAGCGGATTTGAACACGACCTTAAGGCGCTTTGCGATATCGCCCATGCCAATGGCACACTTGTTTATGCCGATATTATACAGGCGGTAGGTGCCATGCCCATTGATGTTAAGGCAAGCGGCCTCGATTTCGCGGCATGTTCCTGTTACAAGTGGCTAATGGGTGATTTTGGCCTTGGTTTCGTATTTGCATCAAAAGCGGCGCAGGAAAGACTACACCGTACTGAGTTTGGCGGATTTGGTGCCGGTGAAAATACGGAGCGTGACGAATTTGGTTATGTTAAGACCGCCTCCGGAAAATTCGCGCAGGGGACAAGATCCTTTACCGGCATCGCAATTACAAAAGAATCACTTAAATATATTCTTGATATCGGTGTTGAAAATATCCATGCCCATAATCAGACACTGGTTAACCGGCTTAAGGATGAACTTCCGGAGATCGGGATCGCTTTACACACGAGCAAGCAAAGCAAGGGCCCATATGTGGTTGCCGGGTTTGATGGCATTGGGGATAAAGTCCGCCCCGCCCTTGAACGTGCAGCAATTGCAATTTCCGTCTACGAAAACCGGATAAGGATTGCCCCATCAGTTTTTAATGATATGGGTGAAATTGAACATCTTCTTTCGGTACTTAAAGAAGCGGTTTAATTTTTACTTTTTCCCGGCACATAGGGACTACGGAAATAGATATAAACCATAATGAGGGCAGTGTAAGCGAGGAGCGAATACCACCCGGTATTTCCGATAAAATCCCACGAGCTATAGATGCCGTAACCGTATATTACAACGGCGGCAAGCGGAAATGCCCTTGTCGCCCAGACGGGTAATTTAAACGGCGCATTTGCATATGCCTCGGGATTTCGCGTGGTAAGATTATAAAGCGCGAATACAGGAAAGAGCCCGAATATTGCCCCAACAGCATTTGCAAGAATTGAGACATATTCAAGACTTAGCCCGGACAGGATTGGTGCAATACCGACAACAAAAAAGAGCGTAAGGAATATATAAGGTGTTCCAAACCTGTTTTTTACTGCAAGATTTTTGGGAAGCCATCCATCTTCCGTAGCCATATAAAGCCCACGCGTGCACCACGCAAATATCGCGTTTAATGATGTGACGAGCGACACCAGAATGCCACCACCAATAAAGGCATAATAAACCGTAGGCGTAAATACAACTTTGGCCGTTGCAGCAAGGTTTTCGCCCTGCACCTGATCAAGCGGCAGCACGCCCGTCGCAACGGTTGCAATACCGATATAGAGAAGCACAACCAGCAAAAGCGAAAGTCCCATGACACGCGGTATGGTTTTTCCCGGATTTTCCATTTCACCACCGAATTCAGAAACAAATTCAGATCCAATTAAACTTAACCTTAAAAGGAAGGCTGCCGCAAAGAAACCACCAAACCCGTTTGGAAATATATTTTCAGAATTTGTATAATGGCTGTAGTCATTTATATGGCCCAGCCCCGATATAATATAAAATATAAGTGACGCCACCAAAACCAGAACCATGACAGACTGAAAGCGTGCCGCGGTTTTAATACCCAATAAATTGGCAATAAAACAAAGCACCATAATTGCCGCAGCGGCAAAAGTCATATTGATACCGGGAAATAGTGCCTCCGCATACTCCGCAAAACCGATAGCATAACTTGCAAGGATTACCTGCCCTGCCACGAGCAATGAAAGATATAAAAAAGATGTGCGGCTACCCAGCATATCACGGACATAAGTGTAATTTCCGCCTGTATTGGGAACTGCAGACCCAAGGGCCGCAATACAAATTGTCGGGATTGCCACGATGGCAAACGCAAGAATAAACGCCCATGGCGCACCATAACCCGTCATGGAAATGCTTATCCCGGTCAGCACCACAACACCGGTCCCAATGATCTGACCAAGGGAAATACTCATCATATCCCAAAAGCCAAGTAGCTTCTTTGTTCCCTCCGCCATAATTCCTTCTCCCTATTTTTTCATCTTACTTAAAACAAAGAAGAATGCACCAAACTTTTTAATTGTAATCAGTATGCAGTAGTTTCTAAACAGTAACACGGTCACCCGCTGTTATCGGACTTGAAATTGCTAAAAATTCTATATCACTGCCGGAATTATTGATGGCCTGATGTGTCATGCCAGGTTTCACTTCAAATCCTTCAAGTTCATTGAGTATGATTTCCTCAGATGACAGTTTGATAGTTAATTGCCCCTTTATCACAAAAAAGAACTGGTACGCCTTTTCGTGATAGTGGTTTACTTCCATCGTTCCGGGAGAAACTTTTTCATAAAAAACACCCAATTCCGGGTTCGCAAGCAATTCCCAGGTCATGCCGCCTTTACCCCACCCCCTTGAAGGCACATTTTTCATTGACACAACACCTGCATCCGTACCTCCATCTTTTTCTAAAGTCTCGCCTGTCAAAGATGCGTTTTGAGCAGCCCCCCGGCTGGCACTTATCGTTGTGCCCACTAACCCCAGCACCAAGGCAGAAATCAATTGACGCCTGTCATTATTTAATAGTTCTTCATATCCCTATCCATTGTTTGTCTGTATACGGATTAGTATTGCCATTATGGACCCGGTACAGTATTTGATTATAAAGATAAAATTCAATTTGCATTTAGAGATTATCATTTGAATAAAAACAAACAAATAATTTCGTTTGAGGCAAGCAGTATTAAGTAACAAGTCATTTTAAACAATTCATCAAGGAAAAAATGTACTTTTGGAAAATAAAAAAGAAGTAATTGTTATTGGCGCGGGGATAGTGGGACTGACGACGGCATGCCGGCTTGCCGAGGAAGGTTATTCTGTTACTGTAATTGAACAAAAGAGCAAGCCCGCCGAAGGCACCAGTAAAGCAAATGCAGGTCAGCTTATTTATAATATCAGTGCTATGAGTTCCCCATCATTCCTGCGAAGCCTTCCTCGAACATTTCTAACGCCTTCTCAAAGTGGTGTTATAGCCACCGGATTAATTCATCCCAGAAACTGGCATTGGGCCCTTTCCTTCATGCGGCAATGTTCATCAAAAAACTGGATGAAAAACACCCTCGACTTGATAAAAATGGCTCAGCGATCGCGGGATTCACTTGATGCATTTAGAACACGCTATGACATTGATTTTAAATGGCGCAGAGAAGGAAAAATATATACCCATGAAACTGAAAAAGACTTAGATGCTGCCAAGAAATTTGCCGAATTTCAGTGTGCACATGGCGGAAGTCATAAAGTTATAACAAAAGAAGAATGTATAGAACGGGAAAGTGCCCTTACCGGGGCTACAAGAAAGATAGCTGGCGGTACTTATCTTTCGGATGCCGCAGTTGGAGACTGCCATTTATTTTGTAAAAACCTGGCAAGCATCCTGACATCAAAGTTGGGCAGTAAAATTATTTATGATGTAACCGTTCAAAAAATATTAAAAAATAATAATAAAGCTGTCGGTTTAGAAACATCAATGGGCACCTTGGAAGCCGACTTATTTATTGTTTGTGCCGGGATGGCAAGTAATCAGATTTTAAAAAGAGATTTTAAAGACAGAAAATCCATTACGGGTATTAAAGGCATCAGCCTTACTTATCCACCAGGTAAAAATCCGCCACATTTAAGCGTAACCGATACAGCAGGTAAATTTGTTGTAGCAAGGCTTGGAAACCATATCAGGGTTGCAGGATATGCAATTTTTTCAGAAAGTCTGTATATTGACTATAAACATGTTTCATTGCTCGCTGCAAAAGCAAAATCATTAATGCCGAATGCTGCCAGTTTTGATGAGAAACCGGAAATTTGGACAGGACTAAGACCACAAACACCCGATGATCTGCCCATGATTGGAAAAGCAGGTACCGATAATCTTTATGTAAATGCCGGGCATGGATCGAACGGGTGGATATTATCATTTGGGGCCGCAGAATTATTATTGGAAAAAATAAATGAATGAATATGGCATCCTTTCGATTATTCCCCCCGCTTTAAGCATTTTTCTGGCAATACTAACCAGAAATATCATGATATCGCTGATTATCGGTGCTTTCAGCGGTACAATGATCCTTGCCAATTTCAATCCGTTTTTTGCAATTACAGAGCTTGTCGAAGAATATATTTTTATTCAGATTACAAGCGGTTCAAACGCACAGATTATTGTTATCATGTTTGCTATTGGTGGTTTCATCCATCTGCTTGAAAAGTCCGGTGGCGCCAGTGCGTTTTCATCGGTTGTGGCAAAATTCGTATCGAACCCTGCCCGAGCACAGTTTGCGGCATGGTGCGCCGGCTTAAGTGTATTTTTTACAGATTCCGGAAACGCATTAATTGTTGGCCCCTTATTCAGACCGATTTTTAAGCGGTTAAAAATTTGCAGGGAAAAACTGGCCTATATTATTGACACGACGGCGGCACCCGTCAGCATACTTGTCCCCTTCATTAGCTGGGGCATATATATCATGAACCTGATTGAGAACACTTACGGAGATGTTGGCATTGAAGCCGAACCCTATCAGGTTTTATTAAGCGTATGGCCTTACCAATTCTATGCGTTTCTTGCACTTCTTGCCATACCGATGTTTTTATCAACCGGCAAAGATTATGGTCTTATGGCTCAAGCACAGGAAAAATTTAATAAGGAAATGACATCATTCGCAGAAAAGGATGTGGATGATAGTATTAGCTATAAAGAAGATAGAAAATCGACCTTAAGCAGTGTTCTGTTACCTTTGGGGGTTCTGTTCATTACCATGGCTGTTTACATGGGATATTTTGTAATGACAACGGGGGTTCAGAGTATCCATATGCGCGGCGGGATATTAACCGCCTATATATTTGCGTCCATCGCCTGTGCTTATATCATGAAGCAACAAAGACAATTTTCCTATGAACGGAGTTTTCAGGAATATGTGAAAGGAATGCAAAATCTTGTTTTTCTTTGTCTTGTTATGGTTCTTGCCTGGTCATTAAGTTCTATCTGCAGGGATCTGAAAACAGGGTATTATCTTGCAGCTATTATCGGCGACAGCATTCCACCAAACTTTATTCCCCCGATTGTCTTTATGATCGGGGCTACAATGTCATTTGCGACTGGTTCATCCTATGGCACGTTTGCCATATTACTAATCATTGTTATTCCTGTCGCATATACGCTAAATGCCCCGCTTGAACTTACAATTGCAGCGGTGTTAAGTGGCGGATTGTTTGGTGATCATACGTCCCCTATTTCTGATACAACCGTCCTGGCATCAATGGGGGCCGATTGTCCGCACATTGACCACGTCACCACTCAGTTCTCATATGCCATAATACCGGGGATCATGACACTACTGACTTTTCTGATCTCGGCTTATTATCCATCGCCATATATTATTTTTATCGTTATTTTGATACAGCTGATGACAATAAAGTCGGCCATGTGGGCTTTCGGCAGAAAAGCAGACCAATAGTACTGATCTATTATCTCTTTATTTTCCAGCGCCTTACCAGGGAAGGACTTCCCCGTTTGAATGCCAGAATGTACCTGTATTTGACATATCCAGAACCTCAATAAGTCCAGCAAGCCGTTCTGCGGACTGATCCGGCGTAATTTCGCCTGTTCCCCCTGTCATATCGGTTGTGACCCATCCCGGATGATAAATACCGACTGCAATTCCTTTTGATTTTAAATCAATTGCCAGTGATTTGCCGGCTGCATTAACGGCTGCTTTGGACATTCTGTATCCATATGAATTACCACTGCTGTTATCGGCGATCGATCCCATACGGCTGGTTATAATCGCAACCTTACCAGCCGTTCCAAGATTTCCGATAAGTCCTTCCGTAACACGAAGCGGTGCAACAGAATTTATCAAAAACTGTTTTTCAACGGCTGCGTAATCTATATTTCCCAGCTTTTCTCTACCAAGAATGCCGGCATTATTGATGAGTATATCAATTTTAAAACCGACGAGTTTTTGAAAAAGCTTCCCACAATCATCCGCACTACCAACATCAATACCATCGATAACAGTACCAGCAACCTGTTCCACAGTCACATTGGAATTTCGGCACACTGCTATGACCTTTAAACCTTGTTTTTTATATTGTTTACAAAGTGACAGTCCAATCCCCCTGTTTGCTCCTGTTATTACTACATTTTTTGTCACCCTTATGCCTCCTGTTAATTTTATTCTATTTTCAAGTCAGACGTGCAAATCTCTTTTCAGAGCTGGGAATATCCACACTCATGATAAATGCAATTATGGTGCTGAAAACAATTGACACTCCCCATACAAATGGACCTTTTGGCATACCAGCGAAAGAAAAATTTGCACTTGGTATCATTGTAAAAACAGTACCGGCAAATAGCCCGACAATACTAAACCATTGATATATACTGAGCCCGGCGGGTTTTGGTGTTTGTGGCTCACCCCTGTATGTTTCTTCCACGAAACGAGCCAAGCTGGATAGTATCAGGTAAACACTAACCACGTTGGCGGATTGCGACCCTACCATGAGCATTCTGAACATCACCATACCAATAAAAATATTGGAAACAATTGAATAAAACTGTGTTGGATGTACCAGAGTTCCGCACAGGTTAGCCTGCGAACATACCCGCGTGTTTGGTTCCGTAATGATAATTCCAAATTTGTTAGTCGCCTGTGTACCATGACAACACCCCTGAATCAGGCATCGCAAACGCCCAATTGCTATTACGAAAGGAGCTACAATGCAAAAAGTAGACATGCTTATCATCCAGGGTAAATCGAACCATAAGTACGTTATGAAGACGCCAATAATCACGCCTATAACACAACCGTAACACCCAAATGATCTTGAATGATTATTTGCACTTAAAACTAGTTGTGCCCAAACGGCTGCAAATACCACCCCGATAACGCATACTATCAAAATTGCCAGAAAATATTCAGGGCCCAAAATGGAAACCGAAAGAATTATATAGATAAAAGTTGCCGCCCAAACATATTTGAAGTGATTAATTATTCTGAATGGTCCAACCATCCTCGGTCGCCATGAATTTCCAAGCTTTTCAACCCAACCTCTTAACCAGTGCCATATTTCCTCATAATGCAACACCAAAAAAGAGACGGCAGCTCCAGCAAAAACATCCAGGATTGCATGCATACCTGTAAACCAGCAGCTTAATGCAATTAACCAGGCAAATATCCAGAATAAAATCTTTAATTTGGGAAAATGATCAGACAGCATTTTTGCTCCAAGAATTCCCCATACAACATGAAAAGCAGGAAAGGCTGTAGCAGGATTATCCACAGAATGCTGTAATATAATGAGATCACCCCAGATTGTTGAAGGTTCAAATTGCCTGAATTCTGCAATAATCGGGAAAGTTAAATAGAATGGAATAACAACTGTCAGCGCGAGAATGACTGAAATACAATATTTTCGCTGACAATTTTTTGTTTTTGCCAATAACGGCAAAAAAATAGCGATTGGATATGTTAACATATAAGGTATTGCGAAAGCTTCATAAACGGGGAAACCCTCTTCAAAAGGTAGCGTTGATACCCAAAGAGGATCCACCACTCCAATATAGCTGGCAATTCCCTGATAAACCAACAGCCAAGGCAAATAGACCAGCAGCACAATAGATACAAAATCCTTGAATTCGGGTTTTTCACTGCTTGCTTGGGGCAATCTTATTTTATGATCAAAATATAGTTCACCAAAACTGCCAATCAATTGCGGCCGCTCATAACCCCATATCAATGCCGTACAGGAAAGAGCAATAACGGGTGTTACGACCCAAAGTCCACCAGATGAGCCAACCCATATTGATCCCCCTGCACATAGAGCGAAAAAGCCTAAATAAATGGGATGGGAAATCCATTTATAAATACCGGTTCTCACGTATTTTTTTGGTGGATGGGTATTAAACGGAAGACCATCTCCACTAGCAATAATTGTCCAGATTCCAGAAATCATGACAATTAATCCCAGGATGGCCACTGCCAATCCTATCTCAGGGGTTTCAGGAACATCTGGCAATCTTATGTGTGACAAGCTACCTGACCAATAAGTCAAGTAAGCAGTAAGAATGACAGCAAATATCAATCCATATAAAATATGCCCAATACTTAATGACCAGTTACGCCCAGATGATTTTTTCATGAATCACCGTTCCTCATTTCGCTTCTTGCCAATAGTGAACCTGAACTCAATATACTTCACCTTTGATAACTTCATAATCAAACATTAAAAAAGCTACGTGAGATTATCAAATGAAATTCTAAATGCAAGTTAGATCAAATAACTGATATAATTTCAAAAATTCAGGATTGTTCTTTTTTCAGGACATAAAGCATTTTATTGACGGCAGCCTGACTAAGCTGTGAACGTGGGGAATTTACCGGACCAATGGTTGATACTTCCTTGCCGGTTCTCGGATCAATACATGTAACCTTAACCGAATTTCCCATTGCAATGAACTCCAGGATAAAATCATCTTCGTTCATTGCTTGCACCATCACGCTGCCCGGCAGTATTTATCAATATCAAGTTTTTCCCAAACCGTTTTCAGGGATTTCACAAGATGATCCATCATGTCGTCATCATGCAAAGGATTTGGGGCAAAACGAAGCCGTTCTGTTCCACGCGGCACAGTTGGGAAATTGATCGGTTGGACATAAATGCCGAAATCTTCAAGAAGCATGTCAGACGCGCGCTTACATATAACGGGGTCACCAACAAGAAGTGGTACAATATGACTGCGCGATGGCATAACTGGAAGATCAGCATCTTTCATTAGCTGTTTTAATGTTGCGGCGCGCTCCTGATGGCGCTCACGTTCAGCGTTTGATTTTTTAAGATGGCGAATACTGGCAAGTGCACCCGCCGTAATGGCTGGTGAAAGTGATGTCGTAAAAATAAAGCCGGACGCAAAACTTCTGACACAATCGACAATATCCTTACTGGCTGTAATATATCCACCCATCAAACCAAATGCTTTACCCAGTGTCCCTTCAATGATATCTACACGATGCATCAGACCAAGTTTTTCAGCAACACCACCGCCCCTTGGTCCGTACATTCCTACTGCATGAACTTCGTCCATAAATGTAAGGCAATTATATTTTTCGGCCAGATCGCAGAATTCTTCAATTGGCGCAAAATCACCGTCCATGGAATAAACACTTTCAAACAGGATAATTTTCGGCAGTGCCGGATCGTCTGCTTTAAGTAATTCTTCCAAATGTTCTACACTATTATGTTTGAAAATACGTTTGTCACATTTACCTGTAAGAACACCATTAATCATAGACGCATGGTTTAGCTCATCTGAATAAATGATGCAGCCGGGCATAAGCCGAGCAATCGTTGAAATCGAGGCTTCATTTGAAATATATCCTGACGTAAAGAGTAGGGCCGCTTCTTTGCCGTGAAGATCGGCAAGCTCATTTTCCAGCATTACATGATAATGATGTGTTCCGCTTATATTTCTTGTACCGCCGGAACCGGTGCCTACCTTATCAATTGCATCTTTCATAGCCCGGATAACATCAGGATGTTGCCCCATGCCAAGATAATCATTACTACACCAGACAACAATTTCCTTTTCACCATCTTCGGTGTGCCAGGTGGCCTTCGGAAAATCACCATTTGTGCGCTCTATATCCATAAAAACGCGGTAACGGCCCTCGTCTTTTATGTCAGCAATTGCATTTGAAAATATAAGGTCATAATCCATTACTATTTTTCCACTTGAATCATTTCGCCCTGTCCTACCCTAGATTAAACGACAAAGAAAGCGAAATATCCGCATTTATTACACCTGACAGGACTGATCTTATCAAGGCAAATGCGAAAAAAGCAATAAGTTTTAATGGATTCGGTATTATTCTACTGAAAAACGTAACATGTCTGTCCAGAAGCTTTCGAGCGAACTAAGTCTATCCCTGAGCTCAGTGACACCCTGATCTGTAAACAGATTCTGATCTTTTACCATATCAAGATTTTCATCAAACAATTTACCAACCAGATTACAGACATTTTTACCGCTGTCTGAAAGCCAGATACGAAGGGCACGACGGTCGTGTTCTGACCTTTCCTGACGAATATAACCAGCTTCTACCAGCTTCTTCAGATTGTAAGATACATTGGAACCAAGGTAATATCCCCGATTTCTAAGATCCCCCGCAGTTATTTCGTGATCCCCAATATTATAAAGCAAAAGTGCCTGAACAGAATTGATATCGCTCATGCCTTTTAAATCAAGCCGATGCTTGACGATATCAAGCATCCTTCTGTGAAGGCGTTCAATCAGTCTTAAACATTCCAAGAAATTATGTCTTGTTCTTGTTTCCTGTGTCTCATGTCCGCCAATAAGATTACTACTATGATGTTTTAGTGACATCCTTATATCCTAATAATTCATAAATATATTTTGCTTTATTTTCATTCGTTATATAACAACATACCTAACAAGCTGTTAAAATTTGGTTACAAAGACTTAATAGTTTAAATAAATTTATAAAACGCCGGAGCACATCATGATAGCGGGTTCATTTCCAAACAGTAGGCCGCGACGACACCGCCAAAAGAACTGGGCAAGAAATATGGTTCGTGAAAGCAATTTATCTGTTGATGATTTGATTTGGCCAATTTTTGTACAGGAAGGCGACAACACGTCTACAGAAATACCTTCAATGCCCGATGTTGAACGCGTAACTATTGATCTTGCGGTTGAAAAAGCGGCGATGGCTAAAGAACTGGGTATTCCTGCCATTGCATTATTTCCCAAAACACCAACGGAACTTAAATCCGATGATGGATACGAAGGCTTAAACCCTGAAAACCTCATATGCAGGACTGTTAGTGCAATAAAGGAACAGGTTCCTGATATTGGTATAATTTGTGATGTAGCACTTGACCCCTACACCAGCCATGGGCAGGACGGTATCATTAAAGACGGCTATGTGGATAACGACTTAACACTGGAAGCACTTGTCAATCAGGCTTTTATCCAGGTTGAAGCCGGGTGCGATATCATTGCACCATCAGATATGATGGATGGTCGCGTATTAGCCATTCGAAATATGCTCGAAGAACGTAAAAAAACCAATGTACAAATTATGTCATATGCAGCGAAATACGCATCTGCATTTTACGGTCCATTTCGTGATGCCGTAGGTTCTTCCTCCAATCTGCAAGGGAGCAAGGAAACATATCAGATGGACCCAGCAAATAGTAATGAAGCGATCCGGGAAGTAATCATGGATATTGATGAAGGGGCGGATAGTGTAATTATTAAACCCGGCATGCCTTATCTTGATATTATTGATCGCGTGAGCAGGGAACTTCAAATACCAATATTTGTGTATCAGGTCAGCGGGGAATACGCGATGATCAAAGCAGCCGCGATGAACGGGTGGCTGGACCATGATAAAGCAATGATGGAAAGTTTACTCGCCTTTAAACGGGCAGGAGCATGCGGCATCTGGACCTATTTTGCACCGATCGTCGCAAAAAAACTCAAGAACCTTTAAAAAATTCTCTATTGATTTTTTTCTATGCAAATACGTCGTTTGGTATTTCCTGAATAAGTTCATCAAGATCATAGAATGATGGCTGGAAAGCACCAGGTACAGCCTTACGTCCGATTTCAGCGGCAATTTGCGGAGCACTGCCATGAGGGTGAGCGATAATAAAATCCTTCATTACATCATATATATGACTTTCTTCATCAATAATTTGCTGAAGTCTGGATGCCATTGGGGCCGCAACCGTATATGAGATCAAAATACCAAGAAATGTTCCCACAAGCGCTCCCCCGATAAGTGCGCCTAGTATTTCTACCGGCTGGTCAATAGATGACATCGTATTGATCACACCAAGCACCGCCGCCACAATATCAAGCGCGGGGAAAGCTTCCCCAACAATAGCAAGTGCATGTGCCCCTTCACTTTCTTCGTGATGATGCTTTTCCAGTTCTTTAAGCATCACATCTTCCATTTGATGCGGGTCATCAAAGTTCATGGTTGTCATTCTGAAATAATCACAAATAAAATCAACTACATGATGGTCGTCTTTGACCTTACTGACATGGTTGAAGATTTTACTTTCCGAAGGGTTTTCTATATGGGCTTCAAGTGCAATGACCCCTTTGGTTTTGATCAGTTTCGAAATCATAAAAAGAAGACATAGAAGATCTTTATAGTCATCGGACTTCCATTTTGAGCCTTTAATAACTTTGCCAAGGCCTTTACCAGCTTTTTTGATGACCGCGCCACCATTTCCGGTTATGAATGATCCAAGTGCGGCACCACCGATAACCATGGCTTCGGTCGGTAATGCACCAATAATCACAGCCATATTTCCGCCATGACTGATAAAACCGCCGAATACAAGCCCCATTGTGACGACAATTCCGACTATAACCAACATATAAAATAACCCTTATTTTTTACATAATTAACCATAGTTATAGTTAAAGGTTATTAAGCAAGTTTTAATACGCATAAAAAAATCGGAAAAAATTGCTTTCAATATTTTTTGGACTTTTTTCAAAGAAAGCAATATACGGATGCCCGTAAACCATATTTTTTGATAATATTCGGCATTTAACAATGAATAATCTAACGTATGAAGATATAAAAAAAGCACATGATGCATTTGACAGTGCAATCAAACATACTCCTGCCAGTCACGCTATAACATTATCAAAAATTACTGGTGCTGATGTTTATATCAAGCATGAAAACAGGCAGTTTACAGCGTCATTTAAAGAACGTGGCGCGCTAAACAAGCTGCTTAATCTTTCAGAAGAACAGAAAAAAAAGGGTATCATAGCCGCAAGTGCGGGAAATCATGCACAAGGCGTTGCTTATCATGGAAGCCGCTTGGGCATCCCGACGACCATTGCAATGCCGCTTGGCACACCGTTCGTTAAAATAAGTAACACACAAGAACTAGGTGCAAAAGTCATTCAGATTGGAGAACGATTTGATGAAACTGCCGAAGAAACATTAAAAATAGCCGATAAGGAAGGTTTAACCCTGGTTCATCCATTTGACGATTACCATGTGATGGCCGGACAAGGAACAATCGCAATTGAACTGTTAGAGGACGTCCCCGACCTTGAAGTTCTCATTGTTCCTGTCGGTGGTGGTGGTCTTATCGCAGGGATAGCGACAGCTGCTAAAGCAATTAATCCAGAGTTACAAGTAATCGGTGTCCAATCAGAACGGTTTCCATCATTATACCGCGCTGTTAATAATCAGGAATATGTCCCGCAAGGCGCAACCTTGGCGGAAGGGATAGCGGTTAAGACTATAGGAGAAAAAACCCTCGAAATATGCAAAGATAAAGTCGATGACATTCTGCTGGTAAATGAGGATGAAATTGAAAAGGCACTTGGTCTTTTGCTTACGATAGAAAAAATGGTTTCAGAAGGTGCCGGTGCCTGCCCCTTAGCCGCCCTTATTCGTTACCCTGAACTGTTCAAAGGTAAAAAAGTAGGGTTGATTGTGTCAGGTGGCAACATTGATACACGTCTTCTTGCATCTATTCTTATGCGTGGGCTTGTTCGGGATGGCCGTATTTCAAGACTTCGTATAGAACTGCCTGATGTTCCGGGTACGCTTTCAATTATTTCAACTATTATCGGTAATCAGGGTGGGAACATCATTGATGTATCCCATCACCGGCTTTTTACAGACCTGCCTGCCAAGGAAACATATTCAAACATATCGCTTGAAACCCGTGACGCGCAACATTTACAATCTATTCTGGATGAACTTCGTGAAGCAGGTTTTGTTGTTTCGGTTAACCGAAACATTGATATGTAAAAGACAATTTTCTGATTGATAATATTTAATTAACCATCACACGTCATTATAGCCCGGTTGAACATTTGGATTCTAATTAGGTTATTTAATGTCGGACGAAAACGCTCAGCGGCCCATAATAATAAAAAGAATTAAAAAAGTTTCCGGTGGCGGTCATGGTGGTGCCTGGAAAGTGGCTTATGCTGACTTTGTGACGGCAATGATGGCTTTCTTCCTTTTGCTTTGGTTACTTAATTCCACGACACAGGCACAAAAAGAAGGCCTTTCTGAATATTTTACGCCGACAACCGCATCTGTTCAATCAGTGGCAGGGGCCGATGGCGTCCTTGAAGGTGTTTCAATAAATTCTGATGGTTCTTCATCTGCTTCTGTCTCAATGCCGATACCGGATCAGAACGTAAAAGTGGCTGAAGACAGAAATACGACCTCTAATGCTGATACAGAAGAGGAATCATTTGAAACTGCGATGGCAAATCGTGAACAGGAAGTATTTGAAAATATGGCTGCCGAAATTGCACTGAGCATTCAGCAAAGTGCCGAACTGTCGCAACTACAGGAACAGGTATTGATTGATGTAACCGAGGAAGGCATGCGTATCCAATTGGTTGATCAGGATAATCGTTTCATGTTCAGACCCGATACTGCTGATCTATATTCATATGCCGAAAGAATGCTTATCCATATTGCAGAAAAAATAGAAAATCTGCCCAACAGAATCTCTATTTCCGGCCATACTGATTCAACCCCATTCAGAGCTGGATCAACTTATACGAATTGGGAACTTAGTGCCGACCGTGCAAATACAGCCCGTCGTGTACTTCGAACTGCCGGTGTACCAGCAGACAGGTTTGCTGAGGTAATAGGTAAAGCATCTACTGAACTATTGCTCCCGGGCAGCCCAAACAGAGCCGAAAACCGCCGCATAACGATCCTTGTTATACGTGAAGCGCCTACTTTACCTTCTAATTTTTAAGGCCGAAAAAACTTGTTTTAATTAAAAAACTACTGTTAAGATTACCCTTAACACAGGGGTATTTAATGGAAATTTTTGAACCGACACTGCAAATGTGGCTCACTTTTGGTGTAATTGGGCTTGGAATTTTATTTTATGTTCTTGATAAATTCCCGATGGAAATTGTCTCTCTTGGCATCATAACAGCGTTACTTATTTTATTTCATTTTTATCCCGTCGTAAACGCCAATGGCGAAGTACTTTTAACAACGCGAAGTTTACTTGCGGGCTTTGCTGATCCCGCCCTTGTTGCAATATTAGCGCTTTTAGTTGTTGGGCATGGGATGGTGGAAACAGGCGCTTTGGATAGTCCCGTAAAAATCCTTATCCGCTTTGGCAATGATTATCCGGTTACAGTTCTAGTTCTATCGCTCCTGATAGTGATGATCATAAGTGCTTTCCTAAATAACACACCAATTGTGGTAATATTTATCCCCATCATGATTACTCTGGTTGAAAATTTAGGAGAATCGCCCTCCCTTTATTTAATGCCTTTAAGCTTCGTCGCTATTTTAGGGGGAATGACAACGTTAATTGGATCAAGCACAAATTTGCTGGTCGCGGGAGAATTCCAAACAATTAGTGGAGAAACCCTGCAGTTTTTTGACTTCGTGGTCCCAGGGCTGTTTTTAGCTATGGTTGGTTTTATATATGTCCTTATAATCGCGCCAAGGATTTTACCAAGCGGCAAGTCGGCATCAAATAAAAAAATGAAAATTACCGGCAAACAATTCATCGTTCAGATTGATCTTACAGAAGATAATAGTCTCATTGGCAGCAGGGCGGTTGCCGGAATGTTTACAATCCTTGCTGGTATGACTGTGCAAATGGTAAAAAAAGGATCGCGCCAGTATTTGCCCCCTTTCGACGATATAGTGCTGGAAAAAGGCGATAGTATTATCATTGCAACAACCCGAAAAGAACTGACACAAAAATTCGCCGAAGACCATGTATTATTGTCAGACGCCAAAAACCAGTCAGTTATTGATCTGGATGATGACACCACTGCAAAATATCCCCCTTCGCGTGGGCAGCAATTGGTTGAAGTTATTGTAGCGCCAAAATCCCGACTTGATGGTCGCACGCTTGATCAGGCTGGTTTTGCTTTACAGGGAGGCTGCAAGATTCTTGGCATTCAAAGACGTAGCAGAATGAACCGTGCATCAATAAATGACATAAGACTTGAAGCCAATGATACATTACTGGCCATTGGCAGTCAGGGTCAGATCCAGTCTTTAAGGCTTAACAATGATGTTATGCTGCTTGAATGGTCGGCAAAGGAAATCCCTATAAAAGCTGATACATGGAAAGCGCTGGGTATATTTTTCGGTGTCGTCGTTCTTGCATCGGGTGGTATTTTGCCGATATCGGTTGCGGCAACACTTGGCGCTTTTACAATGATTATTTCAGGCTGTCTCAACGTTCGTAAAGCCGCTCATGCCATTGACAGGAACATTTTTCTGCTTATCGGCGCTGCACTTGCGATGGGTGCTTCATTGCAGGCAACCGGCGGTGCATCTTATATTGCCATGGCGATGATTGATTCCCTTTCGGGTGCCAGTACCGCCGTAATGTTATCCGCTTTTTTCATAATGATTGCTTTTATGACCAATATACTCAGCAATAATGCCACTGCTGTACTGTTTACCCCAATAGCAATAAACGTTGCCGCAGAACTTGGGGTGGACCCATTCGTATTTGTAACGGCCGTGATTTTCGCTGCAAACTGTTCTTTCGCATCACCAATGGGGTATCAGACAAATTTATTGGTACTGGCACCTGGAAATTACAAATTTACTGATTTTATGAAAGTAGGTATACCACTTATAATCCTGTTATGGATCAGCTATTCACTATTTGCACCATGGTATTACGGCCTATAATTTCATCAAACGAAACTATAAAAAAAATTTCTTTTATGTTACTTAGTATGCATGACTGATCAATCATCACATTTTCCAAAATTTTATGTGACCGCACCGGCACCATGTCCTTATATAGAAGGTAATACGGAGCGTAAAATATTCACTGAGCTCCGCAGTCAACAACTTGCTTATGACCGTACTGCTATTTTAAATCATTTTGGCCCTGAAAATGATCGTGCAAGATCAGAAGAACTTCATCATTCGCTTGCGCTGGTCGGTTTCAGGAGAAGCCAGGATATTGCTTATCGTCCTGCCTGTGAAAATTGCCATGAATGCAAATCAGTTAGAATCCCAGTTTATCTTTTTGAAATGTCAAAAGGCCAACACCGAATCCAAAATAAAAATAATGATATCACTGTTACAATCAAACCAAACATCGCCACCCACGAACAATATAACCTACTCAAAAGCTATATAGATAACAGGCATGCCGATGGTGGAATGGCGGGAATCTCATTCGAAGAATATAAAGATATGGTTGAAAGCAGTCCTATCAGTACAATAATCATTGAATATAGACGTGCAGACGGAACTCTTGTAGGTGCCGCCCTCACCGACCAGATGCAGGATTCTCTTTCAATGGTTTACAGTTTTTTTGAAATTTCACATGAAGCAAACAAACGCTCATTAGGGGTTTTTATCGTTTTAAATCACATCAATATGACACGTGATCGCAATCTGGATCATGTCTATCTTGGTTATCTGGTAAAGGATAGTCCCAAAATGGGATATAAGATGAATTTCAAACCACTTGAAATGCTAACTGCAAATGGCTGGGATTTAATCAAATAAATTGATCTTACAACAACCTAATGATTGAATTTTCTTGAGTGCCTGTTTATAAGTAAATGAAATCTTATAACAATAATATTCTTTCTACATCAAAATGTAAGGCTAACATATGAAACGTCGTTCTTTTCTTAAAAAAACAGCTACCGTTGGCGCAGGCTCACTCGCGCTAGGAGCATTAGCAGCTTGCAGTGAAAGCCCAACTGATCCCAATTCAGGTAACCATCCAACCGCCAGCGCATCAACAGCCACTGGTGGTGGAAACACCCGACCATCTGTTGACTTGAAAATGGTTACCACCTGGCCACCAAATTTTCCAGGGTTGGGAACGCGGGCGGAGGCAATGGCGCGTGACATTGAAGCAGCCACTAATGGCCGTATAAGAATTCGTGTCTACGCTGCGGAAGAACTAGTCCCAGCCCTTCAGGCATTTGATGCAGTTTCCCAAGGAAATGCTGACATTTACCATGGACCTGATTATTACTGGCAAGGTAAACATGTGATGTTCAATTTCTTTGGTGCGGTTCCCTTCGGGCTTACCGCTACTGAAATGACACAATGGCTTCAATATGGTGGCGGTCAGTCACTCTGGGATGAACTTGCAGCGCGTTTCAATATTAAGCCAATGCTTTGTAATGCAACAGGAATGCAGATGGGTGGGTGGTTTAACAAGGAAATCAAAAGCGTTGAAGACTTTCAGGGCCTTAAAATGCGCATCCCTGGCTTTGGTGGTGAAATAGTAACCCGTATGGGTGGTACGCCAGTTACTCTCCCTGGCGGTGAAATATTCCTTTCTCTTTCCCAAGGTAATATCGATGCAACAGAATGGATTGGCCCATGGAATGACCTCGCATTAGGTTTTTATCAGGTTGCTGATTATTATTATACATCCGCTTATCACGAACCAAGCGCATCAGTTTGTGCGGGTTGGAATCTTGATGTTTGGAACGATCTTGAACCTTCAGAGCGCAAAATCGTCGAAGCTATCGCAGAAATGCATTATGCACGATCCCTTGCAGAATTTAACGCTCGTAATGCTGTGGCGCTTCGCCAACTTGTCAATGATCATGGTGTGCAGCTCCGTCAATTCCCGCCGGAAGTAATGGAAGCACTTGCTGATGTTGCTGCAGACATTGCTGCTGACATGGGTGGAACTGATGATATTTCACGACGTATTTATGCCAGCTACATGTCTACGCTTTCTGAAGTTAAGGAATGGAGTGCTGTTGCTGACGAGCCATATTATGCGGCCCGTCGTTTGTCAGACAAATTTGGTCAGGCACTCTAAACGCTTGACCATAAAAACATATAGGGATTAACAATTGGGAGCAAAAATCCAATGAAAGGAATTGCAAATTTGGCCCGCGCAATTGACGGTGTCAATGAAATGATCGGTAAGATCACGTCATGGGCGGCACTTGGGCTGGTACTCGTACAATTTGGCATCGTGATGATGAATTTTCTTTATAGTGAAGGAATTATCGCTGTGCAGGAAAGCCTGACATATATGCATTCCCTGCTGTTTCTAGGTGCAGCTGGATACACACTTCTTCATAATGGCCACGTCCGTGTGGATATTTTTTATAGTAAACTAAATGAAAAGAAAAAGGCATATATCAATCTGTTAGGTTCACTTTTTATATTATTTCCCGTATTGATACTTATAGGAATTTATGCGTGGCCATTTGTCGCCCAATCCTGGTCAATTCTGGAAGGATCAATTGAAACCAGTGGCCTTAATATCGTTTTTATCCTGAAATCAATGATACTGCTTTTTGTTTTCAGTACATTTATCCAGGGAGTTTCCATTTCCTTACATTCTATTCTTGTTATATTGGGTTATGAACATCTTGAAGAAGAAGAACTGGTGGAGGGCGTCTGATGATTTTAGATTTATCATGGATCGGATTACAAATAGATTTCGTCCTCGTCGGAATAGCGATTAGTAATTTTTTCGGTATGCCTTTGGATGTTCTTCTTTGCACGGTTATGTTTGTACTTGCCTGTGCTTCACTTCTTATCGGCTATCCCGTGGCCTTCACGCTTCCCGGAATTTCGGTGATATTTGCCGGTCTGGGTTTTGCGATGGGAATTTTTGATTTTTCCATTTTAGGCGGAATATCACAAAGAATATATGGCACCATGACCAATGTTGTGATGATGGCGGTACCACTGTTCGTCTTTATGGGAGTGATGCTGGAACGATCGCAAATTGCGGAGGACCTTCTTGAAAGTATGGGTAAACTTATGGGTCGCATTCGCGGTGGGCTTGGTATTTCTGTAACGATTGTCGGTGCGCTTCTTGCCGCATCAACCGGTATTGTTGGTGCCACCGTTGTCATCATGGGATTAATGGCGCTACCGACTATGCTCAACCGTGGATACAGCCCGGCTGTGGCAACAGGGGGTATTGCTGCGGCAGGTACTCTCGGGCAGATAATTCCGCCTTCAATTGTACTTGTATTGCTTGGTGACCAGTTATCATCCGCCTGGCAGGCCTCACAGCTTGCTCAGGGTAATTTTGCACCATCACCACTATCAGTTGGGGATTTATTCGCCGGTGCCCTTATCCCCGGGCTGGGACTGGTATTGCTTTATATACTTTATCAAAGCCTTACTGCAATCTTCCTTCCAAATTCGTGCCCGGCAGTAATGGATGACGAAGAAAAGATCGATTTAAAACCTGTTCTTGCCGCCTTTCTTCCACCAATTATTCTTGTTGTGGCCGTACTTGGTTCAATCCTTGCGGGGATTGCAACGCCGACCGAAGCAGCCGCCCTTGGTGCCGTTGGCGCAATTTTGATGGCAGGGTACAAAAACGATAAATCAAAACCGTTGCCTGTAATGGTAGCAGGCGTCTCAATCGTGGTTTTGGTTTTCCTGGGCAGTGTCTTTGATTTAAGAATGGGTCGTCAAACTATAGCAGTAATGGATTATATTGCCTTCGGGCTTTCGATACCACTGATGATCGCTATGATCTGGGGCATTGCAGATAGCTTTATGCGCATATACCGCAATAGAGTTATTCATGAAGTGATACAAATGTCCGCGAAAATAAGTTCAATGATTTTCATCATCATGGTTGGGGCTGCGCTATTCACATTGATTTTCCTTGGATTTAACGGGGATTTTTATATAACAGGATTTCTATCCAATCTTCCGGGCGGGCGCTTAGGCGCATTCCTGTTGGTGATGATTGTAATGTTTGCGCTGGGTTTCTTTCTTGATTTTATTCAGATTGTTTTTGTTGTTGTTCCGATTGTGGCGCCGGTATTGTTCCTGATGGATATCAACCCGATCTGGCTTGGAGTAATGATGGCAATGAACCTCCAAACATCATTCCTGACACCGCCATTTGGGTATGCTCTCTTTTATTTAAGGGGTGTCGCACCGGAAGATAAAGTCAAAACAACCGATATTTATCGAGGCGTAATACCATTCATACTGATTCAGGTGCTCGCGCTGGTTATCCTTTATAATTTTGAAGGATTGGTAACGTGGTTACCAGCTGTTATATTCGGTACCGGATTATAAAAATATAAAAAGGAGGCTTTAGCCTCCTTTTTCTTATCCCCTGCCCCGATATGTGGGAACACCCTGATCAGGAATCCATATTCCTTCCGGCGGCTCACCAGTCTGATAAAACACATCAATCGGAATACCACCTCTTGGATACCAGTATCCACCAATACGAAGCCATTTTGGTTTTAATTCTGCCACAAGACGCTCGGCAATCCCGACAGTACAATCTTCATGAAAACCGGTATGGTTTCTAAAACTATGCATATAAAGCTTCAGTGATTTGCTTTCCACCAGAAGATCACCGGGTACATAATCAATAACGATATGGGCAAAATCTGGCTGCCCCGTCACAGGACAAAGAGATGTAAATTCAGGACATGTAAAACGGACAAAATAATCTGATTTCGGCCTGGGGTTGGGAACTGTATCAATCTTCGCATCATCCGGTGATGTTGGCAATTTAGAATCCTTGCCAAGCTGTGTAAGCCCCTGATATTTATTTTTACTCATAGCCCGTCCTTATTTATCTGTTGCCTTTCTATAATCCAATTACAAACTGTTGTCATCATTCAACTTTAAAGCTTTAAATTTGCCCACACCGATCTGTTGACGTTATGTTGCAATAAATCTATTTTAGGTCAGTGTAATTTTTAGTGGGACTATACATGATATCAAATAAATCACTGGTTTCTACAGACTGGTTGTCGAAAAATTTGGGTGATCCAAATATCAGAATACTTGATGCATCGTGGCACTTGCCAAATGCCGAGCGCAATGCAAAAGAAGAATTTAAAGCCAGCCATATTCCCGGCGCTCTTTTTTTCGATATTGATGAAATTGCCGATCTTGATATTCCGTTACCACATATGATGCCAAGCAATGAAAAAATGTCGAGCCGGCTACGCGCCATGGGTATTAAAAAAACAGATCATGTTATTGTTTACGATGACAGTATGTTCGGTTCTGCGGCTCGGGCATGGTTTATGTTTAAAAATTTTGACCATGAAAAAGTATCCATTCTTGATGGTGGGATGGGCAAATGGCGCGCCGAAGGTAAGGATAGGGAAAATACTATACAATCCTTTGGCAGCAGCCATTATTCGGCAGCCAAGAATGAAAGCAGAATAAGGAACAGGCAGCAAATTCTTGAAAATATTGACCGTGCATCAGAACAGGTTGTTGATGCCCGTGCAAAAGGAAGATTTGAAGGCACCACCCCTGAACCACGCCCGGATTCAAGATCCGGACATATACCGGGAAGCTTTAATGTACCCTTTAGTGATTTATTAAATGAAAATGGCACCTATAAAAATAAGGATGCCCTTAAGGAAGCCTTTGAGAATAATGGGGTAGATCTTTCAAAACCGATCATAACCAGCTGCGGGAGCGGTATAACAGCCTGTGTACTTCTTTTTGCTCTGGATCAGATCGGACATGCAGAAAATGCACTTTATGATGGCTCTTGGGCCGAATGGGGAACTAGAAGCGATACCCCGATAGTGAAATGAAAAAGCAATGAAAAAAGATACCAAATTCATTCATGCTGGACGTGACAAAAAATACACCGGAAAAGCGGTAAACCCTCCGGTCTATCATGCATCTACAATACTTCATAACAGTGTTGCGGAACTAAACGACGCTACCAAAAATATTCCAAATAATTCGATGTTTTATGGCAGACGCGGCACGATAACACATTTCGCATTCAGAGATGCAATGGTAGAACTTGAAGGCGGGCATGGGGCACTCGTTTACCCAAGTGGCCTCGCTGCTATAAATGCTGCACTCATGACATTTTTAAGCGCCGGTGATCATTTGTTGATGGTGGATACAGTTTACGGCCCCACCAGAACACTTTGTGATACGGTGCTTTCAAGGATGGGGATCGAAACAACATATTATGACCCAAATGTAGCGGCCAATATTTCAGGATATATCAGGGATAATACCAAAGTTATTTTTACGGAATCGCCCGGTTCCGTTACGATGGAAATACAGGATATCCCGGCCATTTCGAAAGTTGCCCATGACCATAATATTATGGTCATGATTGATAACACATATGGAAATCTGGTTAATTTTGACCCCTATGCCCACGGTGTCGATCTTTCCATACAGGCGGCAACAAAATATATTGTCGGGCATTCAGATGCTATGTTAGGTACGATTACCTGCAGTGAAAAATACTGGAAAAAAATTTTTCATCAAAGCTATGCCATGGGTTACACAGCAGGCCCTGATGATATTGACCGTGCAATGCGAGGCATCAGGACCTTAAAAACAAGAATAAAACAACACGAAAAAAGCGCACTAAAGATCGCCAAATGGCTCAAGGATCATGATTTGGTTGATCTTGTGCTTCATCCGGCTTTTTCTGATTGCCCCGGACATGAAATTTGGAAACGGGATTTTAACGGATCAAACGGACTATTTTCCTTCACACTTAAAGAAGGACATGACGAAGCAATAACAGCCATGATGGATAGTTTTAAATTCTTTAAAATGGGGTATAGCTGGGGTGGTTTTGAAAGTCTTGCTATGAGTTTTTATGACCTAAAAAAAGAACGGGATTTGAATTTGTGGGATGATTACGGACCGCTTGTACGTCTTCATGTTGGCCTTGAAGATGTTGATGATTTAATTGCTGATCTTGAACAAGGGCTCATACATTTTAAAAAAGCTCTATAATCAGGCCTTTTTAAATATATTAAATCTTCCAATCAGAAAAAGAAGTGTTGCGCAAAGTACAATGGCAGGCCCTGTTGGAACATCCCATTGGCTTGACGCTGCGATGCCGCTTATGACCGCAGCAATTCCCCCGATAGATGAAAACATTATCATTTGAAGCGGCGTTTTTGATATTGTCCGGGCCGCCGCGGCAGGAATGATCATAAGCGCTGTAATCAACAAAACGCCTATTACCTTTAACGCAACAGCTACTAAAAAAGCGATGAGTAGCATATATATGATTTTAATCCTGCTAACTTTTACACCTTCTGTATGGGCAAGATCTTCGTGCACCGTAAGCGATAGTAGATCACGCCATATAAAAAAGAGACACACTGCCGTAATTCCGACGACACCGGCAATAGTATAAATATTTCTTTCGCTAATCGCCAAAATATCACCGACAAGATAATACATCATATCTGTTCTGAAATGATCCATCATTGAAATGACGATCATGCCTATTGATAACGTACCATGCGCCAGTATGCCTAAAAGAGTATCTGATGAAAAACGTCTGTCACGCTGAAGGAAAAGAAGCATAATTGCAACTGCTGAACATGTTGCTATCATAATAATCGGGTTTTCACTATCAAATGCAATACCCAACGCAACGCCCATTAAAGCTGAGTGTGAAATGGTATCTCCAAAATAGGCCATTTTGCGCCATACCATAAAACATCCCAAGGGACCCGCAATTGCCGCCACCAAAACACCCGCAATTAAAGCATTTACAATAAATTCATCAATCATGATCGTGTCCATGGTGATATTCATGATCATGTTCTAGGCCATGATTATGTGTATAAATGGCCATTCCTTCCATTGGGCGACCCATCATGGCGTGATATTCAGGATTTCTTTGAACAAATTCCGGACTGCCACTACAGCATATATGTCTGTTTAAACAAAGAACCTGATTAGTTGATGCCATTACAAGGTGAAGATCATGGGAAATCATCAGAACACCACATCCGGTTTCATCACGGATTTTGGCAATAAGGCCATAGATTTCCTGTTGCCCCATGATATCAATTCCCTGCACCGGTTCATCAAGTACCAGAAGGTCAGGTTTTCCAAGTATAGCCCTCGCAAGTAAGATACGCTGCATTTCACCGCCAGACGCACTTTGAACGGGTTGGTCCGCAAGTCTTGTTAATCTTACTGTTTCAAGCGCTTTGGCTACATCATCATAACTTGTTTTTGGTCTTAAATATAAAAAGTCGCGAACACTAAGTGGCAGGACTTCATCAATCATTACTTTTTGTGGCATATAACCGATTGAAATGGATTTATCACGGTGAACCTCGCCGGAGCTGGCTTCAAGTATACCCAATGAAATCTTCATCAATGTACTTTTACCGGCACCATTGGGGCCAATCAGCGTTACGGTCTCCCCTCTGTTTACCGTGAAAGAGATATTCTCAAGAACAAGATTTTTATGATAACTTTTGCACACATTTTCTAGTCTGAGAAGTGGACTAGTGTTGTCGCCCATATGTTTTAATTCCTGCAGTTTGCACAAATACCAGCAATTTCAAGAATGGAATTTTCATAGGTATATCCATTCTCCTTCGCGGCACGCTCAATCACACTGTGCAATGATGCTTCATTCATTTCCGTTACATTGCTACATTTTGTACAGATCATGAAATGCCCCTGATGCTTATGCTCAGGGTCACTACAACCAACAAATGCATTAAGTGATTCGATTCTATGAACAAAGCCTTCCTCAATAAGAAAATCAAGAGCCCGGTAAACTGTAGGTGGTGCTACTCTTTTTCGCCCCTCACTTAACAAATCGAGTACCTCATATGCCGTAATCGGCTGATGCTTTCTCCAGACAAGCTCAAGCACCCTACGCCTTAGCGGGGTAAACCTTGTTTCTCGTTTTTCACAGATTTTTTGCGCCGCCTCAAGTGCTGTTTCAATGCAAACGCTATGGTCATGCTTATGTTTTAACACGATTTCTCTCTTCCTAATAACTATTCCCTAGAGACGATTAATGTGATATTGCCCTGATTGTAATTGAATATCAAGTCATCAGGAAAATATTATGTCAAATTCTGACAACACTAATTCATTTGAACACATTCTTTCAAAGCTAAAGTTCAATGAACAGGGGCTTATTCCGGCTATAGCGCAACAGCACGACACCCGCGAAATTCTGATGATGGCATGGATGAATAGTGATGCAATTAAGGAAACCTTATCAACGGGGCAAGTTTGTTATTTTTCACGCTCAAGACAGAAACTATGGCGAAAAGGTGAAAGTTCCGGTCAAATACAGTCATTAAAAAAATTCCGCATCGACTGTGATCAGGACACAATTTTATTGCTGGTAGAACAGGTTGGCGTCGCCTGTCACACTGGCAGACGGACCTGTTTTTTCGAAGAATTGGGCTCTGATGGTGAAATATCGAGTATAGCTGATATTGAAATTGACCCGGACGAACTTTACAGAAAATAATTTACTTGCCAAAAGAACACAGCTCAGGCTGGCCTTCGCAACAATCAGTTACCAGATAGTCCATAAAATTCTTGGTATTTTGTAGCTCAGACCTATAAATCAGGGTTCTGCCTTCGCGTGTGTAAGTAATAATCCCCGCTGCGGTCAGTATATTTAAATGGGTCGATAGTGTATTCTGAGCAACCTTTAATTCTTTTGCAATTGCACCCGCAGAAAGCCCGGAAGGCCCTTTCCTGATCAGTAGTCTAAAAACATAAAACCGGGTTGATTGTGCTAAAGCTGCTAGAATTTTTACTGCATTTTCATCATTCATACTTTTGTCTTTCAATACTTAAAGGGATAGTAAATGCCACAGCAACAATAATCATCACTGTTGATAAGACAAGACAAGAAACAAGTCCATAGAGTTGATATATCATACCGGAAAGCATTGTTCCCAGACAACGCCCAAAAGCATTTGCCATATAATAAAAGCCAATATTGAGTGATACATTTTCGCGGTCCGCATATCCGACAATCAAGTATGAATGAATTGCTGAATTAATTGCAAAAACTATCCCGAAAAACATTAAACCAATAATCAACCAGTATGAGGAATTAAAGGTAAAACTGACAGATATGTTTAGACCAACACAACTCTCGTTTATACCCACGGCGATAAGCAATGGTATAACAGCCAGAACAATCCCCCAGATTTTAACAAATCTTGCCGCCTTAGAAGTGCCATCAATATGTTTGAGAAATTTGGGAACCAACGCCTGTACAATCCCATACCCAATAACCCAAAGCGCCATGAAACCACCGGTTTGTTCAAAATCCCATTTAAGCTGACTAACGAGAAATACCGGCAATCCAACCACAAACCAAACATCACGGCTACAGAATAAAAATACCCTTGCTGCGGAAAGCAAATTAATTTCACGGGATTTTGAAAAAATTTCAGTAAACTTTACTTTCCTGCTTATTGTTCCGAATTTACCGCTTATCGCAATTGAACACACAACCAAAATAAGAAGCAACCCGCAAGCCATTATAAATAATGCTGTCTGAAATCCGAATAATTGCAGTAGCAAACCACCAAGAAAGAAACCTACGCCCTTTAACGCATTTTTTGATCCGGTGAGTAGCGATACCCATTTGTACAACAGCTTTTGGTCATTTTCTGCAACAACAAATTTTATTGCTGATTTGGAACACATTTTTGTTAAATCTTTTGCAATCCCCGACAGGGCTTGTGAGGTCATAACATAGGTAATTGATAACACGATCGTCATATCAGGAGGCAAAAATGCAAGCATGATAAGTGCAATCACCTGTAATCCAAGCCCAGAATAAAGCGTAAGGGTTAAACCGTATTTGGCACCTAACCATCCACCAAACAGGTTCGTTATAACACCCATAAATTCATAAAGTATGAATAGCTTTGCCAAATCTATGGGTGTGAATCCCTGTGAATTGAAAAATAGCAACACAAGCATACGAAGCGCGCCATCGGTCAGGGTAAATCCCCAATATGATGCCGTCACGATGCTATAGCTGCGAACATCTGCCATATCAGAAACCATCACCGACCATTTCAGTAAGTTCCGCCATGCGGCACACATAACCCCATTCATTATCATACCAGGCATAAATTTTAAGCTGTGTAGCATCAACGACCATGGTTGAAAGTGCATCTATAATAGCTGAGCGTGGATCATTAAGATAATCCGCAGATACAAGGGGCCTTTCTTCATATCCCAATATTCCTTTCAAGTAACTGGCGGCAGCATTTTTAAAAAGTTTATTTACCTCCTCGATCGTTACTGTTCTTTCCAATTCAAACACGCAGTCGGTAAGGGATGCATTTAGAAGCGGCACCCGTACCGCATGACCATTCAATTTTCCCTTTAATTCCGGATATATAAGTGAGATTGCTGTCGCAGAACCAGTCGTTGCGGGGATAAGTGAATTAACACATGACCTTGCACGGCGCAGATCCTTATGGGGCGCATCCACGATCACCTGGGTATTTGTAATGTCATGAATGGTGGTTATCACGCCGTGTTTGATGCCGATATTCTCGTGGATGACCTTCACAACCGGGGCCAGACAATTTGTCGTACAGGATGCTGCGGTGATCAGATCATGCTGCTTAGGGTCATAAAGGTGATGATTGACACCCATTACCAGATTAAGTGCGCTTTCTTCTTTCACTGGTGCGGATACAAGGATTTTTTTGATACCTTTATCATAATATGGCTGAAGCCCCACACGTGATTTGAATTTGCCGCTACATTCAATGACGATATCAACATTTTCCGGTGCCCAGGGGATATCCGCCGGATTATCAAATTGGCTGTATGCTATGCTTTTGTCATCAACAATTATTTCATGATCACCGCTGCTCACTTCTTTGCTGAAAATACCATGAACACTATCAAACTTTAACAAATGTGAACTTGTTTCAGGGGGCGCATAGGGTTCATTGATCGCGATCAGTGAAATATTTTTATTTTCAAGCACTACACGACTGAAAAGCCGTCCCATACGACCAAAGCCGTTTATTGCAATTCTAATTGCCATGTTCCCGCCAACACTAATAATTCGATATTCGTTGATATATCGAATTATTAGTGTTCACACAAGTGAAACTTTTATGACAGCAAAAAATAAAGGGAGCCTGAGGCTCCCTTTAAAATTAAGAATTATTTTCTACCTCTTAGGCTCTCATCGCCTGCATTAGCTGATCGGCAATTGGCAATTTTCGAATCCGTACACCGCATGCAGCGAAGATCGCGTTACAAAGTGCCGGAATTGCTGGCGGCAGGGACATTTCACCAAGCCCTCTTGGTTCAATAAAATTACGGGCCACTTCCGGTGTAAATTTATGTGGCATACTTCCAATACGGGCCATAATATAACTGTCAAAGTTATTATTGACCACACGGCCACCTTCAATTTCGATCTTCTGACCGAGCGCTGCGCTGAAACCATCAAGTGTGCCGCTTTCAATTTGTGCCTCGCACCCTTGCGGGTTTATGGCGATACCAGGGTCTGCCGCGCCACACGCATTAATGATGGTAAGTGTGCCATCATCATCAACCTTTACTTCCACTACACAGGCCGCATAGCCACCAAATGTCATGAAACTTGCCACACCCATGCCGTGACCTTTTGGAAGCTCTTTACCCCAGCCGGCATTTTTCGCCGCCATCTGAAGCACATTGATGAACCGATCGGCACGCATATAATCACTGCTGAAGTCCGGATGTGGTGTGTCGCCCGTTTCGCGAAACATATCAAGACGATATTCAAGCGGATCTTTCCCGGCAAGATGGGCCATTTCATCCACAAAAGATTGCATCGCATACCCGGCAACATTTTCTGTTGGGCCGCGCCATGGGCCACTGGGCAACACTTTGCTATCAATCACTTCGCCACGGTAGTTCGGCACATGATGGGCCGGAAAAGCGTGGGTTGCAAAATCATTATCCGTTGAACAATGAAGGTAATTGGCCGCGATCAGCTTGCCATTCTTATCGATACCCCCACGGAATATATGACGTCCTTTAGGGTTATAAAAATCCTGTTCCAGATCATCTTCACGGGTCCAGATTACCTTGACCGGTCTGCCAACTTCTTTGGAACATAGGGCTGCTTCGGTCACCGCATCAACAATAAATTTACGACCAAAGCCCGAACCAAGTCGCATGATGGTGACATCAAACTGGTCATGGGTATACCCAGGCAGCACATTCATCAAATCGTTCATTACCCGGACGGCCGTCTGATTTCCGGCAATAACCTTCACTTTATCGGCTGTTACATCGGCAATACCGCATGGTGTTTCCATTGTGGCATGTGCCCAATACGGCTGCTCATAGGCTACTTCCAACGTTTTATCCGCTTCGGCATAAGCCTTATCAAAGTCACCATGTTCAAGGCGTATATTCCGAGGCGCATTCGCCACCAGATTATCAAAATTCTGATCAATCCATGCATTGTTCGCATGGGCCCACATAGTGTCATCCCATTCGATTTCAAGGGCTTCACGTCCCTTAAGTGCCGCCCAATGACTATCAGCTAGCACCGCAATGCCATCGGCAATATATTTTTGCTCACTGCGATCCTCCGGGATACGCTTCATATGAAACACATGCCGTACACCGGGCACCTTAAGTGCTTCACTTGCATCAAAGGATTTAACCAGACCATCAATATAAGGGCATCTGGCAATAACCGCATTTAGCATACCGGGGAGTTCCATATCCATGCAGTATTTCTGCTGCCCGGTCGCCACATCCCTGGCAATCTTTTGTGGTCTTTTGGTTCCAATGATTTTATAATCTTCCGGTTCTTTAAGTTTTGGCTCAGCGTTTAGTTTGACACGAGCCGCTTTTTCCACCAACGCACCGTATGCAATGCATTTATTGCCGTTTACAACAAAACCATTTTCAGTCGTCAGTTCTTCAAATGGCGCCCCTATTTCGTCAACCGCGGCCATTTTTAAACGGTCACGTGCTTCTGCACCAGCCTGACGCAGCATTACGTATGATCTGCGGATAGCCTGACTGCCACCTGTTGATTGATGAATAGTCTGACCCCTATATTCCTGATCATCGTGGCCATCAGCACCTTTTTCAGTTTTATAAAGAGGAGGTAATTTCTCAACCTTTACGGCATCAAAATCAACGTCAAGCTCTTCTGCCACGATCATTGGCAGTGCCGTACTTACGCCCGTGCCATCATCAGGAACCGAATAACCAATAGTAATAGTATTGTCCGGATCAATCTTTAGATAAAATCCCAGATTGGCATCCAGATTACGGTAACGACTATTCGCCCCACTTTGCGCAAAACTTAAATTTGGTGTTGCGATAACAAGCGCCCCTGCGGCGGCTGACACCTTAAGAAATGTTCTTCTATCCATGTTATTCATCTTACATCTCCCCCCTTAAAACGGAGGCCGCACGATGAATTGCTTTTCTTATCCGTACATAACTTGCACAGCGACAAAGGTTATCAAGATTATCATCAATATCCTGATCCGTCGGGTTTGGGTAATCCTGCAAAAAGGAAACAGTCGCCATAATCTGACCGGACTGGCAAAAACCACATTGGGCCACATCTTCATCAATCCAGGCTTGCTGCACTGCATGAAGTTCATTTCCACTACCAAGCCCTTCTATGGTGACGATATTTTCACCATCAACCGCTGCCATCGGGATGGAACAGGAACGCTGCGCAATACCGCCCATATGAACAGTGCAGGCACCACACATGGCAATACCACAGCCAAATTTTGTGCCTGTCAGTTTTGCATCTTCACGAAGATACCAAAGTAGCGGCATGTCTTCATCGCCATCAAAGGTATGAGATTTTCCGTTTACCGTAAATGTGACCATATTTTCCTCTTAAATATTAAAACATTCAGTTTTGTATATGATATAATATAACATAGTTATAAAAAAGGAAGTATAATCGTAATTAACTTTATATGAAACTTCCGTGGCACCGCTTATCGATTATTATCAACCGCTCACCGATTTGGCATATTATTTCAACTATGCAATATCAAAATTAACTACGTGCACACAAAGCTCTGCTTTAGTAGTAGCTAAACTGCCTTTAAAAACCTGTTACCATAAATAACGAAAAACGAACCAGCTGCCATACAGGAATATATAAGCAGTGAATTTTCCGAACCCCAAACTGTCGCCGTAGCAACAACCATACAAATGATCAGATCAATTAATGCAAATAAGATTGAATTATTTCGCTGGCTTGAAAATAGCGTAAGTGACCTCGCCAGTAATATTCCGGCTATGGCAAGCATAAGCCCCGCTACAATGATGTCTTCCACATTACCTATTAGTAATATTTCAGGATTATAAATAAAATAAAACGGAATAATAAATGCCGATAAACCAAGCCGCAATCCGGCCAGACTTGTTTTTTTCAAATCCGATTCTGCAAGACTGGCGGCAGCATAAGATGCTATTGCAACAGGCGGTGTCAGCATAGACGCAAGGCCAAAATAAAAGACAAAAAAATGTGCAGCAATTAACGGCACACCCATTTCCGCAATAGACGGCGCCAGAAGCATCGCCACAATAATATACACAGCAGATGTTGGCATACCCATTCCAAGAATAATGGATATGAATGCGGTCAATAATAACATGACAAATAAACCATAGGCGGCACCGACATCACTTAAGGCAAGTGCCAGGCTGAAACCAAGACCGCTCATATTAATAACGCCGATGATAATACCGGCACCACCACAAATCATGACAAGCATAACAAAAGGTTTACCAAGTAAAATTATCGACTGATATATCATGTCGAGAGAGGGTAATTTCCTGAATTTAAGAAATGCCAGAACAAGCAACGATGCCGTTGAATAAAGTGCCGATTTCGCTGGATTAAATGAAAGTATAAACAGGAAAAAAATAAGCACCAAAAGAGGGATAACAAATATCCATCCTGACTTTAGAACTGAATTTAATTTCGGGACTTCTTCATCCTTAAGGCCCTCCATGCCTTTATCACGGGCATAAAAATCAATCTGACAAAACAGAAACAGATAATAAATAATCGCTGGAATAATGGCCGATGCAACGATTGTTGAATAAGGAAGTTCAAGATATTCAGCAATTATAAATGCCGTCGCCCCCATGACAGGCGGTGCAAGCTGGCTTCCGTTTGATGCCACGGCTTCAATACCGGCTGCCATATGTGCTGAAAAACCATTTCTTTTCATCATGGGAATTGAAACCATACCTGTTGACATAATATTTGCGACGGTCGCGCCACTGACTGTTCCCATCAGTGAGCTGCCTAAAACGGCGACTTTTGCCGGGCCCCCTCGCCGTCTGCCAATGGCTGCCATGGCAATATCGGAAAAGAAAATGGTCGCACCACTTGCCTGCATCACCTGACCAAGGACAAGAAAACTAAGTATCAATGTACCGGCAACCATAATGATAAAGCCAAGAACCGCGCTACCATCCGTGTAAAGATAGACAAATAACCTGTCCGGATCATTCTGTGCCCCTTCAAACATGCCCGGTGCATTGTGGCCAAATAAACCATAAAGAAGTGACGCCAATATTACCCCGGCCATACCGTTTCCCGCGGTTTTACGCACACCTTCACTCAGCAGCAGAATTGCAATTATCGCCGCCGTTACCTTAAAAGTGCCCCTTTCATGCTGACTAAGTAACCATGCTTCGTAATTATAGGCACATAATAACCAAACCCCCATCCCTGCAATGGCAAACGCATAATCCAATGGCCCGGCCGAACTTCCATATGGCCAGTAAATAAATGCAGCGGCAAGCGCAAACCCAATTAAAAAAGCAAGATAGTTTCCATCAAGCACCCCAAGACCCAGTTGAAGGGGTAGCCCCATGATCCAAAGAATTCCTAGCAATGAGGGCAGCCCAAAAAGAAACAGATTTAGTATTATTCGATATACGCTATCTTTTTTGGAAACATTATGGGGCACAGTTAGTTAATTCCATATATCCAGAAGTTGTTGATTGCGCTTTTCTGCATCATCATCCCATATGGCTGATCCCTTACCGGATTTATAATATTTTATCGCCGCCGGATGATATGGCACGGTTTGAGAAGAATGAACGAAGCCCGAAGGATCAAAAGCGGCAAGCCCGGCATAATCATTTTGAATATCGGTCCAACTATTATGCAGACCATCAAGAATTTTATTCACATCTTCTTCTTCAAGTTCTGCCGGTACGACAATAAACATATCAAGTGCAAAAATCTGCATATCTGTTTCAGCACCTGGAAGAGTTCCCGCAGGCGCAATATATGGCCTGATCCCGGCCATTACCAGATCACCCAATTTTTCTTCAAAATTTTCCGAAGCCAGATCAAGAACGCGTATACCAACCGTTGCATCAGCTTTTCGTGTAGCGGACATAGTAACGCTGGCCGGTGCCGCATCAGCGTTTCCTTCCACAACAGCCTCAACCCCCGGCCCAACCCCGGAAACGGTAATAACCTCTACATCATCACGGCTAAGGCCTGCTGCCCTAAGCATTGATGTGGACATGTCCGTCATCGCCTGCGCTGCCGCAAAGTCAAGCACAACTTTTTTACCGCGTAGATCGGCAATATTTTTAATATCCGAATCTTCACGGACAATAAATGCAAAAGGCATTGCCATTATGCGGGCAACCGTGCGTATGTTCTTTTTAGGATCAGTATCGATACCAAGATACGCAACTCGGGCTTCACCCATTGATGAAAGGCCCATTTCAAGTTCATCACTGTTAATTAAGGGTATAAAAGCACTTGGCCCCACATAAGGTCTTGCCGTCACACGCATTCTTAAATTCTGCTGCATATGTTTGGCAAGCACGGTGCCAAGCGCATGCATGGAACTGCCAATAAAACCGGTGCCAATTACAAATTGCCGACGTGCTGCATCCGTTGGTATGGCCGAGCTCAAAACCATGATGCTGCTTATTATAACTATACAAACAAATCTGAATGAATGTCTCATACCCTGTGACGTTTTACCACCTTAAGTTATATTTTGTAATAACATATCATTTTCATCTTAACCAAAATCAAAATGAATTCAATATAATGAGCATTAAAACCGTACTTTAAACTAGAAAAGTCCCTGAACCAGCCCATTTTCATCAATTTCGATCGCTTCCGCAGCCGGCACGCGCGGAAGACCAGGCATGGTCATAATTTCCCCGCAAATCACAAGCACAAATTCAGCTCCGTTGGAAAGCCGCACTTCCCGGATGGGGATACCAAACCCTTTTGGCGCTCCCTTTAATGCCGGATCGGTTGAAAAACTATACTGTGTTTTTGCTATACAAATCGGAAGATTGCCAAACCCTTCCTTTTCCATATCCTTTAGCTGGTTTCGGATTTTCTGATCGGCAAAAACCTCATCTGCACGGTAAATTTCCTTGGCAATAATTTCGATTTTTGACATCAGACTGTAATTATCCGGATAAAGCACTGCAAAATCCGATTTTCCTTCATCAATAACTTCAACAACCGCTTTCGCCAGATTGGAGCTGCCATCACTTCCAAGTGCCCAATGATAACTTTCAACAGCGCGAATTCCCACCTTTGTACATGCTTCAACAACAGCCGCAATTTCCGCATCCGTATCTGTCGGGAAACGATTAATACCAACAACCGGACTTACATTATATTTTTTAATATTTTCTACATGGCGTTCAAGGTTTTTAAGTCCCTTTTTCACGGCATCTATATTTTCAACCGCTAAATTATCCTTATCAACACCCCCATGCATTTTTAGTGCCCGGACAGTCGCAACGATCACGACTGCGTCCGGTTTAAGTCCTGCTTTGCGGCATTTGATATCAAAGAATTTTTCCGCCCCAAGATCAGCACCGAACCCGGCTTCCGTTACAACATAATCAGCGAGCTTAAGGGCCGTTTTCGTTGCCATCACCGTGTTACAGCCATGCGCAATATTGGCAAACGGCCCACCATGAATAAATGCCGGATTATGTTCAAGTGTTTGAACAAGGTTGGGCTGTATCGCATCTTTCAGTAAAACTGTCATAGGGCCATCCGCTTTTATTTCACGGGCATAAATAGTTTTTCGCTCACGTGTCTGACCAATGGCGATTTTTCCGATCCGGCGACGAAGGTCATTCAGGCTGCTTGCCAGACAGAAAATTGCCATAACTTCGGATGCTGGTGTAATATCAAAACCGCCTTCCCGCGGAAAACCATTTGCAACACCGCCAAGTGACGTTGCAATATCCCTTAAAGCCCGGTCATTCATATCCATCACCCGGCGCCATGAAATACGGCGATTATCAAGTCCGGTACTGTTACCCCAATAATTGTGATTGTCGATCATCGCCGCCAGAAGATTATTAGCCGACGTGATAGCATGAAAATCACCGGTAAAATGAAGATTAATATCTTCCATGGGAATAACCTGCGCATAACCACCACCTGCGGCACCACCCTTCATTCCGAAGCATGGGCCAAGGGATGGTTCGCGAATACATATCATCGCTTTTTTACCGATTTTATTAAGCCCGTCGCCAAGTCCGACTGTTGTCGTGGTTTTTCCTTCGCCTGCCGGTGTTGGCGTGATTGCTGTCACAAGAATAAGCTTACCATCCGGTTTATCGGCAAGACTATCTATATAATTCAGTTTTATTTTTGCCTTATCTTCCCCGTAACGTATAAGGGCATCGGCCGGTATGTCAATTTTCGCAGCTATTTCGCTGATAGGTTTTGCTGTTGCTTCGCGTGCAATTTCAATATCGCTTTTATAATTATTTGTCATTTTCCCTGCCTTCAATTTACTTTTGCAAATTTTGTAACTTTATCAATTTCTGGAAAGCGCCGTGGCGGTTTTCTGTGTTTTGTTGCCTGTTCATATGCAAAGGCAATTTCGAATAATAACCCTTCCTGATAGTCGCGTGCCAAAATCTGTAAACCGGCCGGAAGATTTCCATGGCTAAAACCCATAGGAACAGTTGCAGCTGGCATCCCGGTTGCAGGTGCAATAATCTGGCTGTTATCACCTTTATAATCTTCATCCGCAGTCATGAGTGGTGCCGGCGGATTGGTCCAGCTTGGATAAATTATTACATCCACATCATATTTATCCATCGATGAAGTAACATCAGCCTTGAATGCATTTCTACCTTCATGATTTGGGTATTCCATACAGGGCGGATTTTCATTATTTGGATGCACATCAAGCGGCCCGGCACCAAAATTTTCTAGCCCGCCCTTAATATAGGAAGAATATTGCCCGGCTTCGTAAACCTCCATAACATCCTTAATTGGTGCGTTATCACCGAGCGTTTTTAAATACTCATGCATATCATAACGAAACCGCCTGCAAAAATTTGGGGCATTTCTATGGGCTTCAAAATTTTCAATTTCAAAAGGATCAACAATAATTGCGCCCGCTTTCATTAAATCCTCAACTGCCTGAATAAATAATGCAGTGATCGCCGGGTCAGCATCTTCGGTAAAGACAAGATCTCTAAGAATACCTATTTTTTTATCTTTAAGGCCATCTTTGTTCAGAAATTTTGTATAATCCTTTTCATGTTTATTTCTGCCAAGTTCCGTCATTGTGTCGTTCGGATCATACCCCGAAACCACATTAAAAATTTTTGCACCGTCCTCTACCGTTCTTGTCATCGGCCCCGCGATATCACGGTCCCATGCAAGCGGGATAACACCATCCCTGCTTGTAAGACCAATCGTCGACCGAATACCAAAAAGGGCAAGATGTGATGATGGGCCGCGTATGCTGTTTCCTGTATCACTGCCAAGTCCCGCCACCCCAAAACTTGCCGCTACACCGGATGCTGTACCGCCACTTGACCCGGCAGGAACACGCATCAGGTCATAAGCATTTGCCGTGGTCCCGTATGATGAGCTCTTTGTCTGTCTGGGGCTAAACGCCCACTCGGCCATATTTGTTTTTGCAATCACAATAGCGTCCGCTTCACGCAGTTTTCTTACCATAAATGCATCATCCGGCGGGTAATTATTTTTCATGGCAATTGATCCTCCCGCGGTGGGAAGATCATGGGTATCAAAATTATCCTTGATCAACACTGGCGCGCAGAATAAGGAACCAAGTTCTTCACCCGCAGCAATGGCCTGATCAATTTCATCAGCCCTTTCCAGCGCTTTTCTGTTTATAACCGTAATTGCATTTAATCTGCTTTCCTGATCATAAACACTTATCCGGTCCAGATACCCGGATACAATCTGACGGCACTTCATCTCGCCCGCGATAATAGCGCGCTGGATATCATCAATTGTGGCTTCGACAAACTGGAAGTTTTGTGCGTGTGAAATATTCGTCCCCAAAAGAGTAACAAGACAGATCACAAAAGACTTTAACACTTTACGCCCTTTCTTACTTTTCAATTATGCTAACTGATATAATTCGTTTGAGGAAGCGGTATTTTTGTGTTTTAGTACCGTTCCCAAAAAACACGGAAATCATATATGGCAATCCACAAAGATAAAATTTATGCCGACACACCGGGAAAAAAGAATGTCATTCATTTTAATAATGCCGGTTCGTCACTTATGCCGCGGCCTGTTCTTGATGCGCAAATTGCTCATTTAAAACTGGAAGCAAGCATTGGCGGCTATGAAGCAATGACCCATAAGCAGCAGCAAATTAAAGAGGTTTACAAGTCAATTGCAACACTTATTGGTGCGGATAGTTACGAAATTGCCATTGTTGAAAATGCGACAGTCGGTTGGGCAATGGGATTTTATGCCATTGATTTTAAACCGGGAGACCGCATTTTAACGGTCGAAGCTGAATATGCATCAAATTATCTTGCCTATCTTCATATGGCCCGGGAAAAAGATGTTTCGATTGAAATTATCCCGAGCGGGGAAGACGGTAATCTGTCCATTGAAATACTGGAAAGTATGATTGATAAGAATGTCAAACTGATATCGGCAACCCACGTACCCACAAACAGTGGATTGGTAAATACTGTTGTTGAGCTTGGCAAAGTCGCAAGAAAATATAATATTTTATTTTTGGTAGACGCCTGTCAATCAGTCGGTCAAATGCCTGTAAATGTTGATGAAATTGGTTGTGATATGTTATCAGCCACCAGCCGTAAGTACTTGCGCGGACCAAGAGGGGTTGGTTTCCTTTACGTGCGAAAATCACTGATCGGAAAACTCCATCCCCCGATAGTAGACCTGCGCAGTGCCATATGGGAAGACCCTGGCACTTATACGCTCCATCCTGATGCGCGGCGTTTTGAAAATTGGGAAAATAATTATGCAGCAATACTCGGCTTCGGTGCTGCGGTGGACTATGCACTTAATGTAGGGCTTGAAAATATTCAAAAACGCATAGACCAACTGGCAACAAATTTGCGTGACAGGCTTAATTCTATTAAAGGAATAAACACCCATACTATTAGCAAAAATCAATGCGGAATTGTCACATTTTTTGTTGATGGCCACGACGCCAGATATATAGTTGATGAATTAAGAAAAAAACACATTAATACAAGTGTTTCCGAACCACGCAGCACACTTTTAGATGCCAATAAAAACAAACTCCCCGATCTGGTAAGGGCGTCAGTTCACTACTATAATGATGAAGACGAAATAGAACAATTTATCAATGTTCTTAGGGGATTAATCTAGTTTTAATGTTTCTTGGCTTTAATAGATTTAAGAATAACAAAAACAAACGGGTTCGGAACAATTAAGATGAAGAATGAAACAAGGCACATATATGTGGACCTTGATGGCACACTAATAAAAACAGATTTGTTTTTTGAATCAATTTTGAAGCTGATCAAACGAAACCCACTTACTATCTTCGTAATATTTTTCTGGATTATCAAAGGGCGATGTTATGCAAAATCCAGGATCGCCGAATTGATCAATTTTGACGTAAAAGCACTTCCATACCAGACCGAGCTTATTGATTATCTGAAATCACTTAAGTCACAAGGTCATCAAATTATCCTTGCGACTGCGTCAAACTGTAGGAATGTACTATCTTGTGGGGCTCTTCATGTAAACTAATTACATGGAGG
>JAYODU010000014.1:0-57454 GCA_038106445.1 Kordiimonadaceae bacterium | reverse complement strand
AATGGGAGGTCTTTTATAACTTCTCCAGACCTCATGGAGCACACAGGGGAAAATCGCCCTATGAATCTTTGAGAGAAAAATTATTATGAATAAATGAGGAGCCCTGCCAGTGAGTATCTATTACAACATAAATGAAACAGCAACTGGTGTTGGTGAAGTTTCTTCAAATATTAATGGAGTAACAACCAATATAAATGAAGTGGATAAAAGTGCGGAAAATGTTAAGACTATTTCGATTGCACTTGCAGAACAATCGAAAGAGTTACAGGCGGTACTAAATTCGTAAGTTTTATTAGAAATATATACATATTTTTCATAACTATTTTGTTCCTCAAATGCCAAAGACGGAAGGGTTTGAGAATTACAATATCTCTAATTATTGCTAGCAAGTAAAATTAAACCACACGATTGAACCGCCTCTCATAGAGCCTAAATTAGCAATGAGATTTCCATTAGAATAAAATTTGATTGTAAACGATATTATAAAATTAATGGTGACCCCTACGGGACTCGAACCCGTGTTTCAGCCGTGAAAGGGCCGCGTCCTAACCGCTAGACGAAGGGGCCGTCAATATCGGTGTGGGTGGTTTCTAACCCTTCAAGGCGCATGGGTCAATAGTTTTTTATCAGAAACAATAGTTTTTTGAAAAAGTACTGAAAATTCCCTTAATTTGCAGCATCTTCTATAAAAATTTCCGCGCTTGTCTGCCCATTCCAATGATTGTTTCGCATGGTTCCGGCAATTTTTATTGTTTGACCGCGGGATTCTAGAAGTAACCGTCCGAGCGGCTTATCTGCGGACCTGAATGCCATCGCTTTGACATTAGATCCATCAGGACCCCTTAAGCTTACTTTCACATGGTCTTTACCAACTATATCAACATATGAAATGTAACAATCGGCAAACGCAAATCGGGGTTGTGCATTGCCCTGTCCGTAGGGCCCGATTTCATCAAGCTGATGGACAAGAGAAGGACTAATCGCCGAAAGACTTAGAACTCCATCAAGCTTAAGAGAAAGCGCCTTCAGAGCTTTTTCTACCGTAGACTTGAGCCTTTCATTGAGGAAAACACCAAGCGCATCAATATTTTCCGCTTTTAAACTTAGGCCTGCTGCCATCGCGTGTCCGCCACCAGCGGAAAGTATTTCCGCCTGGCGCGCAGCAGTTACTGCTGCACCCACATCCACCCCGATAACAGATCTGGCAGATCCTTTTGCTTCGCCATTCTCATCAATGGCGATAATCAAAGCTGGTCTGTTAAAATGTTCCTTGATACGTCCCGCCACTATACCGATAACACCAGGGTGCCAGCCAACATTTGCAGCAATAATAACGGGCGGCACAATACCGCCGACACCAATTTCATTTTGTACTTTGTTCATTGCGTCTTCAAGCACCATGGCTTCGATCGCCTGACGTTCCGCATTATAGATATTAAGCTCGGATGCAATTTCCAATGCCTGTTCTTCATCTTCGGTACTAAGCAATGTCATCCCGGCCTCGGACCGGCCGACACGACCACCGGCATTAACCCTTGGCCCTAAAAGAAATCCTGCATGATATGTTCCCGGCGCTTCATTTATCCCTGCAATGTCACTAAGCGCTTTAAGCCCTACATTGTTACGTCTTGCCATGATCTTCAAGCCTTGCGATACCAGTGCGCGATTAACCCCAACAAGTGGTACAACATCGCAAATTGTTCCAAGTGCGACGAGGTCCAGCCATTCAATAATGTTGGGTTCATTAATGCTTTGCGCGGCGTACCAGCCACGATTTCTAAGTTCACGATTAATACCAACGATAGTAATGAAGCTTACCCCAATCGCCGCAAGCTGACCATAGCCCGGTTCCTGATCCAGCCGATTGGGATTAACCACCGCCACAGCTTCAGGTAATTTTGCTTCTGCCTGATGATGATCAAGAACAATAATATCAAGACCTGCATCCTTAGCCGTACTCAGCGGTTCAAACGAAACAATACCGCAATCAACCGTGATCACAAGCTTATGACCTGCTGCCTTTAGTTCAAGTAATGCTTTTTTATTCGGGCCGTATCCTTCCTTCATACGGTCCGGAATATAGGCGGTCAGTTCCTGACCCAATGCTTTAAAAAATTTCCTGAATATGGCCGCTGATGTGGCACCATCGACATCATAGTCCCCAAATATTGCTACTTTTTCACCTTTCATTATAGCATCGGTTATGCGTGAACAGGCTTTATCCATATCCTTAAAAATGGAAGGATCAGGAAGTGTTTCTTTTAACGTCGGATTTAAAAAAACAGGTGCATCTTCAATTGAAATACCGCGCCCTGCGACAACACGGGCAACAATTTCAGGCAGATTGCTGTTTTGGGCAATCGCCTGCACAATTCTGTATTCAACGGGCCGTTCTATCCAGGTACGGCCTGTCACAGATTTCTCCACAGCCAATATCGGTTCAAATTCTGTTGCGGAGTTTTTTTCAGGAAGCATTGATTATGATAATTTTATTGCACGGTTATGCACAGTCTTTATATGCCGCACCGTTTTCGAAGCTGATCGCATCACGACAGTGTCAGTTGTATATCCTTTACCGTCAGGTGTACTGTGCACACCACGCAGTAAAGTGCCATCTGTTACACCGGTAGCTGCAAAAATAACATCACCAGCGGCCATTTCTTCCGTACTATATTTACGGTCAAGATCATCAATCCCCCATTTATGTGCACGGTTACGTTCAGTATCATTTCTGAATGTGAGGCGACCCTGGATTTGCCCACCTATGCAGCGCAGCGCCGCCGCCGCGAGAACGCCCTCAGGTGCACCGCCAGAACCCATATAAATATCAACGGATGTTTCCGGATTTGTTGTATCAATCACACCTGCGACGTCACCATCACCAATGAGTTTCACACGAGCGCCAGTTGCGCGAATATCCCTTATAAGCTGCTCATGACGTGGTCTGTCAAGAACACAGACCAGCATATCACTGACCTGTCGTCCTTTCGCACTGGCAACAGCTTTAATATTTTCGGCTGCTGAATTATCAAGATCTACCACACCCTTGGGAAGGCCTGGACCAACAGCGATTTTATCCATATAAACATCCGGGGCATTGAGCAAATTTCCCCTTTCGGCAAGTGCTACAACGGCAAGTGAATTCTGCATTGCTTTGGCAGCTATTGTGGTTCCTTCAAGTGGATCAAGTGCTATATCGATTTCGGGACCTTCGCCGGTGCCAACTTCTTCACCGATATAAAGCATCGGCGCTTCATCACGTTCCCCTTCACCAATAACAATACGTCCTTTGATACGTAGCTCGTTTAGTTCATTACGCATAGAATCAACGGCAGCCGCATCAGCAGCCTTTTCATCGCCCTTTCCAACAAGTTTAGCAGCAGCAATTGCCGCTGCCTCCGTTACACGCACAAGTTCAAGTACAAAAATACGATCTAACGTCGAATTAACTGCCATTTTTTATTCCTGTTTTTAAAATCTCTTACCCGGGACTATAGCTTAATTTTATAATTTTTCAATTCTTATAGACTGCGGCGCTTCTATGAGCGATGAAAGTTCTTTTATACTGCTTAATGCATCTTTCATTGCCTTTTCAGTGGTTTCATGGGTTGCAATAACTACAAATATTGAGCCATCCTTCTGTGTTCCTTTTTGCAACATCGTTTCCACTGATACGTCGGATTGCTTTAACGCCGTTGTTATATCGGCAATTACATCCGAACGGTCTTCGACATGAAGCCTAATGTAATAGGCCCCTTTTCGTTCATTTATACTGGTCGGGCTCGCAGCAACTAGACTTGATGACGGCTTAAAGAAAGCAGGTCCGTTATGACCACGTGCAATATCAATAAGATCGGCAACAACGGCAGACGCCGTTGGCCCCTCACCTGCACCACGCCCCTGATAAAATGTTCTGTCAATATAATCGCCATCAACAACCAGAGCATTAAAGCCATCCATGACGCCCGCAATAGGAAGTTTGCGATCAATCATAACCGGGTGTACACGCTGCGACAGTTTTCCTTCCACAAATCGGGTAATCCCAAGTAGCTTGATACGGTAACCAAGTTCCTTACCATATTTTATATCGACTGCGTCAATGTTACGGATGCCTTCAATATAAACATTATTAAAATCTGTCTTCGTCCCGAACGCCACACTGCTTAAGATCGCTAGCTTATGAGCTGCATCAATACCATCAAGATCAAGGGCGGGGTCTGCTTCCAGATATCCCAATTCTTCGACTTCCTTCAATATTTCAGCGTAGGTAAGACCCCGTCTTTCCATATGGGTGAGCATATAGTTCGTGGTGCCGTTCATAATACCATAGACAAGGGATAGTTTATTTGCAGCCAGCCCCTCCCCAATGGCTTTAATAATCGGAATGCCGCCTGCTACCGCAGCCTCGAAACGAAGGGCAACTTTATTTTTCTCAGCCAGTTTGGCAAGCGTTACGCCGTGATGCGCAATCATCGCCTTGTTAGCTGTTACCAATGCCTTGGAATTATCAAGTGTCTTATGTGCAATATCGTAAGCTATGCCGTTCTCACCACCAATAAGTTCAATAACAATGTCTATGTCATCAAGGTCAGCCATTTCAGAAGCATTATCCACCCATTGATATAATGAAAGATCAACACCACGATCCTGATTTTTATTTCTTGCTGATACCGCACCAATCAGAATTTTCCGTCCTGCGCGCTCGGCGATAAGGTCTTTATGCTCTTCAAGTATTTTAACAACACCAACACCAACATTACCCAAGCCGGCTATGGCTACCCTTAATGGTTTACTCACGTTAGTCACCCTTATTTTCTGTCTTTATTTGTTCTAGAATTTCATCGCTATTTTGCATAAATGATTTAACATTTCGGGCTGCCTGGCGAATACGCTGTTCGTTTTCCACCAGAGCAATACGTACATGGCTGTCACCATATTCACCAAAGCCAATGCCTGGCGCAACAGCAACTTTTGCATGAGTAAGAAGGGCTTTTGAAAATGCCATGGAACCAAGCTTTTCCCAAACTTTGGGAAGGGGAGCCCAGGCAAACATTGTTGCCTCAGGTGATGGAATATCCCAACCTGCCGCACTCATTCCCTCCAAAAGAACATCACGGCGATTTTTGTAAGTCTGCCGATGTATTTCTATACAGTCCTGTGGTCCGTTAAGAGCCGAAGTTGCCGCAACCTGTATCGGTGTAAATGCACCATAATCCACATAGGATTTCATACGCGTAAGTGCGGCGATAAGGTCCTTATTACCGACAGCAAAACCCATACGCCACCCTGCCATGGAATATGTTTTGCTCATCGATGTAAATTCCACCGCAATATCACGGGCGCCATCCACTTGCAGGATTGATGGCGGCGGCACATCGTTAAAATAAATTTCAGCATACGCTAGATCAGAAAGAATATAAATTTCATGCTTCTTACAAAAAGCAACAATTTCACGATAAAAATCCAGATCAACAACTTCTGCCGTCGGATTTGACGGATAATTAATTACGATTGCTGTTGGTTTGGGGATGCTGTGTTTAGTCGCACGCGCCAGTATTTCCATAAAATTATGGTCTTTTGTATTTGGCAGGTGCCTTATTGTGGCACCTGCTATTATAAAGCCAAAATCGTGGATCGGATAGCTCGGGTTGGGCACGAGTATTACATCGCCGGGCGCTGTTATAGCCTGTGCCAAATTTGCAAGTCCTTCTTTTGAGCCCAGTGTCGCAATAATTTCGCTGTTTGGATCAAGAGTGACATTAAAACGGCGCTCATAATAAGCAGCCATAGCCTTACGCAGCCCCAAAATACCCTTGGATACCGAATAACGATGTGCTTTCGGATCTTTCATGGTTTCCGTAACCTTATCCATCACATGTTGTGGTGGCATAAGGTCGGGATTTCCCATACCAAAATCAATGATGTCTTCGCCTGCCGCTCGCGCTTTTGCTTTCATTGCATTTACTTCAGCAAAAACATAAGGTGGCAATCTTTTAATTCTATAAAATTCTGAATTCATCATCTTTCTCTGGTTAAATGGCAACGCCTTTAAATTTGCGCCTTCTAATAGCAGCAAAATCCCGTTCGGGGAACAGGTTTCTGCAAAAAATAAACACTAAATTAAAGGCTTTATGTGAACTGGGAAACAAACACGACCGCAATTGCCACAGGACAAAGATATTTGATAACCGTGTATAATAGTTCAAGATATTTTTCATTTGCACCAAATGCATCAAGCACATTTTGCTTATTAATAACCCATCCAACAAAAATAGCTGTCAGTAACCCGCCAAGCGGCAAACCTACTTTGTTAATCCACCAATCAAAACTATCCAGCAGGTTCATTCCTGAAATTTGTACATCCGCGAGAATATTGGTTGAAAAAACGGATAGCATCCCCAGGGTAAATATTGAACCGGTAACAATCGATGCCGCTTTTGAACGCTTCATATCATAAAATTTATTAAGATAGCTCACCATTTGTTCCATAAGCGCCAGCAATGTTGTAAACCCTGCAATTGCAAGTAGCGTAAAGAAAGCGGCGCCCAAAATAGCGCCATATTCCAACTGACCAAATGCCACAGTCATGGTATTAAATACGAGCGCAGAACCCACATTTGGTTCCATACCGAAACCAAAAACAATCGGAAAAATGGCAAGGCCGGCAAAAACCGCGACACAGGTATCAGCGATGCAGATTATAAAGGCTGATTTTACAATTGATGTTTCCTCAGGCAGATAAGCACCAAAAGTCAGCATTATACCAAGTGCTACCCCGATTGAGAAAAAGGCCTGCCCTAATGCACTGACAACAACACCCGCAGTAACTTTTGAAAAATCGGGAGCAAATAAAAATGACGCACCCGCGCCAAAATCACCAATCACGGCAGCCATGATAATAAGTGCAAGTAAAAGACAAAAGAAAATAGGCATCGCAATAGATGTCATTTTTTCGATGCCATTATTTAATTCTTTCGAAAGTATGAGTGCACAACCTGCCATAAACAACCCGTGCCAGAACGTAAGTTTCAGAGGGCTTTCAGAATAACTGGCATAAAGCTCCACTGCGCCATCCGGTGTAATGCCTGCAAAACTACCCCTTATTGCTTCAATCGCGTAGGCACCTGTCGTTCCGGCAATAACACTATAATAAGAACATAAGATGAATGATGAAGATGCAATAAACCAGCCAACATATTTCCAGTTCTGGGTCTTATTTTCCATACGCGCCACATGACCAAAATTTGTAACAGCCCCCTGTTTACCGTAACGGCCAAGCATTGTTTCTGCAGCAAGAAGGGGAAAGCCGATAATAATGACGAAACCTACATAAATGATAACAAATGCTGCCCCGCCATTCTGTCCGGCCTCAAATGGAAAACGCCAAATATTTCCAAGACCGATTGCGCCACCAACCGCTGCCAATAAAAACCCTGTCCGTGATTTCCAATGGCTCGTCATTTCATGCTGTTTACTTACTACCATATTCGTCCATTTTTTCCTCTATTCTGCACTTTGTTCATTAAGTCTCTGTCTTGCGTCCTGCGCTTCGCGGGTCATCGCAAAAATTTCCCGGCTCTTTAACAATAAAGTTATAAGATTGGGAATAGCCATCATGCCAAGTGTAGCCAGGCCGAAAGCCCAGATCGTTGCAAATTCGTTTATACATCCAACATATACCAAAATAACACTCAACAAACGAAAAACCATTTTCATTTTTTCATTGGTTAAGAACACCCCTGCACGTTCCACATAAAGGCTCCATGCAATTATCGTGGTAAATGAAAATATTAACTGCCCGACAATTACAACATACCCACCACCGGGAATACCGGCGGCAAATGCCTGCGAAGTCAGGACGGCTCCTCTATTTGCTTCACCATTATCACCAAAGATCCATGCAATCTGTGTAACGCCATCCAGTTCGATCTGCACTGTGAGTATAATCAACGCCGTAAAGGTACAAATAATGATGGTATCAATCACTGTTCCAAGCATTGCGATTTCGCCCTGTCTTATGGGGTCTTTCGTTTCAGAAGACGCATGTGCGATCGCCGCACTACCTGTGCCCGCTTCATTTGAATAAAGCCCTCTTGAAACCCCCTGCTGTATAGCGGCACTTATAGCTGCACCGGCAAATCCGCCAACTGCTGCCGTACCGTTTAAAGCACCCTCGAATATTAACCCGAAGGCAGCAGGGATTTGCCCGGCGTTCATGATCAGGATTGCCCCACCAAACAAAAGATAAAGAATACTCATTGTTGGTACTGTAAATTCGGCCACGCGGGCAATAGACTTTAATCCCCCAATGATAACGGCAAATACAATTAACGAAAGTCCGATCGCTGTGATTTGCCCGCTAATACCAAAATTTTCGCTCAAGACCACAGAAATAGCATTTGCCTGCACCATATGACCTGTGGCAAGTCCCGCTATCACCATCATTATTGCATAGGCACCCCCTAACAAAAGGCCAATTTTGCCAAGTCCGATTTTGGCATAATACATTGGGCCGCCAATCAGAAAACCTTCGCTATCCCGTGTTCTGTATTTAATGGCCATCAACGCTTCAGCGTATTTTGTCGCCATTCCACAAAGTGCCGTCATCCACATCCAGAATATGGCCCCGGGGCCACCGATTAGAATAGCTGATGCCACACCAATGATATTGCCAGCACCAATCGTTCCTGATAGCGCAGTCATAAGTGACTGTAACGGTGTAATCCCATCATGTGCATCTGTGTGCGTGTTGGACTTTTTGCTGAACAGAATATGAAACCCGGCCCTAAGGCGTCTGATCGGCATAAACTTCAAGCCAATCGTTAAATAAACCCCGGTACCCAGAAGCAGCGTCAACATCGGAAGCCCCCAAACATACTGGTTCAGCCATGCTGCAAAATCAGCGAATACCGTCTGCATATAGAACTCCCAACAATATTTTGTATAAATTATTATTTTTTTCGATTTTAATGAGATTAGCGTTTAAAGCAACGGGAAATATTTTGATCTGATACCAAATATGATATCGGGTATTCTAACTTTGAAATTCCTTCAGATATTTGGCTGCTATTTCAGCGTAGCCCTTTACACCTTTTGCATTATTTGAAAGCATATCAGCATCCAGATTACGCATAAATTTGGCCGGCCTTCCCATCCACAGTTCGGCTTCGCCAACTGTTTTGCCGGGACTTAACAATGAACCGGCAGCAAGCATCCCGTTTTTCCGGATATGTGAATTATCCATTGTTGCGGCATTAAAACCGACAAAGCCGCCATCATCAATTCTGGTCCCATGAATTAATGCCATATGCCCAATCAGGACGTTATTACCAATATGCGTATTTATCCCGCCACTGCTTACATGGACAACAGAACCATCCTGAATGTTAGCATTTCTGCCAATACGGACTTCGCCCACATCACCCCTGATGACAACATTAAACCAGATGCTGCTCCTGGACCCTATCTTAACATCACCGATTATCCTGGCTCCGGGCGCAATGAAACAATCATCCGCAATGGTTGGCCAAATCCCATTAAAGGGATAAAGCATGCCCCCACCATTTGCCATTTTGCCAGGATCATCAGTCATATCAATTCGTCAGTGCTTTCATAAATGTATCTTCGTCCACATTACCACCGCTAAGTACAAGGCAAACTTTTTTCCCGCTTACATCAATTTTACCACTTAGAACAGCTGCCAATGCCACGGCACCGCCCGGCTCAACAACAAGTTTCATTTTTTCCCAAGCATATTTTACAGCCTTTAGCGCCTCGCCATCACTGACTGTAAGTACACCACTTAAATTTTCAGCCATAATATCAAAGGTCATTTTATCCGTAATCGGTGTTAATATAGCATCACATACAGATCCTGACGCACGTTCATTCTTGACCAAATGCCCACTCTCAATTGATCTCTGGACGTCATTAAAACCATCGGGTTCAACACCATAGATTTCGGTTTTGGGACTTAATTCTTTTAAGGCGAGCGAGCAGCCGGAAATCAACCCACCGCCACCCACAGGTGTCATAAACAGGTCAAAGTCCACATTTCTCTCTTTCGCCTGATTAACAGCTTCAAGTGCTGCGGTCCCCTGACCGGCAATAATATAAAAATCGGCAAAGGATGGCACGACGATGCAGCCCTGTTCTTTTGAAATTTTATCCGAAATTTCCTCACGACTTTCTGTTTCACGGTTATAGGTAATTACTTTTGCACCATAATTTTTTGTATTTTCAAGCTTCATTTGAGGCGAATCTTCTGGCATCACAATAACCGCTTCAATACCAAGCATTTTTGCCGATGCCGCCACACCCTGCGCATGATTACCGGATGAGTAAGCCACTACCCCGCGTTTTTTTTCTTCTTCATTTAGGCGGCTAAGATGGTTATATGCCCCCCTGAACTTAAAGGCACCAACCCGTTGTAGGCATTCTGCTTTTATATATATTTCAGCATTCAGACGTGCTGATAAGTCATCGCACTTAAGCAGCGGTGTTCTGACTGCAAAACCTTCTATCGCTTCTGCGGCGGATAATACATCTGCAAATTTTGGGTAATTTTTTTCATTCATAATGCTGGCTCGTTTTCGGTTCTGATTTCCCGTTAATTGATATTTTAATTACGGGTAATTACCAACAAAAAAATTGTACTCCATAAAATTTAGCTTCACTTACTTGCTTGTTATCATGCTTTTGAATAGGATTTATCATAAAAGTTATATAAGTCAGGGATGGGAGCCTTTAATGAAACTGCTAAAATTCTTTATTTCCTTTGCATTTCTTTGCTTATTTTCAACGACTTCATTCGCACAGGACGTCAGGGGGAAGAAGTTTTTATCCTGATAATGTAAGCTACAATCCGGCAATCCCGAAGCCAGAAGACATAATCGGACACTCCCTTGGTCACCGCGTCGCGCGCCATGACCTTCTTATACAATATTTGCGCACAGTGGCAGAAAAATCAGATCGCGTTAACGTTGAAACCATCGCCCAGACCCATGAAGGGCGCGATATATTAATGTTGACCATCAGTTCTCCTGAAAATCTGACAAGAATTGATGAAATTAAGGCCGCCCATGTGGCCCTGTCTGATCCAAATTCAACCCAGCAAGTTTCCGATGACATGCCCGTTGTAACGTGGCTTAATTATGGGGTATGGCAGTATCATAGTTTCAACAGGCTGGCAGGGAAGCGAGCTTTCAAATACTGAACTACACGAACTTATGAAAGAAATTGCCAAAGAAGATGGTATCAAAGTTCATTCGGTCAGCAGTATTCGAACACCAACAGCCGGAATGGATCTTGGAAGCCGTAATTTCCTGCCCATTGAAAAGCCGAATATACTTCTCCTGGTTGGTGAAGGCACCCGCGCTTATGATGCTGGTGAAGTCTGGCATCTACTGGATTACCGGATGAGAATTCCTGTTACACTTTATGATAAAAACAATCTTGGTTCATTGGATATAAGTAAATATACCCACATTATTTTTGTTGGTGGAAGCTATAATAGCGATGAAGAGGCCCTAACGCGGAAAATGCGAAACTGGGTCCGTGCCGGGGGCACCGTTACAGTGCATCGTCAGGGAGCAAAATGGGCCGGCGAAATTCTGCTGGATGTCAAAGACCCTAACGAAGAATACCCCTTGGATAGGCAAAATTATGCCTACATGGTTTCAAACGAAGTTGAAAATCTTGTCGGCGGTGCGATTATGGAAGGTGATCTTGATAACACCCATCCGATCGGATATGGATATGTGCGCCGCGAAATTTACACACACCGGGATACATTAATAGCCTTTGAACCCCCCAAAAACCCTTATGCAACAGTCGTCTCAATACCGGAAAATGCGCTGGCTTCGGGATTTGCATCTGATGATAATCAGACACGGCTTGCCGGAAAAGCAAATGTCATTGCGGAACGATTTGGACAGGGATCGGTCATATTATTTGCAGATAATCCGAATTTCAGGGCATATTTTTACGTATCAAACAAAATGTTTTTAAACGGGCTTTACTTTTCAAAAGCGTTTGTCAGAACAAGTAATTAAATATCGTCATCTTCTTAGGCGAATATGGAATAAATTGAATTCTGATCGAACTCAGCTTTTCAGATAAAGTGTCGGGTTAACCGCACGTGATCCTTTACGCATTTCAAAATGAAGTTGTGGGCTATCAACGCGGCCTGTGCTGCCCACATAGGCGACAACCTGACCGCGTACCACCTGATCACCTTTTTTGACCAGTAAACTATCGTTATGCGCATAGGCCGTTACCCAGCCATTATCATGTTTGATAAGGATAAGGTTTCCATAACCGCGTAGCTTATTGCTTGCATGTACCACAACACCACTTTCCGACGCATAAACAGAACTCCCCATTGGAGCACGGATATTGACACCATCATTATGATACCCGGCCTGTTTCGGTCCATAATTTGAAATGACCGTACCGCTAACCGGCCACATAAACCCTTTCCCGGATATTGGTGGCGGCGGTGCAATCGCAACAAGTATCTGGTTATTTTCACTGCGGCCAGGAAGTTTTAACTGCTGGCCGACATTAAGTGCATAGGGTTGTTGCAACCCGTTTATACGCACAAGATCATTCATAGTGATACCGTTTGCACGCGATACACCATAAACCGTATCACCCCGTTTCACGATATAAGTGCCCCCAACTGGCACTTTAAGCGACTGCCCCGGTTTAAGCAGATATGGCGGTTTTAAATTATTTTCACTGATGATCGATTTAACGGTCACTCCGTGTTTTCGTGAAAGCGCATAAACAGTATCCCCGCGACCAACACGTATGGTGCTTGTATTTACAGGGGTTGTGGTTGATGCTGCTGGTACAGGTGCTGCCACTGCAACCCGGGGCGGTGCCGGCTTGGTAAGCGGAGTGGGAATTGGCGTTGGCGAATTTCTGGCGATCTGTTCCCCAGCATCCGTACTTTGGTATTGCCCTCCAGTTGTGGCATTCGGGTCTGGTTGTCTATTTACATGGGAATAGGGGTAAGGGCCTTCGCTATCATACCCTAACGCGCAACCGGCAAGTATGATTAAACATGATAATTGACTTAGAAGTTTCACTTTTCTCCAACACATCATGAAAAAATTATAGCAGGGATCATGACGAATGCACAATACCTGAGAGTAACGGCACAAATTTTACGGGAAGCAGTGTTTTGATCTTAAATTCATCACCTTCCCTTGTCACCCTTACAATATGCTGTGTTTCATCCTGACCTCCAACCGGGATAATCATAATTCCCCCGTCTTGAAGCTGATATAGCAGTTCATCGGGAATATCTTCACTGGCTGCGGTAACCATTATACGGTCAAACGGGGCCTGCTCTTTCCATCCTTTAATACCGTTTCCAAAAAGTGTCGTGATATTAAAAAGGCGAAATTTTTTGAATATTTCCTCAGCCCCTTTATGTAAGGGCATGTGGCGCTCTACTGTAAAAAGGCGTTTACACATTTTGGCAAGAACGACCGACTGATATCCGGACCCTGTGCCGATTTCTAGCACCTTGTGCTTTTTCCTAACCCGAAGTTCCTGTGTCATATAGGCGACAATAAAAGGCTGGCTTATGGTTTGTTCACTTTCGATGGGAAGTGCCGCATTTTCATAAGCCTGAGGCCGCAAATAATCCGCAACGAAATCCTCACGCGGAATTTCTGCCATGATCTCAAGCACATTTTCGTCCTTGATCCCCATCTCACGAAGTTTTTCGAGCAGCAGATTTTTTTTATTATCCAGATTGCTGTTCATATGATTATGTCCGACTTAAGAGGGCCTGATGACCTCTTGCCCTCCCATATATGGTTTTAGTGCATCCGGAATAATAATCGAACCGTCAGCTTGCTGATAATTTTCAAGGATTGCGACAAGTGTCCGCCCCACGGCAAGTCCTGACCCATTTAATGTATGGACAAATCGTGTTTTCTTTTCATTTTTTGAACGGCAACGCGCTTTCATGCGTCGTGCCTGAAAATCACCTGTGTTGGAACAGCTTGATATTTCCCTGTATAAATTTTGTCCTGGAAGCCAGACTTCAAGATCATAGGTTTTGTGAGCTGCAAATGACATATCACCGGAACAGAGCATCAAAACACGGTAATGAAGGCCGAGCCGCTTTAAAATCTCTTCTGCAATCCCAGTCATCCGTTCTAGCTCAGCACCGGATTGTTCTGGTGTCGTTATGCTTACCATTTCTACCTTTTGAAACTGATGAAGTCGGATCATACCACGGGTATCACGACCGGCTGACCCTGCTTCTGAACGATAGCAGCTGCTCAGACATGTGTATCTTAATGGTAATGATTCTTCTTCAACGATACTTTCGCGTACTAAATTTGTTAATGGTACTTCACCCGTTGGAATAAGATAGTGATCTGTAGTCGTTTTAAACAGGTCTTCTTCAAATTTTGGAAGCTGGCTTGTACCATAGAGCGCCTGATCGCGTACAAGTAGCGGTACTGAAACCTCCTCATATCCAAATTCAGTTGTATGCATATCCAACATAAAAGATGAAAGAGCGCGTTCCAGCCTAGCGAGGTCAGCTTTTAAAATAACAAAGCGGGCACCTGACATTTTAGCCGCCCCCTCAAAATCCATTTGCCCTAAATCTTCACCAAGATCAAAATGCTGCTTTGGTTCAAAGTCAAATGTCGGCGCAGTGCCCCACTGACGTATTTCCACATTATCATCTTCACTTTTTCCCGCCGGCACATCAGGGTCAGGAATATTGGCAATAGTAGAGAGAACATCATTAAGTTCTTCTGTGAACTTTCTTACATCTTCCTCTAATACCGCCATTTTTTGCTTTAATTCCGCCACTTCCCGCATAGCATCTGATGCATCCTCTCCTTTTGATTTAAGTATACCTATGGATTTGGATGCGTCATTGCGTTTTGACTGGCAGTCCTGAAGTTCGGTCTGTTTTGACCTTAACTGTTCATCTAGCTTAAGCAGGCTTTCAGATAGCGGTTCGATGCCGCGTTTTGCCCAGGCCTGATCATAAAAGTCAGGATTTTCGCGGATAGATTTAATATCAAACATGTTCTTCTGGCGATTTTATTGTTAGTCTTATTATGATTATGGATATTTCATAGAGTGCAATGATTGGCAGCGCAAGAAGAACCTGACTTAAGGGATCCGGCGGTGTCATGAACATGGCAAACACAAATGCACCCAGAATCGAATATTTGCGTTTTTCTGCTAACCCATTTGCTGTCAAAAACCCTGCACGGGCAAGAAGAAGTAAAAGAACAGGAAGCTGAAAGCTAAGTGCAAAAGCAAACATGAGTAATATGGTAAGTGACAGATATTCACTAACCGCTGGTAAGGATTGAATATGAAGCGAAGCTTCGTCAGCAAGAGCCCCGGCAACTTCGGGGGCAACACCGACTTCAAAGGACATAAAAAATCCCCAAGCACGCGGAATAACAACATAATAAGCCATTGCTGCTCCGAGGGTGAATAATACAGGCGTTGCGAGTAAAAAGGGCAGGAACGCCTTGCGCTCATTTTTATAAAGTCCGGGAGCTACAAATTTCCATATCTGCATGGCGATAAACGGAAACGTTACACATAAGGCAACATAAAAACTTAACCTGATATTGACAAAAAATTTATCCTGAAGCCCGGTAAAAATCATTGTCGGCTCTTTGCCATATGATTTTGCGACATCGACAAATGGTTGAGCCAGAAAATTATAAATTGGATTTGCAAAATAGATAGCGACACCAAACGCAACAGTAATAAATGCTACACACCAGATAAGCCTCGTGCGCAGCTCAATCAGATGATCCAGAAGTGGTGCGGAACTTTGATCAATTTCCTCTGTCGCTTCATCAGCCATCAGACTTACTCTTTATCTCTTCTTCACTCATTGATGATCCTTCTGACGGTGCGGATTCACCGGTTACTTTTTCTTCAACTATGTCTGGTGGTTCAGGTGAAGGTTCTTTTTCGGAAGGCTCTTCCTCTTTCTTTTTATTACTTGATGTTGAGGTATTTCTACCTCCTTCATAATTATACTGATCATAATCAAATTCTTCATAATCAGAATATTTTGAAGTAGAACTCTCAGTAGACTTCTTATCATCAAGCTTTACATTTCCGACCTCATTTAATTTGCGTGTCACGGCATCAAGCTCAACTTCATCAGCCATTTTTTTGACCCCAGCCTGAAACTCACTACCCATTTCACGCACTTTTCTGATCATAGCCATGACAGAGCGCATAACCTTCGGTAAGTCTTTTGGACCTACAACAATCATCGCAATCACTGCGACGATAAATAATTCCATGAAACCGAAATCACCAATCATGAATAATGCCTAATTTGTAAAAAGTTGGTTTAGTCAGACTTCTCTGAAGTTTCTTTTTTTTCTTCAGAAGCAGGTGCTTCAGATTTTTGAGCAATCGGTGTTGCTTCTTGTGCTTTAGGGGCTGGCTCATCGTCAGCTATACCTTTTTTAAAGCTTTTGATTCCTTGTGCCACATCACCCATTAGGGCAGAAATCTTGCCGCGACCAAACAGCAGAATAAGCAAAACAACAACAATGATGATTTGTGGTAAACTCGGGGACATAATCCATTCTCCTAAAATTCTTTTTTTTCTCAATACACACAGAGATATTTTTCATGCAGAAGATCAACGATCTTTAGCAGGAAATCAACAGAAATATAAATAAATTAAGAGATTACCTGCTCCTCAGAACTGCTTTCATCATCATCCATCGGCAGGTCGGGTTGCTCTTCATTTGGTTCTTCGTCACTTAAAAGGTTCAGTCTTGATGTGTTCACATTATCAAGAAAACCTGCTGCTTTAAGTTCCGAAAGACCTGGTAAATCTTTTACACTATTTAAACCAAACTGTACAAGAAAATCTTCTGTTGTTCCATAAGTCATTGGTCTGCCTGGGCTTCTTCTCCTTCCAAGGGGGCGAACCCATACTGCCTCCATGAGCACATCGATCGTTCCCTTGCTTACACCAACACCACGAATTTCTTCAATTTCAGCTCTCGTCACGGGTTGATGATATGCGATTATAGCAAGCGTTTCCACTGCGGCACGGGACAGTTTTCGTTCCTTTTCTTCCTCTTTCCTAAGAAGAAAAGCCAGATCAGAAGCTGTCTGGAACATCCATTTGCCTGCTAGCTCCACCAGATTAACCCCAGCACTTTTATATTTTTTCTGAAGCTCATCAAGAATCGTTTCTACATCCGAACCCTCCGGAAGCTGTTCGGCAAGTGCAATTGATGAAAGTGGCCGATCAGATGCAAATAATAATGCTTCACAAATTCTAAGCTGTTCATGGTTATCCATTTTCTTCATCATCCTCAATTACCTGCTGTTTTCTTCCACGTATAAAAAGCGGCCCAAACATTTGCTTTTGTACCAGATCAGCTTTCCCAATTTTCGCCATTTCAAGTGTCGCGCTGAACATGCTGGCTTTCATTGATTTTGCCATTTGTTCGTCTTCTATATCATCAGGCAGGAAAGCTTCAAGACTTGTCCAGTCGATCGCAAGTCCTAACATATCTGACAACCGGCTGATTGCCTGATCAAGTGTATAAACCGATCTTTTGAATATTCTTACATCAGCGACAGCCTCACGGGTTTTATATTCGGCGTAAGCTTTTAGCAGTTCATACATGCTTAAATCATAGGTATGATACCTGGTTACTATTACGGGTTCAGGAGCGCCACGGGCAAACATATCACGACCGAGCTGATTTCTTGACATAAGGATAGCTGCCCGTTCCCTGATCGCATTCAATCTTTCAAGCTGGTATGTCAGACGGGCGGCTAGTTCTTCTGCTGATAATTCATCTTCATTTTCTTCTTCAGGAAGTAATAACCGTGATTTCAAATAAGCGAGCCATGCCGCCATCACAAGATAGTCAGCCGCCAGCTCCAATCGTAATGCCCGCGCTTGTTGCACAAATTTAAGATACTGTTTTACTAGTTCTAAAATTGAAATCTGTTTCAGATCGACTTTTTGCGTACGTGATAATGCGAGCAACACATCAAGCGGGCCTTCAAAGCCATCAATATCAATGATTAATCGTTCATCATCAGCCAGATCATCACTTTTACTCAGAAGCGGATTAGGAGTTTCAAAATCATCAATGTCGCTGTCAATTGTTTCGGTCATAAATCATGCTTACTGGTCAGGTAAAGCCAGCCCTGTTATAAAATTAATAGCTGGCCTCATAATATACCATAGAATATTTAAATCCATGCCAATTTGCCTTCCCAACATGGGAATGATAAAAATCAGTCCCAGAATAATTAGCATTCCGTATGGTTCCAGTCTGTTCAGGTAAAGTGAAAGCGGATATGGCAATATTCCAACGGCGACCCTGCCACCATCCAATGGCGGGATGGGAATCATGTTAAATACAGCAAATAGCGCATTAATATAAATCATATAAAACAGATTATATCCTAGCCAGTCCCTGCCGGTTTCAGGAAAAAAACCCAAAAACCTGATCAGAATGGCTGCACCGATTACCAGAATTATATTTGCAGCAGGCCCAGCGAATGCCACCAAAATACCATCCCGCCGCGGGTTATTTAATTGCCTGACATTCACAGGCACCGGTTTAGCATATCCAAAAAGAAACCCCGTGCCGGACCATACCAGTAACAGAGGGAGCAATATTGTACCAAACGGATCTACATGTACCAACGGATTGAAGCTAACGCGACCCATCATTTTTGCTGTATTATCCCCCAATTTCCAGGCAACCCAGCCATGTGCGGCTTCATGTAGCGTTATTGCAAATAAAAGCGGCAATGCCATGACTGTGATATTTTGAATTATATTTTCCATGCTTATTCGTACTCTTTCACAACATCAATGAGCCAGGCATATAATTTTTCTTCATTTATTTCCATAGGGGTACGGCGCTTTGCAAAAATGGCTTTCAAGCGGTGCTCTTCTGCCTCTTTTAATGATTTCACAGTCTTTAGAACACTGTACCTTTCTTCCAATGTGCCATTACAATGAACAGCAAGGTCACAACCGGCCTTAAGGGCATTCGTTGCATTCTTTGCCGGGTCATCACTAAGTGCTCTCATGCTTAGATCATCGGAAAACAGAACCCCTTTAAACCCTATTTCTTTACGAATAATATTTTTTATAACATTTTTGGATATAGTGGCGCATTTTTTAGCGTCAATGTCGTTAAATACAACATGGGCTGTCATAGCACACGGTAAATCATTCAACCGTTTAAAGGGGATAAAATCAGTTTCTCTAAGCTCGTCTATTTTGGCATTAACCACAGGCAATGTCTTATGACTGTCAACATCTGCGCGTCCATGTCCCGGCAAATGTTTCATGACGGGAATAACGCCGCTTGAAATCATTCCTTCCGCGGCGGCTCTGGCCAGGATGGCTACCTTTTGGGGGCGTTCCCCGTACGACCGGTCACCAATTACCTTGTCCGCCCCTTCATAAAAAATATCAGCGTCCGGAAAACAATCAACATTTATGCCAAGGGCTGTCAGATCCGCTGCCATAAGGCTTGCATGGACCTGAACGGCAGCAGTCGCAAGATCAGGGTTTGTTTCATAAAGGCGTGAATAAACACCCGCTGCCGGATATCGTTTCCAATGTGGCGGCCGCAGCCGGGCTACCCTGCCGCCTTCCTGATCAATTAAAATTGGTGCATTATCGTTGCCAATACATTCTTTCATCTGTGCAACCAGAGCTTTTACCTGATCGGGATTATCACAGTTACGCTGAAAAAGTATAAAACCGAAAGGGCGAAATTCTTCAAACAGTGCTTTTTCATCGGCACTTATTTCAAGTCCTTCTACGTCTGAAATAACCGGTTTGAACATATTATTTTGATACCACCAGGCAGCCTTGATTATTGCTTTTTAATGAATTGCAAATTCTGTCGGCTTCTTCCCTGCTTTCAATCATGCCACCACGGACACGGTATAAAATTCCCCGCTCTCCCAAATCAACACGCATAATATCGGGAACCAGATTTGCCAGCACAGTACTGTTTTTTGATTTAACATCATTCCAAAGCACGTCTGCTTTTGTCCGATCACCAATTGCCCCTACCTGTACCATATAAATGCCTGTTGATGTTTGTTGGGTTGGTGGTGGAGGTGCTGCCGGTGCAACTTCTTCGGCAGTTTCAGCAGCGGCAACAATTTCTTCCTCTGCTTCCTCAACGGTTTCTTCCGGAGCGACGGGTCTTTTTAAGGGTATCTCTGCACTTGCGGCGATGGTGCTTTCTTCTTCGGCAGGAAGATTATCAACACGCGCAAATACTTCCTTATCCTGAAATGGGATTTCTTTCCCGCCCGGTTCTTCGGGTTTCTTTTTGATAATTGAATTATCCGCCCTCACCACCGGTATCGGACCTAGATCTTCACTTTCCGACGTATAGCTCATCCATATAAGGACGCCAAAAGCAATAAAAACAACCAATGTTACTGACGAAAGTATCATTCGTTTCTTTGAAGACATACCATCATTGGCAAAATCCTCTGGTATTGGCTTAAGCCAAGACGCATTTTCATTTTTCTTATCGGCCAATTTACCTGCCCTTATGATTCAAATTACATTTCTTTTAGAGGTTCAACCCCAAGAATTCCCAGACCGGAAGCGATAATTTTTGAAAATGCCTTAATCATCGCCAGACGGCTAAGCGTGATGTCTTTATTATCATCAATTATAAAACGCAGATCAAGCCTGTCATTACCTTTATTCCATAAAGCATGAAACTGTGATGCAAGATCATAAAGGTAATATGAAATCCGGTGTGGTTCGTGTGCAATGGCCGCACTTTCAACAATACGCGGCCAGTTGATCATCATCTTGATCAATTGAAGTTCGCTTTCATCAGATAGAAGACTTAAATCCGCTTTTGCCAAACCATCATCGGACGTGTCGATATCCGCAAATACATTCTGTGCTTTGTCTAGCACAGAATAAACCCGCGCATTACCATACTGCACATAAAAAACCGGATTATCCTTTGACTGCTCAGTTACCTTGGCAAAGTCAAAATCAAGAGAAGCATCATTTTTACGGGTGAGCATGATAAAACGGACAACATCCTTGCCGACTTCGTCAACGATATCGCGCAGCGTGATAAAATTACCCGATCTTTTAGACATTTTTACCGGTTCGCCGTCCCGTAACAGTTTCACCATCTGGCAAAGACGAACATCCAGTGCCGCTTTTCCGTCCGATAATGCAGTTAGCACTGACTGCACCCGTTTTACATAACCACCGTGGTCTGCGCCCCAGACGTCAATCTGATTATTAAACCCACGGTCCATTTTATTTTTGTGATAGGCCACATCAGCAGCGAAATAGGTCCATGCACCGTCAGATTTTTTAAGCGCACGGTCAACATCATCACCAAACTGTGTTGATTTAAAAAGTGTTTGCGGGCGCTCTTCCCAATCATCGGGTAATTTTCCTTTAGGTGGTTCAAGAACGCCCGTGTAAATAAGACCTTTTTCCATAAGCGCATCAAGTCCCGCCTGAATATCACCATTATCATGCAGCGACGTTTCGGAAAAAAATATGTCCTGTTCGATACCCAGTGTTTTTAAATCCTCCCGGACAAGTTCCATCATCTGGTTAGCGGCAAACTTACGAATATCACTTATCCATTCACTTTCATCTTTTCCTTTTAGCGCATCGCCATATTTCTGCGCCAAGGCTTCACCAACAGGAATAAGATATTCGCCGGGATAAAGTCCTTCCGGTATTTCGCCGATGTCTTCACCCAAAGCTTCAAGATATCTTAGGTGTGCCGAACGGGCGAGCACATCAATCTGACCACCGGCATCATTAATATAATATTCCTTGGTAACATCATAACCTGCATAATCAAGCAAGGTTGCAAGTGCATCGCCAAACACAGCACCACGACAGTGTCCCACATGTAGCGGACCGGTTGGGTTTGCCGAAACATATTCAACATTAACCTTTTCCATAGCACCAATTTCGCTACGTCCGTAATCAACGCCATGTTTTAAAATTTCCGCAATCTGGTTTTGTATAAAATCGGCATTAAGACGGATATTAATAAATCCGGGACCGGCAATTTCAACTGTGTCAACAATATCAATTTTTTCAAGCTCCGCAACAATCAGCCCTGCAATTTCACGCGGGTTCATTTTCGCCTGTTTGACCAGAACCATCGCGGCATTGGTTGCTATATCACCATGGCTCGCATCACGCGGTGCTTCGGCGGTCACATTTTGTAAATCCATATCCGTCGGTAATTTACCTTCCACCGCTAATGATGCGATTATGCCTTTAATGGATTTTTGAAATTCTTTAAATATATTCATAATTCAAATGTCGATGTATCAAATAATCTTTTATGTTCCAGCAATGCAAAGCGATCAGTCATTCCCGCTATAAAATCAGCAACCAATCTTGCTTTTTCCATTTTATTAGCATTTTGAATAGCCTGCTGCCATTCCGTTGGTAAACAATCGGTCTCGTTCAGGTATAAATTAAAAAGATCACCGATAACACGGCGGGCCTTGCTCGACATCCTGTTTACTTTATAGTGACGATACATATTCCGCATCAGGAATTTTTTCAATGATTTATCCTGATTTCTCATTTCACTTGAAAATTCGATCGTTACTTTGCCAGCATTTCTTATATCATCAACGGATTCCGGTTTAAGTGATTGAAGGTTTTTCCGGCTGGTATCAATGACATCACCAATCATTTGCGCAATGAGCCTGCGTGTGACTTCATGTTGCATCCGGCTAGCATCAAGATTACCATAATTATCGCGAACGGTTTTTACATTTTTAAAAACCAGTTCAACTTCTTCAAGTTGATCAAATTCAATAAGCCCCGCACGGACACCATCGGCAACATCATGACTGTTATAGGCAATATCATCCGAAATTGCCGCCACCTGTGCTTCGGCACTAGCAAAAGTGTGGAGTTCAAGATCATGTTGTTCGTTATATTCACGGAAATTTACGTGAATATTTTCAAATTCATCCTTTGCACATAACGGGCCATTATGTTTTGCAAGCCCTTCCAATGTATCCCATGTCAGATTAAGACCGGGAAAATCCGCATACCGATTTTCAAGCTTTGTCACCACCCGAAGCGACTGTGCATTATGGTCAAACCCATCGTAAGGTTTCATCGCTTCATCAAGCGCATCTTCACCCGCGTGGCCAAATGGCGTATGACCGAAATCATGGGCGAGGGCCAATGCTTCGGTTACATCTTCGTTAAGGCCAAGCGCCCTTGCAATACTGCGACCGATTTGAGCGACTTCGATAGAATGAGTAAGGCGCGTGCGGTAATAATCACCCACATGATGGACGAACACCTGCGTTTTATGTTTCAGGCGCCGGAAAGCCCCCGAATGGATAACCCGGTCACGGTCACGCTGATAAACCGATCTGGTGGTCGTTTCTTTTTCACCATAAAGTCGGCCACGACTATTTTCCGGGTTAAGCGCATAGGGTGCATATTGAGGTTGAGAACTGTATATTTTAAATTCAGACATATGGGTAACTGTGTTCACGGCATTAATTTATGTTTCGTTTTAATAGCATAAGCAAATTTCTATTACTATTGACAATTCATTCATAAAACATACATATAATAGGAAACCCCGCAAGTGGGTAAGGCTCAGGATATATTAAGTATGACGAATGACAATTCTCCGGTAACTTTAAGCGCGAATGCAGCAAAGCGTATCAATACGCTTGTTGAAAGCCAGGGTAATGATAACCTTAAATTCCGCATATCCATCAATGGTGGTGGCTGTAGCGGTTTTCAGTATGATTTTGCCCTTGTCGAAGATACCAAAGACGACGATCTTGTGGTAAAGCGCGATGGCGCGACAATGCTTGTTGACGGGCTTTCTCTGATGTATTTGATGGGCTCCGAAGTGGATTTCACAGAAGAACTTGCCGGTTCAATGTTTGTGGTTAAAAACCCCAATGCGACGGCCTCCTGCGGTTGCGGGTCTTCTTTCGCGGTATAATTCTTATGAAAATTGCGTCCTGGAATGTGAACTCGATCAAAGCAAGGCTTCCCCGGGTCACGGACTGGCTTGACGAATTTAAGCCGGATATAGCCCTTTTACAGGAACTTAAATGTCTGGATGAAAATTTCCCTCGTATGGAAATCGAAGACCTAGGTTATAACGTGGAAACCCACGGCCAGAAATCCTATAATGGTGTTGCCATTCTTTCCAAAAACCCGATAGAAGATGTGATGCGGGGCCTTCCCGGTGATCATGACGATGACCAATCCCGATATATGGAAGCGACCATTAACACAGTAAGGGTCGCAACAATTTATCTTCCCAACGGTAATCCTTTCCCGGGACCAAAGTTTGATTATAAGCTCGAATGGATGGACCGTCTTATAAGGCGGACAAAAGAACTTCTGACACATGAAGAAGACCTTGTGCTGGGTGGTGATTATAATGTCTGCCCCAAGGATGAAGACTGTTACGATATGGCGAAATTTGCGGATGATGCCCTTTGTCAGCCGGAAACAATTGACCGTTATTTCACCATGCTTAATCTGGGTTTGACGGATGCGTTACGTGTTTTTTATCCAAGCGGTCATAATTATACATACTGGGATTATCAGGCCGGCGCCTGGCAGAAAGATAACGGTGTTCGTATTGACCATCTGTTGCTTAGCCCCACGGCCGCAGACAAGCTTCTGAAATGTGACATTGATCGCACACCGCGTGCAAAAGATCGCCCGTCCGACCATACGCCAATCTGGTGCGAGCTCGCGGTATAAACAAATTCTATAAATGGATACATTTAACAATATGCTGTCTTTGGCTTCTTACTAAATTTTTAAATAGTGCTAATTACAGACTTATGGCCAAGACACAACTTCAATAGTCCGTCATTAAAATAATTTGAGTTGACGCTAAGGATAACCTTCAAACACATAGATGATAGACTTTTTACAGATAAGTCTGATCCAATGTTACCGGGTAACGTAAAAAGGACAGATGCTAATGACAAAAAGGACTATTAATGAAGATTATACTACCCATTTTAGCAGTATTTGGATTATCAGGCTGCGCTTCGACAGGCTCAAATTTTGAAAAGCTTGAAACAGTTCAAAAAGTAGATTTGGAAAGATATACGGGTGATTGGTTTGAAATCGCTCGGATAGACCATTGGTTTCAAAAGGGATGTGTTGATAGTCAAGCCACTTACAACCTACGAAGCGAGGGTGATATAGAGGTTATCAATAAATGCAGACTTGGATCATCAAATGGTAAAGTTAAAGTATCCAAGGGTCGTGCTTGGGTAGTTGATCCAGCAAGCAATTCTAAACTTAAAGTTCAGTTTGCTTTAAGTTTTATGAAACTACCCTTCCTTGCAGGCAATTACTGGATTATAGAACTGGATGAATTTTATCGATATGTGATGGTTGGGGAAGAGAAGCGGGAATATTTGTGGATATTAAGCAGGGAGAAAACTTTGCCTGATGAAACACTTAGCATGTTGGTAGAAATAGCAAAATCTGAGGGTTTTCCCGTAGATAAGTTGATTTACAATGGGGCATTGGATTAAGAAACCGTGGACATTAATAGTATTTAGAAACTTTTCACTTTGCCTACTAGTCAATGTCCGCTTTGGGTCGGAAGCAGACGGTCACAAAGTTTGTTTAAACTCAGTTAAAACAAAACTCAAACTCGATTAGAACTCTGCAAATTTTTTTAAATCATTAACCCAAAAGACATGAAAGGAAAATTCGGCATATGCCGGGGCAATGCTGAAAGTGAAAGTGAAGAGTGAAAGTGAATATATTTATAAAAAGCACAAAAAAGAGTGATTTTATACTTGCAAATTATCGGGACCCCGGGTTAGGCAAAAAGGTGATGTTGGATTTGCGCGCCCGGACGATCAGGAAACATTCTAGGCCACATTTGAAAAACGAATTAAAAATTATCCGCCACTTCGTTTAGAAACGATTCCATGACAAGATAATAATTGCTTAGCCCTTCTATCGTTACATATTCATCATCGACAAGACCGCCTGTGCCCTCAAGTCGCATCAATAAAATGCTGCTGCCCTGCGGCATAAACCAGCGGGCATCACAGCCACCCGTTTCATGCATCAAACCGGGCTTTCGCCCTTGCGCGATTAGGGCTTTCATCAAATCAAGTAGGGCTTCATCATTTGGTGCGATGGCCACGGGGTCTGCTTCCGTCAGGATTTCAATTTGCGAATTTTGAAGGTTTGATTTTATTTTTAAGATAATTTCATTTTTCGTCAGTGTCGGTGGATAGCGGATATCAATTGTTGCATCGGCGTCCACGGATACGGCATTTGTTGCTTCCCCGCCGTTTATGGTGCCGATGTTTAAGGTTATATTCTTTTGATTTTCAAGACTGCCATAATCAAACAGGGTTTTTAGATGGTCTATATCACCCAGGAGCATATCAATTGCGGAAGAACCCTGCCACGGGCGGGAACCATGCGCGGCTTTACCTTTGGCGGTTATTTTTATTTGCAATATCCCTTTTTCCGAAATTGACGGGTTTAAAGGATGACCGCCATCCGGATTGAAAACAACCTTTGCTTTTAACCCGTGTGTCTGCACCAGATGGGCGGTGCCGTTAAATCCGCCAAGTTGCTCATCAGTGGTGAAGACCAGACCGTAATTTTCAAATTGCGGATTATCCGCGTTATCCAGAAAAATTTTTATCATCCCGGCGGCGGCGGCCTTCATATCGCTTATGCCACGCCCGTGAAGGGTTTGTTGCTTCAGGGTTGGTGTATATGAGCTGATATCCGGGTTATGAACCACGTCAAGGTGCCCCAGAAAAAGCACATCAAAATTAAAGTCATTTTTTTTACTGATGATGATGGAATGTACGCCATTATTTTCAATTCTGGTTATGTTGTATGAGGTTTTGCTATACAGATTATGGATATAATCAATTATTTCCAAACATGCCGCAAGGTTCATGGACGACGACGGTATTGCAACCAGTTCGGACGTAATTTTAACCAGTGCCTGCTGTATTTTAGAAATTTCAGCCATGCTGTATTTTCTGGGTGGCGTTATGGCGTCCTGATTTATCAGGCCGTAAGCCAAGCCGGTCTCACCTTCCGCAAATAAGGGATTATCTGATAATTCTGTTTCAATTGGATTAGCCTGCATAATTTGTGCATTGGCATATGGCATAAACGTGAATAGAAAACAGATTATTCCAAGAAAGCAGCGAATAGTTTTTTGATGTCTGAAAAATATTTTAACACGTGATTTCATGATCAAAGCGCAGCCCGTAAATTTAATTTGAAGAATATCGTATCCGATAATTCCGGATATGAGAATATGATAAAACACGGTAAGGATGGCAAGAAAGGTTTACCCAGTTACTTGGGAACACTTAAAACCGCAGGATTTAGCACTTATACCCGCCTTTTTTAACCATATTGATTTTGGTTAAAATTCTGTTAATAATCGAATGGCAATTAACACATATCATATACGGCGAAGCAGCTAATTTTACAGATCAATCAAATTTAAGCCCTGAGCAACATTATTACCCGGTAGCCGCACTTTTGGGATTTGCATCTGCCCCGCCACTCAGCGGGATTGATATTGAAAGTGTAATGACCAGTGGCAGCAGCAATAATAACAGCTATTCCTATCAGCAATATTATTATGACAGCGCATCGCCGGACATTGGCATAATCCGCCACTTTGAAAGTTATTTTTTCGCGAGATCAATAAACTATCATGTGGATTTCGGGCTTTCCATCCAAGATTATAAGGATGCAGGAACGCAGATCACAAATGTCAGTGGCGGGTCTATATCTGATACGTTAGGACTTCAGAAAAATGATATTATAATCGCCATTAATGGGCAGGAAATAAGAAATTCCAAACATGCGGCAGGCATCCTTGAAAATATTGATGAAATTAGCAAGCAAACATCACTTTTTATTACCAGAATCGGAGATCAATCCATAGCCGTTATACCGGCGGTTATTGGAAATTAACCATACTGAAATAGGAATTTGCCTTTATCGCAAAGAGGATTTACACTACGCACCATAAAAATCACACAGGATGTATGAGAGGCTTTAGATGATCATTGGGAAAAAGAAACCTTCGCAAATTGCAAACATTGTCTTTGCCATTGCTGTTTTGGCGGGTATCGCCGTTCTCGTCATGCTTTTTGGCGCTAGTTTGGGCCTTTGGCAGCCGATTGACGGGTTCAGATATTACCGCGGATGGTATCAGAATATCGGTTACGTGGTTTGCGGGCTTTCGCTTCTTACCCTTATATACCTGATAACTAAAAAACATCTTGCAGGTAAAAAGAAAGCCTTTATTTCGCTGATCATCGGGCTTGGAATTTTATGGCCGATGATTTCTTCCTTTGTCGGTGACAGTGTCAGATACCCCCCTATCCATGATATTACGACGGATACGGTAAACCCGCCACAGTTTATGACCCTTACCGATGATCGGCCGGGTGCGGCAAACACACTTGTATATGGCGGGCTGGAAATCGCCGCGCAGCAAATAGAAGCGTTTCCCGATATTCAACCGATTATGAGTTCACTTAGCCCTGATGACGCCTATACAAAGGCGATCCAGGTCGGCGAGGCCATGGGATGGGAAATTGTAAGTTCTGATCCCGCCGCAAGACGTTTTGAGGGCACCGCAAGAACCCCTGTTTTCCGTTTTTTGGATGATACGGTGGTGGTTGTATCCGCCGCCCCGGGCGGAAGCCGCGTTGATGTGCGCAGTGTATCGCGTGTTGGCCGCGGGGACATTGGCGTTAATGCCAAACGGATCAGAGAGTTTATAAGCCTGTTTAATCAGTAATTAAGCCTTGTTTTTGCCGTAAAAAAGGGCGAAAACAGCATCATGAATTCATTTATTTTCAAATCAGCCATGTATGATGAAGCAGAATGTTCCGTTCTGCTTAATTATGCCTATGAAAATGGCCCTGAATTCAGGGAAGTTATCCAGTTTCCCGGTGCTAGACACCCCCTTAATGATGAAGAAAAAGAAGCACTTGATAAATGTATCCACGGCCTTCATATGGCGGCAGGCATCAGTTACTATAAGGCATTCTGCCCGGAAAATATCCACCTTGAAATTGTACCACTGACCAAGGAAGATGCCGATTTTTTCTATAAATTCTATCTTTATGGGCTTGGGGAATTTGCAGCAAAAAATGATATTGACCTGCGCCGTGTGATAAATTTTCCGGTGGGATCAAACCATCATTTAAGGGCAAGCAGTATCAAGCTACCGGAAAAAAGCGTGGTACCCATCGGCGGCGGCAAGGATAGTATTGTGTCTCTTGAAGCCATGAAACAGGCGGGACATCCCCACCGCATGATCGCAGTCAATGCGGGAAAACCGATATTGGATGTAATGAATGCGGCGGGGGCGGAAAACGCCATCCATATCAAACGTAGCCTTGATCCAAAACTTTTTGAGCTTAATGAAAAAGGTGCCATGAACGGCCATGTGCCAATTACGGGTATTCTGTCCTTTATCATCGCGTGCGGTGCCATTCTTTACGGGTATGACAGCGTTATCATGTCCAACGAAGGGTCGGCAAGCGAAGGCAACTTGGAATTTGCCGGGATTGAAGTCAATCATCAATATAGCAAATCGCTTGAATTCGAGTTGGATTTTGAAAGTTTCATCCGGGAAACCGCGCTTGAAAATTTCAAATATTTTTCGCTGCTGCGCCCCCTTAACGAAACCGGGATTGCCGCGCTTTTTTCAAAGCAGGAAAAATATTTTTCCCATTTTAAAAGTTGCAACCGCAATTTCCATATTGATGAGGGCATGCGAAAATACGGCTGGTGCTGCAATTGCCCCAAATGCCAGTTTGTGTTTTTGGCCCTTTCGCCGTTCATCGCCCGTGATAAGCTGATTTCCATTTTTGGAAAAAACATGCTTGATGACGCTGCACAGGAAGATGGGTTTCGTGAACTATGCGGCCTTAAGGGCCACAAGCCATTTGAATGCGTGGGTGAAATTGAAGAATGCCAACTGATCATGGCCGCCCTTGGGGATACGGACTGGGCGGATGATTTACTGGTCGGGAAGCTAGGTGCAGAGCTTGATGTCAGAAAGCTAAGCATCGACGCCCTGAAGGAAGAAGCACTGACATTCAAATATGACCATAACATCCCTGACACTTTTCTGGAGCATCTCAATGATTTTATCCGCGCTTCAAAATAAACGCGTCGCCATATGGGGTATGGGAAAGGAAGGCAAAGCAACACACGCCTTACTTAAAAAGCATTTCCCGGATAAGGATATTATCATTATCAACCGCGATAAGCCCGACGGTGTGGATAATTATATTCGGGAAGCAGATATTGAAAAACATCTCAATAATTTCGATGTGGTGATCAAATCACCGGGGATCAGCTATTATCACGAAATGGTCGGTAAAATGCGGGATGCGGGAATTGAAATTACATCCGCGACTAACATATGGTTTGCAATGCCGCGAAAAGGAAAGATCGTCGCGATCACCGGCAGCAATGGCAAAAGCACTACATCCGCCCTGCTTCATCATATTTTGGCTGGCTTAGGGCTTGATGCCGAACTAGGCGGTAATATCGGTAAACCGCTTTTATCGCTTCGGGACAATGCCGATTATTATGTGGTCGAACTTTCAAGCTATCAGACATGTGATCTTCACTATGCACCGGATATTGCCGTGGTCCTTAACCTTCATCCGGAACATTTGCAATGGCACCGTAGCCACGCACAATATTATCATGACAAATGCAATCTTCTGCGCCGTGGCGCGCCGATTAATATTGTGAATGCCAATGAACCGCGTCTTGCAGACACTGAAAACAAAGTGGTCTTTAACAGCCGTAATGCCATTTATTTCGAAGGAGGGATGATCTATAACAGCTATATGCCGGTGGGCGGCAGTGCAAAATTCCCGCTGCTTGGAGATCATAATCTGGAAAATCTATGTGCGACACTGACCGTTTGCCAAAAGCTGGAACTTGTGATCACCGAAGCCTTACGCCAAAGTTATACATTCACAGGGCTGCGCCACCGATTGCAGATTGTTGGCCCCATAAACGGGCATTTTTATGTTAATGACAGCATATCAACCGACCCGGAAGCATCCATTGCTGCGCTTAAAGCACTGCATGATAAACAAATCACATTGCTCCTTGGTGGTGAAGACCGGAAGCAGGATTACAGCGCACTTTGCAAACTGATTGACGAAAATGAAAATGTCAATGTGATCTGTTCCTATACAACGGGCCCACGGATATATGAAACATTAAACACGCCACGAAAAGAAATGGCCGCGAACCTTGAAGAAGCGGTTAAAAAAGCGAAGGAAATAACACCCGAAGGAGGATATATTCTCCTTTCCCCCGCATCCCCAAGCTATGATGCATTTCATGATTTTGAGGAACGGGGGGATTTGTTTCTGAATCACGCCGACACATAACGCGAAACCTCAATTAATCTTCAGCAATTAAAACCCGTCAATGGTTTGTGCTTTCCCATTTGCGGCTTTACCACCTGACAGAGCTAGAACCTGACGGTCTGATAATTTCTTCATGTCTTTGTTTTTGGGCTCATTTTCACTGTTTGAATAATCAAGCACTAGTGCAAAGCTTAATGTGTCTTTTTAATAGCTTGCCGGAAGGTCGGGAAGATCAACATATCTGAGCGCCCGGTTCGATGCAGCATCAAAATAGTTTCTTTTGACCTTGTCACCTTTGGTAATTTCAAGAATATCACCCTGACGGTTTACGGTAACCACAAATGTATGGGTATCCGTCTCGCCCGTCATTGCAGCTGTTTTCGGATATTCCATTTTTTCTTCAATGGCGCTACTGGCCTGCTTTACCCATTCGTTGATAGTTGATGGCTTGTCTGCCGCCTGGGCGGAAACAGCGATCATGCTAATGGCTGTAGTAGCGGTAAAAGCGATAAGATTTCTCATTTTTAATGTCCTTGGTTAGTTGTAATCAAACTTTTTTGGCAAATGCCTTTTATAATTTCCCTACCCAAAGAAATTAGGATCATGTGATCCATGAGAATACTAGGCCTGCTTTCTTTTCAAAAATAAAGCGGATTTCGATAAACGGTAAATTTGCTGCGACGAGTGGTGTTTGTGAGATTAAATAAGACAAAAGAAGGATCGTGAACAAAGAAATATTGACCCACGTGCAATTATTCACTTAGTTTTGATTTTACAGATTACGGGTTAATTGTTCCGGTAATGCTTTTCACCCGATAAAGCGAAAGAGAAATTTTTAAGTTAGATGTCCGCAAGAATAATCATTTTACTTACTTTTTTTATCACAGCTACTGCCCGTGCCAATGTTTGTGATCAGGCACCGGATCTGCTTGAAGAAATAATTAAAAGAGGTGAAATCAGAGTCGGTTGGATCAGTGCCAAGCCCTTTCAATATATAGATGAAAATGGCAACTTGACCGGTGCGTTTATTAATGCCGGTAATATGCTGGCAAACCGGTTGCTGATTGTAAAAATAACATGGGTTGAAGCACGTTGGGATACATTTATCGCAGGCTTGCAATCCGGTAAATTTGACATTGTGATTTCAAATGTTGCCCGCCGGCCAAGCAGGGCATTATCCGTATGATTTACCAAACCCATCGCTTTGGGCGTTCAGGCATTGCTTTTAAGAAAAGATACAGTCGCGCAAGATATTGCCGATCTTGACAGGCCCGAAAATACCATTGTCGTCAGAATGGGAAGTGCCGCCCATATTATCTATACCGATAACCGGGATGATTATTTTAAATCCGCGACAATTAAACCCATTGTTCCACCAATATCTGCGGAACAGGAAGTCGCGAGCGGGCGCGCTGTTGCAATGGGCGCACCGCTGTCTGAACTGACACAGATTGCCCGGGCAAATCCGGACTGGGCACAGATCTTAAAAATACCAAGTACAACGCCCACCACCGGGATTGGCTTTGTAGTGCCACACTGCCATTATAACCTGCTGCATTGCATGAATATATTCGTGGATACATTGATCGAAAGCAGGTTTATAACCAGTCAGGTTGAAGAATTTCCGGATTTAGTGCTTGATGAATATGTCGCACCCACCACCCTGATCGGGGACTTGCCTTAAGCGACCTCTTCTCTTAATATCTTTACAAGCCGGTCCACGTCCGCATTGGTTGTGAACATATGGTTTGAAATTCTAAGCGCATTATATTCTATGGCCTTTGGAATAACGTCCTGATCCCACATTTTGTCATAAACCTGTTTATTGGGAATTTGATCCAAACTGATGGTCACGATGGCCGACGCCAGATCGGGATCTTCCGAAGAGAGTAATGTGGTTCCCTTAATGCCTTTTAATTGATCACGGCAATATTGCGCCAGCCCTAGACATCTTTTTTCAATGCGGTTTTTACCGATTTTTTCAAACCAGTTTATAATTTCGCCAAAGCCGATAATAATGGCAAAATTCCGCGTTCCCGATGATCTTGTATAAGCCGTATTGCCCGCAAGATAAAAGGGACTGACAATTTTTTGCTGCACCTCTTTCCGGATATAAAGAATGCCCGTCTCCTTCGGCGCAAGTAACCATTTATGACCGCTAAAAACATAAACATCACAGCCAATGTCATGAACATCCACATCAAGCATTCCCAAGGACTGCGCGCCATCAACAATGAAGAATATACCCCGCTCCCGTGCAATTTCGGCGATTTCCTTCACCGGCATTCGAAGGCCGGAAACCGTAATCACATGACTAAGCATTAACATCTTGGTTTTGGGGGTAATATTTTCTTCGACCAGATCAATGAGTTGTTGTTTGTTTTTTGCCGGCATCGGTATTTCAAATTTTTTCAGCACGGCCCCTTTGGTATGCACAAGATAATCAAGTCCGTTTTCCGCACCACCATGCTCGTGGGTTGTGGTGAGTATTTCGCCACCCGCTTCCCATTCAAGCCCGCCACAGATGGTGTTGATCCCTTCGGTAGCATTGCGGGTCAGGATAATTTCGTCAACATCGGCGCCGATAAATTTCGCCATGTTCACGCGGGTCTGATCCATTTTGCTGCCAATTGGCCCCGTGTTGCCAAGCGCGGGATTTGCTTCAAGTTCACGCATGATCCCGCATACCCGGTCAATCAGAAAACCGGGGGATGGCCCCAACGTGCCTGTATTGAAATAGGCCATATTTTCAGGGATAAGCAGGGTTTTTCGCACCTGCGCAAATAACTGATCATCACCAAGCTGATCAATCCGGTCAAAATCAATATTATCCGCCGCTTCTGCATTTACCTGCCCCGCTCCCAAACAGGCGAGAACACTTAACGCCGATCCCTTTAGAAACGTCCTGCGATCATCCATAGCATGCTTCCTTTAAAATTATCCCTTAACTTAAAAAAACTTACATGAATAAACGGGTACGGTCAAAGATGATAATCGGCAAACATTTGGTTTAAAAAATCGCTACCTTCAGCATAGCAAATAATAGGAAATGTTTACGCTTTATAATACGTAACATAACCATATTTATTCCGATAACTTTTACTGATTGAATCAGGCTTTATGAAATGGTTCAAAATTTTTTTTCACAAATTCAAGAAACCGTTCTGCCACAGGGGAAAGGGATCGGTCCGCAAGATAAAGTGCCTTGATCTGATATTTAATGGGCGGATTAAACCCCTTGAAGCGTACATTATCCGGGCGGTTTGACCGCGCGGTGACATTATCCACAATCGCAACCCCGCTTCCAAGCGCCACCATATTCCGCGCCACAAAATAGGTCTGCGCAATTATGCTAGACTGATAACTGATCCCGCCACGGTCAAGATATCCGTCAAGCAGTTCACTTAACGGGCCGCTGTCTTCGATACTGACATAATCGAAAGGAATAATATCCGTTAGTTTCAGACGGTCCGGGTAATCATCAAATTCCCCACCGCCGTAAATACAGACGAGCTCCCCTTCCCCGATCACCACTTCACGGACCCCGTCCCGCTTCGGCGGATTAAGCGCAAAACCCAGTTCCTTGTCATAATCAAAGAGTGTTTTAAGCATGCCGGAAAAATGTTCTGTCTGATAAACAAACTGTGCTGATGGGTGACGGGCACGATAATCCTGAATGAGCCGAGGGAGTATTTCAATACTAAGCGCCGCAACCGACACAATCCTTATTTTGCCGTCCGTGGGGTTTTTTAAATTATCCGCCGTTTGTTTAAGCCGCGCTACCCGGCGGTAAATGGCTTCTGTTTCCTTGAATAAAATATTGGCTTCGCTTGTCGCAACAAGCCGCCCCCGCACCCGCCGAAACAGAAGAAAACCAAGCCCGTCTTCCGCATGCTTTAAAATCTTGCTTGCGGTTGGTTGCGCGATGTTAAGCGCCTTGGCCGCTTCGCTGATGGAACCGCTTTCATACACGGCATTGAATATTTCAATCTGTCTTAAATTCATGAAAATATTATATAGCCATAAGCTATGGATACAATAGCTAATTTCATATGCATTTCTTATGATACTGCCGTATAAGTTTTTTCAGATTAAATTACCGGAGACAAAAACCATGACCATCGTCAAACGGGCCAACCAGCAGGAACTTTTAAAACCACCATACCATTTATTTCTGGGCTGTGGTGATCAGGAGCTTTCCATCAAAACATCACGCGGTATCGCGCAGTTTAACCCGGATGTATGTGTTGGTGAAATTGGCGGCGGCAACAGCACACTGACCGTGGGGCTTGAAAAAATTTCCATACCCGAAGCCGCCAAAAGGGGTGCCAAAACATTCATCATCGGGCTTGCCAATGCCGGCGGTTATGTGGAACCGGAATGGGAGCCCTATATCATCGAAGCCATTGAAAACGGCATGGATATCGCAAGCGGCCTTCACCGCAAGCTTGAAGAATTCCCGGCAATCCGCGACGCGGCAAAAAAACACGGCGTTGAGCTTCATGATGTGCGTCATGGTTATACCGATCTTAAAACCGGCACTGGCGCAAAAAGAAGCGGCAAAAGAATCCTTGCCGTCGGAACCGACTGTTCCGTTGGTAAAATGTACACAACCATCGCCATCACCAATGAAATGAAGGAACGTGGCTATGACGTAACGTTTAAAGCCACCGGACAGACAGGTGTGATGATTGCCGGGTCGGGTATCTGTATTGATGCGGTTGTGGCGGACTTCATCTCCGGTGGCATTGAAGAGCTTAGCCCCGCAGCGGATGAAAACCACTGGGACGTGATCGAAGGGCAAGGCTCCCTTTATAATCCGGCCTTTGCGGGTGTAAGCCTTGGCCTGCTGCACGGCGCGCAGGCCGACGTGCTGGTGATGTGCCATGAAGCAAACCGTCCCCATATCAGGGGCCTTCCCCATATGCCGATCCCTGATATGGCGGATTGCATCGAGCTTAATTTAAAACATGCACGGCTCACCAACCCGAATGTGCGCCTTGGCGGAATTTCGCTTAACTGCCGCACCATCAGCAAGGAAGAAGGCGCAAAGCAGCGCGCCATGCTGCAAGCCGAATTCGGTGTGCCCTGTTTTGATCCGATGATCACCGGCGTTAAATCATTCGTGGACCAGCTGTAATGCGGAAATTTGACTACAGAGCCGAAAAATTCAAACTGCACACACCCTTCGTGATTTCGCGTGGCACCCGTATTGATACAACCGTGGTCGTCGTTGAAATCGAAGAAGGTGGCAAACGCGGCTGGGGCGAATGCTGCCCCACCCCCCATTACGGCGAAAGCGTGGAAAGCGTGATGGCGCAAATCGCCGCCATCGCCCTGAAAATGGAAGCGGGCCTTAGCCGCGAAGACCTTCAAACCGCAATGCCGCCCGGCGCGGCCCGCAACGCCGTTGACTGCGCGCTTTGGGACCTTGAAGCAAAACAGAAGGGCAAAACCATTGCCGAACTCATGGGGCATCAATGGCCGGACAATCTAAAATCCGTTGAAACCATCAGCATCGGCGACGCCGATAAAATGGGCGCGAAGGCAAAAACCCTTAGCAAATTCCCGGTGATCAAGGTCAAAATGAACGCGGAAGAAATTGAAAACCGCATCCGCGCCGTCCATCAAAACGCGCCCAATGCCGCCAAAATTGTTGACGCGAACGAAAGCTGGAACGCAGATATCGTCCGCCGTGTCGGCCATGTGTTAAAGGAAAATGGCGTCGTGATGCTGGAACAGCCCGTGCCCCCATCGGAGGATGAAACCCTGCGTGGTATTAATGCGCTCCTTCCCCTTGGCGGTGATGAAAGCTGCCATGTGGCGGCGGACCTTCCGCGCCTTCACGGGATTTATGATGTGGTCAATATCAAGCTTGATAAAACGGGCGGGCTGACCGAAGCCAAAAAACTGCTCGATCAGGCAAAGGACATGGGGTTCGATATCATGGTCGGCTGCATGGTGGGAACGTCCCTTTCCATGGCGGCGGGTATGTTTATCGCATCCGAAGCAAGCTATGTTGACCTTGACGCGCCAACCATGCTCGCCAGTGACCGCGAACATGCTCTTAAGATTAAAGACGGCAACATGTCAGCGCTTAACCCTAAGCTGTATGGCGGCGCGGTGTAGTGTACAAAGCACCACCCCGGTTAGAAGCCCGACCCACGGGCTAAAGAACGCAAGCAGGATTGCAATAACCGCCATAATGACATATTCAGCAAGTCCGTTTACGGTTTTGATGGCGAGTTTGCTACACGCCACCGCCGTCAGCAGCAAGGTGAGCATCAACGCAATCGGCATAAAGGGCCGCAGCAGCGTTACCACTGGCAGCATCAGGAAAAAAAGCGGAATGCCGTAATAATAAAAGGCGGCAATCCCCCCGATCAGGCTTTCAAGTTTCGCGCGTCCTTCTTTCCAGCGGTTGATCACAAGCACCTGCGCCCCCGCCCACAGCACCCCCTGCGTCGGAAAAAAAGGCGCGAACAACCCCATGATCACATTACGGATGCCCACCGCATAATGGGTGCGGTTAAGGTCAATATCCACCGGATCATCCGGGCGGGCGGGTTGATTATCGCGGATCAGCGCCACCCCGGTGATCATATCCCCAAATAAAATAAGATAACTAATTAATGCCAATGGAAGCGCGGCAATGAAAAATTCAAGAGGCGGAAAACCGATGACGAAGGGAGAGATTTTATAACTCAGCGCCGCGAAGGGCGGGATTAAAAACCCGCTTTCAATGTTAAAATCAATTTCCCCGTTAAGCCCGCCGAAAACCCCCGCAAGGATAAATGCCGGAAGCAGGCCGAGTGATGCAATGAGCGCCGCCGCTTTTGATTTTTCCTTGAATCTCGCAAACGCCGGAAGATAAAGGATCACCATACAGGTGATAATCGAAAACGTGAAGGAGACGGGCATTTCTTTAAAACGGGCGATATCATCATAAAAAATACGTTTAAACGCGCTGAGCCCCGCGCCAAGGATGATCCCCGCCTTCAGCGACGCGGGAAAAATGGCATTTAATTTTTCACTAAGTTTCGTTACCGCCAAAAACAATGTGATCACCGCGAAATCAAACGCGAGAGCGGTCATCATCTGAAACCGTTCGGTCGCCATCTCGTACCCGCCAATCACGACGGCCAGTACAAAGGGCAGCGCCGGGGTGATCCAGCCCACGGCAAACGGGTCACCAAACAGGATCACATGGGATGTGGCAATCATCATATGCAGCATCGCCAGGGTCACCGCCTCTTCGAAGCTAAGCCCGAAGGCGGAAGTCAGCAACGGCACAAGCGCAAGGCCCGTGGAGAGCGACACCACAAGCCCCTGCAACAGTTCCGGCCATTCAATACGCATATGAAGCAGCGGCAGCCGCGCGGTAAAAATGCCCCACTTAAATCCTGACTTATTCATAGCTTATGTTTAGTGCGGTCACGCGAATTTGACCAGAAAGATTTTATTTTAGCTTTCAAAATCAACTTGTGATCCCATAGCCGCTATGGAATAGTGAAATCAGCAAATAACAAAGGCCCACAAAATGAAAAAGTTTTTATCAATATTTTTAGCAACATTTTTGATCAGCAACATGGCCCATGCGCAGGAACCGATCAGGATACTTGCCTTTTCGCAGGTGGAACCGGGCATTTATCATCATTTATCAAACCTTGACGGGATTGCGCTTATTGAAAAGCTGGGTAAAGCGCAGGGCTGGAAGGTGGATGTTACCCATGACCGGGGTTCGTTCAATGATGAGCGGCTTGCCGGGTATGATGTTGTGGCCTTCATCAACACAACGGGCGATATTTTAAATGATGCGCAGCAGGCCGCCTTTGAAAGGTACATTCAAAATGGCGGCGGGTATTTGGGGACACATTCGGCGGCGGATACGGAACATGGCTGGACGTGGTACGGCGCTATGATCGGCGGGTATTTTAAAAGCCATCCATCGGTTGACCAGGTGGCAATGACGCGGCTTGAAAATAATGACCACCCCGCAAATAAACATTTGGACGCATCCGGTGAAGTGCTTGAAGAATGGTATGATTATACCGCCAATGTGCGCGGCAGGCCCGGTTTTACCGTGCTGATGACGGTGGATGAAAGCACATATGAAGGCGGGCTTAGCGGCGATGACCACCCGATTGCATGGGTTCATGAATATGATGGCGGGCGGGCGTTTTATACCGGCCTTGGTCATCATTTTCAGGCAGATCACCCGTTTTTATCGCAGCACCTGATCGGCGGCATTGAATGGGCGGCCGGGAAGTAAAAAATGGAAATGAAAACGAACTTCAGGAAAAATAAGTGTTACGAATTGGTATAATCGGGTCCGGGTATATTGCGGGTGTTGTTGCGGGTGCGACAAAAGAAACCCCGAAAGCAATCATCAGTGCGGTTTCCAGTCGCGTAAAAAGTAAAGCGGAAGAATTTGCAAAATCATATGGCATTGAAAATGTTTTTGACCATTGGCAGGACATGATCCAATCCAATAAAATTGATGCCGTATATGTGGCAACCCCGACCCATGTTCGGGAGGAAATATGCATTGCAGCGGCACATGCGGGCAAGCATGTCTTTGCGGAAAAACCATTTTATAGCCATCAGTCCCTTATGAACATTATAAACGCTGCTCGCGAAAATAATGTTGCCTTTATGGATGCAACCCATTTCACTCACAACCCGCGAACGGAACACATAAAAAAATACATGAAGGATGAAATTGGCGCGCTTAAATTAATACGAAGCACTTTTTATTATCCCTGTGATGATAAAAATAACATTCGTTATGATCCTACAAAAGAACCGCTTGGGTCAGTCGGTGATCTTGCATGGTATAATATGCGGGCGATTGTTGAATTTTTTAATACGGATACAGAAATTGCCAAAATCACCGCGTTTAGTGAAAAAGATAAAGAGACCGGCATAATCATTCGTGCATCCGGCGCGATGATTTTTGAAGACGGTAAAATGTCGAACTTCGATTTTGGTTTTGATGCTGGCGTTATGACAATGGACCTTGATTTATTGGGTAGTGGTGGTTTAATCCGGATGGATGATTTCGTGCTTGATTGGCATAGCGGGCTTGATGTTTCAGACTGGCATTACGACCTTGGATATTTGCTTCGCAAAGATATTGATGAGCCGGACAACTGGCAAAAGGTTGCGATAAAAAGTGACACGCCGCAAAAGGTATCCATGATTGAAAATTTTGGGTCGCTCACCAAAGAACCAAATGGCGAGGCGGCAGCTTCGTCAATCCAAAGATCGCTGAAAACCCAAAAACTGGTTGATGCGCTGTTTGATGCCTGCAACGTTTAACAGGCAGCGGGAAAGCAGCGAAATTAATTAACTTTTATCCGCACTATCATCACTGAAAGTCAGCAGGAATAAAAGCGATACGGCGGCCGCAATGATGGCCGGTGTCATCCAGATGCCGGACCAGTCCCGTACACCATCCGCGCCGGTGAAGGCATCAACAACCCGCCCGGAAAGCGCGGTCCCGATCCCAAGACCGACACCATATGTCAGCAGTGTGATGAAACTCTGCGCGCTTGATCTGATGGCCGGATCGGCTTTTTTATCCACATAAACCTGCCCGGTCACAAAGAAGAAATCATAACAAATCCCGTGCAGCAAAATGCCCAGATATATCAGCGACGCTAGACTATCCATATCCCCGACAGTGAAAAGCACATAACGGATGATCCACGCCAGCATACCGACAAACAGCATCCATTTAACCCCGAGCCGGCGGAAGAAAAACGGCATCAACACCATGAAGCCGACTTCAGATACCTGCCCCAGAGTCATTTTTTCGGCGGCACCCACCATGCCGATTTCATTTAAATATAAATTTGCAAATGTGTAATAAAACGCCAGCGGCACGGAAATCAGCAGCGAACAGGCCGCGAAAATCGCAAATGATTTATCCTTAAGTAGAATAAAGCTTTCGGAACCCATAAGCTCGCCGATGGTGGCTTTCTTTCCTTTGCTTTTTGGTGGTGTTTTGGGAAGCGTCAGACAATAAAGTCCCAGAAGCAATGAGCCCCCGGCCGCCATTTTCATCGGAAGCGCAGTTGCTTCCACATCCGCGACCTGCGTGCCAAGCACACGGGTGATCAGCAGCCCGGCAATGATCCAGCCAATGGTTCCCCACACACGGATATAGGGGAATTGTTCGTCGGGTCTGTCCATCTGGTTAAAGGAAACGGCGTTTGCAAGAGCGATTGTCGGCATATAGCAGGTATTATAAACCAGAAGCCCGACAATGATTGATGATGTGGTCGTGAGGTCCGATACATAATAAAGCACCGCCGCCCCGATAATATGCAGGATGGCCATGACTTTTTCAGCCGAAAAGAAGCGATCCGCCACAAGGCCAATGAACAGGGGAGAAATAATCGCGCCGATATTATTTGTCATGTAGGCAGTACCGATATCCGTACCGCTAAAGCCGATATTGGCCAGATAATTTCCAAGGGTAACAAACCATGCGCCCCAGACACCGATCTGCAGGAACATCATAATACTGAGCTGGCCATATATTTTACTGTTCACAGTTTCCTCCCTCTGTGTATATTAAACTCAAAAAAAGATAGCGGATCGCTGGCAGCTTGACCAGTGGAAATGTAATCGGTTACAAAAATAGTATGGAAATATAGAGGCATAAAAAATGAAACTGGGTATTCAAAGCGCAATATTGGACGGCATGACATGGCGGGAAGTGGTTGATTTTGCCGCTGAAAATGATTTTGCATGCGTGGAAATGATGTGCTGGCCCATTGGCAAGGCAGAACGAAAATATGCCGGGGTCACCCATATTGATGTTGTTGATTTTACACATGAAAAAGCCGCTGAGATAAACAATTACTTCGCCGCAAAGGGCGTTGAAATAAGCGCACTTGGATATTATCCCAACCCGCTTTGCCCGGATCACGCGGAAGCACAGATTTACGTTGACCATATTATCAAGGTTATTGATGCGGCGGCGATGCTCGGCCTTGATACCATGTGTACATTTATCGGTAATGACTGGCATAAAAATGTTGATGATAACTGGCCACGGTTGATTGAGGTCTGGAAACCGATCCTTGATCATGCCAGGGAAAAAAACATTAAAATCGGCATTGAAAACTGCGCAATGTTTTTTACTGATGATGAATGGCCGGCGGGCAAAAATATCGCCTATAGCCCGAAAATATGGCGCCGGCTTTTCAGTGAATTTGACGGTTATGCGCTTGGGCTTAATTATGACCCGTCCCATCTTGTCTGGATGCAGATGGACCATGAAAAACCATGGGACGAATTTAAAGATAAAATGTTCCATGCCCATGCCAAGGATGTAACCGTGCACCGGGACAGGCTTGATGATGTGGGCACAATGGCAAACCCGCTTGAATATCATACGCCGCGTATTCCCGGCCGCGGGGATATTGACTGGAAAAACTACATCGAAAAAATGAAAGAAGCCTGCTTTAAGGGCGCCCTTTGTATCGAAGTCGAAGACGGCGATTATGAAGGCAGCCTTGAAATGCGAAAAAAATCGCTGATCGACAGCGGCAATCATTTAAAGCAGTTTTTAGGAGCATAACCCATGGCAGAAGAATTTGATGCAATTGTTGTGGGTTCCGGCATTTCCGGCGGCTGGGCCGCGAAGGAACTTTGTGAAAAAGGGCTAAAAACATTATTGCTTGAACGCGGACGAAACGTAGAAGCCGGAGACTACCCGACAGAAGGCAAAGCCCCATGGGAAATGCCCAATCGTGGCCGCACATCACGTGAAGAACTGGCACGTGATTATCCAATCCAGCGCCAGACAGGCATCAATGAATATCACAAACATTTCTTTATCAAGGATTCCGAAAAACCATATGACCGTGACCCTGACCGCCCGTTTACATGGATCCGCGGTCACCAGCTTGGCGGCAAATCGCTGACATGGGGGCGGGTTGCCCTGCGGCTTAGCGATCTGGACTTCGAAGCAAACCTGAAAGACGGGCATGGTGTCGACTGGCCCATACGGTATAAGGACATCGCCCCATGGTATGATTATGTTGAAAAATTTGCAGGCATCAGCGGATCAGCTGAAAATATCCCGCACCTTCCCGACGGTATTTTTCAGCCGCCAATGAAAATGAACTGCATTGAGGCCCATGTTAAAGAAAAACTTGATGAACATTATACTGACCGAAGGCTGATCACAAGCCGGACAGCCAACCTGACGGAACCGACGGAAGAACAGCTTGCCCTTGGGCGCAGTGCCTGCCAGTTTAGAAATCAATGTATGCGCGGCTGTTCATTCGGGGCTTATTTTTCAAGCCAGGCCGCCACTCTGCCGGCAGCAGAACGCACCGGCAATCTGACCATAATCACCGATGCGATCGTGCATAGCATAAGTTATGATGAGGATACAAAAAAAGCCCGCGGCGTGCGTGTGATAAATGCCAACACCAATGAAACACGGGAATATTCCGCAAAAATCATTTTCCTGTGCGCATCGGCACTTGGATCAACCCATATCATGCTTAATTCCATATCAGAGACATTCCAGAACGGCATTGCCAATGGTAGTGGCGTACTTGGACATTATCTGATGGATCATGTGTTTCATGCGGGTGCACGTGGCCGTTATTCAGGTTTTCAGAATAAAGTCGAAAAAGGCAGGCGGCCCAATGCCGTTTATATTCCGCGTTTCAGAAATGTCAGTGATAGTGAACAAAATTTTCTCCGTGGATATGGATATGAGGGATGGTCATCACGGATCCCAACAAGAGACGGCAGAGCGGATAGCGTGGAGTATGGTGCCGCCTTCAAGAAAAGCATGCAAGGCTACGGTGATTGGGAATTTGAAATTATGGGTTTTGGTGAAATGCTGCCCAATTATGATAACCATGTCCGGCTTGATAAACAGAAAACAGATAAATGGAATATTCCACTGCTTCATACTTCCTGTAAACATAGTGATAATGAAATCAATATGCTCGAAGATATTAAAAACTCCGCTGTTGAAATGTTGGAAGTCGCGGGCCTTAAGGAAATCGAAGGATATGTGCGTGACCGCCCACCGGGACTTTGCATCCATGAAATGGGAACAGCCCGCATGGGGCGTGATCCCAAAACAAGCGTGCTTAACGGATTTAACCAGACTCATGAAGTTGATAACCTGTTTGTGACCGATGGTGCCGCTATGGCATCAAGCGCTTGTCAGAACCCGTCGCTGACCTATATGGCGCTGACCGCACGGGCGGCTGATTATGCAGTCACACAATTAAAACAGGGGCAGATTTAATTTCTGATCCGGTTTGACGGAAAATCAATATTAAGAAACCCATCGTCAAGGGAAGTATGTTAAGGAAAAATAGTTAATATTTAGCTAGAGTTTTAAAATGGTTTTCAAAATCATATTGTCTTTATTTTTCCAGAAAAATCGATTATGTCTTTTATTGATGGTTCCTTAAGACATTTCTTAAGGTGAAAAGGGAAAACGGTGCGATTTATTATCAATGCCGTTGCTATACCCGTAACTGTAAACGAAAAGCTAGCTCATTAAACCACTGGGAAACCGGGAAGGTAGAGCATAGTGCCAGATTCGTAAGCCAGGAGACCTGCCATCAAGTCGCCCCTCTGATGGTCGGGTTAACCAATCAGAACGGAACTTCCGTGTAGGTGATAACCTCGTTATGCACGGAGGTTGTCTGGCAAAATATTCTGACAAGCTCCTTGTAGATTTAAATCACCGCCTCTTGTGCGGTACTAAAAACTAGAATTTGTTATGAAAATTTACAAAAATACTGCAAAAGTCTTCCTGTTATTTTCGGCAAGCAGTCTTTTACATCCTAATCACTCTTTAGCACAACAGCAAACAGCAGATACAGATGACGTTATCTTCGTCACTGTTAACAGACGGCCACAACCCCTTTCACAGGTGGGTAGCAGTGTCTCCGTCTTAACCGGCGACGAGCTTGAGCAAAATCAGCAATCCTTCATGATTGATGCACTGGAAGCCATACCGGGCGTTGCCATTTCACAAAATGGTTCATTCGGCGGAAATGCCAGCATTTCGATCCGCGGTGCGGGCGGTGACCGTACCGTTATGCTTGTCGACGGTATTCAGTTAAACGACGCCAGCTCAACCGGTGGTGCCTATAATTTTGGTACACTTGATACATATAACATTGAACGTGTGGAAATTTTGCGTGGCCCACAATCCACACTATATGGTTCAGATGCAATTGGGGGGGTGATCAATATCGTCACAAAATCAGGTGATGACGATATTGGCGGAAAAATATTTCTTGAAGGCGGATCATTTAATACTGTGCGTGGCGGTGCCGGCATTTATGGCGGCGATGGAAAACTCGGATATAATTTATCGGCAAGCGGGTTTTATACGGATGGCATTTCTTCAGCCGACGAAAATGATGGCAACACGGAAAGAGACGGTCTTGAAAGCTATAATATATATGGAAAGGTCACCGGCAATTTGAGCGAAATATTCCAACTGGAAGCCATGAGCCGTTATTCCGATAACAGGGCCAAATTCGATAGTTTCGGCCCTATTGATGGTGATGAAATTTCACTTGTGGATGAATTTTCATTTGCGCTTCGTGGTCATCTGGATCTGCTAGACGGCAGGCTCAGCAACATAATTTCGGGTGAATATTCAGAAATTGACAGAAAAAACATAAGTAGTGGCCTTCAAACTTTCGAAACAACCGGAAAAAGGGTAAATTTCGACTATCTTGGTGTCTTTGAAGTGAGTTCCGATGTAACGGCTTCAGGTGGCCTTCAGCACGAAACTACAAAATCTGTGCAGGCATCAGATGAAAGCTTTGATTTAACAAGCGTGTTTGGCGAACTTGCTTTTAGCGGAATTGATGGGCTGGTCATCACCGGTGGGGCGCGCTATGACGACCATAAAACATTTGGTGACCGAACCACCTTCAGGGTAACCGGATCCTATGAATTTGCACAAACCGGGACAGGGCTGATTGCAAATTGGGGCGAAGGGTTTAAAGCACCAAGTATTAACCAGCTTACTTTTATTTGCACTTTCTGCGGCGCGACAGAACCCAATACAAATTTGAAACCGGAAATTGCCCGTGGCTATGAAATTGGTGTTGAACAACCAATATTTGAAGACCGCATTACCCTTGCCGCGACCTATTTCCATTTGAGAATTGACGACGCAATTGATTTTGATACGGCACAAGGCGGTTATGTGAATTTGGCAAAAACCAAGTCTTCCGGCGTTGAGTTAAGAATTAATGCGCAAATTATGGATAATGTGAATATAAGCGCAAATTATACATTTACCGATGCAATTGATCTTATTGGAAATACGCGCCTACCACGGGAACCACGCAACAGATTTTCAGGACATGTTGATTGGCAAGTAACTGACCAGTTAAACGCAATTGTTACGGTCACTCATAATGGTGATGAAGCACAAAATGAATTTAGCCCGGTTCCGCTCCTTGATGGCTGGACACGGGTCGATTTCAAATTATCATACGAGATTATTGATGACTTGAGCATCTATGGCCGCGTTGATAATATTTTAAACGAAGAATATCAGCATGTGCCGGGATATGGCACACCTGACAGGTCTTTCTTCGCGGGGATAAGAAAGAATTTCTGATGATAAAATCAAAGAGCCGCACTGCAAAAACATTATCTGCCCTTGTCGGTGCGGCTCTTTTGTCATTTTTCACCATGGAAGTAGCGGCACAGGAACACTTGCCAACCGTCATGTCACTTGATTACTGCGCGGATCAATATGTCTTATCCCTTGCGAAGCGTGATAAGATAATTGCCCTTTCGGATGCAGCGGAGGATCAATTTTCCTATCACCGTGCCCGGGCCAAAGGCATTCCAAAAAGCGGAAGCTCAATCGCTGAAGTGGTAAAATACGGACCGGACATCGCGGTGCAAACCTATTCAAATGCGGCAAGGATGCAGGAATTCACAAAACGCGCGGGCGTTAAACTTATAAGCACAACATATGGCCGCGACATAACCACAATGTTTGAAAATATGAACATGATCGGTGGTGCAATCGGCAGGCAGGAAATAGCTGACACCATCATCAATGACTATAAGGCACGGCTTGAAAAAATTGAAAGCGGATCCCAAAGCAAGCTTACCGTAACCTATCTTACCCCAAGTGGGTTTACGGCTGGAGGCGGTACCTTTGTTGATGATATTATCAAGCTTTCCGGCTTTGAAACTTATGCATCCAAAAAGAATTATAGGGGCTGGCTTGAACTGCCACTGGAAGATATGATCATTGACCCGCCGGATATCATCATTACCAGCTTTTTTGACAGCAACATGGAAAACCAGTCCCGGTGGAGTCTAAGCAGACATGATCATATTCTTAAAATGATGCAGGATATCAAAACAATTCATTTGCCGGGTGCGCTCATGGCTTGCGACGGTATTTTTTTAATTGATGCTGCGGAACAAATTCGCGCACAAGCAAAAGAAATGGGGATAATTGAATGAACCGATATGCGTTTGGTAATATTATTCTTGTGGTAGCATTAATCATCATCGCGATCCTGTCCCTTCTTTTTGGTCGCGTCGATTTATCAATTGCCGAAATTGTTAATGCGTTATTTGGAAACCCCGATGATCCGCTTACCATAATCGTCAGGGAACTTCGTCTGCCCCGTGTCATTCTTGGTATTGTTGTCGGGGCCGCCATGGGTGTATCGGGCGCCGCACTTCAGGGGGTACTCAGAAATCCATTGGCTGACCCGGGTGTTGTGGGTGTTTCGGCCAGTGCGGCACTTGGTGCTGTCATCGCAATTCATCTGGGGGCGGCGTCCATATGGCCGATGCTGATGCCCATTTTCGCAATGGCTGGCGCGCTTGTTGCAACATTCATACTTTTTATTATTTCGGCGCGTGAAAGTAGCGTGCTTATGCTTATTCTTGTCGGGATCGGGATCAGCTCACTTGCGATGGCAGCTATATCGCTTGTGATGAATTTGGCAGAATCCCCGATGACAATACGCGATATGATTATGTGGATGCTTGGCTCCCTTGAAAACAGGACGGTTAGCGATTTATTGCTCGCCCTGCCCTTTATTCTTTTTGGCTGGCTGATGATGATCAATATTGGACAAGGGTTAAACGCGCTCAGTGTCGGTGAAGATACCGCACAAACAATGGGCATTAACATCAAAGGGCTTAAACTCAGGGTCGTTGTTGGTTCTGCCATCAGCGTTGGTGCCGCTGTTGCTGTCTGTGGCAGTATTGGTTTTGTCGGTCTTGTCGTGCCGCATATGGTACGTGCTCTTATTTCTAATGAACCGGGAAGAATACTACTACCAAGTGCCCTGATGGGTGGACTTTTACTGACACTTGCGGATCTGGTCACCCGTATTCCACAGCTCAGCACGGATTTGCGCCTTGGTGTTGTAACATCGCTGATCGGCGCCCCTGCGTTCCTTTATATTATCTATCAGACACGAAAGAATATGCGATGAGCGGGCTTGAAGTGCAAAATATAAGCCTTGAGCTTGATGATAATAAAATACTCGAAAATGTTTCTGTATCTTTACAGGAAGATGAAATTGTCGGACTGATAGGGCCCAATGGCGCGGGGAAAAGCTGCCTTTTAAAATCAATTCTAGGTTTACTAAATATCAAATCCGGCAAAATATCCATTGATAATCAGAATATTGAAGAACTTGACCTTAAGGAACGCGCGAGAAAAATGGCTTATGCTGCCCAGGGAGCACCGGTATACTGGCCCTTGACGACGGAAACAGTTGTCGGACTGGGTCGGGTTCCCCATTTAAACCCGTGGCAAAAACTTACAAATAATGACAAAATTGCTATTGATTATGCGATGGAACGCACCGATTGTGCCGATCTGCGTGACCGGCTTGTGACAACCTTATCAGGGGGCGAACGCGCACGTGTTCTCCTTGCCCGTGTGCTTGCAACAGGTGCAAAATATATTCTCGCTGATGAAACCGTCGCCGCACTTGACCCGTCCCATCAGTTACAGGTAATGAATATTCTTCGCGGCCTTTCCAAAAGCGGACATGGTGTGCTTATCGTTCTTCATGATCTTGGTCATGCGCTCAGATATTGTGACCGTCTGATACTGTTAAACGAAGGTAAAATCATCGGGCAGGACTTACCGGATAAAATATTAAGCGATCAAAATCTTAAAAATATTTTTGGCATTTCTGCTTCCCGCTGGGCAGAAAATGGCCAATCGTTAATATCGCCTCTTGATGTTCTGGATGAAACGTAAATGACAATGACCATCATGTTACAAGGAAAAGGTACCGATGTGGGAAAATCAATCCTTGTGGCTGGGCTTTGTCGCGCATTTACCAGACGGGGTCTTCGGGTTTTACCCTTTAAACCACAGAATATGTCAAATAATGCTGCCGTCACAAAAGATGGCGGTGAAATCGGCCGGGCACAGGCACTTCAGGCAATGGCTTGCGACGCGGAACCCTCAGTTGATATGAACCCAATCCTTCTGAAACCGGAAAGCGATAAGGGAGCGCAGATTATTATCCATTGAAAACCGGTCCGCACCATTGATACTGTCTACTACCGACAGAATAAAGCTATACTCTTAGAGAAAGTAATCGAAAGCTTTGAACGCTTAAAAAGCAAAGCAGATATTGTAATTGTTGAAGGGGCTGGTAGCCCCTCTGAAACAAACCTGCGCGACCATGACATCGCCAATATGGGGTTTGCCACTGCAACAAATACACCCGTCATTATCATTGGCGATATTGACCGTGGGGGTGTCATTGCGTCCCTTGTTGGAACACATGCGTTATTAAATGACACGGATCGTAGTCTTATTAAGGCTACATCATTAATAAATTTCGCGGTGATGTAACCCTTTTTGATGACGCGCTTGAAACAATCACCTACTACACGGGATGGCAGAATATTGGCATCGTCCCGTTTTTATCACAATTAAAAATGCTTCCCACTGAAGATGCCGTCATCCTTGAAAACACAGAAGAAAAAAAATAAAAACCATAAAAATAGCTGTGCCAATGTTATCCAGAATTGCAAATTTCGATGATTTTGACCCGCTTAATCACGAAGCGGATGTTGAAGTATCATATATACCACCCGGAAAAACCCTGCCGCCGGATGCCGATCTGGTGATATTGCCAAGAACCAAATCTACACTTTCCGATCTTGATTTTTTGCGGGCGCAGGGATGGGATATTGATCTTGCCGCTCATGTCCGCAGGGGCGGCAGAGTACTTGGAATATGTGGTGGTTATCAGATGCTGGGTAAAGTGGTGGCCGACCCGGATGGTATTGAAGGAAAGGCAGAAACACGGCAAGGGCTTTGATATCTGGATGTCACGACAATAATGCAGCCTCATAAAGAGGTTGGTTTAATTTCTGCCAATTGCAGCGATCTGATTTGTAAAACAAAGGGTTATGAAATCCATATTGGTAAAACGGAAGGACCGGACACTGAACGCCCTTTTTTAACATGTGATGGTCGGTCGCTCGGCGCAACATCAGCTGATGGCAAAATCATTGGTGTCTATTTACATGGTCTATTCAGTGATGACCATTTCAGGATGAAATATCTGGCTGATTATCGAAGCGGACGGCTTGAAAAATCATCTTACCGCCAAAATATTGATGAAACACTTGACCAGCTCGCGACACAGCTGGAACAAAATCTGGATATGGGTGCAATTCTGGAAATAGCGTTATAAATTAACCAGCATCACTTTACATCTGTAAAATTACCAAATTGTGATCATATTTTCCTTACCTTTCAGGAACAGTGGCATTATATTGTCTTTCCGGTAATTTGGACTGCTTGAAAAATAAAAGGGCTTTAAAAAGGAAAATAATTTAAAATTTTACATCAACGGTGAATGGGTTGAGCCAACCGTTCCGAGTATATTTGATGTGATTAACCCGGCAAATGAAGAACCCTTCACGCAGATCAGCCTTGGATCAAAAGCGGATGTGGATAAAGCCGTTGCCGCCGCGAAGGCCGCATTCCCGGTATATTCCAACTGGTCTGTTGATGAGCGGGCTGCTCTTCTGGAACGTATCCTTGAAATATATAAGCGACGCTATGAAGAATTCGTCCAAGTTATTACGCAGGAAATGGGGGCCCCCGTCACCCTTTCAAGAAATGATCAGGCAGCGGTTGGCATACGTCATTTTCAAAGCGCATTGGACACACTAAGAGGTTTCAAATTCGAATGGTTGGATAATGGTTTCATCCACCGCTATGAACCCATCGGCATATGCGGTCTGATTACCCCATGGAACTGGCCAATGAATCAGGTCGCCTGTAAAGTGGCCCCTGCGCTTGCTGCGGGCTGCTGCGTGGTTTTAAAACCTAGCGAAATTGCCCCGCTTGATGCCATGTTGCTTGCCGAAGTGATTGATGAAGCGGGTGCTCCTGCTGGTGTATTTAACCTTGTTAACGGAAGCGGGCCGGAAGTCGGCGAAGCGATGTCCGCGCATCCTGATATTCACATGATGTCATTTACCGGTTCAACACGCGGCGGCATTGCCGTTGCCAAAACATCGGCGGATACAGTTAAACGCGTTTCGCAGGAACTAGGCGGCAAGTCCGCCAATATTATATTACGTGATGCTGACGTTCAAAAAGCGGTATACGACGGTGTGATTTACTGTATGAATAATAGCGGTCAATCCTGTAATGCACCAACACGGATGCTTGTGCCAAACGAAGATATGGATATGGCCATTAAAACAGCAAAAAAAGCCGCAGAAAGCATTATTATCGGCGACCCGACAAACGAGAACACCCACCTTGGTCCTGTCGTTAGCAAAGTTCAGTTTGATAAAATACAGGGCCTTATCCAGTCAGGCATTGATGAAGGTGCAGAACTGGTCACGGGCGGTACGGGCCGGCCGGATCATCTGGATAAAGGCTATTACGTTAAAGTGACTGTTTTTGCCAACGCAAACAATGATATGACAATCGCACGGGAAGAAATTTTTGGCCCGGTCATAACGATGATCGGCTATGATAGCGAAGAAGAAGCCATAGAAATAGCCAATGACACCGATTACGGACTTGCCGGATATGTTTGCTCGCAAAACATGGATCATGCGCGTGACGTTGCCAATAAAATCCGTGCCGGTCAGGTGATATTAAATTACAGGGGCGGTGATTCCAAAACACCGTTTGGTGGTTATAAACAATCCGGAAATGGCCGGGAAAAAGGTATCTGGGGCCTGCAGGATTATCTGGAAATTAAAGCAATAACCGGCATTGCCAGCGAGTAAGAATCGCAAATAAAGAAGGACAGACAGCTAAATGACAAGTTATGAATTAATCGGCAGTGGTTATGAAAAAGTGATCCTGCTTCATGGCTGGTGGAGCGACAAAAGCTGTTATGACGGGCTTCGCCCATTCATGGATCTAAAGCATTTTTCTTATCTTCTGATGGATTATCGGGGTTATGGTGGTTCAAAGGATCTGGGCGGAAGCTTTTCCATCAACGAAATTGCAAATGATGCGATTGCCGCGGCTAATGAAGCCGGGTGGGATAATTTTCACGTGATGGGCCATTCAATGGGCGGAATGGCCGCACAAATGATCAACATTATCGCGCCTGATCGTGTTAAATCCGTTGTTGCCGTTACACCGGTTCCTGCCTGCGGATCACCGCTTGATGATGGTGGAAAAGAATTATTCCATAATGCGGCGCATCAGGATGCCAACCGTATCGGCATACTTAAATTCCTCACCAGCGAACAATATTCCGATTGTTGGTATGATTATATCCTGCGTTGTTCACGTGAAACCACGACTGAAAATGCATTCCATAATTATATGCTTGCCTGGACAGAGACAGATTTTGCTGAAAGAATGCCCGGACTGGACACACCCTGCCTGGCGATTATCGGCAAACAGGATCAGGCCATTACAGAAGATGCCATGAAAGCAACCCTTATGAAGTGGTATAATAATTGCCAGATTGAAGTAATTGGTAGCTCTGGACATTTTCCGATGCATGAAACCCCCGTTCATCTTGTCACGATCAGTGAAGGTTTCATGAAAAATCATAAATGACCTTAAAATATTGAAACTACTTTAAAATTTTTCTCTATTGCGGAAACAATTTATTAATATAATTGGGCTAGTCTCATGCAGAACTATTTGATTATATTATAAAAAATACTGAGCAGGAAATATGTCGGATTTCAGAGATAAATTAAGAAGTTTTATATGTGAAAAAACCTGGGTCGAACAAGACGAGTTAGAGGATGATGCACCACTTTTTTCAAGCGGTATAATTGGTTCACTTGATTTGCTTGATCTGGTCGTTCTTGTTGAAAGCGAACTTAATACCAAAGTGACCCCAGGCCAGCTATCACTCGCAAATTTTGATAGTATAAATAAAACAATTGGTTTTTCAGAAAGTTTAAGCGACTAATGAATGCCCCCGCCAAAAAATTACAGATGCCAAGGGTGGATCATGAAAATGAACCTTTGGGTTTTAAGGGAAACTCTACAGCTTTAGGCAAAATTACACAATCAGGTGCGTTTGAACAATTCCCGGAATGGATAAATTCAGGGGATCACGGTCATTTGGAAAATGGTATTCTTCATGTAGCAGGCAGGCGTGACCAGATTGTAAAAATTCAGGGGGAACGATTCAGTCTACTGGAAATAGAGCATACCATTCAAAAATTGGGCTTTGATCACGTGATGGCATGGCTTGAAGAAAAAAATGCTAAAATTATTCTGGTAACCGGCGGCAAACACAAACCGGATATCGCCGATATAAGGCAAACATGTAAAACATATCTTCATCGCCATATGTGGCCTGGGGTAATTTATCACATAACCAAATGGCCTTTAAATGCCAATGGCAAAACGGATCGGACTTTAATTCAAAAGCTCTATCAAAATAGTGAATTAGCCCGTTATTAAATTATATAACTACAAAATTGAGCTACTGATCAAAAACTGTATCGGCCCCGGACGGTACGCTTATTTCAAATACGTTCATAATCAGTGCCAGTGTAGTGTAATACCCGACAAGCGCCGATAGTTCCAAAATCCCGCTTTCACCAATAATAACTTTAACCCTGTTATAAAGTATACTGTCAATTTTACGCTGTTTAACCAATTGAATACAAAATTCATATTGTGCTTTTTCGTCTTCATTGTCGAAGTCCGGTACTTCACAATTTTTGATCGCTTCAAGTATATTGCCATCAAGTCCAATATGATGGCCAATGGCGGCATGCGCATACCATTCAAACTCACACTTATATTCTTCAGACACAACAAGGATTGCTATTTCGCGAACACGCGGCGAAAGTTTTGTTTCAAACCTTATTGCTTCTCCCAACTTTGAAAGTGCGGCTCCTACGGGCGGGCTATAAAGCAGTGCATTGAAAGGTCCGTTTAAACATCCATCCCGATCAATTAAGTCGAACAATTGCGGACCCGTGGCGCGTTTGCCGCCCGCAATTCCATCATATATGGAACGTTGCGCATCATTCAGTTTATTCGTAGGCAATAATTCAAGACGGCTCATTTTTCAAATCCTGTTATAAATATTAATTTCGGTAAAATTCTTTGAAGGCTATAATGGTTTTTTCGATATCACTTTCTGAAATATCCAGATGCACAACCATGCGAACCGTACCGGTAGAACCAATTAAAATTTTGCGTTCATAAAGAAATGCACTGAGCGACGCTGCATCTTCCCCAGGGTTAATAAACAGCATATTGGTTTGAACCAAATCCAGATCAATTGATAAGGCCTCAATTGTCGAAAGCTCTTCTGCCAGGGAGCGTGCTTTTTGGTGATCATGTTTAAGAAGTGGAACATTATATTCAAGACCATAAAGACAGCATGCGGCAAGAATGCCCGCCTGCCTCATACCACCACCCAAAAGCTTCCGTTGCCGTCTGGCATACTTCACAAATTCCTTTGGTCCGACCAATACTGATCCCGCTGGTGCACCAATTCCCTTTGACAGACATATTGATACGGTATCAAAATTTTTGGTCAGATCACCAACATTCACATTTTGTGCGATAGCCGCATTAAATAGTCGCGCACCATCAAGATGAACATTCAATCCTTTATCTTTGACCGCGATGGCAATCTCATTCATATCCGCCTGATTTTGCACACACCCGGATACTGTATTTTCAAGGCATACCAGCTTTGTAATCGGATAATGGTTATCATCCGGTTTAATCGCCGCAATAATATCCTTTAATTTAACTACGCCAAATTTATCTGTTTTAATTGGGTTTAAGGAAATCCCCCCTAATACAGATGCACCGCGTGCTTCAGCATCATATATGTGGTACTGGTCACCCACAATCACTTCTTCTCCCCTTTTACAATGGGAAAGCAATGAAACCAGATTGCTCATAGTGCCGCTCGGAAGAAAAAGTGCTGCTTCCTTATCAAGCATTCGGCTCATTTTTTTTTCCAGAGCATTTACAGTGGGGTCCTCGCCATAAACATCATCGCCAAGTTCACAGTCAAGTATTGCCCGCTTCATTTCATCACCAGGTCTGGTAACCGTATCACTGCGAAAATCAATATACCCTTCGCATACATTGGCCATTATATCAGCATACTGGTTCATTACATTATTCCTAATATAAGTCTTTATCATTCTTTTTTTCATTTTATTGTTTAATAACAATGATTTAAATAAAATTAATGTCAAATTAATTTAAAATATTGTATTTACAAATCGTTTCCAAAAAAAGTATGTATTTTGTGTCAGCAAGTATTCATGTACACCATAAAATATTATCTTCGTGGTGATGGACGTATTATTATCTACTCTCGATCTAGTTTGAAAAAGTAAAAATCAAGATTATAAAAAATAAATTTATTTAATTTACGTGGCATTCTTTACTTTTTAACTTAATCATCTTATAAAAAACCTTAAGGTTTAGAAAAGTTATTAAATTATCACATAGAAGTATCAGCGGTTATAATAAAAGGTATAAATTATGAAAAAAAATTCTTTCAACAATAATACTGGTAATTTTAAATTTGAGTTGTCTAGCAAATGCTCAAGACAGAGTGATCATTGCTGTTGGTGAGATTACTAGCTCAATACCAGGATCAGATCCCCAGACCTTTCAGACTATGCTTGAAACGCAACTGATAAAAACTAATAAATTTATGGTTATTGAACGGGCACGTTTAGAGCAAATAATTCAAGAACAGGGTCTTTCTCAAACGGGTTTAACAACTGATGGCAGTGATTTAGGTGGTATTACAGGAGTTGATTACTTGCTTTATGGTTCAATCACCAAATTGGGGGCTTCAACAAATTCAAGTAGCTTTGGAGGCTTTGGTACTGGTGGAAGTAAATACGAGATGTCTGTTGACTTACGTATTGTTGATACTCAAACGGGTGAAGTTATTCTTGCAGATACCGTTGAAAATACCACTACAGCAGGGAGCTCTATTGCATTAGGAGGCATTTCATCGTCGTCTTCAAAAGGGGACCCCCTGGCGGATGTGCAAAGGTTAACATCACGAGGTATTGTTGGTGCAGTAGCTACGACAATATATCCAGCAAAAATTATTGCAATCCAAAATGATGGTACACATATCATCAATTATGGCGATGGACTTTTACAGCAAGACGATTACTTAAAAGTTTTTGAGGTTGGAGAAGGTTTTCAAGACCCCGAGACTGGTGAGATTTTAGGTGCCGAGGAAACTCAAATTGGTATGTTAAAAATTACTGAGGCAGCAGCAAAGTTTTCCAAAGCAGTTTGGGTTTCAGGAGAAAATATTGCAACGGGCAATATAGTCAAGATACTCTCTGAGGCTGAAATAAAAGCTGCAGAAAAACTTGAAAAAAAGAATCGTAAAAAAAGCAGAAAGAGACTTTAACTGTAATAGATACTCACTGGCAGGGCTCCTCATTTATTCATAATAATTTTTCTCTC
>JAYODU010000013.1:0-60375 GCA_038106445.1 Kordiimonadaceae bacterium | reverse complement strand
TTTTATCATTTCTTTCTCATAACGTGCAGAACCGGTTTCAGCAAAAGAAATCCCAAAACATATTGTGAATATGCTTATAGTTGTAAAAAGTGTTCTGGTCATTTGACAGTTCTCCTATCGGATAAATGTCCCCACACAACTAACATTATACACTATTATCATGAAACCGTACTTAATAATTGAATATAGGGTTCTATTTACTGGAAACTTTCTCTTTTTTCTTATCCTTTGGTTTCGGTTTTACTTCCAATAATAATTTTCCTGGCTCTATATCAATAATAAGTTTCTTATTCTTGCAACCAATTTTCACTTCTCCACCTTCAACAAGTCTACCGAATAACAGCTCATCTGCCAGTGGTTTCTTAATTTCTTCCTGTATCACACGTTTCAGCGGCCGTGCACCAAAATGTTTATCATATCCCTTTTCAGCAATAAATTCTTTAGCTGATGGCGTGAGCTTAATATGAACTCCGCGATCTTCCAATTGCATCTCCAGCTCAAGTATAAATTTCTCAACGACCTGTTCAATAACAGCAGGCGGAAGTTCCGAGAAAGGCACAATAGCATCAAGGCGATTTCTAAATTCAGGGGTAAACAACTTTTTAATGGCTTCCTCGTCTGCACCTGACTGATCGGATACCCCAAACCCGATTGCTTCCTTGCTAAGTTCAACTGCGCCAGCATTTGTCGTCATAATTAAAATAACATTACGGAAATCGATTTTTTTACCATTGCTATCTGTTAGCGTACCGTGATCCATAACCTGAAGAAGAATATTATATACGTCCTGATGTGCTTTTTCGATTTCATCAAGCAAAAGCACACAATGCGGGGTTTTATCTATAGCATCCGTAAGCAATCCACCCTGATCATAGCCCACATATCCCGGAGGTGCCCCAATAAGACGCGACACTGTATGGCGCTCCATATATTCAGACATATCAAATCGTTCTATTTCAACCCCAAGCAAACTTGCCAGTTGCTTGGCTACTTCGGTTTTACCTACCCCGGTTGGGCCGCTGAACAGATAACAACCAATTGGTTTATCAGCTTCCCGCAGTCCCGCTCTTGAGAGTTTTATTGCGTCAGACAGCACTTCAATTGCGCGGTCCTGTCCAAAAACAACACGTTTAAGGTCTTTTGAAAGTGTTTTTAAGATCGACTTATCATCTTTTGAAACGCTTTTAGGTGGGATACGTGCCATTTTCGAAACAACATTTTCAACATCCTCAACCGTAATATTTTTCTTGCGCTTGGGTTCAGGCAATAACATCTGCGAGGCGCCAACTTCGTCAATAATGTCAATCGCTTTATCAGGAAGTTTGCGTTCATTAATATGTCTTACAGACAAATCAACAGCAGCCTCAATCACTTCGTCGCTATATTTAACATTGTGATGTTCTTCAAAATATTTCCTGATCCCTTTAAGGATGTCCTTTGTTTCCTGTGCCGTAGGTTCAACGATATCAATTTTCTGGAACCTGCGCACTAGAGCGCGATCCTTTTCAATATATGAACGATATTCCTTATAGGTTGTTGATCCAATACAACGAAGAGCACCTTTTGCTAGCGCTGGTTTTAAAAGATTTGACGCATCCATAGCACCCCCACCCGTCGCACCGGCACCTATGATTGTGTGAATTTCATCTATAAACAGAATGGAACCATCCATTTCTTCAATTTCACGGATAACTGCCTTGATCCGTTCCTCAAAATCGCCACGGTATCTTGTACCTGCCAGAATTGTACCCATTTCAAGGCAGTAGATTGTCGCATTGTGAAGAACTTCAGGTACTTCCTTCTTCTCTATTCTTAAGGCAAGACCCTCTGCTATCGCCGTTTTACCAACGCCCGGATCACCTACGTACAAAGGATTATTTTTTGAACGACGACACAAGATCTGAATAGTTCGGTCTACTTCCTGAACACGGCCAATAAGAGGATCTATTTTTCCTTCACGTGCTTTTTCATTAAGATTTATACAGTATTTTTCAACTGCACTTTTTGAACCTGATGCTCTGCCATCACTTTCTTCATCTTCCGCATGGCTATCAACATGCTCCCTGTATTCACGGTCACCTGATTTGGCAAGACCATGTGAAATATAATTCACAACATCAAGCCTCGAAACTTCATGTTGCTGAAGGTAAAAGACAGCGTGACTTTCGCGTTCCGAAAATATAGCTACAAGAACATTTCCACCATTTACTTCTTCACGTCCGCTGCTTTGCACATGAAGAATTGAGCGCTGAATGACGCGCTGAAAGCTGGCTGTAGGTGTCGCATCCACATCGCTGTCACTTGTAATATTTCCAAGTTCATGATCAAGATATGCTTTAAGTTCGGCGCGAAGCTGTGAAATATTCACATCACAAGCGCGAAGTACTGCTATTGCTTCCTTATCATCAAGTAACCCAAGCAATAGATGTTCCAAAGTTGCAAACTCGTGATTTCTTTTGTTCGCTTCTGCGACACTACGATGAAGCGTATGTTCCAGATTTGGTGAGAATGTCGGCACGCTAATCTCCTTGACTAATCTTTTTCCAATGTACATTGCAGCGGTTGCTCATTTTTTCTGGCGTAATCAACCACCTGATGCACTTTGCTTTCTGCAACTTCAAAACTGAAGACACCGCAGACACCAATACCCTGCTGGTGTACCTGCAGCATGATCCTCATCGCTTCAGTTTCCGGCATTTTAAAAAATTTCTGTAAAACATGCACAACGAAATCCATCGGTGTATAGTCATCATTCAACATGAGAACCTTATACATGGACGGCTTTTTGGTTTTGGGTTTCGTTTTGGTAATAACCGAACCCTGAGTACCACCATCGTTGTTATTTTCTTTATCGCTCATTTACCTGATCATCTTTTAAATTATACCACTACCATTAAGATAGAAATCATATTGAAAAAATAAAGGGTTCAACTTTATTTTTATTGGTTAAATCAACAGAAATCAGTCGAATTAATCATATCATAATTCATACTAACAAAAAATAAATAGGAAATATTGCCAATTAAGGAAGCACTGGTGGCTCGACATTACTTAATCTAAGTTGCGCTGAAAGATCATCATAAACACGCTTTAGTCCTTCTTTATCTTTGCCCTCACAACGTGCCACGATAACATTTTGTGTATTGGATGCACGAATAAGCCACCAACCATCGTCTGATAAAACACGTGCACCATCCAGATCATTGACATTGGCATCGGTTTTTCTTAACCGTTCAAGCACTTCATCAACAACAACAAACGGTCGGCCCTCATCACATTCTATTCTGATTTCAGGTGTATTAACTAAAGCAGGAAGACTTTTTCTAAGACTTTCAAGGCCGCCTTTTGTCATTGCAACAGTATTTAATAATCTTAAAGCGACATATACAGCGTCATCAAAGCCGTAATATTTATGTTTGAAAAATATGTGACCGCTCATTTCACCCGCTAGAGGAGCGTCAAGCTCAACCATTTTGCTTTTAATCAGTGAATGGCCAGTTTTCCACATAACCGGTTCACCACCCAGTTTATGAATATGATCAAATAAAACCTGGCTGCATTTAATATCTGCAATAATTTTTGCCCCTGGCTGATCCTTGAGCACATCTTGTGATAAAATTGCCAATAACTGATCACCCCATACAATTTCACCACCGCAATCAACAGCCACAATTCTGTCACCATCGCCATCAAATGCCAGGCCCATATCCATATTCTGTTCTGCTATTGCGCCCTGTAATTCAACAAGATTTTCGGCAACAGTCGGATCAGGATGATGAGATGGAAATGTGCCGTCTATTTTTTCGTTAAGCAGAATGTGTTTACCCGGCAATTTTTTTGTTAATGTAGAAATCACGTCACCTGCCGCCCCGTTGCCAGCGTCCCATCCTACTGTCATATCAGCTGCTTTAAGGGCTTCAAAATCCACATCCTGTAACATACGGCTTATATAGCGGTCGAAAACATCAACTTTTGTTGCCACCCCAGCACCCTGTTCAAGATCACCAGTTGCGCTGATACGTCCTATTTCCTGTATCTGCTTGCCGTAACATCCCCCTTTGCCGACCATCATTTTAAAGCCGTTATAATTTGGAGGATTATGAGAGCCTGTAATCATAATTCCGCCATCTGTATCGAGTTCATAAACCGAATAATAAAGCATAGGTGAAGGACCACGCCCTATACGTATTATATCCAAGCCGGTTGAAATCAGCCCTTCCAATATTGCTGCCTCCATCATGGGCGAACTTAAACGACCATCATATCCCAGGCATAATTTGTTTCCGCCATTTCGGATAATAACGGTACCGAATGCCCTGCCAAGTGCAACTGCATCTGCTTCGGTCAACGTTTCTCCGACGATCCCCCTAATATCATATTCACGTAAAATGCTTGGATTAAATTGGTGGTTACCGGGCATTTTCTGTCCTTATATTATCTATTAAGTAGTATATCTTTCGCCTGATTAAGCTGCGAGGCAAAATAACCTGACCCGCCCTGATCTGGATGCATTTTCATCATCAGTCTGTGGTGTGCCGCTTTTATTTCCTGCTCAGTTGGGTTTCCAGAAAGTTCAAGTATTTCAAGGGCCTGTTCCCGGGTCATTTGCGATTTTATTGAAGCAGGTTTGTCCTGCACGCCCGCTCGCGAGCGCAAATAAGACCATAACGACCCTTGCCAGGATAATACGGCACCGACGGCAAGCGCAATACCGGCAGGGATACTTCCTCTTATCAATAGAAAAAAGCCGACGACACCCAGGACTACCCCAAGCACCTTGCCAAACATGTCATTAAATTTTTCAGGCTGATTTTTTAAATAGTTCGAGATGGCGAAGTATAAAATGACAGAGCCTAATACGAAGATCAGTAAATAAAAAATCATTTAAGCGGAAAACCTTTTCTCAGCCTTTACTTCCTTTACTTCGTTCCATCCGGGAAGTTCAAGATCAGACATAAGTCTGCGTATTTCCTGACGAGCCGCAATATGAGAAAGTGTTACTTTCTCATCAGTGTCGGGAAAATCAACCAATGTTAATCCTTTCGGAAATAGTTCCCGGTAAATGACACGTTCGGCCAACCCGTGAATATATCTGAAAGATACCCTTTTTTGCAGTTCTTTAAGAGCATCATGTACACGACGTTTGTTTTTTGCATCAAGGTTAGAAATGCGATTGCGCATAACAATCCAGTCGATAGTACCACGATCCGTCATGGCACGATGCTTACGCGCATCCCAAACCATTTCACTATAAAGGCTTAACTTTTCCACTTTATAAGTATTGGAATTTACTGTTGCCAATAAATCCAGATCAACAAAACTGTCGTTAATCGGTGTTATTAAAGTGTCTGCTACACTGTGTGCCAATCTGGCGAGGTTTGAATCCGTTCCGGGACAATCAATAAGTATAAAATCCGAATCTTTATGAAGTTCTTCGATCAGGTCAGTAAAATTCTTTGTATCTTCAAACATCATATTGTCAATATCACCTTCCTGTGACCTTGACAGAATATATACATCAGGTATTGAAAGCTGAAGTTTATGCTTTTCTGCATAATTCAGTCTATTTTCAAGATAGCGCGCTAGCGATTTTTGTCGTGAGTCGAGATCAACTACAGAAATATTAAAATTCCGCTTCATCAGACTTACAACTATATGCATTGCTGTCGTGGATTTACCCGAGCCACCCTTTTCGTTGCCCACAACAATAACATGTGCCTTATTTTTATCTTTTGGCATTCCCTTCTCCGCTCCCCGACCAGATATTCTTTTTAGCTGTTAATCCCAATGAACTAAAAATCTGGAAATTGAAGACTTACTATATTATTATACAAATGCGAGGCGATCAACTTACCCTCTTAGGATAAATATGGCTAGTGGCTTCAAACAAGGATCTTCAACTTTTGGCAAAAAAGATGTTTTTTTGCTACTTTTTTTGGCAATTTTCATTGTATTACCCCTTTATATTTCGATTTCAGAGGTAAATAAGAGTAAAAATGACTTCTCAACTGTTACCCTCATTAGTCATTTAAGGTTAAATGAGGGAGAAGATGTCACAAAGAGATTCGCTGCATACGGATATAACCTCTCGGAAATTAAAAATGGTGATGCAGATGTACCTAATCTGTTTCTGGAAAGGCTTCCCCGTGAACTGACAGATATCGATGATATAGATATGAAAAAGGAACTTTTCATAGCTTCATTACTTCCTCCTATACTTAAAGTGAATGAGTATATTGAATATGAACGTGCTAAATTATTGCAGATCATACGTGATATTGAAATTGACGGGAAAGCGACTAACCCTGATCTCTATTGGCTTACGAGAAAGCTGGCACGCTATAGAATGGATGAACTAACCCCGGATAATTTATTTTCAAGCCTCGAAGAATTAAACAAACGTATGAATATCATTCCGCCTTCGTTGGCACTAACACAGGCCGCAATCGAAACCGGGTGGGGAACATCACGGTTCGCACAGCAGGCAAACGCACTTTACGGTCAATGGACCTGGGATGACGATACCGGTATAATTCCTTTGGAAAGGGAACATGGGGAAACCCATAGTATCAGAAGATTCAATAACCTGATCAGCGCTGTTGAAGGGTATGCATTAAATCTGAATACGCACCCGGCCTATGAGGATTTCAGAACGGAAAGAAGCAAATTTGCAACCGCCGAAGACATAGTCATCAATGACGATATGCTTTTTACTCTCCTTTATTATTCAGAAAGGGGCTTTGAATATATTGATAACCTTAACAGCATAATCAGGGAAAATAATTTATACAGTTTTGATGAAGTAAAGCTGGAACAGAATTCATTTCAGGACTTTAGATCAGACCAAGCTCCTTGAGTTCTGATCTTAATTCAACCGGAATATCAAGTATATTGCTGTTCGGGGGTAAATCCTTAGGAACTGCATTCTGTTCTAAATACCGCCATCCCTGAAACGCTCTGCGGGGCTGCGATTCGGTCAGATAAATTTTTTTATCCATTTTGATCTTGCATTTAGTGCCATTGTCAGTTTTTACATCCTCTAGATCTATAATTTTCTGGCGTGCCTGAATGACTCCCTTAATCACCCAGTATAGGGAGCCACCATCAAGCACTTCTTCAGCACGGCGCGGTTTAAATCTGGTTATATGGGAATTATAATCTTTTCCCTTATTACGGGGATCTTTTTTACGAAGTTCAATAAGATGCTCAACACTTTCCACACCAACACACAACTTGATAAGATGAACTGCCATTTTACAAAAGTACCAATGCAGCCAATCCCAAAAATGCGAAAAAACCAATCACATCTGTCACGGTCGTTACAAAAATACTGCTGGCAAGCGCAGGGTCAATATCCATTTTACCAAGAGCGACTGGAATTAATATCCCTGCAAGGCCCGCCATTATCATATTAACCACCATCGCTACACCCATAACACCGCCCAGGAGAGCATCCTGAAACCACAACCACGATAACACACCTATTAACAAAGCGATCACTACACCGTTTACCAGTGCTATTGTTGTTTCTCTTAAAACAATCCTTTTTACGTTCGATGATGTCAGGTCGCGTGTTGCAATTGCCCGCACGGTAACAGTCATTGTCTGTGTTCCGGCATTACCACCCATTGATGCAACAATGGGCATAAGGATTGCCAATGCTACCATCTGTTCAATAGTAGCATCAAATAAAGCTATTACCATAGAAGCGAGGATCGCTGTGGCAAGGTTTACAACAAGCCATATTACCCTGTTTTTGGATGCTTCAAATACACTTTCGGATATATCCGTTTCCTGAACCCCCGCCATACGCATCAAATCTTCTTCGGCTTCTTCCTCAATAACATCAACGACGTCATCAACAGTAATCATACCGATCAGGCGCCCGCTATCATCCACAACTCCAATCGTGGTCAGGTCATATTGACTGAATAGATAGGCGACTTCCTCCTGGTCCATATTGACAGGAATAACCGTTGGCGCCTCTTCCATAATATCGCGTATTTTTATTTCCCGATTAGTGCGAATGATTTTATTAAGTGCTACAATTCCTATCGGATGATGCGAAGGATCCACAATAAAGACTTCATAAAATTCGGTCGGAAGATTTTCTTCTGTTCTAAAATATTCAATAACCTTACCAACTGTCCAACGGCCAGGAACGGATACAAGGTTCCTCTGCATAAGCCGTCCGGCGCTTTCTTCCGGATAGGAAAGCCCTTCTACAACTGCAAGCCTGTCTTCAAGGGGTAGTGCCGCAATAATTTCGCGCTGCTCGTCTTCGTCCATATACCCAAGCACGTGCACGGCATCATCACTTTCCATCTGGGTGATTGCGCGGGCAACATCCAGATTGTCCATTTCTGCAATAACGTCTTCAAGGGTACTATCATCAAGTTCCGAAAGAACTTCAGGTTCCATGTTGGAACCGATAAAAAATGTTAATAATTTCCGGTCGTTTTCACCTAACTGTTCAAATATGTCTGCAACATCTGCACTATGAAGTGGCTCAAGCAGAAATTCGATCTGTTCTTTATCACCATTGGCGAGAGCAGCTTCTATTTCCGCAATAAACTCAGGGGAGACCGGCAACACACCATCAAGATGTTTATCGTTATCAGCGCTTATATTTTCGCTATCCAATGTCATATCATCCCCTGGGAACAGTTTGTTTTGCTGATTTAAAATCATTTACAGTCAACAAGTTATACAATTTGTGAGATCATTTCAAATATATAGTCTTTTCTTAGCATGATATATGGATTAAATTTCGCAGGATTTTAAAATAACCAGAAGAAAGAATACAAAGTGTCATCATTCAATCCACCAATTCGAACTTTAATGGGCCCTGGCCCTTCAGATGTGTCCTCCCGCGTGCTTAAGGCTATGGCACGTCCAACAATAGGCCATCTTGATCCGGCATTTCAAACCCTGATGGATGAAATCAAGGATTTGCTTCGTTATGCTTTTAAAACTGAAAATAAACTTACCTTCCCGGTTTCAGCACCCGGTTCGGCTGGGATGGAAACATGTTTTGCAAATTTGATTGAACATGGAGACAAGGTAATTGTCTGCGTAAACGGTGTATTCGGTAAAAGGATGGTTGAAAATGTCGTTCGCTGTGGCGGTGAAGCTGTCATCATAGAAGATGAGTGGGGCAAGCCTGTTTCTATTGCAAAAGTAAAAGATGCACTTACAAAAAATCCTGATGTGAAAATTCTGGCGTTTGTTGCTGCGGAAACATCAACCGGCGTTGCGTCTGATACAAAGTCACTTTGTGCGCTTGCGCGCGAACATGATTGTCTCACGATCGTTGATGCGGTAACGTCCCTTGGTGGTTCAGAACTGGATGTTGGTGGCTGGGGTATTGATGCTATTTATTCAGGGTCACAAAAATGTCTTTCCTGCCCGCCCGGAATTTCACCAGTCAGCTTTAATGAAAGTGCGATAGAAAAAATAAAGAACCGTAAAACACCCGTGCAAAGCTGGTTTATGGATTTAAATCTTGTTATGGGATATTGGGATGGTGATGGCGGCAGATCATATCATCATACGGCACCGGTTAATGCCATGTATGCTCTTCACGAAAGCCTGCTTATCCTTAAGGAAGAAGGACTTGAAAATTCGTGGAAACGTCATCATGAGTTGTCCGCAAAACTTCGCGCTGGTTTTGAAGAAATGGGCATCAAATACCTGGTTGATCCTGAATATGCGCTTCCTCAACTTAATACGATCATCATTCCGGATCATATCACGGATGAAGCCGCCATTCGGGCCAAGCTTCTGAATGATCATAATCTTGAAATAGGTGCTGGCCTAGGTGCACTTGCCGGTAAGGTTTGGCGCGTCGGATTAATGGGGCACAGTGCCAGCGAAGAAAATGTGCGTAAGTGCCTGGCCGCATTTAAAGCAGTGATGAATTAATTACTAGCGTTTTATAGCGGCCAATAATTCCTGATCGCTAACAATGCGCTCAATTAATGTTTCCAGAATACAGCGAAGCTGCGAATTATTTGTTTCCTCACTGGATGAAAAGGGGATGATCCGTTCTTCAGAATTGCTGTAGTTTTTACCGAAATTTTTACCTTCCAGCGTCACTCTCATCTTTGACGTTGTGTTTACAGTGGTTGTGACAAGATTTCCATCGCGGGTATAATTTAAATCTTCAAGCGCGACCGTCATTCTGATAGCAGCAGGATTACTTGCGGCGCTTACACTGAAGCCCTGTTTCGAAAAGGCATCGACCATGGCCAGACCGATTGTTTCTGCAAGATCCTGACTGGTATAAATTTGGGTTGTCTCACCCGTTGTTCCGATGACACCTGAAGGTCTAGAATCATCAACCGTAACTGATAATATTATTCCGCTTCCGGTATTTGATTCTGCAACACTCGGAAAAATTTCGATACTGGCATCCTGTGATGAAGACGCGCAGGATGCCATCAATATAGAAGAAATTAAAATAAATATCTTTTTCAATGTTACCTCTTATGGCGATAGTTCCATACTATAACTTGTTATAAATGTTGCAACCGTCGATACATCAATCATATCCGGCCCGACATAGCGGATAGTATGACTGTCAATGCGTTCAAATTGCGGCAAATAGGAAAGAACTTCACTGACCCGATAATTTTTGAAACTGATATCCATTTTAATCGGCCCTTCCAGCTTAAGCGGTTTAAATTCCTTAATACGTGCTATTGCCGCTTTTGTTTTTTCCGCAATCAGTTTCTTTGATGCTTCCGGGTGAAGCGATTTCGCTGAATGAAAGCTGTAATCCCATTTAACAATGGCGCCTTCCAGACCATTACCGATGGCATCCTGCGCTTCTTCCACCGCCGCATCATCACCAGATATCATGATGATAGGTGTGCCGTACTCACCGGCAATCGCAGCGTTAAAATAACTTTCGCCCGCTACTTTTCCATTTAATTTCAGACTTGTAAGCGATGCACTGGATTTTGTATGCGCGCGTACACCCGTCATGTAATCTGTGCTTGAATGATAGCCTATGTAGATGGCACCATCAAAGCCACCTTCTTCTATTCCCTGCATCATACCAAGTTTACGTGGCCAGGATCTGATAACCTTCACATTTTCGGGAAATTTTTCTATGAGCAGATTTTGTCCATTGCCGTGGGAATCCGCAACAAGCACTTCCGTCGCACCGGCTTCAAATGCTGCCTCCACTGCCGCAACGGCTTCGGCCGTCGCAAATTCGCGAAAGCGCTGATATTCAAAACCGCCAACGCCAAGTTGTTCAGCCGTTACCGCGCCTGCTATCCCTTCCAGATCAACAGAAATATGAATTTTAATTTCTTCCTGCGCATTTGTCGGCAATGCGAAAAGGCACATTGTCAAAATCAATAAAAAGAATTTTGATAATTTCATAATTGTTCCCTCCTAAACAAAAAACCTCCTTATCAGGCATGCCAATAAGGAGGTTTTTTCATCATTCACCTATTTTACTGAAGTGCGGCTGCCGCAGCATCAACCCGGCGCCATAAGGCGAGCGTATTTTGGCTCCAGATTTTCGCAATTTCTTCTTCCGTATAACCACGGGCAACAAGTTCAGCCGTAACATTCATGGTTTCTGCTGCACTGTTCCAGCCGGATAAACCACCACCACCATCAAAATCCGATACAATCCCAACATGATCAATACCTATTAGATTGACGGCATATTCAATATGATCAACAAAATCGCTGACATTGGCTGGTGGATATTTTGCATTTATGGCTTCCATACCTGCTACATACGCCTGGTCTGTCGCATGTTTCGCACCGTCCCATTCGCTGTCACCCGCTGCTGTATATACTGCTTCACGCAGGGCGGCAACTTCTGGTCCTTTTTCCGGGTAATGTTTTACAAACCCGTCAAGGCCCACAATTTGAACCACACCACCGGATGCGGCCACTGCTTTCAGCTGTTCATCGTTAAGGTTCCGCTGGTGTTTTGAGAGTTCCCATACACCGGAATGGGACGCAATAACCGGCGCCTTTGAATATGCTGTCGCCTGCATCATACAATTGATAGAAACATGTGAAATATCAACCATCATGCCAAGACGGTTCATTTCATCAATCACTTTATACCCGAATTCGCTTACACCACCGTGTTCTTCTGCTTCATCACCCAGTCTTTCAAGTGGGGTTGCACTGTCACAAATATCATTATGGCCATTATGAGCAAGCGTCATGTACCGGGCACCCATATTGTAATATTCTTCGATCAGATCAAGATTTTTACCAATCACATAACCATTTTCAATCCCAATAGTCGCTACCTTGCGACCACTGGCGGCAATTGCATCAAATTCGTCAGGTGTGTGGGCAAACCCGATACGGTCAAGATAATGTTCTGTCATCCGGTGAATAGCAGAAAATTTACGGCGGGCTTTTTCTTCTGCAAGTGCATAACCCGCTTCATCACGTGGTCCCTGTCCTACATAAACGATAAAAAATCCGCTATCCAGACCACCAGCATCCATTTTATTCAGATCCACCTGCTGTGGCGTATCCGTACCCGGATCATAAATCGGATCAAACGTCATATCCTCATGAATATCGATATGCGTATCCAGTGTGATGACGCGTTCATGAATTGCTTCAACACTATTATCCTGCGCAGCGGCCATCTCATTGTCGCCGCTTCCCTGTTCACTACAACCGGCCATCATAATAGCAAATGCTGATACCATACCGGTTAGCGCACGGCGTTTAATTGACAACTCCATTATCTTGTCTCCCTAATAATTTGTTGTTTTTTCGGGATACATGAAAGAATATATTGAACGCTAACGCAACAATAAAAATTACTTTTCTTGCCTATTTTATGATTAAACCTAATCTATAGGGATTAATTGCCCTTTTTGCGGAAAAAAACATTTTGCGCAGCGTGGGATAATCTCACCGTCCCGATGCTGATAAATTACCAGATTTTTGGTATTTGGCAGTACATTTTCTTTTCTGGCATTTTCATAAAGCCAAGGTGATAAAAACGCAACATCCGTTTCAGGCAGGTTAGCCAAATGCGCTGTATCACCTGTATCTCCGCCAAAATACATCCTTTTACCATGCCATTCCACAATATAGGAATAATGTTCGGTTTCGCCCGACTTTGTTTCAATTGCCTGAATATGCATAGGCCCAACTACAAGGTTCTCTTCAACGACGATTGTTTTTGGCTCATTTATCGGATCAGGAAGCACAACATTTACCTGGGTATCAGGATTTTGCGCCTGATCCAGAATACGATTTCGTTCAAGTTCAGCAACAATAAGATCCCGCGCCTGGTTCGCTGCAAAATACCGCTCCTGTAAGTCCCCCACGACTTCTGCCGGTGCAACAATTTGCCAGTCCAGTGTCATAAATGTTACCGGATCAAAATGGTCATCCATCCGGTTTGCGATTAATGTTATCGTTTTTTCACCGTCCTCGACAAAGTAGGGGTATGTATAGGCCATTGTTCCAAAAGCTGCGGAAACATAAGGAAAATCTGTAAAAAGCACATATTCACCATCAGAAATTCGAAGGCTTCCATTTGCTATAAAATTTATGGAAACATCCTGCGCATGTGCCGAAACAAGCAACAGAAAACTCACCGCAGTACCGCAAACAGCGTTTCTAAATGACTGAAAAAACATAGATTACTCCTGATATTACTACCCGATAAACACTCAACTCATATTTTGATGGGAGTTATTATATTACATTTTAAATGTATGGCGCAAGTTCAGAGAAATAATTGGCAAATTCTTAATAATGATGGTGCGGTCGAGAAGACTCGAACTTCCACGGGATCAACTCCCACAGCGACCTCAACGCTGCGCGTCTACCATTCCGCCACGACCGCATATATTCGTAGTTTGGCAAACAATTCAGGTGAATTATCAAATGGAAGACATTTAAGCAATAGAAAACGACGACGGGCCGTTATTTTTTTATAAAGCCGAGCTCCCGGAAACTTTTAACACCTTCAAGTAATGTAATGCCGATATTTTCCCCAGAGACCATAATTTCCCCCTTGGCGATAAGTTCACCGTTTGCGTATATTTTTACCGGGCTGTCACAATGTTCCTGAAGCTCAATAACCGCACCACGGCCAAGTTTCAGCAGTTGTTTGACCGGCATCATATTCTAGCCGAGTACAACGGTCAGTTCAACTTCAACATCTTCAATGGCTTGTGACATGGGTGTCTCTTGTAATTAGTCCTTATAAGGCATAAATATATACCTCAACTGTGAAACATTACAGTTATTTTTTGGTTAATTTTGTAAAGATACCCGCCATATGGAAACCAACAAGACCGAATGGAAAATAAGTAAGGGACTTACGCCTTATGAAGACGCGCTCGAACTGATGGAAAAACGGGTGATGGATATTCGTATGGGAAACGAACCTGAACTGGTATGGTTTGTTGAACATCCGCCATTATATACTGCGGGCACATCTTCGAAAGAGACCGATCTTTTATCCCCGGATAAATTTCCTGTATATGATGCAGGACGCGGCGGTCAGTATACGTATCATGGCCCGGGACAACGGGTTGTATATGTTATGCTGGACCTAGAAAAACGGGGCCGCGACGTCCGCAAATATATTGCTGATCTGGAAGAGTGGATCATTGACACACTTGCAGAATTCAATGTGATTGGTGAAAAGCGTGAAGGGCGTGTCGGGGTATGGGTAAGGCGCGAAGGAACCCGCGAAGACAAAATTGCCGCTATCGGTGTGCGTGTCCGTAAATGGGTCACCTTTCACGGAATATGCATTAATGTCGAACCTGACTTAAACCATTATACAGGTATCGTGCCGTGTGGCATTTCAGAGCATGGCGTCACATCACTGGTTGATCTGGGCCTTCCCGTTAATATGGATGATCTTGATGCTGTTCTTAAAAGAACATGGGGTAAAATTTTCGGTTAGTTTCTGCTATCGCGGATATTCACTGAAGGTTTCTGCGTAAAGCCTCTGGGTGTAATTCCAATTGCTTTAATGCATTCAACTTTGCTTACTTTAGAAGATGGCGGCCCGTTATGAGCAAGCTCTATCATTTTTTCCACCAACTCATCGGGGCCGACGAACAAGGCCTCCACGGTTCCGTCCGATCTGTTCCTGACCCATCCATCAAGCCCGAGACTGCTTGCGTTTCTCACTGTCCAGTCACGAAAAAAAACGCCCTGAACACGGCCATATATCAATACACGTACTGCTTTATGGCCTTCGCTCAGCATAATTTATTCAAATTCCATGATAATTTCATCAACAGCAAGGCTGTCACCGGCCGCAGCACAGATTTTAACTACTGTACCATCACGTTCGGCACGCAGGACATTTTCCATTTTCATGGCTTCGACAACACAAAGCGGCTGCCCCATGCTCACATTGTCGCCTTCTCTGACATCAACCGATACCATCAAACCCGGCATAGGACATTGCAGATATTTTGACATATCTTTTGGCACTTTGACGGGCATAAGGGCTGAGAGTTCCATTTCACGCTTCCCGCGTACATGGATAATTTCACTGGCCCCATCATAGGTCAGCAAATAACCATCCGCCAGATATGTGACTTCCACATGGACCTGATCACCATTTATTTTTGCAGAAAAAACCGGGTTGCCGGGTACCCAAAGTGTTTCAACGCTATATATAATACCACCTGTAATGACATTACAGCCTTCATTGGTCATCAGGAAATTGGCCGTTTGTATCTCGCCTTCTATAAGCACGTGCCATGTTTCTGAAAATGAACTTGCATTTTCATTCATGCGACCACTGATTGTCGATTGACGGCCCACCTCACAGGAATGGACGGTTACCGCAACCGCGACCATAACATTCCATGCTTCTAGACTTAACGTTCCACCCGTAAAGCCGTCCTTATATTCTTCTTCTATATATTTTGTTGAAATATCGCCGCTTCTAAATCTTGGTGATTTAAGCACATCAGACAAAAATGCGATATTATGACCTACACCACGAATATAATATTCATCGAGCGCAAGACGCAGTTTATCAATCGCCTGATCCCTGTCTTCACCATAAGAAATAACCTTGGAAATCATCGGATCATAATAAATGCTTATATCGCACCCTTCAAAAATTCCGCTATCGACGCGGATATGTTCATTTTCCTCAGGTGGGATATAATCCGTAATTCGCCCTATCGATGGCAAAAATCCACGTAGGGGATCTTCAGCATAAACGCGGGCTTCAATGGCCCAGCCATTTACCATCACGTCTTCCTGTTTGATATTCAGGGGTTCACCGGCGGCGCTTCTGATCATTTGTTCTACAAGATCAACACCCGTCACAAGTTCGGTTACCGGATGCTCCACCTGCAGACGCGTATTCATTTCAAGAAAATAGAAATTCTGATCCTTATCAACAATAAATTCGACCGTTCCTGCAGAGCTATAATCAACGGCTTTGGATAGCGCGATTGACTGCGTTCCCATACTCACCCTGGTTTCCATGGTCAGGAGAGAACTTGGTGCTTCCTCGATTACCTTTTGATGGCGGCGTTGAATGGAGCATTCCCGTTCTGCAAGATAAATAACATTACCGTGTTTATCACCCAGAACCTGAATTTCAATATGACGCGGATTTTCAATAAACTTTTCCGCAAATACCCGATCATCGCCAAAGCTTGATTTGGCTTCATGCACAGCGGAATTAAAACCTTCGCTGGCTTCAGCATCATTATACACAACACGCATACCCTTACCGCCGCCGCCGGCAGAAGCCTTCAACATCACAGGGTAACCAATATTATTTGCTACTTTTACTGCTTCTTCAGCATCTTTAATAACATCAAGATGACCAGGAATGGTATTCACGCCTGCCTTTTCCGCCAGTTTTTTTGATGATATTTTATCCCCCATAACTTCAATAGCCTGTGTACCCGGGCCGATAAAGGTAATACCTTCCTTTTCCAGACGTTTACAAAATTCAGCATTTTCAGAAAGGAACCCATATCCCGGATGAATAGCATCCGCCCCGGTACGTATTGCCGCATCAATAATTTTATCAATAACAAGATAACTTTCTATAGCGGGTGAAGGACCAATATGAACTTTTTCGTCAGCCATCCGCACATGAAGCGCATCCACATCGGCATCCGAATAAACCGCAACAGTCGGAATGCCCATCTTTTTCGCTGTTTTTATAACACGACAGGCAATTTCACCGCGGTTTGCTATAAGAATTTTGTTAAACATTCATGTGCTCCTAAAGCGGTATATTATCGTGTTTCTTCCACGGGTTTTTTAATTCTTTATTTTTAAGCATGCGAAGTCCCCGACTGATCCTTCGTCTTGTGGCGTGCGGCATAATAACATCATCAATATAGCCACGGCGGGCCGCTACAAACGGATTAGCAAATTTATCGGAATATTCCTGTGTTTTTGCAGCCAGTTTCTTTTCGTCCTTTGCATCTTCCCTGAATATGATTTTTACGGCGCCTTCTGCCCCCATAACCGCAATTTCAGCTGTCGGCCATGCAAAGTTCAAATCACCGCGCAAATGTTTTGACGCCATGACGTCATATGCACCACCATATGCTTTACGGGTAATAACCGTAATCTTTGGCACTGTCGCTTCACCGTACGCAAAAAGCAGTTTGGCCCCGTGCTTAATAATGCCGTTATATTCCTGCGCCGTTCCCGGCAAGAACCCAGGCACATCAACAAAAGTGACAATTGGAATATTAAAACAGTCACAGTAACGTACAAATCGCGCCGCTTTCCGTGACGCATCATTATCAAGACAACCAGCCAGCACCATCGGCTGGTTTGCGACAAACCCTACGGTTGACCCTTCCACACGACCAAAACCGGTAATGATATTTTTGGCGAATGATGGCTGAATTTCAAAGAAATCACCTTCATCCACTGTCTTTCGGATCAATTCATGCATATCATAAGGTTTGTTGGGATTATCCGGTATAAGACTATCGAGACTTTCTTCTTCGCGTTTATGATCATCAAACACCTGCCGCGTAGGTGGTTTTTCCCTGTTATTCAAAGGCATAAAATCAATCAGCCGTCTGGTTTGTTTGATCGCTTCAAGATCATTTTCATAAGCATTATCCGCCACACCCGATTTCACCGTATGGGTTGTAGCACCGCCCAGTTCTTCCTGGGTTACCACTTCGTTGGTTACGGTTTTGACCACATCAGGACCGGTTACAAACATGTAAGAGCTGTCCTGAACCATAAAGATAAAATCGGTCATTGCCGGTGAATAAACAGCACCACCCGCGCACGGCCCCATGATTAATGAAATTTGCGGCACCACACCGGATGCAAGAATATTCATTTGAAAAACATCGGCATAACCGGCAAGAGCGGCGACACCTTCCTGAATTCGGGCACCGCCTGAATCATTAATACCAATAATCGGCGCCCCTGATTTCATGGCCATATGCATTATTTTACATATTTTTTCAGCATGTGTTTCTGAAAGTGATCCCCCAAAAACGGTAAAGTCCTGACTATAAACAAAAATAAGCCTGCCATTAACGGTGCCGGAGCCTATAACAACCCCGTCCCCGGCAATTTTGTGTTTTTCCATGCCAAAATCGATGGAACGATGTTCCTTGAACATGTCATATTCTTCGAAGCTTCCTTCATCAACAAGAAGCTCAATGCGTTCCCGTGCGGTTAATTTACCCTTGGAATGCTGTGCATTTATACGTGCTTCGCCACCTCCCTTGCGGGCGGACTCACGTCTTTCTTCAAGCTTATCAAGGATATCCTGCATTTATACCTCCCTCGCATAATGTTACTGATTAGTAACATAAAAATAGCTTGCCGGGCAAGCTTTTTTAATCTGGCATACTTAGCTGAAGAAAATCGTAAGAATTTGTAAGCTCCAACCTCAAATTTTTTCGTCTTTCTTCCGCTTCTGCGTCATTACCCCACTGCGAGACTTGAAAATTTTCATCAAGATGTCCGGCGTTCCAGGCCTGTTCAATTGAAAGGTGGTCACAATATAAAGCATATCCAATGCTTACAGATCCGGTAACTGTAATCATACCGTGAAGCGCGGTAAGTGCAAAACTGTCCAATCGCTCTAACACTTCCTTTATCTTTTTCAGACTTTCCTTATCCTGCTCAACGAAAATTACCCCCCTTGATATTTTTAAATCGATAGCAAGCGTTTCGTTTACCCACTGAAGTAGAGGATTCCATATTTTGTCCTGAAGGGAGACAAGTTCGGTCGGATGTTCTGCACGGTAGCATATTTGATCAGACCCAGCATATCGGACTAATTCATCAATAAGTTCTTCGCGCCTGTTTTCAACGCGGTCAATTGCGGTGTTCATCAGTTTTGTAATTGGCATGGAATTGGGAATAACTTCCTCACCCTGATCATTCCATTCCTTTACCACGGCCTTTGCCATTTTCCTTGTAGGCATATGGCAAAAACTTTGCGCGGGTGTTTTGATGGCCTTACCATCCAGCAAAACTATAAAGTGCTGATCTTTTTGTTCAACTGATGCTTTTTTATAAAAACGCTTCATTTATCCCTTTATCAAATCTGAAAGCTCTAAAATTTTGTCAACAATATGATCAGCACCGCTCGAAATAAGTTCTTCCCGGCTATGATACCCCCACGATACACCAATTGACCTCACACCGGCGTTTGCTGCCATCACCATATCATATGTTGTATCACCGATCATAACTGCATTCTCGGGATCAACACCTGTATCGGCAAGGGCCTCATTTATCATTGATGGGTGCGGTTTACCTGGACCATCATCCGCGGTATTGAGTGTCACAAAATAATCCTGAAGATTATGATTGCTAAGTGTACTGCGTAGCCCCCTCAAAGACTTTCCCGTGGCAATCCCAAGCAGGATCCCTTTATTATGGAGTTCAGATATAACTTCACGAATACCGTCATAAAGCGGTTCGTGCTGATCATCAAGTGTCCTTAAATACTGAAAATGTTCAACGAATGCTCGGTGCAGCATGGTATGATCATTATCACTAATTTTTGGGTATATCAGCGTAATTGCTTCAAACAGGGAAAGTCCTACTATACGGCGAACCTGTTCATCGCCGGGGTAGGGAATTCTGCATTTTTCACTGGCCTGTTTCATCGAACTGATAATCATATGCTGTCCATCAACCAGTGTCCCGTCGCAATCAAAAATAGCGAGTTTTAATTTTTCAGACACTCTCTATTTCCTCAAACGGGTCTGCGGAATAGTCAGGATCAAATCCAAAGAAATTCCAGCTTTCTTTCATATGATGGGGCAGTGGTGCATTTACGAAAAGCACACCACCATCCGGATGATCCATTTCAATAGAACGTGCATGCAGATGAAGTTTCTTACTTACCGGTCCATCAATAAATGCTTCCTTCGCACCGTATTTACCGTCACCGATTATTGGTGTTTCGAGTACTGTCGCATGCACACGGATTTGATGGGTACGTCCTGTTACCGGGCGAAATGCCATCCACGTTACCTGCCCGGCAGCACTGTCGATTATACTAAAATCCGTAAGGGCACGTTTTCCGTCCTCTGATACCATCATCCGTTCGCCACCAGCTCCAGGTTCCTTATCCAGCGGTGCGTTTACAACACCATCCATTTGTTTTGGGCGACCCTTAACAAGTGCCCAGTATATTTTATTGGTTTTTCGATGTTTAAAACTTTCAGTCAGCTTCTTCGCAGCTAACCCCGTTCGCGCCAAAACCAATACACCACTGGTATCTTTATCGAGACGATGGACAAGTTTTGGCCTTTCCTGTTTTTCGCCCGTAAACGCATCCAGCATCCCGTCAATATGGCGTTTAGTATTTGTGCCGCCCTGAACCGCAAGCCCCGGTAATTTATTAAGCACAATTACACTGTCATCCTGATAAATCACCATTGAGCGCATCAGCTGAATTTCTTCTTCGGAAATTTTTATTCTAGTATGTGTTTTTTTTACTGGTGTTCGTTCGTCCTTGCCTAATGGTGGCAGCCTTATTTCCATGCCTGCCTCAAGACGAAAATCCGCTTTAACGCGCTTACCATTTATCCTGACTTCACCTTTACGGAGAATTTTTGACAGCCGGCCATAACTGATGCCCGGAAAATGGATTTTAAACCATTTATCCAAGCGCCAATCCTGCTCGGTATCTTTTATATATTCCTTTGTTACGCCAGACATAATCGTTCCTACTAAATAGCCTTTCCGGCGAAAATACCCGCAAATAAAGCAATTAGTCCTAAAAGGACAGAACCAATCGCATAAAGCGCAGCTGCTGAAAGCTGATTTTTTTCAATCATCAGGCCAAACTCTAATGAAAAGGCAGAAAATGTGGTAAAACCACCCAATATGCCAATCACCAAAAACGCCTGCCATTCCTGAGAAATGTTAAATCGTACCGCCAGCAATTCAACCAATAACCCAATTAAAAATGAGCCCGCAATATTAACAGTAAGCGTACCCCACGGAAATCCCGGCCCCATAAGATTAAACATTAATCTGCCAATGAGAAAACGACCCGTTGCCCCAATCGCGCCACCCGCAGCAACCGCCAAAATCATATTCATTAATAATAACCTTTCTTGTCAAATACGATGTTGTCATTTAAAGATTTTTTTGAAATAATCCAACAACATACTTAAATTTTTGCCTCGGGGAGCCAAATTTGTTTCCGCTTTCAATATTTTTCAATAAGCTTATCCGGCATGGTACGTTAAATGTTATCGATGCCAAAGGAAAAAAACATCAGTTTATTGGTACAAAAACTCCTGAATTGACAATTCGCTTTACTGAACCTTCGCTACTTTTGAAACTTTTTTTGTGGCCTGATTTGAAAGCGGGGGAAGCATATATGGACGGTAAACTTATTATCGAACCTCCCCATAATGTTTTTGATTTCCTTAACCTGATTACCAAAAATATGGAGTGGCGGCCAGATAATCCTTTTCACTTAATGGGGGGGTGATCCCTACAGTCGTTTTAAAGGCTGGCTTGGACAGATAAACTGGCCGGGTAAATCCAAAGACAATGTCGCACATCATTATGACCTTTCCGATGATTTATATGATTTGTTCCTTGATCCCAACAGGCAGTATTCTTCGGCATATTTTGAGTCTGATGATGACACCCTAGAGCAGGCACAGAAGAATAAAATGAATTTGCTTGAAAAAAAACTGCTTCTTAAGCCTGAACACAATATTTTGGATATAGGTTGTGGCTGGGGCGGCTTGAGCCTTCATTTAAATAAAGTATCAGGCGCGTCTGTGACGGGCGTAACACTAAGTGAGGAACAGTTGAAAGTCGCGCAAAGAAACGCCCAAAATAATGAAAAAGTAAATTACAGACTTCAGGATTATAGAAACGTCCCTGATAAATTCGACCGCGTAGTTTCCGTTGGCATGTTTGAACATGTGGGAAGGAAACAATACCAAAACTTTTTTAACAAGGTCTATGAATGTCTTGAGGAAGACGGTGTTGCATTGATCCATACGATCGGGCGCGCCGATGGGCCCGGTGAGACTGACCCTTGGACCAAGAAATATATTTTCCCCGGCGGGTATGCCCCTGCCTTATCCGAAATTGCACCGGTAATTGAAAAAGCCGGTCTTTATATTACCGATATGGAAGTTTTACGCCTTCATTATGCCAAGACGCTGGCCGAATGGCGGAAACGGGTCGATGCCAATAAAGAAAAAATCATAGACCTTTATGATGAAAAGTTCCTGCGCATGTGGGAGTTTTACATGGCAAGTGCGGAATGCGCCTTTAGAAACCTGGGGCATGTGGTGTTCCAATTTCAGCTTACGAAATGGCAGGATAATGTTCCGCTGACCAGAAAGTACCTTTGTGATTAATTTTTTTTAGCTCTAAGCTTATTCCAGTATTCCAGTCTTTTGGCGATTTCACGTTCAAAACCACGCTCTGCAGGTTGATAATATTGTTCACGGTCAAGACCATCGGGAAAATAATCCTGTCCGGAAAAACCATCTTCCGCGTCATGATCATACTGATATCCTTTACCGTAACCCATTTCCTTCATCATTTTGGTCGGGGCATTCAGGATATGCATTGGGGGGTTTAAGGACCCTGTTTCTTTTGCGCGTCGTCTTGATGCTTTCTCCGCCATATAAACAGCATTGGATTTGGGTGCCGTACCCAGATAAATGACAAGCTGCGCTATGGCAATATCGCCTTCCGGAGAACCAAGAAAATCGTACATTTCCTTCGCGGCGTTGGCTTGCACAATGGCCTGCGGGTCGGCAAGCCCTATATCTTCTAGGGCGAAGCGCACAAGACGCCGAAGTATATAAAGCGGTTCTTCACCACCCGCGAGCATTCGCCCTGCCCAGTAAAGTGCTGCATCGGTATCTGATCCTCGTAATGATTTATGAAGCGCGGAAATTAAATTATAATGTCCTTCCCGGTCCTTATCATATACTGGTGCTCGTTTTTGTAATACTTGAAGTAAGCTTTTACCGTCCAAGTCTTCATCAAAAGTCAGGCTCAGCAAAATTTCTGCAAGATTAAGAAGATAGCGACCGTCCCCATCCGCCATATTATAAAGAAGCGCTCTTGCCTCATCGGTGACAGGCAGTTTTTTGTCTTCAAGCGCTTCCGCACGACATAGAAGCTCTTCCATGGCATTGTTGTCAAGCCGGTTTAAGGTAAGTACCTGCATCCGAGATAGAAGTGCGGCATTAAGCTCGAACGACGGGTTTTCCGTTGTTGCCCCTACCAGAATTATCGTCCCGTCTTCTACATAGGGAAGAAAACCATCCTGCTGCGAGCGGTTAAAGCGGTGTATTTCATCCACAAATAAAAGCGTTCCTTTTCCGGTTCGTCTTCTTTCCTTTGCGGCTTCAAAGCATTTCCGCAAATCGGCAACACCGAAAAAAACGGCCGATATCTGCTCAAAATATAGGTCCGTTTCTTTGGCAAGAAGTCTTGCTGTCGTCGTTTTGCCTGTACCTGGCGGTCCCCAGAATATAAGCGATGAAAGATGCCCCGCACGCAACATTCGACTTAATGTTCCATTAGTAGCCGTCAGATGACTCTGCCCTACAACATCGGAAAGTTTTTTGGGCCTTAAACGATCCGCAAGCGGTCTTGGAGCTCCATCTTCAAGTCCTGCGCTCGCAAACAGATCACTCATCGACAGCTATAACTTCCACGGCCACGGGCAATACATTCAATCAACCTGCCTGACCGACGCACTGCGAAAGACACATCACTTCCCACATCATCGAGAATATCTTCAAGGTCATCTACTGTTTCGATGTCCTGATCGTCAACCGTTTCAAAAATATCACCTGGCCTTAAAACATTAAGTCTTCTAACCGGGCTTGAACGATCAATATCAAGAATAATCACACCATTTTCAAACATGCTGATGCCAAGTTCTTCTGAAAATGCCGGTGAAAGATTGGCAACTTCCATATTCTCAAAAATATGATCTCCTTTAAGTACCGTAACATCCCGCGGTGGAATTTCAGGCGCTGATTCCAATTCAATGGTTATTTCGCGAAGCCCGTTACCATCACGTATACCAAGCACCATTTCACCACCAATTTTTCCAAGACCAATAAAATATCTAAGCCCCTGTGTATCAAAAATTTCTTCACCGTCAATGGTCAGAATTACGTCCCCCGGCTCTAGACCACCCCGATCGGCAGGGCTCTCTGGAAACACATTATCCACAAGCACACCGCCCGGACGATCAAACCCAAGACTTTCGGCAATTTCAGAACTCACTGCCTGACCGGTTGCACCAAACCACGGACGAACTATTTTACCGTCATTTAACGCGGCATTCAGCACAAAATCCACCATGCGAACAGGGATAGCAAACCCGATACCGTTCGAACCGCCGCTACGTGAATAAATTGAGGTGTTGATACCAACCAGTTTACCATCCATACCAACAAGCGCACCACCGCTATTACCCGGATTTACGGCTGCATCTGTCTGGATAAAAAACTGATAATCATCATCCCCGACATGTGTACGGGCCAAGGCCGAAACAATTCCGCTGCTGACCGATTGCCCGACACCAAATGGATTACCTATTGCTAGTACCAGATCACCCACTTCAACATCTTCGTTTGCGGCGAATTCCAAAATGGGAAGCGGAGCACCGGTTGGTTCGATCCGTAAGATCGCAAGATCAGTACCTTCATCCATCAAAATGACTTCAGCCTCAAATTCACGCCTATCATTAAGTGCTACGGTAATTTCATCCGCGCCCTCAATAACATGATAATTGGTTACAATTATCCCACCTTCCCGGACAATTACACCGGAACCAAGGGAACGTTCAACGCGCTCGCGCGGTGTGCTTCCGCCACCGAAAAAACGGCTAAAAAAAGGATCATCAAGAAATGGTGATGTGCGGGTACGCACAACACGTTTTGTATAAATATTGACAACGGCTGGCGCCGCTTCACGGACTACAGGAGCATATGAAAGTTTGACTTCATCATCAGAAATCGGAACCCGCCTCTCGGTCAGATCCTGGGCAACTGAAGCTGACTGCATGGAACCGTTCATCAGAACCATCATCAGTACTAAAAGTGATAAAAACGTAAGACCATATTTCATCAGTTTTTTCATAACCATTCCAATAAAATTTTCAATCCAAATTCACTATAAATATGTTACATGGCAAAAATATGTATCCTGTAATGCAGGATAAGTACAAAAAAGGCAGCTTTTTATTGCTGCCTTTTTAATCTAATTCGTTTTATTTATTTTGCAAGAGAACGTCCCGCAGACCCCAAATCTTCGAACGCCTCATCAAGGCGTTCCACAAACGACAGCTCACCCTGCCTTAACCATTTACGCGGATCATAAAATTTCTTTTGCGGTGTTCCGTCATCAGGGTCGATCTGATGTTTAAAGGCAACGGGATGTGCATCCATATAATCACCAACACCTTTGGCGAATGCAAACTGTGTATCTGTATCAATATTCATCTTGAATACACCATATGAAATTGCGGCTGTAATTTTGTCTTTTTCAGAACCCGATCCACCATGGAAAACAAGATTAAGCGGTTTGTCACCCGTTCTATGCGTTACCTTCACAAGATCCTGACTGTTTTTCAGAATTTCGGGGCGTAGCTGTACATTACCCGGTTTATAAACCCCATGTACGTTACCGAAGGATGCTGCAACAGAAAAATGCCCGATAGGTGTCAGAAGGTTATATGCCTTAAGCACATCTTCCGGCTGGGTATATAAATGGGAGCTGTCAGCCCCTTCTTCCATATCGTGACCCACGCCGTCTTCCTCACCCCCGGTGATACCAAGTTCAATTTCAAGGCTCATATCCAATTTTGCCATCCGTTCAAGAACGCGTGCACATTCATTCAGATTCACATCAATGTCTTCTTCAGAAAGATCAAGCATATGGGATGAATAAAGTGGCTTTCCTGTTGCTTTATAATGTGCTTCTGAATGATCAATGAGTCCTTCCACCCATGGCACAAGCTTCATATTGGCGTGATCCGTATGAAGAACAACACAAATTCCATAATGCTCAGCCAGCAAATGAACATGCTGTGCCGCAGAAACACCGCCCAGAACTTTTGCCTTAAAGGCATCTTCCATGCCCTGCCCGGCGTAAAATTGAGTGCCACCATTTGAAAACTGTATAATAACATCCGTTTTATTTTTGGCTGCTGCTTCCATGACCGCGTTTACACTGTCTGTTCCAACGCAGTTTACAGCTGCCAACGCATAACCACCCTCCTTACACGCATTAACGAGTTCTATATAATCTTCGCCGCTTACCACGCCCGGTTTAAGTGCCATTTTAATCTGTCCTTTTGATGATATTTCATATTGTTACAACTATAGGATCTAATCCATTACGTCGCAAGATTAAGAGGTACTCCTTCATGAAAAATTAACAGCACATAAAAAAAGCAGCCCTTTTGGACTGCTTTTAGAAAATTTATCCTGTAGGATTTTTATGCGACAGCTTCTTCTTCGAAATCTTCATCAAGTTCCGGACCGCTATACTGGCCTTTGGCATCTTCGTCACGGTCGACAAGCTCTATCACAGCAACCGGTGCGGCATCACCATGACGGAAACCCGCTTTAAGAACACGTGTGTAACCACCCTGGCGATCTTTATAGCGTTCCGCCAGTGGTCCAAAAAGCTTATCTACAACATCAATTTCAACTTCATCACGAATAAGCTGGCTTGTTATTTGTGGAAGCTTCGATGCTGCCTGACGGCGCGCATGAAGTGTACCGCGTTTTGCAAGCGTGATAAGACGCTCAACAACCGGGCGCAATTCTTTTGCTTTTGGAAGTGTTGTTATTATTTGCTCATGTTTGATAAGTGCATGAGCCATATTCGCAAACATCGCTTTGCGGTGAGTGCTTGTTTTATTCAGCTTACGGCCAGCTTTGCGGTGGCGCATAGTCTTTACTCCTTGAGGGGGTATCCGTTTTCGGACCCGATCCCATTAATTTAAAATTCTTGTTCCAGTTTTTTCACAAGCTCTTCAATATTCTCTGGAGGCCATCCCGGGTTTTCCATTCCAAGACGAAGCCCCATTGAGGAAAGAACTTCTTTAATTTCATTCAATGATTTACGACCAAAGTTTGGTGTACGAAGCATTTCTGCTTCTGTCTTGCGCACAAGATCACCTATATAAACAATGTTGTCATTCTTCAGACAGTTTGCAGAACGAACAGAAAGTTCAAGTTCATCCACACGACGCAGAAGATTACGGTTAAACTCTGGTTCATCACTATCTTTATCCGCAGATACGTCTTCCGGTTCATCAAAATTAATGAACGTTTGAAGCTGATCCTGCAAAATACGCGCTGCATAAGCGATTGCATCCTCAGGTGACACTGTTCCGTCTGTTTCAATATCCATTGTCAGCTTGTCATAATCAAGGATCTGACCTTCGCGTGTATTATCTACTTTATAACTTACACGTGTCACGGGTGAAAACAGGCTATCAACAGGAATGAGACCAATTGGTGAGTCGTCTGCACGGTTATTAACGGCCGCCACATATCCTTTACCCGTATTGACAGTTAATTCCATACGAAGATCAGCACCATCATCAAGGTTACATATCACCAGATCAGGATTGTGAATTACAACACCGGTTACTTCGCCGATTTGTGAAGCCGTAACTTCGCCTGGACCAGTCGCATGTAGTGTAAGACGGCGGGAACCTTCAATTTCACCTTCCATGCTTACAGCGAGTTTTTTAATATTCAGAATAATGTCAGTTACGTCTTCACGAACACCGGCTATGGATGAAAATTCATGAAGTACATTATCAATATGAACAGTCGTTACAGCTGCACCCTGAAGTGAAGATAAAAGTACACGACGAAGTGCATTACCAAGTGTCATTCCAAACCCACGTTCAAGCGGTTCTGCGACAATAGTTGTTTTTCTGCGCCCTTCACCCTTTTGAACAATTTCAAGGGTTGTTGGTTTAATTAGCTCTTGCCAGTTATTTTGGATCACGGTCAAATCCTTATCTATTTTAGGTCAGGCTTAATATAAACAATAACTCCCGTTCCTGAGCACGAGAGATATTAAAATTACACTCTACGACGTTTCGGTGCGCGACACCCGTTATGCGGGATTGGCGTCACATCGCGAATCGACGTAATAGTTATTCCCAGTGCCATCAATGCACGAAGTGCTGATTCGCGACCGGAGCCCGGTCCCTTCACTTCAACTTCCAGCGTTTTGATGCCATGTTCCATTGCTTTTCTTCCAGCATCTTCACCAGCGATCTGTGCCGCATATGGTGTTGATTTACGTGAGCCTTTAAAACCCATCGCACCGGCAGTTGACCAGGAAATTGTATTTCCCTGTGAGTCAGCAATAGTGATGATGGTATTGTTAAATGTGCTGTTCACATGTGCAATACCATTTGTGATATTTTTACGCTCGCGGCGTTTAACTCTTTTTTCACCAGCCATTGTCAGTATCCTTATTTCTTCTTACCGGCAATCGCAACAGCCTTACCCTTACGGGTACGGGCATTTGTGCTAGTGCGTTGACCGCGAACAGGTAATCTCTTCCTGTGGCGAAGGCCACGGTAAGTACCAAGGTCCAGTAAACGTTTAATGTTCATTGCCACATCACGACGGCGATCACCTTCTACCAAATATTCGGCATCAATAGTTTCGCGAATTTTTATTACTTCCGCGTCACTAAGGTCATTCACACGACGTTCGGGTGTAATCCCATTTTTCTTACAAATTTCTTTCGCACTTGTAAGCCCAATCCCATGGATATAGGTAAGTGCAACTTCCACCCTTTTGCCGGTGGGTATATTAACGCCAGAAATACGCGCCACGATCGTTTCTCCCGATCTAAAAAATTCAAACCAAATATGCAACAAATATCACACTAAACAGCATGACAAGAAGTTGCGCGATTATAGGTATTAAGAAGACTTAGTCAACCTTTGTGGATTAGTTTTTTAAAAAAACTTATCCCCATAGATACAAGGCTTAATTCAAGCCACTTAATACATCACTTATTTGGGCGGTAACATCATCGATGCCAGCCATCCCATCTACCTTTTTCAGTACACCTCTTGCTTCATAATATGGAAGCAAGGGAGCGGTCTGAGCATGGTAGGCTTCCAGACGCGATGATACGGTTTCCCGGTTATCATCCGCCCGGCGTTTGAAATTCGTAGAGCCGCAGTTATCGCATACGCCATCAACTTTGGGCTTAAGGTTTTGATCATGGTATCCCTGATTGCAGTCGGCACATGTGTAGCGTCCTGTAATCCGGTCCACGAGTGCTTCATCATCAACCTGCATTTCGATGACTGCATCGAGCTTCAGATGTTTCTGATCAAGCATATTATCCAGGGCTTCTGCCTGTTGAACAGTCCGGGGAAATCCGTCAAGCAGGAAACCATTCCTGCAATCCTCTTCCTCAATCCGGTCTGCGATAATTCCAACAACGATTTCATCGGTCACAAGTTTACCTGCATCCATAAAATCCTTGGCTTTTTTACCTACTTCGGTTCCTGCTGCAACGGCGGCTCTAAGCATGTCTCCTGTAGAGAGCTGAACCAGACCTTTTGCGCTTTCGATTCTTTGGGCTTGTGTCCCTTTACCTGCACCAGGAGGACCGAGTAATATAATAATCATCTGCGGCGCCTTTTTCCACCGCGAAGCTTTGATTTTTTCATCAGACCTTCATACTGGTGTGCCATTAAATGACTATGGATCTGTCCTACAGTGTCCATGGTTACGTTCACAACGATCAACAGCGATGTTCCACCGAAATAAAATGGAATAGCATATTGTGATCTGAGCACTTCCGGCAGCAAACATACAAAACAAAGATAGATGGCACCCACAGCCGTCAGGCGTGTCAGAACATAATCAAGATATCTTGCCGTATTTTTACCAGGACGAATTCCAGGAACAAAACCACCATATTTTTTCAGATTATCTGCTGTTTCTTCAGGGTTAAAAACAAGCGCCGTATAAAAGAAACAGAAAAAGACAATACCAACCACATAGAAAAGCAAATATAGCGGCTGACCTGGTCCCATTAGCGCAGTTACGGTTGTCACCCAGTCTGCACTGTTTGCAGAAGAAAATTGTGCAAAAGTCGCAGGCAACATAAGTAGTGATGAAGCAAAGATCGGTGGAATAACCCCCGCAGTATTTAATTTAAGAGGCATATGTGACTGTTCGCCCTGTGCCATACCATTTGCCTGTTGTCTTTTTGGATATTGGATAAGGATGCGGCGCTGCGCACGTTCCATAAATACAATTAAAGCAATGACTGCCACGACCATAGTAATAAGGGCTATGATAAAAAGTGGCCCGCCCAATGTGCCCTTGGAACTCATATCCAATGTACTTGCAATCGCAATTGGCAACTGCGCAACAATTCCGGCAAAAATGATAAGGGAAATACCGTTACCAACACCGCGCGCCGTAATTTGTTCTCCATGCCATACAAGGAACATGGTTCCGCCAGTGAGCGTAATTACTGTTGTCATTCTGAAAAACAGACCGGGATCCGTTGCAATATTCTGTTCCAGACCGGTAGCAATTGCATATGACTGCACAATACAAAGCGCCACAGTACCATATCGGGTATATTGATTTATCTTGCGGCGACCTGCTTCCCCCTGTTTCTTAAGCTCCTTAAGTTCAGCGCTCATGGATGTCATGAGCTGCATGATGATGGAGGATGAAATATAGGGCATAATCCCAAGGGCGATAAGGCTCATCCGTTGGATTGCACCACCATTAAACAAATCAAGCATACCAAGGATACCACCCTGGTTTTGATTGAACATTTGTTCCAAAGCGACAGGATCAATTCCGGGAAGCGGTACATAGGTAGCAAGTCTGTATATCATAAGAGCTATCAGCGTGAACCATATGCGTTGTTTAAGCTCGGTCGCCTTTGAAAAAGCGCCGAGGCTGATATTACCCGCCAATTGTTCTGCTGCTGATGCCATTATTTAATCCCTATGCTTAAAATCGATTACTTCTATGTAAGGTTAAGAAGCTTCTTTTTCAACCTTCGCCGGCACAGTTACTGTTCCACCCGCTTTTTCCACAGCTATAATTGCTGCAGCAGAAGCATTTGAAACTTCAATATTTACTTTGGCTTTAAGTTCGCCTTTCGCAAGAAGGCGCACACCATCTTTTACACGGGTTACTACACCCGTTTCTTTTAATATCTCAACAGTAATCGGCTTTTTGGCATCAATTTTTTTAGCATCAATTGCTTCCTGCAGACGACCAATATTAAGCGGCACATAATTCTTGGAATTAATATTGTTAAAGCCGCGTTTTGGAAGCCGCATATGAATTGGCATTTGTCCACCTTCAAAGCCTTTAATGGCTACACCAGAACGGGACTTTTGACCTTTTACGCCACGACCACCTGTTTTACCTGTACCGGAACCAATACCGCGTCCAACACGTTTTCTTGGTTTCGTCGAACCGGGTTTATTTGCTAGTTCATTAAGTTTCATAATGTCACCTATTCACCTTCAACTTTGACCAAGTGGCTGACCTTACGGATCATGCCACGCACGGCTGGTGTATCTTCCAGCTCGCGGGTACGGTGCATTTTATTCAGACCCAGACCAACAAGAGTAGCCCTTTGATCTATTGTACGTCTAATCGGACTGCCGATTTGTGTCACTTTTAATGTTTTCTTCGCCATTTAACTTACTCCGTCGCTTCGGCAGTTTCAGCTTTGCGATCACCACGTCGGGCAACAATATCGCTTACTTTTTTACCACGGCGTGATGCAATCATACGCGGCGAAATCTGCTTGGTCAGTGCATCAAATGTACCACGTACCATGTTGTAAGGGTTTGATGTACCAAGTGATTTTGTCACAACATCATGTACACCAAGCGCTTCAAAAACAGCACGCATCGGACCACCAGCAATGATACCAGTACCTGCCTGTGCAGATCTGATCACCACACGACCTGCACCATGCCGACCTTCGATATCATGATGTAGCGTACGGCCTTCACGAAGTGGTACTCTGATCATGTTTTTCTTAGCGGCTTCCGTCGCTTTACGAATTGCTTCCGGCACTTCACGAGCCTTGCCTTTACCAAATCCAACACGACCTTTTTGATCACCAACAACAACAAGTGCCGCGAAGCCGAAACGACGTCCACCTTTTACCACTTTGGCAACGCGATTAATATGAACGAGTTTTTCAACCAGTTCACTTTCCTGACGAGGTTCTCTCTCTGCTCTAGCCATAATAATATCCTTAGAAATTTAGACCGGCTTCGCGGGCAGCTTCAGCAAGCGCTTTCACACGACCGTGATAAAGAAAACCACCACGATCAAATACAACTTGCTCAACACCTGCTTTTTTTGCACGGTCCGCTATTAATTTACCTACGGCTGCAGCAGCCTCTGAATTGCTTCCCACTTTTAATTTTTTCAAATCTTTATCAAGTGTAGAAGCAGCGGCGATTGTCGCACCTTTGTTATCATCAATAATCTGTGCATACATATGCTGATTAGTACGATGGATAGAAAGACGTGGACGGCCGTTAGCCACTTTACGTAGGCTGGTCCGCACACGAGCACGGCGACGCTCAAATAATTTTTTTCCACTTTGCATTTCAAGTACCTATTTTTTCTTGCCTTCTTTACGGAAGATATATTCATCAGAATACTTAACACCTTTGCCCTTATAAGGTTCAGGTTTACGAAACTCACGAATTTCCGCCGCTACTTGGCCAACTTTCTGTTTATTAATACCAGATACAATAATTGTAGTCTGATTTGGACATTGTACTTCAACACCCTCAGCGACTTCATATAGAATGTCGTGTGAGAACCCGAGTTGAAGGTTTACATTCCTACCCTGCATCTGGGCGCGATAACCAACACCATTCAGTTCAAGCGTTTTAGAAAATCCTTCTGTTACGCCATCAACCAAATTACTTGCCATTGTACGCTGCATACCCCACATAGAACGGGCACGTTTGCCGTCACCACGAGGTGTAACCATTATTTCGCCGCTTTCAAGCTTTACGTCAACTTCACTGACAAAAGTCATATCAAGCTCACCTTTAGGACCCTTAACTGTAAGTTTACGGTCCTCAAGTTTTGCTTCAACACCAGCGGGAATTTGTACAGCTTTTTTACCAATACGAGACATAATATTCTCCTAAAATACTGTACAGATGACTTCACCGCCGACATTAGCAGCACGAGCTTCAGCGTCGGAAAGTACACCTTTAGGGGTTGACACAATTGAAATACCAAGTCCATTACGCACCCGTGGCAGATCATTCACTGATGAGTAAACACGGCGACCAGGTTTTGAAATACGTTTAATCTCATGAATTACCGGATCACCTTCATGATATTTCAGTTCAATGTTAATTTCAGGTTTGCCATTTGCATTTTCATCTCTGACATAACCGCGAATATAACCTTCACGTTCAAGTACATCGAGCACACGCTGACGTAATTTTGAATCAGGAGAATTTACAGCTTTCTTATTAGCACGTTGTCCGTTACGGATACGTGTAAGCATGTCAGCTAGAGGATCATTCATAGACATATATCAGTCCTCCTACCAGCTCGATTTCACAACGCCAGGAAGATAGCCGTGTGAGGCCAAATGACGTAATGAAACACGAGACATTTTAAATTTACGGTAATAACCGCGCGGACGGCCAGTCACCTGACAACGATTACGAAGACGAACTTTCGCACCGTTTCGTGGTAACTTCGCAAGCTTAAGACGAGCTACAAACTGTTCATCAAATGAAAGTTCAGGGTTTTTAGCTGCTGCCTTTAGAGCTGCGCGTTTTGCCGCATATTTTTTAACCATTCGCTCACGCTTAAGGTTTTTATTTACTGCACTTAGTTTAGCCATTATTTCTCTCCCGCTTTTGAAGCGAACGGCATCTCGAAACCAGAAAGTAACGCATGAGCTTCTTTATCAGTTTTCGCGGATGTACAAATGATTATGTCCAAACCGCGGATATCATCCACATCATCGTAGCTGATTTCTGTAAAGACTAATTGTTCCTTAAGACCAAGGGCATAATTACCACGACCATCGAAACTTTTATCATTTACGCCACGGAAGTCACGAACACGTGGAAGGGCGATCTGAATAAGGCGATCCAGAAATTCATACATTCTGTTTCCACGCAGTGTCACTTTGCAACCCAGCGGCATATTTTCACGAACCTTAAATCCAGCGATCGATTTCTTAGCACGTGTTGTCACAGGAGCCTGACCCGCAATTTTAGTCATTTCCTCAACAGCTTTTTTGACCTTTTTAGTGTCATTAACTGCACCACCAACACCCATATTGAGAACAATTTTCTCAAGCTTCGGGATTTCCATAACATTTGCGTATGAGAATTCCTTTTGAAGGCTTTCACGCACTTGTTTTTCATATACATCTTTAAGACGAGGACTATAAGCCATTAGACTTTCTCCCCTGATGCTTTGGAAATACGAGTTTTAGTTCCATCTTTTTCAATCTTAAAACCGACTTTCGTTGCTTTTCCAGTTTTTGGATCTTTCAGAGCCAAATTTGAAATATGAATAGGTGCCTCTTTGGTTATAATTCCGCCTTCATTCGTCTGTGTCTGACGTTGATGACGTTTAACAAGATTTACACCCTGGACAATCGCAAGACCTTCAGCTGGCATCATCTTGGTGATCTCACCAGATTTACCTTTATCCTTACCAGTCAGTACAATCACTTCATCACCTTTACGGATTTTATACTTAATGTTGGACATTATAGTACCTCCGGTGCAAGTGAGATAATTTTCATATGTTGAGCTGCACGTAGCTCACGTACGACTGGACCAAAGATACGTGTACCAATTGGTTCGTTTTGTTTATTGATCAAAACGGCCGCATTGGTATCAAAACGGATTGTTGTTCCGTCGATACGTTTTACATCTTTCTTTGTCCGTACGATTACTGCACGATGCACCTCTCCCTTTTTGACGCGTCCGCGCGGAATAGCTTCCTTAACACTGACGACGATAACGTCACCTACACCGGCAGTTTTCCGTTTGGAACCGCCGAGCACCTTGATGCACTGCACGCGACGAGCGCCTGAGTTATCGGCAACGTCAAGGTTGGTTTGCATTTGAATCATAGGTTTTTCCTACTTACTTAAATTAAAATATCGATTCCGCCAATTACTTGACTTCTTCGATAACTTTCCACGATTTATTTTTTGAGATTGGACGGCATTCTTCAATACGAACAATATCGCCAACCTTAAAACTGTTATTTTCATCATGCGCGCGATATTTCTTTGAGCGACGCACAACTTTTTTCACCATTGGGTGCATGAAACGACGCTCAACAAGAACGGTTACCGTCTTGTCATTTGCATCACTGACTACTGCACCCTGTAGAATACGTTTAGGCATTGAGTTATCCTTACTCTTTCGCTGCGCCTACGCGCTTTTCATTAATTACTGTCTGGTGACGGGCAATATCCCGACGTACCTGACGCACACGAGCTGTATTTTCAAGCTGATTTGTAGCTTGCTGAAAACGCAGATTGAACTGCTCTTTTTTCAATTCTGCGAGCTTACCTTGCAGATCTTCGACAGACTTACTATGAAGTTCAGATGCTTTGTTCATCACGAACTCTCCTAATTTTCACCAAGACGAGTTACAAACTTCGTCGCTATTGGAAGTTTAGCTGCGGCACGCTCAAACGCTTCACGCGCAAGATCCAGCGGAACCCCATCCATTTCAAACATAATCCGGCCAGGTTTAACACGGGCTGCCCAATATTCAACCGAACCTTTACCTTTACCCATACGAACCTCTGCAGGTTTTTTGGAAACCGGTACATCCGGGAATACTCTGATCCAGATTTTACCCTGACGTTTTATGTGACGTGTCATTGCACGGCGCGCTGCTTCGATCTGACGCGCTGTGATTCTTTCCGGCTCAATTGCTTTAAGACCACATGAACCAAAAGTAAGCGTTGTGCCACCCTTTGCGTTACCATGTATGCGACCTTTATGAGCGCGACGGAATTTTGTTCTTTTTGGTTGTAACATATCAATTACCCCGCATTACGCATATTAGTGGCGCCGCCACGGCCTGGTCCGCCAGCAGCTGATTTTTGTTGGTCATTAATACGTTTATCACGGGCCATAGGATCATGTTCCATAATTTCGCCTTTAAATATCCAAACCTTAATTCCGATAACACCATATGCTGTATATGCTTTACTCTCCGCATAATCGATGTCCGAGCGAAGTGTATGAAGTGGAACACGGCCTTCACGGTACCATTCAGTACGCGCGATCTCGGCACCACCCAAACGACCCGCAGAGTTAATACGAATACCAAGAGCACCAAGACGAAGCGCATTTTGCATCACGCGCTTCATGGCACGACGAAATGCAACGCGACGCTCAAGTTGTTGAGCAACACTATCAGCAACCAGCTGAGCATCAATTTCAGGTTTACGGACTTCAACAATATTAAGACTCACATCCTCGGCAGAAGGAGCCATCCCGGCAATTTTCTGACGTAGCTTGTCAATGTCTGCACCTTTTTTACCGATAATCACACCTGGACGACCTGAGTAAATTGTTACACGCATCTTTTTGGATGGACGCTCGATAACAATCCGGCTAACAGCCGCAGCCTTTAGTGTATCCATAAGTTGATCACGGACTTTTAGATCTTCATGAAGCATCGTACCGTATGAATCACCTTCAGCATACCATCTGCTGTCCCATGTACGGTTGATACCGAGGCGCAGGCCGATTGGATTAACTTTTTGACCCATTATTCTTCTCCCTCTTCAACTTCACGGACAACAATTCGCATATTGCTGAATGGCTTAAGGATCTTTGCGCCCCGCCCACGTGCACGGGCACGGAAACGCTTCATCACCAATGCTTTACCTACACTGGCCTCGGCAACCACAAGACTATCCACATCAAGACCATGATTGTTTTCAGCGTTTGCAATAGCACTTTCAAGCAGCGCCTTCACATCGTTTGCAATACGTTTTTTAGAGAAAGTAAGATTGGCAAGCGCCTTTTCCACTTTCAAGCCGCGAATAAGGCCTGCCACCAAATTAAGCTTCTGGGGGCTAACGCGAACCATTTTCAGTTCTGCTTTCGCTTCGTTGTCGGCCAAGCGACGTGGTGCTGATTTTTTACCCACTATCTCTTCCTCGCTTTTTTATCGGCACCATGCCCGTAATATGTACGGGTCGGCGCGAATTCACCAAGTTTATGGCCAACCATTTCGTCTGTGACATAGACAGGGACGAATTTTTGACCATTGTGTACATTAAATGTCTGACCGACAAACTGTGGCAGGATCGTAGAACGACGTGACCATGTTTTAATCGGCGACGAATTGCCTGATGCTGTCATTGCTTCAGATTTCTTCAGCAAATGCATATCGACAAAAGGACCTTTCCAAACGGAACGTGACATATTTCTAGCTCCTACTTCTTACGTTCGTGACGTGACCGAAGAATATAACGGTCTGTCGATTTATTACTTCGTGTGCGCTTGCCTTTGGTAGGCTTACCCCAAGGCGTCACCGGATGACGACCACCTGAAGTACGACCTTCACCACCACCATGTGGATGGTCAACCGGGTTCATCGCAACACCACGAACGGACGGACGCTTTCCAAGCCAGCGGCTACGACCCGCTTTCGCAAGTTTCTGATTCTGGTTATCAGGATTTGAGACCGCACCAATCGTTGCCATACAATTCGAACGAACATAGCGTTGTTCGCCGGAAGAAAGTCGCAGAAGAACATATCCGCGGTCACGTCCGGTTACCTGAACATATCCACCAGCCGCACGGGCAATCTGACCGCCTTTACCAGGTTTCATTTCAACGTTATGAACAATTGATCCAACAGGAACACTGTAAAGCGGCATAGCGTTTCCTGGCTTCACATCAACCTTTTCACCGGCAATTACTTTATCACCTTCGGAAACACGTTGCGGTGCCAAAATATATGCTTTCTCACCATCTTTATATTCAATAAGCGCAATAAACGCAGAGCGGTTCGGATCATATTCAAGACGCAGTATTGTTGCTTCCATATCCCATTTACGACGCTTGAAGTCGATAATACGGTAGGCACGTTTATGTCCACCACCACGACGACGCGCTGTGATACGACCCATATTATTGCGGCCGCCATTACTATGTTTACCTTCAGTAAGCGCTTTTACGGGCTTACCTTTCCAAAGCTCTGAACGATCAACCGTTATCAATGAACGCAGGCTGGGGGTAGTAGGATTATATGTTTTTAAAGCCATTTTTCTACACCCCTGTTGTTACATCAATGGTATGACCTTCGGCCAATTTAACCATTGCTTTTTTAGTGTGATTACGGCGACCGGTAATTCCACGAAAGCGCTTTACTTTACCGTCTTGACGCAATGTGTTTACCTTTTCAACTTTAACACTGAAAAGCGCTTCAACAGCTGCTTTAATCTCAGTTTTTGTCGCTGTCATCGGTACATTAAATGTTACCACGTTGTTTTCAGTCAGCATTGTTGACTTCTCTGTAACAACCGGATTTAGAATAACGTCATAATGTTTGATATCGGTCATTTGAGTCTCTCCATCAAACCTTCAACAGCAGCTCTCGTAAGCACCAGCTTTTCACGGCGAAGAATATCATAAACATTCGCACCCTGTGCCGGTAGCACGTCAACATGCGGGATGTTGCCAATAGCCAGCTTGAAGTTTTCATTTACTTCCGCACCGTCGATGAAAAGAGCGTTTGTCGCACCCAATTTATCGAGCTTTGCAAGAATATCTTTTGTTTTATATGCTTTAAGTTCAGTATTCTCAATTACAACAAGATTACCGCTTGCTGCTTTGCTTGAGAGGGCTGTCTTAAGGCCTAGTGCACGAATTTTCTTTGGCAGGCTTGTCGCATGTGAACGCACAACCGGACCAAAGGCACGGGCTCCGCCGCGGAATTGGCTAACTTTACCAGAACCATGACGTGCAGAACCGCCACCTTTTTGGCGACCAATACGTTTGGTTGATCCTGTTACCTCACCGCGTGACTGAACTTTATGAGTACCGGCACGGCGCCTTGCCAGTTGCCATACGACAACACGTTGCAATATATCTGCGCGCTCCGGTAGTCCGAATACACCGTCATCAAGATCGATGTCGCCGGCCTTTTTGGCTTCAAGTGTAGTTACCTGGGCTTTCATCGTTCTTATTCCTTATTCTCTTCTGAAGCCGATTGCTCAACCGGTGCTTCTGCATCATGTACCGCAGCTTCTTCAGTTGGTGCTTCATCAGCTACAACTTCGGGTTCTGCTTCGACTTCAGGTACAACATCCGTTTTAACTGCACCTGGGTATGGTGCATCAGCAGGACGTTCTTTTTTCACTGCATCATTGATTAACACCCACCCATTTTTCGCACCTGGTACTGCACCCTTTACAAGGATAATACCTTCCGCTGCATTGGTTGAAATAATCTCAAGGTTCTGCTCGGTAATACGCGCATCACCATAATGACCCGCCATTTTCTTACCTTTAAACACTTTCCCCGGATCCTGACATTGACCTGTAGAACCGTGTGCCCTGTGAGAGATAGAAACACCGTGAGAAGCCCTGAGGCCACCAAAATTCCAGCGTTTCATCGCACCTGCGAAACCTTTACCTTTGGAAGTGCCGGTAATGTCAACAATTTGGCCAGGAACAAAATGATCCGCAGACATTTCAGCACCAAGATCAATAAACCCATCTTCCGCTATACGAAATTCGGCAATTTTAACTTTAGGCTCAACATTTGCTTTTGCAAAATGACCACGCATTGGTTGCGTCGTCCGTTTCACTTTTGCTGTACCTGCCCCTAGTTGCAGCGCATTGTAGCCGTCTTTTTCCATCGTCTTGTGGGCAACAACCTGTGTACCGTCCACATGAAGAACGGTAACAGGAACGTGCTTGCCACCTTCGGCAAAAACACGGGTCATGCCCACTTTCTTTGCAATAAGTCCTGAACGCATATCCATTACCCCTGCAACTTGATTTCTACTTCAACACCAGCCGCAAGGTCGAGCTTCATCAGCGCGTCAACGGTTTGTGGTGTTGGTTCAACAATGTCAAGAAGGCGCTTATGTGTGCGTGTCTCGAATTGCTCACGAGATTTTTTATCAATATGAGGTCCCCTTAGAACCGTATATTTTCCAATCCGCGTCGGCATCGGGATGGGGCCGCGAACGCTGGCACCTGTTCTTTTTGCCGTATTTGCAATTTCACCAGCAGCCTGATCAAGAATACGATGATCAAATGCTTTCAGGCGAATGCGAATGTTTTGTGATTCCAACATAAAAATTTACGCAGACCTTGCGGTCTGCGCTCCTAAATGACTTTTTTCTATTCAATAATTTTTGCGACGACGCCGGCGCCTACGGTACGACCACCTTCACGGATCGCGAAACGAAGACCTTCATCCATGGCAATCGGGTTGATCAGCTCAACATCAATAGACACATTGTCTCCTGGCATAACCATCTCAACACCCGCATCAAGAGTAACAACACCTGTCACATCGGTCGTACGGAAATAAAACTGAGGACGGTAGTTCGTAAAGAACGGTGTATGACGGCCACCCTCTTCCTTCGTCAGAATATAGGCCTCACCTTTAAACTTCGTATGCGGTGTAATCGTACCAACATGCGCAAGAACCTGACCACGCTCAACCTCTTCACGGCCAACACCACGGATAAGAGCACCAATGTTGTCTCCAGCCTGACCACTGTCAAGCAGCTTGCGGAACATCTCAACGCCGGTAACCGTTGTCTTCTGGGTCTTCTTGATCCCAACAATCTCAACTTCCTCACCAACCTTCACAACACCACGCTCAACACGGCCCGTAACAACTGTACCACGTCCCGAAATAGAGAAAACATCCTCAATCGGCATCAAAAACGCACCATCAATCGCACGCTCAGGCTGTGGAATATAATCATCAACCGCCTGCATAAGTTTCAGGATGCTTTCCTTACCAATATTGTCGTCACGGCCCTCAAGTGCCGCAAGGGCAGAACCAGGAACAATCGGAATGTCATCACCAGGAAACTCATATTCTGTCAGAAGCTCACGGATCTCCATCTCAACAAGCTCCAATAGCTCCTCATCATCAACCTGATCAACCTTGTTAAGATATACAACAAGGGCAGGAACACCTACCTGACGCGCAAGAAGGATATGCTCGCGGGTCTGTGGCATCGGACCATCCGCCGCATTAACAACCAATATCGCACCATCCATCTGGGCCGCACCAGTGATCATGTTCTTCACATAGTCAGCGTGACCAGGACAGTCAACATGCGCATAGTGACGCGCATCTGTCTCATACTCAACATGCGCAGTCGATATCGTAATACCGCGCTCACGCTCCTCAGGGGCCTTGTCAATATTCGCAAAATCAACCGCTGCACCCCTACCACTCGTCTCAGCCAATACCTTCGTTATCGCTGCTGTCAACGTCGTCTTGCCATGGTCAACGTGGCCGATTGTACCAACATTACAATGCGGCTTATTGCGTTCAAATTTCTCTTTAGCCATCTTCTTCTACCTTTTCTCACTTATATTCAAGCGCCCTGCCTTATCCTCGCAAGGTGAGCTAGTTAATATTTAATCCACTTAAACACTTAAGCAAATTTCTCTTTCACCTCTTCAGCAACATTCTGAGGCACTTCTGCATAGTGGTCAAACTGCATAGAGTATGTAGCCCGACCCTTTGTAAATGAACGCAGCTGGTTCACATAACCAAACATATTGGCCAGCGGCACCATTGCGTTAACAACTGTATTGGGACCACGTGTTTCAGAACCTGAAACCTGGCCACGTCGTGACGAAATATCACCAATTACATCACCCATATGATCTTCCGGCGTAACAACTTCAACAGACATAATTGGCTCAAGAAGTTTGATACCAGCCTTACTTGCTGCTTCACGCATTGCACCGCGACCGGCAATTTCAAACGCCAGAACACTACTATCCACGTCATGGTAGGCACCGTCGAAAAGAGTTACCGAGAAATCGATAATCGGGAAACCAATCAGTGCACCACTTTCAGCGACATCACGGATACCTTTTTCAACACCAGGGATATATTCCTTCGGAATATTACCGCCCTTAATTTCATCGATAAACTGGATACCAGAACCACGCTCACCAGGAGTAACTGTCAATTTCACGCGAGCAAACTGACCTGAACCACCAGATTGTTTCTTATGGGTGTAGTCAATTTCAACCTGACGCGCGATACTTTCACGGTAAGCAACCTGTGGCGCGCCTACATTGGCGTCAACCTTAAATTCACGTTTCATACGATCAACAATAATATCTAGGTGAAGCTCACCCATCCCTGAAATAATTGTTTGACCGCTTTCTTCGTCTGATTTTACACGGAAAGAAGGATCTTCCTGCGCAAGACGGTTAAGAGCTATGCCCATCTTTTCCTGGTCAGCTTTAGTTTTTGGCTCAACCGCAACAGAAATAACCGGCTCAGGGAACTCCATCCGTTCAAGTATAATCTGTTTATTTGATGCACAAAGGGTATCACCTGTTGTAGTTTCTTTAAGGCCACAAAGGGCAATAATATCACCTGTGCGCGCTTCCTTAACATCTTCACGTTCATTTGAATGCATCTGAAGCATACGGCCGATTTTTTCTTTTCTGCCTTTAACTGAATTAATAACAATTGTGCCTGATTCCACCACGCCGGAATAAACGCGGGCAAATGTAAGAGAACCAACAAAAGGGTCATTCATAATTTTAAAGGCAAGCGCTGAGAATGGCTCATCATCAGATGGTGCACGTGAAAGCGGCGTATCACCATCAACTTCCACGCCCTGCACATCTTCAATATCAAGAGGCGACGGCATAAAATCAACCACTGCATCCAGAAGCGTTTGTACACCTTTATTTTTGAAGGCAGTACCAGTTAATACAGGCACAAAAGCACCCGAAATTGTTCCTTTGCGGATAAGGCGTTTGATTGTGTCAACATCAGGTTCATTACCCTCAAGATATGCTTCCATTACATCATCATCAAGTTCAACAACCATATCAAGAAGTTCAGCACGATACTCGGCAGCCTTATCAGCCATATCAGCAGGGATATCAATCTCGGTATAGTTTGCCCCCATACCTTCGTCTTCCCAGATGATACCGACATTCTTTACAACATCAACATGACCCTTGTAGTCAGCTTCAACACCAATAGGCAGCTGGATCACAAGCGCGTTTGAACCCAATCTCTCTTTAATCATTTTGACACAGCGGTAAAAATCAGCACCCATGCGGTCCATTTTATTAACGAAACACATACGCGGAACATCGTATTTATCAGCCTGACGCCAAACTGTTTCAGATTGCGGCTCCACACCCGCCACACTGTCAAACACAGCAACAGCACCATCAAGCACGCGCAGAGAACGTTCAACTTCGATCGTGAAGTCCACGTGGCCCGGCGTATCAATAATATTAATACGCTTTTCTTTCCAGAAACAGGTTGTTGCAGCAGATGTAATTGTAATACCGCGCTCTTGCTCCTGCTCCATCCAGTCCATAGTGGCCGCACCATCATGTACTTCACCAATTTTGTGGCTCATACCTGTATAGAACAGAATACGTTCTGTTGTAGTTGTCTTACCGGCATCAATGTGTGCCATAATACCAATATTGCGGTAATCCTTAAGGGGAGTATTACGTGCCATTGCTTTATACCTTTACCAACGATAATGAGAGAAGGCTTTATTCGCCTCTGCCATTTTATGAGTATCTTCACGTTTTTTAACTGCAGCACCACGATTATTTACTGCATCAAGGAATTCACCAGCAAGACGTTCTGTCATCGTATTTTCATTACGTTTACGGGACAAACTAATAAGCCAACGAATTGCAAGCGCCTGTGCACGTGTGGAACGCACCTCAACAGGAACCTGATACGTAGCACCACCAACACGGCGGGAACGCACTTCAACAGCAGGACGTATATTTTCAAGAGCAGTATGAAACTGTTCAATCGGATCCTGACGTGTTTTAGCTTTAACGATATCAAGTGCACCATAAACGATACGCTCAGCAGTGGATTTTTTACCATCTACCATTAGGTTATTGATAAATTTAGCCAACACAACATCACCAAATTTTGGCTCAGGAAGTACTTTTCTTTTTTCTGCAGCATGACGACGCGACATATTTTATTTCCTTTGTTTCAAGGTCCTTACTTAGGACGCTTAGCACCATATTTAGAGCGACCTTGACGACGGTCTGCGATCCCTTGAGTATCAAGCACACCACGAAGGACGTGATAACGAACACCAGGAAGGTCTTTCACACGGCCACCACGGATCAGAACAACACTATGCTCCTGAAGGTTATGACCTTCACCTGGTATATAGCTTGTGACTTCAAAGCCATTCGTCAGGCGCACACGGGCCACTTTACGAAGAGCAGAGTTAGGTTTCTTAGGTGTCGTCGTGTACACGCGGGTACAAACACCACGTTTTTGAGGACATGCTTCCAGTGCCGGAACCTTATTACGGGCTACAGGCTTCTTGCGTGGGTTACGTACCAACTGGTTGATCGTCGGCATATGAGTTCCTTAAATCTTTTTTCATTTCCATAGCAAAAAAAACAGCCTGTTCTCTTTACAATTGAGAAAAGAGCGTCAATCAGGTCGCTCTGGCTACCTTAAATTACTTATATTTATTTCCTTATTCCTTAAGCGCCGCGTTTAGATCGAAACTGATCTACCACCAGCACCACTAAGAATTGAGCGCAAACTAGCGTTACAGACATGGACAGTCAAGAAAAATTTAACGACTATGCCAATTTTAATAAAAAGGCCGAAGAATCTAGGGTTCCAGACGCTTCAGCCTTTAAAATTTTGTTATTTTGACCGTAAAACGATCACTTTTTTGCACATGGATGCAAAAAACAGGTTTTATATTTTATTCCTGAACCGCTGCTCCCATTGAGTCGGCTGTGTCACCCAACTCATTCGCAATAGGATCAGTATTTGCAGCCGTCGCAGAAGCCTGTTGCTCCAGTTCAGATTGTGCATCACGGGCTTGTGCAATACGGTGATAAGACTTCATCTTCGAGCCTGTACCAGCCGGGATCAGACGACCAACGATCACATTTTCCTTGAGGCCTATAAGCTTGTCAGATTTTCCTGAAACAGCAGCCTCAGTCAGAACCCTGGTTGTTTCCTGGAACGAAGCAGCCGAAATGAACGAACGTGTTTGCAGTGAAGCTTTGGTTATTCCAAGAAGAATAGCTTCGCCTTTAGCCGGCTCCCGTCCTTCAGCAATAGCCTTTTCATTCACTTCATCAAACTCTTCTTTTTCGACCTGTTCACCGATAAGGAACGTTGTCTCTCCCGGTTTGGTGATTTCAACCTTCTTCAGCATCTGGCGAACAATAACTTCGATATGTTTATCATTAATGCCCACACCCTGAAGGCGATAAACATCCTGTACCTCATTAACCAGATATTGTGCCAGCGCTTCAACACCAAGCGACTTAAGAATATCATGTGGTGCCGGATTACCGTCAATCAGATATTCACCGCGCCGAATATAATCACCTTCCTGAACGGAAATATGCTTGCCTTTCGGGATAAGATACTCAACCACTTCTTCTTCATTACGCGGGTTGATACTGATACGACGTTTGTTTTTGTAATCACGGCCAAACTCAACATAACCATCAACTTCCGCGATAACAGCATGGTCTTTCGGGCGGCGTGCTTCAAACAATTCAGCCACCCGCGGCAGACCACCTGTAATATCCTTGGTTTTCGACGCTTCGCGAGGGATACGGGCTATCACATCGCCTGCATGCACCTCATCACCATCACTTACGGAAAGAATAGCACCAACAGACATGAAATATCTAGCTTCTGTTCCATTAGCAAGCACAACTACATTATCCTTTTTATCACGAAGCGTGATACGAGGACGAAGTTCCGCACCTTTCGGATGTGAACGCCAGTCAACCACAACACGACTTGCAATACCTGTTGCTTCGTCGACATTTTCATTTACGGCAACACCGTCTGCAAGGTCAACGAACTTTACTGTTCCACCCTGTTCCGTGATAATTGGCAGTGTGTATGGGTCCCATTCACAAAGCTTGTTACCATGTTCTATCTTGTCGCCTTCATTAACCAGAAGATGCGAACCAAATTGAACTTTATAAGTTACGCGATCCCTGCCTTCTTCATCGACAACAATGATTTCCATATTCCGCGACAGAACCACAGAACGGCCTTTACTGTCCTTAACAACTTTTTCATTGTTAAATTTGACAACACCATCATGTGAAGCCTCTAGCGTGGATTGCTGTGAAACGGAAGACGCTGTACCACCAATATGGAATGTACGCATTGTAAGCTGTGTACCTGGCTCTCCGATGGATTGCGCAGCAATAACACCCACTGCCTCACCTACGTTAACAATAGTACCACGTGCCAGGTCACGTCCGTAACATTTAACACAACATCCATTTTTGGTTTCACATGTCAGTGCAGAACGAACCTTCACAGTTGGAGAAGCACTCTTTTCGATTTCTTCAGCTTTTACTTCATCAAGGTATGTGCCGGCTTCATATATAAGTTCGCCACTTACAGGATCGTTCACATCAACAGCCAAACAACGTCCGACAATACGATCGCTCAATTTCACGATCACATCACCACCGTCGGCAACTTCAGCCATATCAATACCCATCTGGGTTCCACAATCTTCTTCGGTCACAACACAGTCCTGAGAAACGTCAACAAGGCGGCGTGTCAGATAACCGGAGTTCGCTGTTTTAAGAGCCGTATCGGCCAGTCCCTTACGGGCACCATGGGTAGAGTTAAAATATTCAAGGACGCTTAAGCCTTCCTTGAAATTTGAAATGATTGGCGTTTCAATAATTTCACCGGAAGGCTTCGCCATAAGTCCCCGCATACCGGCAAGCTGTTTCATCTGCGCCGCAGAACCACGAGCACCACTATCAGCCATCATAAATATGGAATTGGTTGGTAGCGAACGACCGTCAGCATCTACCTCTTCCTTGGAAATTTCTGCCATCATAGCGTCAGCAACACGGTCGGTACATTGTGACCAGGCATCCACTACTTTGTTATATTTCTCACCCTGGGTGATTAGGCCTTGCTGATATTGATCTTCAAATTCTTTGACTGAATTTGTAGTCGTCTCAATGATTGAGGCTTTGGTATCAGGAATGATCATATCATCCTTACCAAATGAAATACCTGCCTTACAAGCTTCACGGAAACCTAGGCGCATCACACCATCAGCAAATAAAACAGTACGCTTTTGACCCGAATGACGATAAACAATATCAATCACTTCAGAAATTTCGCGTTTACCAATACGGCGATTAATCAGTTTTTCAAATGAAATCTCAGGATGCTTGGGAAGATTTTTCGCAAGCATGGCACGACCAGGTGTTGTATCCACTATTTTCCGGATCGGGTTGCCTTCATCATCAACTGAATCAATCCTGCATTTAATGGCACTGTGAAGTGTTATTGCCTTGGCATTAAGTGCAAGTTCGACTTCATCCAGATCCCCAAATACCATACCTTCGCCCGGCTCACCTTTTTTCGCAGTGGTCATATAATAAAGACCGAGAATAATGTCCTGGGAAGGCACAATAATCGGCTTACCGTTTGACGGGCTTAGAATATTGTTTGTTGACATCATAAGCACACGGGCTTCAAGCTGGGCTTCAAGACTAAGTGGCACATGAACCGCCATCTGGTCACCATCAAAGTCCGCATTAAACGCCGCACATACCAGAGGATGAAGCTGGATAGCCTTACCTTCGATAAGAACGGGTTCAAAAGCCTGAATACCAAGCCTGTGCAGTGTAGGTGCCCGGTTAAGGAATACCGGGTGTTCACGAATTACAACGTCTAGCACATCCCATACTTCACGACGTTCTTTTTCAACCAATTTTTTCGCCTGTTTGATTGTTGTCGCAATACCTAGCTTATCAAGACGCGCATATATAAATGGTTTAAACAGCTCAAGCGCCATTTTCTTTGGCAGACCGCATTGATGCAATAGCAAGTCAGGGCCCACCACAATTACGGAACGTCCTGAATAATCTACGCGCTTTCCAAGCAGATTTTGACGGAAACGTCCCTGCTTGCCTTTTAGCATATCAGAAAGTGATTTCAGAGGACGCTTGTTAGCACCGGTGATCACACGACCACGACGACCATTATCAAACAATGCGTCAACAGATTCCTGCAGCATCCGTTTTTCGTTACGAACAATAATATCCGGTGCCCGCAGTTCCATAAGACGCTTCAGACGGTTATTACGGTTTATCACACGACGATACAGATCATTTAGATCAGACGTTGCAAAACGACCGCCATCAAGTGGCACAAGCGGGCGAAGCTCTGGTGGAATTACCGGAAGTACTTCCAATATCATCCATTCAGGACGATTATCGCTTTCTATAAAACCTTCAATAATTTTCAGGCGTTTAACAATTTTCTTTGGTTTAAGCTCTGATTTTGTTTCTGCAAGCTCTCTGAGAAGATCTTCTTTTTCCTGCTCAAGATCAATATTCTCAAGAAGCACCTTAATCGCTTCCGCACCAATACCGGCTGAGAAACTGTCTTCACCATATTCTTCCTGAGCACGTACATATTCTTCTTCGGTCAGAAGCTGCTTCATCTTAAGGTTGGTAAGGCCCGGTTCTGTAACAATATGCTGTTCAAAATAAAGAACCCGCTCAAGATCCTTGAGGGTCATGTCCAGCATCAAACCAATACGGCTTGGTAAAGACTTAAGGAACCAGATATGCGCCACAGGTGCCGCAAGCTCAATGTGACCCATACGGTCACGGCGCACTTTGCTTAAAGTAACTTCAACACCACATTTTTCACATGTGATACCGCGATACTTCATGCGCTTATATTTTCCGCAAAGACATTCATAGTCCTTGATCGGACCAAAGATGCGCGCACAGAAAAGACCGTCCCTTTCAGGTTTGAATGTACGGTAATTTATTGTTTCCGGCTTTTTGATCTCACCAAAAGACCATGACCGGATCTGTTCAGTACTTGCAATCAGAATTTTGATATTATCAAATGTTTCTGGTTTTGCATTTGCATTGAAGAAATTTACGATTTCCTGGCCCATAGCCAATTCTCCTTATCCAGTAACGGTCCTAATGGTTGTGATTTGTAAGTTCAACATTCAGGCAGAGAGACTTCATCTCTTTGACCAGAACATTGAATGATTCCGGAACACCTGCATCGAAGCTGTCATCACCACGGACGATAGATTCGTATACCTTTGTACGGCCATTAACATCATCAGACTTCACAGTTAGCATTTCCTGTAATGTATAAGCGGCGCCATATGCCTGCAGGGCCCATACTTCCATCTCACCGAAGCGCTGACCGCCAAACTGGGCTTTACCACCAAGCGGTTGTTGCGTCACAAGTGAATATGGACCAATAGAACGAGCATGAATCTTATCATCCACCAAGTGATGTAGTTTAAGCATATAAATGTAACCAACGGTCACTTTACGGTCAAACTTGTCACCAGTAAGCCCGTCATAAAGATCGACCTGTCCCGAACCATCAAGGCCGGCCTGATTAAGCATTGCCACAACGTCGGGTTCATGGGCACCGTCAAACACCGGCGTAGCCATCGGAATACCATTACGAAGGTTATCCGACATACCTATTAGGTCTTCATCATTAAGCGGTGTAATTTCAGCTTTAAACTGTTCTTTACTATAGACTTCCTTAAATTTCTTACGAAGGTTATCCGCTTTGGCCTTTTCATCGATATTATGTTCATCAAGCATTTCAGAAATCTGAACACCAAGGCCGCGTGACGCCCAACCAAGATGCGTCTCAAGGATTTGTCCCACATTCATACGCGATGGAACACCAAGTGGATTAAGACAGATGTCAACCGGTGTACCATCTTCAAGATATGGCATGTCCTCTTGTGGCAGGATACGAGAAATAACACCTTTATTTCCGTGACGACCAGCCATTTTGTCACCTGGTTGAAGTTTACGCTTAACAGCTACAAAAACCTTAACCATTTTCAGCACACCAGGGAGCAGTTCATCACCACGTTGTAGCTTTTCAATTTTTTCTTCAAAACGTGCATGCAGACGCGAACGGGCATCTTGAAACTGCTGATGCAGGGCATCAACTTTTTCCATAACCTTGTCATCAGAAACGGCAATCTGCCACCAAAGTCCGGTGTTAAGTTCATCCAGTAGTTCTTCAGTGATTTTTGTGCCTTTTTTCGCTTCCTTGGGACCTGAAGCAACAGTCTGACCCAAAAGAAGTGGTTTAAGACGCGCATAAATGGAACGATCAAGGATTGATTGTTCATCTTCGCGGTCTTTTGACAGGCGTTCAATTTCTTCACGTTCTATGGCAATAGCACGCTCATCTTTATCAATACCATGTCTGTTAAAGACGCGAACCTCAACCACTGTACCGGCAACTCCCGGCGGCAGACGCATGGAAGTATCACGAACATCTGCGGCCTTTTCACCGAAGATTGCGCGAAGAAGCTTTTCTTCCGGCGTCATCGGACTTTCGCCTTTTGGCGTGATCTTGCCAACAAGAATATCACCCGGGTGTACTTCAGCTCCCAGGTAAACAATGCCAGCTTCATCAAGGTTACGAAGACCTTCTTCACCCACATTCGGAATATCGCGGGTAATATCTTCCGGGCCCAGTTTTGTATCACGTGCCATAACTTCAAATTCTTCAATATGAATTGAAGTAAAGACATCATCTTTAACAATACGTTCTGAAATCAGGATACTATCTTCGAAGTTATAGCCATGCCATGGCATAAAGGCTACCAGCACATTCCGTCCAAGTGCCAGTTCACCCAGATCCGTTGATGGACCATCAGCAATAACATCGCCTGCCTTAACCTCGTCACCCACTTTAACGATTGGACGCTGGTTAATACATGTGTTCTGGTTTGAACGCTGGAATTTCTGCAATGTGTAAATATCCACTGCTGATTCATCGTTCTCTATTTTGTCAGTTACACGTACAACAACACGAATTGCATCAACCTGGTCTATGACCCCACCACGTGTTGCGACAACAGCAGCACCAGAATCACGGGCCACAATGCGCTCCATACCTGTACCGACAAACGGTGATTCCGCCCTCAGAAGTGGCACCGCCTGACGTTGCATGTTTGATCCCATCAGAGCACGGTTCGCGTCATCATTTTCAAGAAACGGAATAAGTGCTGCAGCAACAGAAACAACCTGCTTCGGCGATACGTCCATCAGGTTAATATCTTCATGCTTTTTAAGCACATGGTCACCTGCTATACGGCAGTCCACCAGCTCATTTGCAAAGTTTCCGTTGTCATCAAGCGGTGTATTGGCCTGTGCAATTGTATATTTTTCTTCCTCCATCGCTGAAAGATAGACTACTTCATCCGTGATTTTGCCGTTTTCAACTTTCCGGTACGGTGTTTCAATGAAACCGTACTTATTCACTTTAGCATATGTCGCGAGCGAATTTATCAGACCGATATTTGGCCCCTCAGGCGTTTCAATAGGACAAATCCGTCCATAATGTGTTGTATGAACGTCACGCACCTCAAATCCGGCACGTTCACGGGTAAGGCCGCCAGGACCGAGCGCAGAAAGGCGACGTTTATGTGTGATTTCAGAAAGCGGATTGGTTTGGTCCATAAATTGTGAAAGTTGAGAGGAACCAAAGAATTCACGTACTGCAGCAACCGCAGGTTTTGCGTTCACAAGATCATGTGGCATCACTGTATCGATATCAATACTGCTCATGCGTTCACGGATAGCACGTTCCATCCGAAGAAGACCAATGCGGTACTGATTTTCCATCAACTCGCCTACAGAACGGACACGACGGTTTCCAAGGTGGTCAATATCATCCACAACACCTTTGCCATCTTTAAGGTCGATCATTGTTCTAAGAACTTCAAGAATATCTTCTTTTCGAAGAACACGCACATCATCCGGACAGTCCAGATCAAGACGCATATTCATTTTAACACGACCGACAGAAGACAAATCATAGCGTTCCGCATCAAAGAACAAACCTTCAAACAATGCTTCGGCAGTTTCTCTGGTTGGCGGTTCACCAGGGCGCATTACACGGTAAATTTCAGAAAGTGCCATATCCCGGTTCTGTACTTTGTCAGTCATAAGCGTATTACGCAGGAACTGCCCAATACGAACATGGTCAATATCAAGTGTATCAATGGATTTAAACCCTGCATTTACAAGTATTTCAAGATGCTCCTGGGTTATCTCTTCACCAGCCTCAATGTAAATTTCACCAGTCTTGTCATTAACAATATCTTCAGCAGCAAAACGATTGATCAGGTCTTCATCAGGAAGAAGAAGGTCTTTAAGTCCATCACTTTGAAGCTGCTTAACCTCACGTGGCGTAATTTTTTTACCTGCCTCTACGATAACTTCGCCATTCTTGGCATTCACCAGGTCAAAAGTAGGTTTAACACCACGCCATGCATCAGGATCAAAAGGTACACTCCATCCGCCCTTGCTTTTCTTGTATGTTACACGGCCATAATAATAATTCAGAATATCTTCAGCAGTCAGCCCCAGCGCATACAGAAGCGTGGTTACAGGCATTTTACGACGACGGTCAAAACGTACATGGATAATATCTTTCGCGTCAAATTCGAAATCAAGCCAAGAACCACGGTAAGGAATTACACGGGCAGAAAACAGGAATTTACCAGAAGCCTGTGTCTTGCCGGCATCATGATCAAAAAATACACCTGGCGAACGATGCATTTGCGATACAATAACGCGTTCGGTGCCGTTTACGATGAATGTTCCGCGGTCAGTCATAAGCGGTAAATCACCCATATAAACGTCCTGCTCTTTAATATCAAGCACACTACGGGATTCTGTTTCCTCATCAACTTCAAACACGATCAGGCGAAGCGTAACACGCAGTGGTGCCGCATAGGTCATGTCCCGCTGTTGACACTCATCAGTATCATATTTCGGTTTTTCCAACTCATATGAAACGAACTCAAGCGATGCCGTTTCGGCAAAATCCGTAATCGGAAATACGCTTTTAAATACACCCTGCAAACCATCATTTGTACGGTCTTCATATGCAATATCTGTTTGTAGAAACTGATCATAAGAGCTTTTCTGAACTTTAATAAGATTCGGCATTTCTGCCACTTCACGAATACGTCCAAAATTCTTACGAACTTTTTTACGACTGGAATAAGAAGTCGCCATGTTCAACCCTCGCCAATATAGTCTTGATCAAATTGAATTATCAAAAAAAACAAACACTTACAGATAATTCAATAACTTTTAAATAAACACCTTGTCAGATACGCCAAAAACCGCTTCAGAAAAAGCTTCTGAAAACGGCCAGTTTAAATTAGTCAAAATAACTCCAAAATCAACGACAAATTATTGTTTTTTAACAAATTTTAAATATCCAACCCAATGTTTAAACCACTCTCCCTTTAGATAAGGGTAAAGGTGGTATGGGTAAAACATACCTCACACCACCTTTAAATTTTTGTTAGAACTATTTAAGTTCTACAGTAGCACCGGCTGCTTCCAGCTTAGCTTTAAGTTCTTCAGCTTCAGCTTTTGCAACACCTTCTTTAATAACTTTAGGTGCGCCTTCTACTAGATCTTTAGACTCTTTAAGTCCAAGACCTGTGATACCACGTACTTCTTTAATCACGTTAATCTTCTTGTCACCTGCGGCAGCAAGAACAACGTCAAACTCGTCTTTCTCAGCAGCAGCACCAGCGTCACCACCAGCAGCACCAGGCGCAGTCGCAACAGCCACAGGAGCTGCAGCAGAAACGCCCCACTTTTCTTCAAGAAGTTTTGAAAGCTCCGCAGCTTCCATTACTGTCAGTGCAGATAACTCATCAGCAATCTTATTAAGATCAGCCATTTTATTTTTCCTTATTTCAAATTTTATTCAATTGAAACCTGGGCCGCTTAACCTTGCGATCCATAGGCCCCGAATACGCGGGCTAACTGGCCAGCCGGAGCTTGCGTAATAGCCGCAAGTTTTCCTGCCGGAGCCTGTAATAGCCCAACAATTTTACCACGCAGTTCATCTAACCCCGGAAGTGCTGCAAGTGACTTGACACCATCAACATCAAGAAGAGTGGTTTCCATAGTACCGCCGACAATTTCAATTTTTTCATTATCTTTGGCATATTTCACAAGTACCTTTGCAGCTGCCACAACATCTTCGGAATAACCAAGTACTGTTGTTCCAGTAAGGTGATCTGAGAGGCCTTCTATTTTAGAGCCTTCAAGAGCAAGACGAGCGAGCCGGTTTTTGGCAACCTTCAGGGTAGCACCCTGTTCACGCATTTTAATGCGCAAATCCTGCATTTCAGCCACATTCAAGCCCAAGTTACGAATTACAACTATGGAAGCTGATGTGTCAAAAACACCTTTAAGAAAGGATACCATTTCCTCTTTTTGAGTACGATCCATTCTCGTCTCCGATTTCAATTTGCGAAGACTGAAAATTCAATCTTCACCGTTCAAATTAAATACCGTATGGCAAGCCATCCGATATCGCTCATGCCTGTCGTATTCACCCATACGGGCTTCCACACGGAAACTGTGGCAATGCCACAACCCCATCTATGCAGGCCTCTAGGCTTAAATCATCCCCTTACAATAAAGGTTCAGACACCTGCAGTTTCGGACAAGCCGGGGTTACACCTTATAAGCCGTAACCCCAAGTTCCCGTCAGACACGTCTAACGGAATTCCTTTTCATCAGCCGGCGTTATTCGCTCAATGCTGATGCTGTATCAATGCGAAGTCCAGGACCCATCGTCGAAGACAATGACATATTTTTAAAATATGTGCCTTTAACCCCGGACGGTTTCGCTTTAACAACTGCATTTACGAGTGTTCTTACATTCTCGGCAATTGCTTTTTCATCAAAACTTATTTTACCAACACCACAATGAATGATGCCTGCTTTTTCAACGCGGTACTCAACCTGACCGCCCTTGGCGGCTTTAACAGCAGCTTCCACGTTTTGTGTAACAGTGCCCAGCTTCGGGTTTGGCATAAGACCACGTGGACCAAGAACCTTCCCAAGACGACCGACTATAGCCATCATGTCCGGTGTCGCAATACAGCGATCAAAACCCATTTCACCGTTTTGGATCTGTTCCATCAAATCTTCTGCACCCACAAATTCAGCGCCGGCTGCTTTTGCTTTTTTTGCATTATCCCCACGGGCAAACACTGCAACACGAACGGATTTACCAGTGCCATTCGGAAGTCCTACAACACCACGAACCATCTGATCAGCATGACGTGGGTCAACACCCAGACCAATTGATACTTCAACTGTTTCATCAAATTTAACTTTTGAGCGCTCTTTAAGTATCTTGACAGCATCCTCAATCGAGTATGAAGCATTAAGATCAAGACCGTCACGCATCGCTTTCGCGCGTTTTCCTAATTTAGCCATCATCTTATCCTTTAACTTCAATACCCATAGAACGGGCAGTGCCTGCTATGATCTGGAAAGCTGCTTCTGGTGAATTTGCGTTTAAATCAACCATTTTCATATCTGCAATTTCCTGAACTTGTGCAGCCGTTACAGATCCTGCAGTTTCACGTCCAGGTAATTTTGAAGCCGATTTTAGCTTGGCTGCCTTTTTAATCAGGAATGACGCAGGTGGCGATTTAGTTACAAACGTAAAACTACGATCCGCATAAACAGTGATCGTTGTCGGGATAGGCATATTTTTTTCCATATCCTGAGTTTGAGCATTGAACGCTTTACAGAATTCCATGATATTTACTCCGCGTTGACCAAGTGCTGGCCCAATCGGCGGTGATGGTGTGGCTACGCCTGCAGGTACCTGCAGTTTAATATAACCGTCAATTTTCTTTGCCATTGTATACCTTTATATAATTAATGTTTAAAGGGATGTGGTACGGCCATGGCGGGCCTTCCACACGCTAGTGGACTTTTGTCCATTTTCATTTGAAATAACCTTTCAAATGACAAGCCGCCAAAAAATTATATCTTTCAGCGACTCAGTAAATGCGGCTTATAACAGCCTATGAAGAATAATACTAGTTTTTTTCGACCTGATTATATTCCAGCTCAACAGGTGTCGCACGACCAAAGATGGAAACTGAAACTTTAAGGCGCATTTTCTCGACATCAACACCTTCGACAATACCAACAAACGAATTAAACGGACCATCTACAACACGGACTTCTTCGCCAATATCATATGTAACAGAAGGCGAAGTACGGTCCACACCTTCCTCAACCTGTTGAAGAATTTGAGCTACTTCTTTATCGCTTATCGGCGATGGCTTGCCGCCCGCTCCCAAAAAGCCGCTAACTTTCGGCGTATTTTTAATCAGATGATAGGAAGCATCAGTCATAACCATTTTTGCAAGTACGTAACCAGGAAAAAATTTATGCTCACTTGTTACTTTTTTGCCTTTTTTAACTTCCACAACTTCTTCTACCGGTACAATTACATCTTCAATCAGTGCATCTAAGCCATGTAGCGCTGCCGAAGCCTTGATTGCTTCTGCCACTTTTTTTTCATAACCAGAATACGCCTGAACAATATACCATCTTGCAGTTGTCGCCATGATTTATGCTCCCAGTCCCAGTAACAGTCCAACAACCCACGACCAAAGCTGATCCACACCCAGAAAAAAAACCGACATTACCGCCGCCATGATAAATACCATGATGGTTGTGATAGTCACTTCCTTTCGGGTCGGCCAAACTACTTTTGATACTTCCTGGCGAACTTGTCTTACAAATTCAGCTGGAGACGTTTTTGCCATTGTTCATACTTCCATATCATTTATGAATTTGATGATGAATACTCTGATTCTTATCATAAATCCACTTCTAATTAATTGGCAGGAGTGGAGAGACTCGAACTCCCGACACCCGGTTTTGGAGACCGGTGCTCTACCAACTGAGCTACACTCCTACAAATAAGTAAGGCGCGCCTCATTACAAGACCCGCCTTGCTTTATATGCTATTCAATAATTTTTGCGACGACGCCGGCGCCTACGGTACGACCACCTTCACGGATCGCGAAACGAAGACCTTCATCCATGGCAATCGGGTTGATCAGCTCAACATCAATAGACACATTGTCTCCTGGCATAACCATCTCAACACCCGCATCAAGAGTAACAACACCTGTCACATCGGTCGTACGGAAATAAAACTGAGGACGGTAGTTCGTAAAGAACGGTGTATGACGGCCACCCTCTTCCTTCGTCAGAATATAGGCCTCACCTTTAAACTTCGTATGCGGTGTAATCGTACCAACATGCGCAAGAACCTGACCACGCTCAACCTCTTCACGGCCAACACCACGGATAAGAGCACCAATGTTGTCTCCAGCCTGACCACTGTCAAGCAGCTTGCGGAACATCTCAACGCCGGTAACCGTTGTCTTCTGGGTCTTCTTGATCCCAACAATCTCAACTTCCTCACCAACCTTCACAACACCACGCTCAACACGGCCCGTAACAACTGTACCACGTCCCGAAATAGAGAAAACATCCTCAATCGGCATCAAAAACGCACCATCAATCGCACGCTCAGGCTGTGGAATATAATCATCAACCGCCTGCATAAGTTTCAGGATGCTTTCCTTACCAATATTGTCGTCACGGCCCTCAAGTGCCGCAAGGGCAGAACCAGGAACAATCGGAATGTCATCACCAGGAAACTCATATTCTGTCAGAAGCTCACGGATCTCCATCTCAACAAGCTCCAATAGCTCCTCATCATCAACCTGATCAACCTTGTTAAGATATACAACAAGGGCAGGAACACCTACCTGACGCGCAAGAAGGATATGCTCGCGGGTCTGTGGCATCGGACCATCCGCCGCATTAACAACCAATATCGCACCATCCATCTGGGCCGCACCAGTGATCATGTTCTTCACATAGTCAGCGTGACCAGGACAGTCAACATGCGCATAGTGACGCGCATCTGTCTCATACTCAACATGCGCAGTCGATATCGTAATACCGCGCTCACGCTCCTCAGGGGCCTTGTCAATATTCGCAAAATCAACCGCTGCACCCCTACCACTCGTCTCAGCCAATACCTTCGTTATCGCTGCTGTCAACGTCGTCTTGCCATGGTCAACGTGGCCGATTGTACCAACATTACAATGCGGCTTATTGCGTTCAAATTTCTCTTTAGCCATCTTCTTCTACCTAAGTTTTTTTATAAAGGGTTTTCCATAATCCCTTAATTAAACAAAACAGTGTATGGCAAATCGCGCATCCACCGCATTTAAAATTGGAGCGGGCGAAGGGAATCGAACCCTCGTATTCAGCTTGGAAGGCTGCTGCATTACCATTATGCTACGCCCGCGGTTAAGCTCCGCTCCACCCTGATTTTACCTGGATCCGGCTTTATCTTTTTCAAAGCCTTATCGTAAATGGTGGAGGGGACAGGATTTGAACCTGTGTACGCTACGCGGCCAGATTTACAGTCTGGTGCCTTTAACCACTCGGCCACCCCTCCATAACAGGGTATAAGTCGCCAGCACAAGCTGGCAACTTGAAGCCGCAATATGGACATTTATTCTGTGTTGTCAACGGAATTTTACAACTATTTGACCTCCAAATCACGAAAGTTGCGAAAATGGGACAAAAACATAAAGAATTAAAGCAGTTGCGCTCTTAAACAGACTGGATTATAGCAAATGCTATGAGCAAAAATAAAAATAAAAAAAATCGCCCGCGAAAACACGATAAAAAATCGACACCACCGGAACAGCTACAACCCAGAAGTTTTTCTGCACCTTCTGACGGTTTATGGCTTTTTGGGCGGCACGCTGTTTTAGCGGCACTGGAAAATCCATCACGCAAAATCAAAAAACTAATTATATCCCGACGAAATCACGATGAGTATAGGGAAGCACTTACTGAGATTCATCTCAACATTCGTGAATTAAACCCTGAAATTGTTCCCGTCGAGCAATTTGAAAAAATTTTTGCTGAAGGCTCGGTGCATCAGGGAATTGCATTATTAACTACTCCTCTCCCTACCCCTTATCTGGATGAATGCTGTGCAATCACACCTGATGAAAAAAATTTGCTACTTGTTCTTGATCAGGTGACTGATCCTCATAATGTTGGCGCAATTATCCGCAGTGCTGCAGCGTTTGGCGCCAAAGCCATAATCACGACTGACAGACATGCGCCACTGGAATCCGGAGCACTTGCGAAATCGGCATCCGGGGCACTGGAAACAATGCCGTGGGTTCGCGTTACAAACTTAAGCAGGGCTATGGATAAACTTGCTGAAATGGGCTATTGGCGTATCGGATTAGATGGTCATGCTGAACAGGATATTCGCAATGCTGATTACGGTCGTAATATTGCACTTATAATGGGCGCAGAAGGTAAAGGCATCCGAAAAGGAACAGCGGATCATTGTGACGCACTTGTCAAACTTCCTATTAAACGTACTGTTGAAAGTCTTAATGTGTCCAATGCAGCCGCCGTTGCACTTTATGTTTTTTCAAGCTGAATAAAAAAAGCATCCCCCTAAAAATAATACTTGATTTTGAAATAAAACATCACTAGTTTGCGCCTACTTTCATCAGATTCTGCGTATAAGTATCAGATGTAAGCTTCTCTAAGATGCCTCTATAGCTCAGTTGGTAGAGCAACTGATTTGTAATCAGTAGGTCCGCGGTTCGAGTCCGTGTGGGGGCACCACTT
>JAYODU010000012.1:36830-61922 GCA_038106445.1 Kordiimonadaceae bacterium | reverse complement strand
TGAATGCTGGAAGAGTCCTATGGAAAGTACCACATGGTGAAACACCGGATAACGTAAGATACCACCCGGATCTTCAGGGGATGGATATCCCGCGCACGGGTCAACCATCAACTGTTGGTGTAGTTGTAACCAAAACACTTGTAATTGTTGGTGATATGCTGGTAACAAATCCTGGTGATCGTGAGCGCGGCGCCATGCTTCGTGCTTATGACAAGGAAACCGGCGAGAATGTCGGTGAAATATGGATGCCTGCTGGTCAATCCGGATCACCAATGACCTATATGATCGACGGCAAGCAGTATCTCTGCGTTTCTGTTTCAGGTGGTGCTTATCCCGGTGAGTTCAGGGTTTATGCCCTGCCTGATGATTAAAAAACATCTTTAACCAATTAAAAACCCCCGTGGATTTCTCCACGGGGGTTTTTTCATGTCTGAAACAATTTTACTTGTTAAGCTTACCCTCAGGCCAAAGCGGACCCTGATCCATCGCAGGGACATCCTTCAAACCTTTATAGACAAACTTCTGAATACGCTTACCTTCGTAAGTTTCAGTGGTATAAATATTTCCTTTGGAATCCGTCGCAATACTATGTGGCGCAAACCAGAGACCCGGCTGACGACCACCGCCACCAAACATGGTCAGTGGCTCAAGTGTTTCACGAAGAAGAATATGAACACGCTGGTTCTGACCATCAGCAAGATAAACATATTTCTGATCTGCATCCGTTGAGAAACTGATATCCCATGTTGAACCCTGTGAAAGGGTTTCCGGCATAATCAGTTTTTCAAACAGAAATGTACCATCCTGTTCAAACACCTGGATACGGTCACTGGAGCGGTCACAGACATATAATTTTCCATCCTTTGATGGCTGCGCACAGTGCACCGGTCCTGTAAATTGCGGATGTGGTGGTGTGCTCGGATCATGGCGGTATCTTTCTGATGAATCTTCCGGACGATTACCGTAAGCACCCCAGTAGCGTTTGAATTCATTTGTTGTTGCATCAAGAACAGCGATACGGCGGTTACCATAGCCATCAGATACGAATGCCTCATTCGTTTCCGGAACAACAGAAACTTCCGCAACACGTGAGAAACGGGTTGTATCGTTGCTATCAGGCTCACGGAAACCCGGTATACCTACCTGCTCCAAAAACTCACCGTCACGGGTAAATTTAAGAATATGGCTGTCGTCGCCACCATTACCGCCGATCCAGATATTACCATGATGGTCAATTTCAATACCATGGTTGGATGATGGCCATGTATATGGTGCACCCTCAACCGGGCCGCCCCATGCATTTACGACGTTACCATCAGGATCAAATTCAATAATTGGTGGTGCGGGTGTACAGCAGATTGATACACCGGTAGCAAGTCCAATTTCTGTTCTTGGGCCGAAAATGCCGTCTCCTGATGCGCGATGAACAATGAACACATGATCGCGTTCGTCAATTGCAACACCAATAACGTTACCCAGTATCCACTCATTCCCGAGTGGCTGTGGCCAAAATGGATCAACTTCGAAAGCCGGGGCTTGCGGGGCTTGTCCAGTTGCCTCACTACCAGTGCTCACGAATTGTTGTCCAAGGCTTAAACCAACGAGAGAAACAGCAAGCGCAGCTCCCATTAAAACCTTATTTTTTAATTTCATGATTTTATTCCATATTTCGTTTTTATTTGTTCAGCTCAGCATAACGTGTTTCATTCTCCCGAGCCGAACATTATGCTGTTACCAAACGATACAGTATATCACTTTGCCGTTCAAGCATTGAATCTGCAATAGTATTCACAATAAAAATTGACTCTTTCTTTTGGTTTTCATATGAAATACGGCGGGATAAATAACAATATTTTGTCAGGGATATTTGGGAAATCATGAACTACATTAAAACAATCTGCCACAAAACGATAACCGGAATTCTGTTCCTGCTACTATCACTAACCATGATTGCGGCTCCTGCCAAAGCACATGATATCCCCGCTTCAGTCACGGTACATATGTATGTGAAGCCGGAAGGCAACACCCTTAAACTTCTTCTTCGTGTACCGCTTGAAAGTATGAGTGAAATTGTCTACCCGACCTTTGGTCCCGGTTATCTTGATTTTGAACGGGCGGATCCCGATTTATTAGGGGCAGCCCATGTTTATCTGACTGAAGAACTTCAGGTTTTTGAAGAAGGCGAGCTTATTGAAGATAAAATGATTACCGCTTACCGTGCGACATCGCCGCAGGATTCATCCATCAGAACATGGGAAACAGCCATTGAAAATATTAACAAAGCCCCACTGACCAATGAGACAAAAATTTATTATAAGCAGGTGGTGCTTGATGTACTTTATGAATTTCCCATAAAATCGGACCAGTCCCGCTTTTCAATTCAACCTACTCTAAACCGGCTTGCCAGTATCACAAATACGGTCCTGCGCTTTATTCCTGCTGGTACCGGTGAACGTGTTTTTAATTATACGGGTAACCCCGGAGTTGTTGAACTTGATCCAAGTCTTTTACATGCCCTTTATGCCTTCATGGAACTCGGCTTTTTCCATATTCTGGAAGGAACGGATCATATTCTTTTTCTTCTGTGTCTGGTAATCCCGTTAAGAAATTTCCGAAAACTGATCCCGGTCGTAACATCCTTTACGGTTGCACATTCAATTACCCTTATTTCCACGGCTTTTGGACTTGCCCCGCAAGCATTATGGTTTCCCCCCTTAATCGAAACACTAATAGCGCTTTCTATTGTCTATATGGCCTTTGAAAATATTGTCGGTGCAAAGCTCGAAAAACGATGGATGGTCGCCTTTGGGTTTGGTCTGGTGCACGGCTTTGGATTTTCGTTCTTGCTTACCGAAAATATGCAGTTTGCCGGTGCCCATTTGTTTACATCGCTTCTTTCATTTAACCTTGGTGTGGAAATAGGGCAGTTATTCATACTGCTTCTGGTGCTGCCAGTGCTTAATCTGATTTTCAAATATATGGTCGCGGAAAAAACCGGTGCAATCCTTATGTCGGCACTGGTTGCCCATAGCGGATGGCATTGGATGACTGAAAGAAATGAACGCCTTAATGCCTATATATTTGAATGGCCACAAATGAATGCCGCGTTTTTTGCTGAACTGATGCGCTGGGGCATGCTGGCGATCGTGATCGCGTTTGCATCATGGGGCATGTATGAACTTTCAAGATATATTGACAAACGATCCGCAAAATGAAAAAAGCCCCGTTTAAAATTAACGGGGCTTTTAAAACGGATTAATTTAGTTCCGCTGAGGCGGATTGGCAAAATATCCTTTGGGGATATATTTGCGCATTCTTCTTTGCAGGACTTCCGCGCCATAAACATTCCCGGCTTCATCCGCTGTTACCCCTTCTGCAACGCTGGTGAACCGTGGCTCCATACCATTATTCGGATCAGGAATAAGCGCCGTAACCCAGCCGGTAATCGAACTGCCTATACGGATACCCCGTTCCCATCCTGGGTTACGCTGATAGCCGGTATTGGATTCGCTATCCGCAACATACATAATGTCATTTTTATCGATATAAATGCCACTTGGGCGACCAAACTGCGTCCAGTAATCAAGATGATTTCCGTCCTGGTCGAAAATCTGCACACGGTTGTTATGGCGGTCCCCGACAAATATTTTACCTTCTGAATTAATGGCAATGGCGTGTGGTTCACGGAATTCACCGCGTTCGGAACCGGTTTTGCCCCATTCCAAAATATATTCGCCCTTGCTGTTATATTTTACGATACGGTTGTTACCGCCAGCACCGTGACCATCCGCAACAAAAATATCCCCGTTGGCTGCTACCGCAACATCATTTGGCTGGTCAAAGATATATTTATCCTGCCCGGCAACACCCGCTGTACCGAGCGACATTAAAAGCTCACCGTCAGGGCTGAATTTATGAACCTGATGCCCTTTAACGCGTGCTTCATCACCGCGGGCATCCGCTAGCCAGAGATTGCCATCAGGATCAACATGAATACCGTGCGGCCATACGATCATGTTCCGGCCAAAACTTTTCAGAATATTACCGTCCACATCCACCAGCATGATAGGGTCGACGTCCGGCGTATCCAGGCAATTGGTATTACCGCCACATCGTTCCGCAACCCATATATTTCCGTTTCCGGCATAATAAACAGTACTGGTTGATCCCCACTCACGCCCATCCGGGAGTGTTATCCATTCACCCTGAATAGGCTCATAAGGATTAAGCACCTGTGCCTTTGCCGGTGTTGCTGAAAACGCCATTGCAACCGCCGTTGCCGCGAAAAACAATTTTCTAATTCCAGTTGATTTATACATCAATCAAGTCCTCCATTTTAATTTTGTGATTTTTATAACGCGGGATATTGGACAATAAATCACCTTCGTTGTAAATGGTTTATCGTCATTATTTTAGTTCTGAGGAATTCTTTTTCACGGTCATTACCGCTTAGTTCAATTGCTTTCTCAAAATAGTGCTTTGCCTCATCCGTTTTATTCAGCTTAAGTAGAAAATCTGCCTTGGCGGCATAAAATGGCTGATAGTTCTTCAGCTTTCCTTCCAGTTTATTTAATGCTTTAACTTCTGCACATACGCCCGTTATATTGGCCCGCGCAACAATCCTGTTCAAATCAACAACCGGGTTTTTGCTTATATTATAAAGTTCATCATATAAAAGTACTATTTCCCGCCAGTCCGTTTTTTCATATGATGGGGCACTCGCATGTACGGCGCTTATGGCGGCCTGTATCTGATAAGGACCAATTTTTTTATACCCAAGGGCCACTTCCGTCAGCTTTGTTCCTTCCCGGATTAGCTTCTGGTTCCAGAGGTTCCTGTCCTGATCTTCCAGTGATACGAACCCGCCACTTTTATCAAATCGGGCAGATTTACGTGAATCATGTAATAGCATTAACCCAAGCAATGCTATTACTTCCGGTTCATCAGGACAAAGGCCGCTTAAAATCCGGGCAAGCCTGATGGCTTCATTACACAGTTCACCACGAATATGCTTTTCACCGGATGTTGCAGAATAACCTTCGTTAAATATCAAATAAAGCACGCTTAAAACGGCCGACAGTCTTTGCTGAAAACTATCCGTTTTGGGAACAATATAAGGAATAGCCGCTTGTTTAATCTTGTGTTTTCCACGAACAATTCTTTGGGCCATTGTGTCCTTTGTGACCAGAAATGCCTTAGCAATTTCCAGGGTGGATAATCCGCCCAAGAGCCGCAATGTGAGAGCCGTTGAAACATGATTATCCAAAGCCGGATGGCAGCATGTGAAGATAAGCCGAAGCTGTTCATCCGGAATATCAAACTGATCCTCTTTCACATTATCATCCTGTTCTAACAACAATTCATATTCAGGTTGCTTTGACTGGAAATTTTTTTGCCTTCTGATTTTATCAATGGCTTTTCGCTTGGCTGTAACGAGAAGCCAGCCTTTTGGCGATTTGGGAAGGCCATCTAGTTTCCATTTTACCAGAGCCGTTTCAACAGCATCCTGTAACACGTCTTCAACCAGATCAAAATCATTGATTGATTTATATAATGTGGAAATAAGATATCCCCATTCCTCCCGGATTATCGATTGAATGGCTGTTTCAAATTTAATCGGTGGAGAAGACGGGGATACCTTATAACTCTATTATGTTTCTATGGTCATGATCGGTCTGACTTCGATCAATCCATATTTTACACTCGGGATCATCGAAGCATATTTAATGGCATCATCAAGATTATCACATTCAAATATATAATATCCGCCAAGCTGCTCTTTGGTTTCCGCAAATGGCCCATCTGTCATGTTCAGTTCACCATTTCTTGAACGAAGCGTTGTCGCTGTTTCGACGGATTCAAGCGGGTCATCCGCCACCATAAACTGTCCTCAATAAACTTTTGGGTGGCGGCCTGATATTCCCCGATCAAGCGTCCAAATTCTTCGGATCCGGGTTTTGGATCTGTTGCTCCATTTGAATAAATTAACGCAATATATTTCATGATATTCTCCATTGTTATTTGCTTTAGAAAATAATCTGATAATTCAGACTATACCCTTAAACGAACGGTAGACACGAAAATCGACAGTCAGAATAATTTTTTTATGTTTCAATAGGTAAATGACCCGTTTTTACATAAATCAGGGCACCATCATCCTTGGTATAGGGATGGTGTTGGCTTAAATGCGGACTTCTTATCCAGGTACCCTTTGGATACACCCCATGTTCATCGTAAAAAGTACCTTCAAGTACCAGTATTTCTTCCCCGCCCCAGTGCCGATGCGGATTAAACACTGTATTTGGCGCCCATTTTACAAGCGCGACATGCTCACCTTCATATTCATGAAGCGGCATAACACTTAACCCCGGAACCAGTCCCGGAAGCCATTGTTGCTCATGGGTGTTAATATGGAAATGATTTTGATCCTGTTGCTCAAATTGACATAGTTTTACAAATATGGTCGCCCCTTCATCACCAATTCTGGGTGTATGGGCTGTTCCAATGGGGTTTCTTACATATGTTCCCGCTTTATAATCTTCATGCTCGTCTGAAAAAACGCCTTCGAGTACTAAAAATTCCTCCCCGCCCGGATGGTCATGTGGTGAAAACTGACTATTGGGGGAAAATCTTACCAGCGATGTTGCATGGCCGCTTTCCGCGCCCATCCGGTCTAGCATCATGCGTTCCACGCCTGGCATCGGGGAGGGTACCCATTCATAATCTTCGGGCCTGATAACAACAGCTTCATTAAAATCAGCATTAACCCTCATAATTATATACTCCCCTCCTTTTCGATAACGAGAATTCTTGCCTCACCGATTGGATGTGTGACATGCTCCGTACCAACCGTTGCATAGAAAATATCGCCAACATTAAGAATTTCACTATTTTCGTTCCCATTTTTACGGTAACGCATCTCTACTTTTCCATCAAGAACGACAAAAACTTCCTCGCCATCAATAACATGCCAGATGTATGGCTTATCAGTCCAATGCAGTCTTGTTGTAACACCATCCATGTTCGCAATATCCTTCGCGCCCCATGCACGGTTTGCTTTGAAATCCTTTGATCTGATGATCTGCATCGTATTAATTCCATTAAAAAAGCCCCCGGAATTTAGATATGGGGGCTTTTAATTTTTTTCCAGTTTTATGTCTAGTTTCTTCTTTGTGGCTCGCCACGGTATGTTTTTGGAATATACTTACGCATTCTCATTTGCCGTACTTCCGCACCGTAAACATTGCCAGCTTCATCCGCTGTTACACCTTCGGCAACACTGGTTCCCGACATATATCCCTGATTAGGATCGGGAATAAAAGCCGTAACCCAACCGGTAATTGCGCTACCAATACGGATGCCACGTTCCCATCCCGGGTTACGCTGATATCCTGTATTGGATTCACTATCAGCAGAATATAGGATGTCATTCTTGTCTATATATAAACCGCTGGGGCGACCGAACTGTGTCCAGTAATCAATATGATTTCCATCAAAATCAAAAATCTGCACACGGTTGTTATGACGGTCACCAACAAACAGTTTATTTTCTGAACTGATTGCTAGCGCATGTGGTTCGCGGAATTCCCCGCGCTCGGAACCGGTCTTGCCAAATTCCATAATATATTCGCCCTTGCTGTTATATTTAACAACACGGTTATTGCCGCCAGCACCATGACCATCAGCAACGAAAATATCACCATTTGGTGTTACTGCAACATCATTGGGCTGATTAAAAACATATTTGTCCTGCCCTGCAACACCGGCGGTTCCAATGGACATTAGAAGCTCACCGTCAGGGCTGAATTTATGAACCTGGTGCCCTTTACCGCGGGCTTCATCACCGCGCGCATCTGCAATCCATAAATTACCGTCCGGATCAACATGCAAGCCATGCGGCCAGACGATCATATTCCGACCAAAACTTTTCAGAATATTACCGTCCACATCCACCAGCATAATGGGGTCAATTTCCGGCGTATCAAGGCAGTTGGTATTACCGCCACATCGTTCCGCAACCCAGATATTTCCGTTTCCGGCATAATATACAGTACTGGTTGAACCCCACGTACGACCATCAGGAAGTGTTATCCATTCATCCGGACCCGGGATAGGCTCGTATGGGTTGCCCTGCGCCATTGCGCTTGTCGAAAAGGCCGCTGTGAATGCTCCCGCAGCAAATAGCATTGTTGCCAATATTTTTTTCATTTCTGAAATCTCCACTTTATTTTTTTGAATTATCGAGTCCCCACTCTTATTAGCCATATTGGACAATAATTTACTGATTTTGTAAAGATTATCTTTTATTGAGAAACATCAGATTACCTGCCTCTAGCAGTGGAAAAACCATATAATGAATGTCATTTTTTGCAAAATCACGCTTCAATTTTGATAAAATTGATTGTGCATTTTCTTTGGAAAGATGCGTTTGGTACATTATTCGCTGTGATTTTCCAGTAACCTTTTCAAAAAGTGCCATGTGAATTTCATGAGTTCCATGACCGTGAATTTTTATGCTGTTAAATCCTTCTACTTCCTCCTGCTCAAGTAACCAGTCTATCATACTGTCCTCTACCTCTATAGGTATGTTAATTGAAAGCATGCACAAGTTGTTCATAGTAGTCCCTCCCGGGAATTTTGAGCAAATTTCCTGTAAAGAATCGGCAACAATATCAACGTAAGCGGTGTAGATGAAAAGAGACCTCCAATCACCACGATTGCCAATGGACGTTGTATTTCGGAACCCGGACCCGTTGCAAACAGCAACGGAACCAACCCGAATGCTGCAATGCTAGCCGTCATTAAAACCGGTCTTAATCTCCTTATTGCCCCTTCAGTTATGACTTCCTGAATTGGCTTTCCTAACGCGAAAAGATGATTAAAATAACTCACCATCACCACTCCATTAAGAACCGCAATACCTAATAGAGCAATAAAACCAACTGATGCTGGTACGGATAGGTATTCTCCTGAAAGCCAAAGGGCGATAATTCCCCCAATAAGTGCGAACGGTATATTACTTAGTACAAGTAAAGCCTGCCGGATAGATTTAAAAGTAATAAAAAGAAGTAGAAAAATAAGTCCCAGCGCGACTGGAATTACAATTCCCAACCTTGTCGCTGCCCGCTGCTGGTTCTCAAACTGCCCTCCCCATTCCAACGTATACCCACTTGGCATTTGGATTCCTGTTAAAGTACGTTCTTTAGCTTCATCGACAAATCCTACAAGATCCCTCCCAGACACATTGGCAATTACCACAACCATACGAGAACCTTTTTCACGTTGTACAGAGACGGGTCCTTGAACCCTCTCAATACTCGCAACCATAGAAAGAGGTACGCGTCGCCCATCGGATAATCCAATCATTAAATTCTGAAACTCTGCGGGAGAATTTCTCAAATCTTGCGCACCCTTGACAATAATCGGGGTTCTTCTCGCTCCTTCATACACCAGACCTACGTCTATCCCATCAATCTGACTTCTCAATGTTTCTGTAATTTCGTCAACAGTTAATCCAAGCCTGCCCGTCTCAAGACTATCAATAGCAATCTGCATATATTGTGCACCTTCATTTGCCGGTTTATAAACATTTTCAGCACCGTCAATGCTTTCCAGTATTGTAATAATTTGCTCACCTATCCTGTTAAGCTTTTCCTGTTCTTCCCCAAATATTTTAATCGCAATATCTCCCCGAACACCCGTAAGCATTTCTGATACTCTCATTTCAATTGGTTGCGTAAAATTAAAAGCAACGCCCGGTATTGTTTCCAATACGTCGTTAATTTCTGAAAGTAACTGATTTTTACTTTTTGAGCTCCATTCATTCTCTGGCTTCAAGACAAGAAAACCATCTGTTTCATTTAATCCCATGGGATCAAGCCCTATTTCATCCGACCCTACACGCGCTACAATACCTTCTATTTCCGGTATATTATTCATCAAAATCCGTTCAATCCGGATGTCCATATCAATTGAGCGTTCGAGCGTTACAGAGGGCAGTTTTTCCCATTGTACAATAATATCTCCTTCATCCATGGTTGGCATAAAGGTTTTTCCAACCAATAAATAAACAAGCATTGCAAGTGCCAGCAAAACACCTGCGGCAATGAATACTTTCTTTGAATTTTCAAGTGCCCAAGTCAGAATCGGCACATATTTTGCCTGTAAAATGTCTACAAATTTGGTTTTGCTATGTGTTACTTTTGTTGGAAGATAGGAAGCCAAGACCGGTATTACTGTAAGTGACAAAAGAAGTGATGACGTTAGAGCAAACACAATCGTCATGGCTACGGGGGAAAAAAGTTTACCTTCCAAACCCTGCAATGAAAGCAATGGCACAAAGACGATTATAATAATCAACATGCCTGACGTAACCGGTAATGAAACTTCAGATACTGCTCTGTAAATCAAGTGCAAACGAGGATGCTTCGCATTACTTCGATCAGAAATATAAGTTACAATGTTTTCGACAACAACTACAGCAGCATCAACAATAATACCAATCGCAATTGCCAATCCTCCCAAACTCATTAAGTTAGCAGTAATGCCAAATCTGCTCATCCAGATAAAAGTGGCTAATGCAGCAAGTGGTAGTATACACGCCACAGTGAGTGCTACTCTAATGTCACCAAGAAACACAATTAATAGAAGTAAAACCAGAACTATAGCCTCAACCAATGCTGTTGATACGGAACTAATTGCTTTTTTAATAAGCATGCCACGATCATAAAAAATATTAATACTTACTCCTTCAGGAAGACTTTTTTCTATCACAGCAAGTTTTTCAGTTACTCCTTCTACAACATCCTGAGCATTAGCACCTCTAAGTGATAATACCAGTCCTTCTACAGTTTCTCCTTTTCCATTGGCAGTAACGCCTCCATATCTCGTGATCTCACCTATTCTGATATTTGCCACATCAGTAATACGGACTGGTTCAACATCATCTGATTTTACAACAATATTTTCAATATCTACTATGTCATTGATGCTTCCATTGCTGCGTACAAGAAGTACTTCTTCGCCCTCATTCAATCGACCTGTTCCATCATTTTTGTTGTTGGATTTTAAGCTTTCAATAATTTGAGCGATTGTGACACCACGGGCCAATAGTGCCTGATTGTCAGGTACAACTTCAAATGTTTTAACCAGGCCCCCAAGAGCATTGACATCCGCAACACCGGGAACACTTCGCAGCGAAGGTCTTATCACCCAATCCAGAAATGATCGCTTGTCCATAAGACTCATACCATCACCTTCTATGTTAAACATAAACATTTCACCGAGTGGCGTTGTCATAGGGGCGATCCCACCTGTAATATTTGCGGGTAGGTCTTCCATAATCCCGTTCAATCGTTCTGATACCTGCTGTCTTGCCCAATAAATATCAGTGCCTTCGTCAAAATCGATTGTGATGTCAGTCAAGGCATACTTTGTTATGGATCTAAGCATATTCTGGTTCGGAATACCCAGCATTTCAACCTCAATTATAGCCGTAATTCTCTGCTCAATTTCTTCTGGTGTCATACCCGGTGCCTTTAAAATAATTTTCACCTGTGTGGTAGACACATCAGGAAAGGCATCAATCGGTATGTTTTCAAAAGCAGTCCAGCCTGCTACGGTAACAAGTGCTGCAAGAAGTAAGATGATAAGTCGTTGTGTTAATGAAAACTGAATGAGAGCTTTCAGCATTATTCGTCACTCCCCAACCCTTCAAGCATACCTTTAAGCGTTGCAATACCTTTAATGGCGATTTCCTTACCTCCATCCAGAGGTATAGTGATAAACAAAGTCCCCCCTTGTTCGGCAATAATCATCACATTGTGAATGGAAAAGCCATTTTTGTTCTTCACAAATATTGTCGCCAGATTTTTATTGCGAATAAGAGCGCCAGTTGGTACCTGATATAAATTCCCCTCATCGGTTTTTTGTTCCAACTTTGCTTTTACAAACTGGCCTGGCATCAACTTACTTGTTGCATTTTCAATAACCCCTCTAACCAAAATACCCTGATCATCAGAATGTACCATGGCACCAATTGAAATCACTTCACTCGTCTCAGAAATTCCTTCTATGGATATTTTACTACCAATTTCTAATAATGGTCTAAGATCATAAGGAACATGCACTTCAATCCATAAAGGGCTCAGAACTCCGATATGATATAGGGCAATGGCTTCATCTACATGTTCTCCTACACTAATTGTTTGCTTTAGAACAAACCCATCAAAGGGAGCCAAAATAATCATATTTTTATTCATGGTACGTTTTGATGCTAAATCATCAATTTGTCCTTCTGAGAGTCCTGAAAATTCCAATAATTGTCTGGCCCGGTAAAGTTCAGCATCTGCTTCCTGGAGAATTGTTCCACTACCCAAGTAAGATTTTTCTGAAATGATGCCTTCGTTATAAAGCTCTTCATTTCGCTGATGATTTCTTTGTGCTAACTTATAAGAGCCAAATGCTGCGATAAAATCCTGCTGCAACTGCAAAAAACCCGGACTTGATACTTCCGCTATAATTTGACCCTTTGTTACTTCATCTCCCTCAGCGACATAGAGTGCACTAACAAGCCCAGACAGTATTGGATTTACAACACGTACCTGTGCATTTGGAATAACGATTTCAGCTGGAAAACTTGTACTCCAGATCTCAGAAACAGGCATTAACTGCTGTGTCTCTACTCCAAGTTCGGACATGCGCTCATCTGAAATAATAAGTTGTTCAGTGGAACCCTGCGAAGGCAAAAATGATGCTGCGAACAGCAATATAGTAGCAAGCCCAATTTTCATGGTAATAACACTCCCGTCGTTTGATTGTAACGGGCGATGGCCCGCTTGCACTCTAAGGCTATTTGATTATAGGCTGCGTTGGCGGTAAAATACTGTTCTCTTATTTTTAAATGATCCAACAAATCAGTTTCTCCTATATCAAAAGCCTTCTGACTTAGTTCAAGATTTCTGGATGCCATTTCGTTATGCTCTTGAGTAAGCGGTAATTGAATTTCACAAACTTCAAGTTCATGTTCTGCTTCATGCAGTTCAAGACTGTATTCGCGTTCTAAAAGTGCTCTTTCACGCTCCATTTCAGCCAATAGTAATGCGGCTTCCGCCTGTTTCGATTTTGCATGTGAGGTCGAGCCGAGTGGTACAGATACACCGATACCGATTGAATCGACATTTCTATCAAAATATGATCCTGATTCACGCTTGACACCTAACGATAATGTCGGTGGAGATTCCCAACTGGCACGAACGGCTCTGTATTGCGCATCCAGAAAATCAACTCTCGCATCATAAAGCTGGAGTATCGGTGCTCTAATAGCTTGTAATTCCTGCTTTATCACTTTTTCTTCTATGTTATCCGGCATTTGTGATAATCCAGTCAGGGCTGTGTATGCACTTGCCGCGTGAATATGTTCCGTCTGTGCGACTGATAAAGCTAACCTTCGTTCAATAACATCTGATGAACTAAGCAATGCATTCTGTCTGGGCAGGTTCCCTGCTGCTATTTTTTTATTTACATCAAAATCAAATTCCTGCGCCAACTCCAGATTTTTGCGCGCTTGATCCATATTCATTTGTGAGATTTTTAGTTCCCAAAGTAATTCACGAACTTGTCCATGGATCTGTAAAATTACGAGTTTCTCATATGCTGCAACTTCTTCTTTGGATAACCTCGCTTTTTTCTGACTTGCCGATTTCTGCCCCGGCATCCAAAGTGGAAAGTCTATGGAACCTTCCCATTCACGTAACCCCTGATGAGATAGAAAGCGGTCATTTTGATGATGTATAGATAAAATAGGTGTTGCCGAGAACAGGTTAGATGCTTTAGAGGCCAATAGGCTAGCATTATAATTTTTGCTTTTAAGGAATTCCCTCTCGGGCGAAAGTGCAAGTGCGGCTTCCACTATCTCGGGAAAACTTATGTCAGTGGCAATTATAGCATCTTCAATAACATCTTCGCCAATCTTCGCCGTAGCTGCAAAAGGGAACAATAAGAATGGAAGTATAGCTATGTATTTTATCATATTTTTTACCCAGTTACTGCAGTTAGACAGATAATTTGTTTCAGTTGAGGGTTAAAGGTAACAAAGTTGCGTGACAATAAATTGATGCAGGTCAAACGTTCATAAAATGTTTCTAAAAACCTATAAAAGGGGTTGACCATTTAGATAAAAAATTGATTTACATCATTTTTATTTGAACGACCTGCTCTATAAACTGGTATAGTTATTTAACAAAGAATTTCAAGGTAAATTTCTTTGATGCATATATTGGAAAATCTAACCATTATTTGGATTGGTGTGTTGCTTGCCCATTTCATGGCAAAAGCAACCCGATTAACACCCGTACTTTTCTACCTGTTCATGGGTACCGTCTATGTAAACACAGGTATTCTGCCGGAACAGCCTGGAGAATTCATACGCGTTTTTGCTGAAATTGGTATAATTCTGATCATGTTTGCGCTCGGTTTTGAAGAAAGCACAGATAATTTTATAGCTGGTATTAAAAGAAGTTGGGGGATAGCCTTGTTTGGTGGCGTATCACCTTTTCTTGCCGCTTATTTACTGGCCGACTATTTCTGGCAGGATACAAATATTGCACTGGTAGTGGGGCTGGCCATGGCCGCAACAGCCGTCTCGCTTACTTTAATGTCACTCAAAAATGAAGATCTTAATAAAACACGTGCAGCAACAGGCATTATGACCTCAGCATTGCTTGACGATATTGCATCACTAGCAATGGTTGCGGTAATTGTACCAATTGCCAGCGGGGCCACTTCAGTAAGTGCAGCAGGTGTAGGTCTGATCATGGTTAAGGCCATCGCTTTTTTTGTGGCCGTTACTGTCCTGGCTGTCTTTATACTGCCAAATCTTAGCAAAGGCGCCCTTTATTATCTGCCAATATTGGGACGATTTGGAATTTCTCATATTTTTGCCATTACGCGTGGACAACGCATACTCGTATTGCTCATCTTTGTAATGATTGTCGCTTTATGCGCTCATGCCTTGGGGCTCCACCCTGCCGTAGGGGCATATATGGCGGGACTAATATTACGTGAAGAATATTTCTGGAAAGCCGCAACAACCATTGCTGGCGTTGAAGAAGAAGAGAACCCGGAAGATTTTAGAAATATAAAACGCATACTGGATAACGTCGCCTTTGTTTGGATAGGTCCGGTATTTTTCGTAGATCTCGGCGCGAAGATAATCTTTGACTGGGAATTACTGGTATCTGTAATACCATTTGTCTTCACACTGACGACAGTGCTAATAATCACTCAGATTATATCAGCGGGTATGGCCGCCAGATATACAGGTGGTTTTAATTTTACAGAAAGTGTCATGATAGGACTCGGAATGCTGGGACGCGCTGAACTGGCATTCGTTGTGATGGATATTGCGTATGTCCAAAATGATATTCTAAGCGATGAAGCCTTTTATACCCTGATGATAACGGCTTTCTTTATGAATATATCAGTACCTATCGGTATTAAATTATGGAAACCGTATTTCATAAAAAATCAGTAATAATTAGAATTTTATTCTATTTCGTGGCCTCCTTCACCTATTATTAGAATAAATTTATTGCTGATTCATAGTATAATAAATTTACAAAATATAGGGATACACGTTAGGATAATTATAATGACGGAACATCAACCGTGGCGTCGGTTTCTTTTTCTGGCACTTTTTGTTTCATTCTTTTTTTATTCGGCCAGCGTTTACACATCGGGCACAGCACTTAATACGGCACCCGCAGCAAGTGACGCCGCACTACGTGGCCAGACACTATTTCGGGAAAATAATTGCTGGGCCTGCCATCAGATTTACGGGCTTGGTGGTTATATGGGACCTGATCTTACCAATGTCGTAATTGATCCCAACCTTGGACCTGACTATGCACGCCTTTTTATCGAAGAAGGTACTGACAGGATGCCTAACTTTGAATTTAACGAAACAGAAGTTGATGACATCATCGCTTATCTTGAATATGCCGGTGCGGCAGGAAATTATAACCCAAAAAAAGGGGAGTTAACCTGGTATGGAACAGTCGAATATGAGCGTTAACAAACCTGCCCGTACAGGAATAAATTTTGTCATGCTGGGACTGGCTGCGCTTGGAGGTTGTGTTCTTTTAGGTGTTTTGGGCGCATTTAAGTATCTTTATCCGGAAGCACTTCCCGGATTTGAATTTCATCAACTGAGGCCAATTCATGTAAGTCTTGCTGTTTCCTGGATATTCTTAGCGGCGATCGGTGGCATTTACCATTATCTGCCACATTACCGCGGAATAAAACTTAAATGGCCAGGATCAGTCGATATACATTTCTGGGTTTTTCTGGGAACAGGGCTACTGATCCTTGGTGCTTATCTTATGGGTAATTTCGGCGGCCGAGAATATTGGGCATACCCACCATCTCTTTCTATCCCGATATTTGCCACATGGATATTTTTCGGTATTCATATTCTTCTTTCCATGAGGCAGGAAAAAGAACCCTGGCCGGTTTATTACTGGATGTGGATGACAGGTATCATTTTCTTTCTGATCACATTCAGCGAAGCATATCTTTATCTGGTCCCATTTTTTAATGAAAACGTTATCCGTGAAACCACCATACAGTGGAAATCATATGGTGCCCTTGTGGGATCGTGGAACATGCTGGTTTACGGTACGGCCATGTTCGTGATGGAAAGGATCAGTGGCGACAAAAAAATGGCCCACACCAACGAAGCTTTCCTTCTTTATATCCTGAGCTTTATTGCATTAATGGTTGGATGGTCACATCATATATATGCCGTTCCAAGCGCTACATGGATACGGATGCTTGGTTATGCCGTCAGTATGGCGGAACTTGCCATTCTTGCACATATCATTTGGGAATGGCGCAAATCACTGACGCCAGACCAAAAACATGCGCACCTTATTTCTTACAGGTTTATTTTTGCATCCGATATCTGGGTGTTTTTGAACCTTATCCTCGCGATCCTGATGTCGATCCCGGCCTTTAATCTGTTTTCCCATGGCACCCATATAACTGTGGCTCATGCAATGGGAACAACAATTGGTATCAACACCATGATCCTGATGGGTTCCGTATTTCTAATGGTGGAAAACCTTTGTGGCAGTCGCTTTGCGGGCTGGTCCAAAAAATGGGCTGGCCATGGTTTCTGGATCAGTAATGTTTCGCTTATTGTGTTTCTGGGCGCATTAATGATTGCCGGATCGATGGAAGCTTTTATTGCATGGGAAGATTTTTATGAAAAAACAGAAGCCGTTGTTCCGTTCCTTCTTGCTTTTTCAGTGTCCGGTATCGGGCTTCTTGGTGGTTTATGGATGGTTGTGGTATCTGCCCTGAATATGCTGATGCCGGTTGACCCGCGGGAACAGATCGCACCGGCAAATACCGAATGAATGTTTTATCCCAGATAAGATAGAATTTTAAAATTGATTGATGACCGTTACACCGGTGCCTTCGAATTTATCCATTGAAATAAGCGCATCAATGCTCTGCTCAAGCGATATAGTCCGCCCGATCAGTTTTTCCGGCGCCATCTGACCGCCCGCAATCATTTTCAACAGTTCCGGATAACGTGTGGCCTGTATCCCGTGGCTGCCGATAATTTCAAGTTCATTTGCCACAACAATATCCATTGGTATCCTTGGCGTACTTTGATCGGCAACAAGCAACCCAACCTGAATATGCTTGCCACGTTTTTTCAGTGACCTGACAGAATTCACACATGTAATCGGACTTCCAAGCGCATCCATGGAAATATGTGCGCCCCTTTTGGTGATTTCAAATACAGCTTCCGGAACATCTGAAACCGTTTTGGCATTTATCCCGAAATCAGCACCAATGGTTTTTGCAAATCTCAACTTTTCATCATCAATATCAATGGCAATGACCTGTGCGCCATATGCCTTGGCAATCATAATGGCGGAGAGCCCGACCCCGCCGCAACCGTGCACGGCGACCCATTGACCTTTTTCCACCTTTCCCTGATCAACAATCCCACGGTATGATGTTACAAAACGACATCCCAGACTGGCGGCAGTCACAAAATCCATATCATCAGGAAGTTTCACTAGATTGGTATCCGCGTAATGAAGTCCAACATATTCGGCAAATGATCCCCAATGGGTAAAGCCCGGTTGAAATTGATTATCACATATCTGATGGTTACCGCTTTCACATTCGGGGCAGACGCCACATCCGCCAACAAACGGTACAGTCACCCTGTCCCCCACTTTCCAGTTTCGAACATTTTTACCTACGGCTTCGATAATGCCGGAAAGCTCATGCCCGGGGATATGGGGAAGTTCAATATCAGGATCATGACCGATCCAGCCATGCCAGTCACTCCGACAAAGTCCAGTCGCCATAACCTTAACAACCACACCATCCAGTTTTGGTGAGGGATCATCAACCGTTTTTAATGAAGGAAGGACGCCAAATTTTTCATATATAACGGCTTTCATTATTTAGTCCGGTTCTCTTTCTGTTAATGAAACTTTCAGGATCAAATATCCAAGCAGCCCTGACACCAGAGAACCAATAATGATACCAATCCGTTTATCAAGCATGTTTGCAATGCCGCCACCTTCAAAAGCAAGTGATCCTATAAACAGTGACATGGTATAGCCAATACCACAAAGAGCCGCTGTTCCGTATAGTGCGGAAAGGTTCATCCCTGACGGAAGTTCGGTAAGCTTTAATTTTATGCCAAGCCAGCAAAGACCAAAAACCCCTATCTGCTTACCCACGATGAGACCAAGAATAATACCAAGTGGCATTGGATGAAGAATATCGTCCATACCGACGCCGGAGAAACTGATACCTGAATTACAAAATGCAAATACCGGCAGGATAAACCAGGCAACAACCGCATGCAGATCATGTTCAAGAGTTTTTAGTGGGGAAATATCAGGTTCCCGTTCGCATTTAAGCGGGATAAAAATGGCCAGCACAACACCGGCCAACGTCGCATGAACCCCGGATTTAAGAAGCGAAACCCACATGATGATCCCAAAAAGGATATAAAGGCTTTTTTCAAACACGCCCCGCCGATTAAGAAAATATAGTGCAATAATACAGAACGCCGATACAAGCAGTGCTGTAGTCGAAATATTACTCGTATAAAAAAGAGCTATTATCACTATTGCCCCGATATCATCAAAAATCGCAAGTGATGTCAGAAATATTTTAAGACTGATCGGAACACGAGAACCCAGGAGTGACAAAACCCCAAGCGCAAAGGCAATGTCCGTTGCCGCGGGGATTGCCCAGCCACCAATGGTTTCAGGATTATGCCAGTTAAAATAAAGATATATAGCTGCCGGAAGTGCCATACCGCCGATTGCCCCAAGACCTGGTAAAATAATGGATTTTGATTCTGAAAGTTCCCCTTCAACAAATTCCCTTTTTAACTCCAGCCCCACAAGCAGGAAAAATACCGCCATCAGACCATCATTAACCCAAAGAAGCATTGGTTTGTTGATTTCAAGAGCACCCACCTGTACCACAACTTTGGTATCAAGCAACATGGCGTAATATGTATTAAGCGGGGTATTGGCCAGTATGATCGCCAGAAGTGCTGCAATACCAAGCAATATCCCACCCGCTGATTCTTGTTCAAGAAATCTGGCGATTGAAGATTTATGTTCTTTGATCATAATAGTTCCGCTTACTGACGCTTAAGCCTACCATGTGCCGCGACAATCGCCGCGCTGTCAATCATAAAATGTTCATAAAGATCAGGAAGATCACCCGTCTGACCAAAAGCTTCAACACCAAGAGGCACAACCGGATTACCATGAATACTGCCAAGCCAAGAAAGATTTAAAGGATGACCGTCACATACTGAAACCACGGTACAGTCGCGCGCCAGTTCTCCCATCAGTTTCTCGATATGGGATACTTTTGGTATTTTATTAATTGCAGTACTGCGTCTGGATGCGGCCCAGTCGCGGTATAAAATATCCGAAGATGTCACCGCCATAACAGCCATATTTTTATTTTCCTGTTGGAGATCCTGTACTGCTCCCATGACTTCCGGCGCAATCGCACCGGCATATATAATGGCACATGATGTGCTTGATGTCGGTTTTCTAAGCCAATAAGCACCCTTTACAATATTATCTTTATCTTCTTCACTAAGCACACGTGGTAATTGTTCTATTTTTCGGGTGGAAAGCCGTAAATAAACAGATGAGCCATCATCATCCTGCATGGTTTCAAAGGCCCACTTCATCAGCACCGCTAGCTCATCCGCATAGGACGGTTCAGCCGATGTAAGTCCTGGCTGCGAAAGCCCAATGAGCGGTGAATTGATCGACTGGTGTGCCCCGCCCTCGGGGCCAAGCGTTACACCGGATGGTGTTGCCACCAGCAGGAAACGCGCACCCTGATATGCTGCGTAATTAAGCGCATCAAGCCCGCGCGCAATAAACGGATCATAAAGTGTCCCAACCGGGAAAAGACGTTCTCCAAAATGTCGGTGCGCAAGTCCCAACTGGCCCAGAAGTGAGAATAGATTGTTTTCCGCAATCCCCAATTCCATATGCTGTCCTGATGGCCCTTTCTGCCAAATTTGAGCACTTGGGATACGCTTATCTTTAAAAACATCTGCCACAGCTACACGGGAATAAAGTTTTCTCCGGTTAACCCACGGCCCCAGATTGGTTGACGATGTCACATCCGGGCTTGTTGTGATAATCCGATCCGCAAGCTCACTATCCCCTTTGGCAAGCTCGAACATGATCTTTCCGAAAGCTTCCTGTGTTGATTGAAGTTCATCCTTAGGTGCCGGAATTTCCGGTATTCTGACAACAGAGGCTTTCTTGATTGCTTTCTGTCGTTGCTGGTAGGGACACTTATCAATGAAATGCTGAAGTTTTGGTCCCTTGGCTTCTATACCGCCGAATTTATCCCACTCGGCACCTTCTTCCACATTCTGATCTTCCTGAAACTGTGCCATTTGCCCGACACTCATCAGACCGGCGTGGTTGTCCTTATGCCCTGCCAGCGGAAGCCCTTTTCCTTTAACCGTGTAGGCAATAAAACATTGTGGCTTGTCACTATCAGCACTCGAAAAGGCATCAATCAGGGTTTCCAGATCGTGACCACCAAGATTTGTCATCACTTCTGCAAGTTCCGGATCGTTATATCTATCAAGAAATTCACCAAGACCACTTGTGCCTTTTAGTTCTTCTGATAATTGTTTCCGCCACTCGGCACCCCCCTGATAGGTCAGTGCGGAATAAAGCTGGTTTGGGCAATTATCGATCCAGTTTAAAATGGCTTCGCCCGCAGGCCCGTCCTTGGCTTTCATAAGCTTTTTACCGTATTTAAGCGACGAAACTTTCCAACCCAGACTACTGAATACACCGCTGATACGTTCAAAAAGTGCATCATCAACCACACCATCCAGGCTTTGGCGATTATAATCAATCACCCACCAGAGATTTCGCGCCTGATGCTTCCAGCCTTCAAGCAGGCTTTCAAAAATATTACCTTCGTCAAATTCCGCATCCCCGGCAAGGGCAATCATACGGCCCATGGCTTTTTCATCATACCAGCCATGATCAACCATATAATCCTGCGTAAGTGTGTTGAATAACGTTGCCGCAACACCCATGCCAACAGAACCGGTTGAAAAATCCACATCCGTTGTGTCTTTGGTAATAGAAGGATATGACTGCGCACCCCCAAATCCACGAAAATTTTGCAATTTGGAAAGATCCTGCCGACCCAAAAGATACATAATTGCATGCATAATCGGTGAAGCATGGGGTTTCACTGCAATTCTGTCCTGCGGACCCATTATATAAAAATAAAGCGCCGTCATAATGGTCGCAAGGGATGCGCTGGATGCCTGATGGCCACCAACCTTTAATCCGTCCCGTGACGGGCGAATATGATTAGCATTATGAATTAGATAGCTGGCAAGCCATAAAACTTTTTTCTCAAGAAGTTTCAGGTTCTCAATATCTTCTTTCGTCGCTCGGGTAATTATTGGATTATCATTTGCTAAGTTTTTCATTTCCAACCCTATTAAATAAAAAGTTACTGAATAGTAACATTATTATTTGATGAAGCCAAGCCTATATCTACGCAAGTAATCCTTTATTATCTGAAAGCGCGGCAATCACCGCCTCAATATCATCATTATTATTATAAAAATGAGCAGATATTCTGAGATTCCCATCACGGCAGGATGCAATAATCCCTGCCTTGGCCAAAGCCGCAACCAGCGCATATTCATCGGTTGAAGCAACGGTAATCATGGCACCATGTTTTTCAGGGTCCAGTGGCGACATAAGTTTTCCACCAATTTCACGAATACCTTTTTTAAGCCGCTCATTAAGCATAGCTACATGCCTTCGTATGTTTGGCACCCCAATTTCCAAAATCATCTGAAGTCCTCCTTCAACCGCATATAAATTGGGAACCGATGGGGTTCCCTGTTCAAAACGCCGTGCGGATTTAGCCGGAATGTTATCATGGATAAGCATGGCATGGATGTCTTCCTGCGCAAACCATCCTGTCTGTGTCGGCCTCGATTTGGTGATTAAATCTTCACGCACATAAAGAAACCCAACCCCGGCTGTGGAAAGTAAATATTTAAGTGAACCCCCAACAATAAAATCAACATCCCAATCATTAACGTCAATAGGAACAGCACCAACCCCCTGATACGCATCCACAAGTATCATTGATCCATTTTTACGCGCAATATCCCGTACAGCCGCGATATCCGCAATGGCACCATTACGGTAACAAAAAAGTGGCACCGCAACGAGCAATGTGTTTTGATCAACAACACGTTCCAGATCAGCCAGATCGATCATGCCGTCCTTTTCTTTTACATGCACAACTTCCGCACCATGTTTTTTAAGCGCGTGCCAGGCATGTGCTTCGGTTGGAAAGGCAAGATCGGTAGTGACAATCTTTTTACGCGGTCCCGATAAATCCAGACTGCTTGAAACGGCACTTAATGACGCTGATGCCGATGTGGTAACGGCAATTTCATTAACCTTGGACGACAAAAGTTCCGCAAACAGAACCCTGACCCGTTCAAGCCGGTCGCACCAGTCAACCCAGTCTGCACCCTTTACATGACGATCTTTCAGGTACCGAAGAAAAGCGGCCTCAACTTCATTGGACAGGGCAGCGTAGGAACAGCTATTGATATAAACCTTGTCCTTAAAGATGGGAAAATGATCCCGATATTCTGCCATTGTTTTCATCATGTAACCTAATAATTTATGGCAGGGCTGCCGGACGGATAAAAAACACCCATCAGCATCATACCGCCATCATCTGTACATTCAAGTGAATGACCTTGCCTGTGCGGCAGGAACAGAACATCCCCGGTTTTAACATCAGTGTATTTTATGCCCGTCCACATCCGCCCGTATCCGGTAAGAATAACAATCGCTTCTTCATAAAGGTGTCTGTGCATGGCCGCTCTGGACTTAGGGATCTGACCAATGAACTGTGTCACTTCCATTGACCCCACCTTTGTATCAACAAGTTCCTGATAAAAACGATTGGCCATCACATTGGCTGTCGCCATATCAAAGGCAACATATCGTTCGGTCTGATTTTGATCAAATTTACTATTGTTATCATCACTTATTGAAAGCTCTGTAAGCATCGGACACGCCGTCGCATATATGACCATATCCTGATCGGTTATGATACGAAATTCTTCACCGGGTTTAATATAAATTCCTGCTTCCTTATCCACATCAAACAATATACCTGCAATGTCAATTTGACCCGCACCGCTCACTAAATAAAGCACGGTATCAACACCCTTATATTCCAGCCATGGGGTTGTCCCGGGGGAAACACACAAACGATGCAGGCTTAATTTCGTCGCACCGTCTTCATCTGTAATCACGGGCTGGTATTTGAGATTCCCAGCAACCTTGTCTTTTGTATTACCCGGTGTCATAACATAGGCACCACCATCAAGGACTGCTTTGCCATCTACTTGACCCACAAAGATCGAACCTTCCATGGATTTTATTTCTTCAGGACTTGCTTCCGCATATTCATCTTCAAGATTGTTGTGCGATCCATCACAATATGGGCCTGACCTTGTTGCTTTACAGGTACAAAGCAGCACGTCTTCTGATTTTTCCGCTTTAAACACCATCGGACGATGATCCGTGCCCTTATGCGAACCATCGCAAAAAGGTTGTTCCTTGCTTCGTTTGCAGGTGCACCATGCATACTTGTTCCCTTCTTCAAGGGTAACAAGACAGGGTTTATTGGGAACCGTATTTTGTGACATTATTAAACCTTTATTCTTCATCTGCCAATTTTACCAGAAGAGCTGATGGTGACCACCATTTTTCACCATGTTTCTGGGCAAATTCTTCTATTTTTTCTAAGCAATTTTTTAATCCAATATGCCGTGCAAAATGCATGGGGCCACCCTTATATCGGGGAAAACCGAAACCTAGCGCGTAGACGACATCAATGTCACTTTCCTTCATGGCAATACCTTCTTCCAGTATTTTACAGCCTTCATTTACAAGCGCGAGGACACAGCGGTTCTCAATTTCCTGGTCACTGATTTCCAGCCGGGTAATACCATATTTAGCAGCCATTTCATGTGCCAGTTCCTCTGCATGAGGATTTGGTTCTTTTCCATCAACATAACGATAAAAACCCGCACCGGTTTTTTGCCCTTTATGTCCCTCAGCCACAAGTGCTGCATGAACGCTGAATGCCCGTTCATCATAGGCTTCTTTATCAAGTTTTTCCCGCGCCATCACACCAATATCGATCCCTGCCATATCCAGCATGCTGAACATACCCATCGGCATGCCAAAATCGTACATTACACGGTCGACCTGTTCAATGGTTGCCCCTTCCAGCAATAAAAGACCTGCTTCCCGTCCATAGCATGACGACATTCTGTTGGCAATAAATCCGTAACACACGCCTGAAAGTACGGCCGTGTTTGTTTTTTTTTTTTTAAAAAAAAAATACCTGGCAAAAAAATATGATTAAATTTAGATGTTGTTTTTTTTTTTAAGTATGGGCAGGATATTGGGCGGGGGAAAAAAA
>JAYODU010000012.1:0-36820 GCA_038106445.1 Kordiimonadaceae bacterium | reverse complement strand
CCGTGGCAATAACTTCGTCTTCAGTGTCGCTTGTTCTTATGATTTCAAGTAGCGGCATGATATGGGCCGGGCTAAAGAAATGAAGGCCGATCACATCCTCTTTGCGGTTGGTCGCGGTTGCAATATCATCAATATCCAAAAAGGATGTGTTGGTCGCAAGTATCGCACCGGGCTTTGCATATTGATCCAGTTTTTCAAATACCTGTTTTTTAATGTCCATATCTTCATAAACGGCTTCTATAACCAGATCTGCCGCTAAAAGATCATCATAACGATCACTTATTTTAAGCAGATCAATGGCATGCGCCATCTGTTCTTCGGACACCCGGCCTTTGGCAACTGATGAAGCATAAATATCTTCTATTTTTTTCTTTGCGTGGACCCCCGCCTCAGTAGAAATTTCGAGCAAGATGACCGGTATCCCAGCATTTAAAAAATTGATTGCAATGCCGCATCCCATAATACCCCCGCCAATCACAGCAACGTTTTCAACGGCACGCGAACCTATATTTTTATCAACTCCCGGCACTTTTGACGCCGCACGTTCTGCAAAAAACAAATGCCGCTGCGCTTTGGACTGCGAAGAAGAAACCAATTCCATAAACTTTTCGCGTTCAAATTTTAGACCTTCTTCAAATGAAAGTTCTGTTGCAGCTTTAACCGCATCGATAGCTGCAAATGGTGCCAGAAATCCTCGGAATTTAGGTTCTGATTTCGTTTTATAGGTTTCAAATATTTCATTTTCAACCTCACAGGCAAGATCACTAATCCTTCGAACAGGTTTCTTGTCCCTCAGTAGATTATGGGTAAATTCAGTGGCACTTTCCAGTAAACTTCCTTCACAGACATGATCGGCAATGCCGATTTTCAACGCCTTTTGTGCCGTGATGGGCTTACCCCCACAAATCATATCAAGGGCAGCTTCCGGCCCGATAAGCCTTGGCAGTCTTTGGGTGCCACCCGCACCGGGGATAAGACCCAGATTAACTTCAGGAAGACCGACTTTCGCATTTATATCCATGATCCTGTAATGACAACAAAGAGCGACTTCAAAACCACCACCAAGGGCCGTACCATGCATTGCCGCAACAAGCGGCTTCGAAACCCCGTCCATGACATCCATTAAATCCGGTAATGTCGGCTCAATTGGCGGCTTGCCAAATTCTGAAATATCCGCACCTGCACAAAATGTCCGCCCGACGCATATCATGATAATCGCCTGAACGTCATGATTATTTGATGCTTCTTTTAATGCATCGCATAATCCGCTACGTACCGCATTGGAAAGTGCATTGACGGGCGGGCTATCAATGGTAACAATCGCAATATTTTTGCGTATGTCGGTGGATATAACGCTCAAAATTTATTCCTTGATCAGGTAATCCTGCATGGCTTTTTTAACATGACCGGGAAGCGGGTGGCTTTTCATAATGCTGCCTTTGCCCTTTATATACACAAGCTTCACATCGGCGCAGAGTATTTCTTTTTTCCCCACCTTTGCTTCGATATATACAGAAAAAGACGCCCGTCCGATATTAGTAACCACCAATGACCAGACAACATAATCTTCAAGCTCGGCAGGATTTTTGAAATTAACATTGAGGTTAACGGTCGGCACCCCATAATCCGTTTCAACAATCATTTCCTTGTAACTGAACTTCACAACATCCGCGAAGAAATCTTCGACGATATCATTAATCATTTCCACCAGACGCGGATAATATGTGATACCGGCTGCATCAGTTTGCCCAAAACGTATTTTTCTTGTCACCTTGAATGTGGCCATTTTTTCTTCCCTGCTTTTTTATTAATGATGGCGGCTTGGTTTTGCCTTTTGTTGCCATTCAAGCTGCTGTGCACGTGCTTTTTCTTTTAGGCTATAGGCTTGTGCTTTTCCAGCAAGATATTGTTTTTCCCAGTCATTGTATTCAAGTGGCACGCCATACCAGGCCGCTGCCTCACGCATAAAGAAGGGGTTCCATAAATGAGGACGACCCACCGCTACCAGATCTGCACGGCGGGTATGGAGGATTGTATTGACCTGTGCAGGTTCCGTAATTGCACCAACCGCCATTGTCGCACATTTTGGCACATTTCTGATCGCTTCAGCAAAACCCAATTGAAACATGCGGCCATAAATAGGTTTCTGGTCGGGAACAGTCTGCCCGGCTGATACATCAATAAGGTCTACACCGGCTTCCCTAAAGGTATTAGCAATATAAAATGTGTCTTCTTCGCTAATACCACCCGCTTTCCAGTCCGTCGCGGAAATACGTACCGCCATTGGCTTATGAGATGGCCAAACTTCCCGCATCGCCACGAAAACCTCAAGCGGAAAACGCGCACGATTTTCAATTTCCCCACCATATTCATCATGACGTTTATTGGTAAGCGGTGATAAAAACGACGCGATCAGATAACCATGAGCCGCATGCAGTTCGATCATATCAAATCCGGCACGGTCCGCGCGGATTGTTGAGGCGCGAAAATCAGTTATCACCTTATCCATATCGGCACGGGTCATTTCTTTCGGGGTTTGTGATATACTCTCGAAATAGGGAAGGGGCGATGCAGAATAAAGCGGCCAGTTATGATCTTCTTCCTTGATCGGATAATCCATTTCTTCCCAGCCGCGCTGCGTTGATCCTTTGCGACCCGCATGTCCAAGCTGCATGCATATTTTGGTTTCGGTATTATCGTGAACAAAATCAACAATCCGTTTCCACTGCGCTTCATGGTCATCTGTCCAAAGGCCCGGACATCCCCGCGTGATCCGTGCTTCCGGTGACGGGCAGGTCATTTCAACATACATCATTGCCATACCACCACGCGCGGCACCGCCATAATGCACCAAATGCCAATCCGTCAGGTTACCGTTTTCATCCGCTGAATATTGTGCCATTGGTGACATTACCAGCCGATTTCTAAGTTCCATTTCACCAAGCTTAAATTTGGTAAACATAGGGGTCGGGCGGCTTTGACGGTAATCATAACCACTTTCGTTGTAATATCGTTCGTACCACGCAGTATCAAGTGCTTTCGCAAATTCAGGGTCCCGCAGTATCAGATTATCATAGGTTACCGATTTTGACCGACACATCACCACAGCAGCAAACTGCATCAGATCCATATCCCAAGAACGGTCCATATGTTCAAACCATGCCATGGAAACATCAGCATTATGCTGTAAAATCTGCACCGGTGTTTCACGGACATTCACATAAGCTTCAAACGCCTTTGTAATTGAGCTTTCACCATGTTCAATCACCGCATCGGAAAGTGCAATTGCACATTCCATCGCAAGCTTGGTGCCTGATCCAACGGAAAAATGGGCGGATGCCTTGGCATCGCCAAGTATAGCAATATTTTTATGATACCAATTGTTACAATAAATCCTTGGAAACTGCCGCCACATGGAACGGTTGATAATCAGATCACGTCCTTCAAGCTCTTCGGCAAATATCTTCTGTAACTTATCTGCTGAACCCTGTTCATCAAATTCTTCAAACTGCCAACCTTGCCAGCATTCATTGGACATTTCAAATACCCATGTGGATGTTCCTTCCTCATATTGATAGGTATGGGCGCATATCGGGCCGTGCTCTGTATCTTTGAAAAAATATGTAAAATCCTCAACTTTGCGCGTTGACCCCATCCATGTAAAACGGTTCGATTTAATGCTGATGGTGGGATCAAAATATTCCTTATAATATTCGCGGATGGATGACCCGATACCATCACTGGCAAGGATCATGTCCGAACCTGAAAAATCACTTTCCAGGTTTTCAACATCAATGCGTTTGCCGTAAGTAATCCGCACCCCTAGGTCCGTACAGCGTTTTTGCAAAATCCTGAGCAGATTTAGACGTGAACATCCCGCAAACCCATTACCGCCACAGCGTACTTCTTCGCCTTTATAACGGATGATAATATCGTCCCAATAGGCAAATTCGTCACGGATAAGTTGGTATGACTCAGGGTCCCGGCTCAGAAATTCGTCAAGCGTATCATCGGAAAATACAACCCCAAACCCAAAAGTGTCATCACATTGGTTTTGTTCAAATATTTCGATGTCCCAGTCCGGCTTTGCTTTTTTAGTCAGAAGCGCAAAATAAAGTCCCCCCGGACCGCCGCCAATTACTGATATTTTCATGGTGATCCTCCATTAATACCCATTAAATTAACTTTATTTATTTTACATGTAAACTATTTTTGTATGCTTGAACTTTTTGAACTGCCGGATATAGTAAAGTCACAGGGAGCAATAAATATATGACTGATGGCAACTATACTAAAAGACAAAAAGAAAGCCTCAAACTCTGGATCGAACTGCTACGGTATTCAAACAAGCTTGAACAAATAATCGATAACAAAATAAGGTACAATTACGGACAAAACATTTCAAGATTTGATGTCCTGTCCCAACTTGACCGTGCCAAGCCCGAAGGTTTGACCGTTGGTGAATTGGCCGGGCAGCTTATAGCATCAAAGGGAAATATAACCGGCCTCCTGGACCGGATGCAAAAGGATGGGCTTATCGAAAAAGAAGCCAAAAAAAATGACAGAAGAAGCTATTTGGTCAGACATACCAACAAAGGACGTGCACTTTTTGCTGAAATGGCCGAAAAGAATGCGCAATGGGTAGAAACTGCACTTGCGGATATTGACATAGAACATATGAAAGAATTTGCCCAGTTCCTGAGCAAATCAAGAAATTCACTGGATTAATTTTTAAGCGCTTTACGCAATAATTTACCTGTTGCTGATTTGGGAAGACTGTCAACAAATTCAATAACCCTGGGGTATTTATAGGGCGCCACGGTTGATTTTACAAAATTCTGAATTTCGCCTTTAAGCACATCACTGGCTATTGAACCATCTTTTAAAACAATGACGGCTTTCACAATCATCCCTCTATCCGGATCAGCAACACCAATAACCGCGCATTCCTTCACGGCATCATGTGCCATTACGGCCTGCTCAACTTCCGGTGCGGCAATGTTATAACCGGATGACACAATGATATCGTCACCCCGTGCAATGAACCAGAAATACCCATCTTCGTCACGTCTGAAAATATCTCCGGTGATATTCCAGCCATCAACAACATATTCCTTCTGCCGGTCACCATTCAGATAGCGGCAACCAGTTGGTCCCTTTATGGCCAGCCGTCCAGGTTCGCCGTCAGATACCGGTTTATTATCATCGCTCATTACCTCTGCACGATAGCCGGGGACAACTTTTCCGGTTGAGCCGGGTCTGATCTCTTCACCTGATGCTGAAATAAACACATGGATCATTTCCGTCGCACCAATACCATCAATAAGCCTGACACCGGTTTTTTCATAAAACAAATCCGATATGGAAAGTGGCAGATTTTCCCCTGCGGACACACATGTTTTAAGGCTTGAGATATTCCGTCCTTCTACCAATCCGGCAAGAACCTTATAAGCCGTCGGTGCGGTAAAAAGTGTCGTGACCCCATAATTTTCGATTGTATTCAGAAGAACATCAGGTCCCCCGCCTTGAAAATAGACAACACTGGCCCCGAATCTTGCCGGGAAAACCAGTAAGCCTCCAAGACCAAAGGTAAAAGCAAGCGGCGGGGAACCACAAAATACGTCACTTGCTTCCGGCTTTAATGTATATTTTGCAAAACTGTCGGCCATTGCCAGTATATCACGGTGAAAATGCACACATGCTTTTGGCACACCCGTTGTACCAGACGTAAACGCAAGCAGCGCCACATCATCTGATGCCGTTTTAATGGCATCAAAGGAACCGGTTTTTAACTTCATTTTTACTACAAATTCACGGTATCCAACAACATTCTGCGCAGAGCCCTCAGCACTCTTTAAAAGATCAATCGGTAGATCATTTTCAATAATAATCATGTCCGGCTTTCCAATTACAACGATCCCGTCCAGTTCTTTTTGCCGAAGCATAGTCATTGTCGTAATGACGATGCAGCCTGCTTTAAGTACCCCATACCAAAGTGCGGCAAGCATGGGGGTGTTATTCCCCCGCAGTAGTACACGATTACCCGGCACCAGCTCATAATCATTGATAAGAACCTGCGCAACCTGATCTGATTTTCTGTTCAGATCGGCATAGGTCCATGTAATATCCCCCATTAGGATTGCCGGATTATTTTGTTTATCGCCACCAAGCAACTCTTCCGCTGCGTTTATATAATCAGGATAGGGCGGTACATATTCATCAAATATAAATTCCGGCCACGTTTCACGGGGCGGTAACCTGTCTTTTGCAAAGATATCAACATGACTGCTTTTGATCATTATGCGTTGTTTTTTCCCAGATTTTCCGTGATTTTCATCAACATATTTGTAAACGTAATCATATCATTATCTGATATACCAACAAACGCTTCCTTGTAAACTTCATTTGCTAGCCTCCTGAGTTCGCTAAGTATTTTTATTCCGCCTTCTAAAATATGCACTTCAATTACCCGGTTATCCTTATGATATGGCTGCCTTTTAACAAGCCCTTCGTTTTCCATACGCATCAGTATTCGGGTGATGGTGGATATTTTGGTCACTGACCTTCTGGAAAGATCACCTACCGTACTTGGATTTTTATCTGCGAGTAACATTAAAACACGCCAGCTTGGCTGGTCCATATTCACTTTCTTAAGCTCTTCCGACATTCTTTCAATATAAGTGGCAGAAGTTCTGTTCAGATTATAAAGCGGGTAATCATCAAGAATAAAATCAGGATGATCCGGCCCATTCAAATTCACGGTTTTTTCCGTCATCGCTGTTTAATTCCACTTGATTAAAATTGGTTAGGCATGCCTTAAGTGTGTTTCCATTGTCATCCATCAGTGCTGCTTCGCGCAGTTTAATAATTTTTGAGGCCAGATCCGCTTCCTTTTCATGATTTTCCACATAAGCCATAATACGTGAAAAACGGTTGATACTTCTTTCGTGCGTTTCCCCATACCCTTTAATAAGACGTGGGCATTTTGCAAGCTCAAGCGCTGCTTCAGGATTGTTGTTATTAAATTTCATCACAAGATCAAGCCACGCGACGATCCGTTTTTCTTCACATTGATATTTGTATGAATGTCGTCTTAAAAACCGCAGGTTGGCAACGGTGCGCAGTAAAATATACCCCGATATGGTTTTGGGGCGAATGATCCGTCCCTTTGCAAAAAGCGGTGATAATATTTTTCGCCATAATTTGGAACGGCCCATGGACCGTCCAAGCCCCGCAGGCAGTATGTCGGTAAATTCTTCAAAGCGCGGATGAAAATAATCATGACCATACCAGATTTGTCTGTCCGCAGCCCTTATTTCAGCAGCAATATTATTCGACCTTTCCTCACGTGTTTTAAGATCCGCTACCCTAATCACATCTTCATATCCCATCCAAAGGGCAAGATATCTGGCAATTTCGGTAATAAGTTCCGCTGAAGCGTCCTTAAAGCATTCAATCCTGTTCAAGTAAAGTTCTGCATACCCAGCATCCTGATAATCCACAAGCCGATGAAGACCATAAGTTATAATGGGCTGGGCTTCTTCCGGCAGTTTTTCAACATGGCTTGTAAAATTTGAAACCGGTGCGCCCTGTTTTTGCTCATCCGCTTCATGACCCGAATTGCGTCCTTCTGCATGGTCAAACCCTAACGCGAAAGCCGCAAGATTAACGTCCACCGCACGGTTCGACGCTTTGATTGTTTTTTCGAATTTATCACGCTCAAAAGGAAGTGTACCTGAACCAGCAAGCGCACCGAACAGTACGCTTGAAATAACGCTTCCTGATTTCTGTGCAAGCTCATCCATATCAAAAATAATTAATTTTTTTGCGGCTTCGCTGATGGCATTGCGGACGGCATCCGCATTAAATCTTCCATCACCAAGACTTTCTTTTTCGCCGATCGCAAAGACACGATGATCGGACGTAATCAGTGTGGTGCGGTCCGGTGTGACAATACCGCGATTGACGGCGCGCCCCGCTTCCATAAGTTCTGATGCAATGCAGATATCCACATCGCCGGACACAGGCATTAGCCCAAGAACAGGTTCTTTCCCTAAAACCTTACTCTCCGGGTAAAGCTCAATGGCATAAATGGTTGCACCGGTACGCTGGGCAACACCGGCAATAGCCGTATACTGCGCGATATAACCATTTGCTTCCGCTAGTTCGACGATCCAGTTGGACAGAACGCCACCCCCCTGACCCCCGAGCGCCGCGATCGCTATTGAAATACGGTCCCGGTTCATACCAGCCCCGCTTTCTTAAGGCGTTTTAGTCTTTTCCTTTCAACGCCCTTTTGTAGCCAGCCTATGACGGCACTGCGTATTGATGATTTGAACCTGTCCCAAAAATTCGGATTATAAATAAGGCTTACTTTTGAAAAGGACGGGCACAGAACGGCCGCATGTGCCACTTCCCCACAATGCCCGCATCCAACGCAGCTGTTATCCACATAGGCGACAGGATCTGTTTTTAACGGGTTTGGGTTTTCCTTAAGTGTCAGTGACGGGCAACCCGACATGCGAATGCAGGCATGATCACCTGTACAGGTTTCACCATCCACATAAAAACGGTCCCGCACCATACGTTTTCCTGCTTTAACATTTTTGTTAAACAGCGGCTTTTCCCGCCGCTGGCGGTTAAGCATACATTCGCCCTGGGCAACAATAACTTTAGGACCCTTTATCTTTGTTGTCATTGCATCAAGTAGCGTGCGATGCATATCAACAAGATCATAGGTGCGCACTTCCCGGACCCACTTTACCCCAACACCCCGTACCGCGTCCGCAATAGCATGCTGTGTGCTGCGCTTTTCATTCGCCCCTTTTGATGAGAGAAGGTCCTGCCCACCGGTTGCCGCTGAATAATTATTATCGACAATCATAAGCACATTGTCGGTCTGGTTAAAAACCGCATTGCCCACACCGGATGTAAGACCATTATGCCAGAAGCCACCATCACCCATAATGGATAGTGTGCGTTTTTTCGCTTCCTTGTTAAAGGCAGATGCCCCCGCCCAGCCAAGACCATAACCCATCGTGGTGTTTCCGATATTAAATGGCGGTAAAATAGAAAATAAATGGCAGCCAATATCAGCACTTACATGAAACTTTCCAATTTCCTTTTCCACAAGCTGAATGGCCGTGAACATCGGACGTTCCGGACATCCCGTACAAAAACCTGCTGGCCGGGCAGGGACGTCAATTGGGTCAAATTTTGCGGTTTCAAACGTGCTGTTACCAAAAAAACCATTGGCACGGGCAAATTTTTCAACACCCTTTTTAATCACATCACTGGTATATTCCCCGACATCCGTGATTATGTCCTTACCATTCAGAACCGTTTCACAACCCGCCTTTCGCAAGATCAGGCTAATTTCCTGCTCTATATAATTAGGATGTCCTTCTTCAACCAGAAGTACCGCTTTTTTCCCATCCATGAAATCAAGAATTTCACTGTCAATCACCGGATAGGTTACATTCATCACATAGATCGGCAAGGACGCATCACCAAATTCATCACTTAAACCAAGAAGTTCCAGAGCCCTTATCAAACTGTTATAAAGCCCGCCTTGAGCGATAATACCAATTTCACCACTTTCAGCACCCAGATGCTCATTCAATTTACGGTTCTTGATAAACTCAATCGCCGCCGGCCAGCGTTCTTTTAATTTTTCATGCTCATGGAGATAGTTTGCGGGTGGAAGCACAATACGTGATGTGTCCCGGTTTGGGTTTTCCATCGCATCCTGTAGCTTGAAGTCAGGAATTTTATTATTACGGGCAATGAAACGGCCATAAACGTGACAGGCACGAATACGCAGCTCAAGCATTACCGGGGTGTTTGAAGCTTCCGAAAGCTCGAACCCGGTTTCAACGGCATTTACTATTGATGTTAAGTTAGGTCGTGGATCCAGAAGCCACATTTGCGATTTCATCGCAAAAGCGTGACTGCGTTCCTGCATGATTGATGACCCTTCACCATAATCCTCACCAACAATTACAAGCGCGCCACCCGTCACACCGCCGGATGCCACATTGGCAAGGGCGTCGCTTGCAACATTTGTCCCAACGGTAGATTTCCATGTCACCGCCCCACGTAAAGGATAGTTGACTGATGCTGCCAGCATCGCTGCAGCCGTTGCTTCGCTTGCCGATGTTTCAAAATGAATATTCAGCTCATTTATGATGTCTTCGGCGTCCGCAAGCACATCCATCAGGTGGGAAATTGGTGAACCCTGATATCCACCAACATATGAAACGCCTGCCTGAAGAAGTGCTTTGGTTACCGCAAGAATACCTTCCCCGCGAAATTCTTCCCCTTCGCCGAGCCTTAATTTTTCAACTTCCTTTTTAAAGGAACGTTCCGCCATAAGTGACCGTTATGCCATTGTCATGGCAAGTACGCGAAGCGGGCTGCCGGAGCCATTTTCAATTTTGAGTGGCGGCACGATGATAATTGAACCCTTTGGCGGCAGCTTATCCAAGTTCATCAGGCTCGCAAGACCGTATTTATTGGCACCATGCATAAGCGAATGAGCCGGAAACGGAATTTCAAACATGGCGGCCTGTCCCGCATCCGTTCCGACCGTTTCAACACCCCAGCCCATGATATCCTTTTCAATCAGATACTGGATACAACATGCTGAAGGCCCGGGTGAATGGGGGCCTGTATCATCTGCATTGAGAAAATTATCGCGTCCCACCAGTTTAAGCCAGTCTGTACGCATCAACACCCATGAACCGACTTCGATTTCACCGTGTTCTGCTTCCCATGCCTTTACACCATCAGCCGTTAGCAGATAATCATTATCCGCCGCTGTCTCGGCACTGCAGTCAATCACACATGCCGGACCAATCAGGTTTTGTGCAGGCAGGGTATCCGTGGCACCATCCGGGTAATCCTTACCGCTGATCCAATGAACCGGACTGTCAAAATGTGTTCCTGTATGTTCACCCAATGTGATCGTATTCCAGTACCACGCGGGGCCATCCTTGTCATATTTTGAAATTTTTTCCATGGAAAAAGGCGCTGAATTTTTTGCAATTTCCTCTGGTAAATGAATAATCGGTGTATTCGGCCCGAGCACTTGGGTTAAATCAACAACCTTCACACTGCCATCCGCGAGACCACGGGCAAGATCATTTAATACTTCGCTCATTTTCATCTCCCTCATTTTTAAAACATAAATCACTATAAATGCGAATCATTTGATTTTGCAAATAATATCACATTTATAACTTTGAAGATTTATTTACTTGCGTACGGGTTAATCTCTTTTTACCTTACACGTAATATACTTAGGGAAAACCAAATGTTATTAAGTGGAAAGCATGCCGTTGTGACAGGGGGCGGATCAGGGATCGGGCTGGCAATTGCCAAAGCACTCGTCCAAGAAGGGGCGCATGTGACCATCATGGGACGAAATATGGACCGATTATCAGACGTCGCCTCAAAAAATAACCGGATCAATGCCGGCAAACTTGATGTAACTGATGAAGGAAGTGTCCGCGAAGCTTTTTTAAAAGCATCAGAAATAGCCCCAGTGGATATACTGGTTAATAATGCCGGCATCGCAATGTCAGCCCCTTTTCATAAAACTGGTCTTGATGACTGGAACCGCACGATAGCTGTTAACCTGACGGGAACTTACCTGACTATCAAAACGATCCTTGACGAGATAAATAAATCGAATCATGGCCGGATCATCAATATAGCAAGTATTGCCGCTTTAGAGGGTGCCCCCTATACATCAGCATACAGTGCATCAAAACACGGTGTTTTAGGACTTACCAGATCACTAGCGCTTGAGCTTGAAAATGTAAATACCACTATAAACGCCATTTGCCCGGCTTTTGTAAACACTGACATTGTCGAACAGGCAATAATCAATATAATGGAAAAAACAGGCCGTAGCCGAGAAGATTCCCTTCAGGGTATACTGAAAACTGCCGGACAAAAAAGTTTAATTGAACCGGAAGAAGTGGCAGAGGAAGTTATAAAATTATGTATTCCCGAAGCGGATAATATTAACGGCACAGCGATTGTAATCGACGGGAAATAAAGGATAAAAAATGGATCCAACAACATTTGAACCCGAACATTTTAAATGGGCCTATACCGATGGCATCGCCACAGTATCACTTGACCGTCCTGACCGCAAAAATCCACTGACTTTTGAAAGCTATGCCGAACTAAGGGACACATTTCGTACACTTGGTTATGCAAAGGATGTAAAAGTCGTCATATTTGCTCCGAACGGCGGTAATTTTTCATCAGGCGGCGATGTCCATGACATTATTGGCTCGCTAGTGAAAATGGATATGACGGAGCTTCTGGATTTTACCCGCATGACCGGTGATCTGGTGAAAGCCATTCGTGCGTGCCCACAGCCGGTAATTGCCGCTGTTGATGGCGTTTCTGTTGGGGCCGGCGCAATCATACCCATGGCCAGTGACATCAGGATCGGCACTCCCGACTGCAAAACTGCTTTTTTATTTAATAAAGTCGGCCTTGCCGGTTGCGATATGGGGGCATGTGCCATACTTCCACGCATCATTGGACAGGGCCGGGCATCAGAGCTTCTTTTTCTTGGCCGTACAATGTCCGGTGAGGAAGGTGAAAAGTGGGGTTATTTCAACCGTTTAGTGGATGCCGAAGATTTGATTAATACAGCAAATGAAATGGCACAAAAAATCGCAAATGGACCGATATTTGCTAATGGCATGACCAAAAACCAGCTTAACCATGAATGGAATATGGGTATTGATGCCGCAATTGAAGCAGAAGCGCAGGCCCAGGCCATCTGCATGCAAACCAAAGATTTCGAACGCGCATACCATGCTTTCGTTAACAAAGAAAAACCAAAATTTGAAGGTAATTGATGGACAGTCATAACATTGATCAGACGTTCCTTGAGTGGCCATTTTTTGAAGACCATCATCGCACTCTTGCACATAAACTTGATCAGTGGTGTGCTGAAAACCTGAATGACATCGACCATCGTGATATTGATACTGCCTGTAAAAAAATCCTGCGTCTGCTTGCTGATGCTGGGTGGCTAAAATATGTTGTACCGAAGACATATGGAGGTGTGTTTGATAATCTTGATGTCAGATCGCTCTGCCTGATCAGGGAAACACTGGCGCGATACGACGGACTTGCAGATTTTGTCTTTGCAATGCAGGGGCTTGGAAGCGGAACTATAACCCTTTTTGGCTCGGAAGAAATTAAAAATGAATATCTTCCAGCCGTCGCAAATGGTGAAAAAATGGCTGCCTTTGCGTTAACCGAAATTGAAAGCGGTTCCGATGTAGCGAACATGACCACCAGCGCAACAGTGACGGATGATCATTATCTTTTAAATGGTGCCAAAACCTTTATATCAAATGGCGGGATTGCTGATTATTATGTCGTCTTTGCCAGAACTGGCGAGGCACCGGGGGCAAAGGGACTTTCCGCCTTCATTCTGGACTCTGATACTACGGGCCTTGAGATTAGGGAAAGGATTGAGGTTATTGCGCCGCATCCGCTTGCAACCCTTACATTTAAAAACTGTAAAATCCCGAAAGACAAAATTCTTGGTGATGAGGGATCAGGGTTTAAAGCCGCAATGGCAACGCTTGATATTTTCCGCTCAACCGTAGGGGCCGCGGCACTTGGTTTTGCCCGTCGGGCATTATCCGAAGCAATAGCGCGTACAAAAGAACGTCATCTCTTTGGCGCACCGCTTCATAAACTTCAACTGGTGCAGGGAATGCTGGCTGAATGCGCTCTGGATGTGGATAGCGGTGCGCTTTTGATTTATCGTGCGGCATGGACACGTGATACAAAAGACAGACGTGTAACCCGCGAAGCGGCAATGGCAAAAATGCATGCAACAGAATGCGCGCAAGTGGTAATTGATAAAGCAATACAGATTTTTGGCGGTATGGGTGTGGTTAAGGGCGTTAAGGTCGAGGAACTTTATCGTGAAATCAGGGCACTTCGCATATATGAAGGGGCAACAGAAGTGCAAAAAGTTGTCATTGCCAAACAGCTACTAAGTGATTAAGGAAACAACAATATGAAACACCTTCTTCCCGATGGATGGCCAAGACCAAAAGGGTATTCAAACGGCATTAGCGTTAACAATGGCCGTACAATATATGTTGCCGGTATGGTTGGTTGGAATGTACGCGAAGAATTTGAAAGTGACGATTTGACAGATCAATTCAGATTATGTCTTGAAAATACACTTGCGGTTCTTAAAGCAGATAATGCCGGCCCCGAACATATTGTACGCATGACATGGTATATTACAAACAAGCAGGAGTATCTTTCCAACTTAAAAGAAATAGGGACCATTTACAGGGAAATCATGGGGAAAAATTATCCCGTCATGGCATGCGTTGAAGTTTCGGCGCTCATGGAAGATCAGGCAAAAATCGAAATTGAAACCACTGCTGTCATTGAAGGAAAAAAGGCATGACCAACGAGCTGTTGGTTCAGGGCCGGGAATGTGGTGCCTGCACAGTATGTTGCATCAACCTGACCATTAATGATCCTGAATTACAAAAGCTTCCTGGTGTAAAATGCAAAAATACACTTAAGGATGGTGGCTGCAAAATATATAAATCACGTCCCAAAACATGTCGGGACTGGTACTGTATGTGGCGGTTTATGCCCGGCCTTGACGATAGCTGGAGACCCGATCTAAAGGGAATTGTCATCAAACGGGTTTTTGAAGGTATTCCCGCAGGATACGAGAATAAAATCGCCCTCGATTTTGAAATAATCGGTGGCAAAAAAGCCATTCATGATATCGATTTTATAAATACTGTTGGCGGGTATATTGAGCAAGGCTTCGCCTGTTTTATGTCATATGGAAAACCAAGAAAAGCCACGACAATGGTATTCTTAAATGATCTGTTATTCACATCGATACAAAGCCAAAACATTACCCAGATAAAAGAAAACCTTTCAAAAGCATATAAAGTCTGCATAAAAACGCCAAAGGACATTGTAACAATCAAAAATAATGAAATCGTGATCCTTCCAGCGAGGAAGAAATGAACAAATATATTTCCCTATTGCGCGGCATCAATGTTTCCGGCCAGAAGAAAATAAAAATGGCTGATCTTAAACTTCTATATGAAACGCAGGACTGCCAACATGTGATCACTTATATTCAAAGCGGGAATGTGGTTTTTGAACACCCGTCCGAAAGCGCCCTAGCAATAAAGGAAATGCTTGAAGCGGCAATTAGCGAACAATATCAATTTTCCGTATATGTTGATATTTTAACGACAGATGCCTGCCCTGTAAATTAGGGCTATACAATCAGAATGAATTTTGTCATATAACGCTTCTGATGTCTTATAAGGAACATTGTGATGACAAACGCTTACGCATTGGCCCTTCACGGCGGCGCCGGTCCAAAACCGGGCGAAGATTATACTGTTGTTGATGCCCTTCTTCCACGATAGCTGGACACATTCTTAATTCAAAACCTTGTTGTTACTGGTTTATATCTTCCCCGCCCCGTAGGATAAAATCAACAGATTTCATCCGGCCCGATATTTCAGGCGTATAAAGCTCTAAATAACGCAATTTTTCTCATAATAAAATACCATTTGTATTTTTCATTCTATGTCATTGAATTCATTCAACTAATTCAGGATACCCAAATAACGCCGGTGTGCCGCCCGTATGAATAAACAGGAGCCTCTTGTTATTTGCTACTTCACCCTTGCGAATAAGATGAATGAGTCCTGCCAATGCCTTACCCGTATAAACCGGATCAACCAGCAATCCTTCCAACCGTGCCGCCATATCGATCGCTTCCCTGACTTCTGCATTAAGCTGGCCATATCCTGGTGCCAGTGTCGCATCGGTAAGTTTAACATCGTTTGCTGATATTTCACCGTCCCACCCGATCATTCGGGCTACCCGTTTCGTCTTGCTGAATACTCTTTCAAACTGTGCGGACCGATCCCGCCTTACACATATTCCGTACACCGGAATATTACTTCCCATCGCCCTTAGGCCTGCAAGCAGGCCCGTATGTGTCGTCCCGCTACCGGACGCTGTTATTATCAAATCAAAATCAATATCTTTTTCTTTGATTTGTGTGAGTAATTCTTCCGCACAATCCACATACCCCAGTGCACCGATTGGTGTGTGATGTCCGGCAAGAGGAACAACATAAGGTCTTTTACCGGTTTTTTTTAAATTTTCAGCGCGTTCAAACATGGCATTGTCTGCCCCTTCTTCATCTTCCCCTACCGGGTAACGATGAAGTTTAGCCCCCATTAGACGCATCAGATAAGGGTTTCCAGAATGGTAATATTCATTTGGACGGTCCGGCACCCGTTCTTCAAGCTGGACTTCCACATCCATGCCATATTTCCTGGCTGCTGCCACAGCAGAGCGCAGATAATTGGATTGAACGGCACTTGTAATGAGAATGGTGTCAGCACTCTGGTTAATGGCCTCGCCAATATAATATTCAAGCTGCCTTGCTTTATTTCCGCCAAACGCAAGGCCTGTACAATCATCCCGTTTAATCCATATTTCTGGCCCGCCCAGTTCATCTGACAAGTTCACAAGCTTTTCTATCGGCGTAGGGGTATGGGCCAGAACTGCCCTTGGAAATTTATCAGTCAGCATACCTAAACCCCATATCAAAGATTAAATAATATTACGGCACCAGCAATTATAAGAATAGCCAATACTACTGACTTGAAAAGCGTTTCATTTATTTTTTTGGAGATCTGATGGCCAAGAAATACCCCCAGTAATGCTGCTGGCGCCATATATGCACTACTCACCCAGGTTTGCTTCTCAATACCAATAACAGCAGCCTGAACAATAAGAATTGCGATGTAGGCGAAAACGAAAAATGAAATCATCGTTGCACGGATTTCATCTTTCGCAAGATTTGTACGGGAAAGATACGCCATCACCAAAGGGCCGGGCATAGCAAGGCTTGTACCCAACATACCTGAAATGGCCCCCACCCCCGCAAGCAGGCCTTTATGATGTTTTTCAGATCCTTCACGGCCACGCCATAACCTTATGGTATTTTCAAGACTAATGATTATTAGGAAGATCGCCACCATAAGCTTGAGCATCGCCAGATCCAATAAATTATATATATAAATCCCTGCTGGAAACCCGCCTATACAGCCCATGCCAATATACTTCAGCAGATCAGTAGGGATAGCAGATTTTAATCTGGGCAAATGGGCAATGGACATAACTACAGAAAGTATTATCGCAATCTGAACACCCGACGCAGAATTAAGCAAAAGCACATAAGGGGGGACGACGATCATCGCAAAGGCAAAACCTGTTGCCGACTGAACAACAGAACCTATAAATGTAACAGATAACAAAAATGCCCAGGTCATGAAACACTAAGCTAATTATTGTCTTCCCAAACCCTTTTTATCCAGGGAACGGTTTTTCCTACTGGTTCAGGAAGCAAATTTTCCTGATGGTGGGTAATAACCGTAAGCTCATGAAACGTCACATCCTTCCCATCAGCCTGCAGTTTTTCAACATAGGCTTTGGTCGGGCCAATATCGATCAGTTCATCCATCCGGGAATGCATCACATAAAGCGGAATATTCCAATCCGCATCTATCGCTTCCGGGTTTGCGGCTAAGGTCGATGGCCTACCCGCAATGATGATTGCACCGGCAAAACGATCCTGAAATTTTGACGCCCAATACCAGGTTCCAAAAGCACCCATGCTATATCCTGTGACAATGGTTTTAGAAGTATCAATATTATACGTGGCAATAACACTATCCATTAAACGGGTAACGGCTTTCTCATTTTCTGGTGTTGTCCAGTCACCATTTACCGAATCTGCCGCCAGAAAAATGGCGTTAAGCGGTTTATATGCCTGTTGATAAATTTTGGTAAAAAAACCTTCAACCCAATATGGTTCAGGAATGGTTGAACCTTCTGACCTGCGAAACCCATAATGAAGCCCTAATATAAGTGGCACGGGTTCGCTACCATCATAATTTTCGGGTATATTAATGATATATCGCTGCATTGTTCCATCAGGATGTGTAGCCACCATCCGGTGAAGTCCGGGTCCCATCACTTCGATATCCAGTTCCTGCGTATTACCAATTGAAAAAAACGATAATAAAATAAAAAGGCTTGATGCCCAAATTGTTCTAATCACAAAACGGCTCCCATAAGTAAATTGTTTTCCCAAACAATGACACAGACCTGATAAAACTGCAAGAAAGACAAAGGTTGATTTCCCGGCGCAATATTTTATTCTGAAAAAAATAAAAAAAGGGGTTGCTATGGTTTCAAATGAAGTGTTGATCGCGATATTCACCGCGTCCTTTATTCTGGCACTTGTGCCCGGACCGGATAATCTTTTCTTATTAACACAGGCTGCGATTGAAGGGCCAGTTGCGGGCATCAGCCTGACAATGGGATTGCTTACGGGCATCATGTGTCATACGGCAGCCGTTATATTTGGTGTAACGGTGATCATTACTTCTTCCGCAGTTGCCTTTACAGTTCTTAAAATATTCGGTGTTTGTTATTTGCTTTATCTGGCATTGGGGGCATTCAGGACAAAAGCGGCTAAAATATCCGGCCCATCAGGCAAACCCCGTGGAAATTTTCGACTTTACCGTCGTGGCATTATAATGAATATCAGCAATCCCAAAATTGCCGTCTTTTTTCTTGCTTTTTTTCCGCAGTTTATTGATCCGTCACTAGGCCATATAGCACGGCAGACAGTGGAACTTGCCGCTGCTTTCATTGCCGCATTCCTTATTGTGTTTATTGCTATTGCTTACCTTGCGGGAACATTGGGTGAATTTTTAAAAAAATCAGAAAAGGCACAAACTTATTTAAATCGCGCAGCAGGTATTATCTTTATCGGGTTTGCCTTAAAACTCGCTTTTACAGAGAATAATTGATGAATTTGAAGTTATTCTTCAAATTTTTACTCCCTTCACTGATTGGTGTTGGGTTGTTTCTGGTTCCTTTGTACTATGAAGGAAATAAAACGATCCTGCTTGCGGTATTTACGTCAATTATCCGAAGGCCGTTTGAAGCTTTCCTGCTTGAAATTATCGTGAGCATCGTTTTGATAGCCGCGATTGGCGGCGCATATAACGTCCTTTTTAAACCCAAATGGAAAAACGATAAATCTTCGCTCAGTATTATCTGTAATACAAGCCCGCTTTGGTTTTCATTTCGTATCATCGGGGCGATTTTTGCAATCATGGTTTATTTTGAAATCGGCCCTGAAATTATCTGGAGCCCACAAACAGGCCTAACCGTTTTCAGAGATATTGGCGCAACCATATTTTTCATCATTACGGTGGCATGTTTTCTGATGCCATTTCTTACCGAATACGGGTTTATGGAATTTGCCGGTACATTGCTTAGCCGTGCTTTCGGACTATTATTCAAATTGCCGGGACGTGCGGCGATTGATGCAATGGCATCATTTCTTTCCTCTTCAAATGTTGGTTTGCTTATCACCATAAGCCAGTACGAAAAAGGCCACTACACCACGCGGGAAGCCGCCAGTATCGCGGTAAATTTCTCAGTTGTTTCGGTTTCATTTAGCCTGCTTATGGTTAGCGTTGCGGGTATCGAACATTTATTCGTTCCATGGTATTTATCGGTTATCGCAACATGTGTGTTATGTGCAATCATTATGGTGCGCATACCACCACTTAGTCAGTATAACGATACATATTTCGAACCTGCCAACAAAAAAGTGGCAAATAATCAAGATTATCACCACAATTTATTTTTAAACGGCATATATAGGGGAATGGCGCGTGCCGGTTCAGGACCGGGGCCATTGGAATTTATAAAAAATGGCTGGCAAAGTGCAATTGGTGTCGTGTTTGGTGTCCTTGGACCGTCTATGGCCGTCGGGACCACGACCATAATATTAATGGAACATACGAATATTTTTTATTATCTGAGTTACCCTGTTTTGATCCTTCTGCAAATCATTGGCTTTCCCGAAGCGCAGAATGCAGCACCGGGACTGGTAATCGGATTTCTTGATCAGTTTATGCCAGCAATTGTAGCATCAAGACTGGAAAATGAACTGGCAAAATTCATCCTCGCCGGAATGGCCGTTACGCAGCTGATTTATATGTCAGAAGTTGGCCTTATTATATTAAGATCAAGCCTGCCGCTTAAGTTCAGGCACCTTGCCATGATCTTTGCCCTTCGCAGTGTTATTTCCTTCCCGTTTTTATATATTGCGGCATTAATTGTCATTGGGTGATCTTAAAAATTTGCAAATTCTCTAAAATTAAGTCACCATTCATAAGCAAAAATAAACCGTAGGGGAGAGACTATGTTGGGAACTCAATTTTCAATCAGACATTTTTTGATACTGATCCTTTTTCTGGGCACATCCGCTCATGCGCAGGTCAATCAGGGCCTGTCACTTGAACGGCTAAGCCGTATTGATGGCGTAATGCAGGACTATGTTGATCAGGAAAAATTAGCCGGAAACGTCATCTATATTACAAGGAACGGAGTGCCCGTCTATCATAAGGCGTTTGGCTTTCGTGATGTCGCAAGTAATGACACGATGGAACGAACTGATATGTTCCGCATTGCATCACAGTCCAAAGCGATTACCAGCACTGGCATCATGATCCTTCAGGAACGGGGGAAATTACTGATAAATGATCCGGTGGGAAAATACCTGCCGGAATATATGGAAACTACGGTCGCCGAAGATGATGGTAATGGTGGGTATACTGTTGTCCCCGCAAACCGGGCTATAACCATCCGCGATCTGTTAACACATACAGCAGGTATTGATTACGGATTTGGCCCCGCACAGGACGCCTGGAAAGAGGCCGGCATTCAGGGGTGGTATTTTGCCGATCGCGATGAACCGATCCGGGAAACCGTCAGAAGGATTGCGGACTTGCCTCAGGCCGCACAACCGGGAACCGCATTTGTTTACGGCTATAATACAGATATTTTAGGGGCAGTCATTGAGGTGGTATCGGGTGAAACACTCGAAGATTTCTTAACCAGCAATATTTTAAATCCGCTTCATATGCATGATACCCATTTTTATGTTCCCGTAAATAAATCTGACCGTGTTGCAACCGTTTATTCCCTAAAAGGGGATAAAATAACACTGGCTGATAATCCCGGCGCCTTCGAAGGGGCACGCCATGTGGGGCAGGGCCATTATATCGAAGGACCACGGAAGAGTTTTTCCGGCGGGGCAGGGTTTGTTTCAACCGCCAGAAATTATGGCATTTTCCTGCAGATGATTTTAAATGGCGGTGAACTGAACGGAACAAGAATTTTAAGCCGCAAAACTTTAGAACTTATGACAAAAAACCATATCGGCGGTATTGAATATGGCGCGGGACGTGGTTTCGGTCTGGGATTTGAAGTCATCAATGATCTGGGTGCATATGGCCAGCCGGGCAGTCAGGGTGCATATGGATGGGGCGGTGCCTATCATTCCACATATTGGGTTGATGAAAAGGAAAATCTTGTGGTTGTCTATCTTACCCAGCTTATCCCGGCGGGCGGGCTGGACGACTCCGAAAAATTACGCGCCCTCATTTATCAGGCGTTTGTGGATTAATAAAAGGAAAGAAAGATGAAGAAACTAATAGCATTTAGCGCGTTTCTGTTAACGCTACCCATCATACAATTCAGCAGCGCACAGGAAGCGGACACCGTTGAATATTATACAGCAAGCCCCACATCATTATTGTCATCAGCCGTGCGAGTCGGCAACATGTTATATCTTTCCGGGATGATGGGACGCGATCCTGAAACACGTGCATTGGCGGATGGGGCCGCCGCGCAAACCCACCAAATCATGCAAAATATGAAAGTGGCTCTGGAAAGCTATGGTTCATCGATAGATGAAGTTATCAAATGCACCGTTTTTATGGCTAATCCGGAAGACCGCGCAGTGATAAACGAAGCTTACAGAAGCTATTTTGGTGAACACCCACCTGCAAGAAGCGGTGTTGGTAATCTGATCCTTTCCGGGAATGGAGCCGTTGAAATTGAATGCATGGCAACAGTAGGTCTAAAGAAAGTTAACTGAAACATGCCGCTTGGTGAAATAGTCTCGTTTAAACAATATCCGTTAAACGACGCCGATTTTCAAAACCGCTGCAAGGACATCATTGATACAGATGGTGTTCTTGTACTTGAAAATTTTGTACGCCCTTCTGTCATTGCAAATATACAGAAAGAGGGGGAAGGAAACCGGCATCTTGCCTATTTTTGTGTGCAAAAACACAATGTATTTCTGACAGACCCCGATCCGAATTTCCTCATGGATCATGCCAGAAACCGTGAAGTGATATCATCAAAAGGATGCATCACGGATGACCAGATACCACCGAGTTCACCGCTACATACAATTTATGACAGTGAAATCTTCAGAAATTTTTTATGTAAGGTGCTTGGTGAAGAAGCCCTTTATGATTATGCGGACAGTCTTTCATCAATAAACCTTCATTATGCCGATGAGGGCAGGGAGCTTGGATGGCATTTCGATAATTCATCCTTCGCAGCAACGCTGATGATACAGGAGCCCGAAGCAGGTGGTGTGTTTGAATATGTCAAAAATGTTCGAAATGCTGATAATGGTGAAATGAATTTTGATGCTGTAGCCGGTGTTTTGGATGGTAAAACGCCTGTTGAAACACTTTCTATGCCTGCGGGCACGCTGGTTTTATTTCGTGGGCGCAATGCGCTTCACCGTGTTACACCCACCATCGGCGCACGCACGCGCATGCTTGTGGTTTTTGCCTATAATTCAAAACCCGGGATCGCAATTTCAGAAAGCGCTTCTATGACATTTTATGGCCGTGTGGGCTGAGCTTACTGCTTCTCGTAAGTAAGCCCGCCTAATGTCACTTTTTCCACCTGACCATCATCATTCTGCTTAATCCCCATATAAAATTCCCAGGGGATATTTTCAGTTTCAGAACTGCAGGATGCTAAAAATAATATTAAAACCAGTAGCAAATATTTATATGTGAAGTGCCGCATTTTCTTCTCCCAATAATTTTGTAAAAAGCCTGAGTAAACTTTATTAGAGTTGGGTAAGATGTCAATTTCGTCCGACTTGATGATCGCTTTAAATCGAAAGTTGCTGAGACGTATTTTTATGCTAACTTAGACACCATAAAGCTAACCAGGAGATAACAATGCGCCTTATTATGATCCTAACTTTATTGCTTTCTGCTTCTGCGCAAGCACAGCAACAAGACAGTGTTGAAATGCTCTTCGCCCTTGATAGGGAATTTGTCCAGTACAGACTTGAACATGGCACCTATAATGCTTTTGCAAAATATCTTGCCCCGGATGCTGTGACGCTGCCACCGGGAGAAGCCCCAAAAGTAGGTCTGGAAGCCGTTCTGCGGGATGCCCGTGACAGACCGAACACAACTGTTACATGGGAACCGGAAGCAGGCGATATTTCGGGTGATATGGGATATACTTGGGGACTTTTTTCCATTAACACCACCCAAGATGATGGCACCATAAACAAACAGCACGGCAAGTACGCTTCGATCTGGAAACGGCAGGAAAATGGGCAGTGGAAAGTCGTCGTGGACAGTTTTAGTCTTAATCCACCACCTGAATAACGGATATAAACAGTATATAAATGTCAGAACGGATTGATACCATTCGGAGCCGCATTGATGACGGACCCTTGAGCTTAAGACAAATCATAATCATTTTAATCGGTTTTATTCTGAACTTAGTCGATGGAGTTGATGTTGTAGCAATATCCGTTACGGCACCGGCGATCAGCCTGTCATGGGGAATAAATTCGGTACAAATGGGTTATATCCTGAGTGCCGCATTAATCGGGATGACTTTGGGAGCATTAATTCTTGCACCGATGGGAGATATTTATGGGCGGCGCAGGATAGTTCTGATTGCTACTTTCATCACAGGGATATCAATGATCGCAACAGGTTTTGTTGATCGTTCTCTACCTGCGATTATTATTTTAAGGGCAATATCCGGTTTTGGCATCGGCGCAATTTTTGCGACTGCGGCTACTTTTGGCAGTGAATATACTCCTGAAAAATATAAAAACATGGCCGTCACAATGATCATTTCCGGGTATCCCTTTGGTGCGATGATCGTTGGCCCGATTGCAGCATTCATCATTCCATCACAGGGATGGGAAATGCTTTTTATATATGCCGGCTTTTCAACATTGTTGATTTGTACACTTGTCTACACCCTTCTTCCTGAACCAATTCAGTTTATTGAAAACAGTGATATAGCCGACGATGAAAAACTAGTTGCCATAAACAAAGCTCTTCAAAATATCAACCGCGATCCCATTGATAGACTTGAACCAAGGATTAGCAAGCAGACAAGTGAACAAACCCGTGTCGGAAAATTATTATCCCGTGATCTAAAGATGACAACCTTGAAGCTATGGGTCATATTTTTTATGGGATTTCTAACCATTTATTTCCTGTTAACATGGGTTCCGCTTATGTTTGTAAATAGCGGCTATAGTATGACCGAAGGGATATTTGCCCTGACCCTTAACAATCTTGGTGCGATGGTAGGCACTGTCACCATCGGCCTTTTAGGAACAAAATATAAGCTTTCTGTCCCAATCGCTGTCTATTTTTTTGCAACTGCCCTTTTTATGATCTATGTGATGTTAGCAAGACCTTCTGACCTGATTATTTTATATGTGCTGATTTTCATCATAGGTACTTTTGTTAATGGCGCTTTCAGTGCGATGTATGCGGCAGCGGCACGTTTATACCACTCAGTAGTACGCTCAACCGGTATTGGCTGGTGTGCCGGCCTTGGGCGCACAGGGGCGATCCTCGCACCGATCATTGCGGGATATCTGATTACACTCGGTTTTGGAATGTATGCGCTATTCGCCGTTTTTGCTGTTCCTGTGCTCATTGCCGCAATTTTAATTATAACGATTAAGGTCTGACAACGTGGGCCCGAAATTAATGGGCCAACTTTAATTCACAAGTATTTTTTAGCGATTTTCTTAACAAGGGTTTGGGGAACACCTGGCCTGCTCCAGGGACAGACAGCAAGGCAAATACCACAACCCGTGCGTTCATTAAAATAAGGAAGACATTTATCAAAATCCACATACCATTTTTCCGTTCCCCGAACCATTTGTTTGGTCGGATATATTGCCTGTGGCGGACAGGCGGTCTGGCATGCTTTGCAGTTTAAGCAAAAATCATCAACCCCAAAATGATCCGGTGCATCAAATTCAAGCGGCATATCAGTCACAAGCCCCCCAAGCCTGAGCAAAGAACCGCTTTCACGATTAATAAGTGAACCGTGTTTCCCAAGTTCACCAAGCCCGCTTTCAATCGCAGGCGGGATAAGCAAAATAGGTACATTGTTTGAACCGCCGTAAGAAACAGCATTCCATCCCTGTTCACGGATCCATGATGCAATAGCAAGTGTAACCAGATGGGCGCGACCATATTGTTTGATTACTTCAGCAGCAGATGGAACCTCCGGTGCCGTTTTAAGATTTTCAAAATCCATCGCCACACCGATTGTCACAACATTATCATAGGGAATTTCAAAACTGTCTATTATCCATTGGGGCTTTAGTTGTGTAATCCCAACTGCGACAGCACCTGCTTCTGATCCAACCGTTTTAATAAGTTTCGACCATTCCGCAGGATTTTTGATCTTTTTCTCTTGCGCTTTGGGGCCCACTTTCCGGCTGCGGATTTCATCCGTCTGCATTTGCGTTTTATAGAGAAACTCATCCTGCGGGGCATGATCAGCAAAAAACTGCATCAGGGGGCCAAATGGTGTAAGCTCCGGCGTCTGCCAATATATAGGGCTGGGGGGACGTATTTCTGTTTCACCAAGTCCGTTAATATCATTCCCTGAAACATCCGGCCACAAGTCCATCTGTTCCTTACTTGGTTTGAAATTTTCGTCTATCTTCTTTGCCAAATTATTCCCTGATAATGCTTTCTATTTTTTGTTTAAGCACGGGGTCCCAAAGCTTATATCCAAGGGGATTTAAGTGCATTCCATCATCAATAAAAATGTCGCTTCTAAGCTTTTCATCTACCATCATCGGGCTGGTGATATCCACAAAATGAACATTGGACTTTGTCGCTGCATATTCATTAAGTTGTTGGTTTGTGATCATTTTATTAGCCCGCACATTCCCGCCTAAAATATCATCAACCAATGTAGGTTTCATGGAAAGCAACAGGATCGGAATTTGTGAAAAGTCCTGCTCTACACGGGCTACAAGCCGCTTAAAGGCGTCAACCGCAAATTCAGGTGTTTTACCCCCTTCCACATCAATATCACAATAAACGACCATCATCGACGGGTTATGCCGTTTGATGACATCATCATAATAATACATCACTTCAGGAAGGCTTGCGCCACCAAATCCACGATTTATAACCGGATATTCCGGAAATGAATTAGCCGTTTCCCAGTAAACAATGCTTGAACTTCCAACAAATAATATTGGATTTTCCGGCATTTTGTTACGGTTATCAAATCGTCTGAACCTTTCAATTGTATCTTCAAACCGGTCAATTTTTATATCACGGATCCTAGGGAATTTTTCCTGCCCCTGATGATAGAGTGCCATTGCATTCCTATAGACATCAGGCCGGTTATTATAATCAATTTTATTAGGTCGCCAGAAATCAGATGACCGCCTATAAAATTCAGCCGTCACTTCTGCACTTGGTTCCTGCTTAAGAATGCTGTTTAAAAATGAAGTGTATTGTTCAAGTGTTTCCGTGCCTTGCGCATATAAAGCCGTATGCCCAAGACAAAATAATATAAACGCCAGTTTTTTAAGCATACTTCTCTCCCGATAATAAATAGAATCAGGATGTTACATCCTCCAGACTTACCTGTCCATCATCCACATCACCATTTGCATATCTAAGTGATTTGCGTGTTGAAACAGTAAAATCCCTGCTTTCGACTGTTGAAAGCATATGCCAGCTTGCAATTGTTTCCTGTTCATTAATACTGAGAGTCAAATATCCGCGTTCATGGATATTTGCAAAAGCCATATGGGGAAGAAAATCGTAATATGCCTGTACCACTTCATCAACCTTAGGAATACGGTAACCGCGCCCGGGTGATGTAATACCCTGCACCGCAAATTCGGCACCATAATGTTTTCCGTCCATTTTATCTGTAAGCGACATGCCCCATGCACAGTGCGTATCGCCTGTCAGGACAATTGGGTTACCCGCATGTTTTTCAAGCATGTCTAACACACGCCTGCGTGCGGGTTGATAACCATCCCATGCGTCAGGGTTATAAAATCCGCCAAAATTTTCCGCAACAAATGAACTTAACTGCTCACCTGCGGGTAGTTGGGCAAGCTCTTCCGGGGTAAAGACATTTGAAAGCGACGGTTCTGGCCGGTAGCTCATGATGATTTGCTGACCAAGAATTTGCCAGGGAATACCATTTGCTGCTGATGTTGCCAATGTTTGGTCAAGCCATTTTTCCTGCTCAGTTCCTATGAGGGACCGTTCCTCTGTTTCCAGTCTTTCATGAAAAGAAGCGTAATCCGGTCTTTCCTCACCATCAACATTGATCATTTCAACGTCACGGCCATATTCAAGCGGACGTTCACGTCCCACAACGCGCGTATCCAGCATCGCGAGCGTCACCAACTTACCAAAATTAAAGGAACGCACAGTGGGAAGATCAGTATCGGAAACACGGACAGGCATCCATTCCATATATGCCTTTGTCGCTGCACGACGCCGTAGCTGCCAGTCACCTTCTTCGTCGCTGTGATTTTCTGCACCAACAGCATATGCATTATTGGCGAATTCATGATCATCCCAAACGCAGATAAACGGATATTTTCTGTGCACTTCCTGAAGATCTTCATCCGACCGATAAAGCGCATAACGGCACCTGTAATCTTCTATTTTGATTATTTCATGTGGTGGGTCGACCAGTCTTCCCATTTCTTCCACAATTGGTGACTGGTAGGTTCCAACAGGATATTCATAAATATAATCACCCAAATGCAGCACCGCATCAAACGGACCATTTTCAGCCATGTGACGATAACCGTTAAAATATCCCCACGGATAATTGGAACATGACGCCACAGCAAGATTTATAGGTTCTGTTCCATTAGCCTTCAAAGTTCTTGTTTCCCCTGTCTGCGACATTATGTCGCCAACACTAAAACGATAGAAATATTGCTGACCATCACGCAAACCTATGGCATCAACCTTTACTGTATAATCGCGATCAGCATCCGTATTGAATACGCCACTTGCCGTGATATCAGTGAAATTTTCATTTTCCGAAATCTGCCATTCCACATCGATCGCACCCTTATAATTTGGATCAATCGGTACTGCTCTTGTCCAAATGATTACGCGATCCTGAAGGGGATCTCCACTTGCAACCCCATGGCCGAATTTCACCGGTATTATTTGTTTTTCATAACCTGATTCGCATCCCATTAAAGCCATTGCGGCGCCGGCAGGGACCGTTTTTAATATATTCCTGCGATTTATCCTGATCTTCTGTTCCATGAAAATTTCTCCTCTCAACCAATTAACTATAAAAGAAAAATATCATCGCTTCATTACATTTATAAGTAATTTGCAGAAATGCAGAAAATTCTTTACTTTATGATAATCATTATTAATATTATAAAAAATGATAATTATTCTTAATATTAATAATGTAACGTTAAATCATGACCCTTCATAAATTATTATATTGGCCTCATCTTATCTGTGGTGTACTTGCCGGGATCCTGATTTTTATAATGTCAATAACTGGTGTACTGCTAACATATGAACGTCAGATTATTGCCTGGGCGGAAACTGAATTTGATTCGTCAGTGCCCGCAAAAGGCAGAGCACTTCCCATTGACAGCCTTATCAATATGAACAGTGCGGCTTTTGGTGATGGAAATTTAAGAGCCATCAAAATTGAAAACCGCCCTGATACCCCGGTTGTCATCCGCAGCAATGACTATTTTTACATTGATCAATATACGGGGGAAAATCTGGGTAACGGGCCTGTTGGTGTTAAAGAATTCATGAGCGATCTTCGCAGTCTTCATCGCTGGCTTGCCATGGAAGGGGAAAGTCGCGCTACCGCAAGAATATTTACCGGGGCCGCCAATCTGATGTTTCTGTTTATTGTTATTTCTGGAATGTACCTCTGGATACCTAAGGTGATAAATTGGAAAAATATCAAAAAAATCCTGTTTTTCAGAAAAACAAAATCTTCAAGAGCCCGTGATTTCAACTGGCATAATGTACTCGGTATCTGGTCTGCTATACCGTTAATTGTTGTCGTCGCAACCGCGACAGTATTCTATTACACATGGGCCAATAATCTGGTTTATATCCTTGCGGGCGAAGAACCTCCTGTTCGCGGGCAACCAGCTTCAGCCAAAGACAACCCTACATTTAATCAATTAGTAACGTTTGACAGCATGTTTGAAAAAGCGAAACTGCAACGCGAAAACTGGACCAGTATCACAATGACCTATCCAGCAGACACTGATAAAGATGTTCGCTTTTCTGTGGATATTGGAAATGGGGGAGAACCGCAGAAAAAAGGCGACCTTTACATAAGCCGCGCGAACGGCGAAATAACCGATTGGCAATCATTTGATGACTATTCCGCAGGAAGGCAGGCAAGAAATTACATTCGTTTTCTTCACACAGGTGAAGCCTTGGGTATCATCGGGCAGACAATAGCCGGCCTTGTATCGCTTTTTTCTACGGTAATGGTATGGACCGGGTTGGCACTGGCTTATCGTAAATATCTCAAACCGATCTTAAAACCCAAAAACAAAAATCATACGGATTCAGATATCATTACTGATCCATAACGTCGTAAAAAGTTTCTGCTAAATCAATGACGATATAATTGTCACGCTACTGGAAACCATTTTAGCAGTGCAATCATATAATAAATTTACACATTAAAATAAAATTACTATCATCCCGCAATGCGCTAAATTGTTTCACTTATAGCTCTGTTTATTTTAAATTCAGCCATCACTGTCGCCTATGAAAGTGATAATATCCGAAGTCAGCTGACCCCCGATAAGGAAGAATTCTACAAATCCCCTGTGGTTAGCGTTATTGACGGGGATACACTTCAGCTAGAAAATGGACGGGAAATCAGACTGGTTGGCCTCCAGGCGCCAAAAATTGCCTTGGGCCGCAAGAATTTCAAAGAATGGCCCCTTGGGTATGAAGCAAAAGAAGCACTTTCCGAAATTACACTGGGGAAGGTCGTTACCCTTTATTTCGGCGGCCGTGAAATGGACCGATACGGCAGAACCCTTGCACATTTATTCCTTGAAGACGGCACATGGGTACAGGGAGAAATGCTTAAAAACGGCATGGCCCGGGTTTACAGTTTTGAAGATAACCGAAGTGTGGTTTCGCAAATGCTTGAAGAAGAAAAGGATCGCTTTAGTGCCAGACGCGGTATCTGGGCATTGGAATATTACGCGTTAAGGCCGCAGGAAACGAGTGGCAAATTTACTGACAGTTTTCAGATTATTACTGGTAGGGTAAAAGAAGTCGCGACAGTGCGAAACAACACCTATCTTAACTTTGGAGACGATTACCGAAAAGATTTTACCATAGTTATACCAAACAAAGTAAAAAGAATGTTTGATGAATTGGACATAAATCTGTCTGATTTGAAGGGTAAGAATATATTTGTTAGAGGATGGCTTAAATATTATAATGGACCATCGTTAGACCTGACCGACCCAGAGCAATTGGTTATCGATGAAAGGGAGAGTTGAATGTGTGGCAAAAAATTTACGGTAAAATAATCACAAAAGCACTATTGGTAATTTTACCCCTGACATTACAGGCCTGTACGACTGTTAATCCGGCAACTGGTCAGCGGGATTTTACTCCCTTTATGTCCCCTGAAAAAGAATTGCAAATCGGCCAACAACAACATCCAATCATTCTTGATCAAATGGGTGGTGCATATGAAAACACACAAATTACCCAATATGTTAACAATCTGGGTCAGAAGCTGGTCGCAAATTCTGAAATGAGCGATAGTAAATTTACATTCACTGTTTTGGATACACCAATGGTCAACGCCTTTGCCCTGCCGGGGGGATACGTTTATGTAACCAGAGGTATCATGGCGATGTTAAATAGCGAGGCTGCACTGGCATCTGTCGTCGCACACGAAATCGGCCATGTCACCGCACGCCACTCTGCAAGACGGTATAATAATCAGTTGTTCGCGGGGATCGGCACCGTACTTGCCGGTGTCGTAACAGGCGATAGTGCGCTTGCAAATAGTCTTGGTCAGGGTGCACAGGCGTATCTGATGAGCTACTCTCGAAATCAGGAATATCAATCTGACGAACTTGGGGTCAGATATTCAAGTAGATCGGGTTATGATCCCTATGCTGCAGCAGAAATGTTGCAATCACTTGATGCGGAACACAAGCTTCAGCTTATTCTTGCGGACCGTGCTGGCGAGCCGGAAAAAACGGATTTTTTCTCAACACACCCCAATACGCAAGACCGTGTCACACGGGCACACGCAGCTGCAGCGGCAACCCAAATCTCGGAAAATTCGCGCGATCGAAACCAAAGTGCCTATTTTAATACAATTGATGGCATGCGTTATGGTGATGATCCCAAAGAAGGAATTATAAATGGTCGCGAATTCGTTCATCCTGTCATGAAACTTAAATTTACTGCGCCACAAAACTACCAACTGCAGAATTCATCGCAGGCGGTAATGGCAAGCGGTACCGGTGATGCATCAGGAAGTGCCGTTATTTTTGCCGGTGCATCCATGGAAGGGATGACCATAAATCAATATGGTCAGAAGGTTTGGGAAGCATTTGAAATTGAAAATCCAATGGAAAATATACAGTCAATGGATATTAATGGCATGGATGCAATGACCGGTTACACGTCGATGGCACTTAATAACGTTCAGTATAATATAAGACTTATTGCAATCAATTACGGAAATAACAGCGCATATCATTTTCTGATGATCACACCGGAAAGTAAACTTGCCGCCCTTTCAGACGGGCTTAGAAGAATGTCATATAGCTTTAACAAAATCACGCAAGCAGAAGCAGACCAGATAAAAGGACGTCATATTCGTATCATTACTGTTCAAAACGGCGATACAATAGACAGTATTTCGCGCAACATGGCTTTTGATGATTTTAAGGTGGAAAGATTTGTCGCCCTAAATGGTCTTAATCAGGGTCAAGCATTAAGAGCGGGACAAAGATTAAAACTGATCGTATGGGATGACTAAACGCCAGTTTCATTTAGCATCTTTTTATTCTTAGACCAGATAAATTCATTTCCCGGTTCCGGTGAGTGCGGAATAAGGTTTGACATGATTAAGGAACAGAACGCAAAACCCGCACCGGCATAAAAAACCAGTGACGGGTCAGACATCCATATCAGTCCAAATGTAACCGGGATTACCACTGAAGCTATATGATCAATAGTGAAGCTCACGCTTTGTGTTGCTGCCATGTCTTCACTATCGGCAATTTTCTGAAAATATGTTTTTATCCCGATTGCAAGCGCAAAGAACAAATGATCAATAACGTAAAGCAGGGCCGCGACAAAAGCACTTTCGACCAACGCATAACCAATAAATACAGCGACAAGGCCCACATATTCGATAGTAAGCGCGCGGCGTTCCCCGATCTTTTCAATTAATTTTCCCAAAAGGGGTGCCACTACAATATTGGCGGTTTTATTGATTAGAAAAAGTGCCGCGATTTCATCCAACGTGTAGCCAAATTTTTCCACCATCAGATAGGCCGCAAAAACCATAAAAATTTGCCGCCGGGCGCCCTTCAAAAAAGTAAGTGCATAATAAACCCAGTAGCGTTTCTTTAAAAAAAGCTTTTTGCGCTGCGGCACAATATTTTCAAATTTTGGAAATAACCGCCAAAGATGCACAACCATTAACAGACCAAGCGTTCCAAATATTCCGTAAATCCAGATATAATCCATGCCAAGTTGTTTATAAAAAAGCCATACCAACCCATATGCAATAAGTCCCGCAAAAGAGCTATAACCAATCACTTGTCCCAGAAAGGCCGGTGCTTCACTTTTGGGAAGCCATTGTAATGTAAGGCTGCTGTTGATGGTTTCAAAATAATGAAATCCGACCGACATGATAAAAGTTGTAATGAGCAGGCCCGCATTACTTGGAAAAAAGCCAGTTGCCAATACACCAATTGATAAAAGCCCAAGAGATAAAATCGCAAAGGTCTGCTCACGGATTAGAATAAGCACAAATATTGCAGTAAAAGCCAGAAACCCTGGTATTTCCCGTACTGACTGAAGACTGCCTATGTCAAACCCGCTGAAATTTGCCCGTTCAACAGTAAAATTATTGAGCATCACCTGCCAGACAGAAAAAACCAGTGCCATAATCACGGACATATATATAAGCGCGAGCCTGGCTTTTTTGGCGTTTACTTCATCCATTATATTTACCCTGTTAATATTTTTGGAACACTAACAGCTATTAAAATAAAAAGCGCTAAAAATTATAGTTTTATTTATACTGTTTTACTTATAAAGAAATCTGTTCTTGATGCGCTCGCAGAAGCACCCACCCCGGGAAGGAGCCTACCGGCAGCAACATCAGCATTATAGCCTGCTGCCTGCATGCGCAGTGCCACTTCTCTATAATTGGGATTATTATCCATTACTTCCAGGACAAAAGCACTCAGTGCTTCTAAATCAAGCTCATCCAACCAGCCATTTTCAGCTGACATTGATTGGCTATCATCTGCTGCGGCAAACTCATTATTTATTGCAATGGAACCGGTAAGCTCATTTTCGCTTATAGGAAGAGATGCACAGGATGAAACCAGCAGCATAATAGCTGGTGTTATCCAGAATTTAGACGTATTCATTTAAATACTCTAATTCTTTTTTAATTTGCTCTGCATTTTATTTTTATTGTCGCAGCCAAATTGTATATTTTTATAGAAATATCTTCCTGATCATAAAATAACCGACAATTTTACCCTTATCCAGTGATAAAAATTTATTTTATCTCAATTTCCCGTGATCTTATCTCAAAACTATGGCAATTTCATGCAGGTCTTAATTTTTATCCAATAATTTCATCATGTTTTTCCCCATCCGGTGTAAAGCATATCGCATGAAGATTGCCCCCCCTGCCACAGCCACCATCAATGGTACATGTAAACTGCCTATTCAGAACAACACCATTATTTGCGTGATCGTAGCCTCTGATAACTTTGGTAAACTCAGAAAACTTCTCGTTAATTTTATCAAAGCGGCCGCTGTCCCACCAGAACTGATCCTTCTGCATTGTAAGGGGGCGACTGGGATCAATACATGCGTGCACAAAAAGCAGATTACCATCATCTGTTAAACATGCCCGTTTTAAACAATTGTTGAGCTCTATATGCCCCGGGCATGATTGTATTTGTCTTCTGATATTATTTGTCCATTTCGTAAGTGCCATCGTGCCCTGACGTACAATCGCCCTCGCTTTATTGTCATTTTCGCCGTAAGCAGCGATTGAACTGCCCATGTCATGTTGCAATAGCCATTCCATAACTTCAACAGGATTAGGCGCAAAATGAATTTGCAGAAGTTTAAAAAACATTTCTTCGCGTGCGCCGCGCAAATACACAAAATCTTCAGGCATAAAAACTTCAGGAAGTGACATAATCGCACGACGTGTATTCAGGATTTCGTCATATGTTTCCTTATTCACTTTGCTATCGCCAAAATAATTGCCAAGATAAACCAGCTTGTCACCCCTTCTGAATTTGGCAATAAGCTGTTTATGGACTTTTTTTAAGATCGTAAGTTCGCCATGAATAGCACCAACAGCCCAAATCCGTTTGGCATTTCTTAATAGACCGTATCTGTTATCATCCAGACCTGATAGATCCCTGGCGTCCATTGAGTTTATTCCTGTTGGTTTTGGTTGCTAGAACAAGTAGCAATTTTAATATTATTTTGAAACAAAAAAAGCCCGCTTGAAAGCGGGCTTATGAAATAATTTTCTTTAAGCAAGTTACGCCGCAATTTCTGGTGACAATACGCTTTCAAGTTTTATAAGTGCTTCTTTTTCACCTATATCTTCAACCGCTGCGACTTCGCGAGCCAATCGGCCAATTGCTGCTTCAAAAATCTGTCTTTCACTATAGGATTGCTCGGACTGATTGCCACTGCGATACAGATCCCGCACAACTTCAGCCAGAAAAATGACATTGCCTGAATTGATTTTTGTTTCATATTCCTGTGCACGGCGGCTCCACATCGTCCGTTTGATTTTTGCTTTTCCTTTAAGAGTTTCGAAAGCTTTCTCCATCGTTTCCTTATCAGAAATACAGCGCATCCCAACGCTGACAGCTTTGTCTGTGGGAACTCTTAAAGTCATTCTTTCACGCTCAAAACGAATAACATAAAGCTCTATCGTCATCCCGGAAATCTCTTGTATCTGAATGTCAATAATATTGCCAACACCATGCTTTGGATAAACAATATTCTGATCAATGGAAAAATCCAACTTTTCTGATTTAGTCATAAATTAACTCTCCGTCTTTGCCCGGCACACATCACTAATATGATGATGCATTAAGTCCCGAAGCATTATTCTTCATATAATAAACATATCCCACGATTAACGATGAATAGCTTTGGTGCACACACATTTTGATATAAAAATAAAAAATTACGCAAAATCCCCACCAAAACCATAATTCTGTTTCGGCAAAGAAGTTTCATATTTTAAATTATTGGTGTAGAATCAGTAAGTTATTCGTATCCCTGTCAAATAATCGAGTTCTAATGGGATATATTGTAACATAATTTTAACATAAAATACAGCCCTTATCTCACATGTAATATAAAAGTTATTACAATTCTAAGGGAATAAATTTCAATTACTTCGGCTTATGAACCTTCGCCCGGGTTCTCGCTGAAATATTTTGCAAATTTATCAGATTCTGAAATTGCATCATCCGCCCCTGGCATAGGTTCTTTTTGTTCTGTTATATTGGGCCAGTCGTCTGCATATTTTTCCGCAAGTTCAACCCAGCGTTCCATACCATCTTCCGTATCAGGCAAAATAGCTTCCGCAGGACATTCCGGTTCGCATACACCGCAATCAATACATTCGCTGGGATTGATCAGCAGCATGTTTTCACCTTCATAAAAACAATCAACCGGACAAACCTCAACACAATCTGTAAATTTACAATTGATACATGCCTCTGTTACGACATATGTCATCGTGATCTCCTAAAAACAATCATCTGAAACAAATTTTATGCTTCTAAAATGCATATATCACTTTTATGAATGAGGTCAAATCTAAAGTTAATTTAAATTCCTGAGAATTTTTACGTCATTCCTTACAAATCGTCGGTCAACTAACAGCTTCAAAATGCTCTACAAATTGAAACGGTTCGTAAAAGTGATGCAGAAGCGACTTCCATTCCTGATATTCAGGTGAGCCTCGAAAACCAATTTCATGATGTTCTACAGTAAGCCAGTTTACAAGAAGCAAATATTTATTTTCATGTTCAATGCATCTGCTAAGTTGATGGGATATATACCCTTCCATTGAGGATATAATATGTTTTGCTTTATCAAATGATTTTTCAAACTCGATTTCTAAGCCTGGTTTGATATTTAAAATTGCAACTTCTAAAATAAACCGTCTAACCTTTTCAGGCTAAGTCTTTATTACGCATAACCTTTTTTCTTATTTCCCCACTTTC
>JAYODU010000019.1:0-12550 GCA_038106445.1 Kordiimonadaceae bacterium | reverse complement strand
TACGGCAGGCCATGGGCACAGAACTGGGAACAGTTTCATGAACAGGGCATGGAGGACCAGAAAAAGGAAAGCGATATCTTCAGCTTCGAATGAAAATCCGCCAGGCCTAGATGGGTGCCGTCGATGAAGCTCATATTGTTTCAGCAGCCTCCGGCATGTGGAACAGCAAATTCAATCATGCCAGCAATATTACCTACTCTAAAAACTAATAAAGTTTGGCTGTCCATCATCAAGTGATATTTAAGGATTTCCGAAATTTCCTTTATCGTCACTTAAAATATCTTTGTCATCGTTATCCTTATTAGCTCGATCAAAGCGCCTCAATCATTACGTTGCGGAACCTAACCTCACCAGCCAAGTGCTGTAATGACACCGGTCCACTATTGGTGTGTATAGTATTGTGAGTATCTACCGTGGTTATTCCATTGAGGACAATCACAATATGGTCACCCTGGGCTGTAACTTCATAGGTATTCCACTGACCTGCCGTCTTGATAAATTCACCGGGGGGCACATGATTGACCAGAGCGCCAGTGCTTTTCTCCATATCTGGCCGCTCATCGTTGATATTTGCCTCATAGGCATTGGTGTCGCGAATTGAGTTCTCATCGGTAATGCGGAAGTAAATCCCACTATTGGCTGTAGGGACATCTACAAAAAATTCTGCGGTGATACGGAAGTCTAGATACGAACGGTCTGTCACAAGATGGCCATTACCTTCATCAGAAACAAACTGCCCTTCCTCAATGCGCCAGTTGGCATTACCGACTTGGTGCCAGCCATCAAAGCTACCTGACATATTCTGTCCATTTGCAGCAAAGGATATAGAAGTTAATAGGGCTGCTATCGCAATTGGCGATGTATTCAGTATCTTTTGATATTGCATGGCAATTTCTCCTGATTTGCTCGTAATTATTAAGGATTTTTATTTGAATAATTCTATCTTTTCCAACAGTTGATTATTTGCTGGCCGTTGAAATTTATCTTGTTTCATAATGCGGCGAGTATGGCGGCAAATCATGGCCAGTAATAATCAGGAATTCTGTCCTAAAAAGTCTGAAGGCTATAGTTGCGGATCCTTAAAGCAATCATAGAGTTTAATAAATTCACCCGTAATTATCTCGATATTTCCGGAACCGCTGTAATAGTGTTCGCATCGCGAATAATCTGCCATTGGCCATCAATTTTTTGCAATATAGAAAGAGAATGCCCCGCCATTGTTACAGTATCACCGCCCTGTTTAGGTGTAATATTTAGTTCCGACTCTGACCAAAGATAAGCATATTCTCCGATAACTCTTATCTCACGAATGTTGCTACTGAGGTCATAAATCATTGGAGAATCTTCAGGTGACTCCCCCGCGGCTGCTTGCGCAAATGTCATCTTGTCCATTACACCGACACCCGGCACTAAAAATATAGCGTCATCAGCAATAGCCTGTTGCGCAAGATTGAGATTCCCCTCTGTGGTGGCGGTTATCCAGTTATCAAATAATGCTTTTATCGCCCGTTCATCTTCTTTCACGCTGTTTTCATCGCGTTCGGCATAGACCTGTGTAACGAAGAGTAATGAACTAAGAATAAGCGTTGTATGAAGTAGTCGGCTCATAGGAATTACATTATTTTAGGATTTGTGAAAAGTTACCTCATACTAACACTGTAGGTACACCCGTATTTAAGTATCTGGGCAAGTGCAATAACGGTGTGGCACTGTGACAGCCCCTCCCGCCCCCTTATTGAGACCCCGGCTAAGGTCAGAGGATTGGTCTAGGAGAGATCTCAGGAGGCTGTATAAAGCCGCTGAGGGCTGGAGTTCTCGACAATCATTATTTGTCCGTCAGTAGACTAGATGTCTGTGAGCAGCCCTGGAGGCTTCCGCTATTTGCCTAGGTCAGTCTATGCTGCCTGCCCGTTGTATATTGTAAAGGAGTTGGTTGAGGTTTTTCTTGAATGTGGATGGATTCCAGCCTACCAGCACCGATTTATCTGATTCCTTAATATTGGCAAGGTCCAGGTTGTAAGCAAAGACATGCAGCAAAAAGCGGGTCGTTGCTTGGGGATTGATAGGAGTGATTAGTTTCTTATCTCGCTGGGAAATTGCCATTCATCCTTACGCTCGGGACTTTTGGAAGCGCTCAGCAATAGACTACTTTTATCTTTGACTATGCTAGCCAGTAATTGAATTCGGGTTATAGTAAACACAAGGGGCACGACACGAAAAGATCTTTAGTTTTACTTTCTTTATGATGTACGATTTAGTGGGATCAGCATCAAAAACCAGTAGCTTGTGTTCTGATTTCTAAAGCTCTGAGGCATAGGTTCTGGTTTGCATGACAATGAGTATGAAGAGCTACAGAATTAGCAAATGGCTTTGTCTGCCCAAATGGAATTGCTCAAGTAAAAGTTAGAGCTCTAAAATTTAAAGTAAGTAAATTATAAATTCTATAATGATTCATTCTAGCTAAGATAAATCTGCCTAAGCTTGGAAGAGCGCAATATAACTAATATATATGTCAAATAAAAATACGCTGTTATTTGTATTTATAGCAATTTTTGGATTTACCCCAGCAGAATTGATGGCAGGCTGGAAAGTTTATGCTAAGAATAATGGAGAAAATATATCTGATGCAGAGATATACGAGAACGATAAATTAGTTGGTAAGACAAATGAGTATGGATATTTCGAGTTTGATGCCAGGCCTAACGATAAAATACAGCTAATTAAAGAAATAAATAATACAAAATACATTAGCTTTCCTGTCCATGTTAATGGCAGCGATCAGGATGTAAATGATACCTATGTTTATCTAGATGAAGCCGTATCTGTATCGATAGACGTCACAATCCCAGAATCTAATTTTATAAATCCGAAATTTACTTTGAGAAATATTGATCTTGGGATGAATCAGAAAGATTATGAATTTGGGCCAAAATATTTCAGACAGATAAGCAGCAGCCAACTAAGCTTAAATGCGGAGCTGCCAATAGGAAAATATATCGCAAAGGTTGGTGAGGTAATTCTAGAAAGAAGCTCTAAATATTATGTAAAAGGTTTTTCGCTCGAAAGCAAAAATATAAAACAGGTAGAAATCAATGAGTCAGATGCAATTCAACTTGGGATAAATACAGACCTGCCTCCCAATCCCGAATTAATTTCAATAACAAACTTAACAGACACTGGTCATGTTCTGATTGTAGGGAAACCTGGAGCCGTAGAAGGAGTAAAAATCATTAATGTATTCAATATGAATACAGGAAGATACAGTACACTTGGCTCAAGCGAGGATGGATCATTTGGGATTAAATTCCAGGCGTTTCCTAAAGATCAAATAGCCATATATAAAACTATGAACGATTCCAACGAGATGTTTCCTCAACACGGAATGGGCACAGTAAAACAGGTCCCACAACGTGAAGATGATGAGTCTGACCTGCATGTATCTCTAATGGGCAGTATCTTGGCTTCTGATACTACTGGCCGTGTGTATGGTGGATCGGTCGGCTCTATTATACATGCAAGTGCCGCAACAAATGGCCTCGATAAAACCCAGGGGGAAACTCTTGAACTTGTAGGAAGCCTAGAAGTAGTCAAAGAAAATGGTTTCAACGATGCGCCAGAGTTAGCCTCTAATAGATTTAACGTTTACATTAATCCAATAATTGATGAGAGCGGTTACTTAACTGACATGTCGCCTGAGAACTCATCGACACATATGACTGTGACAGGCTTCCCAATCGAAAATTCCGACGGTAGAGCAGATATTCTATTAGGTAGCTTCATAGTAAATGAGCTAGAAAAAGAAAGTGATCGTGTATATACAGGAGAATTTAATCTAACAACTGAAATTCCAACGTTCATACCAGATGGCTATTACAAGATAAACATATTACCAGATGTTTGTTGCGGTAATGATTTTATAAAAAATGATGAAAGTAAAATCTCATATGACTGGAACTATGTTTATATGGAAAATGCTGTGGGGCTAGAGGGATATTCCGGAATATTGAGAGTCGGAAATATAGTAACAAAAAGATTATATCCAGCGTTGTTGGTAGGTGAGTTCAATAACGTATAGAGGTGAATTAATGCTAACGATGATGAGTTGAGATTATAGATTGATGTCAAGATTAAATTTCATAGTCATAAATATATTCTCCTTCGGGAAGATCCAAATACCGGAAATAGAAAAAAATATAATCTGGAGCCTGCCATACCTCTGCTTGGAACCGGAAATAATGGGATATCGCACCCTATACCGTTACCATTAAAGTACCCTTCTGGAAAATATTCAGTCTCTATCATAGACCCAGATGGCAACTTAATAAACCTCGGTGATAATCAATTTAAAAGCCCAGCCCTCCATGCTGCTGAGCATTGGAATGGGGGAAAGACTGCACAAGCCCAATCACCTGGTGAATATTTCGGATTAACTACATTAACAAACGATTATATTTATGAGTTTCCTGTTGATGGTGAATACACCATAAAAACAGAAGGATATATCGAGGATGTATTTGGTAATCGATATGATGTGGGTGGGACATACGATATTAATGTAGGGAATATCCTAGAGCTAGAGACTGGAGTTTTCCCTGGAACTCCATTTGAAATTAGGGATTCCTTTAATCCCGCACTTAATATAAAACCTGGTGTGCCGGCTAATGTGGAAATTAACTTAGAGTTTTATCCAGGCTCTAAGCTAATAAATAAGCAGATATGGAATTGTAATGGGATGGCCAACAGATTTGGCTATTTTGCGCCAAGCTGTAAACCCTTCAAATTTACTGAACCTGGAGAATATAGGATAAATTATTTTGTATTTTACAAAGATCAGGAAAATGGATATTCATATGCCACTCGATCCTGGGGGGGCGTGGTTGAGAGCCAAGATATAGGAATCTCTACGCACGGGACTGCGCCAGGATTTAGGGATGGTGTGCGAAGACAGTGGTATTTTTCTGAAATTACTCCTGCAAGCAATAAGGTTCACACCCCTGTACAAAATGGGGACGTATCTTGGATGCAACACGAATATGCAACTCCTTCAAACCTTGGATTTAAGCCAGAAACAACAATCAGAGATGAATCTGGAATATTAAGTGATCTGCTTGGCAGTAACTCTGATAAGTTATCTCGGTATGACGAGAATATTTGGCTCAGATCTTTATCTTTTATTACAAATAATATTATTTCAAATTCATGGCTCTTTCAGAAAAACCAAGACTCCATTTTTGCTTACTCCTATATCGCTAATGGGAAACCGGGAGTAGCTATAAAAGAATTTATAGGCGAAGGGGGCATGGAGAATTCTTATTGGCGTTTTACTGATCCATATTATTATCAGATAGGGCAGGGGATCAAAGGGGATGAGCCTAAAGATTTTAAATTTATATTTAACAGCGCCGTCTTCAGAATACCTTCAAAAAATTTTTCATATTATGGCGCAACAGGATCTGTATGGGTAATGCTGCCTGATGATGATCCGATTGGGGCGCGTGTTATGCCTCCGTTTCAGGGAGCTGCGGGTGGACCAAGCGGAGGCCCGCTGATGATATTGAATGATCAGGATATCGATATATTTATCCACCCAATGGCGATTAAGCCGGGATCTGTATTAGAGTTGGGCGATAAGATAATTTTTAGTGGTCAAGTTGCCCCCACACTATCATCAAAAGTAGAAATAAAATTCAAAAAACCTTCCGGAGAAATAAAAGTTGTATCAGGTGCTGCAAATAAATGGGGTTACTATTTTGATGATAAACAGTCATTTTTTGCAGATGAAATTGGTGAGTATAGCGTCGATGTAAAAGTATGGCATGACGGGCTCACCTCGGCAGGAAAAGTTGAGCCCCCGTATCCAGAAGGAAGCGTTTTGGGGGTTAAAAATAAGACTTTTATATTTTATGTTACCAATAATGATGATACAGAAAAAATGTTAACTGCAAATGTCGGTAATCATTTGAAATTACAAAAGGAGCCGCTGCTAATTGATCTAAGTGATAATATAAAGCCTGATAATGTTGGTACTTATAATGTTACGATCTCTACACCAGGATTTTTAATTGATGAGTATGAGGATAGTAGCATCCCTATCAACATAGATATAAATAAATATCTAGAAGAATATACTTTCTTAGACTACGGAAATTTTGGCGAGCTCGCCGATACATTGCAAATTACAGTTTCTTTAGATACTAAAGATGATTCTGGTAATGTTACAAAAAAATACGAGATGTTCAATGTATTGGGTGGCGTCCTTAGTCAAAATAATAAGAACCTTGTATCTATTCCCGAGGTACCAGACAAACCAAATGCATCAGATGGGGATTTTTCAAATTACGTTCAGGTAACATGGAAGAAGGTGGACAATGCAGTAAATTATGAACTCATTCGTTGCACAAATCGTTCCATATCAAGTTGTAGCTCAAAGGCCACAAATATTATAGGGACTTCGTATAATTCTACATCTGGCAGTGTATGGGCAAGATATTTTTACAGGGTTAGGGCTTGTAATAGGACAGGGTGTTCGGATTGGAGCCAATATGATATTGGTTCGAAGTCATCTCTCTCTATACCTATTATTCAATTGGATGCATTGGGCAGAACAATAAGGACAGACGGTAAGAAATCGCAAGCTGAAATTGCTGTTGGCGCATCTTCGGACTATGGAGAAACCACAAAAACTAAATTTAGTAATGATGAGGTCATTGACATAATAGCAAAAATTTATCCTCAGCATGATGACGTTGGAGAAGAAGGTGAATTGTTTGCGGTTGTGAGAGTATATGAAAATAATCGAAAGGTATTTTACTCACTAAATCCTGATGGCGTGTGGATTCCCTGGAGTGCCAGCTTAAGAGAACTCGAGCCGGCTGTAGTTGTTGATTATCTTGAGGAAGAGGAAATTTTATATTTGCATTCGGGCACGATGACTGGCGGAAATAGATTATTTTATATAGGTTATTCAGTTATCGATGATGAGTCTGGCAAGCCAATAATACATGTCAATAGCAAGCCGTATCAGATAGATATATCAGATTAGGAAACATTAACAATCTAATTTATACGGGTAAGTCAAGTAGTGACTAAACGCTTTGAGAGAATATGCTGCTCCCTGCTTTAGCCATGGCCTAGTGATGAAAATTAATCCGAAACATCAATCTTCAATGGGGACAGGCTAGTTGTTATAACTGGCTTGCCGTCTGTAAATAAAGAGTAACCTACGTATATTCGCCGTTGTCCGGCTGTCATCGTGCCCGAGTAAATCTCTATTTCTTCTACGCTCTCTAGGCTCGCTACATATTTAGCAGCTGGTAGTGACTTAAGGCTGGCGTTCCAGACTTCCCAGACACCATCTTCATTCAATGCTTTGAAGACTTTCTTGCCATTTTCAAGAGTACGAATGACGACATAGAGTTCACCTTCCTCGCCCACATCATTTGAGTCTGGGTATATCTTAGCTGTTAGAACTACCTCATCTGAAATATTAAAGAATGTATTATACGTTGCACCTTGGTCAGATGAACTGCCAATTGATATTGTAGAATTCGTCTTTTTACCATCAGTTCTGAAAATCTTGGATAAAGATTGTTGAGGGATTGAAGGAACTAAGCTGGCAGCTCTGACGAAACCTGTGTCAAACGAACTCCACTCGCTACACTCATCGTTACATGCCCTAACGCGATAGTAATATACTGTTCCAACAGTGCCCGAATCATCTTCATAACTCGGAGAAGTTAATTTTTCCGATATCAATATACAACTATCTATATCAATGGAAGAACAGCGCGCAATCTCATAACTATCCGCTCCTGGAATAGAAGACCATGTTATCTTGACAAGATTACTAATTGTCCCATCTGTAGCGATTATGTTGCTAAACAAATTTCTTTTTGTGCTTTCGTATGTTCTGCTTTTTAGAACCGAATATTTTTCCCCCAGATATTTCTTGTCTCCCTTTTTATCTGTACCAGTCGCACCAATTGAAATGCTGAGTGTGTCAGCAAGATAACCACCCTCTTCAAAATCTATATTGGTATAATCTGAAAGGTAGTCAGTAAGATTTATTTCAATTGGAAATTCTTCTGAGATCCTCTGATCAATGACAAATCCTGGCATTGAAATAGTTAGATCATACTTTAGATCTTGATAGGATTTTCCAGCAGATGATAGGTCAAAAATTAATTTACCAGTTTTAAGGTCAAGAAGTTTATTTGTGGTTGTATCGAGTAGTTTATCGTTGTCGTCGTTTTCTGCTACGTAGAATGAATACTCACGGTTACTCAAGCCTAAAATGCTGCCAGATGGAAAAGGTGCCTCAACTTTTCCAGAAGAAGTGTCACCATCATGATATACGTTAACTTTTACATTATAAGTACCAACTTCATCGGCCAGGAATGCGCTGTCTGGGTCATAAAAGTAGCCAAATTTATTAGCGACGCCCTTAATGGTGCGTACCTTGCCTGAGGGCGTGGTGATATCTAACTCAATTTTTGAGGCAAGCGTTGGCCCAAATTGCCCTGAAAAATTTATCTGCTGCCCTAGCACATATATTGCGCCTGGCTTTAATGCCATTGGGTGAACGAATATGTCAACTTCTTCACCATGTAAAGATAAAATTGGACCCCCGCTTGGTCCGCCAGAAGCTCCTTGGAAAGGTGGCATAATTCTGGCTCCAAGTTCGTCATCATCCGCTAACATCACCCATAAAGATCCGGTCGCACCATAGTAATTAAAATCTTTGCTTGGGTAACGGTAGACAGCACTATTGAAGAAGAATTTTATATCTTTAGGCTCGTCGCCAAGAGTCCCCTGGCCGTACTGGTAATTATAAGGATCAGAGAATCTCCAGTAGGCGTTTTGCATAAACTCCTCGCCAAGAAACTCACGAACTGCCACTCCAGGTTTCCCATTATTCACGTATGCGTATGCAAATTGAGCAGTCTCATCCTCCGGCAATAGGAAAGAGCTAAAAACCGTATATTCGCCAGATTTCTTATTAGTTCTAGAGGCAATAATAATTTCTCTTTCATCATCACAGCCAAAGCCTTGGACACACCAATAGTCGCCAACTAAATCTCTAAGCTCTCCATTGTTATCGCTTAGGCTAAGCTCTGGTTTTACTCCAGTATTATTAGGATCTGCGTACTCATGACGCATCCAAGAGATATCTCCATTTTGGTATGGAGTGTGCATTTTATTTCCTGCCGGGGTCTGATCTGCAAAGAACCACTGTCGTTTTACGCCATTATAGTTTCTTCGAGTACCGTGTGTGGTAATAGAAGAATTAGGTGTTATTACTACTCCACCCCAGGATCTAGAGCCGTACCAATAATTATTGTCGTCTCCGCTATACTGAACGAAGTAATTAACTTTGTATTCGCCGGGTTCTTCAAAAACGAGTGGTTTTTTTTGTGGAGAAAAAAGGCCAAATCTATTGGCAAAGCCTTTTACTGACCATTGAATTTTCTTTGAGGGATCAGAGTAGGGATAATAATCTATGACTACAGATACTGATGCTGGCAGTCCAGGTTGTATTTGTAGGCCGGCGGCGAATTTGTTTCCAACCTCGAATGGAGTCCCAGGAAACACATGAGGCTCAAGTTCAAGCACCTGACCTATCCAGACCTCATGTGTTCCACCTAACGAGTAAATATTTCCGAACTGATCTTCTATGTAACCCTCAGTAATGACTTCATGTCTGCCGTTTTCTCTAAACTCATACTTGAATTTATCAGAGAGGGTGCTAAGCCCATAAAATTCTCCAGGTGAATTCATAGATGCAGAGATGTTTCCATCCCAGTGGAGTCCCCTATGAAGGTACGCCGATTTAAATTGTTCAGTTCCCAAATCTTTGACCTGGCCACTGGGGGTTTTAATTTTTACACTGTAACTGCCAGATGGAAATTTTAGAGGTATGGGTGTCGTGTAGGATGCTCCTTTGGTACTGCTACCTAACTGGGGAACGAATGGCTCCAGCGTATATTCTCTGTATGCGTCTAATTCAACATCATAGCCTGGCAAGATCTGGTGGTCCGAGTTCGTTTTAACTTTACCGACTATCCCAAAAGACTTTTTATCCTCGTTAGGAACGATGCCTCGATCACCATTGTTAAATTCATGCACAAAGAGGGCTGAGTGGATGCGGCTAGTCTTAATTTCTCCAATAAATATGTTACCTGCATGACCACGCACCCCACTATCCTGGCCTACCGAATTCGAATAAGCATTGTCATAGTAGTAGGTTAAATCGTTAATATTTGAAGTTAGTTTTTCGTAAGTCCTTTGAGGAGTAAAATATGCCTCATATATTCCAGAAGGCATTTCTGCAGAAATATCAAACGTAAAGTCTATAGAGCCTTCATAAAGAGTGTCGCTAATTTTATTTAGTTTGCCGACGCTAAATTGTTTTAGACCGATATTGTGAAGATTCGGAGATGCCTCTATAGGAAGCCCCGTAACGGTCATGTGGGTAGACGAATTTTCTGGATTGCCTACAGATACAATACCGTTCGTATTCACAACGGGATTGAGACCAAACACTAAATCTTTTACAAGCGGAGCCTCAGCAAATCCGTGCTCTTTATAGGCAAATATTTTCCCTGCCATTTTGTAACTTTTACCAGGCTCTATTTCCAAATTTTCAATGCTAGCCTCAATATGAAGTATCACATCTTCCTTTGCACCATAAATTTCAATGTTGTCCATTATGGAACCGTCATTACCAAAGGAAGTGGAGCCAATGGTGCTGTGCAGGTTGCTCTCAGAGTTGTCTAGAGGAACGTACACGGTTGTGCCGGCCATACCTGTTACGGGATGACGTCTTCCATAGCCATGTAATTTGCTCTGGTAGACCACAATCTGGTCACCCTTAAAAGCTTGAAACTTAGCAGAGAAGCTGCCGTCTGGGTTTGACCCCAAATGCATATGGTTGCCTGTTTGGGTATTAAGAAGGGCGACGTTAGTGACTCCATCCACGGCACCTGGCGACCCCTCAACTGCAACCTTCCCAAACTCTATTAGACTTATTGAGATCTTTGAGGGATCTGGAGGCTCTAGGTCCCCAAATTGCTTAAAGTAAATATTCGATTCGTTAATAACTACTTGGGTTTCAGCGTTTCCTTGTGTTGCGAAACCCTTTACATAACTTTTTGGCTGGAGGGGTCCACTGTTATCAACTAGGATAATGTATTCGCCATCGGGAACGTCGATGCTGAAGGTATATTTCCCATCTGATCCATTAAGACCATAAAGCCATCCGGGAGACTCTGAGCCTCCCAATCTTTTAATGAAATAACTGGGAGCATTATTATTTTGCCAGGGATTTTTTGTGAAATTGATTGAACCATTAATTTTTACTTTCTTTTTTAGTTGAACGATAGTTTTATCTTCTCTGTATGGATTCACATTAAAGTAGTCACTGACAATCGTTCTATCAGCAAGCTGTTTTTCTATTCTGATTGGCGTATTGGGTCGAGTCAGGAATTCATAAGCCCCATCATTGTTAGTTATACCGATAATGGTTCCAGATTCAGAAATGATGTTAGCGCCAGAGACATAGCTACCATCAGAAATTGCATACACTAACCATGCTGCATGAACAAATGCAGAAAATAATGATAAGGTAGCCGTAAAAAATATTTTGTATATAAATAATCTGTTCAATTCTTATAGCAACCTATTCTTGAGTGGGAAGATGATATGTATGGCATATTATTTTTGCATGGATTTAGCTAGATGCACTAACTTTTTATGATTGCAAAAAGTATTTGATATATCAAACAGAGTGAAGTGATTTTTATAATCAAGTGTTTAGAGAAAAAGAGTCCAACAATAAAAAGCCGATGATAATCTGTATAGCTTCTTCAACCCATAAATATACGATAGTACATTCTTCGCAACGTTGAATCAGATGGTGCTGATAGTATATTTCTTTTAATAAATTAATTTTGCCGAGCGTCCTGGAGGTAAGGATTTAACAATCTTTGAAATACTCGATGTATAAAATAGTACCAGGAAATTGCTTGATTATTATTCGCGGGTCATAGAGAACTAGCCACCAAAATTGGTTTTAAATTCAAAGAGAGAATTTCTTTGAATCGTAAGATAACCAATTATCTATATTTTTAGGCGTCTTGCCTTTCTCAACTGTTACCGCGTGGATTATGTAATTTTGAGTTATCTTATTAGACTTATTCAAATAGAATTTAAGGTTATGTTCGTGAATTGAATAAGCAATATCATGAGTTGATATTGGTGGCAATTTTCCATAATAACTTAAACGGTCTACTTTCTCGGCAGAAGTAAGAATCCAAGATTTTTTTAATTTTGAGTTTTCAATAACTACATATGTGTCATAAGGATAATTACCAGAATCTTTATAAATTATATCTATAGCTAGGAGGTTATCGTCATTCGATATCTTTATATCTATATCTATCTCTGATAAGGCGGTATTTGGGATATTTGGATTTGGTGGGGTAACAGAATTTATTATGTTGGATGTAATTTGATCAACGGGCGGAGCTAGACTTTTTAGATATTCTACTAC
>JAYODU010000021.1:0-1907 GCA_038106445.1 Kordiimonadaceae bacterium | reverse complement strand
CTTTAAAACCTGAAGAATAAATAAGTAATCATGTAAAAACCTAACTTGCGCAAAAGCCTCAATGGTCATATGATCATCGAGGCTTTTGTCATTTCAATAATTAATCAAATTATATGGGAGATCATGAATATGATTAACTTTAAAAAGTTCGCATTCGCGTGCAGTGTGATGGCCACTGGTCTTATCACATCAGGTGCGCTGGCGGACGCGCCAGACACCGCTAACGGTGAATGGCCATTCTATACCGGGGACATCAAAGGTTCACGCTATTCGCCACTCGACCAGATTGATGCCGATAACTTCGAAGATCTGGAACTTGTCTGGTCATTTTCCACCAAAAATCTTGGAACACGTAGCGAATACAAGCTGGAAGTAACACCGCTTATGATTGATGGTGTTCTTTATGCAACAGCAGGAACACGCCGTACCGCCATAGCCCTTGACGGTAAAACAGGCGAACTGATGTGGCTTCACAGCATGCGTGAAGGCCTGCGTGCGGGTATGGCCCCACGTCAGCTTTCCGGTCGTGGTCTATCCTACTGGTCCGATGGCAATGGTGATGACCGTATTTATTATGTCACAACAGGTTACAGACTTGTCGCATTAAATGCTCATACCGGTGTCCCAATTGAAAGTTTCGGCACAGACGGAAACGGCATTCTTGATCTTAAAATTGGTGCCGTACAGGGCAATGAAGTACAGATTGACCTTGTAACAGGTGAAATCGGTCTTCATGCAACGCCCACTGTTGCCGGCGATTTGATCATTGTAGGTTCCGCCATGAAAGAAGGCATGACCATTGATAACTATAATAATACCAAAGGCCTTGTCCGTGCATTCGATGTCAGAACAGGTGAATTGGTTTGGCAGTTTGACCCCATCCCTCGTCCCGGCCAGTTTGGCAATGACACATGGCTGGATAATTCATGGGAAAGAAATGGTAACACCGGTGTCTGGACACAGATCACCGTTGACGAGGAAAACGAACTCGTCTTCCTTGCTGTTGAAAGCCCTGCCTCAGACTTCTACGGCGGTCACCGTCCCGGTAACAACCTGTTCGGGGAAAGCCTTGTTGCTGTTGACCTGAATACCGGTGAATACCGCTGGCATTTCCAGGTTGTACATCATCCGATCTGGGATCATGACCTTTCATCAGCACCGCTGATTATGGATGTGACCATTGACGGGGAAGAACGTCAAATCATAGCCCTTCCAACCAAACAGTCATATATCTATGCGTTTGACCGCATAACAGGTGAGCCAATCTGGCCACTTCCGGAAGTGGAAGTCCCGCAAGGTAATGTACCCGGTGAATGGTATTCACCAACACAGCCAATGCCACCGGAACGTCTGCATTATGGCCGCGGAAAACTGAACCTTCCAGATGACCTGATCGATTTTACGCCTGAAATGAGACAAGCCGCTCTCGATAAAATGGACCGTTGGGACTGGAGCAATGGCGGTATGTATAACCCGCCGCTACTTGGTGATGTGAATGGCGTACTTGGCGCGATCAACATCGGCGCCACAACGGGCGGTACAAACTGGCCTGGTGCTTCGTTTGACCCTGAAACAGGCATTGTATATGCCCCGGCATCGCAGGCCTATCTGGATAACCTGTCACTGGCACCCCCGCCAGAGGGATATTCGAATGTAGATTACATTGCCGGCCGTAAAGGACAGCCTTTCCGGATGATGTATGCAGCCGGTACAGGTCAGAACCCTGACGCACCACCTGTGGAAAGTGAATTTGAAGAAAGTGATCAGACACCACCTGTTGAAATTCCATCATTACAGGTAGAAGGGCTTTCTATTCTAAAGCCACCGTATGGCGTGCTATCAGCAATTGATATGAATGCTGGAAGAGTCCTATGGAAAGTACCACATGGTGAAACACCGGATAACGT
>JAYODU010000011.1:0-64729 GCA_038106445.1 Kordiimonadaceae bacterium | reverse complement strand
ACTATCTTGTGGGTCTCTTCATGTAAACTAATTACATGGAGGTTTTACTATGACAAAATAATTAGAGCAAATGAAGGTTGGGGTAGCTGTTGGAGCGTTGTAGTAACAGATTACAAAACTTTACTTGACGGAAAAGATATGCAAGCTACATTAGATAGCTTTAGCGTGACTTTTAAAGAGTAGTTTTCACTACACACTTTGATACACACCTAATTTTAAGCATTGATTTATATATGTTTTATTAAGTTATTTTTACTTTTAAATAATTCGTTCGCAGCAGCAAGCGGCGTGACCCGCTTCTCTTTTACTGCCTCTATAGTGTCGTTCATTTCACGGGAATTATCAAGTTGTAGCTGATTAAGAATAAGTTCATTCAGTTCCGTCCATATGGCCGAAACAAGTTGTTCCTGCCTATGTTTTTCAAATTGACCACTTTGCTGCATGGCTTTTTTAAATGATTTTATTTTATCCCAGACCTGATCAATACCACTGTTATGTAAGGCACTTGTTTCAAGGACTTCAACTGCCCATTCAGGGCTTTTGGGTTTCATCAGATGAAGGGCGTTTTTAACATCCGCGCAAGCGATACTCGCTGCTTTTTTAAAATCGCCATCGGCCTTATTAATAATCACCAGATCGGCCAGTTCCATGATGCCGCGTTTTATGCCCTGAAGCTCATCACCACCACCTGGTGAAAGCAGAAGCAAAAACATATCCACCATATCGGCAACTGCCACTTCTGACTGCCCCACACCAACGGTTTCAACAATGATCACATCAAATCCCGCCGCTTCCAGTATCATCATCGCTTCGCGGGTATAGCGTGCCGTACCACCAAGTATTCCTTTTGAAGGCGTGGGTCTGATAAATGCCAACTCGTCTCTGGCGAGTTCTTCCATCCTTGTTTTATCACCTAGGATAGACCCCCCGGAAATATGTGATGACGGATCAACGGCAAGTACTGCAACACGGATACCCTGCCCTGTTAGCAGTTTTCCAAAGCTTTCAATGAATGTGGATTTTCCAACCCCTGGTACGCCGGTTAAACCAAGACGAACTGTTTTCCCAGTGTAAGGCAGAAGTAGGTTAAGTAATTCCTGCGCCTTTTTTTGATGGTCGGGGCGTGACGATTCAATAAGTGTGATAGCCTTGGCAATAGCCCTGCGGTTTCCGGCAATGATTTTATCACCAAGCTCTCTCATATCAGACCCCTGAAACCCCTTGGGTTACCAGTTTTAAAACTTCTTCTATAAGTTCATTTTCCTTGACCGGACCATCAGATTTATACCAGCTTGTAAGCCCATTAAGACTATCAAAAAGCAGTATTGCAAGGATCGTTGAATTACAGTCACGGATCGAACCATCCTTTATGCCAATTCTGATAATTTCACGAACTCTGTTTTCGATATCCTTATGATTATGAATGCTTTTTTTTGCAAGATCAGGGTCTTCCATCTGTCCACGATGCTTTACATGACAACGTGCCACATCATCCGTGATAATGGGGATATACTTCATAATAAAATTATAAAGCATTTCATAGCCACTAACATCATCCTTCATTACATCGTCAAGCATTGCATTAATGCGGCCACAGGTTACTTCTTCACATTTAACCAGAATGTCTTCTTTGTTCTTGATATAATAATAAAGGGTCGGTTTGGTGACATTTTGCATACTCGCAATATCATCCAGCGATGTCTTATAATATCCGCGTTCCATAAATGCTTTGGATGCATTACGTAAAATCACATCCAGCTTTTGCTGTCGCTTTTGTTCTCTACTTAAGCTTTTTTGCATTTATGTCCGCCCTGCGCATGTTATACTTGTTATAACTTGCGTATAAATTGTGACTTGTTTATAAAGTTACCCGATAGTAACATATTTTAATTCTCAAAGCACATCTTATTTTGGAGAAACTTAAATGGCCGAAGAACAAATCGTAATTGTAGGTATGTCTCGCACACCAATGGGAGGATTTCAAGGCCATTTTGCCACTGTAACCGCGCCAGAGCTGGGTGCAGCAGCAATCAAAGGGGCCATGGCACAAACCAATCTGAAGCCAGAAGATATTGATCAAACCCTGATGGGATGCGTCCTGCCTGCTGGCATCGGACAAGCCCCGGCACGGCAGGCATCTATTGGTGCAGGCCTTCCACTTAGCACTGCCTGCACCACAGTCAATAAAATGTGCGGCAGCGGCATGGAAACAGTTATTCTGGCTCATAATGCAATTATGGCAGGTAGCTCCGATATTGTTGTCGCGGGTGGTATGGAAAGTATGAGCAATGCACCCTATCTTCTGTCTAAAATGCGTAGTGGCGCAAGAATTGGTCACACGGAAGCCAAGGACCACATGTTTCTGGACGGGCTTGAAGATGCTTATGATAAAGGCCAGCTTATGGGTGTATTTGCTGAAAGGACAGCTGAAAAATACCAATTCACACGCGCAGCACAGGATGAATTTGCCATTGCATCGCTAAGCCGCACAAAAAATGCCATTGAAAAGGGATATTTCAAAAGCGAAATTACCCCTGTAACAGTCAAAGGCCGAAAGGGCGAAACCGTCATTGATACCGATGAGCAACCCGGAAAAGCCAGCCCGGAAAAAATCCCTACATTGCGACCGGCATTTGCAAAAGACGGCACAGTCACCGCCGCAAACGCAAGTTCAATTTCCGATGGTGCATCAGCCCTTATTTTGATGAAGGAAAGCGAAGCAGAAAAACGTGGACTTAAACCGATGGCAAAAATAATTGGACATTCGGTGCATTCACAGGAACCAAACTGGTTTACCACTGCACCGGTTGGTGCAATGAACAAGCTTTTTGAAAAAACCGGCTGGACCGATGATGATGTGGATCTTTATGAAATTAATGAAGCCTTTGCCGTTGTAACGATGGCCGCAATGCATGATCTTAATTTATCCCACGATAAAGTGAATATTCATGGTGGGGCCTGTGCCCTTGGCCATCCCGTCGGGTCATCAGGATCACGTATTATCATTACACTTATTGCCGCCTTGAAAACACACGGTAAAAAACGCGGCATCGCCAGCCTTTGTATTGGTGGTGGGGAGGCAACGGCTGTCGCCGTTGAGCTGATGTAAAATGAGACTTACCGAAGAGCAGAATATGATCCGCGACATGGCCCGGGATTTTGCACAAAATGAACTCGTCCCCAATTCCGCTGAATGGGACCGGGAATGCGCGTTCCCAATTGAAGTGCTTCATAAAATGGGTGAACTTGGCCTTATGGGCATGACCGTATCTGACGAATGGGGGGGTGCCGGAACCGATTATGTTGCCTATGCACTTGCACTAATGGAAATTGCAGCCGGTGACGGTTCTATCAGTACGGTGATGAGCGTAACAAACTCCCCTAGTTTGTCCCTGATTGAAAATGCCGGAACCGATAAACAAAAAAAAGAAATCCTTACCCCGCTTGCAAGAGGTGAAAAATTCATAGCATTCTGCCTTACAGAATCCGGTGCAGGCTCGGACGCAAGTAATTTAAAAACCAAAGCACAAAAAACCAACGGTGGCTGGGTAATAAACGGATCAAAAATGTTTATCAGTAACGGTAAAATCGGCCACTATGCCATTATCTTTGCTGTCACAGACCCTGATGCAGGCAAGAAAGGGATAACCGCCTTTCTTGTACCAACCGACACGCCCGGCTATTCGGTTGCTAACGTCGAACACAAACTTGGCCAGAGAGCATCAGATACATGCGCGCTTAATTTTGATGATCTTGAAGTCACTGATGATATGGTGCTTGGTGAAGTTGGGGAAGGATATAAGCTCGCCCTTTCAAATCTGGAAGCAGGGCGTATCGGCATTGCCGCACAAAGTGTTGGCATGGCCCGCGCAGCTCTTGATGCCGCCATATCATATGCCAACGAACGTGTGACTTTTGGAAAACCAATCATAAAACATCAGGCGGTTGGGTTCAGGCTTGCCGATATGGAAGCAGAACTTGAAGCCGCAAGGCTGATGGTACTTAACGCTGCATCACTTCGTGATCAGGGAATTCCGTGTCTTAAGGAAGCAGCGATGGCCAAGTTGTTTGCATCGGAAGCCGCAGAAAGAATATGTTCCGTCGCTATCCAGACACTTGGTGGTTATGGCTATCTCAATGATTTTCCAGTTGAAAGAATTTATCGGGACGTGAGAGTTTGCCAGATCTACGAAGGTACATCTGATATCCAGCGAATGATCATTTCAAGGGAACTTACAGAAAAATAAATTAATTGCGAAGGTTTTGAAATCCGGCATCGTATTATAGTTATCAGCGGTGCCAGTTTCGTGACTATTATTCTCGACCGGTCACTGTTCCCCCTTCACTGGCACCGCTGATAACTATAAAAATACTCTTCTCATTTTTGACATAAAATGTATGTTATATCAATTAGGTAACAACAACTGATTGAAGATAACATTTCTACATCACCTGAACATATTAAAAAGCAGCTTGATAGAATTTTGCAAAGCGTTCTGTTTGAAAACAAACTTCGGCCGCAGCGCTTTCTGTCTTATGTAGTAAATGAATCGTTGGCCGGAAACGCATCACTCATTAAAGGGTATACAATCGGATTGGAAGTTTTTGATAAGGATGAAAATTTTGACCCGCAAACTGATGCAATCGTCAGGGTTGAAGCCGGACGTCTACGCCGCCTTCTTGAACATTATTACCTTGATGAAGGCAGTGACGATGAAATAGTTATAAGTCTTCCAAAAGGTACATATGAGCCATCCTTTGTAACAAATGATACTATTAAAAACCTAAGTGACGATCCCGTTATTAAAGCGGCCGCCGCACCACCAACCGGCCCGGCGATTGCTGTTCTTCCGTTTGAGTTTATGGGCACCAAAGAAACGATAGGTATGTTTGCAGATGGCATTACGGAAGAAATCATCAATCAGTTAAGCCTGAGCCCCAGTCTCTTTGTCATCAGCCGCAAGGTAACCAATCTTTACCGCGGTAAAGAAGTGGATGTTCGTGAATTATCAAAGGAGCTTGAAACTCATTATGTGTTAAGCGGCAGCATTCGCCAGGCCAGAAATAATGTACGCGTCAGTGCACAGCTTGTGAATGGTACCAACGGGGCTATTATCTGGACCAACAATTATGACCGCATTTTAACACCGGAAAACATCATCACAGTACAGGATGAAATTGCAAGCGAGGTAAGCGCAACAATTGGTGATGCCTACGGTACCATTATGCGAAACAGTGCCATTGATATGAAACGCAGTAGTACGGAATTTATCGAAGCTTACAAAGCAATGCTTCTGTTTCATGATTATTTATTTGAACTTTCGCAAGCTGCACACTTAAAAGCACGGGCAAGCCTTGAAAATGCGATCAAAATCGACCCTCATTATGCTGATGCGTGGGCAGGGCTGTCATTTTTAGCACTTGATGAATATCGTTTCAGTTTTAATATGATTGATGATCCCAGTCCTGCACTCGACAGGGCACAAAGGCTGGCGGAAAAATCAATTTCACTTAGTGCACAATTTTCAATTGCCTGGTATGCGCTTACCATTATTCACTTTCATAAAGGTGAACTGGATAAATTTCAAAATAACATCAAGATGGGCTTAAGCATAGCACCCAACAGTCCCGCAGTACTCGCAGACAGTGGAGTTTATCTTTGTCTGATGGGTGAAATTGACAAGGGGCTATCTCTGGTCAAAAAAGCGATGGCACTTAATCCCCAACACCCAAACTGGTGTGGGTTTGCGCTATTTCATAATCATTATCTTAAAGGTGAATATCAGGAAGCCAGCCAGTATATCAGCACCCTTGAAACGCCCGACTGGTTCTGGCCATATGCACTTCAGGCGATCATATATGCGGAACTTGGCGATCAGAACGCATTTAAACTTGCCAGGGACAATGTGCTCAGGCTTTATCCCAACTTCGTGAATAATGTAAGTCAGGAATGTGATAAATGGTTTCAGCGGGAAAAGGACAGGGAATATTATTTAAAAGGGTTTAAAAAAGCGGGCCTTGTTCCCGATTAATACTAGTCAATAATGCCACAAGCATAAAATATCCAAGATCTTTTAAGGGCAGCTCTCGCGTTCACTTCCATGGTTTGTTTTATCCGTTCACTATATTCAAGGCAGTCTGCAACAGCTACATCATCACCAAAATCATGATCGGAAAAATGCTTAATGATATCTGTTGTTCCGGTGTCATATTGTGCCTGTGATAGCGACCAAATACGACCCAGCGATGCCATGGTTCTTATTTCCGCAAGCCGCTGATCCGTGTTCATTTTTGAAAAGCTATCATTTACCTGATCTCCCGACCCAACAAGAAGTACAAGTCGAGGCGACGATAGTAACCGTTCGTTATTACTTTTTGTGTAAAAATAGCTGCCTGTATAAACAGCAACTACAAAGGCAACGAAACCTATCACAGCGATCTTGGATTTAGTGTTTTTTTCCATAGTAAGCTTATACACTTAATCTGCTTTTATGGTCTAGATAATTGCGTATTTAAATGCTGAAAACTTGATATATTGCTATAAGTTAACTACAAAGAAAAATATATTATTATTTAAAGACTATTATTTGATGAAATATAATGAAATAACCAAAAAACTGACCGTATCACCTAAAAAGTGGCTGGTAACCGGTGTTGCCGGATTTATTGGGTCAAACCTTTTGGAAACGTTACTCCTTCTTGATCAGACAGTCGTGGGGCTCGATAATTTTGCGACCGGCCATCAGCATAATCTTGATGCCGTGAAAGATATTGTTTCAGCGGAACAATGGAGCCGTTTTAATTTTATTGAAGGTGACATTTGCGATTATAACACCTGCGAAATTGCAATTACGGGTGTCGACTATATTTTACATCAGGCCGCTTTGGGGTCTGTCCCGCGATCAATAGCCGACCCGGTAAGAACAAATGCCGCAAATATAAGTGGTTTTATAAACATGATCACCGCAGCAAAGGATGCAAATATTAAAAATTTCGTATATGCAGCCTCTAGTTCCACTTATGGCGATCATCCAGATCTTCCCAAGGTCGAAGATAAAATAGGAAATCCGTTATCCCCTTATGCCGTTACAAAATATGTTAATGAGCTTTATGCCGATGTTTTTTACCGTACTTATGGTTTTAAATCAGTTGGACTAAGATATTTCAATGTTTTTGGCCCAAGGCAGGATCCGGAAGGCGCCTATGCTGCCGTGATCCCAAAATGGGTTGCCGCTGTGAAATCGGGAAACACTGTATATATTAATGGTGACGGTGAAACTAGCCGTGATTTCTGTTATATTGAAAATGTTGTGCAGATCAACATTCTGGCTGCAACATGTGATACACTAGAAAAGAATGAAGTCTATAATGTAGCTGTTGGTGGTCAAACATCACTAAATCAGTTAATTGAACTGATTAAGGATAATCTTCGCATGAACAGTTTTACGGATATAGAGTACCGGGATTTTCGTACAGGAGACGTAAGACATTCAAAAGCGTCGATTGAAAAGGCAATTTCACAACTTGGATATGAGCCGCAGTTCACGATGGACGAGGGGCTAAGGAAAATGCTCAGATGAGCATCATTAATATGGAAAAAGATTCTGAAGAAATTAAAAGAACAAGTGAAATTGAAGAATTCACCAATCTTTATATTATCCACCCTATAAGCAGCTGGCTGGTACCACAGTTTATCAAGTTGAATATTACGCCCAATATGGTGTCATCATTCGGAATGCTTTGCGGACTTCTTGCCGGTGTTTGCTATTATTATTACCAATCGCCCATGTTTGCTGTTCTTGGATTCGCGCTGATGTTCATGTGGCACGTTTTTGACGGGGCTGATGGACAGCTTGCGAGGGTCACTCAAAATTTCTCTGAAATTGGCAAAGTGATTGATGGTGTCTGTGATTACGTCACATTCATCAGCGTTTATGTCGGCCTTTCCCTTGCACTTGCACCCATTATGGGCAATCAGATCTGGTATATTTCAATTTTTGCTGGTCTCTGCCATGCGATACAGTCCGGGGCATATGAACTTCAACGCAGCGAGTATGATTTTTGGGGAAAAGGTAAGGAAAATGCGGACTTGCCAAACATTAATACCATGATTGAAGAAGGCAGGCAAAAAGGTGCACTCGGGCAAATCGCTAATCAACTTCATATTGGTTATATAAGGATGCAATATGCATTCAGTGGTGTGGATAATACTTTTCGCCGTTCATTAAAAGAAGTGCTAACACTTGCGCCCGAAAAAGAGCCGGAAATCAGAGCACTTTACAGAGAACTCTATTCACCTGCGGTTAATAGTTGGGCCATACAATGTGCTAATTATCGTACTTTTGCCGTATTTGTTACGTCAATTATCGGTGAGCCAGTATATTATTTTTTGTTTGAAATATTTGCACTGAACATTGCTTTGATATTTCTAGTTCAAAAACAAAAGTTGTTAAATAATCTTTTCACCCTGCGTCTTAAGGAAATAATAAAATAGGGTGATTTCAGGAAAGTACTTTATGCGTTCTTTTTTCACCTTCATTCAGTTAGCTGTTACATGCATAATCATGGCGCAATCCGTGATGGCGCAATCGTCTAATGCATCAAAACCATCAATGCTAGATGACAGTGATTATACAGAATATTGGGAACAATATCTCTACCTTAGTGATGGTTCTTTGATAACCAGTCAGTTTCTAGTCGCAAATTTCCCATGGCCCGTGGGTAATGAACACGGCGTAATGCTGGGCACTCTGGTCACACCCGAAGGGGAACTTTACGTTATAAAAAATGGACGTGATCGCGGTGAATGGGGCTTTAACGATAATGCTTTTGATATTTTTATACATACGCACCGATTAAAACAGCAAAATGGCGGCTATTCCCTACATCTGGAGAATACCATGGGCATAGCTGACATGGAACTAGCTTCAAAGTTCCCATCTTTTGATCATAATAAATATTCCAGTGAAGATGGGTCTATACAAACATCTTTTTATGCTCCCTTCTTAAGTGGACGTGGCAATTGGCATTTAGGCCCGGAAGCCGGATTTAATCCTTCCGGTCCGGTTCACAAAGTAGATCAGGCATCCGGTTTTGGTGTCCATGTATTAATGACTGATAAAGTTGACCAGCTAATGAAAAACTGGACGCGTGTTGTTGGTGTAAGCAGTCAGGAAGAAAAACCATTTTTATCTGCCATCACAAGGCCGGACCAAAAAGAAGATATAATTTTCAAGCTTTTGGGAAATGGCGAAGTTATCGACGAATTTGATGATATCAATGTCAAATATGAGCGAATGACCAAAGAAAAAGATGCCAGTTATCCAAAACGTATAACTATTTCCGCAAAAGGAAATAATGGCGAAATTTCGGGCACAATCAATTACGGCAAGAAATTCAACCATTTTAATTTAACGGATCATCTTAACTTTTTTGAAAAATCATTTGCACAATCAAATCCTGTTGTGACAAATTTTCGCTATCTTGCTGACTATGATCTGGTGTATAAAACAGCCGAAGGCGAAAAACGTCTAACTGGCAAGGCTTTAAGTGAATTTACCGACATTCAGCCGCCAAGAAAAGCACCGGCGAAGCAACGCCGCCGTAACAGAAGATAATAAAGCACTAGAAAATTAGGCATGTCATCAACTGACGAAAATGCAGACGATAAAGCCGTCATTACGGCAAGGGACAACAAAGATATCGCCAAAGGGGCTGGCGCGAATTTTTTTGGTTTTCTTGTCAGGCTGGGATCACGACTTCCCTTCTTGGTACTTGCAGTTACGCTGTTTGGCCCGGAACTTTATGGTCGTTATAATTACACAATCACGACCATAGAATTATGTGCTGCATTTGCAACATTCGGCTTTAAAAGATCCCTTTTCAAATTTATTCATGATGATTCTTATGCTGATAAATATTCAATTGAACAGGTCATGATGTCAGCCCTATGTTGTTCGTTATTGGTAGGCGCTATTTTTACAGGCATAATTATGTTAAGCGCAGGATTACTGGCCACAATTTTTGATTATCCTGAAATGGTAGCAGGACTTACATCGGTAGCTCCCATGGTGATGGTTATTGCTGCGCTGGACGTGATTTTAGCCGGAACAAGGGCAACAAGAAAAATGCGTTATGAAGTTGTCTCCAGAAGTATTATTGAACCATATATCCTTTTATTTACAATGCTTTTGTTATTTTATCTTGGCTTTGATAATTACGGGCTGTTAATGGCTTACGCAATTGCTTTAATTGCCGCCCTTATTTACTCAATCTGGGCATTTTGCCACCTTTATTCATTTGATAAAACGCTGCGTGCCCGCCCTGATTTCAATCTGATGAAAAAGCTGCTCAGATTTTCAGGACCAACGGCCTTTCATGATCTTGCGCTGCTGTTTTTCATGAGAATGGATATATTTACCGTTAAATTCTTCTTCTCCGAAGCAATCCTGGGCGTCTATACAATTGCCCAGCAGTTTGCAACTTCAGTGGAAAAAATTTATCAAAGCTTTTATCCCATTCTTTCACCGGTCATGGCTAAAAATCTTGTGGAAAAAGATTTTAAAACCGTTGAAAAACAGATGATAATGGTATCTCGGTGGATACTAATGATCCAATCAATCCTGGTTATTTTATGTATCTTTTATGGTGTAGAAATATTTGATGCGTTACTCTTGGATGAACAAAATTTTGGAGATTTATCAATCGCACTGACAGGCGCGGTTATCTTGTTTTTCCTTATGTTGGGAGAAACAATAAACGGTGGATTTGGCATGGCTGACCTACCTATTATTTACCGTACGCCGTTATTTAATCCCATTATTTCACTTATAATGATCCCCATTTATTTGCTTCTTGCATATTTATATTCGCAAATATTAGGGTTGGGCCCCACTGGAATTGCAATGGCACTTTGCAGTACTTATTTCATCATGAATATGGTTCGGGTCATCACAATCAACAAATTATACGGTATTAACATGCTTAAATTCGATGTTTTAAGGGTAATATTAGCAGCGGTTATTGCAGCTGTACTATTTGGATTGATAGCAGAATATGGTCCATTTAATTTATTAAACGGGGTGGGAATGTTACCCGGAATTATACTTATATTCGTACTATACGGATTTTCATTGATGCTAATTGCACTTAAAAAATCCGATAAAAAACAATTAAAGTCCAAATTCCTTTCAAAATAACCTTTTAAATACCATAAAACTTTTGCTAAATTTAAATTACTAAAATGGTAAGGGAAAAAAATTGGATACTAAGCCAACAGATCAAAAAGCTAATTCCAAACTGCTTGAATATAGAAAAAGCATAGATAACATTGATGCTGCCTTAATCAGTATGTTGGCTGAGCGGTTCAAAATTACTCAGAAAGTTGGAATTTATAAGGCCGAACACAACCTTCCCCCATCTGATAAAACACGCGAATGCGAACAGATCGCACGCCTTCGCAAACTTTCTGAAGAAGCACAACTTGATCCAGATTTTTCAGAAAAATTTCTGGATTTTATTATAGAAGAAGTAATTCACCACCACAAAAAAATCCGCAGTGGTGAAAAATAATTTTATAATTTACCTTCGTTGACATAAACAATAGCTTTACCAAAAGCCATCGGATCATCCACATCAAGCCACAAACGGCCTTTAATGTCAAAAGTACGTGCCTTATCGCGCGCGCCGAGCACATTCATCGCACCTGTGATACTTTCATCACCCTCACGCGCGCTTTGTTCCAATGCGTCAAACATTGCATTTGTGCAGTAGAATATTCCGGTATCAAAAGCATTATAATCACGGATAATTTTGCCGATATTGAGTATTTGCCGTGATGTACAGTTAACACGTGTTACATCATCAATATCAATAACCGGATTTTCAATATTATAATCGACACAAAGTGTAACTGTATCATCCTCGTGATCAGCAGCAATCAAATCTTTGATTATTTCCGGATCAAACAAATGATCACACATGGTAAGGATAAAAGGCCCGTCAATGACACCTTTAGCCGCATAAACAGAAAGGCCATTTGGGCGCTGCCATTCATCATTGGTGATATGTGTAATCGCAATATTTTCACGTTCCGCTAACTCATCGAGAGATGAACGAACCTTTGTACCGCGGTAACCGGTTACAACATAAATATCATCAATACCCCCTTTTCGGGCATTCATAATGACACGCTCAATGATTGGCACGCCACCAATTTCGATCAGTGGCTTGCTCTCACCGTGTTCTCTCATTCTGCTGCCCTGTCCGGCAGCTACGATCAAACCTTTCATTATGCAGCACTCGTTGCTTCAACGCGTGATTTGATGAATTCTTCGGTCATTTCATATGCCTGATCATCTGTAAATTGAACCGGTGGATGTTTACAGAAATAAGCAGATGCCGCAGAAAGAATGCCACCTTCATTATTCATGAGAGCCAGTTTACAGCAGCGGATCATATCAATTGCTACGCCTGCTGAGTTCGGGCTATCCTCAACAGAAAGGCGCATTTCAAGGTTCATAGGCACACCACCGAACAGGTCACCTTCCATACGAAGGAAACATACTTTGTTATCATTCTGCCACGGAATATAATCACTCGGGCCGACGTGAATATTTTCATCATCAAGACGTGAACCGGCAACTGATTGCACCGCTTCCGTTTTTGAAATTTTCTTGGATTTCAGTCTTTCCTGATTTTTCATATTCAGAAAGTCAGTGTTACCACCAGTGTTAAGCTGATAAGTACGTTCAAGTACAACACCACGCTTTGCAAACAGATCCGTAAGTGTTCTGTGAGTAATTGTCGCCCCAAGCTGTGCTTTAATATCGTCACCAATGATTGGCAGATTTGCATCTTCAAATTTCTTTGCCCATTCGGGGTTGGATGCTATAAATACAGGCATATTGTTAATATATGCAATGCCCGCCTCAAGCGCACATTCGGCATAAAATTTTGCGGCTTCCTCCGAACCTACTGGCATATAGTTGGTCAGAATTTCAGCACCACTTTCTTTTAATTCGCGTACAACATCTTCCTTGGTTGCAGATGGTCTGCCATCAAGAACAAATGTACGGTTATCATCGTAATCCTTCATATGTTCTGAGACACCATCCAGAATATTACCCATTTTCACAATAGTTCCACTTTTTGGCAGGTCAGGGTGAAATATAGTTGTACAATTCGGTTTTTCAAAAATTGCATCATTTACATCTTTGCCGACTTTACGTGCATCCACATCAAATGCAGCGACAACTTCGATGTCACATGGACGGTATCCGGCTATATCCCAATGCATAAGACCGGGAACAATTTTATCATTTCCAACACGTTCCGGAGTATAATAGTAAATACCCTGGATTAAAGAACTCGCGCAGTTACCAATACCTGCGATGGCGATTTTAATTTTCGACATTATTTATACCTTTTGTCTAAACCATTATATAATAGGGATTTTTAAATGCTATAAATTCCATTTTTGACTGATTGCTTATACAATATATGACACTAATGTGACAAGCGTTTAACTGTTACATAGACACCCTATATCAATAAGATTTATTTCAAACTTGGAACTGCCACATTTTTGCTTTATAGGAGTGGTGTATTCAATAACCAAAGAACTTAAGACTTGGAGTTTTAAATGCGATCAACTTTTATTAAATTCGGCAACATGATAGCAATTTCTGCTATGGGATTAATTATGATTTCATGTTCCGACCAATCAACTGAGCAGCAAGCTGAAGCTTCTGCAGCTGAAAGTACAGAAAATATGGAGCAAATTGTGACAACTGCAAATCAAATGATCAAAACCGCAAGCGGACTAAAATACGAAATTATCCAGGAAGGTACTGGCGCAAGTCCTGAAGCAACAGATATGGTAACTGTTCATTATGAAGGTACACTTCTGGACGGAACAAAATTTGATAGCAGTTATGACCGGGGTCAACCCGCCGAATTTCCACTTAATCGCGTTATTCCGGGATGGACAGAAGGTGTTCAATTGATGAAAGAAGGTGCCACTTATAAATTTCTTATACCGTCTGAACTGGCTTATGGTGAGCGTGGAACACCCGGAGGTCCTATCGGGCCAAATGAAGATCTGATTTTTACTGTTGAATTAATTCGTGTAAATTAAAAATATTAGGTGGTCCCGATTGGCTTTATGCACAAATTGTGAGGAGAGTGTTTATACAGAATAAACCGGGACCACCTAAACTCAGTTAACTCAACTCATTACAATTACTTCAAACTTACTCTTTATTAAATTCGATCATTTACAATTTTCCAGTCACCGTCGGGTTGGCGACACGCACGCCCATATGCGTTTTCAGTTTTTCCACCAATTGTGACCGTTTGTTGATATTCGCGGCAATATTGGCCGTTTTCATTTTGTTCTGCAGGTTGCGGAACATAACTACCTGAGTTACCTGTATCGGGATTGTACCAAGTGGATGCCTGACCCGATGGATAATTTTCAAGGGCGACTTGCTGCGCCCGGTACATGCGTTCGCGGTCTCTTTCATCTGCCGCACGGCCGATGCTGTTACCGATAATACCTCCGGCTAGTGCGCCAATGATAATACCGTTACCAGTACCACCCCGACCATTATCGGATATGGCTGAACCAACCATCGCACCACCCAGGGTGCCCATGAAAGTACCAAACCCTTCTTTCTCACCCATTTGGCAAGCAGAAAGAGTGAAACTCATCAATATAATTGCGGCTACTTTTTTCATAACAACTCCTCACATCGTGATTTAATGGTACCATATTAGCAGCACTTAAATGAATGAAATATGAACGGAAGGTTCAGCTTAAAATAATATTCTGTTCATAAATATATACTAATGGTAGTTTAAGTGAAACAAAAAGACCACTTTTGATAGCATTTTGATCATTATCAGCTAATGTAATCTCCCCACCGTAAAGTCGAGACAAGTCCTTAACAATAGAAAGCCCGAGCCCAGAACCCGGTATTTTTTCATCGAGTCTTTCACCACGGGCAAAAACTGCTTCTCTTGCACTTTTTTCTATACCCGGCCCATCATCACGAATTTCTATGATTAACCACTTGTCTTTCTTATAACACTCAACTCGAACATTTTTAGCAGCCCATTTTGCTGCATTTTCCATCAAATTACCCGCCATTTCCTCAAAATCATTTATATCCCCTTTAAAGGTGAGGTTTTGATCATTGGCTATGACAATGATATTTTTATTTTTGTGGAGCTTATTAAGAGCACGGGCAATATTATTGAGTGCCGGCACAACTGCACTATGACCACTCAGGGAGCGGACATTCGCTGAAACACGTGCTCTTCGCAAATAATGCTCAACATATTTATGCATATTTTCAGTTTGTTTGGCCACAGTTTCAGACATTGGCCCTGCATTCATTCGTGCTTCGTTTTTAAGAATTGCAATTGGTGTTTTTAATGCGTGCGCCAAATTTCCAACCTGGATACGAGAGCGCACAACTATTTCATTATTATGATCCAGCAATGCATTTAATTCATCAGCTAGTGGTTGAATTTCTTTGGGAAAATCGTTCGGCAGGTAATCAACTTCACCCTTTCTGACTTTCCCCAGTGATTTCTTAATATGCCCCAGTGGCTTTAGTCCAAGAAAAACCTGCAAAAGTGATGCTGCAATCAAGCCCACTCCTAAAACACTCAGCCCAACAAGCAATATATTATCAAACCTGACCGCCTGTTCTTCAATTTCATTCATATCGATGGCAACCATAAAATGATAAACAATATTACTTTCAGGAATAGTTATCGCCCTTGTTAACAGCCTTAATTGCTGATCCTCAGGTCCTGTTGTGTAGCTATAAATAATTGAACCCAAAGCTGCTTCAAAATCAACTTCAAGGTCCACATCCCACAGTGACCTTGATCTATATGGAGGCATTCCTTCTGCTGAAATCTGCCAATACCATCCAGAATAAGGCTGATCAAACCGGGGATCTGACATGGGACGTTCCAGATCAATCTCGGTTGCACTTACGTTAGAACTCACCCCAATCAGGTTATCAAGTAGACTACTCAGTCTTTGATCAAAATTCCTTTCAAGCGTATCCCTGAAAACCAGTGACAGCAGCACCCCTGCAACAACCAGTGTTAGAGCAATCCAAATAACCGATATTGAAACAAGACGAACCCATAACGGACCCTTTCCCATTTTTGTGCCCCTATGTTCGTCAGTCAGCGACAAGTTGGTACCCCAGTCCTCTTATAGTTTTAATAAGATCAATTCCAATTTTTTTGCGTATCCGTGTTACAAAAACTTCTATCGTATTGGAATCAATGTCAAAATCCTGATCATAAATATGTTCTGTGAGCTCTGTTCGGGAAATAACCTTATTCGGATGATGCATCATATAGGATAGAAGCCTATATTCCTGTGCTGTAAGTTTAATCGGTATACCATCAACTGTAACTTTCGAAGATGCACTATTCAGAGTTAATCCTTTGATAGATAGCTCCGCCGAGCTTTGGCCTGCTGCCCGTCGGATTAATGCCCTGATACGTGCAAGAACTTCTTCTATCTGAAACGGTTTCTGAACATAATCATCAGCACCGGCATTAAGACCTGCAACCTTTTCGGCCCAACTATCCCGCGCAGTAAGAATAAGCACAGGTGTATCAATATCATCAGCACGCCATTTTTTCAGAATACTTATACCGTCCATTATTGGCAGCCCCAAATCAAGAATGATCGCATCATAACTTTCAGTTTCACCTAAAAAGTGAGCGTCTTCACCGTTTAGCGATGCATCTACAGCATAGCCCGCATCCTCAAGAAAACTCTTAAGCTGGCGGGAAAGGTCCGGATCATCTTCTGCTAGTAGTAACCTCATATAGTTTACCCTTTCACATCAACAATTTCTGCAGTGTTGGCATCAAATTTTATGGACAACAGCTTTCCAGCATCCGTCAGTACCCGCACATCATAAAGATCCTGCAGATCTTCCCGCCTTGCCCTGAGCAGGTTCACATTGACAATTTTACCAGGATATTTTTCGCTTATTATTTTTCTGATCACACTCAATTGCACATATTCACCACTACGCACCTTGTCCGGCAGTTCTCCGTGACGGGCAAGTGGATCTGGAATTCTCATTCTCTGGTGTGGTGGAAAGGTGTTTAATCGCGATGGTTCAGGCACCTCTATAGGTACCTGTCCAAAGCCTGCTTCTGGTATCAGTGATAAAGAAACCAAAAGTACGCATATGAAACAAGCGATTCTAATCATGAAAAGATATTATGTAATTTCGTCTTAATATAGGATGAATAAGACTTTTATAGCTTACAATCATTATTGGTGATTACTTCTCCTTAGATACAACCCCAAGTCGCTCCTGAATAGCCGTATTCGTGGTTGTATAACCAGTCGCCATTTTTCGATCCGGAAATGCATATTTGAAAGCGGCATGACACATCACGGCCGCCTCATAAAAACCAGTAAGTATCAATTTTATCTTGCTGGGATAACTGCAAACATCGCCTATGGAGTAAATGCCTTTAACGTCTGTTGCAAAAGTTTCCATGTCAACTTCAACGTGTTTACGGTCTAGATTAAGTCCCCATTCGGAGATTGGACCAAGACTGACTTTTAATCCCATAAATGGAAGTAAATATTCACAGTCCACATCAACATAATCACCATCAACTGCCTCCACACCAACACTTGTAAGCTGCCCATCCGGACCATTTAATTTTTTTATATTTCCTATAATAAAATCAACTTTCCCGTCAGCAACCAATTTTTTGAACTGTGCTTCTGTATCCGGTGCAGCTCTGAACCCTTCTCGTCTGTGAACCAGTGTAAGTTTTTTTGCCAAGGGTTGAAGGCTTAATACCCAATCAAGCGCACTATCGCCACCCCCAACAATAACAAGCTCTTTGCCTTCATATTTGGCCATCTTGTGGACAGCATAATCAATTGATTTTTCTTCATATTTTTCAAGATCAGGATAATTTGGCTTTTTGGGAACGAAACTTCCCGCACCGGCAGCAACAACAACTATTGGCGCTTCGATTACTTCGTCTCTGCTTGTTGTAAGCCGCCAGCTATTATCTTCCAGCTGTACCAGATCTCTTGCCTGTTGATTAAAATGGAACACCGGATCAAAAGGGCTGATCTGCTGCAATAGATCATCGACCAGCTGCTGTCCTGTAACCATTGGCCTTGCCGGAATATCGTAAATCGGTTTTTCAGGATATAATTCCGTACATTGCCCACCAGGACGATCCAGATTATCCACAAGGTGGCATTTAAGTCCTAACAGCCCCGCTTCGAACACTGCAAACAAACCTACCGGCCCTGCACCGATAATTACCATATCGGTTTTTACTGCCTCATCCTTCATCACAAGCTCCTCTATTTATAAAAAATATAAGAAAATGATACTATGGAATTAACTTATTCAATTTTAAGCATTAATATTTTCTGTGTTTTATAAATATTAACTTAACATATTTTAGACTGGATTGAATTTAATTTTTTTTGCACGTTAGTTATGCCAATGATAAGGAATTATATATTTAAGGATATTCATGAAAGGCCTTTTTCTATTTAGCACTTTTGTTATTACCTATGGATCACTTTTTCCTATTGAGTTTAAATATGTTGACTGGAGAGAAGAAGGGCTGACCCAACTTCTTTTCGAAGAAAGAGACGATAGCGGCTTTGCCGATATTCTAGGTAACATATTCCTGTTTATAGCGTTTGGTTTCGCAGGAACTGCATTGGCATCAAGAGTAAAAAATACCGTCAATTGGGTATTGGCTCTTTTCATTTTTGGCCGACTTTTAGCTGTTTCTGTGAAGTTCTTACAAAATTTAAGGTCAATGTTCCAAATTCATAATAATATCGTAAAGCAGCAATAGTGAATTTTCCTAACATGCCCCAAAGCAAAAAACCAACAGCTAGGCCGGCAATATTTGCATAAATATCAACGAGGGGGGTTCCCCTGCCACCAATGAATAACTGAAAATATTCAATTAAGACGCCAAAGATTAATAAACCACCAAACACCAACAACCATTTACTTCCTTGTCGGTAAAATCCACAATATAAACTGGCCACAAAAGCAACAAGCATATTAAAGATAAAATGCCCTATCCACTTGCCTGGCTCAGCTGATATTGTTGAAATTTTTAACGCAGAGGCAAAACCATACAAGGATGCGTCTACAGAAGAAGTTTCCAGGTTGTAGGGAAGCAATGAAGCATAAAATATAAAAATGAGAATGAAGCTTGTTGTATTTAAAAGCAGTCTTTTAATATCATTGTCAAATGCTTTAGCCATTTAAATACTCACCGTCATAAATTCCCTGCCCGATGTATCTGCAATTAAAAAAGAGCATAATTACTTTAATTGATTGTAATTTAGACTATATAAATGTGGGAATACAGATTTAATTCATAAGGTATAGTTATCCCCTTGAAAATTTTCACGAAGGGGATAAAACAATATCGTCCGAAATATTCCCGCAGGAAACGAAAAATGATTGAAATTCTGTCCGACAGGGCTGTTATCACTTTATCCGGTGCCGATCGAAGGAAACTATTGCATGGAATAATCACAAATAGTCTTGAACGGTTAACGGACGCTGAAGGACTTTATTCAGCTTTACTAACACCGCAGGGAAAATTTCTACATGATTTCTTCCTTTTTGAATTTCAAAATATATTGTATTTGGATTGCCAGAAAAGCCGTGCTGATGATCTTGTGAGAAGACTGATGATGTACCGTTTGCGTGCTGATGTTGAAATAAAGAAACATGAAGCGCTTAATGTCTTCACTTCAGTTAATTCCATAGATCACAAACTTTCCTACAAAGATCCACGACATGAAAAAATGGGATACCGTGCCATTGTTGAAAATGGAACTTTCGACGCCGCAGATATGAGCTATCACAAAAGACGTATTTCGCTTGGCATTCCGGAAGGAACATATGACTTTATTCCCGAAAAAAGTACGATTCATGAAGGACATTTTGAACAAATTAATGGTGTCGACTTTAAGAAAGGATGCTATGTAGGCCAGGAAGTAATCGCCCGTATGAAATATCGCGGAAAAATAAAGAAGGCCATGTTTCCCGTAACCCTTTCCGGAATTGCCGCAGCCTTCGGTTCGGAGATTACAGATAAAAAAGGTAATAAAGTCGGTGACTTAAGGTCTCATTGTGACAAAAATGCCATAGTGTTATTCAGAATTGCAGATATGAAATTTGGTATAGAATATGATTGTTGTGGCATTAAAGTCACACCCTATAAACCGGATTTTTATAAGGATCTAGATGATGAATGAAACTGTTCGCTGCGATTGGTGTGGAACAGACCCAATTTATACAGCATACCACGATGAAGAGTGGGGTGTTCCCGTTTATGATAGTCGCGCCTTATGGGAAAAACTTATTCTGGATGGTTTTCAGGCAGGCTTATCATGGATCACAATCCTGAAACGTCGTGAAGCATTTATTCGTGCCTTCGATGGTTTTGACCCTTATGTCATAGCTGATTATAGTGACAATGATATTGATCGCCTTATGAATGATACAGGTATAATTCGCAACCGGATGAAAATTATTGCCACAATTAAAAACGCAAAAGCATATCTTGATATTGAAGTAGAAAAGGAAGGCGCATTCGGCGAATTTATCTGGAGCTTTACAGGCGGTAAAACCAAAGTAAACAACTGGAAAACCATGAACAAAGTTCCTGCAACAAGCCCGGATTCAGAAGCGATGAGTAAAGCACTTAAAAAACACGGCTTCGGATTTTGCGGACCAACCATCTGCTATGCGTTTATGCAGGCTGTTGGTATAGTGAACGATCATATCGTTACCTGTCACCGATATAATAAATAAAAATTAAGCGAATGCCCCACCACGTGGAATTGACGTTTCCTTATGAATGTCGGCACTCAGGATAAAACCAAAACCGATCAGAAGTGTCAGCATTGCCGAGCCACCGTATGAAACCAGCGGAAGTGGTACACCCACCACCGGGACAAGCCCCATAACCATAGCAATGTTAATAAATATATAAAGGAAGAATGTGATAACCATTCCCAGAATTAATAGTCTACCAAACTGACTTTTGACACTGACACTGACAATCATCGCATATGCCAATAATATGAAATATAATGCAAGCAGGCTTAGGCCACCTATAAGACCCAATTCTTCAGCTATAACTGTAAAAATAAAATCAGTATGTTTTTCTGGTAAAAAATTAAGCTGACTTTGTGTTCCCTGAATAAAACCTTTTCCATAAACTCCACCGGAACCAAGCGCAATTTTTGACTGGATAATATGATATCCAGCACCGAGCGGATCTTTTTCCGGATCAAGAAATGTAAGTACACGTTGTTTCTGGTAAGGCTGCAAAAACTGCCACGCACCAAAAGCCGCAGGCATCATCGCAATCATGTTCACAACAAACAACCACATGCGAACACCTGCTGCAAACAAAAGCGCAATCCCACCCATGATAATAAGCAATGTTGTTCCAAGATCCGGCTGTCTTAGAACCAATACTGCAGGAAGCCCTATCATAATGATCGGCTTAATCAGGCTTTTAAGCTTCAAAGTATCTTCCTCGGATAGACAATGATAATAGCGCGCAAGAGCCATCACCAAAGCAATTTTCATTAGTTCCGAAGGTTGAATATTCATGATACCTATATCTAGCCAGCGCTGGGATCCCTTTCCCATGGCCCCCATAATATCCACTATGACCAGCATAACAAGGGCAAGAGCATAAAAAGGATAAGCAAGAAACATCCACACTCTTATATCTACAACGGCTATTATGACTAACGCACTCAGGCCAATCAAAAATCTGATAAAATGATTTTTTGCCCAGGGATCAATGCTACCGCCTGCCACCGAATAAAGCATGGCAAAACCGATGCCGGCCACGCAGACTATGATAAAAACAATAAACCAGTTAAGGCCAGAAAGCTTCTGACGCAGGTTCTTTCGTTTATGATCACCGATACGTGCTGATAGTGGCATTAGACTTCCTGCCCCGGTCTGCTTGCTTCTTCTGCCGCCAGATCACGATCCAATAAAAACTCAAGTACGTCGCGGGCAATTGGTGAGGCAACGGAAGACCCGCCGCCGCCGTGTTCAACCAGCACGGCAACTGAATATTTTGGTGCCTCCACCGGACCGTAACCAATAAATAGAGCATGATCACGCTGGATCCATTCAATGTCTTCAATGTCTCGTAAACCTTCCTGCCGCTGAGCCATACTTATCCTTACGACCTGCGTGGTACCGGTTTTTCCACCAATCTTGTAATCCTTACCGCGTGCACGATGCGCAAAAGCTGTCCCGCGCTGGTGATTATAAACATCATCCATTCCCTGAACCACAATTTTTAGATGTTCTGGGTTGATACCCATGCTTTCCGGCTCTTCATACTCAACACGTTCGTCAAGGAATATTTTGGGGAGCACACGTTTACCACCGTTGACCATTCTTGCCCCCATAACAGCAAGTTGAAGTGGTGTCATCGAAACATAACCCTGCCCGATCCCAACATTGATTGTATCGCCACCCTGCCATCTTTCACCAGTATAGCCAAACTTCCATTCTTCGCTTGGATTTATTCCCCTCGCTTCGCTCATAATTCCGATATTAAATCGCTCCCCAAGTCCAAACCTTGCCGCCATGTTATGAATTTTTTCAATACCCAGATCACGTGCTAGTCTGTAAAAATATACGTCACAGGATTGAGCAATTGCCTGAGTTACATTGATATTGCCATGACCATTTTTATTCCAGCAGTGAAAAATCCTGTTGCCAAGCGTATAACGTGCGCCACAAAATTTTGTATCTTCAGCTTTAATCAAGCCTGCTTCCAATCCTGCCAACGCAACGATCATTTTAAATGTAGAACCCGGTGAATATTGCCCGCTTACCGCCTTGTTTATAAGGGGTTTACGAATATCAAAACGAAGGCTGTCCCATTTACGTTGACTAATCCCGCCATTAAAATCATTTGGGTCAAACGACGGTGTTGATGCAACACCAAGAAGTTCTCCCGAATGTACATCCATGACAACAATAGCTGCACTTTCATAACGAACCCTGTTCGCAGCGAATTTCTGAATTTCAAGATCAATTGTCAGACGCACATCTTCCCCTGGAATACTATCCTGACGGGAAAGCTCACGGATCACACGGCCAAGGACATTGACTTCAACTTTACTGTTTCCCGCACTTCCGCGCAGCTTGTTATCAAGTATTTTTTCAATACCATTTTTGCCAATTTTGAATTCAGGTAGTTCAAGTAGCGGATCAGGGTCAGCCGCAGCCTCTTCTTCATTAACCGCCCCCACGTAACCAATTAAATGTGCTGCGAGTTCCCGTTCCGGATAAAAACGGCTTGTCCCGACATCAGGTTGAATACCCGGCAAACCAGGCATATTCACATTCACCTTGGAAAAAGTTTTCCAATCAAGATTATTTGCAACACTGATGGGAAGAAATGATCTCTGCTTTGCAGCAGCCTTTACTATTCTTTCATTATCACCATCACTGATAGGTAAATATTCAGCCAGAGCTTTCAACGTTTCCTGAAGCCCCTCTGTTTCTTCGGGAATAACATTTACTCGATAATCAGTTGTACTGGTGGCAATTTCACGTCCAAACCGATCAAGAATATCACCACGCGTCGGCGAAAGCAGACGCATACTTATACGATTTCGTTCTGCCAGAAGTTCATACTGGCTACGGCTTGTTACCTGCAAATAGTACATCCGCCCCACAAGCGCCGATGATAAAAGCAGCATACCACCCGACAGCAATGTTGCACGTCTGGTATACATCTTTAGCTTATTTTTATCTGGCGGTTGCATTTAATTCCTAACCAATAGCCTTTTTAATCAAGCCAAGCATCCATGTTATAAGCGGGTAAAAAGCGATCGTTAATAAAATTTGTCCTATGACATCAATAAAATCAAGGAATACCCTAAAATAGAGCGATGTTACACCCCATGAAAGTGCACCAAACCCAATTACGATCATCACAAAAACAAACCAGTTAAAAAGAAAATCTCTTTCCAAAAATTGCCGCCCCTGGATAAATATAAATTGCTGTACAACCACGAGTAAAAGTGACATTAACCCAAACGGACTGCCAAGCAATATATCCTGAATCAACCCAAGAACAAAAATAACACTAACAGGAACCAGTTCTGGTTTAAACACACTCCAGTAATAAACCCCTATCAATGTCAGAAATGGCATTATATCATCAATTAACGGAATATTGTAGGGTAACACCATCATTATTATAAGAAATAATATGGTTAAAAAAGGCAATGTCGATTTAAAGCCAAATGATTTTTCTTTATTTTTCTTTATGTTTGCCATCATTCAGGCTCCTGTACCGCCGGTTGCAGCGCATCACCCGCTTGTAATTCAGGGTTAAGAACAGGAAAATCAGCTATTTTATATTCTATAACGCTCACATAATTCAAACGGTTAAGATTTACCGCCGGTTTAACTTTAATTTCTCCCAATGGTGAAATTTCAGTGACGGTGCCAACCGGTAAATCGGGTGGAAAAAAACCTCCCATTCCTGAAGTAAGGATCACATCGCCGGGCGAAGCGGTTTCTTCCGGTGGCATAAATTCAATTTTAAGCTCTTGCGAATTATCACCAGCAAGGATTACATTAACACCAGTATTTGCGAATTTGACCGGAATACGGCTGTTAATGTCATTAAGTAACAAAACACGTGAAGAATTAGCAGCAACAATTATGGTTCTGCCAATCACACCATCTTCATTGACAACAGCGTGTCCCTTTTTAACACCTTCATTACTACCACTATTAATCAGCATGCTTTTGAAAAATGGGCTATTACTGCCCGATACAATTCGTGATGCCGTTATGGTAGAAACAGTACCGTCCTTGATATTTAATAGTTTTTTTAGACGGAGATTATCAATCTCAAGCTCGGTCGCTTCTGCAAGCTGTCTTTTGAGTTCTGCATTTTCTTCGCGCAAAAATTCATTATCAGAATATACAATTGCAATGTTTCTAATCCAGTCAGAAAGGCTTGAACTTGCCACACGTGGAATATCTACGACCGTTATCACCGGAATAAAAGTTGCAAAAATCTGTGCACGAACCTGATCAATAAGATTAGTCTGACTACGACCGAAAATCAGCAGCACGATCGAGGCAGCAATGTAGAAGAAGGCAGTAAATCGATGTCCAAACCCCTTCATTTTTAGCCTCTCTTGTTAATCCTGCAAATATTCCCGTATATGATTAATAGGAATCACTAAGTACATGTTTCAGAATTTCACTCTCAAGTGAACGACCGGTTCCAAGAGCCACACATGTTAATGGTTCTTCGGCGATTATCACCGAAAGACCTGTCGCTTTTCTGAGTACTTTGTCGAAATCACGAAGAAGCGCGCCACCACCGGTGAGCACTATACCTTTATCGACAATATCCGCAGCCAGTTCAGGTGGTGTCTGTTCAAGAGCGAATTTCACACCCTCAATAATTGCGCTTATAGGCTCCGCGAGTGCTTCTGATATCTGAAGTTGGTCAATGACTATTTCCTTAGGCACGCCATTCATCAGGTCACGACCTTTAATTTGCATTGTCTGACCGACACCATCTTCAGGTGCCGCAGCGGTACCTATCTCTTTTTTAATGCGTTCCGCACTTGCTTCACCAATCAGCAGGTTATGATTTCGACGGATGTAAGCAATAATGGCTTCATCCATTTTATCACCACCTACACGTACCGAAGACGAATATACTATTCCACCAAGCGATAAAACGGCCACTTCACTGGTACCACCACCAATATCAACAATCATAGATCCTGTTGGTTCTGTCACCGGAAGACCAGCACCAATTGCAGCAGCCATTGGTTCTTCAATCAAAAACACCCGTCTAGCACCTGCTTCAAGCGCGCTGTCACGGATCGCTTTTCTTTCCACCGGTGTTGAACCGGAAGGGACACAAATAACAATTTGCGGACTGGCAAGCATGCTGCGGTTATGAACTTTACGGATAAAATCCTTGATCATCGCTTCCGCGACTTCAAAATCGGCAATCACACCGTCACGCAGAGGACGAATAGCTTCAATATTACCTGGCGTTCTTCCCAGCATCATTTTTGCCGCTTCACCAACCGCCAGTACTTCCTTTACGCCACCAGACGTCTTAAGCGCTACCACTGATGGTTCATTTAAAACGATGCCGCGACCCTTAACATATACAAGCGTATTTGCTGTTCCCAGATCGATCGCCATATCCGATGAAAACATGCCAAGAATTTTTTCAAACATTTGAATTTTGCCTTTGCCGCGTGTTTGCGGTTTAATTGTTATAATTTATTACGCAAACTTATAGTATGTTTGTATTAACATAGTATTATTATTGCAAATAATTTATCAGAATCAGATAAATAAAGATAATATAACGTGCTTTTTGCTCCTACATCGGGGCGAATTTAGGGCAATGATTATAAATATTAACCATTGCCCTAAAAAAATTTACGCCGTCATTTCTTCCGGCTTATTTTTTTCACGCTTAACGATAAGCTTGTTTATCGCATTCAGGTATGCCTTTGCCGATGCAACGAGCGTATCCGTATGCGCAGCATGTCCGTTGACGGTCTTTCCGTCTTCAGATAGCCGCACTGTTACCTCAGCCTGGGCATCGGTACCTTTGGTAACCGCATGTACCTGATAAAGTTCCAAATCAGGTTCACCATCGATCAAACTGCCAAGAGCCAGAAATGCTGCATCTACCGGACCGTTTCCTTCACTATGAACTTCTTTGACATCACCATCAACGGCTATCTCAAAAGTGGCACTGTTAGGGACACCTTTATCACAAACAAATTTCCAGTTTGTGATCTGCATTCCGTCAGCATCGCGCATGCCATCATCAACGATTGAAATAATATCTTCCTCATAAACAACTTTTTTAGCATCAGCGAGATCCTTGAACTGTTCAAATGCGCTTAAAAATTCATTGTTCCCCAGCTCATAACCCAGTTCTTTAAGTTTTTCGCTAAACGCATGACGTCCGGAATGTTTACCCATCACTAGAGTTGATTTTCCAAGTCCGACAGATTCAGGGGTCATAATTTCATAGGTTTCAGCGTTTTTAAGCATACCGTCCTGATGAATACCGCTTTCATGCGCAAACGCGTTAGCACCGACAATCGCCTTATTATGCTGAACATTTAAGCCAGTTACGGACGAAACCAGATGTGATGTTTTGGTGATATTTTCAGTTACGATACCCGTGGTATAGGGAAGAATGTCATGACGCGTTCTAAATGCCATAACAACTTCTTCCAAAGCCGCATTACCGGCTCTTTCACCAATGCCATTGATGGTACATTCTATCTGACGTGCACCACCAACAACAGCGGCGATTGAGTTTGCTACAGCAAGCCCCAGATCATTATGACAATGGGTTGAAAAAATTGCCTTGTCAGAATTTGGCACATTTTCAATTATTTTACGCATCATTTCCGTATATTCGGCGGGCGTTGTATAACCCACGGTATCCGGTACATTAATCGTTGTAGCACCCGCTTTAATGGCTGTTTCAATGGATTTATACAGGAAATCCTCATCTGTGCGGGTGCCGTCTTCACATGACCATTCTACGTCATCACAAAGTTTTCTTGCATATGATACGCTTTCTTCAATTTTCCCAAGAACGGTTTCCGGTGACATTTGAAGTTTATGTTCCATATGCAGTGCACTTGTGGAAATGAATGTATGAATACGTGGCCTTTTTGCACCCTTCAGTGCTTCCCATGCCCGGTCAATATCTTTAATCGAAGCACGTGCAAGCGAACACACACTCGTTTCCTTCAACAGTGCTGAAATCTGCTGCACGGCGTTAAAATCACCGTTTGATGCAATCGCAAATCCCGCTTCAATAACATCAACACCCAATTGTTCAAGTGCCTCTGCAACTCGTAATTTTTCGTTCAATGTCATGGAACAGCCCGGTGACTGTTCCCCGTCTCTTAATGTGGTATCAAAAATGATTACCCTGTTTTTATCACTCGTCATTGACTTAAGTCCTTTAAATTCTATTGAAATAATCTATCATAATTCCGGAAAGACACATATAATTTTTTATATGGAAAACCCGCATTTTGGGAGTTTCTCCCCTAAACGCTCGCTTTATATCAGCTTTAAATGGTTAAGCGTTCAGGGGCGACTAAGTCGACCGAGACCGAGTAAAAGAATTGAAAACAGAAGAAGTGCTGCGACAGCAATAAATGCCTGCACATTAAAAATAACTTGATATTTTGTTTTATGACTTGGCATAAAATTTCTTCGCCTTTTTAAATTAGTGAACAACCTTTTAACTATAAAAAGTTAATTTGTGAATAAGAAATTTATACTTTTTCTATTTTTTTATAACATCAAGCAATCTGCTTAGAAATCTGTCACACGCGTCAAGTTGTGAAGTTTCGACATATTCATCAGCCTTATGCGCCTGTAAAATGCTACCGGGCCCACAAACAACCGCTGGCACACCACCCTTTTGATGAAAAATACCGGCTTCCGTACCATATGAAACTACATGGGTGGAGTTCTGCTCTGCCAGATGTTTAACAAGTGCTTCTGCACTTGATCCGGTTTCCGGAAAAAGACACGGGACTTTTGCCAGATAATCCGTTTTCACATCCCCGTATTGTGATGATTTCTCGCGCATTTTGGGAAGAATTTTACTATCTATAAAATCACAATATCTTTCATAAATTTCATCTTCATCTGTGCCGGGTATAGGCCGGTAATCCCATTCAACTTCGCAATAGTTTGGCGTAATGTTTTGAACATGACCGCCGGCCATTCTCCCGACATGAATAGTGGTGTAAGGTGGATCAAAGTCTTCTATTTGCGGTTTTCTTTGTCTGAATTCTTCCTGTAGCTCATCCAGAAAATTTACAATTTGCGCTGCGTAACTTACAGCATTAACGCCGCGGTCCGTGCTGGAATGGTTTTCGTGCCCATAAACTTTTGTCAGCAGATGCCTTATCCCTTTATGACTATTGACCACTTTCATGGATGTGGGCTCACCGACGATACAGGCCCGTGGCTTGACTACAAGGTCATTGACCACATCAACAAGGCTGTGAACCCCCGTACATCCCGTTTCTTCATCATAGGAAAAAGCCAGATATAGAGGTTCTTTCAATTCTGCATTTATAAAATCCGGAATTTTAGAAAGCACACATGCGATGAAGCCCTTCATATCACAGGTGCCCCTGCCAAATAGCTTGCCGCCTTTTTCCTTCATTGTAAAAGGTTCACTTGACCATTTTTGTCCCACAACCGGAACCACATCGGTGTGGCCGGACAGCATGATACCACTTATATTTTTAGGTCCGATTACCGCCAGCAGGTTAGCTTTTTCTTCATGTTTATCTTTTATAATTTCGGACGAAATGCCAAAGGATTTAAGATATTGTTTAATAAAATCTATCAGCTGCATATTTGATTTGGAGCTGGTAGTATCAAACGCGACAAGCTGATCAAGCATTTCAATGGAGGAATATGTTTTCATTTTAGGCCTTTTAAAAAAATAAATATATCGGGATGCATAAAGGTTGTCAGTAACTTAAATAGAACAAGCCAATAAAGATGACAGAATTATCAGTAATCATACCGACATTCAATGAAGTGGATAATATAAGACCTCTTTATCACGCACTTGATTAAGCACTTCAGGAAATAGATTGGGAAGTTGTTTTCGTTGATGATGACTCCACTGATGGAACCATTGAAGAACTGATAAAATTATGCCACGAAAAACCCAATGCAAGAAGAATTCACAGAATATCCCGCAGGGGGTTGTCTTCTGCTTGTGTTGAGGGATTTCAGGCAACAACCTCACCTTATCTCGCCGTAATGGATGGTGATCTTCAACATGATGAATTCAAACTTACAGATATGCTGGAATTACTGAAGGCCGGCGATTGCGATCTTGTACTGGGAAGCCGCTATACTGCAGGTGGCGGGTTTGGAAATTGGGATCAAAACCGAATAAAAGTAAGTAAATTAGCGACCAAAGTAAGTAAGTTGGTAACGGGTCAAACAATTAGCGATCCCATGAGTGGTTTTTTCATGCTTACACGGTCTGCGCTCAATAAATGCGTCCGGAATTTATCATTACAGGGGTACAAATTACTGCTGGATATTTTAACAGCATATCCCGGTCATATGAAGATAACGGAAGTCCCATATGAATTTCGTGAACGCCAGCATGGTGACAGTAAGCTAGACAGCATGATCGTAATGGAATTTGCAATGATGCTTATTGAAAAAGTAACACGAGGATTAATACCTGCCAGATTTATATTATTCTCCGCCGTAGGTGCAAGCGGGCTTATTGTCCATTTCGCGGTTCTTTATATGGTATTCAATATTGTACAGTTTGGTTTAACCACGGCTCAAACCATTGCGACCTTGGTTGCCATGACCAGTAATTTCTTTTTTAATAACTGGCTGACTTATCATGATAAACGCCTTAAAGGAAAGCAGCTGCTAACGGGACTGATTGCGTTTTATGCTGTCTGTAGTTTGGGAAGTCTTGCAAATATAAGCGTATCATCATTCGTATTTGAGCAAAAATACACATGGTATGTTTCCGGCCTTGCCGGCATGCTTATAGGCACGGTCTGGAATTACACAGCAACATCTATACTTGCCTGGCGTAAATAAATCATCCATGCTGTTGAAGATATTATTAGTTATTTTTTTCTCCATCACAAATAGAGATTAGAGCCAACCAGTCCTGCTCTGACATAATTGGTGCAAATTGCTTATCTGCTTCATTTTGATCAATATATTCAGAAAAAGTTGTTATTCTCTCTTCTGATAATGGGTGTGTGGAAAATATATCTTCTATTTCTGCCGCAATATTATCTTCATTCTTTTTTTGATTTCTTTCAAAAAAATTCAAAATTCCATATGCGGATATATTGCTAGCACTTAAAATTTCAAGCGCTTTCCTATCGGCTTCTCTTTCTAAATCTCTGCTATAGGATAAACTAAGACCAACTATTGCTATGGTTGCTGCGTCTCCCCCTACAAATGAACCAATAATGCTAAAGCCCAAGACATTAACCAGTCCCTGCAATGGGTGTTGATAATAAACATGACCTATTTCATGGCTTAATATGCCTGCTATTTCATCTGCACTTTCAGACTTCTTTAAAAGTCCATTAAAAATAACGATCCTCCCCCCAGGCGCAGTCATGGCATTAACTTGTGGATTATCAACAACTTCGACCCGTAACGGATACGTAAGACCCTCTACTCTCAATTCAGCTACGAGTTTTTCAAGAGCTTGGGCGCCATCCAACGTATAACATGCATCGGACGTGTATTTCTGATAAAGTGCATCAACAACCAAATCACCCGCCTTTACTGCCCACGAGTCTGGTATAATAGATACTATAGCTCTATTAATAAATGGATATCCCAAATAAAATATAAAAATCATTCCAACTATTAAAGCAGCCGTTATCACTTGCCATTTGAAAAAATACCAATTGCTGTCACCTGTTAATTTTTTTGATATTCTATGCAAATAGTCCCTAGCAGGATCACTAAGTCCGCCATCAAAATTTAAAGTGATGGATGGGCCATGCAGCTTTCGATGGCGATACGACAATTGCCCAGTTTGAGCATCACGGTCATAGAGTTCTAAGTCATGATACTCCCAAATTTCTCCTGTTATGAATCTAATGCCTTTTAGCTCTAAATATACTGTAACAGGTACATTAGACGCCGTTTCACCATCGTAGAATATTGCATTTAATTTCAATTTAATTACCCAAGATCAATTGCTTCAACTAGTCCCTCACCAAATTCCGGACCTGTTTCTGGTGATTGAGAAATAGTGCTAAAATCAACATGACCTATAATTTTTATCTCTTCACAAAAAAGTCTAACCCACCTCTGCATTACAAACGGGGCACCCAAACCGAAAGTAAAAATAATGATGAGCGTATTTTTGAATGAAAATAAGATATATTTTACAGGCGAAAGGTTGAATTTAAAACTGACATTCTGAAATTTCAAACTACTTAACAGATGATTATATAATGCAGTTTTAAACCAGGCAAAAATTACTGCACTGGCTATAAACAGAAATAAATAAGAAAATATGATTACCGGAACATTTTGTGTTGTAAAAGCATCGATAACAATAACGAAAAAACCACCAAAAATGACGATTGTAGCGACGTAGGTAATAATCCATATCTTAAATAATGGCTTGGACTTTACTTCACTTTTAAAAACCCCACTTCCAAAACGTTTATTATTCATAACAAAATTCCACATTTTGCAAATAATGTATGGAGCAGTTAATCCAAGTGTTAAAAAATAAAGAATTGCATATTTTAGTGCAAGCCAGCCATAGGCTAAACTACCCTTCATTTGGGCCCCTCTTATACCTCTGAAATATGTACGGGACATTCTATATACTTGCGCCCTATAAAGAGCCACACCAATTAAAAAGATAAATACTGGATAAAGCAACAATGTGATAAAAGGTGCGATTGTGGGATAATTTAAATTTATATAACCTAAAGCGAAAAATAACGGCAGGATGAACACAAAGAATACGATAAGTGCACCTAGAAATAATTCTCCGCCAGTGCCAGTATAAATAAATATTTCACCATCAATACGCGTTTTATTCCAAAGGTATTTTCTAATATTGGTTTTGGCCCAAAATCGATAAATACCAAATGTGAGAATTGTGAACAGTAAATTTTTAAGCACTACTGGAAATAATTCTGAAGTTGTCCCTACAAAATCCAGTTTATGACCTTCTACTATTTCTTCTGTTTGATTTGTTAGATTTATCGAATTATCGGACATTGGCTCCTCCAATTTTCGGTTAATAAATTATTTTTCTTTCAAACCATATCCATAACAGAATCATTTGTCAGTAAATTTTCTTTTTAGTTCACCTGGCCCAGAATTTAGGTGAAAATAATACAAGGACCGCAAACAGTTCCAACCGGCCAAGAAGCATACCAAAGGTAAGCAGCCATTTTGAAATATCAGGAAGTTCCTGAAACGTACCCGATGGTCCTATAATAGGTCCGAGCGCTGGCCCGACGTTTGCCATCGCTGTTCCGGCCCCTGATACCGCCGTCACAAAATCAAGACCTGTCAACGCCAGACAAAGCGATAAAATGACAAAACAAACCACGAATAAAAATAAATAGGACAGCACCGACCCTGTAACACTTTCATCGACGGGTGCACCATTGTACCGTGGCAGAAAAACACCATTCGGCCTTAGTAGTTTTTTAAAATGGGCTGCTGACATGGAAACCAGAACCTGAAATCTGAATATTTTAATCCCGCATGACGTAGACCCCGCACAACCGCCAATAAACATAATGAAGAAAAAAATCGTAACCGGTAACGCCCCCCACGCCGTATAGTCAGTCGTCGCATACCCCGTGCCCGTCAAGATGGACACTATATTAAAAGTGGTATAACGAAGCGCATCAGCAAAATCATAATATTCATTGCTCCATACCCACAAAGTAACAAATGTGATCAATAATACTAAGAGTGCGAGAAACCACCGCACCTGGCTATCATGATAAAAGCCGTGACGCTGACCACGCAGCAATCTCAAATATAAAAGAAAAGGCAAGCTGCCGATGATCATAAAGAATGTAACGGAATAATCAATTAACGCACTATCAAAATATCCGATAGAGCCATCTGATGTTGAAAATCCGCCAGTGGCAATTGTTGTAAACGCATGGCACACTGCCTGAAACGGTGTCATACCAACCAGCCAAAATGTAACGGCGCATATGATTGTAAGGGCGATATAAAGAAGAGACAGTGCAGACGCAAGCTGTGTCGCCCGCGGTAACAATTTATCCGATACATCAAAACTTTCAATCTTGAAGAGCTGCATTCCCCCAATTTGCAGGATTGGCAAAATTGCTACGGCCATAACAATAATCCCGACTCCGCCAAACCACTGCAGCATCGCCCGCCAAAGCAATATTCCCGGCGGCGCTCCATCCAAACCCGTAATAACAGTCGATCCCGTCGTCGAAAGCCCTGACATCGCTTCGAAATAGGCGTCCGTATAACTTAATGAAAGTTCTGAAAAAACGAATGGAAGTGCTCCGAAAGCGGGCATCATCAACCACGATACAAAAGTAAGCAAGAAAGCTTGTTGTACAGTGAATTCCTTGTAATCACCACGATTGCTTAAATAAAGGCTACTGCCAAAAAAAACGACGATACCTGAAATCAGAGCAAAAACCTGCCAATCGGGATTATCCACATAAAGATCAACAGCAACGGGAAATAACATCCCAAAGCCGATAATTAGAAGAAATATCCCCGAAACCATCCAGATTGGACGAAAATCGATCAAATCCCTCGCCCTTCCTTTTAAATTATGATCCCATAGAGCCTATTGGTCCGACAACAGCTAGAAACTGACGCCTTGTTTTCTCGTCTTTTCTGAATGCACCGACCATTCTGCTTGTTACCATCGAAACCCCATGCTTATTCACACCTCTTGTGCTCATACATTCATGAGTTGCCTGAATAACAACACCAACACCATAAGGTTCTAAAATATCCTGAATACAATCGGCTATTTCTGCTGTCATTTTCTCCTGAACCTGCAGCCTCTTTGCATAAGTTTCTACCACACGGGCCAACTTACTTATCCCCACCACTTTATTTTTAGGAAGGTATCCGACATGCGCCCGCCCAATAATTGGCGCCATATGATGTTCACAATGACTTTCAAATGGTATATCCCTTAGCACAACCATTTCATCATATCCGCTAACTTCTTCAAAAGTGCGGGAAAGATATTCATGAGGATCCTGTCTATATCCCTTATAAAATTCATCGAATGATTTTACGACACGCGTTGGCGTATCTATCAACCCTTCCCGGGTCGGATCTTCACCTGCATATCTGAGTAATGTGCGTACTGCTTCTCTTGCCTCTTCAACGGAAGGTTTATCTTTGTGCTTGTCAGCCATAATTAGTGCACCTGCCTGTCATCAGTAGGTATATCAAGTGAAAAAGCCGGTATTTCTACATCAAAATACCCCCCGCCCTTTACCTTCATTTTATATCGTCCAACCATAAATCCAGAAGAAGTTGATAGTGGCGCACCACTGGTATATTTAAATGCTTCACCGGGTTCAAGCACAGGCTGTTCTCCGACAACACCCTCACCTTCCACTTCATGGGTTCGGCCGTTGTCATCTGTAATGATCCAGTGACGCCGTTCCAGTTGAACTGTTTCCTTGCCAAAATTCTCAATCTGAACCTGATAGCCCCAAACATAATGGCTCTCATCAGGAACCGATTCCTGATCAAGATAGAAGGGTTCAACCGACACACCAATATCATGGGTAACGGATTTATATATTCTATTATTGTCCATAAATATTACTTTAAACGCTAATTAATTATAAATCAGCAATTTTCGCAGCACGGGCAAAATCTTCCAGTAAATCATCCGGATGTTCAAGGCCAACAGAAAGTCTTAACATACCTTCCGTAATCCCCATATCAAGGCGCGCACTTTCCTCTACAGATTTATGTGTTGTACTTGCAGGGTGGGTCATTAAACTCTTTGCATCACCAACATTATTGGAAATATCGGTAACTTCCAATGCATTCAGAAATTTAAAGGCCTGCTCACGTCCGTTGGGAACAAAAACCGTTACCACGGAACCCCCTGCCGACATTTGTTTTGCAACAATATCACGTTGCGGGAAATCATCAAATCCCGGGTAATTAACTGATGTAAAACAGCCCATATCGCGAAGACCGTGTGCCACTTTTTCAGCGTTTGAGCACATTTTCATAACGCGCAAATCCATCGTTTCCATCCCCTTAAGCATTACCCATGCATTAAAGGGACTCAGGTTCGGGCCCGTATGACGAATAAGGGGAAGAATTTTTTCTTCCAGTAATTCATTACTTGTAAGGATACAGCCACCAAGACAACGACCCTGACCGTCGATATGTTTTGTGGATGAATAAATAACGATATCCGCACCCATTTTCATCGGCTTCTGCAAAAGGGGCGTCGCAAAAACATTATCCACTACCACTAAAGCATTATTTTCATGGGCAAGGTTGCAAACAAATTCTATATCAACAACATCAAGTGTCGGGTTTGCGGGTGATTCTAAAAATACAGCCGTAGTGTTGGGCTTAAATGCCCCTTTCCATGCTTCATTATTTTTGCCATCAACCAAAGTGCAACTGACACCAAAATTACTGAGGATATTTTCAATAAACACGCGACACGAACCAAACAATGTCTTGCTTGAAACAACATGGTCACCCGCTTTTACAATTGAAAGCATTGCCTGCGTCATTGCAGCCATGCCTGTTGCGGTTGAACGGGCGGCTTCGGCCCCTTCGATCAATGCCATCCGGTCTTCAAACATTGCACATGTAGGATTTCTAAGGCGGGAATAGGTATAACCATCCTGCTCACCTTCAAAACGTGCTGCGGCATCTTCCGCACAGTCATATGCATAACCGGATGTCATGAACATGCTTTCACTTGTTTCGCCGAGCTCACTTCTGTATGTGCCTCCGCGAACCAGCTTTGTTTGAAGCCGCCATTTATCCGTTATATCTTTATTCTGTCCTGTACCGCGTTTCATGTTCAACTCATTCAGTCATTACGTTCATTTGGAGTATGATGTAAAATCCTTAATAATTTCTCCAATGAACGCTAATTACTACAGGATGCACCACCAAGTACACAAAAAGTTGAACAAAATGGATGATTTAATGAAACATCCGCTCGTGCACCGACCAATTTATCCCCCATGTTAAACTGATCATCATAGGGAAGCAGTGTGCAAGCCATAATAGCTGGTTTATCTGCACCTTTATGTTTAACGATCATCCGCGATGTCGCGCACATCATATTATCAGGATTTACGCCCAGAATATCCCAGCAAGCCGTTGTTATTTCCACCACATCTTCCTGTTCATTCATTTCAGGAAACAGAATAAGCGCGTGGGGGTCATCAGCGTTAATTTTTATATTTTTATCCTTGAATAGTTTTTTATATCCGTTTCTAAGCTCATTTTCACCTTCATGGGTAAAAGTTCTTCCGGCAACATGAACATCAAAGCCGTTATCAGATAGCCATGTTAGTCCATGCATCATAGGTTCCCAACTTCGATCACCGCGTTCTTTTTGATGAACTTCTTTGGTATAATGATCTGTTGAAACACGGATGGAAAGCTGGTTACCAAATTTCTTCCCAAGTTCAAAAAGGGCATCCTGATATCGCATCATCGGCCTCATGGCATTGGTAAGTATCAACAGATTAAAACCGCGCTCCAGGATAACTTTCAGGATTTTGGTTATATCCGGATTCATAAATGGTTCCCCGCCCGTGAGCCCTATTTCCGAAACAGCAATTTTATTATCCCTGATTTCATCAAGATAGGTGATCACTTCCTCTATTCGGATGTAGGAAAGTGCATCGTTTTTGGGCGAAGATTCAATATAACAATTGACACATTCAAGATTACATAGTGTGCCCGTGTTAAACCATAGTGTGTCCAGATTTTTCAGACGCACAAAGGCCCTTGAATCACCCTTCGCAGTGATGTTTGGATCACTAAATTTACCTATCGTATTATTTACTTTATCCATGCAAAGAACATACAGGTAAATAATGCACGCGTCACATAATAAATCGTCACATATTTGTGATAAATTTTATGATGGATTAACGTGCGTTTTTTCCTGAGTAGTAATTATTTTTTTTATCTTCAGCACAATAATGAGCAGCATCGCGATTGCTGTTAATGAAAGCAGTTCATTTCCGATTAATACTTCACCTTGCGTTTTTAGGATGCCAGTTTCTCTGGTTATATTATCATATCTTATGACAATAAAAAACAGCGCCAAAATATATGTCTGGAAAGGATTGCCAAAACGCCATGACAATATCAATATCGGTGCAAAAAATATAAAATCATATGCGTGTAATGGTGAAAACACTAATATACATGAGATTGTTAGCATCAAAACCATAACCATGAAATCAGTTGCACCTTTGCCACCGTTACTCAAAAATTTCAATTTCAAATAATATACTGATCCAAATACCAATATAACGGTGGTAAGTGCGACTATCGCGCTTGATAATTCATACCCGAAAATCAGATAAACAATATTTCGAACACCCGTCGTCATTTTTGGCAGGTTGGAATAGAAATCCCCGTGATTGGAAACGTTAACTAAAAATGCATCAACGGTTTCAAAAAAACCTAGCATTATCATTCCTGGCAAAGATAAAAAAATAATCAACAAAGACGCAATCAAAACCGATTTGTGATACTCATTCAGAGCCAGAAATGCAGCCATAAGTGCAACACCAATTTGCGGTTTTAAAAGCACAATACAAAACCCAATAATCAGCGCAGGATTACTTTTTTTAAGTGCCCCCAAAATAACCAGACAAATGCCAAAATAAATTAACACTGATGTCTGACCAAGATGGAATGTCAGGATCACTGACTGCATAAAACCGATTAAGCCTGTATAAAACAGAATATGTCGCCATGACAATTTTATACCTGCTGCAGTCACAGCGGATTTAAGCAGCAAACTGGACGCAATAAACAGTGTAATATTCGTCCATCGCCACAACTCCATGCCCATTTCAAATTCAAACAGAGCATAAAATGATGATAGAAATAAGAAATGCGGAGGATAATAAAATGGTTGCCCATTAAATTTATCAAATATCTGATATCCGACTTCAATGAATTGATCACTATAGGGGCTTATGCCATCTAGCCACACTTGTCCCGCAAGCCAGATCACTAGAATGCATTAGCAAATTATTTGCCAAAATCCTTCCATATAATTCTTGAAAAATTTCCAATAATTATTATGTATATCCCGTAAACCGCTAACGCAGAATAAAATTTACGTAGCGGTTTTTAATTTATAAGGAAATTAAAGCTTTTGATACGTAAATTTATTTTTATATTGGCAATTATTCCCATGCTGGCAAACAATATGGCAGCAGCAAATTATGCTGTTGACCAAACGCCCCTGATTTCCGTGGAAAATAATACGGCAGATAAAGTATCTGAAACTTTCGAAAAACCGGAAGGAAAAGAAAAGTTTTCAATTGCCTTACATTATTTCAAAAGAGAAAAATTTCTGTCGGGTCATCTTTTGATCGATCTTTATGCTGTTCCGCCTGAACGTTTCGACCTGCCCTACGAACCGCCCATCGCATAAGCTTTTGCGATCCAATAGGTTCGCTTTCTATTATATTTAAAATTTTTATCGCATGATATTGTTCATGCACATTATATTGGCTAACTAATGTTAGCTGGTTTGATCGTTTGAAAGGAATAACATTATGGATGTAACGATCTTGGATTTAACAGGACATTGGGTGGGCATAGCGGCCATTATTATCTTTGTTCTATCATATTCGTTGGTAATTGCCGAAGAATATTTACACTTGAAAAAATCAATCCCCGTCATTTTCGGAGCCGGCCTGATATGGCTTATTGTCGCAATTCAATATACCAATGACTCTAATCATGCCACAGAAGAAGCAATCAAACATCTTTTGATTGAGTTTGGTGAATTGTTCCTGTTCCTGCTTGCGGCTATGACATACGTGAACTCAATGAATGAACGTGGTGTTTTTGATTCTCTTCGCGTATGGCTGGTTCGTCATCAATTCAGCTATCGTCAACTGTTCTGGGTGACCGGTCTTATGAGTTTCTTTCTGTCACCAATTATTGATAACCTGACAACAGCACTTGTTATGTGTGCAGTCATTATGGCTGTTGGGCGGGATAATAACAAATTTATCGCTATCGGTTTCGTTAATATCGTAATCGCCGCCAACGCTGGCGGTGCCTTTAGCCCATTTGGGGATATTACAACACTTATGGTCTGGCAAACGGGCATTTTAGATTTCTGGACTTTCTTTAACCTGTTTGTCCCTTCAGTGGTAAATTATATTATACCTGCAGTGATTATGTCTTTCGCTGTAAGTAAAGAAGTCCCGGCCGTAGATATGGAAGAACAGGTTCTCATGCGCCGTGGAGCAAAAAGGATTATTGCCCTATTTGGTCTTACAATCGTGACCGCCGTGTCTTTCCACAGCTTTCTTCACATTCCACCGTTTCTGGGAATGATGGTTGGTTTGGCTTACTTAAAAGCTTTCGGTCATTATTTACGTATTACGCACGAAGCATACAAGGCTGAAATGCCCGGCGAAAAACTGGGTGTTGGGGAAATCGGAGATACGCGCCAATTTGACAGTTTCCGTGAAATCGCACGCTCGGAATGGGATACTTTATTGTTCTTCTTCGGCGTGATTATGTGTGTCGGCGGCCTTGGTTTTATTGGCTATCTGGCACTTGCATCGAACTTCATGTATGTGGAAATGGGCCCAACATTTGCGAATATCATGGTTGGTTTCCTGTCAGCAATCGTTGATAACATCCCGGTAATGGTTGCCGTTTTGCAAATGAACCTGACTATGGATACAATGCAATGGCTTCTGGTAACCCTTACTGCAGGTGTAGGTGGAAGTATGCTTTCCATCGGTTCCGCCGCTGGTATTGCATTAATGGGTCAATCACAAGGAAAATATACTTTCTTCGGCCACCTGAAATGGACACCGGTTATTGCACTTGGATATGCGGCAAGTATATGGGTTCATATGTTAATTAACGGCCGTTTTGAAGGCGTTATGCCCTAGATTTAATCGCTGGTGGCCGATTTTTTCGGTCACCAGCGAGTTTATATCATTCTATTTTTAACTATCGATAAGTTGTAGTTACTGTTTTCATTAGTCCCATTTTTTCACCTAAATTAATAGGTTTGACTAGTCTGAATTTGTGTTCTCCGTTTTCACTTGAAACCAACTCAAATATAGAACCACTCATTGTTATAGTGTTAGTGCCCTCAGAAACAATTTTTGGAAGTAGGCGACTTGACACTATTTCTTTATCATCTTCCCCACCTACATAAGTATCGATCATCTTATTGCCCATTAGCGGTGATCTTACCTGAAACCATATGTATCCAATATGTTTCTTTTCTTCTTGAGATATTTTTCTATAAGGTATCTCGTTGGGCAACTCAGTACCTTCTCGCTGTATAACATAAACTGTTATAAGGTCTTTCATTGCACCAACAGCACCATACATTATATCGAAATCACCGCTGTTATCTAGATCCCTGAAGCATATCAACCTATCCCTGGTTCTGGCTCCACCTATAAATCGTTCAAACCCGGATTGCCTTTATACCAATCCACAATATACAAGTTTGGTATTACTAGTAACCTGTCCTCCTATGAAAGAAACGTTTGGATCCATATCAGTTGCAAAAAACCTTGTTTTATCGGCAACAACATCATTGGAATCAATTTCTACCTCGCCTTCCAATACAACTTCTTCAAAATATTGAAGTTTATGTCGGAAAAATGGATCATTATTGCCAACAGTAACAGTATCGGGGTCAACGTTATTGTCAGACACAACTAGCGGTGTACTTGCACTATACGGACCAGGTGGCATAGCGCATGAAGATAAAATAAGTACAGTTATAATAAATTGGATTATATTTTTCACTGAATCTTCCCCCAATATGTTTTTTTAAAGCAAAACGCTAACAATATAAGTCTTCTCTATAAGTCTTCTCTGTCAATCTTCTCACTTCTTATTGATTAATAAATTGCACTCAATTGCTGAAACCGATTTTAAGAAAAATGACTTTCTAGTAGAACCAATCTTATTCCGCATTAGCAACAGCAATAGCCGTTAAAAATACATGCTGTGCCGTGCGTTGCATAACACCAATATCAGCCCATTCATCCGAAAATCCACGCTGACCACCCCGCGAGCCACCTAGACCAATTGACAGGGTTCCTCCTGCGATCGATACATTTAAATTCGCTGACCCGGCATCAGAAAGGGTCGGTTCATAGCCAAGAAATCTTGATGCTTCCTGCGCAGTCTTAACCAAACTACTATCCAGCGCTCCTTCAATTTGACCGGGCGGCGTGTTTGAGATGGCCTCCATTTCAAATGTGATACCAAGCTCTTCAGTCACGCGATCAAGAATGTCTCTTACTTTTTGTTCCATCGTTTCGATATGCTCAATATCCAGTGACCTGACATCCAGCGAAAACCACCCCGTTTCCGGTTTATGATTAAAAATACTACCGCTGCTCAGCACAGCGACATTAAGTCTGGTACGTCTGTCTTCATAAATTTGTGGTTCCGGTATCTGCAAAATGCGATCAACGGCCCTGCCAATTGCCTGATTAATGTTTGGAAGTCCACCTAGTAACGTATGCCCGGCGGGGCCAAAAGCATGTATCTTCCACCAATGAATGCCCAGTGCACCGTAACTGATACTGCGCCCATCACCAAGTACATCGACAAATGCAACGGCACTCTCTTTATATTCTTCATATAAATGCTTCATCCCCCGAAGGCCGGTTTCTTCCTGTGCCACGCCCGTAAATATAATATCGTGTTCAGGAACATATCCGTTTTCAACAAGCGTCTTTGCCGCCGTTAAAAGGGCCACCGTAGTTAATGATGTATTTGTTCCCGGGCCAATGACACGGTCATTTTCAATATAAGGAAGCCGCCCTGCTGCTTTTTGGTGTTCGGCAACCGTCGTCAAATCATCCAGTGTTGACACAAATATAACAGCTTTTCCTGTACGCCCCTTAATTTTACCGATTACATTTGGTGCTTCATTCACATGTACGTCAACAAGACCAATTTTGCGCATTTCAGCTGCGACAGCTTCGGCACGGTCATGTTCAGCACCAGATGGTGATACGATACCACCTAATTTGATAAGCAGATTGGCGGCATCCATTCTTTTGGCTTCAATTTCAGTGAGTGCTGTATGTGTTTTTTCTTCGGTTAATATAGTCTGTATGTTTCTTTCCTGTGCCATTGCATTTAATGACTTCAGTGTCAAAATAGATAACAGCAAGATTTTTAAAAGATTATACACGCGTCATTCCCTCATTTTCATTATTGAAAAACAAGAAAACCACAGATCAGTTTGTAGTTCAAGTCGTGTTGACAATGTCCTTATTGGTTCATAAAGTCAGGTTCTATGGAGTTGACGTAATGCTTGAACTTAGGCCCAACTGCGAACTTTGTGACAAAGATCTGCCCCCCGAAGCTGAAGATGCCTGTATCTGTACATATGAATGTACTTTCTGTCGTGCCTGTGTGGATAATGTACTTGAAAATGTCTGCCCCAATTGCGGAGGCGGATTTTCAGCACGGCCCATCAGGCCATCAACTGCCCGAAGGGACGGTGTATCACTTTCTCATCATCCGGCATCCCAAACCCGCGTCCACGTAAAATATACAGAAGATCAAATTAAAGATTTTGCAAATTCCGCAAAACACATATTACCAAAAAACCGATAATGGGTTACCATAAGCCCATGCCCTTAAATAAAATAAAAATAATATCCGTTTCCGGTGCCAGTGGTTCAGGCAAATCAACACTTACACATTATCTGAATAATAAAATTCAGGGATCATTGCTTCTAAGCCTTGATAGGTATTATCTGAGTAAGGCAGAGCAGCTTGAAAAAAACGGCTATTTCAATTTCGATGATCCGGCTTCCATTGAAACTGACCTTTTAACAAAACATCTTGAAATGCTTAAAACTGATGGTGAAACTATTGTCCCGATATATGATTTCACCATTAGTGAAAGGGTGGGTGAAGAAAAGGTGTCAGCTGCAAATACAATCATTATTGATGGGTTATTCGCCGGTGCCATTATCGGGGACATAAGTGATTATAATATTTTCGTCGATGTGGATATTGAAAAAGCACTGGAGAGGCGTATAACCCGCGATGTTGCTGAACGCGGCAGAACACGGGAAAGTGTACTTGAACAGTTCGCAAGTCAGGTCAGACCATCATATTACAAATTTGTCGAACCGCTTAGAACAACATCCGATTATGTTTTAAAAAATAATGAGGACATTGAAACATTTTTAAAAGATGCCGATAACAAATTGAAATTTATCCATTAGCCTGCATTTTCATTGATCATTCTGTTTTGATGTTTGGATCTGAAATGAATATAGGCAATCACCATAATAATATAAACGACGATCATCAACCTTCCAATATTGTCGATATCCGAAAATGCCAGATTGGCTTGAACAAGTAATATTATTATTCCGATAACGCTTATCGTTTTTAAGGTCTTTTCCGACATTCTGATCTTTGCATTGGCAAAAACATCAGGCAATTTTTTAGCCAGATAATAGGCCGCAAGTAACGGCACCACATCATAAATAAAGACAAGTCCACTGCCCAACATAATAATATAGGGCATATCTTTACCGGCAATAATCGGTGCTGATCCTACCATTAATAAAATCGTCAGTAGTATATGTGGTGTATTAAATCGTTTGTTTACCTTGGCAAGTCCTTTGGGAAGCCAACCATCCTCGCAAGCGATGATCACCGATTTAGTTGCCCACGAAAATGTTGAATTTATGCTGGTCGCAAAAGCAAATAAAGCAGCACCAACAATAAAAGCCGTATAAAGCGACGGGGGCAATATTTCCCTTGCAACTTCTGCCAATGTTTTACCGGCCGTTTGTTCAATGGGCAAAATACCCACAGCAACAATTGACACCGTTGCAATGAAGAAAGCAGCAAGAAGTGTGCTATATACAATTGCACGCGGTAGATCATGATGTGGGTTTTTCATTTCACCGCCAAGTTCGGATACATAATAGGCACCCCCCGTGGCAAAAGACATAAGCACACAAGCCATCCCAAAACCGTACCAGCCATCAGGGAACAGTTTTTCCTGGCTTGTAAAATTGCTGTAATCAACTTCGAGAATGCCAAAGAATATAAGCGAGGAAAGACCACAAAGCAGGAAGACGATCATCACCTTCTGAAGTGCCGCCGCCTGACGGATACCTAAAAGATTAACGATGTAAAAAGTAATCAAAATGCCAAGAGCAACATATTTGGCATTTAAGTCTGGTAAAAGTGCTATGGTATATTGAGCAAATCCAAGTGCAAACAAGGCTATAAGTATGTGGGTCACCAGCAAAAGTGCCAGGAAGAAAAAACCAACCTTTGGACCAAGGACACGTTTACAGTAAACATAAAGCCCGCCGGTAGCCGGCATGGCGGATCCCATAAAAACAACAGGTAATTGTTTGATGATGGAAAAAATCGCCGAAAGTACGATGGCAAACGGAACAGCATAAGCGGTAAACCCTATGCCGATACCGATAAGCACCAAAACGCCGGAGCCAATTACCTGCCCAAGCGCGATGGCAAATACATCCCAGAAACCCAGTGTTTTTTTAAGTTTTGTCAACATCTTCCCCTAAATTTTAGCCAGCGCAGCATCAAAATCTTCGATTAAGTCGTCTACATCCTCGAGCCCGGCAGATACGCGGATCATGCCATCACGAATACCCATTTCAAGCCGTTCTTCTTTTGGAATATCAAGAAACGCCATTAATGCCGGAATTTGCGTTGTAGTTCTTGTTCCACCAAGACTTGCTGAAAAACAGCTTAATTCCAGATTATCCAGAACTTTTAACGCAGCATCGCCATCCTTGACTTCAAATGTCAGCATTGCACCAAATTTTGGCATTTGTTTTTTAACAATTTCATGTTGCGGATGACTTTCAAGTCCCGGATACCAGACGCCTTGTACTTTATCATGACCGGAAAAATAATTTGCAAGCCCGGCGGCGTTTTTACATTGCCGCTCAAGACGCACACTTAATGTCTGAATACCGCGAATAAGCATCCAAGCGTTAAACGGGGCAAGTGGCGCGCCAAGTTTTACCATCGTGTTCCAGCGGATCTGTTCAAGAAAATCTTTTGGCAGCCGATCCGATTTCATACTGATTGCGCCACCGATCACATCACTATGGCCGCCAATAAATTTCGTAGCACTTTCCACCACAATATCAACACCATGATCAAGCGGGCGCATAACGTAGGGTGACGCAAATGTGTTATCACATATAACGATAATATTCCTATCCCGTGCTAGTTTGACAATAGGGTCTATTGGCGCAACCTTCATTGAAGGGTTTGCAATGGTTTCAAAATAAATCACTTTTGTATTGGGCCTGATGGCGGCTTCAATTGCCTGAATATCAGACGTATCAACAAAGGTGGTATCAATCTTATAATCGGTAAGACGGTGGTCAAGCATCTCATGGGTAGAACTATAGGTCGTCCAGTCACAGACAATGTGATCACCACTTTTTAAAAGCCCAAGAAGCGTAACTGAAATCGCCGCCATGCCGGATGCCGTGGCAAGGCAGGCATCCGCCCCTTCAATCGCCATCATTTGTTCTTCGAACTGATATTCCGTTGGATTTCCGCAGCGACCATAAATATTGACATCCTTACGTTCGCCATCAACTATTCTTTGAAAAATTTCACTGTCATACTGAAAACTGGACGCCATAACGATAGGCGGATTTACGGCCTTTGTCGCTTCATCCGGCGGAATATAGACAGCTTTACTGTCAAAGCGAAGCTTATCACGTTTTTCTTTTTTCATGTTCTCCCTTCCAAAGAAGAAAACGATAGAGTAAAGAAACTTTGCGATCAACAATTATGTCAGTTATATTGCCTTTAACAGATTGATTTTATTTCACATAACGATGCTTGAAAATACATTACCTTTAATTTTATTGATGCTTGGCGCTGGCTTATTTGGCGGTATTCTTGCCGGGTTACTTGGTGTTGGCGGCGGTATTGTGATCGTCCCGGTGCTTGACTTTGCACTTGAATTATTGGGCGTCGATCCTTCTATCCGTATGCATATTGCCGTTGGTACATCACTTGCAACGATCATTCCCACGTCCATTTCATCGGCACGCGCACATCATGTAAAGGGGGCAGTTGACTTAAGTCTGGTCAGGTACTGGGGGCCATTTATATTACTCGGTGCCATATTTGGTACATGGATCGCTTCACAGGTGGAAAGTAATGTCCTTGCCGCTGTATTTGCGGTCATTGCACTTCTTGTTGCCCTTAAAATGATACTTCCACTTGAAGATAAAATTATCTCGGATAAGGTACCTATTGGAATAACTGGTTCACCAATACCGTTTTCTATAGGAACAATATCAACAATGATGGGTATTGGTGGCGGTTCCATGACCGTACCGATATTGACGTTACTGTCACGCCCGATCCATCAGGCCGTTGGCACTTCATCCCTTTTTGGCCTTATAATCAGCCTGCCCGGTACGGCTGGGTTCATTATTGCCGGCTGGGAACACCCGTCCCTTCCAATGGGGAGTTTGGGATTTGTGAATCTTATCGGATTTTTAATTATTTCACCGGTTACGGTCTTATCCGCACCGCTTGGTGCGAAACTCGCTCACAAGCTTTCACGAAAACATCTCTCTCTTTCTTTCGGACTTTTCCTGTTAATTGCCGGGATACGAATGCTTTATACCGCCTTGATTTCCTAATATGATCTGCGCACTCCATAATCTTCTTCCGGTGTCGCACTGATTTTGTGTATTGCCAGATCTGCGCCCATAATTTCATCTTCCCGTGGCAGTCCCGCCTGTTAGAAAAAGGTTTAAAATCAGCAGTTTTTTTAAGATTTGGTTTTTTCTCATATTTTTACATTTCCCTAAAGTTCAACAGCTTAACTCACTTTATCAGACTACAAAATAGAAAAGCAATTTTTCAAAATTACAACATCAAAAATCCAATCATATTAATCATACGTATAAAAGCCATAGCTTAATATGGAAAAACTGATGCGCAACAAAACCAGCTTGAAAATTGCAATTATTGGTTCGGGCATTTCCGGCCTTGGTGCAGCATGGCTACTTTCTAAAAAACATGATGTTACTGTTTACGAAGCAGACAACCATTTCGGCGGGCACGCAAATACTGTATCAGCTGTTACACCAGATGGTATTATTCCAGTGGATACAGGCTTCATTGTCTGTAATGATAGAAATTATCCAAATTTTCTTGAGCTGCTCAAAATTTTAAAAATTTCGCCATATCCAACAGAAATGTCCTTCGGTGTTAGTATTGAAAACGGTTCTTTAGAGTATGCCGGAAGCCCGAGGCTTTCAACACTTATCGCTCAAAAAAGAAATATATTACGGCCCCGTTTCTGGAAAATGATCAGGTCGATTTTGAGGTTTTATGATGAGAGCTCTATATTAAACCCGCAACAGGCAGAGAATATTACTCTTCGGGACTATCTTGAACAGAATAAATATGACAGTTCTTTTTTGAATGATCATATTTTACCTATGGCCGCTGCGGTTTGGTCAACGCCATCCAGTAAAGTTGCTGATTTCCCCCTCACCAGCTTTTTAAGATTTTGTAAAAATCATGGGTTGCTTCAAATTAAAGACCGGCCGCAGTGGTCTACTATTCCAGGTGGTAGCAAGGAATATGTCAAAGCCGTAATGAACCAGACCAACGCACAGTTTCTGAAAAATTCCCCTATCGAAGGAATTAAACGTATCGTAAACGGCGTTTTGGTGACACCTTTGGGTGCCAATAGTGAAAAATATGACCGCATCATTATAGCGACGCACGCTGATACGGCCCTCAACCTACTTAAAGATGCAGATAATATAGAAAAATCAGTTCTTGGTTCATTTAGATATGCAAAAAACACTGCAATTCTTCATAGTGATCCCCGCCTGATGCCAAAACGAAAAAAAGTATGGTCAAGCTGGAATTATATTCAGAAGAATGGTCAGCCAAACAACCATTTGTCCGTAACGTATTGGATGAACAAGTTACAACCGCTAAATACGCAAACCCCTCTTTTTGTTACACTTAATCCACAGATCGAACCTGATCCTAAACTAGTTCATTACAGTAAAGATTATGAACATCCAGTTTTTGATTTATCAACTTTAAAGGCGCAGAAGCAACTTCTTAGTATAATGGGACACCGCAATATATGGTATGCCGGTGCACATTTCGGATATGGTTTTCATGAAGACGGTTTGCAGAGCGGGCTTTATGCTGCCGAACAATTGGGGGATGTAAAACGTCCCTGGATGGTTCCTCAAATGAATGGCCGGATCATCGCCCTGCAGGAAAGCGATAAAAATAATCCGGCTCAGGAAAAAAATAAGGAAAAGGCCGCCTGATGAAAAAAGACTGCCTTTATATCGGTTCTGTATTTCATAAACGTTTTGAACCAAAAATTCACGAACTTCGTTACAGAGTATTCACCCTTTTTGCTGATCTTGATCATCTGGAATTTATCGCGAAGAATAACCGTTTATTTTCACTAAACAGTTTTAATCTCGTGAGTTTTCATGAATCTGATTATGGAGACCCAAAGACATCAAAATCATCAGGTTTAAAAGAAAGACTTTTAGACCTTTTAAATACTAATGGCGTCGATGCGACTAAGGTAAAATCAATTCAGGTCCTCACTTATCCGCGCATCTTAGGTTTTGTATTCAATCCGCTTACTGTCTTTTACTGTTACGGCGAAAATAATAAGCATATGGCTCTAATATATGAAGTTCGCAACACATTTTCCGAACGGCATAATTACATTTTTACCGTACCTGAGAACGGAAGCTTTAATGATCTTCATAGTGCTAAGAAATGTTTTCATGTAAGTCCGTTTTTTGATCAACAAGGCCATTATGAATTTTCAATTGTCGCGCCTGATAAAAAAACAGCAGTGACGATTGGATATATACATGCCGGAAGGACAAGATTAGTAGCGTGCTTCTCAGGCAAACAACAGGAAATTAGCGATAAAGCACTTTTTGCACTTAGCCTTAAAATGCCTTTTATGACACTAAAAGTTATGGGGGGCATCATTTTTGAAGCCATAAAATTAAAGCTAAAAGGCCTCTATATTTATTCGCATGTAGACAAGCACGCCTATCAGTCATCAGAAGCTTTAGCCATAACAAAGAAGCAAAAATCATTACAAAAAGGGACGCCATATGAAAAATATTGACGTTATCAAGGGTAATAGAAATGAAAAAATCCATTTCTCAGAGCACCAATCTTCAAGTGGTTTTTTACCTATCGTAATTCGTAAAAGAATCCGAAATACACAATATGGTCGGATTGAGGTTACTTTACCTAATCAGCAAACGATCGTTCATACGGCCATCCATGATGGCCATAATGTTTCCGTAAAATTCAAAACATGGAATAGTTTGATACGATATGTATTTCTTGGTCAACTTGCCTTTGTTGAATCCTATATCAGTGGTGATATTGAAATCAATAATATTTACGCACTTTGCAACTGGTTTCTGGATAACGAAAAACACTTTCCCGAAAAACAAAACAATTTTATTTCAGAATTGGTAAATCGTTTCCTGCATCTGATCCTAAATGATAATAACCGAAACGGTTCGCGTAAAAATATTTCCTATCACTATGATCTGGGGAATAATTTTTATAAAAAATGGCTGGATGAAACTATGACCTATTCAGCCGGCATTTTTAAAGACAAACCTACCCTTGAAGCATCACAAAAAGCAAAGTATGACCGTATTCTTGATCAGCTTGAACTAATGGATGGTGAAAGTATCCTGGAAATTGGATGCGGATGGGGTGGATTTGCAGAACATGCCTTAACAAAACATCATATTGACTATCGTGGCATTACAATTTCAAATGAACAGCTTAACTATGCTAATGAGAGACTTGAAAAAATAACCATACGCAAAAACCTGATTGTTTTTGAAGATTACCGCGACACCAAAGGAAAATTTGATAAAATAGTGTCGATAGAAATGTTTGAAGCGGTTGGCGAAAAACACTGGCAAAGTTATTTCACAACGATCAGAAACAGACTTAAACCGGGCGGCAAAGCCGTAATACAGGTCATAACCATCGACCATGATCGTTATTTAAAATATCGAAATCGTGTGGATTTTATTCAGAAATATATTTTCCCGGGCGGCATGCTTCCCAGCAAGCAGGCATTTATTAAACATGCTGAAAAATCCAAATTAACAATCATTGATCAATTCGCCTTTGGTCAGGATTACGCACTAACCTTACGCCACTGGAAAGAAAACTTCCTGCGCAACTGGTCTGATATAGAAAAAGACGGATTTGACCAAAAGTTCTACCGTTTATGGCTCTATTATCTGGATTATTGCATCACAGGATTCGAGCGCGAAACAATTGATGTCATGCAATACACTATTGAACATGACCATGCGTAATTGGTTGATTTTGCCGATAGTCACTTTAATGGTAACAGGATGTAACAAAATGGACGTTAGTGAATATAACAAAAACACACCGGAATTTATTCTTGAAGAATATTTTAATGGCGAAACCGTTGCTTATGGCGTTTTTGAGAACCGCTCCGGCAAAGTTATCAATCAGTTTACAGTGAACATCACCGGGTCCGTAAACGCTAATACACTAACCCTTAATGAGGACTTTAAATATAAAAGTGGTAAGGTTGATAAGCGGCTATGGAAGATAAAAATACTTCCTGATGGATACTATGAAGGAACCACCAACGGTGTAATAGGGACAGCGCGTGGCAAAAGGTCCGGAAATGCATTTAACTGGATTTATATTTTTGATTTACCCGTAGGAGATACCAGTTACAAACTTAAATTTGATGACTGGATGTTTCTTCAGGATGATGACGTCATGATTAACCGGGCATTTGTGTCAAAATGGGGTTTTAATGTCGGCAGTGTCACCCTTTCTTTTTATAAAAATAAAAATCTACCCCAGAGCTAAAGTGCTACCATCACTTTTTATTATTACTTGTTATTTTTTTCATTACCCAAAAAAATAATGAATACGGAAGAATACGAAGCAACTTCATGTAAATCAGAAATGGATTTGGGAATGATATATCAAATTTCCCGCTTGATAATCCTTTGAGCACACGTGCTGCTGCGTCCTTCGGCTTCATTAGCTGAGGCATATTAAATTCATTTTTATCAGTGAGCCTTGTTCTAATAAAACCCGGGTTTACAAGTCTAAGGTCAAAACCGCAACCGTCAAGTTCAGGCTTCATACTTTCTATCATATTAATCACGGCTGCCTTTGATGGCCCATAACCGATTGCTCCTGGAAGGCCGCACCAGCCACTTGGTGAGGTTATAGCCGCAATGGTTACATTTTTATTGGCTGAGCGATGAGGCAGAAGTGCCCCCAACATATTTACCACACCCATATAATTCACATTCATCATGTTTGAGATTTCTTTTACATCGAAATTCTTCACATTCATCGGTAAATAAACGGCGGCATTTAAAATAATCAGGTCTGGCAAACTGGTATTAATTTTAAGAATATTTGCAACGGTTCTGATACAAGCTTCTGAATCAGTAATATCAAGTGGATAGGAAATAGCCGCTGGCAATTTCTTACATAAGATTTCCAGACTGTCTGTGTTTCTGGCAGAAACGTAGGTGATAACCCCGTCATGATCAAGACTTTTAACAAGTTCCGCGCCAAGACCGGTACTTCCCCCTACGATCCACGCACTTTGCCAGCATTTTTTCATATTTAATTTTCTTTCTTTTAAATACTTGTTAAGTGCAGCGGGAAACCAGACCTGTTGGGTTTGTTGCTAAAGACCGATGAAAGGTTGCGCTAAACGCCCCATAAAACTGTGGATTTTGATAGGAGCTTCCGTCACAACAAGACAAATACAATCTTCACCCGGATCAATTATCGGTGTATGATTTTTGGTGTTGTCGTCAGCTATTTCCAGCAAGCCCGGCCTATAATGTTCATCACCAACATGATAACTCCCTTGTAGAACAAGTGTAAATTCAAGTTCTTTATGATCGTGAGAAGGTATTTTTGCGCCTCCTTTCGCCTTTAGCAACCAAAGGCATTCATCGTTTGGGCCCGTCCATAATCTGACCTGCGATAAACCGGGACCCATCATGCGCCATTTTAGTTGGTCTAGCGATTTATGATTTAAATATTCAGCAAGCGGATATGGAATACCTTCTTGGTCAGAGGGCAGTTCTGTTGTGGTAGACATACTATCAATTTCAGTGATTATTTCTTCAAACAAGCGACTTGAAACTTGCGCAGGCTGATTACTTACCATAAACATAGCCCCAATATTTTCTGCGTCATCCAGTTTTTGTTGTAGCTCAGGATGAAAATGACAATGGGTAGCGACCACCAACGCATGGGCTTCGCTTAAAGCGCCGGATGCATATGACACAATCCATTCGTCTGGAATAATGCCGTGGGTTTTCATTTATAATCTCCTAATTCTTTTCGTAAAATCTGAAATGCCGTTCTGATCCTTGATTTCACAGTACCAAGAGGCATGTTTGTTTCAGCTGCGATTTGTGAGTGTGATAATTCCTTAAAAAATGAAAGCTCAATGACTTTTTGCTGCTCATCACTTAGTGATGCCATGGCCATTTTAATGCGCCCTTGATCCTGCTTTTCTTGTATAGTTCTGTCGGTTTTTTCCGGAGCCACTATTGATGCTATATGATCATCAGCATTCACTTCCGGATATTTTTGTTTACGGACTTTGTCGATATATTTGTTACGGGCAACTCTGAAAAGCCAGGTTGATATTTTTGCTTTGTCAGGATCAAATTTATCCGCTTTTTGCCATAAGGTAATCATTACCTCCTGTGACAGATCCTCAGCTTTCTGATCTGTTATTTGAAAATTTAGTAAATAACTTTTAATGCGCGGTGCGTAGTGGTCAAATAATTGACGAAAAGCATATTTGTCCTTATTACGCGCAACCATTATGACAAGTTGTTCGTGGCTTATTTCCGACAACGCGGATGGGTCATCCATTGTTCGCCCCTTGTTACGAAACCCTCTATAACTATCCGTCATAAAAACAGCCGGGGTCAAGGAAAACCCCAAACTTTTCAGACTTCTATAATTTTGATCAGTAATTATCATTTATTCTATACGAATTAGTGATATGAACTGGATCAAATTATTTTAATAAATACAGATATTTCAAATACCAACGGTTTTTCATTTGGTTTTTGTGCTAAAATATATCATTTTTATAGCAGTTCATATTAGAGGAAATACATAACTTTAAGAGGAAATACATAACTTTAAAGGGGAAGGAACTAAAAATGGGAAGTATGTCATATGTCATTAAACTATTACTCACAGTAGGTATTCTGCTCGGATATATTCAATCTGTAGGCGCTCAGGAAAGAGGCGAAGCCCCACGATGGAGCACTGAAAAAGCCAATGAATGGTACGCCAATCAGCCTTGGAATACAGGTTTTAATTATGCGCCCAGCTATGCCATCAATCAGATAGAAATGTGGCAGGCGGATAGTTTTGATGAGGCTGTGATAGACAGAGAACTGGGCTATGCGAAAGACATTGGCTTTAATATGGCACGCGTATTTCTGCATAATCTGCTTTGGGAACAGGATAATAAAGGATTTCTGGAACGTATTCATAGATTTCTTGAAATAGCCGACAACAATAATATCAAGATCATGTTTGTACTTTTTGATGACGTCTGGGATCCAACACCGCATCTTGGAAAACAGAGATCCCCTATCCCCCACACCCATAATTCAGGTTGGGTTCAGGCACCCGGCAGAGCTATACTCGGAGACCTTGACAGACATGATGAACTGGAAAGCTATGTCAAAGGCATTCTTGGTGAATTTAAAAATGATCCAAGGGTAGCCGTATGGGACCTTTATAATGAACCGGGTAATCTGAATGTGGAAACATACGGTACCAAGGAAGTTGCGAACAAGGAATTTTACAGTTTGCAATTGTTGAAAAAAATATTCGCATGGGCACGGATGGTAGAGCCAAGTCAACCTATCACATCCGGTGTATGGCGTTCGCGTTTCGGCGCATGGGTTGGTGAAAACCCTGAAGACCCGGCCGCAAAACTGTATAATTTTATGCTGGAAAATTCCGACATTATCACCTTCCATTCCTATGAAGGACTTGAATACACCATGAGCGTGGTGCAATCACTTCAGAATCTAGGAAGGCCGCTTATCTGTACTGAATATATGGCACGCCCTTACAGCACGTTTGAAGAAATTATGCCCTACTTCGCAGAACATAAAATTGGTGCCATTAATTGGGGCTTTATCGTTGGTAAAAGCCAGACCAATTATCCGTGGGCATCGTGGTCGCAAGCCTTTAATGAAGAAGCAAACCCATGGTTTCATGATATACTTCGTCCGGATGGTTCAGAATATAGCGTGGAAGAAGTCAATTTCATCAGCAATTTAATAAAACAGACTAAAGAAAATTGAGTTCCAGATTTTATTAAGAACTGATTTGTATTTCGTTTTGACCACAAAAATCAATTGCTGTAAGCTTTTATATAACAAGGGGATATGATGAAAAACAGACTTTGGCTTGCCTATGCAATCACGACAACAGTGTTTTGGGGAATATGGGGCGCTTTTATCAGTTTACCCACAGAAAACGGCTTTCCCGAAACGCTTGGATACTGTGTCTGGGCGTTCACTATGATCCCGCCTGCCATTTTTGCTTTGAAACGTATAAACTGGCAACTGCAGTATGATCAAAAGTCCATTTTTTATGGCTCAGTAATAGGTTTTCTTGGTGCCGGCGGGCAACTTATCTTATTTCATGCTGTAACGTTGGGACCGGCATATTTGATTTTTCCCGTCATTTCATTATCACCCATCCTGACTATTATTTTATCATTTTTATTTTTAAAAGAACGTGCCACCCTGTTGGGTGGTATTGGTATTATTGTTGCCCTGATCGCAATCCCGCTGTTTGATTATGCCGGCCCGGAAGGTTTAACAGATTACGGAATATCATGGTTCATTTTATCACTTTTGGTAATGGCTGCATGGGCGGTGCAGGCTTTTTTCATGAAACTATCCAATAATACAATGCATGCGGAAAGCATCTTTTTTTACATGACCGTCACCGGGTTATTGCTCATTCCGATTGCAGTTTTCCTAACTGATTTTTCAGTTCCGATTAATTGGGGACTGGATGGTCCATATCTTGCATTTGCTATTCAAAGTCTTAATGCAGTCGGTGTGCTGTGTCTTATATATGCATTTCGTTACGGTAAGGCTATTGTTGTTTCACCAATGGCAAATGCCAGCGCGCCACTTATGACCGCGATCATTGCAATGCTGCTGCTTGGTGAAATTCCGGGTTCATACAGGTTAGCAGCAATTATTTTAGCTATTATTGCCGCAATCCTGCTGGCCATTGAATCCGATTCAAATCCTAAAAAAGCGGAAGAAGTATAAGTATGTTTATTGGTGTTGATGGTGGCGGAACAAAAACAGCCTTTATCATTATTGATCAAAGCGGCACTATTAAAGCCCGGCATATTGAAGGAACCTGTTCCTACCTTGCAATTGGTATAGAAAATACCCGGCAGGTTCTGGAAAACGGGATTAAAGTCTTGCTTGATAAAAGCGATCTGCAAACATCCGATATTAAATATGCTTTTTTTGGTTTGCCATCCTTTGGCGAAGATAAAAAAATGGAAGCCGTTTTAGCTGATATACCTTCATCCATTTTCCAAAAAGATACCTATTCATGCAGAAATGATACAATCTGCGGCTGGGCCGGCTCACTTTCCTGTGCTGATGGTATTAACATTGTGGCCGGAACCGGATCAATCAGTTACGGTGAATATAAGGGCAAATGGGCACGGGTTGGTGGCTGGGGCGAACTTTTTGGTGATGAAGGGTCTGCCTATAAAATTGCCTGTGACGGTCTTAATCTGTTCACTAAAATGAGTGACGGACGCCTTGAGAAAGGGCCACTTTATGAAATTTTAAGAACACGATTATCCCTGAAAGCCGACCTTGATTTACCCGGCATAATTCTGGATGACTGGGACGGAAACCGCAGTAAAATAGCTTCCTTATCCAGACTAATGTCTGATGCTGCACATGAAGGTGATGATCATGTGATCAGCATTTTTAATCATGCCGGATATGAACTGGCGCAGATCATTGATGCCACAAGGCGAAAGCTGGCATTTCCCGCAACAATGCGGGTTAAATACTCCTATTCCGGTGGCGTTTTTAAAGCTGGTGATCTTATTTTAAACCCTATTAAGAATGCATTAGAGTCAGAATATGAAATTGTTAAACCACGTTTTTCGCCAATGGTTGGTGCCGCATTATATGCCGCAAAATTATCAGGACAGCCGTTTGATGAGAAAACGTTATCCATTATAGAAAAACAAGAATTAGATTGCGGATCATAAAATTATAAAAAGAGATTATTTTGGAACTTTTAAAAAAAATTATTGATCAAAACCGAAATGGTAATTCAAGAGGCATATATTCTATCTGCTCGGCTCATCCTTTGGTTATCGAAGCGGCTTTTGAGTTAGCACTTTCAAATAATTCACCCCTTCTTATTGAAGCAACTGCAAATCAGGTTAACCAGTTCGGTGGTTATACCGGGATGAGAGCCGCTGATTTTTATAAATTTGTGACGGATTTGGCGATCAGTAAAAATTTTCCAATCGATAATATCATTCTGGGCGGGGATCATCTGGGCCCTGTTTGCTGGAAGAATGAAAATGCATTGGACGCAATGAAAAAAGCGGATGATTTAATAAAGGAATATGTCGCCGCCGGATTTAAAAAAATTCACCTTGATTGCAGTATGGAATGCGCAGACGATGTTGCCCCCTTAAGCGATGAAATTATCGCCGAACGTGCCGCAAGGCTTTGCCTTATCGCCGAAAAGGAAACAAAGCGCCTTTTTGGTTCAAGTGATATTTTATATATCATCGGCACGGAGGTTCCTCCACCCGGCGGGAAGAACGAAGAACTTTCAGAGCTTGAAACAACAAACCCGGATCACGCGCTAAAAACACTTAATATACATAAGCAATCATTTATTGAACATGGCTTAGCCGATGTGTGGGAACGCGTCTTGGGGCTGGTCGTTCAACCCGGTGTGGAATTCAGCCATACTTCAATCGTGCAGTATGTCCCGCACAAAGCCAGTCAATTAAAAGCCCTTATCAATAAGTTGGAAAATATTGTATTTGAGGCACATTCCACGGATTATCAGAACCCTGAAAATTATAAATTATTGGTGCAGGATCATTTTGCAATTCTGAAAGTGGGGCCGCAACTCACCTTTGCCATGAGAGAAGCACTCTATGCTCTTAGCCATATCGAAACGTATTTATTTGATGAAAAAGAATGTTCCAACCTTTATGAAACATGTGAAGCCGAAATGACAGGTGTGCCTAAATACTGGGACTCTTTTTATACCGGTTCGGAAGATGAAAAGAAATTCTTACGGCATTTCAGTTACAGTGACCGGATTCGCTATTACTGGACAAATCCGGAAGTTGCAAAAGCGGTTAGATTATTACTAACAAATCTATCCAAAGATACAATCCCACTGCCCCTTATCAGCCAGTTTTTTCCAGAGCAATACGGAGAAATTATGTTAGGAAAACTTCAAAATAACCCCGAAGAGCTGGTAAAAGCGAAAATCAAGTCGGTTTTAAAAAGTTACGCTGCCGCCTGTAATGGAGAAACTATAAAATGAATACGATTTTAGGATATCCGGAGACAGATTTAAAAGCCAAGAATGCCTATTGGACCGCTTATGAAATCGCACAGCAGCCTGTCGTCTGGAAAAAGCTGGAAAAATGTATCTCAGAGAAAAGAAATGAGATTGATGAATGGCTTTCAAAACCACTTTCGGATCCCCACTGCCGCATTATCCTGACCGGTGCCGGTACATCGGCTTATATAGGTGAAAGCATAGCCCCCTATTTATCCAAAAAACTGTCAAAACCGGTTGAAGCTATCAGCACAACCAATATCGTTGCAGCACCGGACGAATATTTATTCAAAGAGCGCACAACACTGATCATTTCCTATGCTAGATCGGGAAATAGTCCTGAAAGTGTCGCCACATGCAAATTATGCGATCAACTGGTAAAAAATGTTTTTCATCTGATTATCACATGCAACAAAGACGGTGAACTGGCCCATATGGATAATAGCCGTGGCAATCGGTATGTGCTGCTTATGCCCGAAGAAACTAATGATAAAAGTTTTGCAATGACCAGCAGTTTTACATCCATGTTGCTTACGACTTCCTGTGTTTTTAAACTTGAAAAAGATATATATTCAAAATCCATTTCACTTTCTGAAAAAATATTATCCGCTGATTATCTGAAAAAAATTAACTTAATAAGCCATAAGCAATTTAATAGGGTTGTGTTTTTGGGAAAAGGAGGTCTGTTGGGTATTGCCCGTGAAGCCGCCCTTAAAATGCTGGAACTTAATAATGGTGATATTGACTGTTATTTTGAAAGTCCGCTTGGCTTTAGGCATGGTCCAAAGCTGATCATAAATAATAATACACTGATAGTGATTTTAAGAAGCAGCAATGAATACAGCCAAAAATATGATAAAGATCTGATAGCTGAAATTTTGGCCGACAAAAAAACAGATCAAATTATCGACCTTATGCAATTTCTGAAATGTTCAGAAACAGATACTGACGATTTATGGCTGACACTGCCCTATATTCTATTCTGCCAAATACTTGCCTTTAACAAATCACTTTGTCTTAATCATACCCCGGACAACCCCTGCCCCACCGGTGAAGCAAACAGGGTCGTACAAGGGGTAAAAATATATCCTTTTTACGAACAAGGAAAACAGAATGCATGAACCCTATTACATCAGCGCAAGCACAATCATCGGTGAAGGCGATAATTATGATAACTGCTCATTATTAATTGAGCATGGCAAAATCACTAAAATAGTCAACAAACCAAAAGAAAATATTCTGAATTTTAACCTTCCGGGCGCGACTATTTTACCGGGTTTGATAGATCTTCACATTCACGGTCGGGATGGATGTGATGTAATGGATGGTGATATTAACGCGCTAAATACAATATCATCTTCCCTTGTAAAGCATGGTGTCACAGGTTTTCTGGCAACCACAGTTACCAGTTCATGGGACAAAACCATCAGAGCGTTAAACGCAATAGGACAGGCCGCACGCTCAAAGATGCCTGGCGCTGCCGTACTGGGCGGATATAGCGAAGGGCTGTTTTTTACCAAAGATCACAAAGGCGCGCATGACGAAAATTATTTCTTGGAACTTACCATTGAAAGGGTTGATGAGATGATCGACGCGGCTCAAGGTGCGCTAAAAGTAATTGCCCTAGCCCCTGAAAAAGAAAATGCCGTGAAAGTCACCCGACATATTACCAATCGCAATGTGAAAGTTATGCTCGGGCATACAAATGCCACTTTTCAGGAAACATTAGACGCGCTTGACGCTGGGGCCTGTGGTGGCGTCCATGTTTTTAACGGAATGCGTGGCATTCATCACCGCGAACCGGGATGCACCGGCGCCGTTTTGATTAAAGATTGCAGTGTGGAAGTGATCGCCGACGGTGTCCATTTACATCCGGCGATACTCGAATTGATTTCCAGATTAAAATCAGCAGGTAAAATTAATTTAATCAGCGACTGTATTAACGCCGGAGGCATGCCTGATGGGGAATACACACTCGGCGAATTACAAGTGGATGTAAAAAGTGGGATTGCCAGAACAAAAGAAGGTTCATTGGCAGGAAGTACCCTGACACTTGAAAAAGCAGTAGTCAATATGGCGAAAATGGCCAATATTGAATTACGTGATGCAGTTCACATGGCAAGTCTATCCCCTGCACTTTTTCTGAATATTGAAGACACCAAAGGAAGCATAAAAGAAAGCAAGGATGCTGATTTATGTGTAGTGGGTGACAATGGTGAAGTGCTGATGACCATCATCGAAGGGGAAATTGTCTATTCAAAAAATAATGCTTCTAAATTAAAGAGTTAAAAGATGAAAACCGAAAACATGCCCAAGCCGGATTATGCAAGTTCCTTTATCCCAATGACGATAATCGGGTTCCTGTTTTTTATTTTCGGATTTGTCACATGGCTTAATGGCTCTTTAATCCCCTTTCTGAAAATAATTTGTAACTTAAGTGATTTCCAAGCTCTGTTCGTTACATTCGCATTTTATATTTCATATACGGTGATGGCCCTGCCCATGGCCGCAATATTAAAGAAAACCGGATATAGAAACGGCATCGTCATCGGGCTCGCGATTATGGCGGGGGGTTCATTGCTGTTCATCCCCGCAGCCTTATCAGCAAACTACTTTCTGTTCCTGATAGCACTTTTTGTACTTGGTGCCGGATTAACCATTCTTCAGTCAGCATCCAATCCATATGTTGTTTTTATCGGTCCGATGCGAAGTGCTGCCATGCGCATTTCAATAATGGGATTCATTAACAAATTTGCCGGTGCGGTCGTGCCGCTTGTGTTTGCCGCCCTTATTTTATCAGATATAGGCAATGTTTCGGATCTTACATCACACGAACTGAGTGAGGCAGAAATTGCGACACTATCTGAAAGACTTATATTACCGTACATTTATATGGCTAGCGTGCTGATATTTCTTATCGGGCTAGTTTATTTTTCAAAATTACCGACAATTACGGAAACCGATCACTCACAGGAAGAGGAGCAAGAAACCAAAAGCATTTTAGATTATCCGCAAATAATACTCGGTACGATCGCTCTTTTTCTTTATATCGGCATTGAAGTCATCGCGGGTGATACCATTGGTTTATATGGTGCACGGCTGAACCTGCCACATTTTGCGACTTTAACATCATATACGATGGTATTCATGCTTATCGGGTATTTCCTCGGTATACTTACTATTCCAAGATATGTATCTCAACCGCAGGCACTTTGCTATTCAGCCATTACCGGCTGCCTATGCATAATCGGTATTTCATTCAGTTCGGAAAATTCAAGCAGTATAAGTGAATTTATTTGGGGTTGGACAGGTATCCCAATTGTTCCTGACCCAATATTCTTTGTTGCGGCGTTGGGAACGTCTAATGCCCTTGTCTGGCCGGCAATATGGCCTCTCGCACTAAGTGGTCTTGGCCGGTTTACCCATCTTGGTTCCGCACTGCTCATTATGAGCATATCCGGCGGCGCATTAATACCTTTGGCTTTTGGTAAACTTGCCGATATTACAAATGACCTTCAGAATTCATACTGGATCGGCATACCTTGTTACCTGTTTGTTTTATACTATGCCACCAAAGGATATAAAATGCGCAACTGGTAACTAAACGCCGTTATCAAAATTAAATAAACCCCCCTAAAAAATATATAGTTAGCAACGCCCGATATGATATAATGAAGACGGATTAAAGTTCGCCACTTTGACCCATTCACGCAATGGGTAAATAGCCACTCCCTTTTACAGTCGAGAATTTAATTTATGACAAATAAACTTAAGCCTACTCCAGAGCCTTTTGGTGCCGTTTTAGGGTACGGAAAAGGTAATGTTCCTGTTTTTTCATCGGACTATGATACTGTAAATAAAGATGAAATGCCGGACCGTCGTTCTTTCAAAAGCTATGTTGACGGCGTATTTATGGGCTATAAATGGCAATGTGTGGAACTCGCCCGGCGATGGATGTATATCAACCATGGCTATGTCTTTGATGATATTTCCATGGCATATGACATCTTTAATCTTCGTGAAGTAAAAAAAGTTTCCAATGGCAATACATTACCACTTTATTCTTTCCGAAATGGGTCCAAAAGGCTCCCGGAACCCGGAGCACTTATGATCTGGAACGAAGGAGGCGAATTTGAAATTACAGGTCATGTCGCCATTGTTACTGAGGTAACAAAAAGTGCCGTAAGGATTATTGAGCAGAATGTAGATCATGTAAGGTGGACGGATGAGACAACATGGTCACGGGAACTTCCTTTGCGTATTGACCCGGACGGCAGTGTGTTTGTCAGTTGTACGTTCGATGACGGCAGCATATTAGGCTGGGTAATGCAGACAGATAATCTAGCCTATGCAGAAATAATCATAGACCCTGACCCGGCAATTTTTAATATGGTCTCAAAGCGTGCCGTGAAACAACCTGATGAATGGCTGGATATCAGAAAGCCGGACCAAGCGGCGTTTGTTCAATCTATGCATGGACATAGGTTGGCGACATCTGATGATGACAAGGAACGTTATTTTTTAATGGGAGAAACGGCCCGTAAGGAAGTCAAACGTGCTACCAATGAGCTTAATGCCATGTTCATGCGTGCAACGGATTATGTACTGGAACATGAAGAAATACTTGAGAAGTTTAATCTGCCCGCAGCACTAATTCCGCGCATACAACAAAGCTGGCAAAACAGGAAAACACATAATATTACCGGGCGATTTGATTTTGCACTGTCTGAAAAAGGGCTCAAGGTATACGAATATAATGCTGATTCCGCTTCGTGTTACATGGAATGTGGCCTGGTACAGGGCAAATGGGCCAAAGCCTGCAATGTAAAAGAAGGCCGTGATGCAGGTGCAAGGCTTTCCCAATCCCTTATTGAAGCATGGGAAAAAAGTCATGTTAATGGAGTACTACATATTTTACAGGATGAAGACCCGGAAGAAAGTTACCACGCCCTTTATATGAAAACGGCGATCGAAGGAGCCGGGATTAAATGCAAAGTCATCACCGGCTTAAAGGATCTTCGGTGGGATAATGAAGGCTTTGTAATTGATCCTGAAGGGGAGCGAATAATGTGGGTTTGGAAAACCTGGGCATGGGAAACGGCTCTGGATCAGTTACGCAATGAAGTGATCGATGAAGAAGAATTTCTTTTAAACAATAATAGTATGGAAATTCGTAATCATCCGCCCCGGTTAATCGATATCCTTTTGCGAACAGACGTAATGGTGTTTGAACCGCTTTGGACCTTAATTCCTAGTAATAAGGCAATTTTACCTGTTTTATGGATGCTTTTTCCTAATCACCCCTATCTTCTTGAAACACATTTTGAACTGACTGAAAGCTTATCCAGAGCAGGATATGTTACAAAACCTATAGTCGGAAGAGCAGGAAATAATATTTCCCTGATCGATAAAAGCGATAAGGTTTTAGCAGAAACAGGAGGAAAATTTGAAGCCAGGGACCAGATATATCAGAAGCTTTTCAAATTACCCGACATCGATGGACTTCGCGTTCAGGTATGCTCTTTCTCGGTTGATGGTTATGATTCCGGGGTTTGTGTCCGTTGTGATCATTCGTTAATCATTCGCTCGGAAAGTGATTTATTGGCCCTCAGAATAGTACCTGACGATTATATACTTAAGCAGCAAGGAACAGGATCAGATTAAATCATTTTTTTCATGCGCAATTTACCGATCATCTGAAAAGATAAAAATGATACAATTCTTTTCTAATAGTTATAATATTTTCCTGATAGTCTTACTTATATATTCGATACTTCTTAACTCAAATTACAACCAAGCAGTCCTGATACAGCAATAATATTTTGACTTTGATCTTTATTTCTGACCGTAAGGACACCGGATGGAATTTTAATACCTTCGTACAGATTGCGTCCTGCTTCGGGTTTTAATCGGACGCTGAATTCCATATTGTCTGTTTTAAAATTTTGTAATAGATACTCACTGGCAGGACTCCTCATTTATTCATAATAACTTTTCTCTCAAAGATTCATAGGGCGATTTTCCCCCGTGTGCTCCATGAGGTCTGG
>JAYODU010000003.1:295525-388481 GCA_038106445.1 Kordiimonadaceae bacterium | reverse complement strand
GATTTACCAGGTTTACGGGTGATCGCATATTTAAACATTTTGAGGTCCTATTCTCGAATTAGCCGAACGATATTCGAGACTTTAAAGAAATAGCCAATGAGGTCAATTGATTTAAGCAGGCTTAGCCCACATTCACAAATTCTTGACTTTGCAATTTTCGCATGATCAGGTAGTGTTAGCACGGTGGAAGTAAGAAAAAATATATTATGGCTCACAGAAGAAAGGGTGGAACATGAATATTGAAACAAAAATAGAAATTCCAAGAGAAGCATTTGACTGGTACGACAGTTATGCCCACGGTATGATGGATCGCCGTGAATTTATGGATCGCTTAAGTACAATCGCAGTTGGCGGCCTGACCATGGCCATGCTTACCAGCGCGCTGATCCCCAATTATGCAAAAGCGCAGCAGGTTAACTTTAATGATGAAGACATCAAGGCAACCTACGTCACATTCCCCTCACCGGATGGGCATGGTGAAGGTCGTGGCTATATGGTTCAGCCAACCAGCCTTGCCGAAGGACAGACCGCACCAACAGTACTTGTGGTTCATGAAAACCGCGGCCTTAATCCCTATGTAATGGACGTGGCGCGCCGCTTGGCAAAGTCAGGCTTCGTTGCACTTGCTCCGGATGCGCTTCATCCGCTTGGTGGTTACCCCGGCAATGATGATGAAGGCCGCTCCATGCAAAGCAGTCTTGACCGTTCAAAAATCGAACAGGATTTCGTCGCCGCTGCCAAATTCCTGAATGCGCATGCGCTTTCAAGCGGTAAAACGGGCGTGGTTGGCTTCTGCTTTGGTGGTTATATCAGTAATTATCTTGCAGCAGCCATTCCGGATGTTATTGATGCGGCGGTTCCATATTACGGCACACCGGCAGCAACGGAAATTGTCGGCAATGTCCGCTGCCCGATCATGGGCCAGCTTGCTAAAGACGATGAACGGGTAAACACCGCCTGGGGCCCATATGAAGAAATTCTGAAAGCCAACAATGTTTCCTATACTATTCATATTTATCCGGGAACAATGCACGGTTTTCATAATGACAGCACAGGCCGCTTTGTAAAGGATATGGCGCAGCTTTCATGGGATCGCACCCTTGAATTTTTCAATATGCATCTAGGTTAAACAAATCAATTTAGCGCCGCCACCCAGTGGCGCTAAAAATCACAATATTGTGAAACATAAACAGATAATGTTACTGGTCATTATCTGTTTGGTTGTTAGTATCTGAAAATATTAATCAATTCTTTGAAAGGTCATTTTATGCTGCATTTCTTCCAAAGGGGCAAAATCAACGCTATACATGGCGATTTGCCCACTATGTAATCCGCCAAGGGCGGCTTTAACTCCTTCATTAATGGCGCGGTAATAAAGCGCGGTGCTTTCCCAGCTCATCCCGCCCAGAAGTCCTATTGTTTTCATGGATTATGCCATTTCGCTTTTCGGGAAATTAAAAAATGCCGTCGGGTTCATATTCCCCTGTCGCATATAGGTATCAATGTTGCCAAGATGATAGGCATAATGCGCATACATGGCCCATAAGAAGCCAATGACGCTATACTCGCCGCCCTGAAACCATACCGTTTTGGTAAGCTGTTCTGGTGTCAACCCGCGCAGCATATCCATGGCGGTTTCATGAAGTTCACGGCCACGGGTGATAAAATCCCCTTCATATACCTCATGTTCAAGTTTCTTATTGATCGGAAGCGGGATTTCACCACCATCTTCAATGTTAATAAGCGAACGTGTAAAACCATCTTCGGAACATGTCAGATGCACATAAAGACCTCGGATCGTTATATTACTAAGCCTGTCCCCGAAGCTAACGCCTGGCCCTTCAACCGGGATCCATTCATATTTATCTTCCGGTGTTTTGTGAATATAGGTTTCAACAAAATCAAACAACCGGTCAAACATGATCAGAAACCGTTCAAATTCGCTCATCGGCTTAATGGGCATTGGCACTCTCCTGAAAATAGGCATTAAAAACAAGTGCCACTATTTCATATTCATCCTATTTTGCAAGGAAATATATTGGATAAACTAAGCTGTTAACCACATAACCCTTATTGATTTTTAAAGACTATTCCACCCTTCATTACAAAAATAACATTCTCAATTGAAGAAAGTTCTATAAGCGGATTACCATTCATGGCTATTAAATCGGCAAATTTCCCTGCTTCAATTGTTCCAAGATCATCCGATTTTTCAAGCAATTCAGCGCTATTTACAGTTGCCATTTTAAGCGTGTCAGAAACAGGGATACCGATAGAAGCCAACCATTTGATTTCACGGTAATTTGTACCGGCATTTCGCCCGTCACCGTCTGTACCTGCTGCTATTTTTACGCCTTTTTGATAGGCCTTAAAAACGACTTCCGGATGCCGGTCAACAAATTTCTGGTTATGTTCCCTGTAGATGGGGTCTGCTTCAGGATCTGAAGCTTCCATACCTACCTCATCAAGATTTGACAGGGTTGGGACATAATAAACACCTTTTTCAACCATTATATTCAACGCTTCATCATTCATAAAAGTACCGTGTTCAAGACTTCTGATGTCATATTTAAGAACCTGCAGTGAGCTATCCCGCGTATGGCTATGTGTGGCAACAGGAATGTCATATTTTTTTGCCACATCAATAATGGTTTTTATTTCCTCATCAAAAAATATCGGGGCACCATCCTCGTTCGAGCAAAGCTGACCTCCACGGCATGATGCCCTTATCTTGATCCATTCTGCTCCCATGCTGACCATATCGCGTGTTGTGCGACGACAACTTTCAATACCGTTACATTCCAGCCCATTATCACGGCTTCCTACACCAATTATGATGCCACCCGGTATGATCCTCGGCCCCACTATTTCACCATTTTCAATCCGATCGATAATTTTGTAAAGTGTATCATCACGTGTCCCAAGATCGCGAACCGTTGTAAAACCCGCCATAAGGACTTTTCGGCTGTTTTTAACACCCATAATCGCATGATCGGCCCCATTTGCATCTGGATTATTGAGATCCCCTTCCGCCATGTGAATATGGATATCCATAAGCCCGGCCATAACAAACTTGTCTTTTAAATCAATAATTTGGACATCAGCATCACTGCCACCTGAAACATATCCATTTTCCACAGAAATAATTCTGTCATTTTCAATAACAATTGATTGTTCTTCCATCGGTTCCTTACCCGCAACCGCAAGCAATGTTCCGGCATGGATGACCGTTTGTTTTCGCTTTTCGGGCTCTTCTTCCTGCGCAATTGCCGAATATGCACATAAAATTGCTGTCACAGTTAAAATAAATATGCGCATAATCATTCCTTAAAAACTATTCCGTCCTTCATCACAAAAACCACATTTCGAATATCTTCGATTGTCTCAAGCGGATTTCCGTCTATGGCGATGATATCCGCTATTTTGCCAGCCTCAATTGTGCCAAGCTCATCCGATTTTTCAAGTAGGTCAGCGGCATTAACCGTGGTCATTTTAAGCGCATCCATATTAGGAATACCAAGTTCAACAAACCTTTCCACTTCGCGGTAGTTTTTACCATGCGGCACAACACCGGCATCGGTTCCGGTGGCAATGGGGACGCCTTTTTGATAAGCTTCAAAAATTTTGAGCGGGTTATTTTCAAGGAACCGTGTTTCATGTTCAACCATAAGCGGGTCCGTTTCAGGATCAGCAATATCCTCTTCGAGCATATCCATCACTGCAACCGTTGGCACATAATAAACATGATCACGGATCATGGTTTCCATAGCATCTTCGTTAATGAATGAACCATGTTCAATGGAACGAACGCCATAGCGCAGCACCTGAAGCGCGCTATCACGCGGGTGGGAATGTGCCGCAACCTTAACATCATATTTATTGGCAACTTCGGTGATAGCTTCAATTTCATCTTCAAAAAACATTGGTGAGCCATCCTCATGGGAACAAAGCCGACCACCGGAACAGGATGAATAAATTTTAATCCAGTCCGCATTAGCGGATATCATATCCCGCGTCGTCCTGCGGCAGCTTTCAGGGCCGTTACATTCAAGACCGTTTTCCCGACCCCCTACACCAATAATATTACCGGCGGCAAAAATACGCGGGCCGATCAGATCACCATTTGCAATGCCATCACGAAGTTTGAAAATGGTATCATCCGCCGCTCCAAGATCACGAACCGTTGTAAAGCCCACCATTAGCGTTTTATAGGCGTTTGAAACACCGTTTAAGGCCCGTTCCGCAGGATCAGCACCCCGCATCGCAAAATGCACATGCATATCCATCATCCCGGCCATAACAAATTTATCAGACATATCAATGATGGTAATCGTCGCATCATCTGTCCCGTCGCTATCGGTATAGCCATCAACAACATTTACGATTTTTCCGTCTTGAATGAAAATTGACTGTTCTGATGATGTTTCCTCGCCCGCCACAGCCAGCAATGTGCCCGCATGAATGATCGTCACGTCACGGTTAACCGCTTCTTCTGTTTCATCATTCTCCTGTGCGGTTGTGATGGTAATCATTGATAAAATTACCAGAATTGCTTTCACAAACTTTCGCATTTCCCACTCCCTTTAGAATTATGGCCATGATCATCGAACATAAGGGACAATTTGGCAATGACTTTTTCCCGATGTAAAACCCATAAATAATAAAATCATCCAACATTAAATTTTTTTAATGTTTCTGACAGGACCTGTTCATGTTGGGAAATTATTCTCCATGGTAACGAATACTCAATAAGGAGAATGCAATGTTTAATAAATCAGTCTTAAAAAGCTTAGCCATTGGACTGCTGGCCGGAACAAGTGTTGTTGCGGTTTCAAATAGCTTCGCGGACACAAGTCAGGAACAGGATCAGCAAGTCCGGTATATTGCGGAAAAACCCGTTGTCGCACATCTTGCGGACCTTGTGGAAGAAGTAAGCCCGGCTGTTGTACAGGTTATTTCCAAAGGAAATGTCAAATCAAATGTGGCGCAGGATATGCCAATGTTCAGAGGTGACAGAAATGATCCATTCGAAGAATTTTTCCGCCAGTTCAGGGGCGATGAAGGACCAATGGGCCGTGACTTCCGTTTTCAGCCACAACAACCATCATCAATCGGATCAGGATTTATCGTACAGGATAATGGAATTGTCATTACCAACAATCACGTTGTCGAAGACGCAGCTGAAGTATTGGTACGATTAAATGATGGCCGGGAAATTTCCGCAAAAGTTCTTGGAACCGACCCGAAAACCGATCTTGCCGTGCTTAAAATCGACGCGGATGAGGAATTTGACGTTGTAAAATGGGGTAATTCAGATAATGCCCGTGTTGGTGACAGCGTTTTTGCCGTCGGGTCCCCATTCGGTTTATATGGGTCGGTCACATCCGGCATTGTATCAGCACGCGGTCGTGAAATTAGTTCCGGGCCCTATGATGATTTTATTCAGACAGACACACCGATTAACCAGGGAAATTCCGGGGGCCCGTTATTTAATGAATATGGCGACGTGATCGGCGTTAATACCGCGATTTATTCACCGAGTGGCGGTAATGTCGGTATTGGTTTTGCCATTCCTTCTGAAATGGCACAGGATATTGTTGCTGACCTGATCGAAGATGGTAGCGTTGATCGCGGCTGGATTGGTGTATCAATCCAACCCGTAACAGATGATATTGCCGAAAGTCTGGGCCTTGAAGATGCTAAAGGCGCACTTGTTGCAGACGTTGTCCCGGACGGTCCGGCTGAAAAAGCCGGTCTTCAAGCAGGGGATATTATCCTTTCATTCGGTGGCAAGACCGTTGAAGACGTTCGTGATTTAACGAGAATGGTTGCCAAAACAGATGCAAATTCAAAAGCCGATATCACAATATGGCGTGATGGCAAAAAAGATGACATTGATATTAAAGTCGCTGCATTTGAAGAACCAAACGCCATAAGAGCTTCCTTAAATGGTGACCGCATGGGTAACGGTGATGATATCCCGAAACTTGGGCTTGCATTAAACAACCAGCTTGAAGTCGTGGATATTGATCCGGAAAGTGCCGCGGCAAAAACAAATGTCCGTATTGGAGATCAGATTGAAACAGTTAACAACGTTCCGGTAAAATCGCTTTCCGACGTCAAGGATGTGCTTGCAAAAGCCGCCGCCGATGACCGTGAAACAGTGCTTTTACGCGTTAAAAATAAACAGGGTAAGCGGTTTATAGCAGTCCCCTTTGACCGCGCTTAACCCTATAAGTCCATATTGTCCCTTTCCTCGCTCCCCATTTGGGGCAATATGGACTTTCCCTTTACAGGGTTTTGTCATTTGATTTTATGGCAAATTTACATTTATAATATAGCTGTTAAATAATTTTTTCCCTTTTTATTAAGGACTTAAATGCGGATACTAATTGTCGAAGATGATGTTGAAATTTCCGGCTTTATTTTAAAAAGTCTACAGCAACATGGCCATGTTGCAGATGTTATTTCAGATGGCATAGACGGGCTTTCAGCGGCGGTTTCCGGTACATATGATGCCATCATACTTGACCGCATGCTTCCGCGTCTGGACGGCATATCCGTTATAAAAGCATTACGCTCAGAAGGCATTAAAACACCGGTTATATTTCTGTCTGCGCTGGGGGATCTGGATTATCGTCTTGAAGGCTTGAAGGCAGGTGCTGATGATTATCTTGCAAAGCCATTTGCTTTTTCAGAATTGTTAGCCCGTCTTGAAGCCGTTCTTCGGCGCGGCTCCAACATTGATAAAACACCGGACAAACTGATTGTTGGCGGTCTTGAACTGGATATTAAAGCAAGACAGGCAAAACGAAATGAACGGGTCATCGATCTAAAACCACGTGAATATAAAATCCTTGAATATCTTATGAAAAATGAAGGCCGGATTGTGACCCGCAGTATGTTGCTTGAACAGGTATGGGATTATCATTTTGATCCGCATACCAATGTTATTGATGTCCATATCAGCAGACTTCGGGCAAAAATCGATCAGGGACATGATAAACCTCTTTTGCATACGGTACGGGGATCAGGTTACAGAATTGGCATTGCTTCATGAAATTTTCAATATTGCCCAAAAGCGCTTATTTACGCATTATTCTGACCTATGTATTATTTACGGCGGCAACGATCACCGGTGTTTTGGTATTTGTTTATTTTTCAACGGTCGAAGTGATTGAAAATGAAGTCTCCGAAGTCGTTGAGGCGGAAATAAGATCGCTTGAGGATGAATACAGGTCCGGTGGGTTGACGCGATTAAGGGCGGCGCTTGCAAGGCGGGTTGAAACGGCCGATGGCGACGCCATATATCTCCTCGCGGCCCCTAATAATCAGCGCATTGTCGGAAACCTTTCCCAGTGGCCGCCGGATATCAATACAAATGGTGATTGGACCATACTATCGCTTTACCGCACGGATACGCAATCAGAAGTGCTGGTTGGTGCCCGCGCCTATACACTGGGACTTGGTGCTAAAATTCTTGTGGGCCGGGACATGCGCGCACGCCGCGATTTTCAGGAAACACTGACCGATGCAATGGCCGTTGCATCGATCCTCGTCCTGATTTTAGCACTTTTAGGTGGTGTAATTTTTTCACGGTTGGTGTTACGGCGTATTAAATCAATTGACCAGACCGCACGTTTCATCATGGAAGGCGATATTTCAAAACGCATTTCCGTTACGGAAAAAAATGATGAGTTTGACCAACTGGCAACAACCCTTAATCAAATGCTTACCAAAGTGGAAGACCTGATTGAAGAACTGCGTGTCGCCACGGAAAGTATGGCACATGATTTAAGAAGCCCGCTTACAAGGCTTCGTGGCCATTTGGAACAATCCCAGGTCAGCCTTAAAGATAATGAAAATATCGAAAAGGCAATTCTGGAAACAGACCGTATTTTAAAAGATCTGAATGCGTTGCTCAATATATCCCGCCTTGAAACAGGGCTGAGCGAAACGCAGAAAAAAGAAATAAACCTAAACGATTTCCTGGCAAATATTGCTGAACTTTATATGCCACTCGCGGAAGAAAACGATATGTCGTTAAGTTTGCAATCACCCGAACAGGATTTAAAAATAATTGCAAATGCACAGCTACTTGCACAGGCAATTTCAAACCTGATTGAAAATGCAATCAAGTATGCCGGTAGGGGTGCAGCCATTATACTGTCTGCAAATTTGGCTGAAAATTCCATAATAATTTCAGTCGCGGACAATGGTCCAGGTATAGCAAAAGAAAACCGTGAAAAAGCGATTGAGAGGTTTGTAAGACTTTCGCCTGAGCGCAAGGATAAGGGAATGGGGCTTGGTCTTTATCTGGTGTCAGTAATTACAAAAATTCATAATTTCAAATTTATGCTCGAAGACAATAACCCGGGGCTGATCGCTAACATAATTATTCCAAATACTGAAAATTGATTTATCATATAGGGATACCCCTCATGAACTCTTGGTGCTTACTTAATTTGCGACTAAAATATCATATAGTTGATTACTAAAGTCATTGATAGCGTAACCTATCAATGCAGAGACGGCATTGGCGCCTCCTCCACATGCTCCTCCTGCAGAACTGGCTTCTCGTGTTTCAACTACTATATCGTATTTTATGTTATTTCTCCCGATAAATATCGCCAATTCCTAATCTATTTTACAGGTAATATTATGCATTGATACATATCAACATGGTTTTGTTGAAGAAAAGTGAATATGTACAATAAATCCTACAGAAAATAATCGTTATGATAACTATTTCACCAAAAAAGACCCTCATGAACATCATGAAAGCCTTTCTTATTCCATTATGGTCGGGTTACTTTCCAGCAACCAAATGCAGTTTCCATATGAAAGTCTGGATCATTTGTCGCCGGATCAATCCAACTAATCCAATGGGCTTCAAGCGTGCTGTCATTCATTCGAAAGTCAGCGCGAAAGACACTAGCCCATATTTTCTGGCCGATTTTAACCGGTGTGTTTTCTACGACGATAGGAACAAGCGGCAGGCTACCTGAAACGTCATAGCCCTGGGTTGTAATAGCAGTGTTAGTCTCCAGGCCTTCGGCGTCCCATTCAGAATTAAACTTGCGGTAATAAGCTGCTTGATAATCGTGTGTGAGGCTATTTGGAGCAACTTCGAGCACATAATAGCTTGCAATGGCGGATTTTGTCATTGGTCCTTGACAAGCGCCAGGCGCAAAGAAAATTTCAACCCGGTCGGACGCATCAACCGCTTTTTCGTCTTCAACGCTTCCAGGTGAGATAAGGCTCGTGTCTTCGACCATAAAGCGGAAATGCAGTCTGGTTCCATCAGTAAATGCCTGAAAGCGGGTTAGCTCGGGCAATTGGGGCCTCCAGGGATAATGAAAGTCCGATGAAATCTCTGGTACACTGTCCCAAACATTTTCGGGGTTTGCGCTTTCTATCAAATGGAGGGCGTAGCAGATATCATCGGATTGATCTTGGGCAAATACCATTTTGATCCCACCGTATAAGCCAGCGGAAAGAATAAGCACAAACGGGATTACCAAATATCTATTCATGGGCAAAATTGTTGGTTCTACCTGATAAGCTTACAATCCCGAAAAAAGCGAGAATAATATTTTTGAAATAACGTTTTATTTCATACTCCCTAGCTTCATTAAAGAATTTTTATTCATAGCATTTGTTGGATATGCTCGCAAGTAACCCGCCAAGAACCTTTATGAGAAATAAATTGAACGTGAAAAGAAGATTTAAGCTATCTCTATTACAAAAAAGGCTCCCATGAGTACCATGGAAGCCTTTCTATAACATATGAATTGGCAATTAACGTTTTGAGAACTGGAAGCTTCTACGTGCTTTTGCCCTACCGTATTTCTTACGTTCCACAACGCGTGCATCACGTGTAAGAAAGCCTGCAGCCTTTACTACGGCACGAAGATCAGGCTCGTAATATGTAAGTGCTTTACTGATGCCGTGACGAACAGCTCCAGCCTGACCGGAAAGGCCACCACCTTTTACGGTTGCCACAACATCATATTGTCCCACGCGGTTTGCAACTTCAAAAGCCTGGCTTATAACCATACGAAGTGTAGGACGTGCAAAATACACCGCTTCTTCGCGACCATTAACTGTAATAATACCTTTTCCCGGCTTAATCCACACACGTGCTATCGCATCTTTACGTTTTCCTGTTGCGTAAGCACGACCATGTTCATCAAGCTTCTGAACATATTCGATCTGCTCATTCGCTACTTCTGAAGTTGAACCCTCTTCAGCGCCTGCTGCAACGGTTGCTGCGGCTGTAACCTCTTTAAGGTCTTCCAATGTTTTTTTATCTTCAGCCATTTGTAGAAATCCTTGCATTCTTTTCGTTCATTGCAGCAACATCAAGTATTTCAGGTTGCTGTGCTTCATGTGTATGTTCCGGCCCGGCAAAAACTCTAAGATTTCTTAATTGCTGGCGTCCCATAGGATTATTATTCAGCATTCTTTGAACTGCTTTAATCACAACCCTCTCCGGATAATCACCTTCCAGAATATTTCCAGCATTTTTTTCTTTAATACCGCCAGGATATCCTGTGTGCCAGTAATAGATTTTATTGTCTTTCTTTTTACCGCTTAGTTGTACTTTTTCAGCATTGATAACGATGATATTGTCGCCACAATCCATTGAAGGCGTGTACATCGGTTTATGTTTACCCTTCAAATATGTCGCGATTACAGCAGCCATACGACCGAGGATTAAACCATCCGCGTCAATGACATACCATTTCTTTTCAATATCTGCCGGTTTTGCAGAATATGTTTTCATTGGATTAAATTCCTGTTTAAAGCCATAATTTAGTTTGCGCGCAATATGCCATTAAAATATCCAAAGTCAACAGGAAATTTATACTAATTTTCAGTATGTTATAAATATGGTATTATAATACCGCTATATAAACAAATGCCATGTAAGGAACAATTACAAGTGTACTTAAGTACCGTACCAACCTCTCTCATTCATATTAAGAAATAGGTCTCAGGCAGAAAAAATAAGAATATCTATCCCTTAACTATATTAAGAAGATATAGTGAAGCTGACAATGCTAGGATTGCCCCCGCTTGATGCGCTGCAGCGATCGGTATCGCAACCATATTCATTACCGTCAATACTCCCAGTGTAATCTGTATAATAACAGTAAGCAGAACAAGATTAGCCGCAAGCTTTACGGTTACGCTCGTATCTGATTTAAGTTTCCACCAGATTACTACTGCTGTCATTGCCACAATATATGCGAAGGTCCTATGTTCAAAATGTATGGTAAGCGGATCATCAAAAATACTCATAATCCCGTAACCGCCATCGAATGCCCCATCCGGTATAATTTGCCCGAACATAAGCGGCCAGGTGTCACTGACTAACCCGGCGTTTAATCCGGCAACAAGGCCACCCAAGAGTATCTGCACAATAAGCAAAACAACATAACTACGGATTAAATGTTTCGGGCGGCCCAATGCTTTTTTACTTTTAGTAAGTAATAATCCAAGTCCAAGCCAGAATGCATATGTATAAATCAATACTGCAAGCCCAAGGTGGGCAGTAAGTCGATAGTGGCTCACATCCGGCTGATCCACAAGACCACTTTTAACCATATACCAGCCAAGAAGGCCTTGCCCGCCACCTAAAGCCAATAAAGTCCAGAGATGCGGCTTAAGTACCCGTTTAATTTTTTTACGCGCAAGAAAAATAAAAAACGGAACTGCATATATGACCCCAATCAGCCGCCCCAGTAACCGATGAGAATATTCCCAGAAAAAAATATTTTTAAACTCATCCAAAGTCATGCCCATATTTACCTGCTGGTATTCCGGATATTGTTTATAGGCATCGAATTCCGCGTTCCATTCAGATTCGTTTAATGGAGGAATAATACCACTGATGGGTTCCCAATTTACCATACTTAAACCGGATTCAGTTAAGCGGGTAATTCCGCCAACAACGATCATTGTAAAAACAAATGCACAAACAATAAAAAGCCAAATCGCCACATGTCTATTATTGCGGTCTTTTGTACGTAAATACTGATTCATTTTCCGGTCTCTGGTTCGGGTCCTGGGTAATCAGCCTTATAAGTTATTTTTCAACAGAAAAAAAGGCACTAATTTAATTTTGTTCCGCGTTAAATGCTTTGATAAATTTCATAATTCTGATAGCACCCAAACCATGGTCTGTGCCCCCCACGCGGGAAAGACTTCTAATATCCACGCGGCTGCCGTCCTCATTGGATGAAATCCTTACAACCAGATCATCATGAAAATGAAACCATTTTGTATAATCCGTTGCTTCAAATCTTCCTTTTGAAGGGTCTTCACCTATAACTTTCCAGCCAAGGTCTTTCGCAATTTTAATAGCGCGGGCATAAGCCTCATTCTCATTCAGGTCTGTTAAGATAGGTTTTACCCAGGAAATCAGAAATAATCCCATTTTATATCAACCAAATCCTGATAGTCAGATCCTTACCCGTAATCCCGCCTTAATTGGCAAAGGAGAAGCCTTTGATTTCCTAATTGGTGACTGGGATGTTGTTATAACATGGAAAGAAGGCACACCTGATCAGGATATTTACCAAGCAAAATGGCATAATCACTGGATCATAGACGGCCATGCTGTGATGCAGGAATGGCGCGGCCCCTCTGCAACAGGTGCGGAAATAAGATTTTATGACCAAAAAACGGAAAGCTGGACCGGGCAAAACATATATGCAAATGGTGCCTGGCGCAAAACCACAGCAAGACGTATCGGCGAAATAGTACAAGTCATTATAAATGGTCATAATGAAAGTCGCGGCGATTTTTTAAACCGTGAAACATACTTCAATATTAAGGAAAACAGTTTCGAAATGAAGTCGGATATATCACTTGATAATGGCAAAACCTGGCAAACAGGGGATTATTATATGGTTGTTTCCCGCACGATTGCCAACTGACCAGTAAGTCGTTATATCACCTAAATGAACTCTGAAATGACCATTGCAGCACTGCTGGCCACTTTTGCTTTGATTGCTTTTTCCTATTATAAATCAAAAAGACCAAAGGAAATTGGAAAAGCCTGGACTGTCCCCTGGATGGCAGTGATATTCTTATGCATCATTATGGCGCTTGCGCTGATAAACCATCTTTTTACATTGAATAGTCCGAATGGCACACCAGGTCAGCGACCCCCTACTATAGGGGCCATTGGTGAGCCCGTTCCTTTTCAAGATTTTGTGCATCTTTAACCGCAATCGCCGTCATATTCAAAATACCACGTGCGCTAACCCCCGGTGGAACGATATGAACCGGAAGCGCAGCTCCTAGCAATATCGGACCGACAAGGAGGCCCTGTTCCACACTTTTTACCAGCCCAAGTGCACTGTTTGCCGCATCAAGTGACGGAAAGATAAGCAGATTAGCGGACCCCTTTAAGGCACAATCCCTTATCATGCGTTCACGAAGACTTTCATTTAAGGCCGCATCCGCATGCATTTCACCATCAACTTCCAGACCAGGAGCACGTTCCCTAAGTATTTTAACCGCTTTACCCATTTTTATGGCCGAAGGTGCCCGAGAGGATCCAAAATTTGAATGGCTTAAGAGCGCTACTTTTGGTTTTATACCAAACAGTTCAATTTGTTTTGCGGCAGCAAGCGTACTTTCAACAATCTGTTCCATAGTCGGATCAACATCCATAAAGGCATCCGCAATAAATAAAGTACGTTGCGGCAAAATAAGTACACTAAGTGTTGATATTTTCTGATTGATATTTTTACGCCCGATAATATCGATAATATAACGAATGTGAAAATCAAAACGACCGTATGTACCGCAAATCATTGCATCATGATAACCAAGCTTCACCGCCATGGCTGCAATTACGGTTGTATTAGTCCGCACAATAGTTTTTGCTGCTTCTTTTGAAACACCCTTGCGTCCAACAATCTTGTGATAGGCTTTATAGAATTCGTAAAAGCGATCATCCTTTTGCGGGTTAATCACTTGATAGTCTGTTCCTTCCTTGAGGCGAAGTCCCAGTTTTTCAATCCTGCTTTCGATAACTTCCGGTCTTCCGACAAGACAGGCTTCTATCATTCCTTCATCAATCGCTGCCTGCACCGCACGAAGAACATTTTCTTCTTCACCTTCTGCATAAATAACACGTTTAGGATTCTTTTTTGCATCTTCAAGGATCGGCTGCATAAGCATATTGGATTTAAAGAGGAAATTTCCAATCTTTTCGCGGTATGCCTGCATATCCTTGATCGGTCTGGTCGCCACACCGCTTTTCATTGCCGCTTCGGCAACCGCAGGCGCGACCTCAAGTATCAGGCGCGGATCAAACGGTTTGGGAATAATATAATCCGGGCCGAATTTCAGATCTTCCCCTTTATAGGCACCGGCGACTTCTTCCGAACTTTCACGGTACGCCAGATCGGCAATCGCCCAGACACACGCTTTTTTCATTTCATCATTTATATCCGTTGCACCAACATCAAGCGCACCACGAAATAAAAATGGAAAACAAAGCACATTATTAACCTGATTTGGATAATCGGATCTTCCCGTTGCAATCACTGCATCGGGGCGGGCTTTTTTTGCTTCTTCCGGTGTGATTTCCGGTGTCGGATTGGCCAGCGCAAGAATAAAGGGCTTATCGGCCATTTTCTTTACCATGTCAGGTTTTAAAATTCCCGGTGCGGAAAGACCAAGAAACACATCCGCCCCTTCAATCGCATCATCAAGGGTGCGCTTCTTCGTATCGCGGGCATAACGGTCCTTATATTCATTCATATCTTTTTTGCGGCCCTTATAGACAACACCTTCAATATCAACCAGGGTTATATTTTCCTGCCTGACACCAAGGGTTACCAGCAAATCAAGACAGGCAAGCGAAGCTGCCCCACCACCGGTGGAAACCAGTTTGATGTCTTCAAAATTTTTTCCGACAACACGCAGTCCGTTTGAAATTGCTGCACCGGCCACAATAGCGGTTCCGTGCTGATCATCATGAAAAACCGGAATATTCATCCGTTCCCGAAGGGCTTTTTCAACTACAAAACATTCCGGCGCCTTGATATCTTCCAGATTTATTGCCCCAAAAGTGGGCTCAAGCGCGGCAATGGTATCAATAAGTTTTTCAGGGTCATTCTGCGCTATTTCAATATCAAAAACATTGATCCCCGCGAACTTTTTAAAAAGGACGGCTTTCCCTTCCATCACCGGTTTGGACGCAAGCGGCCCGATATTCCCAAGCCCCAGGACGGCAGAACCATTTGTCACGACACCAACAAGGTTTCCGCGAATAGTCAGATCAGCAGCCGTATTCGGATCTTCCACGATCGCTTCACAGGCATATGCAACACCCGGCGAATAAGCCCGCGCAAGATCACGCTGGTTCGCAAGCGGTTTTGTAGGGATAATTGCCAATTTACCGGCAGTAGGTTCTTGATGGTAACGAAGGGATGTTTCTTTAAAATTATCATCCATTTATATAGGTATCCTAGATTGTGTTTCCTAAATCTAAAGCCTTTCAAAAAAAAAAGGAAGGGCCAAACAGCCCTTCCTCAAAAAAATTATTTTCTAAATATTTAAAGTGCAGCAGGCACATACGGCAGGTTAAGGTCTTTTGCCACCGCTTCGAATGTTACATTTCCACCCTGAATATTGATACCGTTGGCTAGATGCGGATCATCCTGACAGGCTTTTTTCCAGCCTTTATTGGCAAGTGCCACTGCAAATGGAAGTGTTGCATTATTCAGCGCATATGTTGATGTATGGGCAACCGCACCCGGCATGTTCGCGACGCAGTAATAAACAATACCATCAATCACAAATGTCGGATCACTATGTGTGGTTGGACGTGAATTTTCAAAGCATCCGCCCTGATCGATGGAGATATCCACAAGCACGGCACCGTCTTTCATTTTCTTCGCGGTTTCAGCAGAAACAAGTTTTGGCGCCGCAGCACCCGCCACCAGTACCGCACCGACAACAAGATCCGCTTCAAGCACTGCCTGCTCAAGGGCATGTGCGGTTGAATAAACGGTCTTTACAGTACCGCGAAAACGCTGATCAAGATTACGCATCTGTTTTATGTTTCGGTCAAAAATGGTTACATCAGCACCAAGTCCCACGGCCATTTCCGCTGCATTCATTCCTGATACACCGCCACCAATGATAACAACCTTCGCCGGGGCAACACCGGGTACACCACTAAGAAGAATACCGCGGCCACCTGCCGCTTTTTCAAGCGCATGGGCGCCCGCTTGAATAGACATACGTCCGGCAACTTCGCTCATCGGTGCAAGAAGCGGAAGCGAACCATCATTCGCTGTCACTGTTTCATAGGCAATTGCCGTACAGCCGGACGCCATCAAGGCTTCTGTTTGTGGCTTATCGGCCGCCAGATGCAGATATGTAAAAAGAAGATGATGCGGTTTTAACATTGCGCATTCATTAAGCTGTGGTTCTTTTACTTTAACAATCATTTCTGCTTCGGAAAAAACTTTTCCGGCGCTGCGTATAATACGGCAGCCAACGGCTTCGTAATCAGCATCACTGATACCGATCCCGGCACCGGTATTTGTTTCAATTATAACGTCATGACCATGATGGATAAGTTCAGACGCGCTTGAAGGCGTAAGACCGACACGATACTCATGTACTTTAATTTCTTTGGGGCAACCAATAATCATTCTTCTTTTCCCTTGGTAAGATTGTGAATCAATTGGGCGCGATTATACTTTAGATAATAAAACATGTCCTTGCTTTCTTTGCGGCAAAAAGCTTGTTTTTTCGCATATTATTGCGTATATATGCATTTATGAGACATAAATTTCAAAATTTAAAGTTAGACAAGATTGATCTTGCGATTATTGAAAACCTGCAAAATGATGGCAGGATCAGCAATGCTGATCTGGCCGACCGTGTTGGATTATCGCAGTCCGCCTGCCTGCGGCGCGTAAAAGTGCTGGAAAATCAGCGGGTGATCGAAGGATATGTCGCGGTTATGGACCAGCGCGCTGCGGGCTTTCCCGATAATGTATTTGTCCAGATCACCGTTGAAAAACAAACCCGTGAACTGCTGACCGAATTTGAAAGAATCGTCCGTGAATGCCCGCAAATTATGGAATGCTATCTGATGAGCGGCGATGCGGATTATATGCTAAGGGTCATTGTATCCGATGCATCGGATTATGAAAAACTTCACATGGAAGTGCTGACTGCCCTGCCCGGTGTTTCTCAGATCAAATCAAATTTCAGTCTTCGAACCGTCACCAAGAAAAATGATATCCCCTTCGGGCTTTAATCATGTTTGTTAATTGACAGGGTATGATGGCAACCCATGGCAAGGGTTACGCGGTTCCCGTCATCGGAAAAGGGCACAACAAGTGACGAATATGCTTTATAGCTACGTTCGTCCCAATTGATATTGCTTATGTAATAATAGGTGTGCTGAATTATAAAAGCAACAACACAACTGCTATATAATAACATTATATCAATCTGACAGTTGCTTACTTTAAATTTGGCAAACTTTTAAACTTGCCCCCCTTACCCTGGCATGCTAAAGCCTGTCGCATAGTTTGACTTAAGAAAATCACACGGAAAAAACAAGATGATCCCACGTTATTCGCGCGAAAAAATGACTTCCATCTGGGAACCACAATCCCGTTTTCAAATCTGGTTTGAAATTGAAGCCCATGCCTGTGATGCGCTTGCAGAACTTGGTGTAATTCCGAAGGAAAGCGCTAAAACAATCTGGGAAAAAGGTAACTTCGACATTGACCGCATTGACGAGATCGAAAAAGAAGTAAAACATGATGTGATTGCGTTTCTTACCAGCCTCGCGGAATATATCGGTGAAGACAGCCGCTTCGTTCATCAGGGCATGACATCATCGGATGTGCTTGACACCTGTCTGAGTGTGCAACTGGTAAAAGCCGCCGATATTTTAATCGAAGATGTTGAAGAACTGCTTGCCGTCCTGAAACGCCGTGCATACGAACATAAAATGGATGTCTGCATCGGCCGCAGCCACGGCATCCATGCGGAACCGGTGACATTCGGCCTTAAAATGGCGGAAGCGTATGCTGAATTTGACCGTAACCTTGCCCGTCTTAAAAATGCGCGCGAAGAAATTGCTACCTGCGCTATTTCCGGTGCGGTTGGAACCTTCGCCAATATCGACCCGCGCGTTGAAGAACATGTGGCAAAAGCCATGGGCCTTACCGCGGAACCCGTTTCAACGCAGGTGATCCCGCGTGACCGCCACGCCATGTTTTTTGCGACCCTTGGTGTTGTCGCAAGTTCCATTGAACGGCTGGCCGTTGAAATTCGCCACCTTCAACGCACAGAAGTGCTTGAAGCGGAAGAATTCTTTTCAAAAGGGCAAAAGGGCTCATCAGCCATGCCCCATAAAAGAAACCCGATCCTCACTGAAAACCTGACCGGTCTTGCCCGCCTTGTACGCGGGATGGCGATCCCGGCAATGGAAAATGTCGCCCTCTGGCACGAACGGGATATTTCCCATTCATCCGTGGAGCGTATGATCGGCCCGGATGCGACCGTAACCCTTGATTTCGCGCTTGCGCGCCTGACCATGGTAATGGATAAGCTTGTGGTTTATCCGGACAATATGATTAAAAATATGGATAAACTTGGCGGCCTTCATAATTCGCAGCGGGTGCTTCTTGCCCTCACCCAGGCCGGCGTCAGCCGCGAAGACGCATACCGTCTAGTGCAACGAAACGCCATGAAGGTGTGGGAACACGGTGCCAATTTTGCCGAAGAACTTAAAGCCGACCCCGACGTATCAGCAAAATTATCTGACGCTGAAATTAATGATAAATTTGATCTTGGTTACCATACCAAACATGTGGATACAATTTTCAAACGGGTCTTTGGGGAATAATGGCACCCTTGACCTAAGATTGTGAATTTACCTTATAAGACTAAAATTACTACTTCAAATGCTTTTGAAGAAAATGCCCCATTTCTTGTAAAAACTTAACCCGATGTTCCTGTCTGCTTAAGAATGCGTCAGCATCTTCAAAGTTTTGAGCTAAAGAAAATTGGTGCAAATTGATAAAAATTACAAAGCAAAGAATGATGTTTTTAAATTTTTCCACAATAGTCCCCCATGCGAAATGTTTGTCCCATAAAAAACAAATAGCACAAAAATCAAGAAAAATCAAATTCCGTTCTAATGAACATATTTTACAATTAATAACATCTCATTCAAAAGCCGCTAGTCTTTTGGCTGGCGGCTCATAAATTTCTGAAACTGTAATTCTTAAATTTCTGATTTAATCTGCGCGATGGCGGTGTTCAGCAGGTCTTCCATCTGACGGCGGATATGATGTTCGGATTGATTGGCACCGGCTTTATCCAGGTCTGCTTTAACCTTGCGGTAGACATCATCGTCACCGGTTTCTTCAAAATCTGATTCAATTACTTCGCGGGCGTAGGCATTTACCGCTTCGCCGTCCATACCCATAAGACCGGCGGCCCATTGACCAAGAAGCTTGTTACGGCGGGCTGTCGCCTTGAATTCTAGTTCCTTATCATGGGAAAATTTATTTTCGGCGGCTTTTTCCCGATTATCGAACTGCGTCATGGATACTAGCTCCTTAAATTCTGTTATTTTTCATAAGCGCATCCTGCCTGTTTACGGCATTTTATGCATCATTTCCATGTTTTTTATATAATATGATAAAAAAAAATTTAAAGGGGTAATTCACCCTCTTTTTAGCTTTCATAAAACATTCATTTAAGCTAGATTGTGCGCGCATGATTCTGCTACTTCAAAGACTTAAGGAAGCTTAATGTCAGATAAAGAAAAGCTCTATGAGGGCAAAGCCAAAATCCTTTACAGGGGTGACCGGCCGGATACAATCATCCAGTATTTCAAAGACGACGCCACCGCATTTAACAATGTAAAAAAAGGCACCATTGCCGGCAAAGGCATTATTAATAACAAGATCACCGAACTGATCATGACCCGGCTTAGCCAGATCGGAATCCCGACCGCATTTATAGAGCGGTTATCGGACCGTGAGCAGCTTTGTCATGAAGTTAAAATCATCCCGCTTGAAGTGATCGTCAGAAACACGGCGGCGGGCACCATGTCCAAAAAATTCGGGATTGAGGAAGGCACACGCCTTGCGCGACCGATCATTGAATTTTCACTGAAAGATGATGATCTCGGGGATCCTATAATTCCTGAAAATCATATCCTGGTACTTAATATCGCAACCGAGGAAGAATTGATTGAAATGATGGAAATGACATCAAAAATCAATGATTTCCTGCGTGGGCTTTTCGCCGGTATTGGTCTTGAACTTATTGATTTTAAAATTGAATTTGGCCGCTTAAACGACGGTGAGGACGGACATTTTCTTGTGCTTGCCGATGAATTTAGCCCCGATAATTGCCGGCTTTGGGATTTTAAAACCCGCGAAAAAATGGATAAGGACCGTTTCCGCCGTGATCTTGGTGGTGAGGTTGAGGCCTATCAGGAAGTGGCACGCCGCCTTGGTGTTTCACTGGAAACAGAAGACGAAAAGTAAAATACAAACATAAGGAAATAACCGTGAAAGCACGCGTTCATATTACCCTGAAAAATGGTGTTCTTGACCCACAGGGCAAGGCTATCCAACACGCACTTGATGCCCTTGGCTTTAATGGTGTCGATGATGTCCGTCAGGGAAAATATATTGAAATCGACCTTAATGAAACAGACAGGGCCAAAGCCGAAGTCAATGTCGAGGAAATGTGTAAAAAGCTTCTGGCCAATATGGTTATTGAAAATTATTCAATTGATATCGAATAGGAACTAAGCCATGAAATCAGCCGTCGTTACCTTCCCCGCTTCCAATTGCGACCGGGATATGTTTGTCGCGCTTGAAAAAATTACCGGAAAAACACCACACCATATCTGGCATCAGGATAGCGAAATTCCCGATGTTGACCTGATCGCCCTGCCGGGCGGTTTTTCGTTTGGGGATTATTTACGCTGCGGTGCTATGGCGGCCCGGTCACCGACCATCCGGGCGATACGTGAACATGCGGACCGCGGCGGATATATCATCGGTGTTTGTAACGGTTTTCAGGTGCTGACCGAAATGGGCCTGCTTCCCGGTGCACTTATGCGTAATGCGTCACTGAAATTTGTTTGTAAAACGGTTCATTTAAAAGTGGAAAATGCGGACACCGCCTTTACCAACCAATATAAACAGGGACAGGTCATCGATATTCCCGTTGCCCATCATGACGGCAATTATTTTGCCGATGATGACACGCTTGCCGAACTGGAAGATACCGGGCGGATTGCATTTCGTTATGTCAATAAACAGGGCAAAGCAACGATGGACGCGAACCCCAACGGATCGCAACATAACATCGCCGGGATAATCAATAAACGCGGTAACATCCTTGGGATGATGCCACACCCCGAAAGATTGATCGAAGACGCACAGGGCGGCACCGATGGCCGCGGTTTCTTTGAAAGTATCATGAATAAAATAAACTAGGCTGTTTTAAAGTATGACTGACACAATTTGGAATAATAACCCGGAAATCACAGATGAATTGGTGAAAGAACACGGCCTTACCAGCGATGAACGTGTGTTGATGGAAAAAATCCTTGGCCGCACACCAACGCTCACCGAACTTGGTATTTTTTCCGTGATGTGGAGCGAGCATTGTTCCTATAAATCATCTAAACTTCATCTTAAAACCCTTCCGACAACGGCGCCGTGGGTCATCCACGGCCCAGGTGAAAATGCCGGTGTGATTGATATTGGTGATGGTCAGGCGGCGATTTTTAAAATGGAAAGCCATAATCACCCAAGTTACATTGAACCCTATCAGGGCGCAGCAACGGGTGTGGGCGGTATTTTACGCGATGTGTTTACCATGGGCGCGCGCCCCATTGCCAATATGAACGCACTTCGTTTTGGCCGTCCTGAACACCGCAAAACAAGGCACCTTCTGTCCGGTGTGGTCGAAGGGATCGGTGGTTATGGTAACTGCGTTGGCGTGCCGACCGTTGGCGGAGAAACCAATTTCCACCCAAGTTATGACGGTAATATCCTTGTAAACGCCATGGCCGTGGGGCTTGCGGATCAGGATAAAATATTCCTCTCTGCCGCCGCAGGGGTTGGCAACCCGGTTATTTATGTGGGATCAAAAACCGGACGTGACGGCATACATGGCGCCACGATGGCATCCGCCGAATTTACCGAGGACAGCGAAGAAAAACGCCCGACCGTGCAGGTGGGTGACCCGTTTACTGAAAAACTGCTGATTGAAGCCTGTCTCGAATTGATGTCAACCGACATGGTTGTCGCCATTCAGGATATGGGTGCAGCGGGTCTTACATCATCATCCGTGGAAATGGCTTCGGGCGGCGGTGTTGGCTTCACGCTTAATCTTGATATGGTTCCGCAGCGCGAAGAACATATGACGCCATATGAAATGATGCTATCTGAAAGCCAGGAACGTATGCTTGTGGTGCTTAAACCCGACCGCGTTAAGGAAGCAGAAGCCATTTTCCGCAAATGGGATCTTGATTTTGCGGTGATCGGGAATATCACTGATACGGGGAACCTGACCCTTGTGTGGCAGGGCAACGTCGTTGCGGACATTCCAACACAGCCGCTGGCCGATAACAGCCCGGAATATGACCGGCCGTGGGTTAAAACAGTTCCCCCAGCCGTGATTGATCCGGAAACTGTTGCCGCACCAAATGATCTTGGCGAAACGCTTCTTAAAATTTTGGGCAGTGCGAATTTAAGTTCCCGTGAATGGATCTGGCAGCAATATGATCATCAGGTGATGGCCGATACAATCCAGGTCCCAGGCGGGGATGCTGCCGTCGTGCGTGTTCATGGCACCAATAAAGCGCTTGCAATATCAACCGATTGCACACCGCGATACTGTTATGCCGACCCATTTGAAGGCGGAAAACAGGCCGTCGCCGAAACATGGCGTAACGTCACCGCCGTTGGTGCAGAGCCAATGGCAATTACCGACTGTCTTAATTTCGGAAACCCGGAACGCCCGGACATTATGGGCCAGTTTGTTGGTGCAATTGATGGACTTCGGGAAGCTTGCACCGTGCTGAATTATCCGGTTATCAGCGGTAATGTGTCCCTTTATAACGAAACTAACGGCACCGGTATTCACCCGACACCAGCCATTGGCGGTGTGGGGCTGTTAAAAGACAGCAGCAAAATGGTAACCATCGCCCCGAAACAGGAAGGTGATGTAATCCTTCTTGTTGGTGACACGAACGGTCATATTGGCTGCACACAATATTTAAGCATTATCGAAGGCCGCGAGGAAGGTGCGCCGCCCCCTGTTGATCTTGAACTTGAAAAGAAAAACGGTGATTTCGTCCGCGCACAAATTCAAAACGGCAATGTCACAGCGTGTCATGATATTTCCGATGGCGGTTTATTTGTCGCGCTTGCAGAAATGGCAATGGCCAGTGACATGGGGATGGATATTTCATTGCAAAACGGTGATATTCCATTGCATGCATACGGATTCGGCGAAGATCAGGCCCGTTATATCATAAGCACATCACCCGCAAATGCTGAAAAAATCCTTTCTTCCGCGGCGGACAATGACATTTCAATCACAAAAATTGGCACGACCGGTGGGACTTCCCTTGATGTTCAGGATACCTTCACTATATCTGTTACTGAACTACTTGACGTCCATGGCGCGTGGATGCCAAACTACATGGCGAATAAGACATAAGGCAGAGATGGAAGGAATAGTTTTATGGCTCTGACATCACCGGAAATTGAAAAAATGATAAAGGAAATCCTGCCGGACGCGCAGGTACAGGTACAGGATATGCGTGGTGATGGCAGCCAGTTTGCCGCACATGTGGTATCCGCGCAGTTTGAAGGAAAAAACCGTGTGCAGCAACATCAGATGGTTTATCAGGCCTTAAAAGGGAAAGTCGGCGCAGAACTGCATGCACTTTCATTGCAAACATCATTTCCCGAATAAATATTAAATATAATAAAGACTTATCAGGAATAATAAAATGACAAACCCCGTATTTGACCGCATCAAAAACGACATCGAAAGCAACGATATCGTCCTTTATATGAAAGGTGACAGAATGTTTCCACAATGCGGTTTTTCAGCCACCGTTGTGGAAATTCTTAATTATTTCAATGTGGATTATCAAACCCATAACGTGCTTCAGGATGAAAGCCTTCGTGAAGGCATCAAACAATTTTCCGACTGGCCGACAATCCCACAGCTGTATGTAAAGGGTGAATTCCTTGGCGGATGTGATATTGTGCGTGAAATGGCCGCCAATGGCGAACTTGTCGCCCATTTTGAAAATGTCGGTATCGAACCGAAAGATTAAGTCTGTCATATATTAAAAGGCGCTCTTTTCAGCGCCTTTTATACATTCTGATCATATTTTATTGCGGGACCGAAGCTCCCGTTTCTTTTGCAAAATCGCGAAGTTTTTTGGTTAAATGTTCGACCACTTCCTGTTCTTCATCGGCCCTGTTAAATTGTTCTGCCGGGTCTTGCTATTAGTGAAAAACTTGATCGAAACATGCTGGATCAAAGGCACCCGTTAGATAAAGCACAATATGTATGGTCAAAAACCATGCTCGAAGGGCAAATACTAACGTGGGTTGGAGACCGAGTTGATATGGCAAATTCCATGGAAGCGCGCCCTGCTTTTCTGGATCATCATCTTGCTGAAACGGCTACAAATATTCCGCCTTTACACCGGATAAAAAACCGAAAGGAAAAATGGGTATTAAAAGAAGCGATGAAGGGATTGCTGCCAAAAACCCTTTATGAACGTGAAAAATTTGCGTTTATGGCACCACCTGCCACTACGAATAAAAGCAAATGGGACGCCATGTCGGAACTGGCGAAAGACTATCTTTCGCCTGACCTAGTATCTGCATCCGGCTTATTGGATAAAGCCGCAATTGATAACCTTACTGAAGAAGCGCTTAGTGAAAATACAGACCGCGCCCGAAAGATACAACTGGACGCTATGATTAATCACATGTTAGGCGTAGAGATCTTACATAATCAGTTCATCGAAACAGATATTCCGAAGTTTGCAGCAAAGGAAGCTCAGAGATTAAATTGGCTGGCTAATTAAAAATTCAGCCTTTTTCTTATAAACCAGCCGAAAATGTTACCGCAGAAAGCGAAGATAAACCATACCCACCCGCTTAGGCTAGCACTGCTGACACCGCTGAAAAAGGCGCCGATGTTACAACCGTTTGCGATACGTGCACCATAACCAAGCATCAAACCGCCAATGATGGATACCGCAATCATTTTTGTGCTTATATTCCATTCGGGCTTGAACGTTCCCATCATGATCGCGGCAACAAATGATCCCATAAGTATTCCGAAATTCATCACAGATGTCACATCAAAGAATACTGACCTTTCAAGAGCCGTCGGGTTTTGCCAATAATACCATCCCGTAATGTCAACACCTGACATCGTCAGCGTTTTTGAACCCCAAAGAACAAAGGCACTGGTCACACCCCAGGGCCGACCCGCCAGATAAAGCGTAAGGAAGTTGGCAAGCACCAGTAAAAGAATAACAGCAATAATCGACCAGGGACCATTTATAAGTCGCCGCCAGCCAAGAGAATTCACCTGTCCTTCACGGTGTGAGAGAATTTTACCGTGGCGCTTTTTTTCAAATACTAAGGTCGAAGTCGCAACACCAGCACAAATTAATAACGTCACTGACAAGCCACCCATAACACCAAATTCACTTGTAAGGCTAACGGGGACACCCGGTAATGAACGCCAGAATTCAATATCATAGGCACCCCACACAGAACCGACAATAAAGCCAAATAATGTTATAAAAACACGTGCACTACCCGCACCCGCCCATGAGAGCGCCCCGGATGCACAACACCCTCCAAGCTGCATTCCTATCCCGAAAATAAAACTTCCGATGATGGGAGCAATTCCGATGGGCGAAACAAATCCCCTTACATCTGCCCCAAACAGGCTTCCTTGCGCTAAAATTGGATAAAATATAATTGATGCAAGCCCAAGGATGATCATCTGCGCCCTTAACCCCCGCCCATCGCGGCTTTTAATCCATGCGACCCAGCCCCCAGTAAAACCGAAGTTACCCAGCACCAACGTTAAACCAATCATCACCCCAACCATGGCAATCAGCGCATTATTTAACCCCGCTGTCCGGTAAACCGCGAGTATAAGACAGAGTGCCAAGAAAACAGAAAACAGATGGGCCGCCGTAAATTTCCGATTATCACTGGATGGCATTAAATTGCTGTCTAACATATATTTTTTTCCTGTTATACCCTGTCTTAAATCAATGGCCATTTCGTCATAACCACGGCGCTCAATATTGGATATTATAGATGGGATACTACGAAATTCAAAATTGATTGAGATAAAATTGCAAATCAATCAGTGCGACAAATAACCTGCGCGACTGTTATATCGCTTCGCAGCGCATCACCAACACGTGAAAACCCCACTGATGTCAGTGAATTCTGGTCAATATTATATTCATCACCCGGCTGCAGTGATACGCCGCTACGCTCAAGAAGATCTTCAATATTTTCAGGAAGTGATGAAAAAGACCGCCCCCGTCTTATGGAACCTGCAACATGGATACCAACCACATCACCATTCTTATTAAGGATCGGTCCGCCGCTTATGCCGCCCAGACTTTCATCACTATCCGGTATTCTGATTTGTTCCGCCCAGACATGAACGGTTTCCTTATATGTTCTGCGTCCTACCGTTTTCATGGTTTTTTGGCCTATCAGACGGGAATAAACCGACCCCGGTTCACCGCGTGGAAAACCGAAATGAAACCCTTCCTGGTTATATTCGGGTGTTGCATATTCCACATCCAGTGCTTCATAACCACTTTCCGTCTGTAAAAGTGATACATCCGCACTGCTGTGGGGTGATAATCCAACCACCGGAAGTGGACTTCTGAATGGCCGAAGCAATGTCAGCCTGTCACATTGGTCGGTCACATGACGCGCTGTTACCCATAACCCGCGTTCATCAATGGAAAAGGCCGTCCCGGTATATTGTTGTCGCCTTCCCTTTTCATCATCCTGGATAACAATAACATCATCATTGTCCTGCCCCGGTCCCACGTCATCGGGATCAAGTTCTGACGGAGGCCTTACCGGTCGAAGCGGCTGTTCTGGTTCATCATCCACAATAATCGGGCGGGGTCTTTCATCATCTTTTGACATTTCGCCAATCAAGACAACAATTAATAAACTTACAAATGATAAAAGCCCAGACCCACGCATGATAATTTAATTAAATGAATAGCCACCGGGGAAATGCTTCATCGCGGCAGCGTATGACGGGCGCCCCTTTATCTGGTTATACCATCGTGTAATATTCGGATAATCATTAATGCTGAAAGACGTATATTCGTTTGCCATAATCATGGCAGAGGCAATGCAGTCAGCAATCGAAATGTCATCTCCACATAAAAATTCATTCTTTCCAAGAACGCTGTCCAGATAGGGAAGCTGATTCGCAAGAAAACCTGCCGCTTCGGCAAGTGCTGCCTGATCCGGGTCTTCCTTACGAAATGCCGGCTTAACAATTTCTTCAAAGAAATAGACACTGATCCACCGTCCGACATGATAACCAATCAAATCAACCATCTGGTCAATTTGCGATGCTTTTAGCGGATCATCCGAATAAAGCTTTTTATTTGAAATATTGGCAATATAACGGCACATATTATTGCTTTCAAAAATAGGATTTCCGTTATGTTCCATTGCCGGAATTTTGCCAAGCGGATGGATTTTCAAATAACCCGGCTGCTTATGTTCCCCTTTGGTAAAATCCATTTCCACATATTGATAATCTGCGCCGCATTCTTCAGCAGTAAGTACCGCTTTAACCGCATTGTATGTTTTTGCACCATATATTTTTAACATTATTTTTTTCCTTATAAATTATCTGATATTGCCGCTGCATTTAACAGCGCTATTGAAATTTTTCCTGCAAATAAAAGAATTGCCGCCCCGATTTCGTTCCTTTCAATACGGCCTTTAAGATCATCAATTACAAGGCTTGCGAAATAAAAAGCCAAAAGCTGGATAATAAGGATGACCCAGCCCCAGATAAAGATATCCCAAAGGCTTACGCTTCCTTCCAGACACGCCGCTAAAGGGATTCCAAGTCCAAGTATAGCCGCGGCAAGAGAAATCGCGGCCGCAACATTGCCTTCCCGGACAAGCTCAAGTTCATCGTATGGTGTGATTTTTTCATAAATAAAAACCCCCGCCCCCAACATGATAAGCGCAAGGCCAAAATGTGAAATAAAGTAAGGAAAACCGCTTATCAGCGTATCAATCACAAGTTCCATATTCGCTTCCTTTAAAATTTGAATTTATCTTATCAAGTTATCAAAGCTGTGCAAGCGCAATTGTCAGCTTGATCGCCCATTCGCGTCATGCTACGGTCAATTATCAAAATTGGGAAGCATATGGCAATAAAGGGAAAATTCACAGAACGCACAGCAATGGCGATCGTTATCGCCAATATGATTGGCACCGGTATATTTACATCACTTGGTTATCAGCTTGCGGATATAAGGTCCGGTTTTGTCATCATGACACTATGGGTTCTGGGGGGTATAATGTCGCTTTGCGGGGCACTGTGCTATGCGGAATTAGGTTCACGACTTCCTCGCTCCGGTGGGGAATATAATTTCCTGTCGCAAATATATCATCCCGGTGCCGGTTTCGTATCAGGATGGATTTCAGCAACCGTCGGCTTTGCGGCACCAACGGCACTTTCCGCCATGACATTTGGACAGTATCTTGGGTCAGTTTTTCCCGCGCTTGATCCATTATGGCTTGCAACTATACTTATCGTTTCAATGACTGCCGTCCATTCAACAACACATAAAAACAGTGGCGGATTACAAAATTTCTTTACCAGCGGTAAAATTCTGCTGATCATTGGTTTTTCCATCGCTGCTTTGATTGCCGCGCCGGAACTTCAGGATGTATCTTATATACCCCAGGCCTCCGATCTTGATTTATTTACCGGTGGTGCCTTTGCGGTTTCGCTTATTTTTGTGGGGTACGCCTATACCGGGTGGAATGCGGCAACATACCTCACAGGGGAACTGGATGATCCGCAAAAATCCCTGCCCCGTGTGCTGATCGTTGGCACCGCATCGGTTATGGTCTGTTATGTGCTGCTTAATTTTGTGTTTCTTGCGACCGCACCAATGGATGCCATGGCAAATGTAATTGAGATTGGCTATGTGTCGGCCCGATATGCTTTTGGTGATATTGGCGGTACCATCATGGGGTTATCATTATCCCTGCTTCTGATTTCAACCGTTAGCGCAATGCTTGTTGCGGCACCAAGGGTGCTACAAATGCTTGGCGAGGATTATTCGCTTATTGAAAAACTTAGCAAGGTAAACCGTCACGGCATCCCCGCATTCGCCATCTGGCTACAGGCGGTAATGGCGCTTCTGTTTTTATGGTTTACCGATTTCGATACGATTGTTTTGCTTTCCGGTTCCACAATGGCGATCAATTCGCTTGTGGTGATTGTCGGTGTTTTTATACTCCGAAAAAAACAGGGTAGTGATCATACCGGCTTTAAAATCCCGCTTTATCCGCTGCCGCCGATTATCTTCATCACGATCACAACAATTACGCTTTCCTATCTTGCCATTCAGAACACGACGGAAATCGTCTTTTCCGCCGGGATCATTACGTCGGGGATTATTTTATATGCGGTCGCCCATAAGTTTTCCGCAAAATAAAAAAGCCGCCCGAATTGAGCGGCTTTTAAAATTCAAATTTTTCCAGGATTATCTTGAATAGAACTCAACCACAAGGTTCGGTTCCATCACAACCGGATAAGGAATTTCATCAAGTGTCGGCACACGAATGAATGTTGCTTTTGGACCGTCTACTTCAATGTAATCAGGAACATCACGTTCCGGGCTATCCATACCCTGAATAACAATCGGGATCTGACGTGATTTTTCACGAATTTCAATCACATCACCGACTTTAACCATATAGCTCGGGATATTTACTCTTTTACCGTTCACTTTTACATGGCCGTGGTTCACGAACTGACGGGAAGAAAAGATTGTCGGGACAAATTTTGAACGGTAAACAACCGCATCAAGACGGCTTTCAAGCAGACCAACGAAGATCTGACCTGTATCACCACGGCGACGGTCGGCTTCTTTATAGATGCGTTTAAATTGTTTTTCAGTCATATCACCGTAATAGCCTTTAAGCTTTTGCTTGGCCATCAACTGAACACCATAGTCAGAAAGCTTGGCACGGCGGCCCTGTCCGTGTTGACCGGGACGATATTCGCGTGCATTTACTGGTGATTTTGGACGACCCCAGATGTTTTCACCCATGCGGCGGTCGATTTTATACTTGGCTTGTGTACGTTTTGTCATTTTTCTTCCAAATCGCTTGTTTCAATTATTTTTTTCCTCAGCGCCGTAAACTGCAATATGTAGCAATTTACGCAACCGGGGCTCTCACCCGGTCATTCGAGATGGGCGGAATATAGCTATTTCCGTGGGGATGTCAAACTTTATTCGGCATACTATTTGGTAAATTCGTCAATTAACCCAAAAATCACCTGAATAATCCCTAATACAACCATCACTCTCGCCACATATCCCCAAAATGGGCTATTTGATGTAATGATATTATCAGTTTTTGCATCAGCAATGTATTTACCCGCGCTTCTCCAGATAGAAACTAATGAAAAAACCATATAACAAATCATGAAAACAGAATAGAAAAGCGCAATTAACCCAAATATCAAGCTCTCACCATAAACTGTTGTTCCTAAAGATTCCAATGTTAAGGCAATAAAACTTATTACTAAATTGCCCAAAACACCTATTATCCAATAAGATACTATAAGTGGCGTTTCACCACGCCAGGTTTTTTTGATGAAGTCCATCTTTCCTCCCCCCTTTTTATTATTGTAGGCACTTATTTATCGCCTTTTTTGGCCTTTTTGGCAAGTTCCGCCTTTTCGGCCTGCCATCCGGGGCCGCCACCTGTGGCAAGGGCCTTTACCACCCCACGCATGGTGCTTATTTCCTCGTGGGTGAGCTTAGAACGGGTAAAAATATTACGGAGGTTCCGCCTCATCAGCGAACGCCGCTGATCAGACCGGAAATAACCCGCTTCTTCAAGCTCATATTCCATATGATCAAACAGTTTCTGAAGCTCCCCTGCCGTTGCCGGTTTGTTATCCAACGTCGGTGTATGACTTTCGGGAATATCACCGCCTGTCTGAAACCATTCATAAGACAGGATCGCCACCGCCTGCGCCAGATTGATGGATGCGAAGCTCGGGTTAAGCGGCACGGATACAATCGCTGTGGAGAGCGCAATATCATCATTTTTAAGACCCGCTTTTTCCGGCCCAAAAAGAAGGCCCACACGGTCCCCGTCATTCACGGCATCCCGCATACGGGCGCAGCATTCCTTTGGCGTGATGACTTCCTTGATCATATCCCGCGGCCGTGCGGTTGTTGCATAGACATGGGTAAGATCGGCAATGGCTTCGGCGGTTGTATCAAACACACGCGCATTTTCAAGCACGATATCCGCCCCCGCCGCCGGGGCCACAGCATCCGGATTGGGCCAGCCATCCCGCGGCGCCACAAGCCGAAGATCCGTCAGCCCGAAGTTATACATGGCACGAACCGCCTTACCGATATTTTCGCCAAGCTGCGGGATCACAAGGATAATCGACGGACCATTATCCTGAATTTTGGAAGCTTCCTTATGATTGGTCCCGGCCATGGGTTATTTCTTTTCCCATGTTGTCGTTCCATCTGGACCATCTAACAATTGAATACCGTAAACTTCAAATGCAGATCTTATTTGATCAGCTCTATTAAAATCTTTACTTTTTTTTGCTTCTAATCGTTCACTAATTAATTCTTCAATTCCCGCTGGCCCATCTTCAATCTTCATTTTATCATCGAATAATATAAATAATAATTTGGGGTCTTCTTTATCTACAATCACCTGATAAACATCCACACCACCCTGCAACCAATCCTTATCTTCCCCAAATAAAAGGCCTAGCACATTAGCAGAGGCCCTGAATTCATCCTTTTTGTCATCAATTTTGGATAGTTGATTTAATTCCATTATCGCTTTAGGTGTGTTCAAATCATCTCGAAGTGCATCTAGAATAACTTCGCTTGGTATTGAGGCTTCCACATCCTTTACTTGTCTGCGCCAACGGTGAAGTTGACTATGTGCTCTATCTATTGCATCACGGCTAAAATCTGCCGGCTGGCGATAGTGTGATGAAAGAAGTGCTAGCCTGATAGCCTCCCCCTTACCGGGGAATTCTTCCAATAACTCATGAACCGTTATGAAATTACCAAGGGATTTTGACATTTTTTCCCCGTTAACAGTCAGATAGCCATTATGCATCCAGTAATTGGCAAGCTTCGCACCGTCATGTGAACATTTGCTTTGGGCAATTTCATTTTCATGGTGGGGAAAAATAAGATCCTGACCACCGCCATGAATATCAATGGTTTTGCCAAGCTCGCCACGGATCATCGCCGAACATTCCGTATGCCAGCCCGGACGACCAAAACCCCACGGACTGTCCCAGCCCGGCTGGTCATCACTTGATGGCTTCCAGAGTACAAAATCCGGTGCTTCACGTTTATAATCCGCCACATCAACCCGCGCCCCGGCTATAAGGTCAGTAACCGACTTACCGCTAAGTTCACCATAATCTTCCATAGTGGATACCTGAAACAGCACATGACCGTCGGCTTCATAAGCATGGCCTTTTTCAATCAGGTCGGAAATAAGTGCGATCATTTCCGGAATATATTCGGTCGCTTTCGGGCGGATATCCGGAAGATTGGCGTTAAGCGCGGCCATATCTTCCTCATAAATACGGGCGAATTTTTCGGTAATTTCACTGATTGGCTTACCCGTTTCACGGCTTGCTTCAATGATTTTATCATCAATGTCGGTGATATTACGGGCATAGGTCACATTGCCATAATCATGTTTAAGAAGCCGGTAAAGCGTATCAAACACCACAACCGGGCGGGCGTTTCCCACATGCGCATAATCATACACCGTTGGCCCGCACACATACATTTTGATATGGTTCGGATTAATCGGTTTAAACTCTTCCTTTTGATTGGTAAGAGTGTTGTATAACTCAAGCTTGCTCATGCGTTATGCTTTTTGGCCATTTAGTCTCGCTCTTACTCTGTCTGCACCGATCAGCGGCAGAAGGGTGGCCATTTCCGGCCCGTGTTCAAGTCCGGTTACCGCCTGGCGCAGCGGCATAAACAGATCGCGCCCCTTGGCGCCCGTTTCTTCCTTCACGGCCGTAGTCCAGTTTTTCCATGTGCTCTCATCCCAATCCCCACTGGGAAGAAGCGCTGCTGCCTTCGCAATAAAATCAGCATTTTCAATCACCGGTGTGACCGGCCCTTCTATAATATGAAGCCAGTCACCCACATCTTCAAGTTTTTCAATATTCGCGCGGGCAACATTCCAGATGGCTTCGCTTACACCGTCGCCAAGGCGGTCTTTAACCGCTACATAATCCGTCACATGAAGAATTTTTGCGTTTAACAGTTCAAGATCACGTGGATCAAATTTCGCCGTTGCCCGTGAAAATTTGGAAAATTCAAATTGTTCTATAAGCGGCTCCATGCTGGTAAAGGGTTCAATCGGATCGGACGAACCCATTTTGGCAAGCAGGCTTAAGATGCTCATGGCTTCAAGCCCGTCTTCTTCGCGGTATGACCTGATGGATGCGGAACCAAGCCGTTTGGAAAGCCCCTCACCCTTTGCACCGGTCAGAAGCGCGAAATGCGCCATTTCAGGTGCTTTGGAGCCAAGTGCTTCAAATATCTGTGTCTGGACCGCGCTATTGGCGCTGTGATCTTCACCGCGCATGATATGGGTAATGCCAAAATCAATATCATCCACCACACTGGGAAGTGTATAAAGATAACTGCCATCCTCACGCACAAGGATCGGGTCACTTAACGCTTCAATATCAAAATTCTGATGACCACGAACGAGGTCATCCCATTCCACCCGTGCCGGAGTTGCCAGTTTAAAGCGCCAGTGAGGCTGTCGGCCCTCGGCTTCATATTTTGCTTTTTGCTCGTCCGAAACCGCAAGCGCCGCACGGTCATAAACCGGTGGCTTGCCCTGTCCAAGTTGAATTTTTCTTTTTAAATCAAGTTCCTGTGCCGTTTCATAACATGCATAAAGGCGGCCTTCCGCCTTTAATTTTTCAACGATTTCATCATAACGGCCGAAACGTTTTGATTGATGTGCCTCTTCGTCCCAGTTAAGTCCAAGCCAGGTTAAATCTTCACGGATGCCATCTTCATATTCCTGTGTGGAGCGTTCCTTATCCGTATCGTCAATCCGAAGTATGAACACACCGCCCATTTTTCGGGCATAAAGCCAGTTTGCAATGGCTGTTCTGACATTTCCCACATGAAGAAGCCCTGTCGGGCTTGGGGCAAATCTTACTTTTACAGACATCTTTTTATCCTAATTGTCTTTTTTGTCTCTGTATCCGTTGGTAATCGGATAACGACGGTCACGGCCAAAATTACGCGCCGTTATTTTTGCGCCGGGTGGTGCCTGCCGCCTTTTATATTCAGCGATATAAAGGAGATGCTGAATACGTGCAACAGTTTCTTGTTTATGGCCACGCTTAATAATATCCCGTGTGGGCATTTCCCCTTCAATCAGACATTCAAGAATGTCATCAAGTTCGGGATAAGGCGGAAGGCTGTCTTCATCCTTCTGGTCGGGGCGAAGTTCGGCGGTCGGCGGTTTATCAATAATATTTATTGGCATAATCTGCCCGCGGGGGCCAAGCCCGCCATCAGGTTGGTTTTCATTACGCCAGCGACAAAGTGCAAACACATCCATTTTATAAACATCCTTAAGCGCGTTATAACCACCACACATATCACCATAAATGGTCGCATAACCCACTGACATTTCAGATTTATTTCCAGTGGTCATCACCATTTTACCGAATTTATTGCTAAGGGCCATCAGGATGATACCACGAATGCGTGACTGTATATTTTCTTCGGTGGTATCGGGCTTGGTTCCCGCAAAACTGCCCGCCATTAATTTGTCATACGCCAAAACGGCATCGTTTATCGGGATATTATCAATACCACACCCCATCATAACGGCAGCATCCGCCGCATCAATCAGGCTTTCTTCAGATGTATATTTTGATGGCATCATCACAAGATGCACCCGGTCAGCACCAAGGGCATCCACGGCAACAATCGCGCTCAGGGCACTATCAACACCGCCGGACATGCCAATCACCACACCGGGGAAACGGTTTTTATTCACATAATCACGGGTTGCTAGCATGATCGCCTGATAAATATCCCCAAGGCGGTCATTTTTTTCCACGACATCACCGCTTGAACAGCTCCATTTTCCATTTTTATCTTTATTCCAATGGGTTACGGTCATTTCTTCAACAAATGAATTTTGCCGAATAATGAATTTTCCATCCCGATCAAGGACAAATCCTTCCCCATCAAAAACAAGCTCGTCCTGCCCCCCCACCTGATTAACATAGATAAGCGGCAGGCCGCTATCCTTAACCCGGCGACGGGCATGCCCATAGCGCACGTCCGCCTTTTCGGTTTCAAATGGTGACCCATTCATTGAAATCAGAATTTCACTATGCTTGTTGGTTAAATGTTCAGTGACAGCGGAAAGCCACATGTCTTCGCATATCATGACACCAAGTTTTATACCCTTAAATTCAATCGGTTCCGCAAGCGGCCCAGCTTCAAACAGGCGGATTTCATCAAACACACCATAATTGGGAAGTTCCCTTTTATGGCGGATCGCGGTAATGGTACCATTTGCAAGTAGTAGTGCACTGTTATAAAGCTTGCCACCTTCGACCCAAAGGCTGCCGATCAGCATAGCCGGGCCACCGTCTTTGGTCACGGATGCAAGCTCAACAGCCTTATCCATGGCATCACGCTGAAATGCGGGCTTTAAAACGAGATCTTCCGGCGGATAACCGATCAGGACCAGTTCACTGTAAACAATCAGATCGGCACCCAAATTATCTTCACGTACCGCAAGGATACGTGAAGCATTCCCCTCAATATCCCCAACTGTGGGATTTGTGGTCGCTATGGCGATCTTGATTGTACTGGTCATCTGGCATGGTAACCCTTCTTACTCGGATGCACTGGCTTGTTTAAGTTCCCTCGCCCGTTCGTCCCGTTCTTCCTTAAGTCCCTCCGCGATCAAAAAGGCCAGTTCAAGACTTTGGCTTGCGTTCAGACGCGGATCACAGTGTGTACGGTAGCGGTCAGCCAGTTTTTCTTCGGTAATGGCTTCTGCACCACCGGTACATTCAGTTACATTCTGCCCGGTCATTTCAAAATGAACCCCACCCGCGTATGTGCCCATACTGCGGTGAATACGGAAAAAGCGACGAATTTCGGTTAGCACATCTTCAAATGGACGTGTTTTAAAACCATTCACCGCCGTAATTGTGTTGCCATGCATCGGATCAGACGACCAGACAACTTTTTTTCCTTCTTCCTCAACCCGTTTGATAACAGGTGGAAGCTTGTCTTCAATAATATTGGCGCCCATACGGCAGATCAGCGTGATACGCCCTGCTTCATTTTGTGGGTTTAAAATATCAATAATATCAATCAGTTCATCAAGGTTTGTTGTCGGCCCGACTTTAAGCCCAAGCGGATTGCCGATCCCGCGCAGGAATTCCACATGCGCTTCCCCCTTGACGCGGGTCCGGTCCCCGATCCATAGCATATGGCCCGATGTGTCATACCAGTCACCGGTTGTACTATCGACACGGGTCATTGCTTCTTCGTAGCGAAGCAGCAGTGCTTCATGGGATACATAGAAATCTGTTCCCTGAAGCGCCGTACTCTCGGGATCAATACCGCAGGCTTCCATGAAGGAAAGTGCTTCATCAATGCGGTCGGCAAGGTCCTGATATTTTTCAACCGCGGCGCTGTTGCCCACGAAATCAAGGTTCCATTGATGCACTTTTTTAAGGTTGGCATATCCGCCCTGCGCAAATGCACGAAGCAGGTTTAAAGTTGATGATGCCTGGCTGTAGCCCTTGACCATACGAACCGGGTCCGGCACACGTGCTTTTTCGGTAAATTCAATGCTGTTGATAATATCACCACGGTAACTGGCAAGTGTTTTGCCGTCTTTCGTTTCCGTATCAGAACTTCTTGGCTTCGCATATTGCCCGGCCATACGGCCGACCTTTACAATCGGGCAGCTTGCAGCGAAAGTAAGCGCCACCGACATTTGAAGCAGAACACGGAATGTATCACGGATTTTATCGGCATGGAATTCAGCAAAACTTTCGGCGCAGTCGCCACCTTGCAGAAGAAAAGCGTTTCCATTTGCTACTGCACCAAGCTGTTTTTTCAAACGGCGTGCTTCACCGGCAAAAACAAGCGGCGGAAAATTACGCAGCTTCGCTTCAACTTTTTTCAGTTTTTCTTCATCCGGATAAGTCGGCACCTGACGGATCGGCATTGATCTCCAGCTGTCAGGGCTCCAATTCTTACTCATTTTGCCAATTCCATTAATTTTTTCAGTAATTAAACTTTCTATAAGACCTTTTGCACTCAATTGAAAGTATTACTTCATCAAAACGAATTCTTCCGCCGATGATGGATGCACTGCAACCGTATCATCAAACTGTGCCTTTGTTGCCCCCATTTTAAGGGCAATGGCGATCCCCTGAATGATTTCGGCACTGTCTGGTCCGATCATATGGGCGCCCACAACACGGTCTGTTTTACCGTCCACAAGAAGTTTGATTAATGATCTTTCATCACGTCCCGCAAGGGTAAATTTCATGGATTTATATTCGCTTCGGAATACTTTTAAATCATCACCGAATTGTTTCCTTGCTTCTTCTTCGCTCATACCCACAGTGCCGATTGGAGGTTGTGAAAAAATCGCGGTCGGAATATTATCATAATTCACAAATGTGGGTTTATCATTAAACTGTGTGGCTGCAAGCGCGGCGCCTTCCTTGATCGCGATGGGGGTTAACTGCATTCCCCCGATCACATCACCAACCGCGAAAATATTATCCACATTGGTGCGATAATATTTATCGACGATAATTTCACCGTTATCCCGCATTTTGACACCCAATTCTTCAAGCCCGATACCCGCCGTATTGGCGCGACGCCCCGTCGCATACATAACGCAGTCCGTGACCATTTCATTATCATCGGAAAGTGTAAGCAGGAACTGATCCCCTGTTTTTACAATTTCCGTAACATCGGTGTGGATGCGGACATCAATCCCTTTTTTGACCATTTCTTCACGAAGCTTCGCACGGATTTCAAGATCAAAACCGCGCAGTATTTCCTCCCCGCGGTAAAGCAGTGATGTTTCAACACCAAGACCATTGAAAATACCGGCAAATTCCACCGCGATATAACCGCCACCGACAACCATTATCCGTTTTGGAAGCTCTTCAAATTCAAAGACTTCGTTGGAACTGACGGCATGTTCGATCCCCGGAATATCAGGATATGACGGCCATGCCCCCGTCGCAATAAGGATTTTATTCGCCGTTACCGTGCGTTTTCCGTTTTCGTCTGTCAGTTCGATGGTATGCCGGTCCAGTAATTTGCCGCGCGCTTTAATAATTTCCACATGATGATTATCAAGATTTTTACCGTAAAGCCCTTCCAGCCGGGCAATTTCCTTATCCTTATTGGCTTTTAATGTTTTCCAGTCAAATGAGGGGCTTGCCTCATCCCATCCAAAGCCAACGGCGTCCTGGTAATGACCGGAATATTCCGATGCATAAACAAATAATTTCTTGGGCACGCATCCACGGATAACGCACGTACCACCCACACGGTAATCTTCCGCAAGGCCTACTCTGGCACCATATGTGGCCGCCATGCGGCTTGCACGTACACCGCCGGACCCGGCACCAATCACAAAGAAATCATAGTCATACATGGCAAATACCCTTCGCTTAAATCATTAGGGTTAAATTGGTGTTTTAGGCCGGAATGTCAAGTGTTACATGAGATTTGCCTGGCCAATTCTTATAACTGTTCCAGTTCTTTTTGAAGCGCTTCCGAAAGCGTATCTTTATAAAGCCGCAGAATTTCAAGTGCGGCTTCCGGGTCAAGACCAAGTTCCGCATGATTTTCCAGCGCGGCAAGGATTTCATTTAGGTTTAACCCCTTACCCGCCAGTTCCAGTATTTTCCATCTCATCATAATCACTTAACCTAGCATATTAAATTCACGTCGTCATCCGTTGAAAAGCATGTGATCTTGCAGGACACTAATTTTTATCCTATCGTCACTTTTTTAAAAAAGGTGCCATATTGAAAAATAGAATACTGATCCTGTATGCCCACCGTGATCACGAAAATTCAACCATTAACCGGGCCATGGCGGATGCGACGCGGGATATTGACCATGTAACGCTCGTTGATCTTTATGCGCTTTATCCTGATTTTAATATGTAGTAATTGACTAAACGAGGTAGTTTTCTTATCCTGACGGTATGGAATGGTCAAGAGAAGAACTTAGTGCATCTGTTATTGCATATATCGAGATGAGAAATCTCGATTTGCAAGGCGAAAAATTCATTAAGAAAAAAATCTACGAAAAATTGAGTAATCAGTTTGGCAGGTCACCAAAGGCATTCGAGTATAGGATGCAAAATATCTCCTATGTCTACTCTGTTTTAGGAAGAAAGTGGGTTAGTGGTCTTAAACCCGCAAAAAATGTGGGTGCGAATGTTCTACCCGTAATTGAGGAACTGATTAGTCAGCACGAGGGGAGTGTTTCTGTCCCACAAATAGAATTCGAAGAGCAGGTATCTAAGTTAAGGCGTGAAAAGAATCTACCGACTCCTCGAGGCAATGCATCTCCTAGCAAGCAGAATAAGGCATCAACCTCTTTCAGCAGAGACCCAAAAGTGGTGGCGTGGATATTAAAGAATTCGAATGGCACCTGTGAGAGTTGCAACGAACCAGCACCATTCACCAAACCCGATGGTGACTTCTACCTCGAGGTGCATCATCTAAGACGATTAGCAGATGGTGGCAGCGATACTATTACTAACGCATTGGCGGTATGTCCCAATTGTCATCGCAGACTTCACTATGCGAATGACAGAGACAAGACGTTAACAAATCTATATCGAAGAATAGGCAGATTAAAGAAGGAGTAGAGTGATGAGAAACTTAGTATTGAGTTTAAGCGTGATATTTTTCTGCACTAAAGTTTATGCGCAGGACTTACTTTTATTTGGGGGGTCGGGACACGATAAGTTCTTAGGGTGTTTGACTTGTAGCGAATATGACTCAGATTCCGTTTGTAATGGATATGGAACTTACGGCAATGAATATTCTTCTTCGGGGATGTGGAACGAGTATTCAGGATTTGGCAACGAATACTCCTCTGATAGTCCGTGGAATGAATACTCGTCTAGCAATTCGATTCCCGTTTTAGTTGACCGTGAGGGAAATTTTTACGGGTATTTCACAATCAATAAATATAGAAGTGATGCGGTTGAATTCGCATCAGAGATGAACGATTGGTTCGATGAATTCGATGGTGATTTGGAAAAGGTGCGAATTCGACTTTGTGAGGCATTTGGAAAAAGTGGTTAAGGATTAATTTTTACTTTTGATGAGTAGTCCTGATCAACCGACACTAGGGTACTATTGATCCGTTTTTTTCTTTTTTGGAATTTGTTGTGAGTAACCCAAACAAGTTTTGGGTTGTAGTAAAGACCGGTAGGGGTGGAGATCTGATGACTATTGAGAAAATCAGATATTTGAACAGAATTGAGACCCTTTTCATAAAGGGTCTCAATCAATAGAAGACGTTTAAGTTGGTCTTCTGGAATGTCCTTTAATGTGAGGATTTGGGTTACAACTTTGATATCGTAACCGTAATCAACATCCTCACATTTTATATTACGAAATTTATTCCACTGTCACAGATTTAGCGAGATTTCGGGGCTGGTCCACATCCGTGCCTTTGGCAACCGCGACATGATAGCTTAAGAGCTGCACCGGAATTGTATGAAGCAGCGGCGTCACGAATTCATCGAGCATCGGAAGCGCAATTGTTGCAATGGCGGCTTCGCCGTCGGTTTTCGCGCCTTCAATATCGGTGAAGAAATAAACCTGCCCATTGCGGGCGATGACTTCCTGCATGTTTGAAACGGTTTTATCATAAAGCCGTCCGCTTGGTGCAATCACAATGATCGGCACCGCATCATCGATAAGCGCGATGGGGCCATGCTTCATTTCCCCGGCGGCGTAACCTTCGGCATGGATATAGGATATTTCCTTGAGCTTTAAGGCCCCTTCCATGGCGATCGGGTATTCAAGCCCGCGACCAAGGTAGATCACATCACGCGCTTTGGCCACCTGGGTGGCCATTTCCTGTATTGCTTCGTCGTGATGAAGCACTTCTGCCATACGCGCCGGCACTTCGGAAAGTGCCACACAAAGACGGGTTTCTTCCGCCGCATCAATGGTGCCACGGGCTTTGGCATGTGCAATGGCAAAACAGGCCAGCACCGCAAGCTGGCAGGTAAAGGCCTTGGTTGATGCCACACCCACTTCGGGGCCTGCGTGCGTATGAAGCACAATATCGCTTTCCCGTTCCATGGAGCTTTTCGCCACATTCAGGATCGAGAGGATATGTTGCCCCTGTTCCTTTGCATATCTAAGCGCGGCGAGCGTATCCGCCGTTTCGCCTGACTGTGAAATAAAGATTGAAAGCCCCCCTTTGGACATAACGGGTTCGCGGTAACGGAATTCTGATGCAATATCCACATCAACCTGTATCCGGCCCACCTGTTCAAGCCAGTATTTGGCGACCATCGCCGCGTAAAAGGATGTCCCGCAGGCAATAATGGTGACACGTTCAATGTCAGCAAGATTAAATGGCATATCCGGCAGTTCCACATGCCCTTTAAGTGGGTCAATAAGGGTTCCGATAGTTTGGCCGACGACCATGGGCTGTTCATATATTTCCTTCATCATGAAGTGGTTATAGTTGCCCTTGTCAATATTGCCGCTTGCGGCATCAACCTCGTGGATATCGCGGTCAACCGGATTTCCATGCTTATCATAAACCTGCACGGAATTTTTGCTGATTTCCACCCGGTCCCCTTCGCACAGATAGGCAATTTTATTGGTAAGGTGCGAAAGCGCAATGGCGTCAGATCCCAGATACATTTCAACACCGTCGCGTTCATCTGTCCCGTAACCCAGCACAAGCGGGCTACCGCGCCGCGCGCCGATCATCAGGTCTTCTTCGCCGTCAAATATGATCGCCAGCGCAAAGGCACCTTCAAGTTCCTTAATTGCTGCGGCGGCCGCATCCCGCGGGGACATTCCATGGTCCAGATAATCAGTGATCAAATGAACAATGGTTTCCGTATCGGTTTGCGTGTTAAATTTATGGCCTTTGGCACTTAAACTTTCACGAAGTTCGCGGAAATTTTCAATGATGCCGTTATGAACTACTGCAACCTTTTCAGATGCATGCGGGTGGGCATTGTCCACGGTCGGCTCTCCGTGGGTGGCCCAGCGCGTATGACCAATGCCAATAATCCCGGGTAGAGGTACATTTTCATTTTCCCTGACCAGATTGACAAGTTTTCCCTGCGCACGGCGGCGGCTGATATTTTTACCGTTAAAAAGCGTTGCAATACCCGCGCTGTCATATCCGCGATATTCAAGACGTTTTAATCCTTCGATCAAACGATCGGCAACATCATAATTGCTGATAATCCCAATAATACCGCACATGGTCTTTAGCCCTTTTTATTTTTTTTATTTTGCTGATTTGTGCGGAAATTTGCCGCCCATCCGCCAAGGGCGCGTTGTTTGCCGCGTGCAATGGCAAGCGCGTCTGCCTCTACGGCCATTGTCACAACGCTTCCCGCCCCGACGATCGCGCCGTCACCAATGGTAACCGGCGCGACAAGGGCACTGTTTGAACCGATGAAGGCCCCTTCTCCGATATCTGTGTGATATTTGAAATAACCATCATAGTTACAGGTAATGGTGCCGGCGCCTATATTGGCATTTTTACCGACCCGTGCATCACCAATGTAGCTAAGATGGTTTACTTTTGCACCGTCCTCAATTTCGGCTTTTTTAATTTCAACGAAATTTCCAACTCTTACGCCATTTCCGATCTCTGCAGCCGGACGAAGCCTTGCAAACGGTCCGATTGATGACCCCGCACCGATCGTTGCCCCTTCTATATGGCAAAAAGGATGAATGGTCACATTATCTGAAACCTGGCATCCCGGCCCAAAAACCACGTTTGGCCCGATTGTCACATCGCGACCGATCACTGTATCATGTGAAAAATAAACGGTTTCAGGATCAATCAGCGTCACGCCTTCCGTCATGAAATGTTGTCTGCGATTATTCTGAAATACGGCTTCCGCTTCTGCGAGTTCGGAACGGCTGTTAATACCCATCACTTCCTGTTCGTCTGCCTCAACGACTGTGCAGGTTAAACCCTTCCTGTTTGCAATTTCCACAACATCGGTGAGATAAAATTCCTTTGCCGCATTTTTATCATTAAGCGCATCAAGCAGATCAAACATATGCCCGCCGGAAAGCGACATTATACCGCTGTTACAAAGCGGGATGGCGCGCTCATCCTCATTAGCATCCTTAAATTCAACAATGGCATCAAGATTACCATTATCATTTACCTTTAAACGGCCATATGCCTTTGTATCTTCCGGTCTAAAGCCAAGCACAACAACAGCGGCACCGCATTCCTCACGCGTAGCGATCATTTTTTGCATTGTTGCTTCGGTAATTAACGGCACATCACCATAAAGGATCAAAACGTCACCGTTAAATCCGCTAAGCAGACCTTTTGTCATCTGTACGGCGTGACCGGTACCAAGCTGCGGTTCTTGCACAACGAAGTCGGCAATACTGCCCACAGATGTTTCAACTTGTTCCTTATCCGCACCGACAACAATGATTTTCTTGGTCGGATTAAGCGGCGCAACAGTATCCAGCAAATGATGTAGCATGGGCCGCCCACCAAGTGGATATAGTACCTTGTGTGTAGCAGATTTCATTCTTGTGCCTTTTCCTGCTGCAAGAATGACGATTGCAAGATCAGTATCATTCATATTTATTATTATTTCCTGTTATTTTCCAAATACTCTGACAATTTTAGCGACTTTGACTTCTTAATTTGACAACATAATGTCATAAGATTAATCAATACTGAATAATTAACCCCATTAATACTATATAGGCTTTAAATTTAAATTAAAAAACAGGCGTAATTAATGCTAAATAATAAACCAAGTGCAATTCTTTTTGATCTGGACGGAACCATTGCTGATACGGCTCTTGATCTTTCAGCAACATTAAATCACCTACTTACGGTAGCCGGACGCGATACAATTGATCATTCACTTGTCCGTCATATGGTTGGTCAGGGTGCCAAAGTGCTTCTATTGAAAGGTTTCAGCCACACCGGCCATGCACCGGATGAAGAGGAGCTTGAAGAACTCTACCTTCAATATATTGACTATTATATCAAACACATAGCAGACGAAACAGTGCTTTTTCCGGGTGCTGTGCGGGTACTTGAAACACTAAGATCACAAGACATTCCGCTTGCCATTTGCACAAATAAAAACATAGAACTTACCCACGCGTTGCTTCAGGAATTAAAAATTGACCATTTATTCTCTGCTGTTACATGTGGTGACAGTTTTACGTTTAAAAAACCGGATCCTAAACATCTTATTGCCACCTGTGAATTGATGGATGCGGATCCCGAAAATGCTATTATGGTTGGCGATAGTATAAATGATATAAAAGCCGGAAACGCAGCAGACATGATAACAGTTGGCGTAACATTCGGTTATACGGAAAGACCGGTTCAGGAATTTGGCCCGGATATCGTTATCAATCATTTTGATGAATTTTTCGATGCCCTGAATAGTGCTTAGGCCTCGCCCTTGATCCTCATGATCATTTTGGGACAACACTGTTAAACATTTATGTCAATATCGACAAATCAATGAACATCCGTTAGCATGCCGTATTTCTTTCATAAAACCATTTACATATTAAGATAATATAAAAATCATGAACCAAATTTTAAAAAAAATCATATTTTTGGCTCCCCTTTTACTGATTCTCGGCTATTTACTCTCTTCCGGCAGTATTAATTGGTATTTTGCCCTAATTATTGCTGGCGCTTCATTGTTTGCTTTACTGGCAAATCGCTCATCCGTTTCAGTATCAGGAGAAACAGAGACAATAAGTCTGGATGACCAACCTATATTATTTGTCAATATCCTGGAAAATCTTACAGATCCGCTTCTATTTCTAAATAAAAATGAAACGATTTTACTTGCAAACAAATCTGCGACGAAAATGTTTGGTACCGATATCGTCAATCAGAAAATTTCAGATATTATTTCTGATAGCGATGTATTGTCAGCCATAAGTAAAGCCATCGAAACCGGGAAATCCGATACGATAGAATTTGCGGTTATTCAGCCAAGACCAAAAAGTTATCTACTCAGAATTCATGTCCATGAAAAAATTGCCACAAGTTTTACAGAAGATCCAACTTATAACAGAACCCTGCTCCTTACTATTTATGATATAACCAGTATACGTGAAGCAGAAAGAATGAGAGTAGACTTTGTTGCAAATGTCAGCCATGAACTCCGCACACCTCTTGCTTCTATTTTAGGGTTTGTAGAAACCCTTCAGGGACCAGCAAAAAATGATCAGCAGGCTTCCATCAGATTCCTAAAAATCATGCAGGATGAAGCGAGCAGAATGTTACGTTTAATTGAAGATTTGCTTTCCTTAAGCCATATTGAGAGGGATGCCCATATCCCACCTGATGAAAAAATATCTTTAAATAAAATTATCGATAATGTAGTTGAAACCTTGAATATAAGACTTGCCGAAAGAGACATGACAACAAGTTTTACACATAGTGAATATGCTAATTTAATCACGGGAGATCGCGACCAACTTACTCAAGTGTTTCAAAATTTAATTGATAATGCCATCAAATATGGCGCAGAAAACAGCAATATTGAAATCGAAATTGATCGACACATAAATGAAAAAGGCAAGAAATTTATACAAATTTCCGTTAAAAATTATGGAGCCGGCATTGCACCGGAACATATTGCAAGACTAACCGAAAGATTTTACCGCGTCGATACGGCAAGGTCCAGAAGCCTTGGTGGTACTGGCCTCGGACTTGCCATTGTAAAACATATTATTCAAAGGCACGAAGGAAAATTAACTTTTGAAAGTGAAGTTGGCAAATATACACGCGCAACTATCATGCTACCCACGCAGGCATAAAAATAGTATGATGTCATATAAATGTAACAAATAAGTGCCATATAACTACCGAACAAGAACGAAATTGTTGTGTGAAATAGATGTCTGCAAAAATCCTTTTAGTCGAAGACGACCCAAGTCTTACAGAACTAATTTGTTATAATCTTCAACAAGAAGGTTTCGAAGTATTAGTCGAAATGGACGGTGAAGAAGGTCTTATGAGTGCTCAGTCCAACACACCGGATCTTATACTTCTTGACTGGATGCTCCCTAACCTTTCCGGAATTGAAATTTGCCGCCGCATCAGGCGCGATAAAGCAACACAGAATATCCCGGTGATTATGTTAACAGCAAGAAGTGAAGAAAATGATCGTATAAGAGGTCTGGATACAGGTGCTGACGACTACATTACAAAACCTTTTTCACCTAAAGAGCTTATCGCCCGTATAAAGGCTATATTCCGCCGTATCAGACCTGCCCTAAGTGATCAAAAACTTGAATATGGTAGGATCGAAATGGATCTCTCCACAAGAAAGGTTCAAAGGGATGGAAGCTCAATACATTTAGGCCCCACAGAGTTTAATATACTCAAATTCCTTATGGAAAACCCGCTTAGGGTTTTTTCACGCGAACAATTACTTGATATGGTCTGGGGCAACGATATTTATGTTGAAACCAGGACAATCGATGTCCACATAAGACGATTACGTAAGGCACTCAACGAAGGAAATAAGCCAAATATTATACGTACGGTCAGATCAGCAGGGTATTCCCTGGATCAAGATATGTAATTTATTCTTATAATTTTCTTTAATTTCAAATACTTAAGCTTTTTACTTAAAGCACATTGTTCCTCGTCAGCACCTATGAGACCATTTAGGGTATTTACATAAGAGAGGTTTTGATCCCATCATAATGACGTAAGGAATGAAGATGAGATCAAAACAAACAAATTTAAAATCAGATAAACTGGTAAAGGATATCCGCCGTGCGAACCGTAAACTCTATTCTGCGGAAGAGAAGATACGGATTGTGCTTGAAGGACTTCGTGGCGAAAAACCTGAAAAGTGGGATGGTAAAACATCCGAACGTATTAGAGAGATCATAAAAGATTTACTCGGATAATAATAGTAGACACCATTCAAGTATTTAATTGTTATTAAATATCCTGACGGACGCAGGCAAGGAATATTATCTTTTTATGGGATCATTACTGGCTGGGGTGCCAGGATTCGAACCTGGGATCACGGGATCAAAACCCGATGCCTTACCGCTTGGCTACACCCCAAAAGACAACAGTTTGTTTTAAGGTGGTGCGAACATAGTGAGTTTCGATTAAACTTGCAATAATGTTTTTAACTTTTTTTACTTTTATTTTGCAGGCATAAAATCTACTCTTAGTCAACCGCATATAAAACAGAAATCCACAGGAAATCAAAATGGCATGGGACAATATAATTTCAAGGTCCGCATGGGTTCTTATGCAACCTAGCAACTTCTTGATTTTTGTTCTGGCTGCGGGAGTGTTGTTGTCAATACTCAGCTCATATTCAGCAAAATATAGAAAAAGTGCAAACCTGTTAATCTACTGTTCTGTCTTTGTGCTCGCTCTATCAGGTTTTACAAATTTCTCCACATGGCTTTTATGGCCATTGGAGGGAAGATTTGTCAATTATACAAATAAAACTGATTTGGGACCCTATAGCGGTATTATTGTTCTTGCAGGTTCTGAAAAGCCCGGCATAAGTGGAACATTCAATCAAGTAACTTTTAGCGATCATGGTGAAAGACTGACAGAAACGGTCAAATTGGCCAGAATGTTTCCTAACCTTCCTATAATTCATAGTGGTGGAACTAGTAGGAATGGTAGTAGCTGGACAGAAAATGATGTGGCAAAACTTTTTTTTGAAAATTCGGGAATTGACCTCAAACGGGTTCGATTTGAAAGCGAGAGTTACAATACATACACAAATGCCACAGAAACTGAAAAATTAATAACACCTAATGAAAATGACAAATGGTTTCTTGTTACAAGTGCATTTCATATGCCACGTTCTGTCGCAGCATTTCAAGAAACGACAATCAACTTTCAACCCTATCCTGTTGGCTATCTTACAAGGTTTAAAAGACAGGGCCTTTTAAATCTTAATGTATCCGAAAACCTTATGATGCTTGATTGGGCAATACATGAATATATAGGATTGTTTGCCTATTATATAACCGGAAGGTCCGGCTCATTATTCCCTTCTTAAAAATAAAAGGGCCGACAAGCGGCCCTTCATATTATAACTGCCATTTACGAATATATTGTGGCTTTTCTTTATTGCGCCACATGGCTTTGATATCAGCAATTAATCCTCCAGGTTCAAGGAGGCGTTCCAATTCAGACATCGGAATATCTTTATATGCGTTATGAGAAACCACACCGACGACAGCCGCATACGAATGATCCGGTAATTCGCTTATGTCCTTTTTCAGATTTATATTGAAAAATTCTTTTGCTTCAGCGGGGTCTGCCGCAGCATCATGTACGTCAACTGTAAAACCGCGTACTTTTAGGCCTTGAATAAGATCAACGGCTTTGGTGTTTCTTAGATCCGGACAATTTTCCTTGAATGTAAGGCCGAGCACAAGAATTTTACCGCTACCTGAAAGTTGCGCGCAAATTCGTTCGGCCACAAAATCTGCCATGCCGTCATTAATAGCACGGCCAGACAGAATGATACGCGGATCATGATTAATTTGCTTTGCTCGCTCAGCTAGGTAATAAGGATCAACACCAATACAATGCCCCCCTACAAGGCCAGGAGTAAAATTTAGAAAGTTCCATTTTGTCTCCGCAGCTTCCAAAACATCATAAACCGAAATACCAAGCTTTTGAAAAATCATCGTAATTTCATTAACGAAGCCAATGTTGATATCGCGCTGCGCGTTTTCAATAACTTTCGCAGCTTCCGCAACACGAATACTGGATGCTTTAAAAACACCACCGCTCGTGACAGCACAATAAAGTTCTTCCAAAACATCCACCACTTCCGGTGTTTGTCCTGAAATAACTTTTGTTATTTTATCTACTGTGTGTACCTTATCACCGGGGTTGATACGTTCAGGTGAATATCCAAGGTAAAAATCTTCACCACATACCAAACCTGATTTTTCCTCTAATATCGGACCACAAAGTTCTTCCGTAACCCCCGGATAAACCGTGCTTTCAAAAACAATAATGCTGTTTTTTCCGATAACCGGCCCAAGTGTTTCACAAGATGCACGAACGGGATAAAGATCGGGTTTATTATTTTTATCTACTGGTGTTGGGACAGTCACGATATATACACCTGCTCCTTTAATATCCTCAACAGAGCTTGTTACTGCCAAAGAGCTGGCTTTAAGGCGGTCACTTTCAATCTCTTCTGTACGGTCATACCCGTTTTTGAGTTCTGAAATACGTTTCTCACTGATATCAAAACCAACAACATTGAATTTTTTGGCTAGAGCCACAGCTAAAGGAAGTCCAACATAACCCAGACCAACTACAACGATTGGTGTTTCAGATGTTAACGAGAGAGCTGACATTTAATATCCCACTTAGTTTTTAATTATTGACGTTAATTCAGGACACACTACTGTTAAATTGTTAAAAAAAGCATATGATTAAAGCTTCAATGAAACAATAATCACTCAAGTATATTTCCCCATGTTCGTCTTAATTTATATGGCTGACCAGGTGATAACAAATCGTATAAATCTGTTGCCGGCTCAATTTTCTGTCCTCCATTTTTACCTAGTCTTCGGAACCTTAAACTCATATTTTCACGGGACTGTCTATACCAGAAAAATTCAAATGGCACCGTTATATATATACCCTTATCGAAATTACCACGACCGAAATCACTATCAGACATATTGGTGAATGTTGCCCATGCGCCTATCTTGATGCCATTATTAAATTGCCGGGAAATATCAAAAGTTGAGCCCCAGTCCTTTGCCAGATACCGACCAAAACTTACTTTAGTAGTAATATCATATTTTTTATTTAAGTAATAAAGATTTACATGGCCGGTCACGGTTTCATAATGACGTGTATCGAATAATTGTTCATAATCGCGTTGCTTGACCGCACTTACGTCCAAACCTGCCGCCAGACTTCCGTCATATGGCCGGTAGAGAATTTCACCATTTATTCCAGCATACATACTTTCCAGATAGCCCCCTGTTATTCTTGTATAAACATTTTTTACAGGGTTTGAAATATGCTCAGCTGTTAAACGTTGAATGCTGGTTTTACCTTCTGCCGCATATCTTCTGATATCACTTCGAACATGTGCAACATTTGGATTAGTTGATGGTACAATGGCATCAAGATTACCTACTATATGCTGTTTAACTTCAGCGTTTATTTTTAAACTATCTGTGATGTTTACCCTGCCAAAAACTTTTAAATTAAGATCCCCTTTAAAATGATCGTTTTTTTCCGAACCAAAATGTGTTTGTACATCAGGTAAAATACCATACTCAAAACGGGGAAATTTTTCATACCTTGTTTTATCAACCAATCTAGTATTGGGCTCTTCACTGGTAGCATTAGCAAGTATTTCTTCTGGGCTTGAATTAAAATCGGCACTTTTCTCAATATCCTGCCTGAGTACCGATACTTCAGAAACAGCAACACTACCTTCTTTTGAAATCACTTTAAAACGTTCAATATTGTCAGGAGCGTAATTGGTCAATATGCGTGACGTACGTCCTATATTTTTAGGGATATCATTGAAAGGTCCAACATTCTTTTCGATAATAATATTATCATTTTCAATCTGAACTGCCGATGGCGATAATTTTCTTGCTTCCATCATATCAAATATTTTTCTTTCAATAACATCACTCTGATCCGGTATTGAATTAAGATCTTGCTCAATCGCGAAATAACTGCTTTCTAAAAAGGCATTTGTCGCTTCAACGCCTGCCTGATCACGACCTGAGACATGTACAACTGCATTTGTAAATTTAATAGAGACCATATCGTATGATTGCAACACCGCTCCAAGAACGATCATCTTTGCGGCGATCACCCCATCATCAGGTATCAGCGTCAATCTGATATGACCCTGATCCAGTGACATTTCTTGTACCAGATATCCCATCCTGTCTAATCGATCAAAAAGGATATCAGGATCGGTGTTGTCTTTGTAATCATGTGCTGATAAGGCTTGATTTTTAAGCTCTCTGATACGAATTGCATCAACTTCCGGAACCTCAGCAATATTTAACTTCTTCTGTCGGTGAAGGTTTTGTTTTGCTGTTAAATGAATTCCAAACTGATTACCATGATGAAGAGCTGCCCCCACCTCCAGCCAATTATTCACCTTGTAATTTACACCAAAATTGAATGCAGTTTTGCTTTCATAACCCATAAATTTAGCGATAGTAGATTTATCAAACGTTGAATATTCCATTTTCCCGGTCAGTCCTTTTATCGGAGCCTTATATTCAACTCCCCAGAAAAAACCCATTTTTTCGCCTGAGAAGTAATCGCCAAACCTTAATTTTTCAGAGCCGGGATTATCAAAATCTCTTTGTTTGAAACTGTCACCAAAAATCCGCGACAGGTTATATATTTTTGATCTTTCCGCTAAACTTCCGAAACCAAATCCAAGTGAAACATCAAGATTGCTAAATTTCTTACTCGCAACTACGTATTCTCCACTATAAACACCATCACCAAGCAGGTCTTGTAAGCCCACAGCGATCGCGGGCCAATATTTTGTTTCTTCTTTGATGCGAAATTTTATATCAACTGCTTTATCGACGCCATCAGTGTCGCTGTTATGATCATTAAATCTGAGTGTCGTTTCAAGCCACGGTGTCGCCTGCCAGGATGTATAATAATTCTGTGCATTATCCAAATGACCAATGCCAACAGATAACTGCCCGTCTTCAGAAAACCGGGCATTTCTCATCTCAATTAAACCAACACCTCCAAATGAACCAACAGTGCCGGCCTCTTTTTCATCATCAAATGAAAATGTTTGTGCTTTCGTCAAATGAGGGGCAAATAGGAATACCGAACATAGGGCATATTTAATATAATTCATAAAATAGCCCCTTATTATGCCCGAATAATCATTAGTTCCTGACAAGTACGGCGATCGATGCAGCAGATACCGCTAGGTTTCTGAAAATATCACCAATTTCACTTATAAGTGTAAGATTATCATAAGGACTGAGATCCGTCGGCACAACTATTGCTGAACCTGGTGGAATGCTCAGGTTTCTATCTCCACCCCATGATGCCAGACTAATAGGTCGCGCAACGCCATTTGGATAAACAACAAAAACTCTGTCTTCATCAGCCGCACTCGTAAATCCGCCAACTTCTTCAAGATAACTATTTACACCTTTCCCGGGCACAAACTGAAGTGCGCTTGGATTAAGCACATCCCCTACTGTTACGATAAAATTAGGACGCTTGGGCATGAATAAACTATCGCCTGCTTCCAGTACGACGTCCTTACTGGGATCAAGCGACAGAACAACAGGATCAGATTCAATAACTACACGCCCGACAAAATCTTGGTTCGCCATACCATTTATCATTCGCTGTAATGCAATTGCACCTTCTGCTCCAATATTCTTTTTTACCGATGCAGACACCATTGCTGATTGCAATCTTTGTGCGGTTTGCCTCATTTCCTGCCTTTGTATCTGCCTCACACGATCTCTGCTAAAAATTGCACCATATGGATATGCCTGTTCAGTAATCCCGCCTGCTCTTGCAATTAATGAGGAAAGTTTCTCCCCTTTTCTTATGGTATATACCCCTGGCTGGACGAATTCACCGGAAAGCAGCACTGCCCCTGCTTCAAAGTTGGTGTAAACACTGCTGACACGCACACCACCGCCAGCATTAACTGTAAATTCACTTAAATCGGAAACAGAGGCATCAACATATTCCCAATTCATTACCAGATTGCCATCAATAGCCTGCTCGCGGTAACTTGTTATTTCAATGCGGCCCATATTTGCGTCATTTGATGTCCCGCCAGAAACTGAAAGTAGCAGGTCTACTGGCGTCTCGTTAGCAATTGGAAACACACCAGGTAAACGCACAGCGCCATCTACAGAAACAATATGTTCTAGAGTAAAGGGTAATAGATTGTTTACCTCCTGATAAACATATGGACACATTTCATAATTATATTCTTCAACCTCTTCTTCGTTTTCTGCTTCCATCTCCATAATAGCTCTATCAGTTGGAGTGGCATTCAGACTAAGCAAAGCCTGGCGACGTTGTTCTTCAAGAACAATAATTTCTGTTTCATCCAGCATCAGTTCAGGATCTGCTTGTTTTTCCTCGATACTTTCACGTCTAACATATACGGCCCTTATAGCAGTTGCAAAACGATCAGATTGTGTATCGGAAATAATACGTGCCAATTTTTTAACAGGCGCACAGTAAGCATTGTTAATTTCACCGTTTGGCAGCAATTCCTCTTCAAGATACTCACTGGTGGTAATTGCTTGACGGATAACATCAGATTTTAAAAATTCAATATCGTTATGTCCTAATATCACAACTTTGTCTTCATTCATCAACTCAACATTTTCAGTACCGTAGATAACTTTTTGCGGGCTAAACGGGATAAGTTGACGTGTACGCGTTAATGGATCAGTTCGCTCAATTGCGCCAAATAGCAGATATGGATTATCGGTTAGGTTATTAACTGACCCAATTAGATCCTTCACATTGCTAAATACATCAACCGATCTAATACCCGGCACTTTCACATGCCCCATTAAGGAAACACGGCCTACCTGGGAATTTTCAAGCAAATTTACTATGACAATTTCGCCACCAGCTATATTTGCATTTATATCAAGCTTCACAACATTAGAACGCCCTGTATCATCAAACCTTAAATGGGTGAAAGAATTACCATTCCTTCTAATGGTACCCCCTGCAAGCTCTAAAGCTTCGGACGCATTAATTTGTACCCGACCATTAGCGAGCTCATAAATGCCTGGTCGTATTACATTACCTTCAATAGCAACCGTTGTTCCTATAGTAGGTACAATCAACCTGTCACCATCCTCCAGAGTAATTATCTCTCCATCAGAACCCTCAATGACATTATAAAGATCAACGGGAATTCTTTCGCTACCGCGCTGGAGAACCAGATTTCTTAAACTTCCGGTTTTTTTAACACCACCCACATGCAGCAAAACCTCAATTGGTGTTGCCAGACTGGTTGTTCTAACCAGGGTTGGATTTTCAACCTCACCCGCAACAAGCACCGATATCTGACGTAGAGTTGCAAGAGAAACATATACTTCTGTGCCAATCAAACTTTCAGAAACCTTTCTGGAAACTATATCTTCAACTTCTCCTAAAGTAAGACCAGAAACATTAATCGGTTCTAATGATGGAATAATTAATCGACCCTCGCGATCAACCTTTACTGTGGAAACTTCTTCTCTGGAACCTTTAAAGCTAATGACAAACTCATCACCTACTCCCAAACGATAATTATCAGGAATACGACCAGTCGCAAGTACATCCATAACTGGCAGACGATTGAAAATTGAATAGCCAAATTGTTCCAGCTCTATATCAGAAGGTAAATTAAGGCTCACGCGCCGATTGTTATAATCTTCTTCAATAATAGAGGGGCCAGCCGACTTTCTCCTTTCCAGTTGTTCTTCTAATTCCTGCATGTAAGCCTGTTCTCGGGCTTCATCCAGAGGCGATTGAACTCTTGTCGTCGCCGTGGCCGAGCCAGTCCGACGTTGTATTTGATCAAATATGGATTGATCAAGTCCCTGTGCAAAAGAAGTCGAACCAGACATGAGTAGCGCAATTAGAAACAATGAAATTGCCTTCAACGTCCTATAATATTTTTGAATCATCTCGACAGAGTTCCTTGTGTTACCGTTTACTTATCAAAAATTAACCATAAATTTTAGGTGCATAGGCAAATTTATCAGAAAGCAATGGAAGCGCAAGTATTACATTTATTTTAAATTATATTAGTCGCTTTTATCCACCAGGTTTCATGTTGGTTTGAAAGACTTTTTGCCGCTTTTTTACACAAATCGTCACTTTCAAATAGTGCAAAACATGTAGCACCGCTCCCTGACATTCTACTAAAAATTAACCCTTCAAGATTTTTAAGCTTTTCAATTACTTCACTGACAGAAGCATTGATCACGCTCGCTGGCATTTGCAAATCATTTTTGCTGGCTTTTAAATGTTCTAACATTAACGTCCAATTAATCTGATTGAAATCCACAGGTTTTCTGGATGTAAACGGTAGAGCCATGTTTTTAAAACTTTTAAAAATATCTGGTGTGGAAACAGAAACGCCCGGATTTACAAGAAGTATTGGCTGACCACCACAAAGATCAATTTGCTTAATATTTTCTCCTATTCCTGTCATATGTGAAGTATTTGATTGTAGACATACTGGAACATCAGCCCCAAGCGACAAGGCAAGTTTTCTTAGATCCACATCACCAACATCCAGATTAAGAAGTTCCATAGTAAGTTTAAGCGCAGCGGCGGCGTTGCTTGAGCCCCCACCAATACCGGAAGAAACAGGAAGATTTTTAGTAAGCTGGAATTTTATATCTGGTTTTACACCTGCAAACTCACAAAGCTTCCTTGCAGCTTTTAATACGAGGTTTTCAGGATCATTATTCAGTTTATTGGCAAATGCCCCCTTAATATCCAAACTTAGACCATCTGCTGCCTTTGCTGTTAATTCATCGCCATATCCGACAAAAACAACGACACTATCAAGCAGGTGAAACCCGTCTTTGCGTCGACCGGTAATTAGAAGGTCGAGATTTATTTTTGCAGGTGTAAGCACGCTTTCCCTTACCTAAAAGGATTTTATATATCCGCCTTCAATTTTATTTCGGATACCCTCTATTTTATCTTCATCCGGATTTAAGGAAAGAGCATGCCGCCATTGAAACCGTGCTTCATTTTTACGGCCAACTGTCCAGTAAACATCTCCAAGATGATCATTTATTGCCCAATCCTGTGTCTGAAGTTGTGCTGCACGTTCAAGGACCTTTACAGCCTCTTCATTCTCACCCATTTTAAAAAGTGCCCAACCAAGGCTGTCGACGATATAGCCGTCATTTGGCCGTAATTCAACGGCACGTTCAAGCATTACTTTGGCTTCATCATAATTAATACCCTGATCCACCCAGCTATAGGCAAGATAATTGAGTACCATTGGTTGCTCGGGACGAAGTTCCAGTGCTTTTTTAAAATCGCTTTCTGCTTCCGGCCAGCGTTTTTCCTGATCAAAAACAATACCGCGAGTGTAATAGAGAACCCAGTCTCTTTCCTGATCCTCGTCAATAAGACCCACAACCCTGTTGTAGGCCGGTATTGCTTCTGCATATCGTTCATGTGTTCGGTAATATTCAGCGATAGAATTCAGCACTTCACGATTATTAGGATACTCTTTTTCAAGTGCCTCAAAAGCAGCAATGGCCGCTTCATCCTGATCCATATCATTTAATAGCCATGCCCGTTGAATTTTTGATTGGAAATATAACGGGCTATCATTGGTTATCAGATTGAAATGCTTGGACGCACCTTCATAATATTCATCACTTTCAAAAATTTGTGCCTGTAAAAAATGCGCTAGGGGAAACTCATCGCGGAAATAGAGTGCATGCTGCAGATAACTTGTCGCTACTTCTTTGACATTATCCTGCATCAGGATCGTTGCCACCGTATAAAATAATTCTGCAAATCCTTCATCAATTGATGTCACAAGAGATTGTATTTCATTCCCGTTTTGTGCTGCAGACAATCCCGCCTTAAGTTGTTCATTTGACGGCGTATCTTCAAGATAATCACGAAAAATTGCTTCTGCTTCACTGGATTTTCCCTGTTTGATCAATATTCCGCCATAAGCCTCAACAGCTCTTAAATTTAAAAGCCCTGGCTCAGCAAGTGCCTTTGAATAATATAATTCCGCTTGTTCAAGATCACCCAGATATTCGAAAAGAAGTCCGCTTTGGAAAAAATTAAAAAATCTGAAAGTTGTTCCCTGTTCAAACCCTTGGACTATTTCTTCTACCTCAACTTTTTTTCCCTGCTCTGCTAGAATCCAGCCTTTAAAATTAGGCTTCAGGATATGAAGAATATTGGCACTTGAAAGTTCATCAATGGATAGGAGGGCCTCCTCATAATCCCTTTCCTTTATTTTTTCAAAAAAGAGCATGAGCCTCGAAATTTCGTTATCCTGACCCATTGATTGTAACCGATGGGCTACCATGATGGCATCATCAAACCTGCCATCCATTACAAGAACCGCTAATGTTCTAAGGTTTAGAGGAACATTCTCGGGATCAAGTTTAAGCGCATTAAAATAATTTTCAGCTGCAATATCATATTGCTTGTTCGCCAGAGCATGACGCGCAGACAAATATTCACCAAATGGCATATTAGGGGCATCAGCCGTCATTGTTTGTGCGCTCACAGGCACAAACTGCGTGACAAGCATCAGAAAGCACATACTTATAACTTTAAATAGTGGCATTTTCCTATGTGATATTATTGACTTCATATTTCCTATCTGTCTGCTGTTGGTATAACTGCTTATATTATCCATTTTACCCTAATATATTACTAAAATTATTTACATATTGGGATAATTAGGGCCACCGCCCCCTTCGGGCGTAACCCAGTTAATATTCTGGCTCGGATCCTTAATATCACAGGTTTTACAGTGGACACAATTCTGTGAATTAATCTGTAATTTCGGACTTCCTACTTCGACACCGATAAATTCATAAACACCCGCCGGACAAAAACGCACCTCCGGCCCGGCATAGATATTATAATTAATTTCTACCGGAACATTTTCATCCTTAAGGGTTAAATGGCAGGGCTGATTTTCTTCATGATTAGTATTGGAAAGAAAAACAGAAGAGAGTTTATCAAATGTAACTTTTCCATCCGGTTTGGGATAATTAATTTTTTCACATTCTTCCGCCGGTTTTAAGCAAGAATGATCCTCGTCATGACTTAAGGACCATGGCATAAGAAAACCAAGCCCAATATTATTCATCCACATATCAAATCCGGCATAAAGTGTACCCCATAATGCACCAAATTTATGGATCGCTGGTTTTGCATTTCGCACCCGCTTTAAATCTTTATAAACCCAGCTATCAGCGTAAGCCTGATCATATGCTGCCATATCATCATTATTTTCAAGTGCACTAAAGGCCGTTTCCGCCGCCAGCATGCCCGTTTTCATTGCATTATGTGTTCCTTTAATCCTGGGAACATTTACAAAACCGGCTGAACAGCCAATAAGCACCCCACCGGGGAAACTGAGCTTTGGCACCGATTGAAACCCACCTTCATTGATCGCACGGGCGCCATATGAAATGCGTTTCCCGCCATCAAATAAGCTGTCAAATGCGGGGTGGGTTTTGTAACGCTGCATTTCATCAAATGGTGAAAGATACGGGTTTGAATAATCAAGTCCAACAACAAAACCAATTGCAACCTGATTGTTATCCAGATGATAACAAAAACCGCCGCCAACCGTGCCACTTGAAAGCGGCCAACCCTGTGTATGGATCACGCGACCTTCCTTATGCTTGGCAGGGGCAACTTCCCATAATTCCTTAATACCAATACCATATGTTTGTGGTTCACAATTTTCACGCAGATTAAATATTTCAATTAATTTTTTGGAAAGTGATCCTCTTGCTCCTTCAGCAAAAAAAGTAAATCTGCCGTGAAGTTCCATACCCGGCATATAACTGTCTTTATGGCTGCCGTCTTGCGCAACTCCCATATCGCCGGTGAGTATCCCCTTTACTGAGCCATCATCATTATAAAGTATGTCGGCAGCGGGAAAGCCCGGAAATATTTCAACACCAATATTTTCGGCCTGTTCTGCAAGCCAGCGGCATAAATTTCCAAGACTTACAATATAATTACCCCTATTGCTGAGAAGCGGAGGCATTAAAATATGTGGCAACGATGTTTTACTGGATTCTGATAAAACCCAGTGCTGGTTATCCGTGACTTCCACGGTAACCGGTGCACCCTTTTCTTTCCAGTCCGGTATAAGTTCGTTAAGAGCAATAGGATCAATCACGGCACCTGATAGAATATGTGCCCCGATCTCGGAGCCCTTATCAAGAACGCATATGGTATATTCCTTACCCTGTTCATTGCATAATTGTTTGAAACGGATCGCCGCGCTTAAACCGGCCGGACCACCGCCAACAATAACGATGTCATATTCCATAAATTCACGTTCCATATACCAAGATCCTTTAACTCCTGTGAATTTCAATTAACCTTAATTCACGTAGGGCGTCAATTAAACTTATCAACAAACAAACTATTTATTTCACACAGGAACTGTACTAAGCTCGCCTTAATTACTATCCGTCATATGAGGCCAAATTATGAAATTTGAAGAAGTGGCACGTCTGCCACTAACCAGTCTGCCAACATCATTTTATCTACTTCCAAATCTTTCAAAGGCTATCGGCGGGCCGGATATATATATTAAACGTGATGATGTGATGGACCTGGCCCATGGTGGCAATAAAACTAGAAAACTTGAATATGTCTTTGCCGACGCTATCAGCAAGGGAGCGGATGCAGTGCTTACTATGGGTGGTATACAGTCAAATCATGTCCGCCAAACTGTATCTGCAGCAGCCCGGCTGGGATTGGAAAGCCATATTTTTTTAAATAATCCGGTACCTGAACGCCTTAAACAGATGAAAAGCAGCGGTAATTACCTCATGGATAAAATCATGGGTGCCAACGAATATATCATTGATGGCGATGACAATATGGTTGCTGCAGAAATGCAACGTATTCAAAAAAAACTGATCGCCGAAGGTAAAACACCCTACTCTGTTCCAATGGGGGCTTCGAATGGTCTCGGAAGTCTTGGATATATCCTTGCCGCACGGGAATTGATGATACAGTGTCAGAATATGGACATAAACCCGAGCCATATTTTCCTTGGAACCGGAAGCTGCGGTACACATGCAGGGTTGCTTGTCGGACTTCGGTATTTTGGCAACACGACAACAAAAGTTGTTGGCATATCGGTAAGCCAGCCAGAAGATATAAAAAAAGAAAACTTAAGAGCTGTAATCAAGCAGATTTTTGACGTGATTGATCTACCTGATGATTTAATTACGGAAGATGATCTAATCGTTAAAGGGGATTATTATGGCAGAGCTTATGCATACCCGACAGAAGAAGCAAATGTGGCTATCAAACTGCTCGGTGAAAAGGAAGGCATAATACTTGACCCGGTATATACAGGGAAGACAATGGCCGGGCTTATTGATATGGTCAAAAACAATAAACTTGAAAACGCAAAAGATATCGTCTTCCTGCATACGGGCGGCGCACCGGCAATCCATTCATTTGCCGATTTATTTTTAGATATTTAGATATGGAGGAAAAATAACATGAGCGAAAATTCACGCAGAGATTTTATAAAAGGTGCCGGTATAGCAGCACTTGCATCGGCGGTGGCATCCTCAGGGACGTTATCCTTTGCGCAAATCAGTAGCAAATTTGATTCCATTCCGCGCATAAAACTAACCACACTACCCACTGCCTGTAATAAAATGGCTAATGTTAGCAGGTTGATTGGCGGCCCTGACCTTTATATCAAACGTGATGACGTCATGGAACTTGCGCATGGTGGCAATAAAACAAGGAAGCTTGAATATGCAATTGCCGAAGCACTTGAAAAAGGTGCAAAAGCCGTTATCACGCAAGGTGGCCTTCAATCCAACCATGTACGCCAAACTGTTTCAGGCGCGGCAAAGGTGGGGCTTGAAGCTCATGTTATCCTGTCAAATCCGGTTCCTGAAATGACAGAAGAACTTATGGGTAGTGGTAATTACCTGATGGATCAGATCATGGGAGCACATATATATGTTGCCGAAGATGGTCGCGGCCCTGTTGTTGAAAAGGTGACGGCTGACCTTATGGCTGCTGGAAAGAATCCTTACAACATTCCTGCCGGCGCATCCAACGGCATTGGCAGCATGGGATATGTGAATTGTGGGCGCGAACTGGTCAACCAGTGGAATGCCATGGGTATTTCCCCTTCACATATTTTTCATCCTACGGGAAGCTGCGGGACGCAGGCAGGTCTGATCATGGGACTTCGTTATTTTGGTAATACTACCACCAAAGTAATGGGTGTTTCTGTTGGTGGCCCGGCCGAACCAGCTAGACAGCGTATTCGTCAGGTTCTGAACGAAACAAGTGAAATGATGGGCGTTTCATCTGATTTCATCAGTGATGATGATATTATTGTGCTTGATCAATATTATGGGCAGGCTTATGGCTACCCAACAGAAGCAGGTATCGAAGCCATTAAGACCGTTGCTTCACATGAAGGTGTGATCACCGACCCAGTTTATACCGGTAAAGCAATGTCGGCCATGCTGGATATGGTCAAAAATGGCAAACTTGAAAATGCCCGCGATGTCACCTTCCTTCATACAGGCGGCGCACCGGCAATCCATCCCTATGCGGATTATTTCAGAGCATAATATGATAAGGCACTTGCTCACCGTTTTCGCTGGCATTCTGTTCATAAGTTCTGCCTATGCAGATGGCCTTAAAGTGGTGATGCTAGGAACCGGCACCCCTCTAACATATCCTGATCGGTCCGGACCCGGCGTCGCTATCATTTCCGGTGGCAAAACATATCTTGTGGATAGTGGTGCCGGAATGTTCAGAAAAGCACGCGAAGCAAATCTGAACGGTATAGATGAACTCACGCCAACAAATCTTGATAAACTGTTTATCACTCATCTTCATTCTGATCACACAGCCGGGCTTGCCAATTTAATCCTTGCACCATGGGTACTTCGCAGGGTCGCCCCGCTTAAAATTTATGGCCCGCCTGGCACCAAACATATGGCGGACAGTATTTTAGAGGCATATGCTCAGGATATTGATATGCGACTTAATGGATCACAGCCAGCAAATGCAACAGGCTATAAAGTTGAAACCCGTGAACACGTGACTTCCGGCATTATTTTTGAAGATGAAAATGTAACAGTTGAAGCAATAAAGGTACCGCATGGAAGCTGGGAACATGCATATGGTTTTAAGTTTACCGAAAAGGAAACCACGAAAACCGTTGTTATCTCAGGCGATACCGCAAAAAGCGATGCGATGTTGGAAGCCGCCAAAGGCGCAGACTTCCTTATTCATGAAGTTGTTTCTGAAATTTCACTGAACACCCGCCCCGCTGACTGGCAGATTTATCAGCGCGCCTTTCACACGACACCGTCAGAGCTTGCACAACTTGCAAACGAAGCAAAACCAAAACTCCTGATCCTTTATCATCAGTTATACTGGAACAAGGATCATGATAACCTTGCCGCAGAAGTAAAAGCTGCCGGCTATAATGGGAAAGTGGTTTCTGCCAATGATCTGGACATATTTGAATAATGAACATCCGCGAAGCAACAGATGCTGACTTTGATCAGATATGGCCGATTTTTCATGAGATTGTCGCCGCCGGTGAAACCTATGCTTACGAACGGAACACAATAAAAGAGCAGGCCAAATCAATCTGGATGGATTATCCCCGTAAAACATTCGTGTTTGAGGAAAATGATATTATCCTTGGGACTTATTTTATTAAAACTAATCAGGCAGGGCCCGGTAATCATGTCTGTAATTGCGGTTATATGGTCAGCTCCGCTGCACGCGGGCGCGGGCTTGCAACCCAAATGTGCGAACATTCGCAAGACATCGCCCGTGATCTTGGTTACAAGGCAATGCAGTTCAACTTCGTCGCGGCGAGCAACGAAGGAGCAGTAAGGTTATGGCATAAACTTGGTTTTGAAACGGTCGGCCGCCTTCCTGGTGCGTTTAACCACCCGAAACAGGGTTATGTCGATGCGCTGGTGATGTATAAATGGCTTTGACCAGATTAATGTCTAAGATCATCCCGTCCAAAACGGTCATAAAGAAAATCGATCAACCTTGATAGTTTGGCGGGTATATGGGGACTTGGCGCATAAAGCAACGACATCTCAATATCGGCAATGTTACTTATATCCATAAATTTTACCAGGCTTCCATCCCGTAACGCATCCGATACGATGAAAGACGGCAAATAGGCAACCCCGACCCCGGCCTGTGATGCCGCCATAATAGTAACCCCGTTATTGGTAATAAGCATGGGGTTTACTTTTATTTTTCGTGTTTTTTCTCCATCACGAAATTTCCAGATTGGCGGACCAAAATTGCTGTAAAAATACAGTATATAAAAAAGAGCAGCATTGTTATTGGTACAACTGCGCCTGCGAAGATGAAGCGATTTTTAAGCCCAAAATCATGACTGCCCAATTTTGCAAAAAAATCACGATAAAAAATATGATAGGAATGAGCAAAGTGCGGGTGGTTTATAAACGTAGTTAAAAGCATAAATGCGAAAGCAACTTTTGAGATAACGTCTTCATCTGTTGGAAAAAATAAAGCAATCGGCAGCAACACCACCATATAACCACCGCCCAGCAAAAGAAAGTCAATCACTGGATTAAACAGGCATTTTTCTTCAAGTTTTCTATCGGCTTGAAATTCTCCGGTTACAACACTCATATTCAGTTCCTAAAAATGAAATTCACTTTATAGGAAGAGATTATATGAACGATATTAACATTTGGTTTAGTTAGGAATAAATTTTATCCATATTCTTCACCGTTAGCTAAGCAACCCGTAAATCGTTACACCGATAAAGTTCGCCGTCGCATAACCAAAGGTCCCGCAAAGCACCGCCGGCGTCACTAATGATTTCCATCCCATTGCCCCTGCCATGGCTGCCGCGGTTGGTGGGCCTAGGATACAGGCGTTAGAGCCGATAAGTGCTTCGGGAAGCCCTATTTTAAACAGTTTGGAAAGCATTAAAATCACGATCAGATGAACGGACAGAATAATAAATGCAAAAAGAGCAAAAAGCATCCCGCTGGTGATCATGGTTGGAATATCTAAGCTCGCGCCGATTGCTCCAAGGAACAAATACATAATCGCTATACCGATCGGAAATGCTTCTGTAAGTTTCACAACATGATCATGAGCGAAAGTCGCCATTGCCACCGTTATGAGCGACAGAAGCAAAAGTCGCACTGATCCGGCCCCAATCTGCTGTAACCAGGGAATAATATCAACAATCAGAACAGATAATACATGACTTACCGCAACGATTAAAAACACAATCCCTAGGCTTACAACCGCTCTTTCAATCGCAAACGGGTTATCATCATCGTATGCACCCTTAACATCGCTGTCATCATATTGATTTGAGTTGTCATCATATGAAAAATACCGCACCATAAACTTCATCGAAGGAATGGCAATAAGAAGCGCCATAAATGAAACACCTACCACATTGTCGGCCGCAATACTCGCGGTCATAACACTGCCATCTTCAAAACCGACAGCATTGGCAACACCAACAAAATTTACCGAACCGCCAATAAAAGTTGCACTGAAAATTGCCCCGAGTTCTGCTTCAAATTCGCCAAGTGACAGCATCATCACACCAATCAGGGTTCCAAGTATTGTGCCGATTGCTCCAAAAATAAAGGCAATCAGTGTCGGGCCACTTTCCTTGAAAATTTTCTTTAAGTTCGCATTAAAAAGTAGAAGCACAATAGCAATCGGCACACCAACCGTATTAATGCTTGTAAACACATTATTTTGTGCAGGGATGATTTTGAAATTGGCTAAAATTGCACCGAAGGTAATAATCATGATGGTGCCGGATATTTTTTGACCCAAAGTGGTTTTTTCAAGCCTGAACACGAGCGCAACCAAAAGCAGCATAATAGCCCACATGGCAAAGTCATTATCAGCCGAAATTAATGACATATTTCATCCTCCCTGAATTTATTCTTGTCATGACCCTAGCGGATATGATTAGTTAATGCCAAGTTTTTATTTACTGGAAAAGAAGTCATGCATTTTAAAATCGAAACGCATTCATATCCGCTTAAGGAACCATTTGCTATCACCGGATATGTTTTTACAAACGCCCCTACAGTAAGGGTAATAATTGAAAAAGACGGCCATATCGGTCTCGGTGAAGCCAACGGTATTTATTATGAAAATGAAACACCTGAATCCATGGCCGCACAAATTGAAAATGTTGCCCACAGCCAAATTGCCCATGAAGAAATTGATGAACTTCTTCCCCGCGGCGGTGCGCGCAATGCTCTTGACTGCGCGTTTTGGGATCTTCGCTGTAAACAGGAGGGAAAATCAATCTGGCAACTGCTTGATATTGAACCGAAAAAACTGGCAACGGTTGCCACAGTCAGCATCGAAACACCGGAAAATATGGCTAAAAAAGCACTTCATTATGCTAAATACCCCTACCTTAAAATCAAACTTTCCAGTGAAAACCCCATAGAACGACTGGAAGCGATCCGCGCGGCCAGACCCGATGCAACACTTATTACAGATGTAAATCAGGGCTGGAGTTTTGAAGAGCTGAAAGAATATATTCCGCATTGCAAACGGCTTGGTCTTGCAATGATTGAACAGCCCCTTGAACGTGGCAAGGATGAAATGCTTGAAGGGTTTAAATCCGACGTTCCACTCGGCGCAGATGAAAGCTGCCTTGACAGCGATGAATATGAACAAAACGCCCGTCGCTATGATGTGATTAATATCAAACTTGATAAATGCGGCGGTCTTACCGATGCGCTTCGGATCATCAAGCTTGCCAAACTTGGTGGCAAGGGACTTATGGTTGGTAACATGACCGGTTCGTCGCTCTGTATGGCACCGGCCTATGTGGTGGGTCAGTTCTGCCAGTTTGTCGATATTGACGGGCCGTTATTTTTGCAAAAAGATGTGGATCACGCCCTTGAATACGCGGAAGGCGGCATCGCCAGCCTTCCCACACCGGAACTCTGGGGCTGATATGCGATATATTATTATTTTACTGATGTTATTACTTACTGGTTGCGGTGAAAATGCCTCCAATAACAATGATGGTCTTCAAATAAAGGATCACAAACTCCCCTACTGGCAAAACCTGACATCGCGCTCTACTGACGATTTAAATATGGTTGTGATCCATGCGACTGAACTTACCGACATGGCAGAGGCCCGTGAGTACGGTGAACGCGTCCTCTATGAAGAAAGTGGCACCGGCGCTTCGGGGCATTATTATATCGACCGGGACGGCAGCATTGAACAATATGTCCCCGATTACCGCATAGCCAATCACACGTCGGGCTGGAACAAAAAAACAATCAGCATTGAACTTATTAATCTGGGCCGCTATCCGGACTGGTTCCATACCGATCATCAGGTGATGAAAGAACCCTACCCGGATGCGCAAATTGATGCGCTGATCAAGCTTGTTAATGAATTCAAACTTCGTTACCCCACAATTGAATATACCGAGGGGCACGAAGATCTGGATCGCCGCATGATGGCATCCGATAATGACCCCGAAAGGGATGTGCCCAGAAAAATGGACCCCGGCGAACATTTCCCCTGGCACAGGTTCATTCAGGAAACCGGCCTTAAAAAAGAAGCCCCCATGCTTAACCCGTCCGAAGGCCTGGTTATAAAACAAAACCTGCTGGATTACTGGCAAAGCCTTGAACCACGGGAAACGGATGAGCTTGATCTGCTGGTAATCCATGCGACAGAACAGCCGGACTGGCCATCCTCACGCGCCTTTGCCGAAGAAATAAGATACGAAAACCGCACCGGTGCTGCGGGTCATTATTATATCGATCGTGCCGGCAATATTGAACAATATGTGCCAGACGAGCGGCGTTCAAACCATACATCCGGCTGGAATGCCAGAAGCCTGAGTGTTGAGCTGATCAATACGGGCAGATACCCGAATGCAACCCATACCGATCATCAGGAATGGAAATACGCCTATCCCGATGATCAGATTGACGCACTTATCGGACTTATCGCTGAATTCAAGCGCCGCTACCCAACCCTAAAATATGTTCAGGGGCACGGCGATCTGGATAAACGGTTGATCCCATCCATTAATGATCCGGATATCCAGGTACGTCGTCGCATCGATCCGGGAGGAACATTTCCTTGGGATGATGTTATCACCCGTAGCGGTTTATCATACCAAAAACCGGCAGAAAATATGTGATTTCGCCTCAATTAAGACCTATTCATTTGAAATAATCCCTTAAAGTAAAAAAAAATACTCAGGGATAAAAATAAAATGAAAATAATACTTGCACTAATGGCAACACTTACTGCGATATATGTGGTTTCGTTACCGGCGCAGGAAATAACAAACCCCGCAGATACATATGTTTTTTAAGTAGGTCTTTTCTTATTCCATCTGTGCGTTGATAAGATGCCCACTAAGGCTTTGGGCTTCGATAAAGACCCGTTTTATTTTAGGGTGTCTTTCCTTAATTTCACGTTCAGACAGGGTGATAATATGTTCCACCTGCCCGGCGGGAAGGTCATTTCTAAAATCAAGGCTTATATTCAGTAGCACATCATCAGGGCCAAAATGCATAGTCAGCACTTCGTTGACATTATCAACGGCATCATGATTTTCGAACATTTCCCGAATGCTTTTTACGATCAACGGGTCAGCGGCCTCCCCGATCAAAAGCCCCTTTGTTTCAATAGCAAGGGTAACCGCCGTTGTCGCAAGAACCAGCCCGATCACAACAGATGCAACACCGTCCGCTTCGGGAATACCAAAATAATCACCAATAAATAATCCGATAAGGGCCGCAAACAACCCAAGCATCGCGGCCGTATCTTCAAACAGGATCGCAAAAAGGCTTGGATCCTTGCTTTTACGGACAGCTTCCACAAACCCGCGTTCACCACGACGGCGGTTAAATTCATCATAAGCCATTTTCCAGGGGTATGCTTCAAAACATATTGCAACGCCCAGGACAATATAATTGATCTGGATGGATCTTATTTCCGCGGGCTCCATAATTTTGTGGACCCCTTCATAAAGCGATACGCCCGCCCCAACCGCAAAAATAAGCATTGCGACACAGAATGACCAGAAATAAAGCTCTTTTCCGTATCCGAAAGGGTGGTCCTTGTCGGCTTTTTTATCTGCTTTTTTAATACCGTAAAGAAGAAGAACCTGATTCCCACAGTCAACAATACTGTGAATCGCTTCCGAAAACATTGCGGATGAACTTGTATAAAGTGCCGCTACCAGTTTGCTTATAAAAATTAAAAAATTGCCGATCAAAGCCGCAAATATGACTTTTTTAGATGAATGTCCCGCCATTTTGAAAAAAAAATCCTGAAATTACCCATTATGAATTTTAAAAAGGAATTACCCCATATTAATAACACCCTAAAAAAATACAAAAGTTTTTCATTAAGTAATTAAATTTTTAATTTTCTTGTTATATAATTACCGCATGACGACGAATTTGAACATAAATTCTGAACTTGATGCTGCCCAGCTTTTAAAATGGTATATTGAATGCGGGGTGGATGAATGTATCTCGGATCATGAAATAAACTGGTTCGAAGAAAATCCCGCATTACCGGTCAAGCAGCCTGTTTACGCAGAAGCCCCGCTACAGACCCCAAAAACGTTTACCACAGCATCACCAACTGTATCAGCACCCCTTGCGTCAAATCGTGACCTTATTGAAAAAGCGAAAGAAATGGCTGAGGCATGCGATAGCCTTGCGGCACTGTATAACGCAATTAAGGAATTTGACGGCTGTAGCCTTAAAAAAACCGCCACAAAAACCGTTTTTTGTGATGGCAATCCGGACAGTGATATTATGCTGATCGGCGAAGCCCCCGGCGCAGACGAAGACCGGATCGGCAAGCCATTTGTGGGACAGGCCGGACAACTCCTGGACCGTATGTTTGCAGCAATTAACATGACCCGTGAAAAGGATTTTTACATAACAAATGTGCTGCCCTGGCGGCCACCGGGCAACCGCACACCGACAGATCAGGAATGTGATTTATGCCTACCCTTCCTGCGGCGGCATATTGAACTCTTTAATCCGAAAATGATTGTGTTAATCGGCGGTACATCTGTGAGCGCTATTTTAAATACGCAAACAGGGATTACAAAATTACGCGGAAAATGGTATGATTATGCAGTTGCTGACAGGAAAATACCGCTTTTGCCGATTTTTCATCCGGCCTATTTGCTGCGGCAACCACACTGTAAAAAACAGGCATGGCAGGATCTTCTTGCCATTAAAGCGAGAGTAGAGAAATAGTAGTATGTTTAAAAAGTTTCTGATTATAGCTCTTTTGAGTATTTTTTCTGTGAATGCTTCCCAAGCACAATCCGATCTGGATAAATTCACCCTTGAACCGTTAAGTGCCAGTGACGTTGAAGCATACCGCAATATTTTTTATGAACAGAACCGTGGACGCTGGAAACAGGCGGATGCGGAAATCAAGAAGATTGAAAATACAATATTGATGGGTCATGTCTGGTATCAGCGTTATATGCATGCGACCGCCTATACATCAAAATTTTCAGAACTTAAGGCCTGGATGGAAAGTTATGGGGACCTTCCCGGTGCGCAACGTATTTATGATCTTGGAAAACGTAAAAATGGGGGTTCAACCGGTGGTATGATGCAACCGATGACGGGAAGCACATATGCGTTTCCTGCCGACAAGCCAACACCGCCCAGCCGTGAGGAAATTGAAGCCCCGGCCGCGGCCGCCGCTAAAAAACCCGAAGAACCAAGCGAAATACAGCTTAGAAAACGTCAGGAACGACTTGATGTTGCAGAACTTAACCGCACCATTAACCGATATCTGCGTCAGCATAACGCCGCACGTGCGGAAAAACGCCTTTGGGCATTCGTCGAACGCGGGCTACTTACACAACGTGAAATTGACGAGCATCTTTCAAGAATTGCCAATGAATATTACCTGACCAATCAGGATGAAAAAGCATTTGCCCTGGGACAGCTTGCAAGCAGATCCCGCGAGGATATTTCCCAGGCAGACTGGATTGCCGGCCTCAGCGCATGGCGTCTAGGTGATTGTGCGGTTGCAGCGGAACATTTTGAGCATGTGGCAAATTCCGCTGTTGCCGGTGACTGGACAGCCGCTGCAGGTGTATTCTGGGCGGCACGTGCGAAACTTGCCTGCCGTCAGCCGGAAGAAGTTAACCGGCTACTTAAAAAAGCAGCAAATTTTCAAAAAACATTTTACGGTATCCTTGCCGCCCGTCAGCTTGGCATTGATATTGACCTTGACTGGACCGTGCCTGAATTTACAGAAAGTGATTATCGGGAACTTCGTGGTCTGTCGTCGGTGCACCGCGCAATTGCACTTGCGCAGGTTGGGGAAAATACACTGGCCGATCAGGAACTTTCTATCGCCTGGAGCCGGACACGCGATAGCCAGCATGCGGCATTATTGGGGCTGGCCGCGCGTCTTGGGCTTGCGGCAACGCAACTTCAAATAGGCCGGATTGAGGAACAAAAACGCATCAATGCGCTTGATAGCTCACTATATCCTGTTCCCTATATTACACCGGAAGGTGGCTATACACTGGACCGTGCCCTGCTATTTGGGATGATCAGACAGGAAAGTGCCTTTAACAGCTGGGCACAAAGCGGTGTTGGTGCACGCGGGCTCATGCAGCTTATGATGGGTGCCGCAGGTGACATGTCGCAAAACAGCCGCCTTCAACGTATCAAGCTGGATGATCCGCGTTATAATATGTATCTGGGCCAGAAATACATGAAAACAATGCTGGAAAATTTTGCAGATAATAATTTGTTCAAGTCACTTACCGCATACAACGCAGGGCCCGGAAACATGCAAAAATGGGTTAAAAGCACCAATTTTCAGGATGACCCGCTGCTATATATTGAAAGCATTCCTGCCCGTGAAACGCGCATATATATAGAGCGCGTGTTTTCAAATATGTGGATATACCGCATGCGCATGGGGCAGGACACACCGACACTTGATTATGTTGCATCCGGCCAATGGCCATTGTATGAACCGCAGGACAACACACAATCAGCAAAAAACAATAAAGAAACAAGATATGCCAATCGATCAGAATAGGGATTTTCTACCCCTTAAAATCGCGATCCTCACACTTTCTGATACACGTAGCCTTGATGATGATATTTCGGGACAGGTGCTTGTTGACCGGCTTGAAGCTGCGGGTCATAAACTTGCTGATCGCGCTATCATCCGCGATGATAAAAATGATTTGCGTGCACAGCTTAGAAAATGGATCGATGATAAAAATATTGAAGTCATCATTTCAACTGGCGGCACCGGCCTTACCGGGCGGGATATTACACCGGAAATTTTCCATGAATTTTATGACAAGGAAATTGAAGGCTTCGGCGAAGTTTTTCGCGCCATTTCATTTAAACTTATTGGCACATCGACACTTCAATCCCGCGCAACGGGTGGTGTTTCGGGCGGAACATATATGTTCGCCGTACCCGGTTCCCCCGGCGCATGCAAGGATTCATGGGATCATATATTTGCCGAACAGCTTGATATCCGTTTTCGCCCGTGCAACATGGCGGAAATGATACCGCGCCTTAATGAAAAATAACTCACCGAAAGGATCCCGTGAGCCAGTTTACAAAACCAAAATCAACACGCACTGCCAAAAAAATCATCGCCATTTTATTTGGTATTCTGATGATCATTATCCCGATCGGGATATTCGTTTATCTGACACTGCCCGAAGATTCGCCGATCCGTCCAGTAAATATCAGCACCATCATCCCCAAGGAAGCTGAAATTATAACGCAGCCCGTTTGGGCGGGACTTGGCAGCACTTTAATTTTTGATCCCCATACCCACACGGAATATTCCGACGGCACCATAAGCCAGACCGAACTTGCCAACATGGCCGCCGGGCAATGTGATGTTCTTGCCTTTACCGATCATTCGGAAAACCGCTTAACGTGGATTTTATAAGTAACTGCGACAACGGGCGCGCCACTGTGATCGGAAGCGCGACACTCTGCGAAAATGAATATAACACAACACTTGATCTTGACGCCCGTGCGACCGGCACGGACCGTGACAGCTGTTATGTCCGCACGGTCATCACACAGGATGACGGTATAGACCCCAAAGTCGCCATGACAAATCATATAAGGTTTATGCTATAAAAAAGGGCGCGCCATATGGTACGCCCTTCTTGAAAATATTTTCTTTATATCAGCTATTCATATAAATCGCGTCCATAAGCTCATGCCGTGGACCATTATCATCGCAAACCGCGAAAAAGCGCCCTTCGCCGCCCCGCATGGCAACACCGGCATAACGGCTTTTCTTATCAAGCACATAAAATTGCAGATCAAAGGCAATTTCACCTTCTTCATTCATATAGCGCGGATTACCCATGCAGAAATCCCGAACCCGTGTAAGGGCAAACATGCCCGCATCTTTCGGATGCATTCCGTCACGCATTTTTTCAACGATAAGAAACGAACAAAGATGATAAAGGTTCATTTCACCAAGTCCGGTTGAACCCGCGGCCCCGATATCATTATCCACATATAGCCCCGCACCAAGGATCGGGCTGTCGCCCACACGGCCCGGCACCTTGAAACTGCGGCCCGACGTTGTCGTGTTTCCGCAAATTTCGCCCTTGTGGTTGATCGCATTGGTGTTAATCGTTCCGTGGATATGGTCAATATCGATAAGACCTTCCTTCGCCATCTGATATGCGACTTCGAAGCCTTTATTTTCAATGAAATCAATATCCAGTTCGGCAAATGTACGGTTATCGCCTTCTTCCTCGACCCGCTTTTTCCATTCAAGATAACGGTTGAATGACCGTGCGCTGTTCAGATCGCCTTCTATTTTATGGCCATTAGCACGGGCGAAATCAGTTGCCCCCTGCCCGGAAAGAAGATGGTGATTTGTTTTCAGCATCACATCCTTCGCGACCAGTGACGGTGTCCGCACCCCCTGTATGTAGGAAACACCACCGGCGCGTTTCATTGGCCCGTGCATACAGCACGCATCAAGGGTCACATCACCGTTGGCATCCGGCAAACCGCCATACCCGACGGAGCTGTCCTCTTCCGAAATTTCCGGTAGGTTATTACAGGCAATCGTCGCATCAAGCACATCTTCACCCGCGGTGATCATACGGTAAGCGATCTGAACCCCGGTTTCGCCGTCTTCATTTTTAAGTCTGTGTCCGTTATTGGCACCAACCACAAGCGGCTTGTAACTGCTCATGATCGCCGGGGCCTGACCCCTTCCTGCTGCCATGGCAGCGCTGGTTCCCAGCGTCGTGGCCGCCGCCACTGTCGCTGCTGCCCCCAATACTTCTCTTCTGCTTAAGTCTTTGGTCATTGTTTTCTCCCTTATGTTTTAATGAAAACATAATGCGGTGAATGAAGGCGGGAGTCAAATTAATGTCATGCAATAACAGATGTTATTTCCCATAACGAATTGCAAAACTTTGAATTTTAAATTATCATTTAATATCGATAATTGGGGATGGAAAATGAAATAAACCACCACTCTATTTTGCACAGTTATGGTCTTATTAATCGGAAATAGCAATCAAGCGAATTCTGATGTTGTACCGATGAAAATAACTCCGTTGAACAAAGAAACAATAAGGCAAGTACTTTCAATCGCTAATTACAATAATCCAGTAATCCTTGAAGACGCAGCATATTTTAGCGCAGTAAAAATCGAAAATTATCAAAATTTGGGCGACTATTACCAAGTTCAATATTATCCAGAAATGCCGATTGAGAATTTTCCTGGCGTCATAAGATTATCTAAACATTCAGTAAGAATCGGCGAAACTAGTTTCAAAACCGGATCTTGTAACAAAGAAGTAATTGAAGTGTGTAGATGGGATCTATTTAATCTGGTGAGTATTGAGACAAACATCCCCAAATAAATCGACGAGCAAAGTTTAAAATCATTTATACAACTAGGTTATAATGATTTTGATGATGCCACATTAGCATATTTGTTGAGAATAATTAGAATCCCATTGAAGGATGTAATATCTGAATCGCACGAAGAATTTAGTATTCGAGATTATCAGGTTTCAAACGAACTTCATGATGATATCAATTCTTATCCAATACACGGACCAGAGAATCATTATTTTCCATGTACTATCAGATTAGACCAAAATCATGAAAATAGCGCTAGGGAATATAGAATAGAATATTTTCATAAAACAGAGCGCTATTCTCAGCCTATATCTTTAATTGTAAAGAGATTAAATATAGAGGGAACTAAAACTAAGATTAGGATTGTTGACGGGCCTATTTTCTAATTAACTTTGCAACCTCAAGCGCGTTTTCGTCCCCGTCGGCTGCAAGCCCGGCAAGCACTCCGGCTTTATCAGCGTCATTTTTATTCTGGCTCATTTTCCATTTGCCGGTAAGGTCGGCAATTTCAATTTCAAGCCCGATGATCCCTTTCATTTGACCGCGGATATATTTATCCGGCGCGTCGGCGATTTTCCACGGAACATCACGGCCCGCTTCATGGATATCGGATAATGACCCGATTTGTGTAATCAGCCAGTCCGGATCATCAATTAACTTTAATACCCCCCGCGCATGCACGGTCGCATAGTTCCAGGTGGGCACCACTTTGCCATGTTCGGCCTTTGAAGCGTACCATCCGGGGCTGATATAATGATGGGGCCCCTGAAAAATCACCATAACATTGGTGTCCGGCCCAAAATGTTGCCAAAGCGGGTTCCCCTTTGCCATATGGGCGCGCAGTGTGCCTTTATCCCCCAAATCGCGGTGCAGCACAAACGGAAGATGGTTTGCCGAAATCTCACCGTCCTCATGGGCGATTAATATCCCGAATGAATAGGCATCAATCAAATCATGTATGACGCTTAATCGATCTTCCTTAAATAACGGTGGCTGAAACATTATTTATCCTCTAGCATTTTTTCTTGCGGCAATTGATATCTGAACATATAGTTTAGCTATTAATCAACATTTTGGGGGTTTCATTTTGAAAATTCAATATACATTTCTTGTAATTATTCTGACCTTTTGCTTTTCTTTAGTCTCGCTCAATGCTCAAATTAGTAAAAACCAATTCAAGGGTGCATTGGACGAAGATAGCCCAATATTTCAAATTCAAAGTGCCAGTGATTCAAATGTTTATTCCGGAAACGTCGGTGATGTTTTATTTACTCAAACTGCTACTTATCAAAATCTGCAACCAGATTCAAACTTAGTAAATTATATCCCACTTACATATGAATTAGTTATTGCTGGAATTAGTGCTGATGAATTAGTTTTGGAATCGAAATCCTATAATCACAAGATGCCCGATAACGTGCTTCCCTGGAGGCAGAAAATACCACTACCTCTAACTGGTGACGAAACAATCGAGCTTGAACTCCTTCCAACCCTTAAAAACATCTGGCGAAAATCCAAATTTATTGTTCGGATTTTGCCAGCAGCACAATTTAAAATAAATTCAATTGAAAATGGGGTTGTTGAAATTGAGTTAACTAGCCAGTTTGAGACTTGGGCTTTTTCTCCTGATCTTAACCAACGATTAATAGTAATCGATAATGACGACCACGGGATATACAATTTACCTCCATATACTGTTGAGCTAGTTGACTAGTCTGCCAGATCTGCTGCACGGTCAACATCGCTGAGCATATCGGTGAAGTCAACGTGCTGCGAAAGTTTAATATTTGCAACTGTATCAGCAAGCGCGTGTTCTGTCGACCAGCGAACACCTTCAAATGGTGCAATGCGGGCATGCCGCCTGCGCATACCCACCAGCCAGTAACCGCCATCGCTTGCCGGGCCGAATACCGCATCATGATTTCCCAGTGCTTTAAACGCGCGTCTAATATGGTTTTTTCGCACACCCGGTATATCCCCGCCGATGAGAACAAGAGGCCCGCTTCCCACACAATCAAACACACGCTGCATCCGTTGGCCCAGATCACCACCACCCTGCGGGATAATTTCAATACGCGGGTCAAAAAAACCGCCGCGATTTTCATCGGGGGCAACACAAATAATTGTTTGCCAGTTTCCGTGTCCCACCCGCCGGATCAGTGCCTTAACCGTGCGGCGATAAAACATCCACGCTTTAAAGCGGCCGATATCCCGCGCCAGACGGGTTTTGACACGCCCAAAACGTGGCTCCCTGACGAATATTACGAGCGTGTTTTTCTTCATCAATAAATCTTCCTGATTGTTGCGGGGTCAACACCCAGTTTATAAAGCAGTAGACAAAACCCGTTTCGAAACATGCGAATGACATAGCCGTATTTATTATATTTATCCGCTGATGTAATCAGCACATGGCTACCGGTTCGCATTCTTTTTCGGCCGATACGGCGAACAATATCCACATCTTCCATGAGCGGCATATCATTATAGCCACCAATTTCATCATAGAGAGCACGGGAAATAAAAAGCCCCTGATCCCCATAGGGAAGAGCAAAGGCATAAGCCCGGAAACGTACCCAATATTCAAGTAACCTTGGAAAAAAGCCGTCATCATCAAAACGAAGCCGAAACGCAAACGCCTTATCTGCATGATGGGTCATATGATCGGTGAGCGCCTGCACCCATCCTTCAGTAAGTATGCTATCTGCATGAAGAAACAAAAGCCAGTCCCCCTTTGCAAACTGTGCGCCGGATTTAAGCTGTAGCCCCCGCCCGGGATTGGTGTTCAGGACCATCCGGTCTTTAAAGGAATAGGTTTCAATACCACCATTCACAATAATCACATCATCAGGAAGCACATCCAGCAGGCGTTCCAGCCGTTCATCCATTTTCAATGTGGGTATAATGACGGTGATGCTCATATTATCTCTTTAATTTATCAGATGAACGACTATAGTGGAAATATGATAAAGGAAAAGTCTAAACCCAGCTATGAAATTGAAGAAAGTGTCGGTGCCCCGCATAAAATCGTCTGCGGTGTAGATGAAGTGGGGCGTGGCCCCCTTGCCGGGCCGGTCATAGCGGCAGCAGTGATCTTGAACCCGACACTTATTCCATACGACTTAAACGATTCAAAAAAGTTGAGTGCCAAAAAACGTGAATATTTAAATGAACAGATTCTCGCCTGCGCCGAATGCGCATATGGTGAAGCAAGTCTGGAAGAAATTGATGAGCTGAATATACTACATGCAAGTATGCTGGCGATGCAGCGCGCGGTCAAAAATTTACCACGAAAAGTAGATCATATTCTGGTGGATGGAAACAGCCTTCCCGATTTCGAAGCACCTGCAACTGCGATCATAAAAGGTGATCAAAAATCGGTTTCCATCGCTGCCGCATCGATAATTGCCAAAATAAAACGCGATTTTTTAATGAAAAAATTGGCCAAAATTCACCCTGAATATGGCTGGGAACGAAATTCCGGATATGGTACCCGCGAACATATGAAAGCACTAAATCTTGTGGGTCCGAGTCGTTTTCACAGAAAGTCATTTTCCCCAATCTATGACCTAATGACTCAACAAAACATTATAAGGGATTGATTCCATGTAAAAAAATACTTGACGAGATTCTGCAAATGATTCATGATTCCGGTCATGATACAAGATACGAACATAAAAACAAAAAAGGTTACGACCGACCAGACGGGCAATGGTGCGCGTTCAGAACCTGATTTGAAATCGCTACCCAAGGATAAAATCCTTCAAGGCGATTGTATCGAGCTTATGAACAGCTTGCCCGAAAAATCAGTGGATGTAATTTTTGCTGATCCTCCCTATAACATGCAACTAAAAGGCGAACTTCATCGCCCGGATAATTCACATGTTGATGCTGTCAATGACAGCTGGGATCAGTTTTCCGGATTTGATGCTTATGACCAATTTACCCGTGACTGGCTGACGGCGGCACGTCGCGTGCTAAAGGATACGGGCACTATATGGGTGATTGGCAGCTATCATAATATATACCGTGTAGGTTCAATTATTCAGGATATCGGTTTCTGGGTGCTTAATGATATTATCTGGCGCAAAACCAACCCGATGCCCAATTTCCGCGGCACGCGTTTTACCAACGCTCATGAAACACTACTCTGGTGTAATAAGGGCGAAGGATTTAATAAATACACCTTCAATTATGAAGCCATGAAAGCGTTTAACGATGATGTACAGATGCGTTCTGACTGGATGATACCAATTTGTTCGGGTAAGGAACGGCTTAAAGTCAATGGCCATAAAGGTCACAGCACACAAAAACCAGAAGCGCTTCTTTATCGCGTGCTTCTTAGTTCTACCAATAAAGGTGATGTGGTTCTTGACCCTTTCTTTGGCAGTGGCACAACGGGTGCTGTTGCAAAAAAACTGGGCCGTCATTTCATTGGCCTTGAACGCGAAGAAAAATATATCAAGCTTGCAACCGCACGCATTAAGGTTGTTGAGCCACTCAAAAATGATGAAATGGAAATCACGCCGGCAAAACGTGCCCTGCCCCGTATTGCGTTTGGTACACTGATTGAAAACGGCCTCATCAAGCCGGGCACCATCTTATTCGGTCCCGGAAAACGCCATGCCGCCAAAGTTCGCGCCGATGGCACACTGATTTCAGCCGATAGCAAGGGATCAATTCATCAGGTTGGTGCAAAACTTCAAAATGCGCCAAGCTGCAATGGTTGGACATACTGGCATATGGAAATGAATGATAATCTGGTTTCGATCGATGTGCTTCGTGCACAGGTCAGAGCCCAAATGAATTAAAGAGTTTTAGTTTTAGTAGAGGAATAATAATAAGAAAATACCAATATTATCTTCCCCATATAATATAAACTGTTTACCTTCTCCGGTGAGTAACCCGCTAAGCGCCCAACTTAGCGGGTTAATTATTTCTGACTATTCGTTACGAAGAACGAGTTTTTTAGGAAACAAAAGGCATATATTTGTGCCTTTATCCAGTTGTGATTCTACGTCTATAGTCGCATTAAGACGATAAAGCAGTTGGCGGACAATGATGAGCCCAAGCCCCATCATCGCAACAAAAAAGACAGTATCAGGTATGAGCGATATATCAGTCCATCCTCAGACAAAACCGGAAATACCATTTTCATCTATTGAACTGTAAACAATACCAAAAATGCAGAACGCACCGACGATTGCCGACAATAACAAAGCCTGTGCCTGTGATATATATTTTGGGATTGCGGCCATCCCCAACAGGTAGCCAATCACCATAAAACTCATAGTATATGCGGTCAGAACCGAGAAATTGTCCACGTAGATCTTGGACCCATATAAATTGATGGTATCGCCAGCAATGACCTCAACGCCCAGATAGCAGAAGATGGCAATTACACCAAGTATTGTATGCGGAAAATCGAGTATGCTTTCTTTTCCATCCACTTCGCCAGCCTGTTCAATACGGCTTTCAAGTATAGGTAATTTTGCAAAATAAACCATAAAAATAAGAATGACAAATATAATAGCCATCCCAACATATGGCATTATCAAACGTTGTGATAGGTCAGCAATTTCTTCATCACTTATCACAAGAATAGCAAATTCTGAAACATCCGTGACACCATAAAGCACGACCACGGAAAAAAAATCGGTACAACGACCCCGGCAACCTTATTGATTAAGCCCATCGCAGCAATGCGCTTGCTGCACTTTTTCTTGGTCCCAGAAAATTACATATGGGTTCGATGCCGTCTGCAATATGGTAAGCCCCGTACCAAGAACAAACAAAGCAATAAGAAAAAATAAATAATTTACACTCATCGCCGCGGGTATAAATAACAGTGCCCCAAAAGCCATAATAACAAGGCCAATGATCATACCATTACGGTACCCTGTTCACCGCAGAACCCCCGCCATTGGGAGTGCCATCACCGTATAGGCAATATAAAAGGTAAAAGTAACAAACAAGGCCTGGAAATCATTTAAATTACATACGATTTTAAGAAACGGGATGAGTGATCCATTGAGCCAGGTAACAAAACCAAAAACAAAAAAAAAGCACCCCGATTATAATCATAGGAAAGATGATATTTTCAGTCTTTTCTATCGCTTCAGTGCTCACACAATCTCCCCGCTTTTTTTATAAAACAATAATACGAAAGACATAAAAGGCAAAATAAATTATTTATAACACTGGCTAAGCAACTGAAATATGGTATTAAATTTAAAAAAGAATAAGGTAAGTATGATGGCTATACTTTTAATGCTTAATCAGGTCGACCCGACGCTCCTTGAGGGACATTTAAAAGCACACCCCGATTGCCCGTATGTCCGCACTTATCCTGATGCAGGAAATGTTGAAGAAATTGATTGTGTTATTGTATGGAAACACGATCAGGGCCTGCTCAATGAATATCCTAATTTAAAATTGATCGCTTCTTATGGTGCGGGGGTGGAAAATATCCTGAGCGATCCAACATTGCCACAAGACGTTCCCATCACACGTTTTGTCGATGATACACTTTCGGATCAAATGGCCGAATTTATTTTGGCGGCCATACTTAACCAAAGGAAACATTTAACCTATTACCGCGAACAACAGGCCGCATGCCACTGGCAGGATAAACCGGCTATTAAGGGAAAGAATGTCACAATCCTTGGTCTTGGTGAACTGGGAAGCGCGTCTGGCAAATTATTACATAAAAACGGCTATAATGTTTCCGGATGGGCCAGGTCCGAAAAAAATATTGATGGCATCTCAAGCTATTACGGACAGAACCAGTTATTCCCATCAGTCGCGGAAGCTGATTTTGTAGTCTGTCTGCTACCCCTTACCCCCGAAACAAAAGGCATTTTGAACAGCAATCTTTTTACCGCTATGAAAAAAGGAGCATATCTAATCAATGTTGGTCGTGGCGATCATTTAAACGAAGATGATCTTATGAATTCATTATCACAGGAACAATTGTCAGGAGCATTGCTTGATGTGTTCAGTACTGAACCCCTACCCCTTGATCACCCCTTTTGGCGACATCCGAAAATACATGTAACCCCACATATTTCAAGCCCAACCGATAAAGCCAAGCTGGCACGACAGATCCTGGATAACTACCACCGTATAAAGAAGCGGGTACCCTTAATGCATGTGATTGACAGGAAAAGATCATATTAATAAATCTTGCGAAAGCAAAGTGATGGTGCTAATACCCACATTTAATTTGAATGCTCTTTAAAATCAGGTGAAATCATGAAGATACCCGGCAATACAATTCGCCCAGGTTACGTAATTGAACATCAGGACACAATCTGGGTCGCTGTAAAAATACAACATACTCAACCCGGTAAAGGGGGCGCTTATCTTCAGGTTGAACTTAAGAACCTTATGGATGGTCGCAAACTGAATGAGCGTTTTCGTTCCAGCGAAAAGGTGGAAAAAGTCCGACTTGAGCAAAAAAATCAGACCTTCCTTTATGAAACTGATGGTATGTACACCTTTATGGACGGCGAAACATACGAACAGATTGGAATTTCAGATGAATTTCTTGGTGAAAAGGCACAGTATCTTCAGGATGGAATGGAAGTGGTTGTTGAATTTTATGGAACCACACCTCTTGGTGTTGAACTTCCCCCTACTGTTGATTTAACTGTTGTGGAAACCGAGCCCGTCGTCAAAGGACAGACCCAGAAATCATCAAACAAACCTGCCCTTCTTGATAATGGCATGCGCGTAATGGTGCCGACATTTATCCATCAGGATGACCGGATTAAAGTAAATACCGAAGACGGCACCTATTACGAAAGGGTAAAATAATGGCCCTTCAATCCGCCGTTATCAATGTAATGGAGAAGGCCGCAAAAAAGGCCGGTATCAAGCTTGCCCGTGATTTCGGTGAAATTGAACATCTTCAGGTATCACGAAAAGGACCGGCGGATTTTGTATCCAAGGCGGACCTGCGCGCGGAAAAAACCATCGTGGAAGAACTTAAACTTGCCCGTCCGCAATTTGGTTTTATTCTTGAAGAAGGTCAGGACATCCCCCCGCAGGAAGGCAATAATTCGGTCTGGATTATTGATCCGCTGGACGGTACATCCAATTTTCTTCACGGCATTCCGCATTTTGCCACTTCCATTGCCCTTGAACAGGGCGGCGAACTGACAGCGGCGGTCGTTTATAATCCGATTACAGATGACCTTTTCTGGGCAGAAAAAGGGCGCGGTGCTTACCTTAACAATCGCCGCCTTACTGTTTCAGGGCGTAAAAACCTTACGGAATGTTTGCTGGCAACTGGTATTCCCTATCATGCGTGTCCGCACCATGATACGTTTTTGATCAATCTTGAACATATTATGGCTGAAGTGGCAGGTGTTCGCCGATTTGGTTCCGCGTCACTCGATCTTGCCTGGGTTGCCGCAGGGCGCTATGACGGTTTCTGGGAAGAAGGACTTCAACCCTGGGACATAGCAGCCGGCATTCTGCTTGTGCGTGAAGCACGGGGCATGATCAGCGAATTTGATGGTCGAAGCAAAATGCTTCAAACAGGGCAGATACTTGCAACCAATGGGACTATACACGGACCGGTAACTCGTTTATTATCAGATGCACGAAAAGCGCATCGTGAAAGAAGCAAATAAACGGATTTAAAAGGATGAATTCAAAAACAGCACTTGCCATAAGTTCCGCCCTTTGGCTTACGATGCTGCCAACCACATCCTTTGCGCAGACAAATCCGCTTTTACCCGACATCAGCACAAGTGAACAGGCACAAATATTTTTAAATGCCGGTAATCTGACAACGATAGAACCACTTTATTTAAGTTTTCATCCGCAGCAGGTGACGCTCGAAGAAGAAAACATGAAAATCCTTGCAAAATGGCTTGAACGCGTTGGAAAGTCGGATATTCCTATTCATGTCTATTCCTATGCCACACCACCAACAAGCAGGCGTGATATAACAACTGCTTCTTCGCGCCATATGGCTATACGCAAGGCTTTCAATCGCGCGATTGAAGCCAAAAACGCTCTTGAAGCAAGTGGAATTTCGGAAAAACTAATCGCGCTCCATGCCATTGGCCCGGACGGTGAGAACCGATCAGACCAGCTACGGATTACATTAAGAGCGCAATAATTCACAAATAAAACCTATTTTCGCCTTATTATTGACAACTAATTCTTAGACTCTCAGGCCCAATATTGATAGTATCCAGTTAGTGAAGTATCAGGAAAATCATACTAATAATAAGGGACTATGCGTTTTATTTAGAAACACGCATTAAGCCGGGAGCTTCTAATTAAATGGTTAAACCACAAAAATATTTAAACCGAACCATATATTTTCTTATCGCCGTCATTGCGATTAGCGCCTATCTTTTTCCAACTTTACAGGATAATTTCGCTGCAAACCCACCCTTAAACGGGCTTATCGGACTGGTTCTGGTTCTTGGTATTGTCTTTTCAATTCGTCAAACCTATCTGCTTGTGCCTGCGGTAGGATGGCTTGAAGATTTCAAAAAAAATGACCGCTCTGAAGCCACGCCGAAAGCACCGGAACTGCTTGGCGCTATGGCAACCATGATGGAAGAACAGAAAAATAACAAAAAAATGTCCCTTTCCACCATGTCGATGAGAACGCTTCTGGACGGTATTGCCGCCCGTATGGATGAAGGACGTGAAATCACCCGTTATACCATAGGTCTTCTTATTTTTCTTGGGCTATTGGGTACATTCTGGGGACTTCTGACCACAATAGGATCGATCGGTGCAACCATAGACAGCCTTCAGGTAGGCAGCGGCGATGTCGGCATTATGTTTGAAGATCTGAAAGAAGGACTTGCCGCACCGCTTGCCGGCATGGGAACGGCGTTCAGTTCTTCACTTTTTGGTCTTGCGGGTTCATTGATACTCGGATTCATCGACTTGCAAACCGGACAGGCACAGGGCCGTTTCTTCAATCATCTCGAAGATTGGCTTAGTGGCATTACAAAACTTTCCGGCGGATCAAACATCGCACTTGAAACCGGTGATGCATCGGTTCCTGCCTATGTCAGCGCCCTTCTTGAAGAAAGCGCAGACAGCCTTGATAGTCTTCATAAGGTTATTTCGAAATCGGAAGAAAACAGAACCCAGGTCAATCAGGCTATCACTGACCTGTCTATCCAATTATCACGGCTGGTTGATCATCAGACCGAAATGCGGTCCGTCATGACACAAATGGTTTCTGTCATGTCATCAGGCAAGGACGGTAGCGGCAAAACAAGCGAAGTACACCTTCGCAATATAGATGTGCAGCTAAAAACGCTAACCGAAGAAACTATCCGCTCGCAGGATAAATTCGTACAAAGCCTTCATTCTGAAATTCGTGTTCTTACCCGTACATTAGGGGCAATTGTAGATGGCAGCGCGACCACAACGCCAAACAGGATAAAACAATCCCCCGCTCCCGCACCTGCACCTGCGCAGAAAACGGAAGCAGCCCCAAAACCTGCGGAACCGGTAAGAAAACCGATAATCGAGGAAGGCAACTACAAAATGCCTGAACCAAACCCGAAAGCCGATAAGAAACCGGCCTTGACCGCAAAAAGGGATGATTGATGGCACTGCTTAGATCAGGCAGGCGCCCCGGTGGCGCAAATGGCAATACATGGCCGGGATTTGTGGATGCATTAAGCACTCTGCTACTGGTGATCATTTTCCTGCTTTCGATTTTTATGCTTGCGCAATTTTTCTTGGGTCAGGCCCTGTCTGGCCGTGATGAAGCCCTTGACCGTCTGCGGGATCAGGTTATTGAACTAAGCGATCTTCTGTCGCTGCAAAGACAGGCCAATGATGATCTCCGGGCAAATATGTCTGCCCTATCGGCATCGCTAACTTTAGCAGATAGTGACCGCGAAGTGATGCAGCGGCGTATTGCCGAACTTGAAGCCGACCTTGCCGAAGCAGAAGGCGCAACCGGACGCGTCACAAGATCCGCCGATGAACAGCAACAAATTATTTCGGACCTTCAGGGCCGTTATAATGTGGCAATGGATAATCTGAACCGCGAGCGGGCATTAACCCGGCAGGCACAGGATGAAGTCAATATCCTGAACCAGCAGATCGCCGCCATGCGCCAGCAGCTTGCGGTACTTAACGCAGCACTTGAAGCATCCGAAGCGCGAGACAAGGAACAACAGGCAGTCATAACCAACCTTGGTGAACGCCTGAATGCGGCACTTGCATCAAAAGTCGCGGAACTTAACCAGTTCAGATCGGAATTTTTCGGCCGCTTAAGTCAGGCCCTTGGCAACCGAAGCGACATACGCATTCAGGGTGACCGTTTCATTTTCCAGTCAGAAGTGCTTTTTGCATCCGGTTCAGCCACACTTGGTACCGGCGGACAGGAAGAAATGAGAAAACTTGCTGAAACACTTACCGATATCATGTCCACAATCCCCGATGATGTGAACTGGATTTTACGGGTTGATGGTCATACAGACATTTTACCTATCAGAACCGAGCAATTCCCTTCCAACTGGGACCTTTCCACCGCGCGCGCGCTTTCGGTTGTAAAATTCCTGATCAGTCAGGGAATACCGGCAGAACGGCTTGCCGCAACTGGATTTGGCCAGTTCCACCCGCTCGACCCGGCTGATAATACGGACGCCTACCGCCGCAACCGCCGGATCGAAATGCGACTTGATCAGAAATAAATTATGCCGTTGCAAGCAGGCTCACGCCCCCGACAATGACACCGGACCAGATCAGCCGGCGTTTCAAATGCCCCTCACCCAGTAAAATGCTGCCCATCAGCACGGAAATGAGCACACTTATCTCCCGTATTGGTGCCAGTAGTGTAACCGGGGTAAAGGTAATCGCATAAAGAAACAGGATATAGGCAAGCGGGCTAAGCAGCCCGATCAGGATCACACCACCGCGATGATCATTCCAAAGCGACTTGACGGCATCCTTCCGCCGTATCGCCACTGGCGCAAGGAAAATACTGCGAAATGTATTCGATGCATAATCAAGTAACACGGGGCTTACCATAACCACGGACACCACATAGGCATCCCAGGCGGTATATCCGCCAATACAAAGTCCGACAACAAGACCATACCCGATTGAAGCCGTAACATTCCCTGCCCGTTTGCTAAAGCCACCGGTTAGAAAGAAAATACCGGTAATGATAATCACGCTTCCGGTAATGATTTGAGCATTTACGAATTCGCCAAGAAATATTACCGCCAGGATCATGGAAATCACCGGCCCCGTTGAACGGGCAAGCGGATATACCAGTGAAAGATCCCCATGCCTGTATCCCCGCTGAAGCAGCGAAAAATAAACCGTATGAATAATGCCACTGATAAAAACACAAAAAAGCGCGTATAGCCCAAGCTCAGGTTTTTCAACCGCGAAAATATAAATCACCCAAGGTAGATAAAATATATTAGAGAGCACCGATATGAGCCAGATGAGTTCCGCACCACCACCAATACGCTTAACATAAAAATTCCAGGTCGCATGACAGAAAGCAGCAGTCAGAACAAGAAATAGCGCGGTAAGCGTCATCATAAGCCCAATAATAATTCAAAATCAAACGTAGTCGATCATACCAAACTGTCAATATAAATATCGCGGGATCAATTGTTCACAAAATAGTAATTTTGGTTAACTGATAAAGTGAAATATTCTAATAACATAATGCCACACCCGTTTGGCGTGAATCTAAAAAAACATACAACCAATTGATATATAATGATTTTATTTTTTGTGATTAACGCAAATTTAATATATGACACTTATGTTACGGTTAACACTCTTGGGCCAATTCTTAGTTAATTAAATTAGTTTAGTAACCGGAGAGGATAACAATGCTAAATATAATAAAAAAGAAGGCCGGGGGAAAACTGAATAGAGCCGAAATGGCAGCAATCCTGAAAGCACTTGATGCATCGCAAGCAATCATAAATTTTTTCATGAATGGCATCATCATTAATGCAAATAAAAACTTGCTGAACACAATGGGATATGCACTTGATGAAATCAAAGGGCAGCATCATCGTATTTTTGTGGATGAAACTTTCGCTAGAAGCAGCGAATATGCCGAATTCTGGAACGCCCTAAACAGGGGCGAGTTTCAGGCAAAAGAATATAAACGATACGGTAAAGATGGTAAGGAAGTCTGGATACAGGCATCCTACAATCCGATTTGTGATCCTGATGGCCATATAATTAAAGTCGTCAAATATGCAACGGATATAACCCGACAGGTCAAAAACCGCGAAGAAACAGACCGCGTCGGTGGTTTGGTTGATAATAACATGTCACAAATCCTGAATTCGGTCGGTGATGCCAGTGAAAAGGCAACAACAGTCGCATCTGCAACGACACAAACAATCCAAACTGTGCAAACTGTTGCAGCCGCCGTTGAGGAATTCCAGGCAGCATCGCAGGAAATTGCCCGGAACATGGAACTTTCACAGGCTGAAGTTCTGAAAGCGGCGCAAGAAGCAGAAAATGTAGATCAATCGGCGAAAAAACTTGCTGATGCTGCTGCAGCGATGGGCAATATTACAGAGGTCATTTCGGATATCGCAAGTCAGATCAATCTTCTGGCCCTTAACGCAAGCATTGAATCCGCCCGTGCCGGTGAAGCAGGCCGCGGTTTCGCTGTTGTGGCTAACGAGGTCAAATCTCTTGCAACCCAGGTGGCAACGGCAACAGAAAGCATTGAAAGTGAAATCGGTCAAATGCAAAATATCAGCGATGATGTTGTAAAACGCCTTGATCATATCAGAAGTTCTGTAAACTCCGTGGAAAACAGCGTCACTACGGTTTCAAGTGCCGTTGAAGAGCAAGCAAGTGCATCACGCGAAATTACCCAGAATATGCATCTGGCGGCAAGTGCCGTTGATGAAATTTCATCAGGCATTAATTCAATCTCTGATGTCGTTTCTGGGGTAAACAAACTTGCCCATGAAGGAACAGAAATCTACCAAAACCTCAGAAAGATAAAGAATTAAGAAATAACGTAAATCGAAGTAACTCCTCGATTAAAACTGGCTGATAAGGATCCCCCTCCTTATCAGCCTTTTTTCATATCCCGAATTGCAAGCTGGCAAGATGGGCATAAAGCCCGCCTTTTCGTGAAAGTTCATTATGGGTGCCGCTTTCAACAATTTTCCCGTGATCCATAACAACGATACGATCTGCCTTTTGTATGGTTGCAAGCCTGTGCGCCACAACAAGTGTGGTTTTATTCTGCATCAGTTTTTCAAGCGCAGCCTGCACTAGTTTCTCGTTCTCGGCATCCAGTGCTGATGTTGCTTCATCCAGTAATAGGATATGTGCGTCCTGCAGAACCGCCCTTGCAATGGCGATACGTTGACGCTGCCCACCGGAAAGACGCGTACCCCGTTCCCCCAGATATGTATCCATGCCCTCCGGTAGCCGGTCTATAAATTCATCAGCGCGGGCCGCGCGGGCCGCTTCGGCGATCATTTCATCGGTTGCATCCTGATTACCATACCTAATATTATTGGCAATTGACGTGGCAAATATCATACTTTCCTGACTTACAACACCAAGCTGTCGTCTTACATCAACCGGATCCGCATCCGTAAGCGCAACACCATCAATGGTAATAGTACCGCCCTGCGGATCATAAAAGCGCTGTAATAATTGGAACACAGTTGTTTTCCCCGCCCCTGACGGCCCGACAATAGCAACCGTTTCACCGCCTTTTACTTCAAGATTAAAGTGATTAAGGATTTTTTCCGTAGGCCTTGCCGGATAGGCAAACGTAACATCGTTAAACGAAAGTTCCCCGCGCGCCGGCACCGGGAAGGAAACCGTATTTTCAGGCGCCTGAATTTCACTTTCTGTCGCGATTATTTCAAGGCATCTTGCCGTTGCGCCAGCGGCCCTTTGTAGTTCGCCATAAACTTCACTAAGCGCGCCCATTGCGCCTGCAACAAGCACGGCATATATTATAAACGCTGTCAGTTCCCCACCGGATATATTCCCTGTAATAACATCCCGCGCCCCAAGCCACAAAACAAGATCCACCGCCGCAAAAACGAGTAAAATGATTAAAAAGGTCAGGATGGCACGCATCTTGGTCCGGTCAATGGCAGCCCCAAAAGCAATTTCGATGAAACCTTTATATTTCATATTCTCAAATGCTTCCTGAGTATAACTTTGGACTGTTTGAACCGCGCCAATGGTTTCATTGGCTGTCGCACTTGCATCCGCAAGTTTATCCTGTGAAATGCGGCTTAAAGCACGAACCTTCCGCCCAAAAAATATAAGTGGTATTACAATGAATGGCAGCAACAAAAAAACATACGTTGTAAGCAGCCAGTTTGTATAAAGCATCATGACAAGACCACCCATCATAGTGATCAGGTTTCTCAGTGCAACTGAAGCAGTAGACCCCACAACAGACTGAATAACTGTTGTGTCTGTATTCAGGCGGGACAAGATATCACCCGACCGGTTCTGTTCAAAAAACACCGGGCTTAATGTCAGTACCTTTCCAAATACTTCGCGGCGAATATCTGTTACGACTCGTTCCCCAAGCCAGGTTACCAGATAATACCGTGCAAATGTCGCCATCGCGAGCAATAATGCAATGCCAAGAAGTGCCAGAAAATAAAAATTTATAAATTCAATACTGACTGACCCAAACCCCATATCAACAATTCGCCTGATCGCCTGCGGGATCGCAAGTGTTGCCCCCGCCGCAACGACCAGCGCAATCATCGCCTTAACGATGGTGGCCTTATAGGGCCCTAGAAACACCCATAACAAGCTGATTTCACTTGCTTTTCCCTTAGGCGCATCTTCCGGTCGCCGATCATTTTGGTGATTATTATTTTGTTCAGCCATATTTATTGTGTAATCAGTTATTAGTCTTTACAGCCATGCGATATAGCACCTGAATGACATTCAAACAATGATTGATCGGAAATATGGTGTTTTTTTACCAAAACTGCCAAAAATATAACATTCCTTCTTGCACTTAAACGGGCACTTCGTTATATAAGCCCAACGAAAATGCTCGAGTAGAGTTGGAATTTTACTCAATGAGACTGAAAAGAGATTAAAATGAAAAAAGACATTCACCCGGATTATCACAAAATTACTGTGGTTATGACAGACGGCTCATCCTACGAAACACACTCCACATGGGGCAGTGAAGGTGACACCCTGACATTGGATATTGACCCGAAATCACACCCGGCATGGGTTGGTGGTACAAAACAGGTTCAAGATAAAGGACGCGTTGCACAATTCAACAAACGCTTTGCCAACTTTAAACTATCTCAATAATTTTTGATATTTAACAAATTTATCAAGGCTTCCATATCAGGAAGCCTTTTTTATTTGCTAAATATCTTCGATCTTGCCAATCATACGATGAACCGGATTTTCACCATCCTTTTCAAGCTCATAAAGTATGCGGTCAAGGCGTACGATTTTGGCATAGAGTGCACGTAATCTTTTACTGTAGCTGATAAAATCCAAGGGCAGTATATTTTCATCACACCCCAAAGGCATATCAAATAAATCTGCGTTGCTAAGACGGGATTTTTTCCTGGAAGCCTCCGCGACAGAAACTTCACCTGATCTGACCCCTTTTTGCATAAGACACCACGCCATTGCAGCCATAATCCCTGATGTAATACGGTTACATTCAAGGGTATATAGCGCCATGATATCAACACCAAGATTCTGGAAACTGTGCTTTTTGCTGCGCTGAAAATAATCAACAACAAGTTCGCTGAGATCAAGTGCCTCATAATAAAGTTTGTCGAGCAGTAACGAGTCTATTGTTCCATCCCGCGCGATCGCCTTGTCTAACATATTTCCTCTCCGGACCTCATGATTTAACAAATAATAAACTATAAATATTAAAATCGCCTTTACATATTGACAAAGAAAAAACCCATCATATCTATAGCGTGTAAGGAAAATAAATGTCGCCTATAGGGGCATTTCCGACTTTACAATAATTAAACCGCCGACAGTCTGTCCCTAGGAATACTGACGGCAATATCGCTTAAAGAAAAGGATATAACATTATGAGAACATTAGATTTTACACCACTATTGAAGTCAACCATCGGCTTTGATCAAATGAACAGAATATTTGAAAACGCCGCACATAGCGGGGACGTTTCCTATCCCCCTTATAACATCGAAAAAATCGATGAAGATGACTACCGTATTACCATGGCTCTTGCCGGGTTTGCAGAAGCTGACCTGAATATTGAGCTGGATAACGGTGTACTGAGCATTTCTGCTGATGGCAGCGAGGAAGAAGTCGATGAAAGTCGTTACCTTCATCGTGGGATCGCGAAACGTGCGTTTAAACGTCTATTCAGATTGGCTGACACTATTAAGGTTCTTGGTGCTACCTTTGAAAACGGTTTGCTTATGATTGACTTGCAGCGTGAAATACCAGAGCATCTGAAACCACGCACAATTGCAATTAATAAAACTGCAGAAGTTAAAAAACTTGTTGAGGATGAAGTAGCCTAATTACTTTAAACTAATTAAAAAAACTGTCCGCGTCTTCGTGGGCAGTTTTTTTATGTCTTATCATCTCTTCTGTTCTGACTATTTCTGACTTCAGGATTGAAACACGATCTCTCAATACGTCAATACTATGTACACTAAGATCTTCTTCCCTAAGCTGCTTGAGTAAAAATCCCTTTGGAATATCCCGTTCTTCGTCGTCCATTACATCCTCTATTATCTATTGCTTATCGGGTTCTATTCTCTATAAAATATTCAGACTGTCAATTAGGATTAGACAATGAAAGCCGTAAATATCAGGGAATATGGACTAGCGGAAAATCTTGAAATTATTGAGATGGCTATCCCGCGCCCGGCTCCAGATGAAGTTCTGATCAAAATTGCTGCAGCGGGAATAAACCGGCCTGATATTATACAGCGTAACGGATTATACCCCCCACCCCCGGGAGCATCACCCATTATGGGGCTTGAATGCGCAGGAACCATTACCGAAATTGGGTCTAATGTAGACAGTTGGAAAGTTGGCGATCAGGTCTGCGCTCTTCTTACCGGTGGTGGATATGCGCAGTACGCAATTGCCCATTCAGGGTGTTGTCTTCCAATTCCGCAATCATTTAACATGGAGAAAGCAGCCGCACTTCCGGAAACCTTTTTTACAGTATGGTCCAACCTTTTTGACAGGGCCGAATTAAAAGCCGGAGAAACGTTACTTATTCATGGCGGCACATCAGGAATTGGTACCACTGCTATTCAGATTGCAAAAGCATTTAGCATAAAAGTAATAACCACATCTGGAAGCGATATAAAATGCCAACAGACCAAAATGCTGGGCGCTGACCACAGCATTAACTACAGGAAAGTGGATTTTGTCGAAAGCATAAGAAACATCACGAATGGTAAAGGTGTTGATGTCATACTTGATATGGTTGCTGGTGATTATGTAGGCAGGAATGTAAACTCACATGCAGAAGATGGACGACTGATCATAATTG
>JAYODU010000003.1:66275-295515 GCA_038106445.1 Kordiimonadaceae bacterium | reverse complement strand
TTGCTGGTTTTTTTTTTGTAATTATTTTAAACTCATTTGAATATTATGGACTACTTATCATATTGGGGTTTATGGGGGGCGTCAAAGCAGACTTCAATATTTTACCCATAATGAAAAAACGACTCAAAATAACCGGTTCAACATTAAGACCACGTGATAATCAGTTCAAATCAGAAATTGCAGCAAATTTACTAAAAAACGTATGGCCCCTTCTCGCAGATGGTACCATAAATCCCGTCATCGATAAAATATTCCCGCTGGAAGATATTATTGATGCCCATACCTATCTTGAACGCGGTGAGCATTTTGGCAAAGTTATTCTAAAAATATGATTATTGTCCTGCGCGACGCCACGTTTCGATGGTCTTATTAACAAACCCGGGATCTTCAAGTCCTAATTGCCAATCAACCGAATAAGAAGGACTGCCACTGCTTGGAAGATGATCTTTATCCAGTTTATCAATGAGCAACCTTACAGGGGCTTCAACACCTTCCCCCACGGCCAGTGCTTCCCTGTTCTGCAATGATGAAAGAGAATTTAATGATCCTTCGGCACCTTCGGGCATAACGTGGGATACAAACTTCTGATCCCTTTAGTTATTCATACGCATGGCGAAGATAGTTCCGCACTGCGAAAGTGCTGATCCAGAAAGTTCCGTAGGACGTTGGGAAACAAGTCCCATCGATACACCGTATTTACGGCCTTCCTTGGCAATTCTTTCTATCGCCTTTCGGGTAGAATTAAAGATAGTAGAATTATCAGTAGGAACATATCTGTGTGCTTCTTCACATACCAAAAGGATTGGACGGGCGTCATTACCGCGGCTCCAGACTGCGAAGTCAAATACGGTACGGCTGATTACGGAAACAACAACATTCACAATTTCCGATGGCACACCGGAAAGATCAATTGTTGATACAGGCTTATTATTCACCGGAAAACGAAGCAGATTACCAATAATGCTGTTGAGCGTATCATTGACCAGCATACCGGAAAACATAAATCCAAATCTGGTATCGCGGCGCAACTCATCAATTTTATTTTTAAGTCTTAAATATGGTGTTAGGGTTTCGGGATTATCTAGTTTTCCCATTTCCTGATCCAGATATGCCATCATGAATGACAGCTTATAGGGGATCGGCGTATCAACCGTGATAAGTTCTGAAGAAATATTTTCATTATTATCCACCCGTGCTTCATAAAGACACCGTCTCAGGACATCAATTTCAATCATCCGATCCTTACTGCTATAGGCATCAATGAACATTTCAACATACTCTTCAAAATTCATCATCCAGTATGTAAGGCGCAGATTATTAATATCAAAATGCTGTGCGCAGTCGGAAAATGCGGTTTCATATTCATTATGGGGGTCAAGCATGATAATATGTGCATCCGGAAGCCGTTCAACAATACGGCGGATCAAAAGAGCGACGGTACATGACTTACCAGTTCCCGTACTGCCAAGAATAGAAAAATGTTTCCCAAGAAGTGCATCAATATTAATGGATGCCGGGGTAATATACTGCGGAAATACGTTTCCCAAATGAAAATGGTTACTGTCATTATCACCAAATATACCCTCAATATCTTCAAGCAAAACAGGATAAATCGGTTGTCCCGGAAGCGGAAAATCAGCAACCCCGCGATCAAAGATCATTCCTTTTCCTGTCATCGGCGCACGTATGCCATGCCCTAAATAATCAAGGCACATTTCTACCTTGTTAAGGATCTGACCCTCACTGCGTAATGCTTTAATATCCCGTACGGTGACAAACAAATATCCTTTTGCTACCTTGATTTTGAGTATGGAACCGATTTGTCCAGGTGAATATTCAGCTTCACCTTCTCCTGCATGGCCATTTCACGCAATGTTTTTAAATTACAGATTGCCTTTACGCCATTGCCGCTGACTTCTGCAATATATCCGACCTCACGTACAGGTTCTGTTTCCCTGAGTTCCAATGTGCTCATATCGTTTACGCCATTCTCGTCAACACGTTTATCCATTCGTATATTTCTTCCCTGCACAATACTGATTTCACTCAATTACTCGTTTTTTCAATTATAGGCGTTCACAGCTAAATAAACGGTTAAAATAAGATTAAATGCCAGAAATCAGGTTTCACCTCTTTTTTAAAAATAAACACAGGATTTCATTGACATTTAATAATGACATCTGTAGGTTCCCACAAAAGTTTGAAAAGTGCTTTTGCACTTGGGTTAATAAGACCAATAAATATAGCTAAAAGATATTCGAGATAGATTATGAAAGTCGTAAATTCACTAAAGTCTTTGAAGAGTCGCCACCGCGATTGTCGTGTCATTCGTCGTAAAGGGCGTATTTATGTTATTAATAAAACAAACCGTCGCTTTAAAGCACGGCAAGGCTAAATTAATAACGATTTTCATTGTCACAAATAAATGAATTTCGTTGGCATAGATATTAGAAACTTCATTGACAGAGATATTAGAAACATTGTAAATTGAATTTGTTATGGGCATCAGCCTATAGCATCTCGGAGGTCGTGATTCCCCCCCAAGGTCACGGCCTCCTTCCTTTTTATAGCCACTTTAAAATTATTCTTGTATTTCAGCTACTTTTATATTTTTACATGAGAATTCTGTACACGTGATATGCGCAGTACATTTGTTTTGCCAGGCGTACCAAACGGCATTCCGGCCATGATAACGATGCGATCATCGATGGTTGTATAACCATATTCATGGCAAACCGTGCATGCTTTATCGATCATATCCTGAAAATTCACAGCATCCTGTGAATATACGCAGTTGAGACCCCAGACAAGGGCAAGCTTTCTTGCTGTGCGTATATTGGGCGTCAACACCAGAAGTGGTGCCTGCGGTCTTTCTCTGGACGCTCTAAGCGCTGTTGACCCAGATCCGGTATAACAAACAATAGCCTGGGCCTCGATTGTTTTGGCAACCTGTTTTGCCGCCGCACTGATGGCATCAGCAGTTGTCGCCTCCGGCATTGTCGAATCCCTGTTAAGCATACGGCGGTAGCTTGGTTCACCTTCTATTGAAAGCGCGATGCGGTTCATCATGGAAACGGCCTCTACAGGATACATACCAGCCGCCGATTCTGCAGAAAGCATAATAGCATCAGCACCATCAAATACGGCGTTGGCAACATCCGACACCTCTGCGCGGGTAGGAACCGGCGCCGTAATCATGCTTTCAAGCATTTGTGTCGCAACCACCGCGGGGATGCCGGCACGTCTTGCATGGCGGATAATTTTCTTTTGTTTGGGCGGCACCTGTTCCATTGGCATTTCAACCCCCATATCGCCCCGTGCAACCATGACCCCATCAGAAAGCCTGATTATTTCGTCAATTGCATGAACTGCCGAAGGCTTTTCGATCTTTGCCATAATAGCAGCACGACCATCTACAAGGTTGCGTGCCTCCTTAACATCTTCCGGTCTTTGCACGAAACTAAGTGCAATCCAGTCAACACCCAGATCAAGTGCAAAAGAGAGGTCTTTTTTATCTTTTTCAGTCAGAGCTGCCAAAGGCAAGATTGCACTTGGTACATTGACACCCTTGCGGTTTGAAAGTTCGCCACCAATCTTTACCGTGGTTGTAATTTTTTGTTTTTCAACTTTGTCTATCTGTAGGCGGATTTTTCCGTCATTCAAAAGAAGCTCGGTATTTGTTTGGACGGCTTCATATATTTCCGGGTGTGGCAGTTGTACCCTGCTCGCATCACCCGGCATATCATTCATATCAAGTATGAATGTTTGCCCACTTACCAGTTCAACCGATTTGTCCTTGAATTCGCCGATACGAAGCTTTGGTCCCTGCAAATCCGCCAAAACCCCTATTGGTCTGCCGGTCGCTTTTTCAACTTCACGTACCGTATTATATAATTTTGTCGTCGCCGCATGATCACCGTGGCTCATGTTCAATCGGAAAACATCAGCACCCGCTTCTGAAAGTTTTTTGATCATATCAAAGCTATTAGAAGCGGGGCCAAGTGTGGCTATTATTCTTGTTCGTCTTGGACGGTGCATTATAGACCCTCAATTACTTTTTAAAAAATGCATTACAGGCACGGTAAAGGTTCCATACATCTATTTTTGAGCTTACTGCGTATGGAGTATGTATTGATAGCACGGGAACACCAAAATCAATCACATTCATATCCTGACGGGAAAATTCACCGCCGATAGTACCGCCCCCTGCTGTTCCGACCTTATATGTCGCCGTTTGCCAGGGAATACCCGCATCATCCAGTGTTTTGCGGATATAAGCAATATATTCCGAATTGGCATTAAACCCGCGCCCGTAAAGCTTAAGATTTACACCATATCCAAGACGTGGCGCGTTTAAGGGCTCCCACGCATTGGGACGCATAGGATTTATACCCGGATTTACATCAATGGAAATCATCCGGCTGTTTGAAAGCGCACGCCGCACAAAGCTTTCACGAATGTCCGAACCCATTTTGGCTTCAATAAGCCGCGAAACAAGATTGGAAAAATATTGTGACTGTGCACCCGTGTTGTTCACATTTCCAACTTCTTCGTTATCAACCAAATGGGCAATCGCTGTTTTTGTTGGTGTTCCAATATCCAGTATTGCTCTTACATTTGCATAACTTGCAAGGCGGTCATCCTGACCATATGCTGCTATTAACCCCCGGTCAAAACCCATATCCCGTGATTTCATTGCCGGAACAATTGCAAGTTCCGCCGATACCAGATCACCGCGGGTAATACCGTAAGTATCACGCAAATAAGCTTCCACTTGGTCTGATACCCCACTGCCATCAGCACCCGGGATATGTGCCACCACAGGATCAAGATCCTCTGCGGTTATATGTTCATCCAGGGTTCTGCTTCCAAATCCGCGATCAGTGTGTGGTGAGACTTCAGGAATGACAAATACCGGGTCATTTTCATTCATCCCCACATTAATTTGTACTGTCGTACCATCCTTTTTATCAACGCGGCCAATAAGAGCCAACGGTATATTTGTCCATTGATGCCGCTTCATTCCACCATGATAATTGGTTTGAAATAATGCAAATTCAACATTTTCATAAAGGGGTATATTTTTAAGCTCAAGCCGCGGGCTATCAATATGGGCACCGATCACATGAAGGCCTGTTGTAAAGTCGTCTGTTCCAATAACAATGAGTGAAATCGCACGGTCACGATTATTGTCATAATATTTGGCACCAGGTGTCATGGGGCTATCATCACGAAGCGGTCTAAAACCATTGGCTTCGGCAATTTTTATGGCTTCACTGACAAATGTAAGCTCTGTGCGGGCTTTATCCATAAAATCTTTATAATCTTCTGAGAATGCAAAAACCACGCTACGCTCTTCTGCGGTGAGTGTTGGCCATGCAGATGTGCAATTCATATTTTCGTTACATTCGGCACTATTAGCATTACCGGCCAGCACACTACTGAAAACAATGGGGGCAAGACCATAAACTATGATCTGCCTGATAAATTTTATGGAATTTGTTACATACATTCTTCCGCCCCTTATTAATTTATAAAATTCATGCAAAATATTAATACATAGTGACAGGTTAGTGTACAGGAAAAATCAGAGCATAACGAAAATAAAGTGAATTTTTTCCTACACAATAGTGCGTAAATCTATATACAAATATGAATTCGATTCACTGGAATAATTTTAGATGGCGTATGAAATAATAAACCCGAATGGCGCGGCCAATATTGTACTGATTTCAGAACATGCCAGTAATTATATTCCACATGAATATGATAATCTGGGCCTGAGCAAAGAACAGCTTCAGCTTCATATTGCCTGGGATATCGGAATTGCTGAGGTTACACGAAATCTGGCCGTAATGCTCGACGCACCCGCAATTCTTGCAAATTTTTCAAGACTGCTGATTGATGCAAACAGGGCGCTTGATCAGGATGGATTGATACCCGTTGCAAGTGACGGTCATGAAATACCAGGTAACAGATCAATCACTAATGACGAAAAACAAAGGCGGATTGACGCATTTTACAACCCATTTCATGAACGTGCTGATCAAATCATCAGAAACAAACTCGCAAGCGATGATGCACCAATCGTTTTTAATATGCATAGTTTTACCCCTCAAATGAACGGTTATGAGCGGCCATGGCATTCCGGTATGCTGTGGAACAGGGATAACCGCTTAGCCCTTAAGTTAAAAGAGCAACTTGAAGCCCACGGCTATCATGTTGGTGACAATGAACCCTATTCCGGTCAGGAATTAAATCATACGATGAATACCCACGGGACACAGCACGGCATTCCCCATCTAAATATTGAAATCAGGCAGAACGAAATTGCCCATTCCGCCGGAATTGATAAGTGGAGCAAATTGCTTGGTCGCGAGCTTGCGTTCATTAGAACATTGCCTGAAATGTCAAAGATTATACATTATTAGAAGGGAACCTTTGATGGACAAACAAACCAGACTTGAAATTGAAGCGGCCACCTTTCGCCGCATAATTGAACATATGCGCTTAAGAACGGACGCACAAAATGTTGATCTCATGGGACTTGCAGGTTTTTGCCGTAACTGTTTTTCAAAATGGTACGCCGCAGAAGCCGCAGAACGTGGCATTGAAATTGATAAAATGGCAGCACGTGAAATTATTTACGGTATGCCTTATAATGAATGGGCCGAAAAATACCAGACCCCGGCCACAGACCAACAAATGCGCCTGATGGATGAAAGTCTTGCAAAAAACAAAGAATTCAAAGCAAAAAAGGATAAATAAATATGGTTGAAACTGGCGGTATCGCAGCTGATGCACTGCGTTCATTCATTGAACGTGTTGAAAGACTAGAAGAAGAAAAAAAAGCACTGGCCGATGATATAAAAGACATCTACGCTGAAGCCAAATCAGTTGGGTTTGATACTAAAATAATGCGTCAGATAGTGCGACTTCGTAAAATGGATGAAAGTGACAGGCAGGAACAGGAAGCCCTGCTTGACCTTTATATCCACGCATTGGGTATGATCCGCGGTTAAATATTGGAGGTCATTAAATGTCAATGATCAGAATCTTCATCACTTTCTTATTTCTCCTAATTTTTGGATGTTCCGGACCAACGGAAAACAATTCGGATATAACCTATATCCGTGCCGGAAAACTGATCGATGTTGTAAAGGAGCAGGTTCTTACGGATCAGATTATCAGTGTTAAAAATGAGCGTATTGTTAGCGTAACGTACTTTGATAGCGAAAAAAGTTACGAAAATCTGATCGACTGGTCGGATTACACGGTACTTCCTGGGTTGATTGATGGCCACAGCCATCTGATTGGCAACATCCAAAGCGAAGATGTACTGGCACCAATAAAAGTTAGTGCCGAACATGACTATGAACTGGGTTTAAAAAATGCCAAAAAAACAATTGATGCTGGTTTTACCAGTGTCATTGATCTGGGCACATATAAAGCTTATGTGGATATAAAGCTGCGTGATGATATTAATGCAGGACTTGTTGTTGGGCCGCGCATGTATGTTTCCGGGGCCTATATCACGGCCCCTGGTGGCGGCGGTGAAGTGGTCGGACTTGATTATGGTGTGGAAATTCCCCCTGAATTCAGAGAAGGCGTTTCTGCAAATGAGACAGAAGTCCGCGCTAACGTAAATAAACTGATTGATCATAATGTGGATCTGATCAAGGTTATTGCAACGGGCGCCGTACTAACGGTTGGAACCAAACCGGGTGAACCTGAATTTACGGAAGCAGAAATTCGTTCAGCAGTCGAAGAAGCTTCTAAACGCGGTCGATATGTCACCGCCCATGCGCACGGTGCCGAAGGTATAAAAATGGCTATTCGTGTAGGTGTTCGATCAATTCAGCATGGTTCACTGGCAGATGATGAAGCAATTCATATGATGAAGGAAAATGGAACGTGGCTAGTCGCTGATATATATAACGGTGATTATATCGATGAGGTTGGTACCGCCGAAGGCTGGCCGGAAGAAACCTTGCGTAAAAATCGCGACACCACAGATATGCAACGCAGCGCGTTTGAAAAAGCGGTAAAAGTCGGTGTCAATATTGCATTCGGAACTGACAGCGGTGTATATCCGCACGGCGATAATGCAAAACAATTCGCATATATGATTAGGCACGGCCTGACACCAATGCAGGCGATCAAATCAGCAACAATATGGGGGGCGATGTCCATGTCACTTGAAAATGATATCGGTTCGCTGGAAGCCGGGAAATTTGCTGATATGATCGCCATAAAAGGAAATCCGCTAGATGACATCACCCTGCTTGAAAATATTCAGGCAGTCATCAAGGGCGGAAAACCTGTCGTTAGAAATTAACGACGAGATCTCATTGCATCTACAAGTTCTTCGTGCCGTTCATCGTCTCTGGCACTTTTAATTGCTCCAAACGCATTAGCTTGCTCTTTAGCAGATTTTTCCCTATTAATCTATGTAACCATATTCCATTTTCTTAAACTGCACATAGAACTTCTAAAACTGTATCACAACGGGACAATGGTTAAGAAAATCACAATATTGTGGTAATTTTGTGTTTCAGATTGAAACAGGCTGCTTGGTAAAAATTTTCCGCTACCCTTTTGGTTAATTTGTGTTAAGCTTTTTTTCACCGTGAAAGATACAAGTCAATCATTCGAAACGAATTGATCATTTCAAGAGGTTACCATATGAAAATAGCAATATTAAAAGAGCGTCGGGAGCATGAAAAACGTGTCGCCGGAACACCTGATACCGTTAAAAAACTATGTTCCCTTGGCTTTGACGTCGTTGTTGAGTCCGGCGCCGGTGGCGGAAGCCAGATACCCGATAATGACTACAAGGAAGCAGGTGCTGAAATCGGTGCTAACGCCGCCGCGACAATAAGTGACGCGGACATTATCTTTAAAGTACAAAGGCCATTGATAGCCGGCGAAGGGAACGTGGATGAACTTTCCATGATGAAAAAGGGGGCAATGCTCATTGCAATCCTGGAACCTACATCTTATCCTGAACATGTAAAAGCCTACGCCAGTGCAGGCATAGAAGCATATGCCATGGAATTTATGCCACGCATTACCCGCGCCCAAAGTATGGACGTACTTTCATCACAATCAAATCTTGCGGGCTATAATGCCGTGATCGATGCGGCCCATCATTATGGCCGTGCCTTTCCCATGATGATGACAGCCGCAGGAACGATTGCCCCGGCCAAAGTTATGGTGATGGGGGCCGGTGTAGCAGGACTTCAAGCAATAGCCACGGCTAAACGCCTTGGTGCTGTCGTTTCAGCCACCGATGTTCGTGCCGCCGCAAAAGAACAGGTCGAAAGCCTTGGCGGAAAATTTGTTATGGTTGAAAGCGATGAAGGAGGTGAAACAGCAGGCGGTTATGCCAAGGAAATGAGTGATGAATATAAAAAGGCGCAAGCCGAACTCATTGCTGCCACACTCAAAAAACAGGACATTGCCATAACAACAGCGCTCATACCGGGACGTCCGGCACCTATCCTTATAGATGATGATATGGTAGCAAGCATGAAACCGGGATCAGTCATTATTGACCTTGCGGCACCGGCAGGCGGCAATTGCACGCAAACAAAACCCGGTGAATTATATACTACCGAAAACGGTGTCACAATCGTAGCGCATCTGAATGTCGCCAGCCACCTTGCGGCAGATACCAGTGCCTTATATTCGAAAAATTTACTTAATTTTATTACCCCGCTTGTGAATGAGGAAAAAACAGGTCTTGCCATTGATTGGGAAGATGAAATCATCACCGGCATTCTGCTTACCAAGGACGGCGAAATTGTCCATGAGCGCCTGAAGGGAGGAAATTAAAATGGAACAAATTGCACATATGTCTGAGGCCGTCGCGGGTATGTCGCCCTTCGTCTCACAAATATCTTTATTCGTTCTTTCAATTTTTGTTGGTTATTATGTGGTTTGGTCGGTAACCCCGGCACTACATACACCGCTAATGGCCGTAACAAATGCGATCTCATCAGTGATTATTGTCGGCGCGCTGATCGCCGCCGGACCAGCGGATATGAATAATGCAAAAATCCTTGGCATTATTGCAATCGCGCTGGCGGCAGTAAACATATTCGGTGGCTTTGCCGTTACCAATAGAATGCTCAGTATGTATAAAAAGAAACCCCAGTCGGACAAAAAAGGGGGTAAATCATGAGCGAACAGAATATCATTGATTTAACCGCTATTGCCTATCTGGTTTCCGGCGTTCTTTTTATCCTCGCTCTTCGGGGGCTATCCTCTCCTGAAAGTTCCAGAAAAGGTAATTTTTACGGCATGTTTGGCATGGCCATAGCAATCGTAACCACACTGGCAAATCCGGAAATCGTATCCTATACATGGATCGCCGTCGCAATCGCTGTTGGCGGCGGTATCGGTCTTGTGATCGCATCCCGGATCGCCATGACAGCAATGCCGCAACTTGTCGCGGCGTTTCACAGCCTTGTCGGTCTTGCTGCTGTGCTTGTTGCCGCTGCAGCATTCCTGCTACCTGCCAATTTTGGCGTAGTGGATGCGATGGGAAATATTCTCATGGCCAGCCGGATTGAAATGTCATTGGGCGCGGCGATCGGTGCGATAACCTTTTCCGGTTCCGTGATTGCATTTGCAAAACTAAATGGCAATATGTCCGGTGCACCAATTATTCTGCCCGCACAGCACCTTATCAATGCCGCAATCGGAATTGCAATTTTTGGTCTTATCGGGTTTTTCTCAATCGATGAAGTTTCAGCCGCCGGTGGCGGTAACATTATGTGGATTATTATCGGGCTAAGTTTCCTGATCGGTTTCCTTATTATTATTCCGATTGGCGGTGCTGATATGCCTGTTGTTGTCAGTATGCTGAATTCATATTCAGGATGGGCCGCTGCCGGTATCGGTTTTACCCTTCAAAATAATGCATTAATTATCACAGGCTCCCTTGTTGGTTCTTCCGGTGCAATCCTGAGTTACATTATGTGTGCGGCAATGAACCGTTCTTTCATCAGTGTAATCCTTGGTGGTTTTGGTGGTGAAGATGCGGCTGCGGGTTCAGGCGAAATTGAAACCCGTCCGGTAAAACAGGGCGCTGCCGAAGATGCCGCCTTTATCATGAAAAATGCATCATCCGTCATCATTGTTCCCGGTTACGGCATGGCCGTGGCGCAAGCACAACATGCCCTTCGTGAAATGGTTGATACCCTTAAGGAAGAAGGTGTCAGTGTTAAATATGCAATACATCCCGTGGCAGGCCGCATGCCTGGCCATATGAATGTGCTGCTCGCCGAAGCCAACGTGCCTTATGATGAAGTGTTTGAACTTGAAGATATCAACAGTGAATTTGCTGCAACTGATGTTGCCTTTGTTATCGGGGCGAATGATGTGACCAATCCGGCCGCAAAGACAGATAAGTCAAGCCCCATTTACGGAATGCCTGTTCTTGATGTGGAATATGCGGGTACTGTGCTTTTTGTTAAGCGTGGTATGGCATCCGGTTATGCCGGTGTACAAAATGAACTTTTCTTCCGTGATAATACAATGATGCTTTTTGCAGATGCCAAAAAAATGGTTGAAGATATCATCAAGGCGCTTTAGCCCACATCAATTTCAAAATTTACCCTCCCGCTGGTTTTATCTGTAATTTCAGATATAGCCAGCGGTGCTTCACGTCTATCCATTTTTAAACGCCAATGAATATCGGCCGTAAAATCCTTATTTAAATCAAGAATGTTGTAGTTTTTCAAGATTTGCTCAATGATGCCCTGATGGCTGTAATCAGAAATGCCGCTCACATATACTTCAGGGATTTTTTCACCAGTTTCAAGTTCATGCAGAGCATTATTTAATGTTCCCCCGTAAGCACGGACAAGTCCCCCTATTCCCAATTTAATACCACCAAAATAACGTGTAACCACAGCCGTAATCTCACCAATACCCGACCCCATTAGCACATTGAGCATAGGTTTACCTGCCGTTCCATTGGGCTCCCCGTCATCCGAAAAGCCAAGAACCTGGCCGTCATCGGGCCTGCCCGCGATATAGGCCCAGCAATTATGTCCTGCGTCCGCATACTTATCTTTGATTTCAGCTATAAACGCGCGCGCAGATGAAACATCAGGCGTGTGCGCTATATGTGCTATAAAGCGACTGCGCTTAATGCTTTCCTGATAAGAAACTGTACTTTTGGGAATATGATAAGTCTGCCGTGTCATCAGATGTGATTAGCATAATCTTATCTGAAATCAAAATTTTCATTAACTTGAAACGCTAATGGCAAAACCTGATTTTTGGTTGTCACTATTGCCAAGGCCCAGACCGGTTTCATAAGCCTTATTTGCTGATTGGATAGATGTATTACCAAAATTATTGACATTAAACGGAGCCGTAAGTTCATTTTCACTATTTTGTTGGGCACGTTTTTTTTCAAACAGTTCAGCCTGGGCATTGTTTCTGGCAGCAATGGCAGCAGCGGCCACTTTACGGTCCTGCGCCGATGGTTTCGCCGGGGCAAGCGCCGCTGCAATAACGACATCCAGTTTCGCAAGGGTCGCTTCAGGGTCATCCTTAACGGGTGCCACGTCTATGGGAACTTCCCCAGATGTGGCATAATGCTGTCCGTCCGGACCTACTGTATAGGAATATGATGCGCTGCCTGCATATTGCCCCCCCCCGCATTTTTATGGGCCGCTTCATGTGCACGAATTTCCTGATCTGCTTTTTTAAGGCGATCAACTTCTGCCTGCTGCTCTTCAGATAATTCCGTGTTCTGGGTTGATGACTTGACATTAGCTGCATTATCCTGCAAATGGCGCGCGCCATTTCCGGACGTGATTATCTTTGGTATCTGAAATGAAATATCATTAATCATGGAACTTAAAATACAGGATTATCGTTAACTAAACATTAACTATTAAATAAAATTATCCTATTTTACCATCTGTTACTATCGGGTTCCCTACGGCGATCATTTTCACCTCTGCCACGACGATCTCTTCTTGGCGGATTGTTAAAACGCCCCAGAATGGCTTGTCTTTCTTCCAAACTCAAATCGCTTATAATGTCAACCATAACATCCTGCGAAGGCATAATCATTTGATGATAGATCTCATGATATTCCCGCATGGCTGTACGTAATTTTTCCGGATCAAACTGTTCTTTAGCAATAATTTCCATAATGGCGGCACGTTGCTGCATAATATTTTGATAAATCGGGATAAGATCATCACGCTTACTGCGCATTGTGACGTAAAAATCACGTCTTCCATTACGGGGCAGTGGTTCAACAAGTTTCGAAATCTGATTATCAAATGAAAGTCGCGTCATACGGATTTCTCTGGCTTTATGCTGTGCAACCAAAAAGCCAATAACAAAGAAATTAATCCCAAGAGACACGAGCATTACGATGCTCATCCAGTTTATTTTTAATGAAAGATTTTTCATTGCGCCGGATCCTCATAAAAGATGAAATCTTCAACATCAAGAAGAGTACTTTCAATTTCATCAAGCACTACTTCGCCTTCATATGTTTCGATATCAAACACTGATACTTCGTCTTCAGCAAGTGCTGTGTTTCCTGCCCCGCCAAGATAAATACCCATTACACAGGCAGCCGTAAGTCCGGATAAACGCGGTACAAGAAATAATGTCCATTCCCTGAAACTCCAGGAAAATACTGATTGTTGTTCCACTTCATGAGGAATTCTCATGATTTTATCAATCAGCTTCCTGCTGGGTTCAGGACTATATTTTTTTCCATATTCATCCAAATATTCATTTAACTTTATATCATTCATTATCCGATCTCCTTTAAGAGACTGTCTTTTTCTTCCCTTAATATATCAGCCAAATTACGCCGCCCTCTCACCAAATAGGATTCAAGCGCATTTAAACTGACGTCCATAACATTTGCGGCTTCACGGTTGGAAAGTCCCTGAAAATAACAGAGTATGATCGCTGTCATTTGTCTTTGTGGCAATTCTTCAAGGGCCTTTTTAACCTGCTTTGATCTTTGATCAACCGCAATTACATTTTCAGCACTGGTTTCATCTGATGCTATCGTTTCAAGAATTTCCACGTTTTCCTGGGGCTTTCTTTTGCGCCCAACGTCATAGCATAAATTCGTCACTACCCGATAAAACCATGTTGTAAAACGGGTTTTCCGTTCCGGATCCCAACGGCTTGCATGTTTCCACACACGAATAAATGCTTCCTGCATCACTTCCTCCGCCTCAGCATCATTACCCAGAAGTTTTGTTGCATATCCCAAATTCAGGGACAGATGACGATCAACCAAAATACCATAAGCTGTTTGATCACCATCACCGATACGCAACATCAATTCTTCGTCGGTTATCGCATCTGTTCCCATATACTTGTCAACATCTCTTTACCGTTCATGCTATTATACGGCTAAGTGCAAAAAAACCTTCATAAAATAAAGCGCCCATAAATAAGGCGCTTTAATAGATAGAATAGAAAGCCAGGGTTACTCAACTGTCCAGGTACGCCCCTGACGGATTAAAGCATTAAAATCAGCTTTTCTGGCCTTCTTGGCGGCGTCCATCTGTTTATGAACGGCCTGATCATAACTTTCGGTTGGATTACAGTATATAACCCCGCAAACAACCGGAAATTCCGGTGCTGTAAGTTCAACCAGCATCTGCGCCATCAGTTTATTGGTTTCATCATGAATAAGCACGTCGTCTTCTGTTATACCACCCACACCAATTTCCACTTTTTCAATGGCAAATTTTTCAGCGTTAAAACGAAGCCCCATATTATTTTCTTTGCCATAAATCATCGGCTTTCCATGTTCTACATGGATCTGTGTATTTTCAGCATCTTTTTTCAGTGTGAAATGTTCAAACGTTTTATCGTTAAATACGATACAGTTTTGAAAAATTTCAACAAATGATGCACCCTTGTGTTCTTTTGCCCGGGCAAGTGTATCCGGCAGCGCTTTTAGCGCTGTATCGATACCGCGTGCTACAAACCGTGCCCCTGCCCCAAGGGCAAATGAACATGGTGTAAGCGGCAAATCTACCGAACCATATGGCGTTGATGGTGATTTCGTACCCTGTTTCGATGTCGGAGAATATTGTCCCTTTGTCAGGCCATAAATTTCATTGTTAAATAGCATAATTTGCATATCCACATTACGCCTAAGCACATGAAGCATGTGATTACCGCCGATACTGAGACCGTCCCCATCCCCTGTCACCAGCCAGACATCAAGATCAGGGTTAGCAAGCTTTACACCCGTCGCCACGGCCGGTGCGCGTCCGTGGATCGTATGAAACCCGTATGTTTCAACATAGTACGGAAAACGGCTTGAACAACCAATGCCGGATATAAATACGGTATTTTCCGGTGTCGCGCCAATATTCGCAAGCGTCATCTGAACCCCTTTGAGGATTGCATAATCACCGCAACCCGGGCACCAGCGCACTTCCTGATCGGTTTCAAAATCCTTGAATGTGCGTTTTTTTACATCAACCTGTTCGTTCATTTCATTTCTCCCGCCACTGCGCGGATACAGTCAAGTATCTCTGTAATTTTGAAGGGCTGCCCGGTTACTTTCGTCAGGGAATGTGCATCAAGCAAATATTGCGCCCGAAGCAGGTTGTTCATCTGCCCCTTATTCATTTCAGCGACAATGACCTTGTCAAATCCCATAAGCAGATCACCAAGGTTCCTTGGCAGCGGCCAGATATTACCGATATGCACATGTGCAATATCAATTCCTTCACTGCGCGCACGTTTTACCGCCTGATGAATTGATCCACGTGTTGATCCCCAGCCCACAACAGCGATTTTATCATCCGGACTACCGAGTGAGCATGTTTGCTCTGGAATATCATTTGCAATATTGGCGATTTTTTGTGCGCGTACATCCGTCATTTTCTGATGGTTTTCCGGATCATAGGAAATATGACCGCTGTCATATGATTTTTCAATACCACCAATTCGGTGTGAAAGCCCCGGTGTGCCCGGTTTTGCCCAAACCCGCGCCAATGTTTCAGGATCACGTTTAAACGGGTGGAACCCTTCCGGATCCGTTGCATATTTTACATCAAATTTTTCCATTTTATTAATATCAGGAATTTTCCACGGTTCAGACGCATTACCGATATAACCATCGGAAAGAACAATCACCGGCGTCATATATTTTGTCGCAAGACGCACAGCTTCAATCCCCACATCAAAACAGTCCTGCGGGTTGGATGTGGCAAGCACCACAACCGGCGCATCACCATTTCGTCCCCATACTGCCTGATAAAGGTCCGATTGTTCCGTTTTTGTGGGCATGCCGGTTGACGGGCCCGCACGCTGAATATCAAGAATGACAATAGGCAGTTCCGTGCTGATCGCAAGACCGATTGCCTCTGTCTTTAGCGCAACCCCAGGACCGGAACTTGATGTAACGCCAAGATTGCCGGCAAAGGACGCACCAAGCGCTCCACAAATAGCGGCAATTTCATCTTCTGCCTGAAATGTCATCACACCAAATTCTTTAAGACCGGAAAGTGTATGAAGAAGTGTCGAAGCCGGTGTAATCGGATAGGAGCCCAGCATTAACGGAATATCCCCGAGCTGCGAACCTGCCACAAGCCCCCATGCAAGCGCCTGATTACCATTAACGGTTCTGTATTCACCGGGTTCCTCTTCATGTTTGCCAACCACATAGCGACGCAGACTTGATGATACTTCCACCGTTTCGCCGTAGGCATGACCGGCATTAACCGCCGCAATATTTGCTGCTGCAACGTCCGGGATTTTTTTAAATTTTTCTTCTAGCCAGTCGGTAATTGGTTTTCTTGGGCGGCCAAACATCCACAGGATCAGCCCCAGTGTCCACATGTTTTTGGACCTAACCGCGTCCTTGTTTCCGAGGCCGAATTCTTTAACCGATCCCAGTGTCATTTTGGTGATGTCTAGTTTTTGCACCTGATAATCACTGAGGCTGCCGTCTTCAAGCGGGTTTGCAACGTACCCCGCCTTATCAAGATTTCTTTTATTAAACGCCCCTTCATCAACAATAATCAGGCCACCTTTACGAAGCCCGGAAAGGCTGACTTTTAGCGCTGCGGGGTTCATCGCGACCAAGACATCAGGTTCATCACCTGCGGTTGATACTTCTACTGATCCAAAATTGATCTGAAATGCCGATACCCCGAATGTGGTACCAACCGGTGCGCGGATTTCAGCCGGAAAGTCCGGAAATGTTGAAAGGTCGCTTCCTTCAAGTGCCGTGACGACTGAAAACTGGGTACCGGTGAGCTGCATTCCATCACCGGAATCCCCTGCAAATCGAACAACAACTGATTCAAGTTCTTCATAGCTGCCGGCGGGAGTTTGCACGTTCATGATGTAGGTCCTTACCTTATGAAACAACCATAAATATTATAGTTATTTATCTTATTTATTCATACTAATTTCTTACGCATGAATTATTTGATTTCCATTTAATAGAATTCCCATATTATTTCAACCGATGAACAAGCTTAGTTCGTGTTAATTTGTAATGATAAATGGTCAAAATGTCACAAAATTCGAAGTATAATACTATATCCCGTCATATGTGGCAAATCGCTATTCCGGCGGCACTTGCGAACCTTTCGACACCACTGCTTGGCTTATCAGACAGTTTTATCATGGGACACATGCCCCATGAACGGTATCTTGCCGCCGTTGCACTGGGCTCCATGCTGTTTTCAATCCTTTATAACGGGGTCAATTTCCTGCGCATGGGAACAACCGGACTTGCGGCGCAGGCACACGGCCGTGAAGATGAACTGGGCCTTGGCAAACTGCTAATTCGTGGCTGTATCAGTGCAGCCGCGATCGGCATTTTATTTATCATTCTGCAAACTTTCATTGTTTACGGCTTTTTCTATTTTATGCAGGCGGAAAGGACTGTTACAAGCCTTACCGCCATATATTTTTATATTCGTATCTGGGGGGCGCCATTTGCGCTTATGAATTATGTGGCGTCCGGATGGCTTCTGGGAATGGGTCGCGCTAAGGAGGTTTTATACATTCACCTTTACATGAACATTAGTAATATTCTGCTTAATTTTTTATTTGTTTATGGCTTCGACATGACGGCGGATGGTGTGGCACTGGGCACCGTACTTTCAGAAACCAGTGCTTTTTTTGTGGCTCTTTATTTCGCTTCCCGTCACAGCAAAATGGAATTTAAAATCCCGGTTTTTGGCACTGCCGTTTTTGAAAATATTTTAAATCTTGATGCCTATAAAAAGCTTTTCAGTTTAAACCGCGATATTTTTATACGCACAATGTGTCTGACATTAACACTGGCAAGCTTTACCCTGCTTGGCACCCGTTTCGGCACGGAAGTTCTTGCTGCAAATGCGGTTTTGATGAACCTTCAGAATCTGACCGCATATGGTCTTGATGGTTTTGCGCAGGCCGCAGAAGTACTTGTTGGCAAGGAAATTGGCCGAAAATCCCGTGAAAATTTGCGCGCCGCAGTAATTATTTCCGGTAAATGGGCCATCTTCACGGCCCTTGCCTTCACTGGTTTCTATTTTTTCTTCGGTGAAATGGTGATCAACTTCCTGACCACTATCGAAAGCATCCGCACAATCTCCGGGGAATATCTGGTTTGGGTAATAATCCTTCCCATTCTTTCCATCTGGAGCTTCCAGCTTGATGGAATATTCATTGGCGCCACCGCTGGATCAGCTATGCGCAATGGCATGATCATTTCGACAATCTGTTATTTAATTTGTATTTATTCGCTGCTTGACCTATTCGGCAATCACGGGCTTTGGGCATCATACAGCATTTTTATTGTGATGCGCGCACTCACCCTCGCGGTTAAATATCCGGAAATTGAGAAAAGGGCTAGTTGATTTTCACATACCCCACGCCGTTCCGGTTTTCGATTTCAACACCATACGGTTGCGACCGCACGATCAAATCGTTTAGTATTTTATCGCCAAGCTCACCTTTGGCCAGAAGCGGCCTGCCACGCACCTGTTCCGGAAGACCGTGACCAAGGGTTATCGGATGAAGGGCAAGTTCCGTCATGTTATCACCGGTAAAAGTCGGAATGGCAATCACCGCTTCCCAGATTTCGGGTAGTGCCGGAAAACCGCTTGTGCCCCCCTGATAACGCCGGTCATTAAAATCCGCTACATGGGCATTGTCATCAAGGCCATAACTATCATAATTATCTGCCGGAAGCCGGAGCAGGGTTTCATTCTGGAACATAAAATCACCTAGAGAATATAAAATTGCCTTGCCTTTATAAAGTTCTATACCCCGAAGCACATGTGGCCCGTGCCCGACAAAAACATCCGCCCCCGCATCAATCGCGGCGCGGGCAAATTCACCAATAAAATCTGCCGGAATTTCACGGGGACCTTTCTGTTCATGGCTGTGGCTGGTGACGATCACGTAATCCGCAAGGGTTTTTGCGTTTCTGATCACCGCGTTGATTTCTTCCATATCCTTTTTGTTGGCTTCTGTACGTACACCCGCTTCGGCGCCCTTTTCAAACCAGTATCCATAAAGGTTGAATGCATCCGGCCGATTATCAAACGTGCCGCGTGGTTCCCCGTCCTGGGTAGTAAACAGCCCAAGGCTTTCACCGGTTTTTCGCAAATTTTCCCATTCATCTTCGGGCAAAATATAGGTCTGTGAATAACGAAGCGGGTTTAAGCCCGGCCTTGGCGGCACGCTATCACGCGACCTTCCGGCAGCCATATGTGATGCAAATGTGGATGCCACCGAAACAAGCGCGACACGGGCCTTTCCTGTTTCAAGAAATTTTGCCTCCCGTGCTTCCGCAAGGCTTTCACCAACACCGGCATCAATCAGCCCTGCTTCCTTCACATACTTGGTGGTAAGCTGCTGACCCAGAACGCCATAATCACCGGTATGGTTATTAGCGCGGCTGACCATATCAAACCCAGCCCACACAATTTCCCCGGCAAGGCGCGGATCGCCGCGCATCCATGTTCCGCCGCTTATTGCCGCAGGGTAAGGCTCATAATCATGAAACAACATTTCAAGATTGGTAAAGGCCATGTCAGACCCCCTGATCAATTCAATCATTTCAAGAAATTCCGGCTCCTTATAGGGGGAAAGCGGCCGGGTTATAATCGTATCACCGGTTAGTGCCATGGTAAATTCACCATCCGCCTGCTGATGCTGCGCCTGCGCTGAAAATCCCGATATCATAAAAAACAGTATAATAATTTTCTTCATGGCCCTCTCCCTTTTTTCTTGGAGTGTAGTCCCCCCGGGTAAATAGATCAATACACGCCAATATTGAAAAATAATTTATTTCAAATTATGTCGTGCGTAAATAAGAGGGGGTACCAAGCTTTAAAAACCCTTATGATCTGCTGTCTGCTTATTGCACCATCAACCTTTGCCGATGAAGCGGAGGACAAGGCCCAATTTAATCGCCTTTATGCAGAATTCAATGAGCTTTATGCCAATTCAGAAGAAATTGACCCGATCATCGAAGTCGCGGAAAAAGTATTCGACTTGGCACCGAAAATCTACGGCAAAAGCTCATCTCAATACGCTGTCACAATGTATAACCTGGCTAGTCTTTATGATGAAAAAGGTGGGAGAGTAAAAAGGCGCGCAATAAATAATGACAGATATGAGAAAGACGCAATAGATTTATACAAAAGATATTTTAAGTTACTTGAGAGATTGAAAACTACCTATAATAAAAGTCATGTTGATCAATATCTCCAATTTATTGAAACTGAAAATAATCATTATGGCTATATATCTGATATTACTTACACTAATAAATTAATCAATATAGCTCAATATTTGGAACTGGACGCAGAAAATATGGCCGAATTATACTATCGTTTAGGGCAGTATAGGTATAAATCCTTGGATATGGAGAACACAGAAGCATTATTTCAGAATGCCTTTGAAATCATTATTAATAGCCACGGTCCTACTCACAAAATAGTCATGTTTACTGCCCAACACCTAGGAAATTTTTATTTTAGCGAAAAGAAATATTCTGAAGCAATCGAGAAATATAATATCTTGCTAAGTAATGATCTAGAAAACACTGATGAAAATAGAAAAAATCTTTTCAACATTCACCTTAAACTTGCGCATATTTATCTAATTCAGAAACAATATTTAAAATCTGGTCAGGAAGCGATACGCGCTGCGAGTTATACAACTTATCCTGACAATGAAAATTTACTTTTAAACCAGCCCAGTCCGGAACTATCGATAAAAGACATACATAAAAAAGTGCCGGGCTGCGCTCTAGTTGAATTTAATATTGATACGAAAGGCAATCCAAACAGCATAAAAATTATAGATTATTCAGATGAAATTTTTATCAAGCCTTCACTTGACGTCGCTAATAAATACCTTTTCGCGCCAAAATTGGTTAACGGAAAACTGGTGGATGTATTGGCAAATAAAATGAGAATTGAATATAATCATCTGGAAAATAATTTTTATGAAGCCCACAATAACAGACTATTTCAAATCCGCCATTATAACTCAGATCAATCCTGCAAGCGGCGATGATGGATCGGCGTAACGTTTCTTCGGCATTCTGCCCGCGAGGTAAGCATCCCTGCCCGCCTGCACCGCATGGTTCATGGCACGTGCCATAAGGATTGGGTTACCCGCTTCGGCGATTGCCGTGTTCATCAACACCCCATCACAACCAAGCTCCATGGCCTGAGCGGCTTCGGATGCCGTACCAACCCCCGCATCCACCAGCACGGGCACATTTGCATTTTCCACAATGATACGAACCCCCACCGGGTTTTGAATACCAAGACCGGACCCGATTAATGATCCCAGCGGCATAATTGCACAGCAGCCGATATCTTCAAGAATTTTTGCCTGTATCGGATCATCGTTGCAGTAAACCATGACATTGAAGCCTTCTTTAATAAGCGTTTTGGCGGCTTCCACCGTTTCAGGCATATTTGGATAAAGCGTTTTCTGATCCCCAAGCACTTCAAGCTTCACCAGATTAAAACCGCCCGCTTCACGGGCAAGCCTAAGCGTGCGCACTGCTTCATCACCCGTAAAACAACCCGCCGTATTGGGAAGGTATGTGTATTTTTTGGGATCAAGATAATCAACGAGCATCGGTTCACCCGGTTTTGAAATATTTACACGCCGTACCGCAACGGTGACGATCTCTGCCCCTGATGCTTCAACCGCATGCTTGGTTTCTTCAAAATTCTTATATTTGCCCGTACCGACAATCAGGCGGGAATTATATTCTTTTCCCGCAACGATTAATTTATCACTCATATTACCTTCAATTCCGTTTCGTCAGCCACCACCGATAAAATGAACAATTTCAAGTGTATCGCCATCACCGATCATAACCCGGGCAAAAGTACTTTTGGGTACAATCGCAAGATTATGTTCAATGGCGACTTTATCACTTTCAATGTCAAACTGTGCAAGAAGATCCGTCAGATTAAGCTCTTCTGCCAGTCTGTGTGCATCACCATTGATAGTCACGTTGATCATGAATATTGGCCCATTTCTTTCTGTATTTCCATAATGACTGTTTTCAAATCACATTTAAGGTATTATATACATATCTAATGATAATAAGTCAGTAGAGAATTATGACAAAATCGATATTGGTGATCAATGGCCCAAATCTTAATCTTCTGGGCACACGGGAACCGGAAATATACGGCGCAGACACTCTGGACGACATCAGGGATAAAATGACAGAGAAAGCAGCATCGCTTGATCTTTCCATTGATTTCCGCCAAAGCAACAATGAAGGCGAAATCGTAAACTGGATACAGGAATCCCGCGAAGGGCACGACGCCATTATTATTAACGCCGGTGCCCTTACCCACACATCAGTCGCGATTATGGATGCGCTTCTGGCCGCAGGCACACCAACAATCGAGGTTCATTTATCAAATATATTCAAGCGCGAACAATTCAGGCATCATTCCTATATCTCATCAGCAGCTGTTGGAATGATCACAGGATTTGGCGCAATCGGTTATTTAATGGCTGTTGATGCAGCCAAAAATATGCTTAAATAGTAAACGGGAATTATTAAAAGGAATAAACACATGGCAAAAATGCAGGTGGACACAAAATTAATACGTGAACTCGCTGAAATGCTAAACGAAACCGATCTCTCTACGATCGAAGTGGAAGACGGGGATCTGAAAATAAAAATATCCCGTGGTGGTGGAACAGTTCATGTGGCAAGTGCGCCGTTACCGGCACCTGCCCCTGCATCAGCACCCTTAGCTGCACCCGAAGCGTCGGTTGCCGAAGCACCGGTTCAGCCAAAAGACCATCCGGGCACCATCTTTTCGCCGATGGTTGGAACCATATATACAGCACCGGACCCGACCGCCGATGACTTTATTAAAGTTGGCGACAAGGTAAGCGCAGGACAAACCATTCTGATCGTTGAAGCCATGAAAGTAATGAACCAGATCCATGCCGCCAAAGGTGGTGTTGTAAAAGCGATACTGGTTGAAAACGCCCAGCCGGTTGAATACGGCGAACCGTTGGTCATCATTGAATAACGGGCTGCGGAATGATTGAAAAAGTTCTCATTGCAAACAGGGGGGAAATCGCCCTTCGTATTCACCGGGCATGCCACGAAATGGGTATTAAAACCGTTGCTGTTCATTCAACAGCAGATGAAAACGCCATGCATGTGCGTCTCGCGGATGAAAGTGTCTGTATAGGCCCACCACCAAGCGCGAAAAGTTATCTGAACATCCCTGCTATTATTTCAGCCGCTGAAATTACCGGCGCGGATGCAATCCATCCCGGATATGGTTTTCTTTCAGAAAGTGCGAAATTCGCTGAAATTATCGACAAGCATGGCATTATTTTCATTGGCCCGACCGCAGAACATATCAAGCTTATGGGTGATAAAATTTCTGCCAAGGAAGCCGTGAAGGAAGCCGGGATCCCTGTTGTTCCCGGATCAGACGGTGAAATACGCGACATTAAAGAAGCCAAAAAAATTGCTAAGGGGATCGGCTATCCGGTTATCGTGAAGGCCGCATCAGGCGGCGGTGGACGGGGAATGAAGATCGTCCATAATGAAAGTGAACTGGAACTTGCCGTATCATCCGCGCAGCGCGAAGCCGAAGCCGCCTTTGGTGATGGCACGGTTTATCTGGAAAAATTCCTGACTACACCACGTCACATTGAAATTCAGATCCTTGCAGATACACACGGCAATGTGGTTCATTTGGGCGAACGTGACTGTTCACTGCAACGTCGCCATCAGAAAATACTTGAAGAGAGCCCATCCCCTGCCCTTAATTCAAAACAGCGTGATGAAATTGGTGAAGTCTGCCGCAAGGCTATTGAAAGACTGGGATACCGAGGTGCCGGAACCATAGAATTTCTTTATGAAAACGGTGAATTTTATTTCATTGAAATGAATACCCGCCTGCAGGTAGAGCATCCAGTCACCGAAATGATCACCGGGATTGATCTGGTAAAGGAACAAATCCGTGTTGCAGACGGACTTCCACTTAAATATAAACAAAAAGATATAAAATTCTCCGGTCATGCCATTGAATGCCGGATTAATGCGGAAGATCCGTTTACATTTATGCCATCCCCCGGTCAGGTAAAAGATTACCATACGCCCGGCGGACTTGATGTCCGGGTTGATAGCGGACTTTATGCCCGCTACCATATTCCACCGCATTATGACAGCATGATTGCGAAACTCATCGTGCATGGGAAAACCCGAAATGAATGCCTGATGCGGCTTCGTCGCAGCCTTGAAGAGTATGTGATTGATGGTATTAAAACAACAATCCCGCTTCATCAGAAGCTGATCCATGAGGAAGATTTCATCAATGGGAACTATAACATCCACTGGCTTGAAAAATATCTGGACAGCCTTATCGCTGATTAATTAATCCGATGGAGATCTCAAAAGAACTCCTTCTAAGTGCTTATATGCAGGGGATTTTTCCCATGGCGGAAAGCGCGGATGCGGATGATGTCTTTTGGGTGGATCCGGATAATCGGGGAATTTTCCCGCTTGATCAATTTCACATACCCAGAAAACTTGCCCAAAAAATACGCGCACAACCCTTTGAAGTGCGTATTAATACGGCGTTTCGCGATGTTATGCTGAATTGTGCTGAACCGACAAATAACCCGGAACGACAGAATACATGGATTAATGATCTTATCCTTACCCGTTATAATGAACTTCATGAACTTGGGTATGCCCACTCCGTTGAGTGCTGGCAGACGGGCAAGCTGGTCGGTGGACTTTATGGTGTATCAATTAATGGTGCATTTTGTGGTGAAAGCATGTTTCACAATGTGACTGACGCCAGTAAAGTTGCATTGGTTTACCTTGTCGCGCGGTTAAATGCCGGTGGCTACGTGCTGCTGGATACACAATTTGTAACAGATCATTTAAGCCAATTTGGTGCCATTGAAATTAGCAGGGCAGACTACAAAAAAAAATTAAATAATGCCCTTGAGATCGAAAATAGCGATTTTTACGCCTTAAGCGAAAATGAAGAGACTGAAACGATCCTGAAATGGGCAAAAACCAGATCTTCATAACAGCTTCACTAATCTTCATAGAGCTTTAAACATTGATCGCTATTATGAAATCCAATAATGTTATTGCCGTATACCGCTATTTAAACAGCTTGAAAGATGGTTACCACGAATGCCAGAAGAGATCAGGGCGCTTATATTTATATCACTAATCGTTGCGATACCGCTCGCTCTGTTCCCAAAATTTGCGAGTTATTACAATTTAAAAAAGAAGTTCAGACTTTCACTATCGCCTGGAGAGGTGTAACCTTACTGGCCTTTCTGACATATAATTTCTGGATATTCATTATCCTAACCGGCATTTTTTTGCTGGCTATCAGTAAAGAAAATAATGTTCTTAAAATCGCGTTATTCTTTTTGCTTATGTTGTCTATCCCCACCGGCAGTATAAATATTCCAGGCTTTGGACTGGTCAATTTTTTGCTAACAGTTAATTTCCCGATGTTCCTGTCAGCCGTGCTCCTGCTTCCTCTTGCCATTGGCAAACGCAATAAAAATCGCGCCGTCAAGTCTAGCGAACTATTCCTTTATGTTTTTTTTCTTTTAAACTAACCCCTGTTTTAAAAATCAATTTTCCCCGTACAATTATAGACAACAGATCAATCTGGCCTCAAAACTGCTTAAACATCGCTTGATGCATCAAAATTTATCAGACTACAGTCAGTAACCCAGACATCATAAACTGCATGCTCAAGGGAGGAAACAGCAGGACTGGACGCAAACATCCAGCCGGAAAAAACTTTTGTCGGTTCGCCTGTCTGGCCCAGATCAACAATTTCAAGGAAAGCAACTGATTCCGGTGTTTCTTCCGGCGGATTGGAACGGCATGCCCGCATAGTAATTTCAAGTGTTCCGAATTTTACGATTTCATTCTGATTTACGGTGAGTATTTCCAGCTTCGCAGTAATTTTATTAAGGGCCCTCAGCGTGACTGTCGGCACTTCCTGCGCAGTGGCAAATCCAATATAAAGAAACAGTGTGATAAAAACCGAAAGGCAGCGAAACATAATATTTACTCGTCACTGCCACTGGCAAAAGCGCTTAACAGACCAAGCAGATCCACCGCACCCTGGGTTTCGATAATCTGATCGCCGCTTTCCAGCATGATATCACTGCCGCCCGGATCAAGAACAAGATAATTTCCCCCGAGAAGTCCTTCAGACGTTATCTTGGCAAATGTGTCTTCCGGAAGTTTAATCGATTCATCAATGCTGATTTCCACAACAGCTTCATAGGTATCAATATCAAGATACTGGCTGATAATTGTGCCTACATTAATACCGCTTATTTTGACCTCACCACCGACAGCAAGACCGTCAATCTTGTCAAAATGGGCAAAATAAACATTGCCCCCTGCACCACCGACATTTGCGTTGCTGAATGCAAAATACAGAAACCCACCTGTTATAATAAGGACTACTGCCCCCATTATTGTCTCAACAAGATTATTTCTCATTCAAGGCTCCAATCAAGTTATTAGTTTCCAGGGGTCCATGCTTCATAGTCACCTGTGGTACTTTTTCTGATACCGCCTTCTGTCAGTGCACCACTTGGTGAATAAGCATTAACGGTTCCTGTCTGGTTAGGTAAGTGATCCTTTTCCCAGCTTTTTATGTTACGCGGCATTTCTAGTGGTGTTTTATCAACAATTTTATGTAACCAGGCATGCCATTCCGGGGCAATTGAGCTTGCTTCTATTTCGCCAGCAAAAATTACCCAACGCTTTTTACCATCTTTTGAGACATAATATTTATTGCCCAAAACGTCCTCACCAACATTAACCCCTTTGAATTTTGTAAATAGTAAAGTTCCTATAGTACCGACATGCCACCAGCCAAAAATTCGTCTAATAAGATTAACAAGCATATTTTCCACCTGATTCCGGCTTAATTCATTCGCCATGAAGTTAAATTCTTTAGTCCATTCTATACCCCGAAGGAGAAAATAGAACAACTATTAAAGCAAATGAAAATTGTATTGCTTCAAATTTTGATCCGTGACGATGACAATTTTATGGCTAACTTTCATATGGCATCTATAAAAAAATACAGCAATATCAATTCAAACGGTCATATATTTGGCGGCTGGATTTTATCACAAATGGATAGTGCCGGCGGTGTTGAAGCAATCCGCCGCGTTGGCGGCCCGGTCGCAACAGTCGCCATTGAGCCGATGAAATTCCACGCACCGATAAATGTGGGCGACTGGATGAGCGTCTATACTGATATCACGAAAGTTGGAACAACATCACTTACCATTCATATTGAAGTTACTGTTTTAAGCCGCGAAACCGAGTAGGAAACAAAGGTTACGGAAGGCGATTTCATCTATGTTGCGCTTGATGAAAATCACCGTCCCAAGAAAATTGAATAATCGCTAATTAAAAAGATAATTTTCCATCACACCGTGAATATCGGTTTGTCTTATTGTGCCTTTGAACATCATGTCTTCTGGCAAACCGTAGGAAAATACCGGTACATTGATGCCCGTATGCGGCTGATCCGGTTCCCGGTTCCCGCCATAATAAGCCACCATTTCGTGCCCGCCTTTGCTAAGCAGCAATTTATATAGCCCCGGCACCTCATCCGCAGTGCGGTCCCCATAATAATAAGGATGATGAATATTTTGGGTCGCACCACCATGATCCGCTGTTACAATAACAACTGTACCCGGTGTTTGTGTTGCGTATTCCATTACCATTTTGATAGTACGGTCAAACGCCAGCATTTCCCCCATTGAACCGCATGGATCAGCATCATGGGCCGCTTTATCAATCGAAGCGCCTTCAATCATCAGAAAGAAACCCTGATCGTTCTGCTTTGCGCTAAGTTCCCGAAGCGCCCTGTCCGTCATTTGTTCAAGTGTCGGCATACCCTCAAACGCCGGGTTTGCTTCGCAGCGTTCGGCTTTCGGAAAAATGACGAGCCCATTTTCATCAACAGGCAGAAGCTCTGCCCACTTTCCGTCCTTGCCCTGCCATTCACGTTCAAGATGATGTGATGCAAAAACACCCAAAAAATTGCCTTCTTTTGCGCTTAAGTCACTATTAAGCAAGCTTTGCCTGTCTTTAACAATTTTGTACCCCTGGGTAGTGGCAAAATCTTCAACTGTTCCATTATCATATGCCGCGGGCAGCAGGTTCTGCCCGCCCCCGAGAAGTACATCAATACCAAGCTCAAGATATTGATCTATAATCGGTTTTTCGCCTTCGCGGCAGGGGGCATCCCCTGCCTTCATACAATACCGGTTCTGCACGTGCGAACCGAATGCAGCCGGGGACGCGTCGGTGATGGTTGCCGTGGTGACAAGCCCTGTATTAAAGCCCTTTGCCTTGGCTGCTTCAATTATTGTCGGGATAGCGTCGCCACTTCCCGCCGCTGTGGAAATACGGCGCACCGCCGTAAGTTTTCCTGTCGCAAGTACCGTTGCACCGCTGGCGCTATCACCCACAAATGAGAATTTATCGGGGTTATCATCCCGTACCGAAATAACAATCGCGGATGCACTGTTTTCAAGCGTGTCGATATATAGCCCGGGCCCACTATCAAATTCATAGTTTCTTGTCAGGGCAATTTCTGCTTCGCCCATCCCGTCCCCGATCATCAGGATCACATTTTTGGGGCCATCTGCCTGCTGTTTCGATACTTCTTCCTGCGCGCAGGACGCCAGAAACAGTAGCTGAAGTGCCAATATTACCTTACGCATCTTATCTCCTATTCAAACAGGAACTTTTTCATCGCTCCGTATATTTCGGTCTGCTGAATAACACCCATCAGGTCTTCTGCATTATCCATACCGTAAGTATAAATCGGCACATTTACTCCTGTATGGGACTGGTCATTGATATTATTTGTTCCGTAATAGGCCCCAAGCTCATGCCCGCCCTTGGTCAGCAGTAATTGATAAAGCCCCGGTATAAGATCACGACGGATCGGCGATCCATCATATGTTTCGGGTTTGAATATCACCTGTGTCGCCTGCCCGTGATCGGCGGTGACAATCACGGCGGTATCGCCGATTTCTTTTGCATATTCCACCGCCATTTTAACCGTACGGTCAAAGGCAAGCATTTCACCGATCGTGCCACATGGTTTAGCCACATGGGCCTGTTTATCAATTGACGCCCCCTCAATCATCAGGAAGAACCCGTTTTCTGCACCCTTAAGGCTTTCAATAGCGTATTTTGACATTTCTTCAAGCCGCGGCATACCCGCATGAGCCGGGTTTATTTCGCATGCGGCGGGTTCCGGGTAAATAACCACGCGGTTTTCATCCACATCGACAAAATCCGCCCCCTTCCCGCCAGGACCGACCCATTCCACCGGCATATGCCCGCGTGAAAATACCCCAAATGTTTTTGTGCCTGCTTCAAGATTTAAAAGCGCGTCACGGTCGGTTATAACGGTATAATCAAGCCCTTCCGCCTTTTCCTGTACATTGCCCCCACCCGCCGCTGGCGCAGGAAGCAGATTGGTACCGCCACCAAGCATGACATCCACATCATGGTCAAGCATCTGTTCAACAATTGGCATATCACCAAACTGATCGCAGGCGCGGGACCCTTGCATAAAACAGTAACGGTTCTGCGCATGCGCGGCGAAGGTCGCCGGTGTCGCATCGGTTATGATTGATGTGGTGACCAGACCGGTTTTATATCCGTGTTCCTGTGCTTCTTCCATTATGGTTTTATAATGGGCACCATCCTCGGCGCGAACCGCAATTCTGCCGGCACTTGTGCGGTTACCGGTTGAAATTGTTGTGCCCCCGCTGGCGCTCTCACCGGCAAATTCAAATTTGCTTGGATCATCGACCATCAATTGTTTCACGATCACCGATCCCCGGTGTTTCATGGTATCGACAAAAAGCCCCTCATCACCATTAAATTCATAAGCACGTGCTAGGGCAATTTCCGCTTCGCCCATTCCGTCCCCGATAAGCAAAATAATATTTTTTGGTGCTGCTGTGGCTTGCATAAAGGCACATGAAAAAAACAATAAAATTAAAGCCGTAATTCTGGTCATATCCATTCCTATTTTGTGTTTGCTTATTTAAATCAAGTTTGGACGACATTAACAAGGAGAAATGAAACAAATGTGACTTGAAGATACAGAAAAACCCGCACAGGGTCTTTTGTGCGGGTTTTTGTTTAATTGGTGAGCCCGACAGGGTTCGAACCTGTGACCTACTGATTAAAAGTCAGTTGCTCTACCGACTGAGCTACGGGCCCTCAAATAGAGGTGAGCGGAACATAGTGCGGTAGGTTAAGATCGTCAATAGAAATTTGCCACTTTTTGGGAATTTTATTAACTTATCGGATCAATATCGCCCATCGTGTATTTATCATGGAAATCTGATACAAAATCCTTCAATGTTTTTGCGGTAATCGCAGCCCGCAAACCCGCCATCAGATCCTGATAATAGGTAAGATTATGTTCTGTAAGCAGCATCGGCCCAAGAATTTCACCGGCCCGTATAAGATGGGATACATAAGCCCGGCTATAACTGCGGCATGCTGAACAATGACATTCTTCATCAATCGGGCGCGGGTCATCAATATGGCGGGAATTTTTCATATTAATGGTACCACGCCGGGTAAAGGCCTGCCCCGTCCTGCCGGAACGGGACGGCATTACACAATCAAACATATCAATGCCACGTTCAACCGCGCCAACAATATCATCGGGTTTACCAACGCCCATAAGGTATCGTGGTTTGGATTTCGGCATCATCGGCATTGTATAATAAAGCACATCAAACATCACGTCCTGCCCTTCACCAACAGCAAGGCCACCAACCGCATATCCCTGAAAATCAATTTCCTTAAGCGCGGCAACCGAATGATGACGCAGTTTTTCAAAAACGCCGCCCTGCACAATACCGAATAATGCATTCTTTTTTGCATGTTCCGAGCCATTATGAAACGCATCATAGGACCGTTTCGCCCAGCGCATGGAAAGCAGCATGCTATCTTCGGTTTCCTTTTCAGTGGCCGGATACGGCGTACATTCATCAAATGCCATAACAATGTTCGCACCCAGAAGCCGTTGAATTTCCATGCTGCGTTCCGGGCTAAGCATATGTTTGCTGCCATCAATATGGGACTGGAAAGAAACACCATCTTCGCTGATCTTGCGCAGCTTTGCCAGCGACATCACCTGAAACCCGCCGGAATCTGTCAGTATCGGCCTTTCCCAGTTCATAAATTTATGTAGCCCGCCAAGCTTTGCTATCCTTTCGGCGGTTGGCCGAAGCATCAGATGATAAGTATTCCCAAGCAGTATATCCGCCCCTGTCTCGCGCACGGTTTCCGGCTTCATCGCCTTTACCGTCGCGGCGGTCCCAACTGGCATAAACGCCGGGGTGCGAATTTCACCACGCACCGTTTTTATGATACCTGTACGGGCGTTACCATCGATGTCGGTAATTTCCATGCTAAAGCTCATAACTGATCCTCGCGCATAAGCAGGCTGCTATCACCATAAGAATAAAATCTGTATTTTTGATCAATAGCATGATCATACGCCTTTTTCATATTATCAAATCCTGCAAAGGCGCTTACTAACATAAATAAGGTTGATTTTGGCAAGTGGAAATTGGTCATCAGCATATCCACAGCGCGAAATTTATATCCCGGTGTTATAAAAATATCCGTCGCTGCAGCAAAAGCATGGGTCGTACCATTTTCATCGGTCGCGGCCTCCAGAAGCCGAAGTGATGTTGTGCCAACGGCAACGACTTTGTGACCGCACGCATGTGTTTCATTGATCAGGGCCGCCACCTCCCCGCTGATTTCACCATATTCTTCATGCATTTTATGATCTTCCGTATCATCCACCTTAACCGGCAGAAAGGTACCTGCCCCAACATGCAGGGTGACATAGGCACTATTAATGCCTTTATCCTTTAATTTCTGCTGCAGCTCCACCGTAAAATGAAGCCCGGCTGTGGGGGCGGCAACGGCACCATCATTTTTGCTGTAAATAGTCTGATAATCATCCAGATCACATTCATCCACCGGCCTTTGTGATGCAATATAGGGTGGAAGAGGCATAACACCCGCCACTTTCATCATTTCACTTAATTTGTCACCGCTTATGTTAAACTGGACCGTGACTTCGCCGCCATCACCTTTTTCAAGGACGCATGCTTCAAGACCGCCTTCAAAAATGATGACATCGGTGGGTTTTAATTTTTTGGCCGGTTTTGCAAACGCTTTCCACACGCCGCCTGTCATATTCATATGCAATGTAAGTTCCATTTTTGCATCACGCCGTTTACCGCTAAGGCGCGCAGGAATAACCCGGGTATCATTGAAAATCATCAAATCACCCGGATTTAATAAATCCGTCAGGTCGTAAACATTTTTGTCCAAACGTTTTTTTCCGGATACCACAAGCAACCGCGCCCCATCACGGGATGGGGCGGGTCTTAAGGCAATAAGCTCATTTGGAAGCTCGAAGTCAAATTGTTCAACTTTCATTGAACATTTTATGCTGCGTCAGCAGCCACCTGCATTTTAACGATCTTGTCCGGGCTTCCGTTCATGCAGAAATCCATTCCTTCGCCGCGCTTGATACCGTCAACATGTTCCATTCCATCAATAACCTGTCCCCAGACACTATATTGCCCATCAAGGAATGTGGCATCCCCAAAGCAGATGAAAAACTGGCTATCGCCACTATCAGGATCCTGCGAACGCGCCATTGAACAGGCACCGCGGTGATGCGGTCTATCTGAAAATTCCGCTGGAAGTTTATGACCGGAACCACCCATACCGGTGCCGTCCGGGTCACCACCCTGGGCCATAAAACCTTCTATAACACGGTGGAATGTCAGGCCGTCGTAAAATCCTTCGCGGGCTAGCTGTTTGATCCTTGCTACATGGTTTGGGGCTACATCATTATAAAGTTCGATTGTGACACGCCCGGCTTCAAGGTCAAGATACAGTGTATTTTCAAGATCCATTATTACTTCCTATTCTTTTACGTCAGCAGCTACCTGCATTTTGATGATTTTACTTGGATCTGTAAGGCCTTCGCTCACAAGTCCGCGCTTGATATTGTCCACATAGCGCATGCCAGACACAACCTCGCCCCAAATAGTATATTGACCGTCAAGATTGGGACGATAACCAAACATAATAAAAAACTGACTGTCGGCGCTATTGGGGTCACTGGCCCTCGCCATTGAAACGATACCTTTAAAATGTGATAGTTCCGTATGAAATTCCGCTTCTATATGCTGACCACTGCCACCAGTTCCTGAAAGTTCGGGATTGGCCCCATCCGGATCACCGGTTTGCGCCATAAATCCATCAATTACCCGGTGAAAGACGATACCATCATAAAAACCCTGCCTAACAAGTTCTTTAATACGTGCCACATGCTTGGGCGCATATTCCGGATACATTTTGATAACAACACGGCCATCAACCAGATCCAGGTAAAGTGTATTTTCAGGATCCAGATCGGATTGCTGGGCATTAACCGAATAAGGCGTTAGGGAAATAAAGAGAAAGGCGATAAAAGCCTTAAAAATTATTTTCATTGTCTTGTCCTGTAGTTATTTATTTTTTGCCAAGTTTTGCAAGTACGTCATCACCTACTGATTTGGTAACAAACTTATCAATTTTACCGTCATATATTGCAATTTCCTTGACGAGTCGAGAGGCAATTGCCTGAAGCGAAGGATCCGCCATCATAAAAACCGTTTCAATTTCCTCATTAAGCTGGTCATTCATCGCCGTCATCTGAAATTCATATTCAAAATCCGACGCAGCGCGCAGCCCGCGTATAATAACGGATGCATTCACCTGTTCCGCAAAAGCCATAAGAAGAGAATTAAACCCTATTACTTCAACCGTTGAACCGGCCTTCCTGTTTAAATAGTTTGTTTCCCGCCTTACGATTTCGATACGTTCTTCAAGCGTAAAAAGCGTTTTTTTAGAAGGATTTGTGGAAACCCCCACAATAAGATGGTCAACGAGCTTTGTGCCACGCTCGATAATATCCAGATGTCCAAGTGTAATCGGATCGAACGTACCCGGGTAAAGCCCTATTCGTTTGCCAACAGCCATTTATCACTCCTCAGGAGTTGTTTTATCTTCTGAAGACCCGGTGTTTTCATCACCGCCATCTTCTTCTGATTCTTCATCATCCTCTGATTCATGAATACGGTCAACAGAAACAATCTTTTCATCATCACCCACTTTAAAGAGTGTTACCCCCTGTGTATTGCGTCCCGCGATCCTTACATCATGCACGGGAACGCGAATTAACCGTCCATTATCGGTGACCATCATAAGCTGATCATGTTCTTCGATTGGAAAGGCCGCCACGACTTCACCGTTTCTTTCCGACGTTTCAATATTGATGATACCACTACCGCCACGGCCGGTTACACGATATTCATAGGAAGATGTCCGCTTGCCATATCCGTTTACGGTGATACTGAGAATAAATTCTTCCCGTTCCTCAAGTGCCGCAAGCCGTTCGTCATCAATTTCCTCTGGTTTTTCAGGATCTTCTCCACGACGCTTGGCATTGGCATAACGAAGGTAGGCAACTTTTTGTTCCTGATCCATATTCACATGATGAAGGATTGACATGGAAACCACTTCATCGTCATCAGCAAGTTTAATACCGCGCACACCATCCGAATTACGCCCTTTAAAGAGCCGCACTTTTGTCGCCGGGAAACGGATACATTTACCACCGCTTGCAGCCATAAGCACATCATCGTCTTCCGAACATGCCGCAACACCAACAAGTTTATCACTCTCGGAAAGCCTGATAGCGATTTTGCCGTTTGCACGCACATTTGAAAAATCGGATAAAAGATTACGCCTTACATTTCCTTTCGAAGTAGCAAAGATTGCATGAAGTTCGCCCCAGCTGTCCTCATCTTCAGGTAGCGGCAGGATTGCTGAAATGGTTTCTCCCTGTTCAAGAGGGAGCAGATTGATCAGAGCCTTTCCCTTGGATGTCGGTGAACCAAGTGGAAGTTTCCATACCTTAAGTTTATAAACCTGTCCGAATGTGCTGAAGAAAAGGATCGGTACATGGGTATTTGCTACAAACACATTTGAAAGCACATCTTCATCTTTTGTTGACATGCCGCTGCGGCCCTTACCGCCACGGCGCTGGGCACGGTAAGTATCAAGCGCTACACGTTTGATATAGCCGGTATTTGTTACTGTAACGACCATATCTTCAACCTGGATCAGGTCTTCGTCTTCAAATCCGGCGGCATCTGCTGCAAATTCGGTGCGTCGCGGTGTGGAAAATTCATCTTTATAGGCAACAAATTCTTCCCGCATAATGCCATAAAGACGTTCACGCGAACGCAGTATCCCGATAAAGTCTTCAATTTGAATTGAAAGATCTTTAAGTTCCCCACCAATATCATCACGGCCAAGGGCTGTCAGACGGTGAAGTCTGAGTTCAAGAATGGCGCGGACCTGTTTTTCTGAAAGCTTATATTTTCCGTCAATAATGCCGCGGCCGGGTTCATTGATAAGTTCAATATAACCGGCAACGTCAACGGCATCCCAGTTTTCAGCAAGCAGTGCTTCACGCGCATCCGCAGGGTTAGCCGCACTTCTGATCATGGCAACCACTTTATCAAGGTTATTAACCGCAATAACCAGACCAACCAATAAATGCGCACGGTCCCGCGCTTTGCTAAGCTTGAATTTGGTACGGCGGGTAATCACCTCTTCACGGAAACGGACAAATTGTTCGATGACATCAAGAAGGTTCAGAACCTGCGGACGACCACCGCAAAGTGCCAGCATATTGGCACCAAAACTGGTTTGAAGCGGTGTAAAGCGGAAAAGCTGGTTAAGTACAACATCAGCCATCGAATCCCGTTTGATTTCAACAACCACACGTACGCCATCCCGGTCACTTTCATCACGGATATCCGATATACCTTCAATTTTCTTACTGCGAACACAGTCCGCAATATTTTCGATCATCCGGGATTTATTGACCTGATACGGCACTTCTGTGATGACAATGGCTTCACGGTCTTTTTTAAATTCTTCAATATGGGTTCTGCCGCGCATTATAATCGATCCACGACCGGTCATTTCCGCCGAGCGCGCGCCTGCACCACCCATGATCATGCCACCGGTAGGAAAATCAGGACCAGGTACAATTTCAACCAGTTCTTCAAGGCTTATTTCCGGATTATCAATATAGGCACAGCAGGCATCCAGTACTTCACCAAGGTTATGGGGTGGGATATTTGTCGCCATACCAACGGCAATACCGCCTGCCCCATTTACCAGCAACGCCGGAAAACGTGCCGGCAGGACGCTCGGTTCATGTTCGCTTTCGTCATAGTTCGGCTGGAAATTGACCGTATCCATATCAATATCTTCAAGCAGACCACTGGCCGCTTTTGCCATGCGTGCTTCTGTATAACGCATCGCAGCCGGCGGATCACCGTCCATAGATCCAAAATTTCCCTGCCCGTCTATAAGCGGCAGCCTTAATGAAAAATCCTGCGCCATCCGCACCATTGCATCATAAATGGCACTGTCACCATGCGGATGGTATTTACCCATCACATCCCCGACAACACGCGCAGATTTGCGGTATGGTTTGGTCCAGTCGTAATTATTTTCATACATCGAATATAATATTCGACGGTGCACGGGTTTAAGCCCGTCCCTCACATCCGGGAGTGCCCGTGACACGATCACGCTCATCGCGTAATCGAGATATGAGTTTTTCATTTCTTCTTCAATAGTGATATTGGAGATACTTTCGTCCGGTGCTTCGGAAGCTGTATTGTCGGTCAATAGATGGCCCTTTATTATCCCTGTTTTTTACGACTTCAGATATAGAAAATTTAACATATAAAATCTGAAAAATGTAACCACCATTTTATACAAAATATGAGCCCCCATAGCAAGCTTTTGGACTATAAAAATCATATTTTTATAATTCAAAAAAAGTTTATTTTTTTCAAATATTTATATCTTTTAAAATCAGCATCTTACGACGCTTTTTTCAAGAAAATTATACGGTTTAAAAATAAGCAATACGCCCTAATTTATTTCTTTGTTGCGCTGCGCAAAAAAAGCCTGGACCAATCTCGCCTGATAAAAGCTAACCGGGTTATCAGCCTTTGCAGCATATACTCTATATTCAGCTTTTACGGCTTCAATCTGTTCGACAGTTCCGGTCAGGTCGACTAGGTTTTCATGAAAGTATTCAATATATTCCGCCATTATATCCACGGTGTCCCTTTCAGGATCAACGCTGATAAAAACAGGCTAGATTTGCCCGGCTATATCAGGATCAAGCATATGTAAAGCATCGGTCATAATCTGCAAATCCATCGGACAGATATCGGGACAGTAGGTATAACCAAAATAGACCATCATATATTTTCCCAGAAAATCTTTTTCCGTAACTGGCTGGTGAAGATGGTTGGTGAGGTTAAACGGTCCGCCAATTAAGGCACGGCTATTTTCGCCAGCCTTCGGTGTATTATCTTTCATCAGATATACTGACCAGACACCTGCCGCTATCAGAAGTAAAACCGCGCTTATTATTATGCGGATTGAAGTTTTATTAAAACTGGATGAATTGTTCATTTTATAGTTTCCAATCTGGCAGACGGCATTGAAACTCACCCCGTTTACTGAGGGCAAGGTTCAATATTACCGTCGATATGCTATATGATTTAGCGTTGCGGGCTCATGACATTAAATGTTTTTGAAATTGACCCTGACTTTTCAAAATGAAGGGTTAAGTCAATCTGGTCTCCGATCTCATATTGTGAGGATGTATCAAAAATCATAATGTGATAACCGCCCGGCTTTAATTCCACATGGCCGCCAGCTACAATTTCGATATATTCAACCTGGCTCATTTTCATAACCCCATCTTTCATAGTGTGTTCATGAATTTCCAGCCGCGGGGAAACAGATGACGTTACACTGATAAGCTTGTCTGCCTCATCCCCCTTATTTTCAATGTTGAAATATGCGCTACCTGGGCGCCCTGCAATAAGGATTGGACGGGCCCATTCATTGGTGATTACGATATCACCTTCTTCAGCATTCGCATTAATTTGGATAGTGAAAAGCGCTAATGCGCATAATAGTAATTTTTTCATTGTATTTTCTTTTTGCTTTGTAATTAGTTTATTTTAAACACGTATCTCAATTGCAATGCTAGCATCCAAATTTGATACGAATTTGGTATGTGATTAAAAATTAAAGCAAAATTGGGGGTGCGCGTGGCTTTGCTGCGCTTGAAAATGACGTTGAGATAAGCCATTGTTCTATATCATAAATCTGAATATCAGAACTATGATATTCAATCTCAAATATAGTACTAAGATCAACGGCAATAAGAATATGGGCTGCCACATTAATCAGACATAGTGGGCAGTGATATGGCTGACCGTCCTGCCCGTTACTTTGCCGTTCGTTTAATTCTTCAATTCTGATATATTTAAAGCCCATTGGCGTACAAATAAGAATTTTGTCGCCAAACAGTTCTTCTGTCGCCGAACCTTCAGCTTTTGAATCTTCATGGGCAATGACGGATAACGGCGCGATAGCATTCAGTAAAATCACCATCGCGACAAAAACATTTATTTTAATACGGTAGTGTTTAAATAAATCCGTCATCATGACAGATTTATACCCTGCCTTTTCACTTGCTTCAAACAAAATGGTAAAAATCAGTGCTGAAAAATTACATATTTAAAACAGATAAATTATCTGCCTAATTTAAGCATTAATTTGAAGCAAACCTCATCTCAGCGGCGTCAATAATCATTTTAAGCAGATCAGTGTATGAATATCCTGCAAACGCTGCCATAAGGTTCATTTTGCCATCCCAACACCAGCCTGGATTTGGATTAACTTCCAATAATTTAAATGTACCCTCGGCGTCCTGTCTGAAATCAAACCGTGCATAATCACGACAGCCCAGACGTTCAAACAACAAGCTTGACCAGTTAACAAGACTACGGTGCGTATCTTCATCAAGGGTTGCTTTCTTGTATTTAATATCTTTCCAGTAGGGCGATTTCGGATCCCATTTGGATTCATATCCAAGAATTTTGGGTAAAGAATCATCCAGATCTTCATAATCCACCTCAAGAATTGGCAGTGGTTTCAAGCCAAATTTTGAATTGCCAATCAATGCAACACTTATTTCCCGACCAGACAGAAATTCCTGAACAAGAATAGGTGTTCCGGGTAGTTGTTCTTTCAGTAATGAAACATATTCTATCGCTTCTTCCGCTGATCCGACGACGGCCTGCGATGTTATACCGATACTGCTGTCTCCTTCACATGGTTTTATGAGTGCCGGAAATATTGACGGCAATGTGAACATCTGATCGGACGTGCCGAAATAAGTTTCCAACGGAACCGGTATGTCGCATGACGTCGCAACTGCACGCACAATGGCTTTATTATAGCAAATAACAAGAGCTTGCGGGTTCGCGCCTGTATAGTGCTGGATGCCCTGCATTTCCAACATAGCCGGTACATGCATTTCCATCGCGGCAACATTCATAAACCCTTCATCGCAAAGATTTAGAATAAAGTCGGTTTTTGTTTTATTAAGTGTTTGTTGCAAATTGGCATGATGATCAATATAGCGAAATTTATATCCCTCTATTTGACCAAGAGCAGCCTTTAATTTTTCAACGGTGTCAAGATCTTCCTTATTAAATTTACCACCCAGTTTTACGGAATCCGGCAGTCCCGGATCACCCAAAAGCACCGCAACATTTCTTAATTTATCATCTTTTATTGTATGCTTTTCTACCTTTACCGGGCAGTGGGCCGAAATAAGATTACGTCGGGCCATCATACCAAGGTCCTCATCGCGTGTGGAAAGCGCCGTAATCTCGTCATGGACTTTTATATTCTTAAAACCAACATCTTCGAGTAATTGGCATATCCGTTCTTTGGAATATAGTCTCTCGGCATAAAACTGATCAGCGATGACGCCACGTTCAGCATGCACCACCACTTCACGGGAAATTAATCGGTCTCCATCCTTTGATATTGACCGTTCACGGCATACGAATTGATTTTTATCCACCCATTCCCATGATCGTGGTTCGTAGTTTTTTTTGATCCAGTCACCATCGGTAAGATCAAGCACAATCTTTCCATCAGATTTCAGTACTTTTTTTACCGCTTCTAAAACAGCGGTGTCATCTTCTTCCTGATCAAAATAACCAAACGAATTACCCATTAACAGAACACATTCGCGTGAACTTTCAGGAAGTGCAATACTTCTTGCATCACCTTCTTTGAATTTAATCTGAAGATAGGCAGCTTTGGCTCTTCTTCTTGCAAGTCTTATAAGAAATCCTGATCTGTCAATTCCTGTTAAATAATTGTATCCACGTCGGGCCAGTTCAATACTATGCCTGCCCTGGCCACAACATAAATCAAGTATTTCATCATTTTTCTTAATATCTACCGCTTTGATAAGTGTATCGATCTCATGGACTGTATTTTCATCATTTTCCACCACATCCCCATCAGTCGTTAAATATACCGCATTAAATAGCGTACGCCACCATTCGTCCGGTAAATGACGTTCCAAATCGGGCAGTGGGCCTAAAGTACGTTGAGCTGGTTTCACCATTTTGTCTGAGCCCATAAAGATATCTCCAATCAAAGCTTTTGCAAACGAATCTTGCAATAATTTTTTAATGATTTAGTAATCTATGAGCTATTTGAAAAGCGAATTTGTTTCATACTTAATATTGAAAAATTAAATATGAAAATAAAATTTATTTTAAAATTAAGTAATTGAAAATAAATGATTTTTTGTAGAAATACAAAAAAATTAAATTCAAATTCATCCAGTCAGCTTCTCTACGCAAAAAAACTGTCGGTCTAAATAGATTTTTATTTAACTTTAAAACGGAATTTCGTCGTCAAAATCACCACCACCGGCGGGGGCAGAACCACCACCGCTTGGTCCGGGACCGTCACTAAAACCACCGTTATCACCGCCCCAGCTTCCGCCGTCATTGTCCCCACGACCATCAAGCATGGTAAGTTCCCCATTAAAGCGTTGAAGCACCACTTCGGTTGTGTATTTTTCAACGCCCTGCTGATCGGTCCATTTACGGGTTTGAAGAGATCCTTCCACATAAACTTTTGACCCTTTTTTAAGGTAATTTTCAGCCACCCGGCAAAGATGTTCATTAAAAATAACCACCCGGTGCCATTCCGTACGTTCACGGCGTTCACCGGTTGCGCGGTCCTTCCAGGTATCAGACGTTGCAACACTTAATTGTACAATGGGTGATCCATCCTGCGTACTGCGCACTTCCGGATCACGACCCAGATTACCGATAAGAATTACTTTGTTAACGCTGCCCGCCATGATGATGTCCCTTGTCTTAAAATCGAATCTAATATGCATCACCATAACCACCATTTGATCTATCCGCAAAGGCTTTTTAGGTCAATTTTGCAAGTCTTTGACAAAAAGAACAAAATAAGAACTTTACTTATCCTAAAAATACTTTACTTTGCCCTAGAAGGAAGACAAAAATAGCGGCTCTGATTCCATTTAAGGGTAAATAAATGCTCACTGAAATATCCGTTCGCGGTGCAAGGGAACATAATTTAAAATCCGTGGATGTGGATATTCCAAGGGATAAACTTGTCGTCATTACCGGACTTTCCGGATCCGGCAAATCATCACTAGCATTTGATACTATATATGCGGAAGGTCAACGTCGCTATGTGGAAAGCCTGTCTGCATACGCGCGCCAGTTCCTTGAAATGATGCAAAAACCGGATGCGGATCATATCGAGGGACTATCCCCTGCTATTTCAATTGAACAAAAAACCACTAGCCGCAATCCGCGTTCAACAGTTGGCACTGTAACCGAAGTATATGATTATATGCGGCTATTATTTGCACGGATCGGTGTGCCGTATTCACCGGCAACGGGGCTTCCCATTACCAGCCAAACCGTAAGTCAGATGGTTGATAAGGTCATGGAAATGGAAGAAGGAAAAAGGCTCTACCTTCTTTCACCTATTGTGCGCGGACGCAAAGGTGAATACAGAAAAGAATTCATGGAACTGCTGAAAGCCGGGTTTCAGCGCGTTAAAGTTGATGGTGAATTTTATGAAATCGAAGATGTACCCGACCTAAACAAAAAAATTAAACATGACATTGAAGTTGTCGTCGACCGTGTCGTCGTCCGTGATGGGCTTGAAACCCGTCTGGCGGACAGTATTGAAACCGCCCTTAATCTTTCAGAAGGGCTGGCAATTGTGGAAGTCGCCGATGAAAAGGCCGAGCGAACATTATTTTCGGCCAAATTTGCCTGCCCTGTTTCCGGGTTTACCATAGAAGAAATTGAACCCCGGCTTTTTTCCTTTAATAATCCCTTCGGCGCCTGCCCCACATGCGACGGACTTGGTGAAAAACTTTATTTTGACCCTGAACTGGTTGTTCCGGATAAAAAACTGGCCTTAAATGATGGCGCGTTTGCCCCGTGGGGTAAATCAAATTCACCGTATTATACACAAACGCTTGAAAGTGTCGGCAAGCATTACGGTTTTAAAATCACCACACCTTTTGAAAAACTCAGCCAGAAGTTTCAGGATATCCTTCTGTTTGGAAGCGGCGATGAAGAAGTCGAAATCACATATAACAGCGACAACATTAAAAGCTACAAGGTCAAAAAACCTTTCGAAGGTGTGATCGGCAACATCAAACGACGCTGGCGCGAAACCGACAGTGGCATGATCCGTGAAGAGCTTGCAAAATTCCAGTCCGCGACAACGTGTGATGCCTGCAATGGTCACCGTCTGAAACAGGAAGCACTTGCTGTCAAGATTGATGGCAAGCACATAAGCGAAATTACAGAATTATCAGTGCGAAAATCATACGAATGGTTTGAAGGACTGCCAAAGAAACTTACCGATAAAGAAAACGAAATTGCCTACCGGGTTCTCAAGGAAATAACAGAACGCCTGGGTTTTCTGAATAATGTGGGACTTGAATATTTAAATCTTTCCAGAACATCAGGCACATTATCCGGTGGCGAAAGCCAGCGTATCCGTCTTGCCAGCCAGATCGGTTCCGGCCTGACCGGTGTTTTATATGTTCTGGACGAACCATCAATCGGGCTTCATCAGCGGGATAACAGTCGTCTTCTTAAGACACTGAAAAATCTTCGGGATATGGGAAATACGGTGCTTGTTGTGGAGCATGACGAAGAAGCCATTGCTTCCGCCGACCATGTCATTGATATGGGTCCCGGCGCGGGTGTTCATGGCGGCGAAATCGTCGCACAGGGCACCCCGGAACAAATCATGAAAAATGATAAAAGCCTTACCGGTAAATATTTAAGTGGCAAATTATCAATAGCCGTTCCGGCTGAACGCCGCAAAGGGAAGTTCGCCGGCAGTAAAAGAAAAGAAATTGTCATTACCGGTGCATGTGCCAACAACCTCCGGAATATAACAGCAAAATTCCCGCTTGGGGTTATGACCTGTATTACCGGCGTGTCGGGTTCCGGAAAATCGACACTGACGATTGATACCCTTTACAAGGCCGTTGCACGCAAAATCAACCGCAGCCGGGTTATCCCCGGCAAGCATGAAGACATCACCGGGCTTGAATATATAGATAAAATTGTTGAAATTGATCAATCCCCGATTGGCCGCACACCAAGGTCCAACCCGGCTACCTATACCGGCGCCTTTACCCCGATCCGTGACTGGTTCGCCGGACTTCCGGAAGCAAAATCACGTGGCTATAAACCGGGCCGTTTTTCATTCAACGTAAAAGGTGGCCGCTGCGAGGCGTGTCAGGGTGACGGTGTTATCAAGATTGAAATGCATTTCCTTCCCGATGTTTATGTTCAATGTGACGTTTGTAAGGGAAAACGCTATAACCGCGAAACCCTTGAAATCAAATTCAAAGGAAAATCAATTTCCGACATTCTGGATATGACCGTTGAAGAAGGTGTTGATTTTTTTGCGGCCATTCCAAGCGTGCGCGATAAAATTATAATGATGCAAAAAGTCGGGCTTGATTATATCCAGATTGGACAGGCAGCCACGACACTTTCTGGTGGCGAAGCGCAGCGGGTTAAACTTTCCAAGGAACTTTCCAAAAAATCAACCGGGCGCACGCTTTATATTCTGGATGAACCCACAACGGGACTTCACTTCGAAGATATTAAAAAACTGCTTGAAGTGATCCAGGCACTGGTTGATATGGGAAATACCGTTATCATAATCGAACATAATCTTGATGTGATAAAAACAGCCGACTGGATCATTGATATCGGCCCCGAAGGTGGCAGCGGAGGCGGTATGATTATTGCTGAAGGAACACCGGAACAGGTCGCCGCCACAAAAGGCAGCTTTACAGGTGAATATCTGAAAAAAATCCTGTAATTCAGCCTATAATAACTGCCCCAAAATGGGATTCAATTTGTTAACTTTGCGTAAAATACCCTGCCGGTAAAGAAACAAAATTAACGAATACAGCAAATAATCTTCATATAAATTATTTATATAACTTATTGTATTTAAACAGTTATTATATACAAAATGTGCTTTTTAAAAAAATTATTATAAAATTTTTATATTCATTAACTTTTTGTTAACTTTCTCGGCCTATATTGAAAATATTACAGATGCCCAAATAACTGTAATACCATAATACTCAACTTACTCCATTTTGATGCGCCTGCTTTGCCCAAGCAGGCGTTATCATTTTTGGGCTACTCTTTTTTTCTGTTTAATGTTATCAGCTTGCCGAACAAAACGGCGAACTATTTATGAGCACCTCACCTATTCATATTATCGGCGGCGGCATGGCCGGGACGGAAGCCGCATGGCAGTTACTTAAACGTGACATTCCGGTGATCCTTCATGAAATGCGTGGCGCTAAAGGCACCAACGCCCATCAAACGGACGGACTTGCGGAGCTTGTATGTTCCAACAGTTTTCGGTCAGACGATATGGAAAATAATGCTGTTGGTCTGCTTCATGAAGAAATGCGACGTATGGGCAGCCTGATGATGGAAGCCGCCGAAGTGACAAAAGTACCCGCGGGAAGCGCCCTTGCCGTTGATCGTGACCTGTTCAGTCAATTTGTACAATCAAAACTGCTTGAGCATCCATTATTTGCCCTTGAACGCGGCGAAGTGGATGCCATCCCGCCCAGAGAATGGGGTAATGTGATTATCGCGACCGGCCCCCTTACATCCGAAAAGCTGGCACACGCCGTTCTGGAAATTACGGGCGTTGATGAACTACAGTTTTTTGATGCCATAGCACCCATCATTTATAAGGATACGATCGATTTTAACAAGGCATGGTTTCAAAGCCGTTATGATAAGGGGGATGGTGCCGATTATATAAACTGTCCCCTTTCAAAAGAACAATATTACCAATTCATCCGTGATATTACCGAAGGTGAAAAATCGGATTATAAAGATTGGGAAAAGGATATCACCTTTTTCGAAGGTTGTATGCCCATAGAAGTAATGGCAGAGCGGGGACCCGAAACACTTAGTTACGGGCCGATGAAGCCGGTCGGACTAAAAAACCCTCATAGTGATGAAAAACCATATGCCGTTGTACAGCTTCGTCAAGATAATAAACTTGGCACACTTTATAATATGGTTGGCTTTCAAACCAAACTGAAATACGGCCATCAAAAGGAAATATTCAGAAAAATTCCCGGCCTGGAAAAGGCAGAATTTGCCCGTCTCGGCGGCCTTCACCGAAATACATTTATCAACAGCCCAAAGCTACTTGATGATCAGTTAAGGCTAAAATCCATGCCGCACATTCGCTTTGCGGGTCAGATTACCGGGGTCGAGGGATATGTGGAAAGTGGGGCCATGGGTATTATGGCAGGGCGGTTCCTTGCGGCTGAAATAAAGGTTGAGAAAATTACCCCGCCCCCTGTTGTTACGGCTTTTGGCGCACTGATAAATCATATTACCGGTGGTCATATCGAAGGAGCCGGAACAGCAAATACTTTCCAGCCAATGAATGTAAATTTTGGGATCATGCCGCCGCTTGAAGAAAAGAAACATGAAGTGGATGGCCGTATGGTCAAAATCAAACGCAAAGACAGAAAACCGCTTAAATCAAAACGCGCACTCGCAGCACTTGATGCATGGTTAGATCAAACCGAGCATCGCTGAATAAAACAGACGGCACTGCCGTTGAAACGTGCTTGCTTTTTCATTTATCTTAAAAGGGTTATACCCTGCTTTCTTAAACATATTAAGATAAGACCTGCTTAGTGCAGTAAGCAGGAATATTGAACGCACTTCTTTGCCTAAATGTTTTTTTTCAGCCGAAATATGCTCTAGATACTGTTCTGCATTTATACAAAGTGCCCCCACCAAAGCCCGTAGCCCGTCACTTTCTTCCATGGAAAAAAGATCGCGCTTGCTAACGCCATATTCATTCAGCAAATCCTGTGGTAACGATAATTTATTAAGCGAAATATGATAACGAATTGTCCTGAGCGTGCCGATCAGCCCCCACACAAGACCAAGATCATAGGTTACCGATAACACATGTTCGTCCCGTTCCCCCAGTATCCAGGCCGCAATTCGCATCAGATTTCCCGAAGTATCACCCAGATACCGTTCAAAATCCGTTATGGTTGCCGGGTTCTCATCATAAATATCGGCTGTCCGGGCATCGATGACCTTATAAAACATATCTTTTGCAAGTGAATGTTTATGAAACGCATCATTAAGCGGCTTTACTACTTCATGGTTTCGCGGTGTCCCGGCTTCGATACCATCGATTGCTTCGCGCCACCATTGAAGTCTGATTTCACCAAGCATTGGTTCGGAGACGGCTTCTCTTATTTTTGCGACTTCGTGATTAAATGCGTAAAGTGAAAATAAGTCTTCACGAACATCCGCAGGAGCGAACAACGAAATCAGAAAACGGTCATAGTCGTGTTTTTTTACCTGCTTCGCACAGTATGTTTCAAGTTCTGACATGGGCCTTAAATGGCTGAAAATATTAAAAGATACAAGAGTCTTTTTGACGAATGGTTAATTTACTGTTAAATTTACACCCGTTCTAACGAAACGATCAAGTGATCCTAACAAACAGGGACGCATAACATATAACTTTTTTGAGAGGGTAATTTAATGGGTAAAATTTTAGAATCACTACCACTTACCATTGTCGCGGGTATCGTGCTTACCGTGATTATGATAATCGCCACAGAAGCCATTTATGACAGTCAGATAAGCGCGCCGGAACGGGCCGTTTCTGACATGATGAACAACATGTAAGCGGAGGAAATAAATTATGGAAATGGAACTATTTTTAATCCGTTATCTTCATGTAATCAGCGGCATTATGTGGATCGGACTGCTTTGGTATTTTAATTTCGTACAAATTCCTAGCATGCCAAAAATTCCTGATGAGCAAAAACCTGCTATCGGTAAAGTAATCGCACCGGAAGCCTTATTCTGGTTTCGCTGGAGCGCTTTCTTCACGGTTCTTTTTGGTCTGGCTCTGGCCTGGAGAAACGGATATCTGGTAGAAGCACTAATGCTGGAACAACCCAATATCGGTTTTGGTATGTGGCTTGGCCTGATCATGGCTTTTAACGTGTGGTTTGTTATCTGGCCTAATCAGAAAATAGCCCTTGGTATCGTGGAAGCAGCAGCAGATGCAAAGCCAGCCTCTGCAAGAAAAGCAATGCTTTTTTCCCGCACAAACACAATGCTTTCAATTCCAATGCTTGCATCAATGATTTCGGCTCAGAATCCGATCATTTAAATGAATTGAAACCAGATAAAATTTATAAAAGCCGGGCGCAAAAACCCGGCTTTTTTATTTTTTGGTATTGATAACCTCTACTGGATTGCTCACTTTAAGTGTGTTTGCCGTCTCAACGTTCGAGCTGAATGTGTAACCGTTTTCTTTCAGCGCTAACCTGCATTCATCCATAACTGCGCTTTTCACGTGCCAGTAGTCCACCTTCTTATTAAATGTATCAATCCAGTAATATAATTTAAGTTCCACAAATGCCGGGGTAAAACCTGAAATGCTGGCAATACAGGGGGGATCGGGGAGCACATTTTCAACCTTCTGAATTCTATCCTTCAAAAAACTACATGCTTTTTGAGCATCATCATCATAATCAAACCCGATCGTGAAACTGACCGGAACCATTAAAACGCCCTTGTAAGTATCACAATATTTTCCTTGTTGAATACCTAATTCATTCTTTGGGCAAATGCTGTAATTAAATTAGGCATCCGCGGGCCACGTGGTTTTTTATCACGTGGTGTTGTACGTGTCAGCCAGCCGGAATTACTTGCAGTCAATATACCCCATACCGGGATCCATGACAGGCAAAATATCCAATAGAGGTTGTAAGGAAGCGCCCAGCGAAACCCAAATCCCGTACGGTGGCGCAGGTAATAAACCACGCTCGGAATAATGGATGCAAATACACAGGCAAGAATGACGGCCAGTAAGGCTTTATAACTATACATTAGCAGCGCAACCACCAAGGCAAATTTAAGGGCTTCAAAAACTGTAAACCGGATCATTTGTATGATACTGAATAATCGTATCCAGTTTGCACCTTCGCCTTGCTTCCTGAAATCCCTGAAGACGAAGTTAAACATCACAAGGCTTTCACGAACGTTGCTTCTTGCCCAGCGGGTGAGCATAAGCCTTAGTGAGCGGAAATTGGTCGGTGCTTTGGTTAGCACGACGGCACCCCGTTGATATACAACCCGATGGCCCGATGCCAACACAAGATTAGTAAGGGCGCGGTCTTCACCGATCGTGGCAGGTTTGCCCATAAAGGTCTGTTTCGACCAATCCGCAAGCAGTGGTATCAATGCTGTCCTTCTGTAAGCGGATAGAGCTCCAGGGGTACAGAAAACACCACCATAAACACTTTGTCCCGCGCGTATGAAGTCAAACGCACAAGTAAATGAAACTTCAAGAATTTTAGGGATCAAACCGGAATTAAGGTTGAGTACACGCACATGACCGGCAACAGAACCCACGCGTTTATCACGGACAAACGGGCTAGCCATATTTGCCAGCGTATCCGGCAATACTTCTGAATCAGAATCAATTGTTACAATGACATCACCGGTTGCTTTTTCAAAACCTGCCATTAGCGCTACACGTTTACCCTGGTTATACGGCTGTTTTATGATGGTGATGCCACCGTCAAATTCCTCGTATGCTGCCTCAATCCAGCTCCAGGTGTCATCTTTCGAGCCATCATCAATACAGATTACCTGCAGGCGTTCTTTGGGATAATCGCTTTTCATTATGCTACGGACAGTATCCAGTACCTGTGAACCTTCGTTAAAAGCCGGAATAACGACACTAAGCGTTGGAAGCTGCTCCATAGGCAGCGGTGCAAACGGCCTATAAAGCAGTGCAAAACTGACCTGCCATACAAGCAGCAGCAACCCGAAAGCAAGCAATAATAAGCCAAAAATATCATATAATAGCCATGCTTCAAAAAGTGACCCACCAACATAAGGAACAGGTGCCGTTACCTGCCGATAGACAATAATTGCGACTGTCACTGCCAGAGCAAGCAATAATGGATAATAAAACCGATCAGCGCCGCGGCGCATGGATTTAGCTATACTATTATCCTGAAATTTAGCTGTGTCACTTTTCACTTGTATTGCTTTATCCAAGAAGCTCATTTTAATTAACCTTGCTTTTTAACCAGAAATTAACCATGAATTTTTTCGAAGATCAGATGTATAAAAACATTGCGTCGCATTTATGGAGACATTACGTCACAAATTGGGCAGGCGTGTTTATACAGCACTCCATGGTTCACTGACGCAGAACCAAAAGCGACAAATAATTTTTATAAAACTTTTTGTAAATCAATTCTTTAGTCGCTACCCACAAGTTTTCTCAGAAAAGAATCAAGGGGCAAGCGGCGGAACAATAGCAGTGAAATTTTTAATTTCAAGCATAATTTAACAAGGGCGGATTTCAGCTTTTAGCAAGAGATAAAAAAGCAAGATTTGTTTGATGATTAAATGATTTTTACACTCAAGAATCAGAAAATCTCAAACCGCTATCAGTGCGGCTGAAACTTTACGCCCTTCCTGAAGCAGTACATTATATGTTCGGGCGGCAGCACCAGTATCCATAACCTCAACCGCAATATTTTTTTCTGAAAATACACTGCGAATTTCCGGCTTCAGGAATGCCATACTTGTTCCCATTCCAATAATAAAAATTTCAACATACACATGTGCATCCAATATCCGTTTGATACTCTCAATGGAAATTTCGGATTTGTCACTAACTTCCCATGGATAAAAGCCATTGGGTGTTATCAACATTGAACCTTCAAACCGCCCGTCCCCCATACGAAAACCGCCATCGCCATACCCGGCAATGAAAGCTTCTTCACTTGACTTGATTTCAGTAAATTCCATTAGCGGAACTGTTCCGGAATAACTTCTTTTCCTTCTGCCGGTTTTTCTTCCGGTTCACGACGAAGTTCAAACCAGAGAAGCACGGGTGATGCAATGAACACTGATGAATAAGTACCAACAAATATGCCCCATATCATTGCCGCCGTAAAACCGTGAATAACCTCTCCCCCAAAATAGAACAATGCAACCAATGCAAGTAGCGTTGTAAAGGATGTCATTACTGTTCTGTTTAAAGTTTCATTCAGGCTGAAATTAATGAGATCCGGCAGTTCCCGTTTACGGTATTTACGCAAATTTTCCCTAATCCGGTCATAAACCACCACTGTGTCATTGAGTGAGTAACCAACAATGGTAAGTATTGCCGCAATAATGGAAAGATTAAATTCAAGTTGCGTAAAGGAGAACATGCCAATCGTTAGCAAAACGTCATGCACCAGTGCAATCACCGCTCCTAGCCCGAATTGCCATTCAAACCGGATCCAGATGTAAAACAGCACTGCTCCCACCGCAAGCACTACCGACATAACACCGGCTTCTACCAGCTCACCGGAAACCTTCGCCCCCACGGCCTCTGTACGCTGGAAGGTCACGGTATCACTATATTGCGTTTCAAGGGTTGAATGTACCAGTTCGACAACCTCTTCCAGGCTTTTATCTTCCTGATATTCAATACGTATAAGTATCTGGTTATCCTGCCCAAAGGTTTGCAAAGCGACATCGCCCAGACCAAGATCGCCTGTAAGCCTCCTGAGTTCCGTTAGATCAGCAGTTTGCTCGGTATGTGCTTCAATCAGAAAACCACCTTTAAAATCAATACCGAAGTTAAGACCATCCGTAAAATAAAGTACTCCTGAGCCAATGATCATTAGTCCTGAGAATATATAGGCCGCCAGACGGTATTTGATAAACTGTATATGAGTATCCTGCGGAACCAGTTTTAATAACATTATTCTTTTCCTTAAAGCTCTAACGTTTGGGGCTTTTTCTTCCTAACCCACTTAACTATTAGAAGTCGTGATAAACTTACAGCAGTAAATACTGATGTAAAAATACCTGCAGCCAAGGTAACCGCGAATCCCTTAATTGGGCCTGATCCGAACTGGAACAGAATAAGTGCTGCAATCAGCGTTGTGACGTTGGCATCCATAATAGTGCCAAATGCCCGGCTGTATCCTTCATCAATGGCAGAAAGCACTTTTTTCCCGCGCGCCATCTCTTCACGTATACGTTCAAATATCAGCACGTTGGCATCAACGGCCATACCAACTGTAAGCACGATACCAGCAATACCAGGTAACGTTAACGTTGCGCCGAACGTAGACAAAATACCAAAAATCATAAAAATGTTGATACCAAGAGCAACATTGGCAATCATTCCGAAAAAGCCGTAAGTCAAAATAATAAAAATCATCACCGCAGCAAGTCCGATAAGTGCGGCAACCTGCCCCGCGGCTACGCTGTCCGCACCAAGGTCAGGACCAACTGTTCTTTCTTCTTCAATATCAAGGGGTGCCGGTAATGCCCCGGCCCGAAGCAACAGCGCCAGATCATTTGCTTCCTGTACGGTGAAACTTCCGGTAATGATCGCTGACCCGCCAAGAATTGCCGTGTTTATCCGCGGTGCGCTAATAACTTCCCCATCTAGAACAATCGCAAATGGCTTACCAACATTGGCACGGGTAGCATCTGCAAAATCTTTGGCGCCGCGGGTATTAAAAGTAATACTTACGGCCGGTTGATTATTTTCGTCTGTGGAATATGTTGCATTTGAAAGATCTTCGCCTGCCACCATCACTTCATCACGAATAGCGTAATAAAAAAGTGGCTCTCCTGTCTGAGGATCCTTTTCGATCGATGGATATCTGGTTGTACGCGGTGGCATACGGTCTCTTATCAGATCATCCGGCGTGACCGACAAATTGGTCAAGTGAAAGTTCATGGCCGCTGTTTGTGAAAGTGCAAATTTAATTTCCTCTGTACTTTCCAGTCCGGGAATTTGCAGCAAAATCCGATCTTCACCATTTTGCTGTATTGTAAGTTCCCTTGTGCCTGTTTCGTCAAGCCTGCGGCGTAATACTTCGATCGATTGTTGAACCGATTGTGTTTTCCGTGCTATTACCGCTGCTTCCGAAAGCGAAATATTGATCACAGCACCGCTACCGCCTTCGATTATAATATCATCGGTACCAACATCTGTTATGCTGGCACCAACCTGGACCACCAGATCGGAAATAACCTCAATCGCCCTCTCACGGTCTTCGGGATTTGTTAGTCTTATAACCAGGCCATCGTCGGTCACATTATAACGGTGAAGAATATTTTCATCACTCAGATTATCACGGATCGCCTGCCCCTTGTTAAGAAGCATGTTATGAATAGTTTCTTCTGTATCGACTTCAAGCAGAAAATGCGCCCCACCCTGAAGATCAAGCCCAAGTGTTACCTGCTTGCTTGGCATAAATCCGGGCAAACTTTCAATTTGTTCATCGGTAAGGAAATTTGGCACAGAGAGCAACACGCCAATAAAGGCTGTTAACGAGACCAAAATAACTTTCCAGCGTGGAAAATCGAGCATTTTTACTATCCGTATATTAAATGGCTAGCTTTACCAACCACCTGAATTCGACTTATTTCTTATCGTCATTTGCAGGTTCTGTTTTATCCATTACCTGCGAAATTGTTGAACGTATAACCCTTACTTTTACATCTCGTGCGATTTCGACTTCTACTTCGCTGTCGTTAATAACTTTGCTCACCTTGCCGATAATTCCACCTGATGTAATAACTTTGTCACCACGTTTCAACCCTTCAACCATTGCTTTATGCTCTTTCGCCCGTTTTTGTTGAGGACGGATCAGCAAAAAGTAAAATACGATAAAAATCAGAATGAAAGGCAACAGGGATTCAAACATGTTAGGAGCAGCACCTGCTGTTTGTGCATACGCTTCGGAAATAAACATTTTTCAGTTCCTAGAATTTTTTATTTAATTTAATCTATTGGATATAAGCGTATGGCACGTTAAAAACAAGGATAAAGCTGTTAATTTTAAGGAATATGAACCATATGCCTGATATTGATGATAAAACATTAAGCAGAATTGCGGATGCTCTGGACAGGTTGGCACCGGTAAAAGGGCATACTCCTAAACTTGAAGGGGCGGACGCATTTGTCTGGCATATTAACCCTGACGGGCTTACAGCTGTTGATCGGGTTAATCATGTTGATCTTGATCTCCTAAAAGGGATTGATCATGTGCGCGATATTCTTCTTGAAAATACAAAGCAATTTGCTAACGGGTTTTCTGCGAATAACGCCCTTCTCTGGGGGGCGCGTGGTATGGGTAAAAGTTCACTTGTAAAAGCAATCCATGCCGTCATAAAAAATATCGTACTGATTGAAATTCACCGCGAAGATATTCCAAGCCTTCCAAGATTACTGGATATTATCAAAAAATCTGATCGCCGATGTATCCTATTTTGTGATGACCTTTCTTTTGATCATGATGATGGTGCATATAAATCCCTAAAAGCCGTTCTTGAAGGGGGGCTTGAGGGACGGCCGGAAAATGTCCTTTTTTATGCGACTTCCAACCGTCGTCACTTAATGCCACGGGATATGATGGAAAATGAAAGGTCAACCGCAATCAACCCATCTGAAGCCACAGAAGAAAAAGTATCCCTCTCTGACAGATTCGGGCTTTGGCTCGGATTTCATGGATGTAGCCAACAGGAATATCTGGAAATGATAGATGGCTATATGGATCATTATGGAATTTCAGCGGACCGTTCCAAAATTCATGCGGAAGCGTTAACATGGTCACGTACACGTGGCGCACGTTCAGGACGCGTAGCATATCAATATATGCAGGATCTGGCAGGTAGAATGGGAATTAGTATTAATTCTTAAAATCTTTATGCATCAATAAGATACAAGCTATTCTTTACATCATCTTTAACAAGAATTTTAAAATTCGTTTTCCTGTTTAACTCGTCAGAAAGGATTGCTTTCTTCTTTGAGCGGCCCATGCCCTGAAGATAAAAATCAATGCTTGTTATGTCGGTACATTTTTTCATAATACAATACTCAAGTTTTGATACGTTCAAATAAGAATCGCGATAAACTTTTTATACCTCATAATATTTACAAATTAATTAAATCCAAATTATGGCAACTTTTAAGTGTTGCAATGTAAAAAGGCCGGAGCAATGCTCCGACCTTCATATAATGCATTAATTATTTCTTGTAAAGAACTGAATTATATGGGGGTTTAGAAACCACCCATACCACCCATGCCGCCCATATCAGGCATTGCAGGAGCACCCTTGTCTTCAGGAATTTCGGCAACCATTGCTTCTGTTGTAATCAACAGTCCAGCAACTGATGCAGCATCTTCAAGCGCAGTACGCACAACTTTAGTCGGATCGATGATACCTGCAGCAACAAGATCTTTATACTCGCCGCCTTGCGCATCAAAGCCAAAATTGGTGTCTTTACTTTCTTTCATTTTACCAGCGATAACCGCTCCGTCGGCACCTGCGTTTTCAGCAATCTGACGTGCCGGTGCTTCAAGTGCACGACGCACAATACCAACACCTACTGTCTGGTCGGCATTGTCACCTTCTACGCCATCCAGCACGCGTGTAGCATATAGAAGTGCAGCACCACCACCAGGGACGATCCCTTCTTCAACGGCTGCGCGTGTTGCATGAAGTGCATCATCAACACGGTCTTTTCTTTCCTTAACTTCGATTTCAGTGGCACCGCCAACCTTGATAACCGCAACACCGCCGGAAAGTTTTGCCAGACGTTCCTGAAGTTTTTCACGGTCATAATCAGAAGAAGTCGCTTCTATTTGAGTGCGGATCTGTGCACAACGTGCCTGGATGTTTTCTTTTGATCCAGAACCGTCAACTAAAACAGTATTTTCTTTTGTGATGGTAACACTTTTCGCAGTACCAAGCATATCAAGCGTAACTGTTTCAAGCTTAATACCCAGATCTTCTGAAATCACCTGACCACCTGTAAGGATAGCGATATCTTCAAGCATCGCTTTACGGCGATCACCAAAACCAGGTGCTTTAATCGCAGCAATTTTTAGTCCGCCGCGAAGCTTGTTCACAACAAGTGCTGCCAGTGCCTCACCTTCCACATCCTCTGCAATGATTAGAAGCGGACGACCGCTTTGTGCTACGGCTTCAAGAACAGGTAGCATTGATTGAAGGTTTGAAAGCTTAGCTTCGTGCAGAAGAATGTATGGATTATCAAGTTCCACTGACATCTTTTCAGCGTTTGTGATGAAATACGGTGACAGATAACCGCGGTCAAACTGCATACCTTCAACAACATCAAGTTCTGATTCAAGGCCCTTTGCCTCTTCCACGGTAATAACACCTTCTTTGCCAACTTTTTCCATAGCGTTGGCAATCATTTCACCGATTTCTTTTTCGCCGTTCGCAGAGATTGAGCCAACCTGCGCTACTTCTTCACTGGTTGCAATATCGCTTGAGCGTGATTTAAGCTCTGCAGAAACCTTGCTAACCGCAAGATCAATACCACGACGAAGATCCATCGGGTTCATCCCTGCAGCAACGGCTTTAAAACCTTCACGAACGATTGCCTGTGCAAGGACGGTAGCTGTTGTTGTACCGTCACCGGCAACATCGTTAGTACGCGAAGCTACTTCGCGAACCATTTGCGCGCCCATATTTTCATAGACATCTTTAAGTTCGATTTCTTTTGCTACGGATACACCGTCTTTAGTGATGCGTGGTGCACCGAATGATTTTTGTAAAAGCACATTACGGCCTTTTGGCCCGAGGGTCACTTTTACAGCATTTGCCAGAACATCAACACCAGCAACAATTCGTGAGCGGGCGTCTGTTCCAAATTTTACGTCTTTAGCAGCCATATTCTTATTTCCTTTATTTCAATTAAGCTGAATACTTTTGGAAAGATCGTTATTCAACGATACCCAAAATGTCAGATTCTTTCATGATGAGCAGCTCTTCACCGTTCACCTTAATTTCTGTACCGGACCATTTGCCAAATAGCACTTTGTCACCAGCTTTAACGTCAAGCGGCGTTACTTTACCGTCTGCTGCTTTTGCACCGTTACCTGCGGCAACAATTTCACCTTCGCTTGGTTTTTCTTGTGCTGTATCAGGGATGATAATACCACCCGCTGTTTTGACTTCATTTTCTACGCGACGTACAAGTACGCGATCATGTAAAGGACGAAATCCCATTTTTATTACCCCTTCTTTTGGGTTGTTAATATTCGTGTTTAATTTCATCTATTTTAGCACTCTAAGCATGGGAGTGCTAAAACTGTACTGAACAAATAGTCACTCCGGGACAAGAGTCAAGCGTTTGAGCAAAAAAAAATCACATTTTTTTCTGTTAAATCACCAGATAGATAATAATAGTTGCAAATCCGATGGTGAGCGCATAGGGAAGTTGGGTAATCACATGATCCATATGATCACTTCCTGCGCCAATGGATGATAAAACGGATGTGTCAGAAACAGGAGAGGAATGATCACCAAATATACCGCCTCCAATGACCGCGGCCAATGCCTTATAAACGATAGGATCATTTGCAACACCTCCACTGAAATCATATGCAACAGGGAGCAGTCTTCAGGGCAATGTTCGTAAATTGAAGCCCAACTATTTTGATCTACATTGCTAATTTTATTTCAAAATTTTCCAAATCGTAAACCTGTTTAACTTTCGGGGGTATATATATTTTTAGGATCATCAATTTCAATAACCCAAAGGTCATTATCAAATTGTATCTGTCTTGCTATATAATTATCAGCTTTTGTTTCATCCAGCCATCCATCACCCAGTGGCTGGTGCCAAATCAGGACGCCATTTTCATCTCTTGTCTGGGAATAAATACGTGAACCGAAATTACCTACAAATTGTTTAATTAAGATAAGTCCCCGTTCATCGTCCCCTCTATGCAGTATCACTCCGCTTATAAATAAGCCTTCGCAGCGCCTTAATTCAGCAGACACCAGAAGGCTTGATTTAAGTCTTATTTCCATTTTGGTAATCTTTTACTGAACTTCTTCTTCATTTAATTCAATTAACGGAATACTGTTCGCAATCAGATCATTTGCCCGTGCTATCCCATCTGCTACCAGATCAGGATTCGCACCGGCCTTTCCGGCACCTTCAAATGACAGAATTGCATCTTCTGCACGTTGCTGCTGCAGGTAAAGATCAGCTTCAAATAATAAAGCACTGGCCTTCGTTTTTTCATCAAGTTTTAGTTGATCAACATAAAGATGACTATTTTTAAAGTTTCCGTCCTGCTTTGCCAGTTCAATCAGGGCAAGTTGCAAAGGCAATTTATTTTTGGCTTCATAAAGGCCGGATTGAAGAATGCTTCTGCTATTTTCATATTTATTTTCTTGAGAAAGTAACTGCGCCAGCATGACATAAATTTCACTGTCGGTGTGATCAAGCGCGATGGCCTTTTGAAGATGAAGCCTAGCAGTTTCATATTCCTCCTCCAGTAAGGATACTTTTCCTAGTGCTTTGTATGGAGCCGCCTGATCCGGAAAAGTATCAGCCATGCGAGTAGCAAGCGCCCTTGCCTTGGAAAGATTATTTTGATCAAAATAAAAATTCAGTAATTTTTCACGCACTAAAAGCCCTTCGGGGTTTGCATTTGACGCTGTAACCAAATAGCGTTCCGCACTGATTAAATCACCATCCTCAAGGGCCATTTGATTTAACATCTCATAGGCAGGGACATATTTTTCATCACGCGAAAGTATTTGATTAAGACTATTTATAGCAGCGTTTCTGTCGCCTATAGCCAATTCCAGTCTGGCAAGATTCAGATTGGCCTGATGAAAATCGCGATCAATTTGTAATGACCGTCTGAAATTACTTCTGGCTTCATCGGATAACCCCTGGGCCAGATACACAAGCCCAAGCAAGTTATAACCAACCGGGTTTGCCCTATCCTGGTCGATGATAGCCGCCGCTTTATCAAACGCTTCTCTATATTTTTTATTTTCAAGTGCTTTGAAAGCTTCGATCATAAGCATTTGATTAAATGAACTGTTCTTAATTATCAGGCTATTGATATTTAACAGCACACCATGATTATGCCCACTATCAAAATCATGCAGTTTTCTTCTGGTATCCGAACTTATCTGATCTATACTCATGCTGCCTATTTTGCTGAAATACATAGTGCCTTTATCTTGATTGCCAGATAAAATATATGCATTTCCCAACAATAAATAATCTGTTGGTTCAAGCCTGTTTTCTTCTTCTAAATAAGCAAGAACACGGGCAGCTTCATTGCTTTTATTTTGCTGTAGTAATGACGCCCCCAACAAACGTCTTCCTTCCAAATTATCAGGTTCTATTCGGATTAACTGCTTTAGGGATTGCTCTGCTTCAACGTATGATCCGTCTGCGTATCCAAGTTTACCTTTTAATAACAGGGCCGGTGCAAAATTATCATAAGCATTACCAGCCTGATTTAAATATCTTCTTGCTGTTCTGATATTGTTTCCTTCGGCGAAATTTGCAGCGATCAGGTAATTGGCAAAAGGATGGTTCTGATCCTTGGCAAGGATGCTTCTGAGCACTTCAACCATCTCATCACGTTTATTTAAGTTATAAAGGGCTCCTGCCAGTTTCACTTCAGTCTGAATATCATCCGGTTTATAAAAATGTGCCCATTCATAATATTTATATGATTTTTCCGCCCCGGCCCTTCTATGAACGAGGTCCCCTTTCAGCATTAAAAGATCAGCATCTTTTGGTTTAAAATTAAGTGCGATATTCACTTTTTCTTCGGCTTTTTCATAGTCCCCCATCGCTGAATATAACGATGCAAGTGGCGCAATAAGATCAAACCTATCTTCTTCTAAAAACTGTTCTGCCTGATAAAAATTTAAAAATGCTTCCTGCAAATTCCCTCTTTGGTAATGAACCTGTCCATACAGAAGATAAATTTCCCCATGTTGATCAATGAGTGCTTCTCCTAGTATTATTTCGTTCATGATATCATCATAACGTTCATTTAGAAAATAAGCACGCCCGATATCCGCCAGCAGGTCAGTTCTTGGAATACCGAGCTCTTCTGCCCGGCCAAGTTCATGAAGTGCAATATCGCCGTTACCAAGTAAATTATAATGTTTTGCAACATTCAAATGCAGCTGGGGATTATTGGGATCACTAAAAAGCGCGCTCCATTTCTGATTTGCCTGAGCAACCATTTCATAATGACGGAGATCTTCTTCTGATGGTGGTGGTGGAACATAAACATCTTTTTCAACCTGAACTTCATTAGGCCTTAAAAGAAACGGAATTTCCTGTGCAACAGCGGTACTGCTTAATAGTGAAACAACACAGATCAAAAAATATATTTGTTTGAACTTCCACTTCATAAGCTAATTATTCTCCGAAGATCTACTTCTCGATATTTAAATTATATTGTTTGACTGTCCGTCGTCAAAAAATTTGAGACACCTATAGTATTTTCACTAAGGAGACTTTGACCTCATATTGTTATTGATATTAAGCGACGAGCTTGCGATGTTGCAAGCGTCTTTGTTTTACGGCATTTTGTATATTCAATACTGAATATTTAACTATATTTTAACAAAAATGGTCCTTCTAAAGCATTTGATAGTTTAATTTGACCATCTCGAGGATTTTTTTAGAAGCTAACTTTGAACCAAATTCTATCTATCATTCAATATCGTTATCAATTTTTTTTGATTTCTTCAGAAAAACATCAGGTTTTTTTGTAGCAACAGTCCAAGTTGTTACAGTAATTGCTGCAGCCGCTATTAAAACAGTATGTCCTATAATATTAATAGCCATAAAGGTATAACTTCCTATTGCTAAAGAAAAACTAACTGCCCACATAAAGCCTAATATTTGTAAAATATAGTGCCTTACTCCAACATCAGGAATATTTCGAAGTGGACTAACTTCGTGATCAAACACAAATTTCCAGAGATAATGGATAAGTCCTATTAGAGATTTGATCATTTGTATCTTCCTTTCATAAAGACCTATATATTAATCCTTTAGATAAATATTTCAATATTTTTTAGGTACTAAAAACGAAATAGCAAATACAATTTATAACTTAATCGATACTGACACCTTATTACCAGATATTGAAATTAATGAAGAAAATGAAGAAACTAATGAAGGTAAAATTTTGTATCGAGTTCATCGATACCGTGAACGAAATAGGAAAATTGTCGAGAGTAAAAAGAAAGAAAGATTAAGAAAATTTGGTTGTTTAAAATGTGAAGGGTGTGGTTTTGACTTCAAAGAAAAGTATGGTGATCATGGTGATGGATTTATTGAATGTTATCATACTAAACCAATTTCAAAAATGAAAGTTGGTAAAAAAGACCAAGTTGGATGATTTCTGTCTACTTTGTTCAAATTGTCATAGGATGGTTCATAAGAAAAAACCTTGGTTGAGTATTGATCAACTAAAAAATATTATGACTTAATTATAATCGTACTAATATAGGAAATTAACAAATATAATTTACAAATCATTTACATAAAACTACATTCCATTATAAATTATTGTAAATAAATACTTTTTAAATAGAGCAATATATTCTTATCCAAAGGTTGGAGATGCTCAAATGACAGCCGTAAAAATTAAATTAAACCGGGATGAGCAAACGCCTGACCATTGCCATCTGGTGCCTGTATTTGGTTATATGTTAAGCAGCATGATCGAAGTCAAAACATCAAAGGGCACATCAACAACGTTCAATGAAGGTGAAGTTATTGTGGAAGTAATGAATATGGTCCATAACGGCAAAGCCGTTGGCGGTGATGCCGAAATCCTTGCATTTTATGCCGGGTCCACAGATTTTCCTAACACGATCATAGATGCTGAAAGTGATGCCTTCAAAAATTATTGTGTCAAATAACACAAAAATTACCCTAATTGATCCATATCATCGAGAAATCCGTTGATATCTGTTAGCGATACGTCCTATTCTGCATCCAACATAAAAAATGATATTCTGGATAAATCAAATCTACAGTGAGGAAACATCTATGATCAAAAAATTATTACTTGTAACAGCGGCCATAGGTCTGCTTGAGGGATGTTCTAAAATAGAAGAAAATGAAAATGCCGCTGGCGATGATATGGCGGCTGCCGTATGCACACCAGCGGATATCGTTCTGACAAACGGCGTTGTATATACAGTAAATGAAAACAACCCGAACGCCGAAGCCATTGCCATTAAAGACAGCAAATTTATTTATGTGGGCGATAATGATGGTGCAGCAAGATACGCATGTGGCGACGCAAATGTTATCGATCTTGCCGGTCAGGCCGTATATCCGGGCCTTATAGAAAGCCACGGACATATAGCCGGTGTTGGCTTTCGTGAAGTCAATTTAAACCTGCAGGGCATTAACAGCCTTGCTGAAATGCTAGCGGCGGTCAAGGCCTATGCAGACGCAAATCCAGAACAGCCATGGGTTATTGGTCGTGGATGGATTGAAAAAGTATGGCCGGAAAAACGTTTCCCGACAAGACAGGAACTTGATGAAATTGTTCCCGACCGACCTGTTTATCTTACCCGTGCGGACGGCCACGCATCAGTGATCAACACAGTCGCCATGAACATGGCCGGGATCACTGGCGATAGCGAAAACCCGGTCGGCGGCCACATCAATCTTGATGAAAACGGTGAACCAACCGGAATGCTCATTGATACAGCAATGGGTTATGTTCGCCCGCTTATTCCGGATGTAACACGTGCCGATACCAAACGCGCAATACAAGCCGCAACGGAACGTAACGTGACGCTAGGTTGGACAGGGTTCCAGAATGCCGGGAGTTCATATGAAGCATTTGAAATCATGCAAGAACTTCATGCAGAAGGAAAACTTGCCCACCGCATTTATGATGCGATGGGTTTTGGTGACAGTTCAGCACGTCTGATTGAAGAAGGCGCACAAATTGACCCTGAAGATTACTTGACCGTACGTGATATTAAAGCGGTTATGGATGGTGCGCTTGGGTCCCGCGGGGCGGCCTTCATCGAACCATATGCGGATTATGATACCCGTGGTCTGCTGCGTTATACTGTAGATGAGCTTACACCAATGCTGATCGGAGCACTTAAAGCGGGCATTCAGGTTGAAACCCATGCAATCGGCGATGACGCAAACCGTAAAGTGCTTGATGCATATGAAATTGCCTTTAATGCTGTGCCAAAATCACAACGAAAGGTAAATGATCCACGCTGGCGTATTGAACATGCACAAAACATTCAGCCGGAAGATGTGGACCGTTTCATTGATCTTGATGTGATCCCGTCCATGCAGGCATCCCATGCAATTGGGGACCTTCATTTTGCCGGTGATCGTCTTGGTATTCCGCGTCTTGCAAATGCGTACTTATGGCGCACGCTGATCGACAAAGGTGCAATTATCCCCGGTGGGTCTGACCAACCGGTTGAAATTGGTGATCCACGCATTGAGTTTTATGCGGCCGTAGCCCGCAAGGACCTTGACGGATATTCCGGTGAAGGCTGGCATCCTGAGCTTGCTGTAACCCGTGAGGAAAGCCTTAAAATGCTAACCATCTGGGGCGCCTATGCTGCCTTCCAGGAAGACATGCTTGGATCAATCGAAGTGGGTAAATGGGCCGATGTCTCCGTATTTGATAAGGACTGGATGACAATCCCACTTGATCAGATCATGTCATCACAGAATATACTTACAATTGTTCATGGTGATATAAAACACCAGAAATAATGTGTAATGAATTATCAAAAAGGCCGCTTTTTGGGCGGCCTTTTTTTATTTCAGACTTTTTGAAACGATTTCATAAACATGTTTGGAAAGGCCATCCTGATGCAAAATTTCTTCAAGTACGCCCACCATTAATTTCTGCCTGTTTTCATCAAATGCTTTCCAACGGGTCAGCTGCTTTGAAAGCCCGGCCGCAATTTGCGGATTTATTGGGTCAAGTGCAATAATATTCCGGCCAAGGAATTCATACCCGCGACCGGAAATATCATGGAATGACACCTGATTTAAGGAACAAAATACACTGATTAATGATCTGACCCTGTTTGGTGTTTTCAAATCAAAGTCAGGATGATCATTTAACGCTTCTATTCTATCGAGCACATCTTTCCGGTTGGATAAAGCCTGGGCACTAAACCATTTATCCAGTACCAATTCATCCTTCTTCCATTTGCTGTAAAACTTATCAATGGCGTCTAAACGGTCATCCATATCGCTGTTTACAATAAGTGTGAACGCGGCGATCTCGTCCGTCATATTGCCTGCCGTCAAAAACTGTTCACGGCAAATGGACTTGGCCTTGTCCGTCCCTCTTTCCATAAGATAGCCAAGCACCATATTTTTAAGGCGTCGTTTTCCAACTTCCTGTGGTGAATATTGATATGGTTCATTCGTTTTACACGCATTATAAAGACGCAAAAGTTCCGGTTCCAGCTCACGCGCAAGCTCATTGACCACAAGTTTCCTGGCCCAGTGGATACCATCAACATCAACAGGCGTTTGCTTCTGCCCCAGCACTTCTTCTGAAGGAAGGCTTAGCATTTCACCCACAAATGCACGGTCAAGACGATCATCTGCAAGAACAAGCCTCATGGCATTTATAAAATTTTCATCAAGGTCAATGTCACTGCCATCTTTAAGTTTTTCAATCATCGACATGATAATGTCTGTGGATATTACCTGCGCCGCTTCCCAACGGTTGAAACTGTCACTATCATGGCCAATCAGGAATATTAAGTCCTCACGACTAAGGTTAGTTTTCAGCTTAATCGGTGCCGAGAACCCCCGTAACAGGGACGGCACCGGTTTTTCACTTATATTTCCAAATATGAAGCGCTGTTCATTCTGCCTTAAACCTAGTACCTGTGTCCCACCTTTGAGCAGATCCTGACCATCCACTCCCAAAAGTCCTACTTCAATGGGAATATGCATGGCTTTTTTATTGGTTTGACCAGGCGTATCGGGGATATTTTGCTTGAAATTAAGCTCATATTTTTTTGTGCCCGCGTCATAGTTCCCGGTTACGGATACCTGTGGTGTTCCTGCCTGCGAATACCATAATCTGAATTGTTCAAAGTCAACCCCTGAGCCATCTTCCATCGCACGAACAAAATCTTCACATGTAACCGCCTGCCCGTCATGTCTTTCAAAATAAAGATCAATGGCTTTTCGGTATTTTTCAGGTCCCAGTAACCGATACATCATCCGAATGACTTCGGACCCTTTTTCGTAAACGGTCATGGTATAGAAATTATTGATTTCAATATATGATTCCGGACGAACAGGATGGGCCATTGGCCCACTGTCTTCTGCAAACTGGTGCTGCCGCAGGGTTCTGACTTCGTTAATGCGGGTGACTTCGCGGCTACCCATATCTGCTGAAAATTCATGATCGCGAAATACCGTCAGCCCTTCTTTCAAGCTTAACTGAAACCAGTCCCGGCATGTTACACGGTTTCCTGTCCAGTTATGAAAATATTCATGGGCAACGACTGCCTGAATGAAGCTGAAATCCATATCTGTTGCCGTCTCGGCTTTTGCCAGAATACATTTGGTATTGAATATATTTAGGCTCTTATTTTCCATGGCCCCCATATTAAAATGGCTGACAGCAACAATATTGAAAATTTCCAGATCGTACTCCAGACCATAGACATCCTCATCCCATTTCATGGACGCTTTTAGCGATTTCATGGCATGCGGGCATTTATCCAAGTCTGCTTCTTCAACAAATATGCGTAAAGTAACATCGGTACCGCTTTTTGTCGTAAACCGGTCTTCCATATATTCCAGATCACCGGCGACAAGCGCAAAAAGATAACACGGTTTTGGAAATGGGTCATGCCACTGAACAAAATGTCTGCCTTTTTCCAAGTTACCTGAAGCGACATTATTACCATTTGAAAGCAGCACAGGATATTTATCCTGATCGGCTTCGATACGTACCTTGTAGGTCGCCATCACGTCGGGTCTGTCTATAAAATATGTAATCCGTCTGAAGCCCTGCGCTTCACATTGGCTGCAATACATGCCATTGGACATGTATAACCCCTCAAGCGCGGTATTTTTGGCAGGATCTATATCAACAATGATTTCAAGTTCAAATTTTTCCGGTACGTTCTCAATGATCAGTTTTTCACTATCAACATTGTATTCGGTATCCGTACCATCTAGTTTCACGGATACCAGAACCATACCTTTACCATCAAGTATAAGCGGGGATTTTTGATCGCCTTGCCGCACAATGTACAACCTGGATGTCACACGTGTTTTTTGTTCATCCAAATTGAAATTCAAATCGACTGTTACAATGGTATAATCAGGTTTTTGATAATCTTTAAGATATTTGGTTGTGGGTACGCTTCCCAGCGCATCACCATGAGCCATATTTGTTTCTTTCTTTAACTTATTTAATTAGCAACAACTGCTTCCCTGACCGGGATCAGTCGTTATCTTTTCTGATCCGCGTTTCGTTTGCGCGGGACTTCTTTCATTTAACCCACAGCACGCGTCTTTAAAAGGAATATTTTCTTTCACAGCGATATGAGGTTCAATAGCTATAATATGGTCTTTGTATGGTTCTTTTTGCATAATGTCAAAAATCTGGCTGCTTACAGCAATTCTTTTGCCGCGTGGAAATCTTCTACCCTGTTCGTCAACAACTTCCTTCCACGGCCCCTTATACATTATTGCCTGATTTTTATCATAAGCCTGACTATTATCGCTTTTCCATGCCAGAATAGTCATTGAACGATATTCTATACCTTCGACAATTTGCCAGGGATCACTATCCAGTTTATCAATGCTTACACCGTAAAATCCGACATCTTCCAGAAGCAGGCCGAATTCGTTTTCCTGAAACGCACCGGAAATACAGCCGCTCCACAGTTTGTCATCCTTCTTTAGATGCGCCGGTGAAACTTCGTCCGATACAATGTCAGAAATTGCAATTCGTCCGCCAACCTTAAGCACACGATACATTTCTTGGAATAACTGCTTCTTTTCCTGATCGGATACTAGATTAAGCACACAGTTGCTAACAATAATATCAATACTGTTATCTGCAATCATTGGTCGCTCACTACCTATCTTCTGAATATAAGTATTAAGTGACTCTAAGCTTTTTGCATCTTTTACCGGATTATCAGAAAGATATTTGTCGACAAGGCCCAAATCAGTTTTTAAATCCTGAATGTTCCCTTTTTTAAATTCAATATTCGAATATCCGATTTTTTCCGCAACAACAGGCGCATTTCTTCTTGCAAGATCAAGCATATCATCCGTCATGTCCACACCGATAACATGACCACTTTTACCAGCCACCTGCGACGCAATAAAACAAATCTTTCCACCACCAGATCCAAGATCAAGCACAACGTCGCCTTCCTTTACATATTGTGATGGATCACCACACCCATAGTCCCGGTCTATAACTTCCTGCGGGATAACTTTTAAATATTTTGCATTATAGTTCACAGGACAGCAGAGTTCTGCCTGACGTTCATTGGCGCCTTCCGTATATCGCTCCTGAACTGATGATGTGATATTCATATCCATTTAATAGCCTCAAAAAAATTAATATTTAAATGAGAACAGAATAAATGAAATCTGTAACCCGCCACAATCAAATTATTGTGAATGGACAATGTATTTTCTAAAATGGTTACTATCTGAAACTAGGCCGCAAGAATTCGTTCTACTTCGTCCAAAAGATCTTTAAGATGAAACGGTTTTTGCAATAATTTTGAATTTTTAGGCCGCTCATTACTTCGGTCCATCGCTACAGCTGCAAACCCTGTAATAAATATCACAGGAAGATCACTGTGCATTTTTGTTGCGCGCCTGGCCAGTTCAATACCGTCCATGCCGTGCATAACGATGTCAGTTAGCAGTAAATTAAATCGTCCGGATGCCAAATGTGGCAACGCCTCAATCCCATGTGAAACAGTTACAACCTCAAACCCGGCCTTTTTCAATGACCGTGCCAGAAAGTTTCTCATTGTTTCATCATCTTCAGCCAGTAATATTCTTCGCAATTTTCCATCACCCTGATATTTAAATTATTACATAGATATAAAGCCAATCAGTTTAATTATTAGTAAAAGTTTTGTAATAATTGCTTTTTTTTCGCTATTTTTTCATGATTGGTTACTATAGCTTACCTTTTTCAGCTTTTTTTCTAGACAACATAAAGATCTTAATGAATTTATACACTCTAAAAAGACCCGCAAAAAAAACAAATAACATTATTTATAATTGCCCACATAGTGGCGAAAATTTTCCCGACGGATTTTTTAAAAATACTGATTTAGATATAAATACTCTTCTTTTATCCAGCGACAGTTTTGTTGATGAGCTTTTCTCAGAAGCATCTGAAAACGGATCCGTCATAATGTCAAATAATTACTCACGCAGTTTTATAGACACAAACCGTGAAGCATTTGAACTTGACCCGTCCATGTTTAGTGGTGAAATAACAAAAAACTTAAATGCAAATAGTATGAAAGTGAAACTAGGTTATGGATCAATTGCCAAATATGCTTTTACCCAATTACCCATTTACAAAGACAAGATTCCCTTTCAACAGGCATTGGACCGTTTGGAAAAATATTATTTTCCTGTGCATCAACAATTAAATGCCATCCAAAATGAAGATATTGAAAATTTTGGATACTCGTTACTTGTTGATTGTCACTCAATGCCTTCCTACGAATTTCTTGGTCAAAATTCCAACCTGCCACTTCAACCTGATATTGTTTTGGGTGATTTTCACGGCAGAAGCTGTAATTCAAAAATAACAGAATTTTTAATAAATCACTTTCGACGTTACGACCTTAGTGTCAGTACGAATTCACCATTTGCCGGAGGCTATAATACCCAGCATTATGGAAACCCAGATTTAGGAAAACACGCCATACAGATAGAGATTAAAAAATCACTTTATATGGATGAAAAAGAACGATGCATAAATCAATTCTTCGAACCCGTAAAAATTATTATGAGTTTACTTTGCTACCACCTTGGTAATGAAATAGAGAAAATTCTTGGCATAGAGCCAAAATAAAAGAGCCATCTGGATCTTCCAGATGGCCCAAGTCTAGGGAGGAAATGCTCTTTTGAGCGGCAGCAAAGCTCCTACACCAAGAACCCTGCTACAAACTATATTTAAGGGTTTAAAATATAAATGCAAGTGTAAAATTGTCTTTATTTTACAATAACTTAGCTAAAACATAAATGTCACAGTGTGTCTTTTATGCAACAATTCAATAAATTAAAAATAAGTGTTATTTTACAGTGGTTTAACTTCAAAATTTTGGGTTAAATACCTAAAAACCACATTTCTAAAATGCAGAAAAATTTCATATTTCTGAAAATTTTTTATTAAACGGATTACCTTAAAAGCCAAAATAGATTTATTTGCCAGTTGTTCGCTGAGTCTATTTCATATAATTTTATGCTCAATTGATTAATCCGAGAGGAAATATACTGCGTGTTAAATTTTGATGATCCTATCATTATGCTGATGGTTTTCCCCTTTATTATTACGGTTATTGGACACGCACTTTTTCGTTTTATTGCCGGAGAAGGATTAGGCCATAGCCTTGCCAACTCATCGCTCACAATTGCATTTATTCTTACGTTATTTTTGTTCTACGGCATCCCTTCAATCCCCATCCGCACTATTACGGACCAGTTGTTTCTTATTTGTATAATATCTTTATGCTTCGGCTTTATTCAGGATCGTTATCCAAAAATCAGTTTCCTATCACCTCATATACATATTGCCCTTATGGTTCTTGTTGTATTCTGGATATATGCAAATAACGGCACATTTCCGGTGCCAAGGGAAGACCTGTTCGCGCTTGCTTACATCACCATCATATCAATTATTCTGTTTCTCAAGCTTGAGGATATCCAATATAATGACTTGCAGGCGCCAGTTACCATTTTCTGGACTGCTGTAGGACTTTTTGTCGTTTCAAAAGGATCGGACATTCCATTAAGTGAACACCTGATGATGATACTGATTTCTGCACTAGGTACATATTTGATACTCAATTTTCCGAAGCCCAAATTTCCCTTTGGTGCATCGGCATTATATCCGGGATATTTGATCGTCCTGAGCGTTGCCATGCAAATGTATAATGTTGATCCTGACCTTTATCTGTCACTTTTTCTGCTCACAGCCATATTCTTCAGTGAAAATATCCTTAACTTGCTACCGCAAGAATACAAAACACCATTAATAAAGCTTATGTTACCGGCAATCCCGATAGGGTTCGCCTGGCTGTTCTCATAGAACGCAATCAAATTTGCATTTAAGAATGTGACCTGATATTTTTTAAAAAAATAAATTAAGGGACAATCTTATGAGAAACATCATTTGGACTATTTCAGTATTATTATTTTCTCTACCGGCCTATGCCCAGACCATGTCTATGGTTGATATGCTGAATGTCCCGTCAGTCAGGGATGGTCAGGTTTCCCCCGATGGAAAATCAATTCTTTTTGTAAGAAATGATGCAAGCTGGACACACAACAGGAATATCAGCACCATTTGGAGTGCCACAATTGATGGTAAGGAAAGCTGGCAGATGACGGCCGGTCCCGCGAATACCACCGGCCCCCGCTGGTCACCCGATGGCAAAAAATTATTGTTTCTTAGCAAGAGAGCCGAAGACGAATTCACCCAGGTTTATGTTATGAATGTGAATGGTGGGGAAGCACTTCGTGTGACAGCTCATGGCACCGATATTTCCGCTGCAGAATGGACAAATAACGGGACAGAGATTTTTTTCCTTGCGGATGACAGCAAGCCTTCCGAGCAGATTGCCCGTGAAAAAGTCAGTGACGATATTTATAAATTTGAACAGGATTTCCAACAAAAACATTTGTGGAAAGTTGAAGTAGGTACAGGTAAGGAAACACGCATAACCCAGGGTGATTTTAGTATCATAAATTATAGCCTTTCGAAAGACGGCACACTAATTCTGCATAATCGCCAGCCAAGCCCACTGCTTGATGCCGCACTGGAAAGCGAAATCTGGCTTATGGCAGCAGATGGTAATAACGCAAAACAAATTACCCGTAACAAAAACCCCGAAATAAATGCGAGGCTTTCACCGGACAACAGCACTATACTATATATGGCGTGGACGGACGCCAATGATGTCCCTTATTTTGAAGATAATCTGTTTCTGGTAGATGCGAAAAGCGGTGCTGTATCAATGCTTCTTAATGATTTTGACCATGATATTGAGCAGGCAGAATGGTCTGCGGACGGAAAAGACATCTATTTTCAGGCAAACATGGGAGTTCATAACGAACTTTTTAAACTGGATGGTAATTCAAGAGAAACTCACCCACTTACAGATGGTAATCATACTGTAATCTATTGGCAATATAACGACAAAACCGATCAGCACTTATTGTCCATCCGAACAGCCCATAATAACGGTGACTTCTGGGTTTTAAAAACAGATCAGGAAGACGCCGTTAAAATAACCGGAATTTTTGACCATTATGCCGAAAAATTCGACCTTCCGAAGCAGGACGTTGTCCGGTGGAAAGGAGAAGATGGCGTTGATGTGGAAGGTATGCTCATTTACCCCAATGACTATAAAGCAGGAAACCTCTATCCGCTGGTCGTCCAAACACACGGTGGGCCAAGGTCATCTGATCAGTGGGGCATATTCGATACTAGCAGTTATGCAACTGTTCTGGCCGCAAACGGCTATATGGTTTTAAGACCCAATTACCGTGGCAGTCTGGGTTACGGTGATGACTTTGTAAGGGATATGGTCGGTAGTTATTTCAATCAATCTCACCTTGATGTAATGGCCGGTGTTGATCATCTGATTGCCGAAGGGCTAGTTGATGAAGATCGGATGGTAAAAATGGGCTATAGCGCAGGCGGCCACATGACCAATAAACTCATTACTTTCACTGATCGATTTGTAGCAGCGTCATCAGCAGCAGGAACCATAAATTGGATATCAATGTACAGCCAGTCCGATGTTCGGGTATATAGGACACCATGGTTTGGGGGCACACCCTGGCAAAAGGATGCGCCAATCGATAAATACTGGAATCATTCACCAATAAAAGACATTTCTAATGTAACCACACCAACAATGATCATTGTTGGTGGCGCTGACGTCCGTGTGCCAAAGGAACAGTCCATAGAACTTTACCGCGCGCTTAAATCAAATGGAGTAGATACAGAACTTTATATTGTACCACGGGAAAATCATGGTTGGCGGGAATTAAGACATAAACTGTCAAAAATGAATGTTGAAATGAGCTGGTTTGAAAAATATGTGCACAATCGGGAATTCAGCTGGGAAAAGGCCCCCGAAAACTAATTTCATCTTTCATCATCTTTAAATAGACAAGTCAAAAAGAATAGCTATACTGCGCCAGCCTTAAAAATGCTCAGTATGAAACGAATAGATTATGACCTTACGCAATATTGCAATTATAGCGCATGTTGACCATGGAAAAACGACCCTCGTAGATGCCATGTTCAAACAAAGCGGTATGTACCGCGAAAATGAAGCTGTCGAAGAATGCGCAATGGATAGCAACGACCTTGAGAAAGAACGGGGTATCACCATCTTTGCCAAATGTACTGCTGTTGACTGGGGCGAACATCATATAAATATTGTTGATACACCGGGACACGCCGATTTTGGCGGCGAAGTAGAACGCATTCTCAATATGGTTGATGGTGTGATACTCTTAGTGGATAGCGCTGAAGGCCCGATGCCACAAACTAAATTTGTGACCGGTAAAGCGCTAGCGCTAGGCTTAAAACCAATTGTTGTTATCAACAAGATTGACAAGGCAGATCGCAGACCGAACGAAGTCCATGACGAAGTGTTTGACCTGTTTGTAAGTCTGGATGCCAATGACGAACAACTTGATTTTCCAATGCTTTTTGCATCAGGTCGCGATGGCTGGGCATCACACGATTTGGATGGACCCCGGGAAAATCTGGATCCTTTATTTCAAACTCTGATTGACCATTTTGAAAAACCTGCCATGCGGACGAAGGAAATTATTGATGAACCCTTCACCATGCTTGCAACATTGCTAAACCGTGACAATTTCATGGGCCGTGTACTGACGGGACGTGTACAAAGCGGTAAAATCAAAGTGAATGACCCGATCAGAGTTCTTAACCAAGATGGTGAAGTTGTCGAAACTGCCCGAGCAACAAAGCTCATGTCATTCGAAGGGCTGGAACGCGTACCGGTTAATGAAGCAATCGCCGGAGACATTATCGCAATTGCAGGATTATCAATTGGCACGGTGGCTGATACAATATGTTCACCCGCAGTGGTTGCCCCACTTAAGGCTCAACCCATTGATCCGCCTACCCTATCCATGAGATTTTCTGTGAATGACAGCCCGCTCGCCGGTCGCGAAGGTGACAAGGTAACGTCCCGTATGATCAGGGACCGTCTTGAACGCGAAGCAGAAGGAAATGTTGCCATCCGTATTACAGAAAGCGAAAACAAAGACAGCTTTGATGTTGCCGGACGCGGTGAGTTGCAGTTGGGTGTTCTAATTGAAACCATGCGCCGTGAGGGATTCGAACTTTCCATATCACGACCGCGTGTTCTTTATCAAAATGACGAAAATAACAACAGGACCGAACCTTACGAAGAAGTCATCATTGATGTTGACGAGGAATATTCAGGTGCTGTCGTTGAAAAAATGGCAGAACGTAAAGCCGAAATGACCGATATGCGCGCAAGCGGTGCTGGAAAATCCCGTATTACATTTATTGCACCATCCCGAGGACTTATCGGATACCACGGTGAATTCCTTACTGACACCCGCGGCACAGGTGTTATGAACCGTACCTATCACAGTTATGGCCCCTATAAAGGACCGATACAGGGTAGGCGGGTTGGCGTTCTGATCAGTATGGGTATGGGTAAAGCGGTTGCTTATGCTCTCTGGGGGTTGGAAGATCGCGGTGTGATCATGATTAATCCGCAGGAAGAAGTATATGAAGGTATGATCATTGGTGAACATTCGCGTGGCAATGATCTTGACGTGAATGTTTTAAAAGGGAAGCAATTAACCAATATTCGCGCTGCGGGTAAAGATGATGCTGTAAAACTAACACCACCGCGCAAATTATCACTTGAACAGGCTATCGCCTATATACAGGATGATGAACTGGTTGAAGTTACGCCGAAAAGCATTCGTTTAAGAAAACGTTTCCTAGTACCGCACGAACGCAAGAAAGCTGCCAAAGCAGCCGCGGTTTAGTCCTGAAAATGTTCATTATCAGTCAATATAATTAAATATTGGCTGATAATGTGTTTATTTTACCAAACTTTAAGATATCCCTTTTATATTTTATGTCATAAAGACCAATATTAGGGGTTTTCATGACACATTTTCTTTCTTCAGATGTTAAACCGGACGGCTATAAGCTTGAGGAAATTCTAAAAAGCGTTCGCAACGATATTATTTATCGTGCAACAAAAATTATGGAAGATGATAAACCCGAAGCACAACATGTTCTTCGTAATAATATGAAAATTCTGGTTTTATTATCGGATGCCATCGCACTTGCCGAAGACAGTACCCATACTCTTAACCGAGCATTTGGCAGCAGTACACCAGGTACACCGCGGATTGGAAAGCAATAATTTTCTCCTCTGCTTGACATCGGCTTTAAAATCCCTGAAACATCTTATGTGAACATAAGGGTCAATCAATGTCTAATGCCGACTATAAAATATTTATAACTTTCTTAAACAACGTCGCAAATGAAGCCGCAAAAATAAGTCTGCAATATTTCAAGAAGTCGGTTACTGTTGAAAATAAAGGCCCCAAATTAAAAAGTGACTTTGACCCAGTTACCATTGCCGATAAAAATACTGAAAAAGTAATCCGAGAACAAATCAGACGCCATTTTCCCGACCATAATATAATGGGAGAGGAAGAAGCCTTCGAGGATAAGAAAAGTGACTATACATGGATAATAGATCCGATTGACGGCACCAGATCATATATTACAGGAATCCCGACCTGGGGAACGTTAATCGCCCTTCAACATAATGGAAAAACCATAGTCGGTATGCTTGACCAACCCTATCTGAGGGAACGTTATATCGGAACAGCTTCTAGTGCCTTCTTAAACGGAAAGCCCATAAACACAAGAGCATGTGATACTATATTCAATGCAACGATCTCAACCACGGATCCATTACAACTTTTTAACGGTGAAGAGGAACAGGATAAATTTTTCCGAGTAGCGGCTGGTGCCAGAATGATGCGAAACGGCTATGACTGTTATGCTTATGCAATGGTTGCCAGCGGTTTTATAGATGTTGTCATTGAAAGCGGCCTAAATGCACATGATATTCAGGCATTAATTCCGATAATCGAAGGAGCCGGCGGTATCGTTACTGATTGGGGCGGGAACCCTGTTACTTATGGCGGGCAAGTTGTTGCATGCGGGGATCAGCGCCTTCATGAACAAGTCATAGGACTTCTTAATACATCTCTGTAACCCGCATCAGGTTAGTATAACTGGTTTTCACTATCAGCCTTTAATTTATCGATATAGGTTTTACAATGAAGCGGAAATTCTTCGGCATAAAATGGAAAATTGATGCCGACCAAAGTAACAATAAAATGATTATCATCAATACTTACAAAATGTACTCCATTAATCCCAATGACCTGTGATCCATCATCCAGATGCACAGTAATTCTGTCTATGGCATTTACATTTATAAACTTTAATGTTCTTTCGTGATCCACGTTGATAAAAACACCTTTATTTATAAGATCTTCGAAAAAATCATACTTTAGCGGTTTATCATATTCAAGCAGAGCCCCTGCCACGACGCCCCTTGTCGGATCGCCGCTTTCAAAGCGGGTAGCACCAATAACCACGCCATCAAATTTGACCTGATAAACTTTAGACATCTTTTTATCACCAAGCCCCTGGGAGAGAAAAATGGTAATTTCTGCTAAAAGCCCATTACGAATACCGTCCACCTCACGGTATAGTTCATGTCGCGCACCCTTTACCGTTTTTATGATTGCATCATAATGGTTGATAACCGCGTTGGAGATACAGTCATCTGGGACTAGTTTAATTCAGTCATAAAAAATTGAATATTATTCCCTTGACTAGCGAGATAGGATATAACTATTTTTAAACAATTCTAATTAACAGTTATCTTAAAATTATAATCATAAATGGAGAATTAAAATGTCCCTCATCGGCCAAAAAGCCCCCGACTTTACCGCGCAAACCGTTATGGAAGACGGTTTTATAACTGAAATGAACCTGCACCACTATCTTGATGGCAATTATGGACTCGTTTTCTTTTATCCGCTTGATTTTACGTTCGTTTGCCCATCCGAAATTATCGCATTTTCAAATCGTATGAATAAGTTTAAAGAACTTGGCTGTAAAGTTGTTGGTGTGAGCATTGACAGTCAGTTTTCCCATTACGCATGGCGTAATACGCCTGTTGAAAAAGGCGGCATTGGCAAGATCAACTTCCCGCTGGTCGCGGACATCACGAAATCCATTGCTTCAGATTATGGTGTACTTAAGGACGGTGCAGTCGCTTATCGTGGTTCGTTCCTTATCGATAAAGCAGGAAACATCCGTCATTATGTTATCAATGATCTACCGCTGGGCCGTAATGTCGATGAAAGTATCCGTATGGTAGAAGCCCTTCAGTTCCATGAAGAACATGGCGAAGTTTGCCCCGCCGGCTGGAATAAAGGTGATGCTGGCATGACACCAAACGCCGAAGGTGTTGCAAGCTACCTTGAAGGACATGCAGCAAAACTTTAAGTCATACACATCAATAAAAAACCCCGGTGTTTTTGCACCGGGGTTTTTATTTAAGATTTGATTATTTATTAAATATTCGGATCACGCCTGAATTCATCCAGATCAATTTCATTCTCCCATTTGGCAACGGCCGTACAAACCGCAAGGTTCCCTGTAACATTTACGGTTGTGCGAACCATATCAAGCGGCCGATCAAACGGAAGAAGGAAGCCAACAACGATGGCTGTCTGTTCACCGTTAATGCCAAGCACACCCAACACACCGGCAAGTAGAAACAGGCTTGCAGAAGGAACCGCAGCCGTACCGACAGAAGCAATTGTTGTGGTAAGTGCAATAAGGGCATATTCAACAAATCCCAATGGTATGCCGAATGATTGTGCAGTAAAAACGGCAACCGCCCCCACATAAATCGCCGTGCCGTCCATATTGACAGTGGCTCCTAGCGGAATGACCGATGACGCCACAGGCCCCTTAATACCCAGGTTGTCTTCTGCCACGGCAATACTTACCGGCATTGTCGCACTGCTTGATGATGTTGAAAATGCCACAAGCTGTGCATCGATGATATCCTTGAAAAACCTTATTGCTGGCAACCCCAGCACCACCTTGATAATACCCCCATAAACCAATATAACGTGGAGAACACACCCCAGTACGATAGTCCCCACCAACGGTACCACATCAAGCAGTGCACCGGCACCGCGCGTTCCGGCAACAGCCGCAATCAAAGCAAAAACACCAAATGGCGCCACTTCCATAATCATATGGGTGATTTTAAGCACCACTTCGGATGCACTATCCATCAGTTTTCCGACCGGTTCGGCATCTTCGCCGGCCATCATGATGCCAACCCCCATTAAAAGAGCAAAGAAAATAACCGCAAGGATATCCCCTTCCGCAAGCGCAGCAACGGGATTTGCCGGAATGATATTCATCATCCTTTCACCAAGAGGTATTGCGGCTTCCAGTGTTTGGGGTTCACCACCTGTTATTGAAACGCCGACACCCGGCTGAATTGCCGCCGCCAGAAGAAGCCCGATTATGATAGCACCAATAGTTGTCGCCAAGAATAAGCCCATGGTTTTAATACCAATGGATGCAAGCTTTGACGGGCTTCCCATCGCCACGACCCCGGAAACCAGTGTAACAAATACAAGGGGAACAACTATCATCCTGATTAATTTGATAAATACATCACCGATCCACTTGATATCAGCCGCAACTTCGCCGAATACTGAACCAAAAATAACGCCAAGCACGAGCGCCCCCATAATTCGCTTCCAAAGCTTGATTTCAAACCACTTTTTAATCATTTAAACCACTTCCCTGTATTTTTTTGTTGTGAAACAGCGACAACTATAACGCAAAGTCAGAAAAAGTGAAAAGATATTTGATGAACGCCACACAAGGCCATTTACAATCCGACATTTTTCGGAATTGGTGATTGCGTTATGGGAAAAGATTAAGTAGTCTGCGCCACACTTATCTACCGCGCACCCGTAGCTCAGCTGGATAGAGTGCTGCCCTCCGAAGGCAGAGGTCATGGGTTCGAATCCCGTCGGGTGCGCCAATAAAAACAGTAGCTTAGAATAGATATAAAAAATCTGTTTAAATAAAAATACTCACATAGTACTCACGAGGATCAATTTATAAAATACTAAGAAAAATTTTTTTGCTAATTTACAATTAACCCTTCCAATTAGCGTCTGTAAACCTTTCCTAACTCTAGAGTGAAATTACAATATATAATATCATCAGCTCTTTTAATTGGTAAATCTCTTTCATCATCTGTCATAGTAAAACCTCCATGTAATTAGTTTACATGAAGAGACCCACAAGATAGTACATTCCTACAATTTCGCCCTCGTCATAACTTATGAGATCATTAACGTAATTGCATAAGATGAGGGTATATAGAATTTACATTAAATGATTTAATGGCACTAATCGGCAACGCGCCAGTGTCTGCTTTCGGCCAAAAGCAGGCTCTCACAGTATTAGATCATTAACTGAGTTATCATGAGAATAATGAAGAAATATATGGATTTGATTAAGGATAATCTTCCCTAAGCCATTTGATTAGTGTTCTCGCCATAAAAACACTGGCGACAGCGATAGGTAATCCTGCTAGCAGAACTGCGGACTGGACTACTTTTAAGCCACCAATATACATGAGGATGATTGGAAGAATACCTAATGCAACGGCCCAGAAAATGCGGTGCCATTTTGCGGGATTTTCACCTGCTTGAAGCTCTTTTGTCGCAGCGGAAGCAAGAGCATAACTTGCACTATCATACGTAGTAGCAACAAAAATAATGGTCACGAGCGTGAATACAATGAGAGCCAGTTCACCGAGAGGCAGATGACTGATAATCACACTGATGGCATTAAAAACATCAGCATTAATCATTTCTGCGACGGGAAGAGCACCTGTTAGTTCTAAATTCAAAGCGTAATTGCCGAGAATAATATAAAAAGCCCAAGAACCAAGACTTCCGTATGCGCACATTGAGAGAATGATTTGACGAATGGTGCGGCCTTTTGAAATGCGGGTAACAAAAATACCGACATATGGGGCAAAGGCGAGCCACCAAGCCCAGTAAAATATGGTCCAATTCTGCACAAATCCTGTATTGTCAGCGGCGTCTGTCCAGGTAATCATCTCGATCATGTTTGAGAGCATAAAACCAATACTTTCAGTTCCCATCATTAAGATGAAGGTCGACGGTCCAGCAACGAGAACAAAGATAAGAAAAATTATTGAAAGGTAAAGATTTGTATCTGCTAGTTTCTTAATGCCTTTTTCAAGGCCCATATAGACCGATACTCCAAAAATGGTAATACAGATGCATATAACAAACAGGTCAAGGTTAGAACCACGTTCCAGACCAGTGAGCTGCGATATTCCCGCCGAGATCATGGGGGCTGCGAGCGATAAAGAGGTGCCAGCTCCACCAATAAGACCAATCATGAAGGATAAATCAATAAATTTAGCCCAAATAGATGTGGAAGATTTTTTACCAAGAATTGCCGCACTAAACCGTAAATATGGAATTTTTTTGACATAAAAAGAATAACTTAAGGCAATTGTTGGTAAGGCGTAAATACACCAAGCGGCAAGCCCCCAATGAAAAAGGCCATAGCTGGTGGCCCATTTTAAAGCCTCGATTGATTTTGGCTCTGCACCAAAAGGAGGTGCGGTATAATATGCGGCCCATTCAATTCCAGCCCAATAAAGAAGAGCACCACCCACCCCCGCGGAAAACAACATTGCAACCCAACTTAGTGTGCTAAACTCCGGATCCCCATCTCCTAATTTGACGCTGCCATATTTACTAAAAGCCAGCCATCCCATGATCCCAACACATCCAATGGTGACCCATTGATATACAAGGCCAAAATTAAACGCCACGTAGTCATAGAGGGCTATAATATTTGGCCCAATTGTTTCATTAAATATGATCAACGGTATTGAGACTAATAGAACAGTCAAAACTGCCATAGTGAAGGTCGCTTTATCTAAAGGCTTATTAAGGGATTTTTTGGACAATTTTTTTCCTTATGATTATGCTGAATTATCTTGCTTAAATTATCAATGTTTGGCAAGTGGTATTGATACTTAGTTATGGAATAATGAAATGTTTGAAACTTCCCAATCCTTAAAAGACAAACGAGTAATCATCTCCGCAGGTGGTAACGGCATAGGAGCGGTGATGGCAAAAATGTTCTCTGCTGCAGGAGCAAAAGTAGCAATATTTGACCTAGATGACAGTAATTTTGAGAACATGTTGAAAAAAGGTCATGTTGCATTTGCGGACAAAGCAGACGCTTCAAGTTTTGATCAAACCGAAACATTTTTTAAAAATGCAGTCGATTATAAAGAAGGTGAGGATGTTTTGATCAATAACGCTGGTATTGCTGGACCCAATGCCCTTCTCGAGAATATTATTCCAGATGAATGGGATAAAACAATAACTGTCGATTTGAACAGTGCTTTCTATTGCTCAAAATTGGCCATTCCGTATATCAAAAAGAATAATGATGGTGGCAGTATTATAAACATTGCCTCAAGTGCATCATTCTTTGGCTTTCCACTGCGCTCGCCGTACACCGCAGCAAAATGGGGACTTATTGGATTAACAAAAACGATGGCGATGGAACTTGGCAATCAACAAATTCGTGTTAATGCTATTTGTCCCGGTAGTGTTGCAGGAAAGCGCATTGACACAGTTATGCAAAAAGAAGCCGAAACACGAGGTTTAAGTTTTGAAGACGTTAAAGCAAGCTATACTAAACAAGTAAGCTTAAAAACATTTGTTGAAGCAGAAGATATTGGCAACATGGCACTTTTTTTAGCATCACCTATGGGTTCAAAAATATCAGGTCAGGTCTTGGGTGTGGACGGCCATACAGAAACGTTAACTCAATTTTGAGAGAAAAATTATGAAAGCAATTTGGTACACTGAGACGGGCGAAGCAAAAAATGTTCTAAATTACGGGGAAATGAACGCCCCGATCCCTAAAGTTGGTGAAGTATTAGTGCGCCTTCATGCTTCAGGCATTAATCCGTCCGATGTTAAAACCCGTGCGGGTGCGCGAGGCCCGATTGCTTTTGATAAAGTTATTCCGCATTCAGATGGTGCCGGTGTCATCGAAGCCGTTGGAGAAAATGTTGATGTAAGCCGAATTGGTGAACGGGTATGGATATGGAATGGTGCTTGGAAACGTCCTTTTGGTACCTGCGCCGAATATATTTGTGTTCCATCTTCTCAAGCCGCTCACTTGCCGGATAACGTAAGTTTTGAAGCTGGAGCATGTCTTGGCATTCCAGCTAGTACTGCCCACTATGGCGTTTTTTCAGATGGTAGCGTTAGAGACAAAACTGTTCTTGTTACCGGCGGTGCAGGGGCCGTTGGTCATTACGCTATTCAATTTGCGAAGTTAGGAGGGGCAAAGGTTATCACCACCGTAAGTGGCCCAGAAAAAGCCGCCCATGCGAAGTCATCGGGCGCGGATGCAATTGTTAATTATCGTGAAGGCGACGTCGCAGAAGCTATAATGAAAGCAACAGGAGGCCATGGAGTAGATAGGGTCGTGGAAGTTGAATTTGGGGGCAATTTGGAGGTAACAAATAAAGTACTTCGTGCCAACGGTGTGATTGCCACATATGGCTCGATGGCAGCGATGGAGCCAACGTTGCCATTTTACCCGATGATGTTTAACGGTGTGACACTTAGAATGTATCTAGTTTATTTATTATCCGACGAGGCACGTCAAGCAACAATTGATGGTGTAAATAAAATGATTGCAAACCCTAGAATGATCCACGCAATAGCTGAAATACATGATTTGTCTGATACAGCAAGGGCCCATGAAGCCGTTGAGAGTGGTGAAGTCATTGGAAATGTAGTTGTTCAAATTAAATAATTCAATTGTTCACAAAAATGCCTCTAAATTTTAATGTTATTATTTGTTCAACAGAAAGCTCACATAGGAGAACTCTAGCCATGGTTTGTGCAGCAGGTGCTAATGTCTGCTTTGGGTCGAAAGCAGACACTCAAACTCCGCCAAGAATTCAGGAAAGCCCTCTCCGGCACCAATATGCCATAAAAACGCATATCTATGAATAACTAGCCAGGTTTGACAGTCAAATGGTGTCTTAATTCAGTAAATAAGTACATAGGAGATTTTTAAAGTTGCATTCATCGGTTATGAGTATTTGTAGTGAGTTGTTTGTGCCTTGAGGTTGTAGCAACGATTCCATGGATTTTTTTCCTTTTTATTACTCCGAAAAATTCTAATTCAATTCTATTTTATTGAGTATCGGCGTGCAACTTCAGCAATTTAAAGCAAAGTTTATCTCTCAAACCTAACAAATGTTGACAATAATTGATTATCCTTCAATAGTTTGTCTGATTTCGTATTATTTTATTTAGTTCTCATCTTCACTCCTTCACAAAATTACGATGAGATCAAAACCTCTCTTATGCAAATACTTTAAATGGTCTCATAAGCTTTGACGGGGAACACATTTACAACTACTGCCGAGCAATACGTTTTATGTGAGCAAATAGATATAATTTATGCTCGCCATTCTCGACCATAAAATGGTCCATTAAAACTCGCTTCGCTAAATTATAAGCTACGGATGCACTGGTGACAGTGAACCTTGCTATATTAGAGCCGGGCTTCAATGCTGGATTTAATTCCATATCGGGCTTTTATAATGCTTTTAAATAGCAAACAGGAAAAAACCGGCCCAAATTTTTTGGAATTCACAGCTATCAGTTTACTAATGTGTAGTGATCCGTAACAGAGTTTCAAGTGCGGGTGATTGTTTTATCATGTGCCGGACAAGGTATGTATATCCATTAACTTAGAAAAATGAGACACTCGTTTTAAAACCTATGGAAACAGTTGGTTCAATATTACTAATTATTTCCTTTAAAAATTGAAAATTAAACCTGATGAGGCTGTCATATTACTATATTTGTTACGCACGCCATCCTCATTTATATTTGCATCTTGACCTAGGGATTGGAAATTTGTCTGAATTCTTGCAGTTAAATTTTCTAATATAGGTAATTCAAAACCAGCTCCAATTCTTACTCCTTTGCCTTTATGTTGATCAACAAGGGTACCGCTTACACTACCGTTTATGTTAGCCCAACCATAACCAGTTGAGATGAATAGCAAATTGTCACCCAGAGTAAATCCTATTGTTCCACTTAACCCGTAAGAACTGCCAAAACCTACGTTTAATATATCTTCCCCTGCGCTAAACTCCTTAGTTGCAAGACTTTTCGTCAGAAAACTCTCAACCCCAATAAATATTTCATCTGAGATAGGCATACGATAACCAAACACTCCACCGAACCCAATGCCGTTAAATTTATCTTTAGTTGAACCACCCAAATTTGTAGTATCCCCAAGACTGATTGCTTGGTAGCTAATGTTACCTCCGATATAAGGACCATCATAGACCGAGGAACTATTTTGAGCATTTGCAGATGCTAAAACAGTCATAAGAGAAAAAAGAAGTGTGCATAGTATTCGTATCGTGAAGATGTTCATCTGAGACCCTAACCTATTTGAAAACATTAAATGAGAATTAAATTTTATTGTTAATAATAATCTTTTAGATAATAATTGATTAAAGTTGTCAATATTATAATTAAAATATTTAATAGATACTCACCAGGTTCCAAGCGTCTACTTCTCTTGTCATTGAACTTTGGAAGCCTAACCTTGTGTAATGGTTTTAAACCAAGGGGATACAGAGGAAGAAGCCCGGCGCATCACCGCGCTTTATATAGAGCATGACCGTAAAAATCTGGTGGAACTCGCCCGTGTGTGAAAACGCGGCATGGATGTAGCCGATAATGAAGAATATAAATCAGTTGCAAAAGAAAATCGTGACCTGCTTACCGCTGCCATACAGGCATTAAAAAAGGATCATCAAAGCTGATCGATAATCGCGTCGGTACCGTCAATCAGCGGGTCAACACACGGAAGCCCTACCCGCTTGGATAAATCCTGCAAATATTTAGTCCGTTCCTCACCGACAAATTTTGATGTATTGACCGAAACCCCGACACAGCGGATAGCCGGATTAACATCCTTGCCGATAAGGATGGTTCTTTCAATCACATCCTCGATGGATGGAAGGGGAAAATTATCCCATTCTTCGATCGCTGTTCGCCCGGCTTCATGACAAACAACAAACGCATCGGGTTGTGATCCCATCAAAAGTCCCACTGTCACTGCATTATAACCGGGGTGGCCGATGCCGCCCTGCCCTTCGATCACGTCCCAGTGATCCGCATCATTATCCGGAGAAAGAAGTTCCGCCGCACCGGACAGGAAATCCGCAACCACCGCATCAATGGGGATACCACGCCCCGCAATCATGATGCCGGTTTGACCGCTTGCCCGGAATGTGGCATTCATTCCCCGCTTTTTCATATCCCTTTCAAGGGCAAGCGCCGTATATTTTTTACCGACGGCACAGTCCGTCCCCATCATTAAAATGCGCTTGCCGCTGCGTTTTTTGCCCTTTCCAACCGGAATATCGGCGGGTGGCACACGAACATCAACAAGCCGGGCGCCGGATTTTTCCGCCGCCGCAACCAGACGTGGAATGTCTTTAAGCTTTTTGTGAACACCGCCCACAACATCAAGCCCGGCAAGCAACGCCCCTTCCAATATATCCATCCATTCTTCGGGAACACCGCCCCCCACTGCGGCGGTTCCAATGATCAGGGATTTTACGCCGGCATCCGCCGCCTGCTCAATTGTCATATCCGACAGTCCCAGATCAAGACCATTTTCAATCAACCGCATTTGTCCCTTGCACAGTTCCGGGCGCCAGTCAACAATACCTGAACCCGTTTTTGCATATGTTTTTCGGGTTTCGAACCCAAGGAAAATCAGATAGGGAGGTTTTATTTCAATCGTTATCATTTTTGTTATTCCTGCACATTAACACTGTCCGGTTTTTTTATTATTTTCCATACACCTACAGTAAGCATTGGTACAATAAGAACCATAATAAATGCAATGGTGATATAGCCGTACCCGTTTGCAATCAGGCTGATAATACCAAATGTTTCGGCTGCAATCACAGCCATTAACAGAAAACCAATCGCAATGGCGGGGCGGGCGATCTGCGGCAAATGCCTTCCCTGTTCGGCGAATGTGCCTTCAAGACGCTCATTCACCGCATGGATCATGGCAGTTCCCGTTTCAACAAAGGTGCCAAATATAATGATCTGAAATATGACATTGAGCCAGTTTACCTGCATTGCCGCCATTAAAAATGTTGCCGGGACGGGCTGTTCCCCAATCTGTGGGTATTGCCCCATCATGGCGATAAAGAACAGCATCGCGGGGATTACCGTTATCGCCCCGCAAATAAGGCCTGCGATATACGTTTGCTTCCTGTTTTCATGTGACATCACCGCATAAAGAATAAGAGGCAGGGACGCAAGGTTATAGCCCGTATAAAGCACACCGTTTTTAAGCCAGCCTTCCCCGATATCCGCGGTGCTGTATGTTTCAGTAATCACATTTCCAAATTTGCTGAATGCCAGAATGAATAAAAGGATATAAACGCCATAAAGAAGGATCGACCAACCTGCCAAAACATTTTTTATCACTTCGGTTCCTTTGAACGTCAGTATCCCCACCAAGGTCAAAAGCGCCAGCGTCCCCACAAGGGACGGCACACCAAAATTTTGTGACGCAATTTCACCGGACGCCGACCCGATGATGGAAAGCACCAGAAGCAATTGAAAAAAATAGAAAAATTCAAATAATACCCAGCCACGACCAAGAATGGTTTTGCAAAAATGCCGATAATCAAATGCTTTGAATTTTCGCGCAAGTTCAAAACCAATAGCGCTTACCAAACCGAAGACGGCCCCCGCAACCAGCAGTCCAAGCAGCCCGCCAATGGGGCCCGCACCAAAGAAAAATTCAACCAGTTCACGCCCCGTCGCATAACCGCCGCCAATAACAACGGACTGGAACATAAAACCCGGTAACAAGTATAATTTAAAAAATTTCATCCTGATCCCTCTCTCACGACAAGGATCAAATCATACTAAGCGTCTATAATCAAGAACTCATCAGATATTGATCAGCCAGTACTTCACGTACCGCGCGATGTGCCTGATCAATCGCCGCATCGGTAAAAGGGCTTGCGTCTGCATCCGAATTGGCAACCGATAACCGTCCAAGTTGCTGACGTGCCACCACACAGGGGCGGTCATCCGTGGCATACATGGACCAGTGGTACGGTTCTGTAATTGTATCATATGCATAGGCATTGCCATGCGGCCAGCGGTTTACTGTGATCGCCACAATATCCCTCGCCGCATCAAACCCACCGAGGCCAAGCATACGCTGCAATTGTTCACGTATATTGCGTTCAAATGTTTCAAACGGCGTATTCAGAAGATCATACCGACCAAGACGAAGCTGGTCACGGCGCAGTTCGCCCGGCGCATTGGGCGCCCGGTGCATTTTAACAATCACCGGTTCATCCATATTTTTTGGTGCCTTATAGTCCCCCACATCAAGTGAATAATGAAGGCTTGATGTGGTGTGATAAAGACCCGGTGATGTAATGGCGCTGATCCCCAGTTTTTCCCATGCCTTGCCGTCCCGCAAAAGCACATTGGTATAAACCCGCGGCGCTTTAATGCCGTAAAGCATGGCTTCTTTCTGTTCATCAGAGTAATCATCGCAAATATAGGGAATAATATTATGCCAGCAGGCAAAAATGGCGTTTTTCGCTTTCACGGTTCTTGCTGAACCATTTTGCATATAGCTTACATCAACGTCTTTTGCGGTTGCCGGATCCCCATTATGGGCAACCTTGATTGCTGTACTGTTAAGACGAAGGCGTGTTGCGTTTCCTTCAACGTCCAGTTTTCCATAATCCACCCTGGCTGTAAAAATATCATCAAGCGTGCTTCCCGGTATAGCATCAGGGATAAGGTGTCTTACCGTCATTCTGGTGATGGTCGCGTTGCCATCCGGAAAATATATCGATGGTTCGCGGTATTCATGTTCGCGGCCATGTTGAGAACCAGCGATATGATGCATCGGGCTTATTTTTTCAGTAGGACGAAGATTTAAATGTTCAAAGCCGGGCATCCCGCCCATTTCCCAGCAGAAAAGCGCCGGCACCTGTTCCGCACCCACATAAAAGCGGAAATGTAATCCGGATGTAAATGAGGGCAGCACCCTTTCATCAATACCAAGATGGTCTGCGATATATTCCGCATATGTAATGCTGGCCAGCTTTCTTTTCTTTTCTTCGTCGGAAAGCCCGGCAAATGCTTCTGCGATTATTTCTTCGCTGTATAATTTTTTAAATTCCGCTTTTAAATCATCCGGCAGGGGACTTGCATCAAAAAACTCATCCCATCCGCCTTCGGCGCGGCGTTCCCGTTTCACGAGCCCCTCACCACCAAATGTGTCTTCGTCAAAAAACACGGCCCCGGTAAGGCCAAATTCCGTTCTGTGACGCTCCATCATCGGTTCTGTTTTTTCATGGTACGCATCCGTATCAATACCAATTTCACGAAGAAAACCCATCGCAACCGTACTATAATTTGATGGCTGTTCAATATTAAGCGTACCACCATTAACAATGATATTCCGCCCTTCAAAATTATATTCATTGCGTTTGGCATGGCCGCCAAAGTCATCATGATTATCCAAAATCAGGATTTTTTTATCCGGCCCTGCGCTTTGGCGGTAAAACCATGCCGCTGATAGCCCACTGATGCCGCCACCGATAACAACAAGGTCATATTCTTCGCCAGTGTTTGTCGCAGAATAAGTATCACCATCGCGAACAAAATGCGCTGTTTCAAAGGAACCATCATGGCTGCCACGCATACCCGCTTTATCAGGCGGATAATATCCTCTATCCGATTGCATTGGTTTATTTTTATCAAGTGCCTGCATCGCCTTAACCAATGACGGACATAATATGGCACCCGTAACCGCGATACTTGCACCGCTAAGAAAATCACGTCGCATGATTTTCCTGTCCATTCCCAATTCTTTATCGGTAAAGCTTTTTTTCGTCATGTTGACCCCTACTTCATTTCTGACATCAGTCCCTGAAACTTTATGTTACAACATCACTACATCACATTTTTTACATATGCAATTGCTGACTTTAAACTGATCTCCCTGATCAGACATTTTCCCTTAGATACTGATCGGCCAGCACCTCACGTACTGCACGGTGCGCTTCATCAATTGCCACATCGGTAAATGGGTTTGATCCTGCGTCCGAATTGGCAATGGACATACGCCCTAGTTTTTTTGACGCCACAATACAGGGGCGATCATCGGTAGCATAAAAACACCAATGCATGGGTTCAGATAGCGTATTATAGATATAGGCATTGCCATGCGGCCAGCGGTTAACCGTAATCCCCAGAATATCATCGGCCGCATTAAACCCGGCAGGACCCAACATACGATTAAGCTGATCACGGATGTTACGTTCAAAGGTTGAAAATGGTGTCTGGAAAAGCTCCGTCCGACCAGCAAGCAGTTGCGTGCGGCGGTCTTCGCCCGGCTTGCAAGGGGCTTTATGCATTTTCACAATGACAGGTTCTGAAGGATCAATCGGCGCTTTATAATTCCCAACACTAAGCGGCATATTAAGGCTTGTGGTTGTGTGATATTCACCGGGTGACTGAATACTGTATGCACCAAGCTTTTTGAAGGCCTCCCCATTTCTGATAAGCACATTGGTATAAACCCGCGGTGCTTTAATGCCGTATTTCATCGCATCACGTTGCTCTTTCGGAAATTCTCGGCAAATATAAGGAATAACCATGTGCCAGCAGGCAAATATAACATTTTTACCACGTACCTTTTTCGGACCGTCACCACGCATATAAGTTATTTCAACCTGTTCTGCCCTATCCGGATCGCCAAGATGCTTTGCATTGACAACAGGACTATTCAGCCGGATACGGGTATTATTATCGGGGCGGTCAAGTTTCGCATAATCAACCTTTGCCATATATAAACTATCAAGCCCTTTCCCTGGAACCGCATCGGGAATTAAGTGGCGTACTGTCATACGTGTAATTGTGGCATTCCCATCCGGGAAATAGACCGACGGTTCACGATGTTCATGTTCACGTCCGTGGTGGGAACCACCAATATGGTGGATCGGGCTGATCATGCCTGTCGGGCGCAAATTTAAATGCTCAAACCCCGGTGAGCCACCCTGTTGCCACATATAAAGTGCAGGCACCTGTTCCGGCCCCATATAATAGCGAAAATGTGTAGTTGACTGAAAAAATGGCAGCACTGACGGATCAAGCCCCAGATATTCGGTCAGGTAATCATTATAACTTATTCTGGCAAGTGCCATCTTCTTTTCTTCATCACTAAGGGAAACGAGCACTTCTGCACGGACTTCTTCTTTATGAAGCCGAAGCAAATCCCTTTTCATAGTCCCCTGAAGCGGCGTGTTTTCAATAAATTCCGGCCAAGACATACCATCCGGACGGACGGTAAGCCCTTCAACACCAAAGGTCTCCCTATTGAAGAATGTCGCCCTGCCGTAACCATTTTCCCTGTGATATTGCACCATAGCATTGGTTTTATTGTGGTAATCCCATACATCTATGCCAAGCTCACGCAGAAAGCTCATGGAAACCGTGCTGTAATTGGTTGGTTGTTCCACATTCAAAGTACCGCCATTAACAAGAAGGGTACGCCCACCCACATTAAATTCATTGCGTTTGGCATGCCCGCCAAAATCATCATGATTATCAAGGATCAGAATTTTTGCATCCGGCCCGGCGGATTGCCGGTAAAACCATGCCGCGGCAAGGCCGCTTATACCTGCACCGACGATTACCAGATCATATTCTTCACCTGTTTCACGGCCATCAATAAGACGTCCATCGCGGATGGTATGTGATGCTTCAAATGAACCGGTATGGCTACCGCGAAGACCATCAAGCGCAGGCGGATAGTAGCCTTCTCTATCCTGAGGCTGGATAAAATCTAGAGTGCTATTTTGAGCAAATGCAGCCGGGCCTATAGCAGCGGCGGCAACAGCGATGCTTATACCATTTAAAAAATCACGTCGGTAAATTGGGCGATCCATCCCCAGAAGCTGGTCAAATTTTTTATCACTCATCTTCGTCCCTTAAAGCCACTTGACCGCAAAATTTGAACGGTTTATCTCATTGAAAATGCTTTTTAAGTTTTCATTTTTTATACATACCCAAGGGCATCATAAGGAAATTTTATAAAAATGGTCAACAATCTAATAGCATTGTTGATTGTTCTTCTATTTTATCGAAAACAGAAGTTTCGCTTTTTTCACTCATAAACTTCCTCACAATCCCTCTTGTGATGAAAACCACTCAACTACATTTCAAGCCTAAACCAAATAAGTAGAAACTTTATTAATTTATGTTTCAAAATTTAACTTATTTGGATTATGAAATGGTTAAAGGAAGTTTATATAATTCCTGTTTCTGATTATGGTAGTCTAATCTAAGCCAAGCAAATCCGCGGCATTGGTGGAAATCATTTTTTTAATGTCCCCATGCGAATACCCAATATCTAAACACGTGGCAATCACGTTTTTAAACCCTTCCACCGGGGTAGGATTACCCACCTGCCCCAGATCGGAGCCAAGAATGGTACGGTCCACCGTACCCGCCTTGATCAGCGCATCAAGATTTTCCGGTGTATAAAAATGAAATTTTGACCCCGGTACAAACATGCACATTGAATGCTCAAGATAAGCCCCCATGCGCACCAGTTCACCCATTTCCGCGTATGTTGCATCGATCAGATAGCTTGGATGATTAACCAGTAATTTTTTAACACCACGTTTTTTTGCTTCCTCAAAGAGCGGGAAAATTTCGGTGATATGCAAATGCCCCCCGCTCAGGACAATATTAGCTTCTGCAATCATATCCAGAATGAATTTAACCTCATCCAGCAGCGCGCCCTTATCATCAAGAACGCTTAATTCTACGGGCGCCAGCATTTTTTCCTTTGTGGTCGGGAATTTTTTTTCAAAATCCTTATCGGACCTATGATGGGCAATATGGTTACGTGATGAAAATGTCGGCATCCAGACCAATTTCGCGCCAAGCTTGATGCCGTGATCCACGGCAAAACGGTTTATGCCGCCGGTTGAATTGTTAAGGGGCACACCACTAAGCATGCTTACACCAAGATCATGAAAATGATTCATCAGCAGTTCCGTGACCGGTGTTGCTGAATAATAATGGTCCTTGATCAGGATCGCTTTCATCTTGGCAGCGGCGCCTTCTTTCATCACTTCGATATGATCAATACAGCGTGGCATGACACTTGGTCCGCTGTGACAATGAAGATCAATTGCCCCTTCAAGAAGTGAACTCAGCAGCGCATCATCAAATTTCGCTGCCGGGCGTTCATCGCTGGTTGAATTAATGCGGTCAGGTATATTTTTTATCATTGGTACTCAGTCCTGAAATTTAAGAAAAATCACTTTTTATTTTGTTGGCGCCGGATAATAAAAGATTATGTTCGGATCCAACCGTAAACATGGTGACACCCAGTGCGCGCAGATAATCTTTTTCATCCGCCTTGGCATATGCTGCAAGCCTTTTTCCCGCCCCGCGCACCACGTTGCAAACATGATCAACCGCATCCAGCACGATTTTATCACTGGTTGATTTCGCGCGGTAACCAACCGTTAAATCGGCACGACCAAGGAAATACGCGTCAATATTTTCATTTTTTACAATTTCTTCAATATTGTCGACGGCTTCCACATCTTCAATCTGTGCAATAATAACGGTTTCTGCGTCTGCTTCGGCGATATAGTCGGCCATCGGTTTTGTGCCATAACCACCGGCGCGCTGCGTTCCTGCAAAACCGCGGCGCCCGGTCATATAACGACCACCATCACCAATTTCTTTTGCCTTTTCCGGTGTCGCCACATGGGGCACCACCACACCGGTTGCCCCGCAATCAAGCGGGCCAAGCATACCCGTTGCGGTATTTTGCTGGATACGCACAAACATTGGCATATCGGCCGCACGCCCGGCGAGTATGAGTCGGTCAATTGTGCCTGCATCAAAAGGGGTATGCTCCTGATCAATCATCAGGAAATCAAGGTCAGTCATCCCCAACACTTCAACCACCTGATGAGCCGGTGTTTTGATAAATGTACCAAACAATTCTTCCCCCGCGAGGAGGCGTTTTCTGAATTCTGATTTATTACTCATAGTATTTTCACGTTTTTCATTTGTCTTGTAATATGGAACAGAGTATCAATAAATGATAAATTGTCAAACAAAGCTATTCGCAAAATTAAATGAAAAATCTTGACACAAAAATAGGTGATATAAACCTTAAAAATCCGCTTATTTGTGGCTCCGGAGAACATTTTATTGAACTTTCCGGCATTGAAAAAGCGCTGGACGCTGGCGCCGCTGCCATCGTGCTTAAATCAGTGAACGAAAATATGGCTGCGAAAGAACAATTGGAAAAAACAGATTATGCCCTGATTGACAGTAATTTCAGAAAACTGCCCTGGAATTTCCAGCCCGCAAGAGATGCAAGCCTTTTTAACCGTTCCGGCCTTTATCCAAAGCCCTTTGCCGAATGGCTTTCGATGGCAAGCAGGGCCGACAAGATCGCACGCAAATATAATTCCTACTGCATCGCTAGCCTAATACCGGCATCACTGGATAAACTTGTTGAACATGCCATTGCCGTTCAACGGGCAGGCATCCGTATTCTTGAAGTCAATGTGGGCGCCCCGCATGGTAATGAAGCCGCCGCGGGCGCAATCCGGCTTGAAAAAAATGCAAATCATATTCGCGATATTATCACCGCGGTAAAAGAAGCCGTGCATATACCAGTCTGGGTGAAACTTACCGGTCAAAGCGATGATATCCCCGCGATGGTTAAAGCCGCAAAGGATGCGGGTGCCGCGAGCGTCACATTAATGGGCCGTTATATGGGGTTTATTCCTGATCTTGAAACGGGAAAACCGATGCTTGGCACACACGCGGCCTATGGTGGCCCATGGGCGCTGCCAATCACCTGCCATCAGCTTGTAAAATTACGTGAAAAAATCGGCACCGATTTTCCCCTTATTGCAACAAATGGCGCGCGTGACGGGCTTGATATGCTGCGGTTTTTATTATCCGGCGCACGCGCCGTCCAAATGACAAGTGCTATTTTTACAAGCGGTTACAAAGTCATATCAAGATCACTGATCCAGATCGAAGATTATCTGGAAGTTAAAAACCTTGAACTTGATGATATAATCGGCATGGCCGCGGACAAGGTCGAAAGTTACGGCGAACAGCAAAACAGGAAGGATTACTGGCGCGACTTCGTGCCGAATTAAAAAAGGATAGAGTAATGGAAATATCAAAAGTTGACTGGTCAAAAATGGAATGGAAAAAAATCCGTGATGGCGTTTATCAGAAAGCCTTCACCGGAAACGGGGCAACCATCGCCATGCACAAACTGGAACCACAACATGAGCCCCGCCCCCATAAACATGTTTACGAGCAAATTGTCTACATCATGTCCGGTGAAGTGGATTTTCATGTGGGTGATGATGTGCACCGGCTTGGCCCCGGCGGGCTTCTTGTGGTGCCGCCGAATGTCATGCATCATGCGGTTGTTATCGGTGATGAGGATGTGATGAATTTGGATGTGTTTACCCCAGCCAGAGAAGATTTTTTTAATTAAGTGAAGATTTTTGAAAGTAATTAAATGCCCGTTAAAGCAAACGATCATATAACAAGTTCCCCATCGCAGCCGCAGCCACCAGCGGACTTTAAAAAACCGGTTTATAAAGTCAATCTCGCGCTTAATGAAAGCCCGTTTCCGCCATGCCCCGCGGCACGCGCCGCATATGATGCCGCTGGAAAAGTGCTTAACCGTTATCCTGAATATACATCCCACAGCCTGCGTCTGGTGCTTGGTGAAAAATACGGGATTGATAACACCCGCATCATGTGCACGGCGGGATCAGAACAGATACTTGCCTTTATCGCCCGTGCCTATATCGCACCGGAGGATGAGGTTATATATCCGAAATATGGCTTCATGGTGTATAAATTCAATATCGCCATGGCGGGCGGTATTGGCATTCCCGTTGAACATGACGATTTTAAAATCAATGTTCAGTATATCCTTGATGCTGTGACCGATAAAACCCGTCTCGTATTTCTTGATAACCCGGGAAACCCGACGGGGACATATGTCCCGTATGATGATATAAAACGGCTTCGTGCGGAACTTCGGGATGATATTCTGCTGGTGCTTGATGCAGCCTACGCTGAATTTTGCACCCATAATGATTATGATGCAGGTCTTTCACTTGTGGATCAGTATGCCAATGTGGTGGTCACACGCACCCTTTCAAAATTATACGGGCTTTCCGGGCTTCGGGTCGGCTGGACATACGGCCCGGCGGAAATCATCAATACCCTTCTCCATTTAAAGGGTGGCTTTAATGTGAATTATCCGGCGCAGGCCGCGGGCGCCGCCGCCGTGATGGATGATGAATATGCGAATATGGTGAGAAGTCACTGCCAGAAATCCATCGATTGGATGAGCGCGGAACTTCGTGCGTTAGGTATAAATGTCACGCCAAGCGTTTGTAATTTTATGCTTATTCATTTCGCGGATGGCCGGGAAAAGATGAAAGCCTGTGATCAGTATTTAAAAGAAAATGACATTGGCGTTGGGCCGCTTGGCGCATACGGGCTGGACAGCAGTTTACGGATTACCGTCGGAACCGACGATGAAAATAAAGCCTTCATAGACGCCATGAAGGATTATATGGGAAAATAAAATGAACCTGCCCGATTATGATGGCTGGAAAAAAATGGCCAGTGAATTTACCCACCAGACACGCGCTTTCATCGGCGGGGAATATGTTGATGCGCTTTCCGGTAAAACATATGAAACCATCAACCCGGCCACCGAAAAAATGACCGCCCATATGGCGGCGTGTGACGCCTATGATGTGGACGCAGCGGTTAAATCGGCACGCGCCGCTTTTAAGGCCGGGCACTGGTCCCGTATGGCCCCGCGGGACCGTGGCGTTATTTTACAAAAACTGGCCGCACTTGTGCTTGAACATGGCGATACGCTTGCCTTGATGGAATGCCTGAATGTGGGAAAGCCGATCATGGAAGCGCGCATGGCGGATGTGAACCTTTCCAGCGCGGCGCTTAAATGGTACGGCGAAGCCATTGATAAAATTACCGATGAAATTATCGCAACGCCCGATAACGTGCGCGCCACCATCACCCGCGAACCCATGGGTATCGTCGGGGTTGTCGTGCCGTGGAATTTTCCATTGATGATGGCCTGCTGGAAAATTGCACCGGCGCTTGCGGCAGGAAACTGTGTGATCGTAAAACCAAGCGAACAAACCCCACAATCGATCCTGAAACTGGCGGAACTTGCCATCAAAGCCGGCATCCCCGAAGGGGTATTTAACGTGGTGACCGGCCACGGTGCCGAAGCCGGGGCCGCCATCGGGCTTCATCATGATATTGACTGCCTGACCTTTACCGGATCCACGGCCGTAGGTAAAAAATTTCTTGAATATTCCGGCCGTTCAAATATGAAAGCCGTGTGGCTTGAATGCGGCGGGAAAAACCCCAATATTGTCATGGCGGACTGCCCGGATATGGACAAGGCCGTAATGAATGCCGCCATGAACGCATTTTTTAACCAGGGCGAGGTCTGCGCCGCCGCATCACGACTTCTGGTGCAGGACAGCATCAGGGACGAATTTATTGAACGCGTCGCCGCTATCGGCAAAACCCGTGTACCGGGGGACCCGCTTAACCCGGAAACAAACCTTGGCGCCATTGTCGATAAAGGGCATTTTGACCGTATTAATGGCTATATCGCCCGTGGGAAGGATGAAGGTGCGGACCTGATACTGGGCGGTGACAGCGCAACCGTAAACGATTGTGGTTACTACATAAACCCGACCATTTTCGGCAGCGTCAAACCCGAAATGACCATCGCCCGCGAAGAAATATTCGGCCCGGTTCTCTCCGTGATCAGCTTTAAAAATTACAAAGAAGCCATTGATATTGCAAACGATTCACCATTTGGACTTGCGGGTGCAATATGGACATCGGATATCAACATCGCCCATAAGGCCGCCCGTGATTTACAGGTAGGCGCCGTATCCATTAACAGCTACAGTTCCGCCGACATCGCCCTGCCCTTCGGCGGCTATAAACAATCCGGCATCGGGGTTGATAAATCACTTCATGCGATTGGAAAATACACCAACATCAAATCCACTTGGTTGGACTTGAATTGTTCATAAAAAATTTGTTATTTGAACTTGGCTTATTCAATTTGTTCCCAAAATTGCCTAACAGACGAGACTTGCTCTTCCTACTTAATTAGTTTGTCGTTAAGGTTCCTGTGTAAACTGATTATAATAATACCGCTCATATCTTCCGCATGAAAAATTTCGATGCTATTGAACCATTTGCTTAATCTTGAATCTCCCCATAATCTCCATGAATTTCTTAAGCCCGTCCCCAATCCGAAATGATAGAGACCAATAACATCCGCTTCAGAGGTCATTTTAATCTTCTCCAAATCATCAGAAGATATAATCACTTTCAATTGCCGAATAGCATCTTCTAAATTTAAAGGAATATAAATTTCCTCTTCCGCCTTCTGTTCGGTAGATTGATTTTTAGCAAATATTGAGGTTTGTGGACATATCAGCAATACAGATAGGAAAACGGCTATAAATAAACGCATTTTTACCCTCCCCTCTAACGCACTTTAATTTCTTTTAACATACACTTTTTTATTCTTTTACTCCATCCTGTTCCCGGCGATCCAGACGCTTTCGATGGTTTTGGTATTCATAATATCTTCGGCAGGGTTTTTGGTAAAGATCACCAAGTCTCCCCATTTGCCGGGTTCGATGGTCCCAACGTCATCGGCACCGATACTCTTAATCTGGCACTTGATGCTTCGGGTTGTGATCAAGTCCATGTCATTCATAAACCAAGACTGTTATCTGATAATGGTTCATCCTATATCGCGGAAGAACTCGCTGACTTCCTGAAAGAAAAAGGTATGGGGCATTTGCACGGCGCTCCTTATCATCCACAAACACAGGGAAAGATTGAACGTTGGCATCAAACGTTAAAGAACAGGGTTCTGCTGGATAACTATTACTTGCCAAGCCAACTGGAATATGAGATCGGAAAATTCATCGATTATTATAATCACCACAGATATCATGAAAGTCTGAATAACGTGACACCTGCTGATGTCTACTTCGGCAGGGATAAATCAATACTGGAAAAAAGGAGACGCATTAAAATCAAAACCATGAAACAAAGACGCTTGCAACACCGCAAGCTCGTCGCTTAATATCAATAACAATATGAGGTCAAAGTCTCCTTAGTGAAAACACTATAGGTGTCTCAAATGATTTGACGACGGACAAAGGCGGAATAAAAATACCACCTATTATTATCCCGCCAAATCCCTAAGAAGCCTGTGCCATATCCTCATCGACAGGGGCAGGCTTTCAACAGGTGTTCTTTCATTTAGACCATGGCTGAATTCATCACTGTTTTTGATAAAAATACCCATCATCGCATAACTCGAAATACCGGCCGCTCTGAAATGTGCACCATCGGACGCGCCAAGTGATAAATGCGGTATAATTGGTACATTCGGATATTCTGCATGAATTGCACGTTCAACCGCGGAAAATACATCTTCCCGCATAGGCGAAGACGGGCTTTCCGGAACCACATCAATCATATCAAGAGCCCATTCAAAAGTGTCATTATTCATAACGTCTTTTAATTGCTGCAATGTTTTATCAATCCCCTCACCGGGATAAATACGGCAATTGATCGTTGCGGTTGCCGATTGCGGCAATGCGTTTTGCGCATGCCCGCCTTCAAGCATCGTTGCAACACATGTTGTTCCGATCGTTCCCCTATATTCGGGGTATTCACGCAATTTGTTTATTGCGGCCTGATTATTCTGATTTGCAACAAAATCCATCATTGCCTGACCCACTTCTCCGCCGACCATAGGGGCCATGCGCTCAAAATATGCCAGTGTCAGATCACTGTGTTTCACCGGAAAATCATAATTCGCAAGCCTCATCAAAGCTTCAGATAAATCATAGATGGCGTTATCCCTGCGGGGCAGTGAACTATGCCCGCCTTCATTTTTTGCGGTTACATAAAATGTTGCATATGTTTTTTCCGCCCCGTCAACAACAAATGATATGGGCTCACCGTGCTCATTTAACGTGCCGCCACCACCATCAGCGACAATCGCAAAATCAGCATCAATAAGGTCTTTATATTTTGTCGCCATCAGGCCTGTTGTGGCCATTGATGTTTCCTCATCACCGGAAAAAGCGATAATCAAATCACGGCTTGGTACAAAATTTTCAGCTTTAAGTCTTAGGAATGTTGCGGTTATGGCTGCAACGTTAAGTTTTGTATCAAGTACGCCCCTACCAAAATAAAAACCGTTCTCTTCGATTAATGTGTATGGATCACGTTCCCAGTCTTTTGGCAAGGCTTCAACCACATCCAGATGCGATGAAACCAAAATTGGTTTTTGCCCGGACCTGCCGTCGCCCCGATAACGGACAATCATACCCATTGTTTCATCATGCTCAAAAAGCATGATGTCTTCGCTGTGAAATCCTGCATCCAGAAAATATTTTTCAAGATATTTTGCGAATTTTGGCACCTGACCATACCCCACAACCGTGCGCATGGGTATACTGTCTTTAAGAATCTGGTGGGCTACGTCTTCAAATGGTTCTTTTTCCTGCGCCTGTACTGTCAAAGTTATGCATAAAGTCAGCAGAATTCCATACACAAATTTCATTATCATTCCTTTATTTGCAAATTGCGTGTGATACGTGCATAGTTTACCCAAACCATATTTCAAAGCAATATGCTTAGGGAGGTATAATGTCAAAAACAACAAGACGAAATTTTATCAAAAAAACGGCCCTTGCAACAACCGGACTGATGATCGTACCACGTCATGTTCTGGGCCAGGGTATGACCCCACCCAGTGACCAACTTAATGTGGCTGTTGTCGGCGGCGGCGGCAAGGGATATTCCGATGCAGTGAATGCATGGAATAATGGTTCATCAAACATTGCCGCCATTGTTGATGTAGATTTTAATATGGCCGCAGAAGCCTTTGAAAAATTTCCAAATGCCAAACGATATAAAGATTGGCGCCGCATGTTTGATGACATGACGGATATTGATGCAATCACCGTTTCAACGCCGGATCACAACCATGCCGTAATTACAATGGCGGCGATGAAACAAGGCATACATACCTATGTTCAAAAACCGCTTACCCATAATATTTATGAAGCACGCATGCTAACGCAAGCGGCGGAACGATATAATATCGTAACACAAATGGGCAATCAGGGCGCTTCCGGCGCAGGCGTAAAACAAATGATAGAGTGGTTTGATCAGGGGCTAATTGGTGCCGTGGATAAGGTTCATGTCTGGACCAACCGGCCCGTCTGGCCGCAGGGAATAAAAAGCCCGACAGCAATGCCAAAAATGATGGACGGCATTGCCTGGGACAGTTTCATTGGCCCCGCCGAATGGGTCGATTATCATCCGCTTTATCATCCGTTTAAATGGCGTGGTTGGTGGAATTTCGGTACCGGCGCACTTGGTGACATGGCATGTCATTTGATTGATCCACCGTTTCGTGTTCTGGGACTTGGTTACCCAACAGAAGTCGAAAGCAGCGTCGGCGCCATTTATTCACAGGACTGGGTACCTGACTACCTGCCGGATAGCTGCCCGCCCTCATCAAGCACACAGCTTAGCTTCCCGGCAACGGAAAAAAATGCTAAACCACTAAAAATGACATGGACCGACGGTGGCCTGCGACCGTTTCATCCGGACCTAATCCCTGCTGATCATCCAATCGGTGATGATGACAGCACGAATGGTGTGATCATGATGGGTGAAAAAGGCATCATGACCTGTGGTACATATGCCATGAACCCGAAAATATACTTTAATTCCGGTGAAATTATCACAATGGACGGACCGGAAAATCTGACCAACCTGCCGGAAAACGGGCACTGCGCCCATTGGGTTGACGCCTGTAAAGCAGGGTACGGCAGTGATAAGCACAAAGCCTTAACATCAAGCTTCGATTTTGCCGGGCCGCTTACGGAAAGTATCCTGATGGGGAACCTTGCGATCCGCAGTTACGGCCTACAGGAAAAAGACGGTGATGATACCAACTATCCGGGGCGTAAAAAGCTGCTTTGGGACGGGCCAAATATGCGCATCACCAATTTTGATCCCGCCAATCAGTTCGTCAGCCGAAAATATAGGGAGGGATGGTCACTTTAATTGCTTAACACCATATTCAGTTTACTTTCATGTGTATGTAACTAATATTAATCTTACGTAACTTATAGATAACCTGTTGCAGTAAATTATTTGGATTAGCAATGACCAATTTAAGATATATTCTATTACTTTTCTTGTGTGCCTGTGGCGGTGGCTTTTCCGGAGAATACCGGGCAATGCAGGGGGCCCTAACTTTGGACTTTGAGAGATGGAAGGGTGCGACAATCAATGATTGGTCGCCAAATCGCTGAATTTGATTTTGAAAAAGATGGCGATGAGACAAAAATATTTGTCGCTCCTGGGCTTGCGCAGATTTATAGAATAAAAAGCGATGATGTTATAATAGGTCCCGGCGGTGTGACATTGATCAAAAGAAGATAATCATCAACATGTGATCATTTTTCCTTCATCATCCCTGTGATTGATCCTACTCATAAATTATTGCCCGATTATCAATAAAACAATGAAACTCTCTATTTGAAAATGGTAATTTAATCAACAACAACCTCGTACTCTGGGTCTAAAATAAAGATGCCATGGTGCCGGGATATCATCTAGGTTCATGGTTACTTCGATTAAATTCGGGCCGTTATGTTGAAGCGCATCTTTCAGTGCAGTGCGCAGCCCTTCTGAACTATCAGTGCGTGTCGATTTAACTCCGAAGCTTTCACCAAGGGCAACGAAATCGGGGTTTTGAAGATCGGACGCGATCACACGCCCTTCATGAGAACGCTGCTGAATACGTTTGACGTTGCCGTAAGCGTTATCATTAAAAACAATACACACCATTGGAATGTTAAACTGGGCTGCTGTTGCCATTTCCTGAACATTAAACAAAAAGCCACCATCCCCGGCTACGGTAATCACTTTTTTATCCGGGTTTGCCACCTGTACCCCAAGACCGGTTGCATAGCTATGGCCCAGTGTTCCCTGATAACTTGGGTATATATAAGTACGCGGGTTATATACCGGAAATGCGTCACGGGATGCATAACCCATCTGGGTCAGATCACAGACCAGGAAACCATCTTCCGGAAGCTCATCACGGATCACATTCAGATATTCGACCTGTGGTGCCATGATGTTTATTTCTTTTTCGACCTCAGCGCGGATATTTGCAAGCGTTTCTGATGGCCATTTGGCTTGGCATTCCCCAAGTTCCACGATCAATGCATTTATCCCCTCTGCGGCATCACATTCAATCGCCACATCAGGAGTGCCGAAAATCTGCATTTCAACCGCATCAATATCCATACGGATGATTTTCATATTTTCATCAATGCCCCAATCTTCAAGCGGGTTTGCCATCCGGGTGCCAATACCAATCACGACATCCGCGTCTTTCCAGAACCAGTGCCCGGCAACGGGTGGGTAGACATATTCATCACGGGCATCCATAACACCAAGCGCATTGACCGACGGTATCACCGGTGCTTTTAATTGTTTTGCAAGCGCGCGCACCTCTTTTGACGCATCAAGTGTCCCACCGCCGATAAACACAACAGGTCTTTTGGCATTTTTAAGCAGCGTTGCCGCCTTTGCGACCCCTTTATCCTTAGCCGTTTTTGCCGATCTTATGGTTGTGGCTGATGCCGTTTCCACCATTTCTTTTTTCTGCATGATGTCCATAGCCATTTCAACTTCGACCGGACGAACGCGGCCCGAAGTAAGTTCATTAAACGCACGCGCCATAATGGATGGTGCATCGGACGGTTTATCAATACGCTTTGCAAACTTTGTAATTTTTTCAGCAATTTCAATCTGATCACGGATTTCATGAAGCTGTCCGGTTTTGCCATTTATTTTCGTTGATGGTATCTGACCGGAAATACAAAACATCGGTGTATTACAGGCATACCCCGTTGAAATGGCCGCGCAGGCATTAAGAAGGCCGGGCCCCGGCACCACAAAAAAAGCACCGATTTTACCTGTTGACTGCGCATAACCATACGCCATATACGCCGCCCCCTGTTCATGGCGGCAATGAATGATACTGATTTCATTGGAACGGTCATACATGGCGCTGAAACTATAGTCGAGCTGGGCACCAGGTACCCCAAACACCTGATCCACGCCATTTGCAATTAAACTGTCGATGATGGCCTGCCCGCCAGTCATTTCTTTCATTTTATATTCCCGTTTGTTCCGTTATATAAGACTTGGTTACAGTATTTGAGATTTATATCATTATGTGTATAATTACAAGTCACGAAAGGAACCGACTTGAATAAAGAACATGATATTGCTGATAACAGCACCGCGGAAAATGCGACAATGGTAAGATCAATTGCTGTTTCATTCAGGCTTCTGGATACAATGGCCCGTTCCGGCGAACCAATGCGAATTACTGAAATCGCACGCCAGCTTGGCGAAAGCAAGGCAAAAGTCCACCGCCATTTAAGCACCCTGAGAGCACTTGGTGTTGTGGAGCAGGAAAAAACATCAGAAAAATACAGGCTGGGCTGGAAACTATTCCGGCTTGGACAGGCGGCATTTGAACAATTTGATCTGAAAACCATCGCTGAACCCCATATGGTAAGACTGCGTGATCTGACAAGTCAGTCTGCAGTACTTGCCGTACCGTCGGGCGGCGAAGCTATGGTCATCGCCAGTCTTGATAACACAAGTGATACAAGCCTTAGAATATCAGCTGTGCCCGGTGCCACACCCCCGACAACAGCATCCGCGCAAGGCCGTATTGTTCTGGCCTATGCTAGCCGGGAACAACAGGAACGGCTGTTAAAAGAGCCCCTAAAATCTTATAATAAAAAAAGTATGGCGACCGTCAAAAACGTCAGGGAACGGCTGAAGCTGATCCGTACCCGGTTATATGATACCGCTATCGAAGAAGTGATGCTTGGCTTTAGCACGATTGCAGCACCAATTTTTGATGCTGATAATAAATTAATCGGCACGGTCGGTATAATCGGATCTGTACAATATATCGCTGATCCGCCAAACCCGCAGCAGATTGCCCATGTTCAAAGTTGTGCGGCAACTATTTCCGCAATTTTCAGTTCGGAAGCCTATAACGGCATCGCCGATCCTTTTTAATATACTTTTGGAACAAAGTATCATATAACGAGACAAAATAAAATTATGATCAAGGAACGTTAGATGGCAATTCGCACAGGAAAAGAATATTTGCAAGCAATCGCCAAACCGCGCGACATTCGTATTGACGGCGAGAAAGTCACTGATGTGACCAAAGACCCGCGTTTTTCCGGCGGGGCAAAAACCATGGCTGCAATCTTTGATTTGCAGCACAGCAAAGATTTAATTGATAAAATGACATATGTGGAAAATGGCGAACGATATGGCCTTTCCCATAAAATGATCAAAACCAAAGAAGAACTCGCCGAACGTAAGGAAATGTTCAAAATCTGGTCTGATTATAGCTGCGGAACCTTTGGCCGTAGCCCGGATTATATGAATGTGTATCTTATGGCAATGGCCGCGGCGGCGGATCAGTTTGGTGAATATGCCAACAACGTCAAAAATTATTATAAATATATTCGTGACAATGATCTTTCCATGACACACACACTTGTCAACCCGCAGGTGGACAGATCAAAACCGGTGGAACAGCAGGACAAGGATCTTGCAGCAAAAATTGTTGGAACAAATGATAAGGGTATCGTAATTAAGGGTGCGCGGATGGTTTCCACCCTTTCCGCTTATGCGGATGAAATACTTGTAGTGCCAAGCAGTATTATTCAAAATAATCAGGAAGCATTTCCCTACGCTTTTGCATTTGGTATTCAGACGGATGCCCCGGGGGTCATTCATGTTTCCCGCCCGTCCGTTGTTCACCAGAATGAGGGCCATGCCATGGACTACCCCATGTCCGGCCGCTTTGATGAAACGGATTCAATGATTATATTCGACAATGTACTGGTCCCCTGGGAACGGGTGTTCACACATGGCGATGTGACAATGTGTAATGAATTTTATAAACGTACCAATGTTGGTGCACATATCCTTGACCAGTCCACGGTTCGCAGCCTTGCCAAGGCGGAATTTTACCGCGATCTTGCCTATACAATTGTAAATACAACAAAAACAGACGGATTTATTAATGTTCAAAATCTGCTTGCTGAACTGATGACATCGGTTGAAATGGTCCGTTCTGTAATCGTCGCTGCCCATGCGGAAGCAAAGCTGGTCAATGGCATTATGTCACCAAATGCTGCCCCTTATGCGGCGCTCAGGCTACGTTATCCCGATATGTACCAGCGCATGTGTGAAATTATCAGAACTCTTGGTGCGGGCGGCCTTGTGGCGGTGCCGTCTTATGCGGAATTTGAAAGTGACGCGACGAAGGAATTTGTCGAAAAATATTTCCAAAGCGCCAATGGCGACAGCCGTAGCAGAACAAAGCTTTTCCGCCTTGCCTATGATGCGTCGATATCCAGTTTTGCGGGCCGTCAACAGCTTTATGAACGTTATTATTCCGGGGACCCTGTGCGTGCCGCTGCAATTATGTATAATAATGCGGATAAGGAACCCGGTATAAACCGGATTTGGGACTTCCTGAATGAATATGAAAAGAGCCTGTGATGACTGATGCCCCAGACCGAAATTATAAAAAACTGGATGATATTAAAACACCACCAGGACCGGTGACATTCACCATGGAACATTCGCAAAATGGATATAGGATGAATGCGATCTGTTATAGCCTTAAACAGGAAGAAAACCGTATCGCATTCAAGAAAGATTTTGAAAAATATATGGCTGATTTTGGCCTGAGTGAATTTGAAAAGGATCTTGTCCGTAGCAGGGACTGGCTCAAAATGATCCATTATGGTGTTAGTCCTTATGTGATCGGTAAAATGGCCCAGTGCTTTGGTTTAAGCTTTATTGACTGGGGATCATTTATGCGCGGCGAAGCACCGCAGGAATTCATTGATCGCAATGTACCGCTGCTTAAAAATTATAACAAGGATGAAGGCTAATGGCTAATTTTGTTGGCGGTATATGTACTTCACATAATGGCGCGCTCATGCATGGTTGGGACAAACAGCTTCGCGATGATCCAATATGGACACCATTATTTGAAGGATATGATCCCGTAAAAGCATGGATCAAGGAAAAGAATGTCGATGTTTTATTTTTCGTCTTTAACGATCATATCAGTAATTTTTTCTTTGACTGTTATCCCACCTTCGCAATCGGTATTGCAGCGGAATATGAACATGCGGATGAAGGTTCCGGCCCGCGGGACTTAGCTATCCCGTATGGCGATGTTCCCTTTTCACGTTATATGGCCGATTATCTGATCCGGTCGGATTTTGATCTTACGGTCTGTCAGGAAATGAAACTTGATCATGGGATGATGGGCCCTACACCCTTTATGCTGGATCAACCATGGCCCGTGAAATTCGTGCCATTTTGTGTCAATGTCATTCAGCACCCGATCCCGAGTGTTCGTCGCTGCTGGAATTTAGGCAAAAAGGTACGTGAAGCAATCGAAGCTTATCCTGAAGACATTAATGTTGCTGTGGTTGGAACTGGTGGTCTTTCCCATGAACTTCAGGGCACAAAATTCGGACGTATCGAGCTTGATTGGGACAATGAATTTATGGACAAATTTGAATTTGAACCTGAAAGCATGCTTGACTGGGACGTTAAGGAATTTATGGACCGCGGCGGCGCGGAAAGTGCCGAAACCGTCATGTGGTTTGCCATGCGTGGCGCCATGACACCAAAAGTAAAACGTATTCACCGAAATCTTTACCGCGGCATGCTTACCGGTATGGGGATTCTTGTTTTCGAGGATGCTGAATGAATTTATTTTCGCGCCGCAGACGACCCCCGCACCTCGGCAAATATCCGATGGAAAAAATCAGGCGCGTTGATAAAACCACCACCCTCATAATAGAAGACGAAGTAAAACGTGTTCCCCGCCGCGCGGACGGCTTTATCCGTGCCGATCATGGTGACTTCGGCGAACAGCAGAAACAGGCCCGCATCAGAACCGGTTCATCAACAACAAAGGGTGCAAAAGTCCCTTTAAACGGGGCCTTCGGTGATAACATCAGAAGCTTTATCCCTTTGCAGGATGGGGATATTGCCGTTGAAAAAGCGCCCATTCCGGATGACCCGGAGCTGATAGCCAATAATATGAAATCACTCGCCTATTTTCTGGATGCCGATGTGGTCGGTATTTGCGAGGCGAAAGACTATTGCTGGTATTCCCATGACAGGGATGGAAATAAAATTAAGGCTCGTCATCAATATGCCATTGTCATCCTTATCGATCAGGGCTTTTATACCAATGATGCGTCAACCGGGGACGACTGGATCAGTGGATCACAAAGCTATCGGGCATATCTGCGCGGGGCGGAAATCGGCAACATCATTGCTGCCTATATCAGGAACCTGGGATACGAAGCGCGTAATCACACGGCGATGGATAGCGAAGTCCTGCATTTGCCGCTTATCCTGCTTGCCGGTCTGGGGGAGCTTAGCCGCATAGGCGAAGTGGTGATTAACCCCTTTATCGGGCCACGCTTTAAATCGGTGGTGGTGACCACTAATATACCCCTTAAAACCGATAAACCCATTGATTTCGGCTTGCAGGATTTTTGCAGCAAATGCCAGAAATGTGCCCGTGAATGCCCGGTCGGCGCAATCCCTTATGGTGACAAAATTATGTATAACGGCTATGAAACCTGGAAACCGGATGTGCCAAACTGCACCAGTTACCGTGTTTCAAACCCGAAAGGGGCAGGATGTGGCAGATGTATGAAAACATGCCCCTGGAATAATGAAGGAATTCTGGCTTACCGTATGGTCACATGGATAGCGATAAAAATCCCGTTCATGCGCAAATTTCTGGCCTGGCTTGATGATTTTGTCGGCAACGGCAACCAGAATGAAACCCACCGCTGGTGGTTTGATCTTGATAATGATAATGGAAAGATAGTTATTCCCAAAGCCACCAATGAAAAAGGTATTCATCCGGATAAAAAACAACCAAAAAATCACCGGATATCCTATTATACAGTGGATAGTCTGCCGAAGTTTGATGAAAAAGGGGCATGGCCCTTTGACCGCAAGGGCGGATGGGCGTTGAAGGACACTCTGGAAACACCGAAAGAGGCACGAAAAAGAACAGAAAAAACAAATAACAAGCCATCTTGAATTAGCTGAATAAAGGTCTAAACTGTTTTCATAAATATAATAAGGGAGGGTTAGTTGAGTTCAGTAAGTATGTCTCAGGGTGAAACAAAATCATTAACATACGCTTGGGCTGTCGCCATTTGTCTAAGTTTTGGTTATGCACTTTCTTTTCTGGATCGTGAGCTTCTTTCCATGGTGATTACCCCCATCAAGGAAAGCTTTGGTCTTACTGATTTTCAGGTAAGCCTGCTTCTTGGCCCGGCTTTTGCGATTTTTTACACGGTTATGGGTATCCCCCTTGGGTGGGCCGCAGACAGATATAACAGAACACGGTTAATTGCGGCAGGGATGGCACTCTGGAGCGCAATGACCGCATTTTGCGGCCTTGGCGCCAATTTCATTCAGATATTCATTGCCCGTATCGGTGTAGGCGTCGGTGAGGCCGTCCTTACCCCAAGCGCGGTTTCCCTGCTTTCAGATTATTTTCCCAAAAATAAATTACCAATGGCACTTAGCATTTATTCCATTGGGCTTTTCATTGGTGCGGGAATGGCCGGCATCGGTGGCGGCATTGTTCTTGGTATGTTGCGTGATGTGACATGGTCACTGCCTTTTTTTGGCACCCTTGAATATTGGCAGATAGTATTCATCCTTGCGGCCACGCCGGGAATATTATTGGCACTGGTTATTTTTTCACTTCACGAACCCGTGCGTAAGGAAATGGCCGTTGATGCTAATGGCACCATTGAAAAAGCATCTTTTTCTGCTGCGTTTTCATATATGTGGGAACGCAAGAAATTTTTCTTAAGCCTTTTTATCGGCGGATCCATGGTGGCGATCATTCAGTATCAGGCCTACTGGTATCCGGAACATTTCATGCGAGCATTCGGCTGGGGGCCGGAACAGGCAGGACCGGCAACGGGTATGCCAACCATTTTTGGCGGGATCGCAGGGCTTTTGTTAGGTGGGTATTATATGTCACACCAGTCAAAGATCGGGCGTAAGGATGTCGCCCTCAAGCTAGCCTTTTTGAGTGCAATCGGCATTGGTATTCCGGCTGTGATTATGCCGCTTCTAAGCAGTTCAATGGCTGCAATTCTGGGTGTTACTATGGTGAAATTTTTTGTTGCCATGCCACTTATCGCGGGAACAACCGCAATACGTATGTCAGTGCCCAATCAGATGCGTGGACAGTTCACGGCCATGTATTTTGTCGCCGTTGGCCTTGTTGGTGCAACACTTGGCCCTGTTTTGCCAGGATATATTAATACTTACATTTTTGCTGAAGCGATAGACACGCTCGGTTATTCACTTTCAATTTCAGCAGTAATGACAATACCATTTAGCACAGGCCTTCTTTGGGTGAGCTGGGGCGAATATAAAAAATATGTCTATGATGACAATTAATATGTGGAGGCCATCTTGAGTAACGAAAGTATAATCAAAGGGGAAGAAAAACTGGATCATAGCATTGGATATGCATGGTTTATTACCATTATTCTAATGTTTTGCTATACTTTCTCCATGCTGGACCGGGAGATAATTTCACTTCTGGTTGAACCCATAAAGGCGGAATTCAGTATTACCGATTTTGAAATGGGCCTGCTTATGGGCCCGGCATTCAGCCTTTTTTATACCGTGATGGGTATCCCTCTTGGTTGGGCTGCGGATCGATATAACCGTAAAAACCTGATAGCGGCAGGCATTACTATCTGGAGCATCATGACTGCTTTTTGCGGCCTTGCAGGTAGTTTTATTCAGCTTTTCATCAACAGGATCGGCGTGGGTGTCGGCGAAGCCAGCCTTACACCAAGCGCATCATCGTTGCTATCCGACCTGTTCCCAAAAGATAAACTACCCTTTGCATCAAGCATATATTCCCTTGGTGTTTTTATAGGCTCAAGCTTAGCCATGATTGGTGGCGGACTACTACTTTCACAAATTAAGGATGTTACCGTAACCTGGCCAATTGTCGGAACACTTGAATACTGGCAACTTACCTTCGTTATCGTGGGACTTCCTGGTCTGATCCTCGCGTTCCTGGTTTATCAAATTGTGGAGCCCAGACGAAAAGGACTTGCCCTTGATGCAACCGGAAGTGTTGAAAAAGTATCGCTTGTAAATGCATTCAAATATATGGTTCAACACAAAAAACTGTTCCTTAATTTCTTTCTTGGAGGGTCAATCATCGCGACTATCGGGTACCATTCAGTGTGGTATCCTTCGCTCTTCATTCGGACATGGGGATGGAGCGAAGTTGAAGCTGCTACAGCAACAGGTCTCCCATCACTCATTGGCGGGGTCACTGGACTGCTTGTAGGTGGATACATTATGGGAAAACTTGTTGAACAGGGACGTAAGGATGCGGCACTTCTCATTGCCTTTGTTGCCGCCCTTGGGATTGGCATCCCTGCTGTTACCATGCCACTGATGCCTTCTGGTATTCTGGCTGCAATTGTAATGATCGGTGCCAAATTATTTGTGGGCATTCCGCTGATTTCCGGCATTGCCATGATCAGAATGTCTGTGCCCAATCAGATGCGCGGCCAGTTTACAGCGCTTTATTTTGTATTCATCGGCATTGTTGCAACCGGACTTGGGCCCGTGATACCGGGAACATTGACAACATATCTGTTTAATGAAAACACGGAAATGATCCGCTATTCACTGGCCATCGCAGCCGGGATTGTGGTGCCGATTGGAGCAACCATGATCTGGTTTGGGTGGCAGGAATATAAAAAGGTCGTTTACGCGAAAAACGATGAATAAAGGGGTAATAAAATGAAACATATTATGGCAGTCCTCTTATTTATTGTTCCATTTTCTACTCTTGCACAAGAGCCACCGACAGCTTTACAACAGACTTCTACTGATATCCCTCTGTCTGGCCTGATCACTTTCGCCTTTTATAGTGACGTGGAAGCGGCCGAAGATTTTTATGTAAATATCTTGGGGCTTAAAAAATCATATCACCGTGATATTACCCGCGTATTTCAGGTAACCTCAGGTGCCGCCATTGGTCTTATGGATCATGCAGCTGCACCCGATGTTGAACTGAACAACAAAGATATGGGCTTTAGTTTCATTGTTCCTTACACAAAAGATGTGGACAGATGGTACGAATATTTAAAATCCCATAATGTGAATATATATGCCCCGCCAAGTGACGGTACACGTACCCCGGTCAGATCCGTTCATTTTTATGATACAGAAGGGTATGATATCGAAATCTTCGCCTGGCTTCCTAATGCAGAAATGATCATAGAGTAAAGATCAACTATCAGGCATAAAGGTATCAAGCATCATGTCTTTCACGGTGCGGCTGCTGACGCGGTACCGGTTCATGAAGACTATGAAGGATACCTCCTTTTCCACATAGCGCGCGAAATAGGCAACAAATCCGGCAACTTGACCGCCGTGGCTGGTGTTTTCCATTCCACGATCCGGCTCCACATCCCATCCAAGAGCATAATAGGTATTTGTCCCATTAGGCAGAATAGTGCTTTCCCACATTGTTTTCTTTGATGCTTCGCTTAAAAGCGCGTTTCCATAAAGTGCAGCATCCCATTTAGCAAGATCAGCCGCTGATGATAAAAGCCCACCTGCACCAAGTGTTGATGACGTTTCGGTCGCATTACGGTTAATCAGTTCCCCGCTTTTATTGACCCAGTATCCTTCGACACGGCCTTTGATAATCGCTTCCGGGTCAGCAAAACGTGTTTGTGTCATTCCCAATGGATCAAATATCCTTTTCTTTAAAACCTTGCCGATCGGCATACCATCAACACGTTCAACAATCATACTAGCCAGATAATGCCCCGTATTGGAATAATACCAGCCCTGTCCAGGTGCAAAATCCATGGGACGGCCATTTGCAATCTTGATCACGTCTTCCGGTGTTACTCGCAGGCGGTAAATATCATATGTATAAATTTCCTCGTAATCGGGAATGCCGGATGTGTGGTTAAAAAGCTGCTTTACGGTTATTCCGGTCCAGTCACTGGGAAGGTTCGGAAGATATTTATGGATCGGATCATTCAGATCAAGCTTTCCTTCCTCAACCTGCATCATGGCGGCCGCAACGACAAACTGTTTGCTGATAGAACCAATTTCAAAAACATGGTCCGGCGCGACATCCACATCCAGTTCCACATTTGATTTCCCATATGTGCGAAGCGCAAGTATTTCACCCTTGCTTGCCACAGCGATAAGACCACCTGGAATATTATTTTCCGCCATATAGGCTTCGATTTTATTATCCAGTTCTTGAAGGTCCTGGTCCGAAGGTATCGTGACCTGCGCAACGGCATAGGTACAACACAGGTTAAATAAAAAAGCCATAATTACGATACGCATTTTTTGCTTACCTCTATTTTTGAACCATCTTGAATATTTCTTTGGCACGCTTGTCATTGTCTAGCTTTATTTCTTCTGGCGGAATGTTAACCCCTTTGGCGCAGGCAGGGCGCGCCGCCATATCAATCATCCAGCGCTGCAAATGATCAAGCCCATCAACCGATATACCACCCCATTCATGGCCCCTCACCCAGCACCAATTGGCGATATCTGCAATAGAATAATCATCCGCAAGCCATTCATGATGAGCCAGATGACCGTCCAGAACTTCAAACAGACGCCTGCTTTCATTTTGGTAACGGTCGATAGCGGGTTGATATTTTTCCGGAAAATAACGGTAAAAAACATTGGCCTGCCCCATCATCGGGCCGATCCCTCCCATTTGAAACATAAGCCATTGCATGACGCGGCTACGTCCTTTTTCATCCGAAGGCATCAGCTTTCCTGTTTTTTCCGCAAGATAAATCATGATGGCTCCGCTTTCAAACACTGCAAAGTCATCATTTCCCCGATCAACAATAGCTGGGATTCTGCCATTCGGATTAATTTTCAAAAACCATGGTTCCTTTTGTTCATTTTCCATAAGTTTTAGGTGATGAACGGTATAATCAAGCCCCAATTCTTCGAGCATGACTGTTATTTTAAAGCCATTCGGTGTTCTTGCAGTATAGAGATCAATCATAGCAAACCTTTAATTGTTAGTGACTTTATCAGTCATTGATGAAGGGTCAAATTTAATTGAATTTTTTATTTTTTCAAGAACCAGCCAGCACAAATATCCGGATATTACCATGATTATAGTGACCCATACACTTGCCCAAAAACCAACCATGCTCAGTGGCAAATATTCCCCTAGTCCCGGCACACCGGCGAATATGACTATATTGACAGGAAAACATAAATAAAGAAGCCATATAACGGCTTTTGATTTCTCCAATTTCTTTGCGATCAGTCCAGCCATCAGTGATGCAAAAAATACAGGGAAAATGACTTCCAGCAATGAATGATAATCATGTGGTAAGGGAAATACACCCGACATGATCATATTTATTGATGGCATAATCAATGTAAGCGCAGAAATAACCGCAAATAAAGCAGAAAGCCTTAAATCAATCATCCCGCGATATAGCCCCACACCTGCAACTACACCCATCATGCCGGTTATGATAACACAAATATTAAATATATTCCCATATCGATAAGGTGCGCCTATTGCACCAATTTCGCTGGGAAATTGTGTAAAGCTTTTATAGTCCGGATTAATCAGTGCAAACCCGTATAATACGATAAAGTAAAATATGGGCATAACTATACCCACTAATAGCATTCTTCTTGTGTTTTCCACGTTACCCCCTTAATTTTGCTAGTTGTTTTTTACAAATTCACGCATTTCGCTGGTCATTTTTTCTAACGACGGTCCGTGGATGTAAATCATATGACCCACTTCAAAATAACTCATTTGCACCCGTGACATATCAAAACCATACTGGTTGAATGTCATTTCCGTACCATGAAACGGGGTTGCCATATCGTAATATCCATTGGTAACATAGATACGCAAATCTTTGTTTTCTGCCTGCCCCTGGGCAAGAAGTGGCGCAACATTGGTGCCATTTCGTCCTTCCGGCCAGTTCCAGCGACCAATACCGCCAAGGATATTATATTCGCGGTGAATTCCGGTCACACCAAGATCATTACGCATATAATGCATTAGCCCGGCCGTATAGGCCGCATCAATCCCTGCGGATGATGGATCATAAGAATAAGTGCGGTTGTTGCCTTCGCGTTCATTGATGATAAAGCGTCCGTCAAGACGGCCAACAGCTTTACGCTCGCTCCGCATTACTTCACTACGATAAAGCGCTGCTGTAACCCTAAGGTCATTTAAATCCAGATATTCTTTTGAAAGCCCCGTAAATTCATGAAGTTTATCGATTATCCGTTGTCTTTCCCCGGCGGGAAGTGAGGCCCCTTTAAGAAGTGCCGGCGCATATTCATCAATGGTAAAGGTGCGTACTTCTTTTAAGAAATTCTCAATATTATCCGGACGGTTCGGCACAAGATTATGATACCAGCTTGTTGCCGCCATTGTCGGCAGATAGCTTAAATATCCAAAGATATGGGAATGCCGTGTATCTTCCAGATTAAAATCCAGAATTGACGAAATTAAAATGACACCATTAAAGGCAACATCCGTCCACCCGCCTTCAAGTTCACCAATCAGCGCGGCTGCACGTGTTGTACCGTAACTTTCACCAGCCAGATATTTTGGTGATTGCCAGCGGTTATTTTCCGTAAGCCAGCGATAGATAAAATTCCCGACGGATTTTGCATCTTCTTCCACACCCCAGACATCTTTTCCATCAGATTTACCCAATGTGCGTGAATATCCAACCCCGATAGGATCAATTATAACCATATCTGCCAAATCAAGAAGACTCAACGGGTTATCACGAAGATCAAATGGTGCTGCCCCGTCATCGGTTGCATCATCATCAAGTATCACCCTTTTCGGGCCGAACACACCCATATGAAGCCACACAGAAGAAGACCCCGGACCACCATTAAAAATAAACATCACTGGACGATTTTCACCGGCGCCGTTATCGGTACGAACATAGGACACATTCCACATGACGCCGGTAACTTCATCGGTTTTTTCGTCGTACATCAGCGTTTCCTGCGCTGTCGCGGTATAGGATACATTTTCACCGTTGATGCGCATCTGATGTTCTGTGACAAATTTGGCAGGGTTATCAGGAATAGGCATGTTCTGAACTTCTCTGTCACGGCTTTCACTTTCCTGCGCAGCAGCGATTGCAGCCGATAAAAGAATGACAAAAATTATAACAATATTTTTTAATATGGATCCCATCGTAATTTTCCTTCCCCAAATTTTATTTTAAGTGCAGTGTAAAGCCTTATACGGTTTCTGTCACTTTCTTTAAATTTGGCGGGTTATCCGGGTTTAATCCTTTAATTCTGGCTAATTGTTCAACAAATTTATAATAACTTATAATAAGCAAAAGTGGATCTGTAAGTGAATATCCGGATGCAGTAAAGGGTAATTTTTCAGCCTTTATCTTCTGATCTGTCGTGGCATAAATTTTTGCACCCTGTGTTGATAATTGATTTGCTACATCAATTATTGACTTTTCCGATACGTCCCGCGCAGCGAGCGCAAGTACCGTAAAATCATCACCAATGATCGATTTTGGCCCGTGCATAACTTCGGCTGAGCTAAAGGCTTCAGCATGAATTTGGCATGTTTCCTTAAACTTTAAGGCTGCCTCAAGCGCGATGGCCATGGCAGGCCCCCTACCCAGAACATAAAGTGATGACAGTTTTTCACAATGCACTAAGAGCGGTGACCAATCACATTCAAGGGCACGGTTGGCAAGTAATGGAAATCCTTTAAGGCTACGCAGAAGTTCAGCATCCTGTTTCCAGTGTGCTAATAACAAAAGCCCGGCAAATATTGATGTCACAAATGTTTTGGTCGCGGCAACACTTTTTTCTTCACCGGCATTAATATTGAACACATACTTGCATTCCTTTGCCAGGGGAGAAGAAACATTATTTGTAATTGCGATATTAAATGCCCCACCCTTTTTCGCCATGCTTGCAGTTTCAACGATATCGGGACTTTGCCCTGATTGTGAAATGGCAATATTCACACTTCGCGGCAGTGAAAGCTGTTTTTTATATATTGATGTTACTGATGGGCCAAGGGACGCAACAGGAATGCCAGCAAAACATTCAATAGCATATTTCAGGTATAAACTGGCGTGATCAGATGATCCCCTTGCCACCGTCGTAACCAATCCGGGATTAATGGCACGAATTTCATTAGCTGCATCAACGATATCCGGTTCAGTTTTTTCAATCAGCCTTTCCAAAGCTTCCGGAATCTCGTTAATTTCTTTTTGCATATTTGAAATTTGCATTGATATCTCGCTTCGTGAATTTATTTCTTTATAACTCACTGATTTTAAAAAGCGACCAATTAATCAAGCGTACGTTCGTATCGGAACATGGCGACAATACCTACCACAAAAATAATAACCCATAGTGGCCAGAATGAAGCATAAAGATCCCCTGCATCCGCCCCTTTAAGCATAATCCCGCGCATAAGACGCATGAAATGGGTCGCGGGAAGGGCTTCACCAATATACTGCGCCCATCTGGGCATCCCCAGAAACGGAAATAAAAATCCGGAAAGAAGGATTTGTGGCAGCAACAAAAAGAAAGTCATTTGCAGTGCCTGCATCTGGGTTTTGGCAATTGATGAAAATAAAAATCGGTATCAAGTAAAAATTATTTTCATTATAATATTTGGCTAAGGGAGAAACATTTGACCAAGACAAAAGCTTTTTTTATGGATGGTTTATGGATCCGGCACTTTTAAAGGATAAAGGGCTATCCCCTTCCGATCCAGTTGTTGCAAAGCTGCCCAATTATAAATTTATTTTGGGCCAAAGGGCATCAATGATATCCTGCAATGGTCAAGAAACATGGGGCACATTGATCGAACTTGAACAACAGGAGCTGGATCAATTATATTCGGAACCGTCCGTAAAAGACTACGTTGCCATTGATGTTACATGCGAAGACAAATTAGGCCGAAAAATTTCTGCAAAGACATATATTCTGCCTGGTGATTATAAAATTTATCCGCCGGAAAGTACCGATTATGCCCGCACCCTTTATGACATTTGTGAAAAACTTAAGTTACCGAAGAAGTATATGACTACTTTAACCAGCCTGATTTACCAAATTGACAGTTCGAAATGAATTACCGTGATTAGAAAATTAACCATCGCTACCATTTTAATAATACTCACATCATCCTGCAGTCAACAAGGGTCAAATGAAACTGAACAGCGTGATTTTGATTTGAAACAGGCATTATATCAACTTGCCTATAATGAAGAAAAAAAGCCAACAGAAATTTCGGGCTTGCAAATGGTGCTGATTAAAAATGGAGCAGTCGTATTTGAACATGCAGAAGGAATGGCAAGACGAGGTAGTGGCGAAAATGTAATTCTTACCAATGATCATAAAGTCCGTGTGGCATCCATTTCAAAGTTAGTCTTAACAATTGCCTTCATGACATTGGTTGAAGACGGAAAAGTAGATCTTGATGCCGATATTTCAGACTATCTTGGTTTTACTTTAAGAAACCCAAATTTTCCGGACCGGCAAATCACAAGCAGACATATTCTTTCCCATACATCTTCAATACGTGATGGTGCATATTATTTCATGGGACTTGGTGAAGATTTTAAAGACTTTTTTATTGAAGGCGGTGATGCCGAACGAAGTGCTGCGCATTATGACAATGGCAATCATTTTGCCTCAGGGAAAAATCAGGGGCCGGGTGATTATTTCACATATTCCAACCTGAATTTTGGTATTCTTTCAGGAATCGCAGAAAATGTTGCCGGCAAGCGTATGGATTTATTTGTCAAAGAAACACTATTTAATCCCATGGGTTTAAATTCAAGTTTCAGTGTATGTACCCTTTATGAAAATGGCTTTTCATCGGTAGCAACACTTTATCGCCGTGGTGATGGTGGCATTACCTGGGATCCAAATGGTCCTTGGATTGAACAGGTCGATGGTGATCCTATTCTCTGCTATTATGAAAGTGAAAGTTATAGGCGCGGTACTATCCCGGATCTTTCACCACTTGACCAATATAAACCTGGTAAAAACCCTTCTCTATTTTCACCGCAGGGGGGCTTGCGTGCATCATCACGTGATCTTGCGACTATAATGCTAATGCTGCTTGATGGCGGCAAATACGGCGACACGCAGATTATATCGCAATCATCAATAGACGAAATGTTAAAAACAGTATGGGAGTATAACTCACTTACACAAAATGGTCATACGGGTGGTGAAAGCGCACCAGACGATCCTTCCGCGACGGGAATGATGACGGCATATGGCCTATCCACGCATATTGTTGATCTGAAAGACTGGGGACTTAGTGAAGACAGCAATATTTTTTACGGCCATCTTGGATCAGCTTATGGTTTACAGGGACAATTCTGGTTTGACCCCATATCAAAGGACGGTATAATAACTTTTATTACCGGGGTTGGAGATGATCCCAGCAAAGCACCCGCAACCATACCGCTTTTAGCAATTGAAGAGGCTCTTCTTCGATTAGGATTAAAAGGTTTGGAAGTAATTAATTAGAATTCTCAGATCCAATATTGCGGGATTTGGCAATTGCCTTGGCACCGCTTCCATAACAAAAAAACAGAATTAACCAATATGCTCCCGTTATTACCACCATCCCAATAACTAAAAACAAAAGTGGCACTTTCGTAAAAATACCGAATATTTCACTAATCGGAATATTTTCAATTGCTGCAATTAAAATCAAGCCAGCTATTGAAGATACAATACTGATGGCAATTGAGCCCCAAATAAGCATATGTTTTTCACTTCCGGCAGGTACCTGATTTTCATCAGAAACAAACTTATTGGATACTACCATTGCAGAAGCTCCCAGAATACCATTCCCTATCCCAAAATTTCTTTCTATCTCAAAATATTGAAGTATAAAGCTCGCGATCAGAGACACGAAGATATAAAACACACCAAATAATTATAAATATTTCAATATGTTAGCTGACTTATATTGTTCATCCATAAGTTTCACACCATTGTTTATACATATAGCTTAAGCGTGAGTTTTTCACAAAAAACCCGCAAGCTAGCTTTTATCAGCATCAAAAACATCATCCGTCGGGATTTGCAGGGCGTTGGCAATATGGTTGGTACGCGCCGCAAGGGATACTATTTTTATAAGCTCCGCATGCTGCTTATCGGTCATTCCCTTTGCACGGGCAGCGGCTGTATGTGAATGAACACAATAAGTGCAGCTGTTGGCAATTGAAACAGCGATATAAATCATTTCTTTGGTCAGTGCATCTAGTGCACTTTCTTCCGCCATTACCCTTTTCACATCCCCCCATGTACGTTCAAGAAGATCTTCATCAAACGCAATATAATGCCACATGTTATTGATAAATTCGGAATTTCTGGTTTTCCTTATGTCATCAAAAACTGCTTTCACACGCGGGTTGTTTTCAATATTTTTTGCGGGTTTTTTAGTAGCCATTTAAAGTCCTGTTGCTCAATTGATATTTTGACTTTTCCCTTATTCTGGATCAATATCCATAAGTTCGCAAGCATGTAAATTATACTTGCCAAAACACGGGAAATGTTAAATATCTTATGACCTTCCAGACTGTCATAAAATTATAATTAATATGTAATATTTTTGTAATATAACACACATAAAAGCATAATAATTCTATAACAAATAGAGTTCTTATTTCTCAAAACATTAATATTTAAGGAAAATTAATGCCTGTATCCAAATATATCGTAGCGACAATAGGTGCTACGACCTTGTTCGCAACAACATCAATTGCTAACGCTCAGGATTTCAACGTAACCTGGAAGGGAGCGCCTGAAATCTCAAGTGCAGATGGTAACTTTTCAATAAAACTTCGTGGTCGTTTATTCACCGACTGGGGAACAGTTTCTGACAACGCAGGTAAAGCTGTTGACGCAACCGAATTCCGTGCCGCACGACTTGGCGTTGAAGGTGTCGTAATGAAGGATGTGGAATATAAATTTGAAGTTGATTTCGCCGGCAATGAGGTCAACATCACTGATGCAACTATGGAGCTTGCATTAGAACCGGTTTCTATTGTCGCTGGTCAGTTTAAAACTCCAACCTCGCTTGAAGAACAGACATCCAGCCGTTTTACAACATTTCTTGAGCGCGGCAGTTTTACAGATGCCTTCAGCTTTAGCCGTCAGATCGGTATAGCAGCAAACTATGATCAGAATAACGTAACATTCAAAGCTGGCGTGTTTCAGGGCAACGCAAATGGTGGTGGTGGCACAATTCAGGGCCGCACCTATGCTGCACGTGCAACATTTGCGCCACAGATCGGAAATGGCAATAATGACGGCTTCATACATATAGGTGCATCAGCATTTCACCGCGAAAATGACGATGGTGATCTGACAATCAGATATCGCCAACGCCCACATCATCACCTTGCAGGAAGATATGTGGATACTGCTAATTTTCCTTCAGATTCAGATACTTTCTTTGGCGTAGAATTAGCCGGCGTAATGGGTCCACTTTCTGCACAGGCAGAATGGGGATGGATGAGTGCCAATGGGATTAATGGTGCAATGGATGCCAAATTTAACGGTGGCTATATTGATATCAGCTATATCCTGACAGGCGAAAGTCGTGGATATAAGGGTGGTGCATTTGACCGCATTAAAGTCAACAACCCGGTATTTGGCGGTGGTTCAGGTGCCTTCCAGATTGCCGCACGCTATGATGTTATTGATTTGACTGATACATCAGTTGGTGTCATTGGTGGCAAGCAAACATCTTACATCGTTGGTCTGAACTGGCTTCTTAATAACTATTCCCGTGTGATGGCAAACTACTCACGGTCAGATGTTGAAGGCGGTTCAAATGACGGTGAGAACATCGACACATTCGGCCTCAGGTTCCAGGTTGACTGGTAAGCCGTACCAAACGATATTCTAAATATATTTTAACAAAAAGGCGGAATTTTATTTCCGCCTTTTTCTTTTATTCTCAATAGCTTATAGATCATTGTAACAAAAGCTTCATATTTCTGTCACATTACCGCAACGTAAAAAGGCTAATTTTCACATATGAAAAAGAATGATTCTTTTTAATTTTAACAGTTCATTTTAGAAATTTTTATGGAGAAAACAAAATGTTCAATAAACTAGACCGCACACTGTTAGTGGCTGGTATGATCAGTATTTCAATGGCAGGCGTCGCCGAAGCGCGCGACCAGATCCGGATTGTTGGTTCATCAACCGTATTCCCTTTTTCAACTGCTGTTGCAGAAGAATTTGGCAGGTCCACAGCCTTCAAAACACCTGTAGTTGAAAGTACAGGATCAGGTGGCGGCCTAAAATTATTCTGCGCAGGCGTTGGTGAAAACCATCCGGATATAACAAATGCATCGCGCGCCATAAAAAGTTCTGAAATTGAACTATGTGCACAAAATGGTGTCAAAGAAATTATCGAAGTTAAAATTGGCTATGACGGCATTGTAATGGCCAATTCCAAAGAATCAGCACCTGTAGAATTTAGCCTTAAGGACATCTGGACAGCGCTTGCAAAAGAAGTTGTTGTAAACGGCGAGATTGTAGCAAACCCGTACACCAGATGGAACGAAGTTAATCCAAACCTTCCAAATAGAAAAATTGAAGTTCTGGGCCCTCCTCCAACATCAGGAACACGTGACGCATTTGCTGAGCTTGCGCTTGAAGGTGGTTGTCAGGCCTATCCGGAAATCGTTGCAATTGAAGAGGAAGACGGTGATCGTTATATGGCGCTTTGTCATACAATTCGTGAAGATGGTGTTTATGTTGAATCAGGTGAAAACGATAATCTGATTGTAGGAAAACTACAGGCTAACCCAAACGCGTACGGTGTATTTGGGTATAGTTTCCTGGAGGAAAATACGGACGTCATTCAGGGAAATATGGTTGAAGGATCATACCCGACTTTCGAAAATATCGCAGATCAGGAATACAAGGTATCCCGCTCACTTTATTTTTATGTCAAAAAAGCACATATTGGTGCCGTACCTGGGCTAAAAGAATATCTCAATGAATTCCTCAGCGATAAAGCAATGGGTGACTTTGGGTATCTTGCTGAAAAAGGTCTTATCCCATTACCAAATACAGAGCTCGCACAAGTTCAGAATACGGCTCAAAATTTGGTTGCTTTACAAAAATGACGGTTTAATGAAACTTTTACTAAAGGCCAGTCCTCAGACTGGCCTTTCTATTTTAATTACTCTATAGATTAGGGTAGTGATTCCAAAAATATCAAGAGCCCACATTCAATGAGTGTAACACTACTTTTTGTCACATTACTTTTGCTGCTAACTTCATTTTATTATGTTGGCAAAAAAAAATCGCTGATGCTTGTTAATGGAAATATTAAACAATTATATTCATTACCAAGCCATTATGGATGGGCTGCCGGAATTAACAGTTTTATACCAGGCTTCATCATACTTTCCATCTGGGCGATTAGTGAAGGTTACCTGATTGATAATATGCTTATCAATAATCTTGGCGAAAAAACATCCGGCCTTGCACCTTTCGAATTAAGCAATTTACTGAATAGTGTAAAGTCCTATGAAACTAGCAATCCAAATGATCCGACGCTAGCCATCCATTATCAGTACTATACCAGTATTTCGGAACGGGTCGCCTGGGCGTTTTTCCTGGGCGCTTTAGCGGCAAGTACACTCATGGGTTATTTGACATTACGCAAAATGAAACCAGAGTTTAATTCACGCAACAACATTGAAACAATAATCAAAACATTGCTTATGATTTTCTCGATCATTGCAATTATTACAACGATCGGGATCGTATTTTCCCTGTTATTTGAAAGCATCCTTTTCTTTGATCAGGTATCCATTACGGAATTTGTTTTTGGCATTCAATGGAGTCCACAAACAGCAATCCGTATCGATCAGGTCGGAAGTTCTGGTGCATTCGGTGCCGTGCCACTCTTTATGGGAACAATGCTTATAACAGCAATTGCAATGTTTATTGCCGGGCCCATTGGATTGCTTTCTGCGATATATATGGCTGAATTTGCCAATAAAAAAATCCGTAAAATTGCAAAACCGCTCCTAGAAATTCTTGCTGGCATCCCCACAGTTGTCTACGGTTTTATCGCCGCCCTTGTTGTTGCCCCGTTTATTAGGGACACTGGCGAACTTTTGGGGCTTGAGATTGCGTCTGAAAGTGCGCTTGCGGCCGGGATTGTTATGGGCGTAATGATAATTCCGCTGATATCATCCCTCTCAGACGATGTTATCAGCGTTGTTCCTCAGAATTTAAGAGAAGGTTCAATGGGTTTGGGTGCCACACAAACAGAAACCGTATTAAAAGTAATTTTACCGTCTGCTCTTCCCGGTATTGTTGGTGCATTGCTTCTTGCAACGTCACGCGCTATTGGTGAAACAATGATTGTGGTAATGGCCGCAGGAATGGCAGCAAATTTAACCGTAAATCCTCTGGAAGCGGTGACTACTGTTACCGTACAAATTGTTGCGCTTCTTACTGGTGACCAGGAATTCGCCAGTGCTAAAACACTATCTGCCTTTGCACTTGGTCTGGCCTTGTTTGTCACAACACTTGCATTAAATGCTTTGGCGTTGTTCATCGTCAGGAAATATAGGGAACAATATGACTGATACTTCACAACACAATCAGCCTGTATCAAGAGTGGACTGGAATTCAGAAAAACAGGCCGCACGCCTGAAAAAAAGATACATTAAAGAAAAAATCTTTAAAAGTGTCGCCATCCTGAGTCTGGGAACGGCAATCGCCACACTGCTCGTTGTACTCATTAGCATTTTTTCAACAGGCATAAGTGGATTTACTGAAACCCATATTACACTGGATATACACATTGATGAAAATATTGTTGGTGATGTTGATAACTTATCTCAGGAAGAGCTTGAAACACATATCGCTTCTATCAACATAAACAGGATGTTGGTAAGTTCGTTACAGGAAAAATTTCCTGAGGTTACCCGCCGTGCTGATGTTTTTGCACTTCTAAGATTATTCAGCGTTGGTGCACAAACGGACATTCGTGAAGCAATCCTTGAAGATCTTACAATTGTTGGCACGACGGTTCCAATTTCGCTAAAAGCCGGAAGTGATGTTGATATGCTACTAAAAGGAAATATCTCCAGGAAAGTAGCAGAATCAGATCGCAAAATAAGCGACCAGCAAATCATATGGGTGGATCAATTTTTATCTGAAGGACTGGTTACTCAAAATTTCAATTGGGCATTTTTCACATCTGGCGATAGTCGTGAACCTGAGCTAGCCGGAATATCGAGTGCCACTGTCGGATCATTTTTAACATTGCTCGTAACCTTTATGATTTCGTTTCCGATTGGTGTAGGGTCGGCCATTTATCTTGAAGAATTTGCCCCAAAAAACAGACTTACTGATATTATCGAAATCAATATTAATAATCTAGCCGCTGTGCCATCAATTATATTTGGTCTTTTGGGATTGGCTATTTTTATAAATTTCATGAACCTCCCGAGGTCGGCTCCATTGGTCGGCGGGTTAACGCTCGCATTAATGACACTTCCCACTATTATTATTACAGCAAGAGCCGCTATCAAGGCCGTCCCCCCGTCAATCAAAGAAGCAGCAATAGGGCTTGGTGCATCACATATGCAAACCGTTTTTCATCATGTACTGCCGCTCAGCATGCCTGGCATTTTGACAGGATCAATCATCGGTATGGCACAGGCTCTTGGTGAAACCGCTCCACTTTTAATGATCGGCATGGTAGCTTTTATAGTAGATACGCCTGCCGGCATTACTGAAGCAGCAACCGCACTACCGGTTCAGGTATATTTATGGGCAGACAGCCCTGAACGGGGGTTTTTGGAAAAAACATCGGCAGCCATTATGATCCTGCTGGCATTTTTGATTCTAATGAATGGCCTGGCCATTTGGTTAAGACAGAAGTTTGAAAAAAAATGGTGAATAAGATGAACATACTCAACGTGAACGAAGGGAATACAACTTCTGTTGGCCTGCCGGAACCGAAAATAAAAGCGAGAAAGGTCAATGTCTATTACGGTGAAAATCATGCATTAAAAGATATTGATCTGAATATTAACCCGAACGAGGTTACTGCCCTGATTGGCCCTTCCGGTTGCGGTAAATCAACATTCTTAAGGTGCTTAAACAGAATGAATGATACCATCGATACCTGCCGGGTCGAAGGTAACATTTTTCTTGATAACCAGAATATCAACGATAAAAAAATTGATGTTGTACAACTTCGTGCACGGATCGGCATGGTATTTCAAAAACCTAATCCGTTCCCGAAATCAATTTATGACAACATTGCCTATGGTCCACGCATACACGGTATAGCAAATAACAAAAGTGAATTAGATGAAATTGTCCTCTCAAGCCTTAAAAAAGCGGGACTATGGAACGAAGTGCATGACCGTCTCGATGCGTCAGGAACATCCCTTTCCGGTGGTCAGCAACAGCGTTTATGTATTGCCCGGACGATTGCGATTGAGCCGGAAGTAATTTTGATGGATGAGCCATGTTCTGCGCTTGATCCGATAGCAACAGCTATTATAGAAGAACTAATTGAAGATTTGAAAAATCGTTACGCAATTGTTATTGTTACGCATTCCATGCAACAAGCAGCGAGAATTTCACAAAGAACAGCTTTTTTTCATCTTGGTAAGCTGATGGAAGTTGGTGATACGGCGACAATATTCACTAACCCAACCCATGAAAAAACCAAGGACTACATTACCGGCCGGTACGGTTAACTAACAGGATTGCCAAATGCCACATTCACATATCGTAAGCTCTTTTGATGACGATTTATCACAACTTAGAAATAAAATTGTTGAAATGGCGGAGCTTGTCGAAAAACAATTCCGGGAAGCAGAAAAGGCACTCATAACTAATGATTTGAAATTGGCACAATTGGTCCGTGAAACCGACTCTCATGTTGATCAATTAGAGCGAGACATTGAAAAATCTGCAATTGAGATGATCGCCATACGCTCCCCACTTGCTGATGATTTACGTGAAATTATATCGGCTATTAAAATCAGTAATGCGCTGGAAAGGATTGGTGATTACGCAAAAAATATGTCCAAGCGTGTCGTTTTCTTAAACGAAACTAAGAATTTTAAAGTAAATGTATCCGTCGTATCACAAATGATTGAAATTATTAATATCATGAATAAGGATGTTATCGAAGCATATATAAACAAGGCTTCTGATAAGGCAATCTCAGTTTGGACCAGGGACATTGTGGTAGACAATTTATACGAAAGCCTATTCCGTGAATTACTGACATATATGATGGAAAATCCTGAATATATCACACCAGCAACGCATCTTTTATTTGTAGCAAAAAATATCGAAAGAGCCGGTGACCACCTAACTAATATTGCGGAACTGATCTATTATATAGTTGAAGGCGCACCGATTGAAATGGTCCGACCAAAGGGTGATTACAGCAGCGAAGCGAAGGTGGAATTTACCAGCTAGGCAGCAAAAATTTTGCTCAGTCCATTGATTATCTTGATGGTTAAAAATAATAATTTCTCATATTATTAACCGTCACCTCCAAAATAATTTCATTAAATATTATTCATATATATAGTCTAAAAATTTCGGTTTTTGCCGCGCTTTGCTTGCCTGCTCATATGCATAAGCTGCCTCAATCATTATGGCTTCTGAATAAGCACGACCCGTAAATGACAATGAAACGGGAAGTCCATGAATATATCCCATAGGAACTGTAATGGACGGATAACCGCTAACCGCAGCATAAGACGATGTCCCCCCACCACTGGGATGATCACCATTGATTACGTCCTGGCTATTGGCCGGATTTCTTGATGGCATAACGAGCAGATCAAGATCATGTTCATCCATCAACTTATTTATTGCCCGTTGCATCGCAATATTACTATCATTGAGTGCTTTGATATAGGCTTCATCATTTAATGATCCCTTCTCATTCGCACTTATAAATATTTCCTGATTGAAATAGGGCATTTCGCGCCCCTCATTGACACTATTAAAAGCAATTAAATCTTCTAATGTCCTGCTTTTCACTGCTTCTGGTGTCTTTTCAAGGTAGGCATTCAGATAATATTTGAATTCATATAATAGCACTTCATATTCTGCATCACCGATAGCATCACTATCATCAAATTCAAGATTATCAATAATAATGGCACCACCATTTTTTATTACTTCAATGCTTTTATCAAATATTGGTGCTAGCTTTGCATGCATTCTGAATGGAGATCTGATGACGCCAATTCTTTTTCCTGAAAGGCCGTCCGATTTTAAATGTTGACCATAATTGATTTTAGTCGCGGGTTGTTCCATTGTTCTGGGATCATCAGCATTCTGGCTCACCATCGCTGTAAGAAGATATGCTGCATCAGCAACTGTGCGGGTCATCGGCCCCGCTGTATCCTGTGTTTCTGCAATGGGGATAATACCTGTACGACTAACCAACCCGACTGTGGGCTTAATACCCACAATACCGTTATAAGCAGACGGGCAGACAACGGAACCGTCCGTTTCGGTACCAATCGTCAATGTCGCCATGTTCGCTGCCGCCGCAGCACCAGAACCTGAACTTGAACCACATGTATTTGCCGTAAGCAAATAAGGATTACGTGTTTGCCCACCAACCCCGCTCCATCCGCTAGAACTGTTTGTTGATCTGAAATTCGCCCACTCGCTTAAGTTTGTTTTGCCTAGAATAATGGCACCTGCCGCACGCAGGCTAGCAACCATCGGCGCATCAGAGGCCGCATAATTTTCAATAAGTGCTATCGAACCGGCCGTAGTGGGCATATTATCCATGGTATCTATATTATCTTTTAAAAGAACAGGTATACCGTGTAACTGGCTTCGTGGGCCGCTTGATGCCCTTTCGGCATCAAGTGCATCTGCAATTTCAAGAGCATCAGGATTTATGGCAATTACGGCATTCAGATGGGGTCCTTTTTTATTCAGTGCATCAATGCGCGCGATATAAAGTTCGGTAACCGCCCTTGCAGTATATGTCCCATTATCATACGCTTTATTGAGGTCAGCTACTGTAATTTCATCCAGTTCAAAATTATGAATATCATTTTTCTGTTTGCTTTCTTTCTGTTGTAACTGCTCCCCACATGAGGTCACAAATAAAATGCAAAGTATAAACAGCGTAATTTTTTTCATGTTATTTTCCCTTAAAAAATTCTCTTAACCCTTGATTATATGGCGCACGGATAATTTTTCTTTCCGTAATGATACCGCTGACCATTTCATGCGGTGTTATATCAAAAGCCGGGCTTCTTGTTGCCGTGCCCTCTTCTGCAATTTTCTGCCCCATAATTGTTGTTATTTCAGCACCGTCTCTTTCCTCAATCGGAATATCATTACCATTCCTGATATTCATATCAATCGTTGAAGACGGACAGGCGACGTAAAACGGGATACCATAATGTTTTGCTAAAATAGCAACACCAAGTGTCCCAATTTTATTTGCGACATCACCATTTGCAACGACCCGATCCGTCCCGACGACGACCAGATCAATATGTCCCGTTGCCATCATATGAGCTGCCATATTATCTGTAATTAATGTAACATCTATACCTGCCCTCCCAAGTTCCCATGCTGTCAGCCGGGCTCCCTGAAAAAGTGGTCTTGTTTCGTTGGCAAAAACTTTAAATTTTTTATTCTGATTGTGCGCAACATACATAAGTGACGTCGCCGTGCCCAGAATGGACGTTGCGAGTGCCCCGGCATTACAATGTGTCATTATCCCCATGCCATCCTTGATCAGCTCAGCCCCCTGTTTTCCAATACCCTTGCAAATGGCTTTATCCTCTTCATGAATTGTTTCCGCTTCATGAACTAATGCATCATATAAGTCTTCACCACTTTGAAGATCACGATTAAGCAGTTTTAACATACGCTGCAGAGCCCAGCTTAAATTGACAGCAGTTGGACGTGCCGTATCCAGATAGGCAGCCTTGTCAGACACCAGAATTTTAAACTGATCTAGAGGGTATTTAATATAGTCCTTAACCGCCACACAAAGGCCATATGCTGCCGCTATTCCAATAGCAGGGGCACCACGTACTTTTAATATTTTAATGGAATGCCAGACCTGCTCCACAGTTTCCTGCTTTTCCATCACCTGTTCATGAGGGAGTAATGTTTGATCCAGTAGAAATAATTCCCTACCTTTCCATTCAATGGAAAGAGGGATTTTAGACTGAGTAACACTAATATCGGGCAAAGTAATTATTCCTTAATCATGATCTCATAATATCTTTTCCTAACTTAATATATTCTTTACTATGAACGCAAATATAATGACTTATATCCGGGGCAATATTTAAAATGTGCGGTATCGCAGGAATTATTAATCTAGCAGGCATTACACCATCAAAAGACCTGCTGACAGAAATGACCAATATAATTGAGCATCGTGGGCCTGATGGCTCGGGTGATTATTTCTCAGGTGGTGTTGCTTTTGGTCATCGAAGACTATCTATTATTGACCTTGCTGGCGGTCATCAGCCAATGATCACAGCAGACGACCGTGTATCCATTACATATAACGGCGAAATCTATAATTTTCTGGAATTAAGGGAAGAACTGAAATCCATTGGATATCATATCAGCACAAGCAGCGATACAGAGGTGATCCTTCAAGCTTATCACGCCTGGGGGCCAAAAAGCGTTGAACGCATTCGTGGTATGTTTGCCTATGCAATACACGATAAAGCCAAAAACGAAGTTTTCATCGCCAGGGACCGGCTTGGTATCAAACTGTGATGAATATGAATTGATGGATGCTTTGGAAAACCTCGACGAACTTGACTTTGACCGAACCACGGTATCTGAAACTGTTAGCCAGTACAGATGGTCGGATGTCGCCGTTAGGCAATACGAGCTCTATAAATCAATTATCTGATATTTTTGAAAGATGGTCGGGGAGACAAGATTCGAACTTGCGACCCCCTGTACCCAAAACAGGTGCGCTACCAGACTGCGCCACTCCCCGACCGGATAAGGCAATTTGTAAAAACAAATAGTGGTTGGGTTAATACGCGATCACGGAATATCGCGCAAGAGTTATTTTAGTAAAAGTAGCTATTTTTCAGTATTTTCAAAAGTCTCATGTATGATCACGTCGCCGACCATAATACCCAGCTTATCCGTAAGACCACCATTTAACTCAAGAACTGCTTTAGCTCTGCCTTTTGAAGAAATTCTGTCCAATGAGCGCGGCTGCGTGGATTTTGCAATATTGATAATAATACCATCCTCATCAGCAAAAAGAATATCAAGTGGAATAAAAGTATTTTTCATCCACATTGCAAGATCTCTTTCTTCATCATATATAAAGAGCATGCCATTCATTTCCGGCAATTCCGTCCTGAACATCAATCCATACTGGCGATGACTGTCATCAACCGCCAACTCAATATAAAAATCATATTTAGCGTCAGATGTTTTTATTGATAGTTCGTCTTTTGGAAATATTGCCTGTGCATTTGCCAATGAAGTAGCAAGAACCAACGAAAACACCAGACCAAGAAACATGTAGATATGTATACGAACAAAATGTAATCGCGCACCATTCGCAAAACCGCTGAAATTCATACTCTTTCCTCTCAGGACTTATATTTTATGTTACTTTTACATCAAAGAAAGGCAATATAAAGGCTATTTTTAGCAAAATTTGCGAATTTACAGACTATTTAGCGAATAAAAAGATGCAAGGCGGATTGTTAGGAGTCTTTTTTAATTGCACTGACCATAAGGCCACGTTCGCCATCCTCAATCACAACTGATAGTTCCTGCCCTGGAACAAGCTGGTCCATTTCATAGTGACGCAGAACTTCCATATGAACAAATATATCCTGTCCACCATCACCACGATTTACAAATCCGTAACCCCGTACTTTGTTAAACCATTTAACAACGACTTCTACATAATCTTCGTCAGAATATTTTTCATCATCGACAACAAATTTATGTTCGGGTTCAGCTTTCTCAACAGCTGTACTAAGATCATAGGTAAGAATTTTAACAGCCTGACGGCCCTTTGGGCGGTTTGCAGAAAGACAGGTTACTTTGGTACCTTCGGGCAGCGATCCTCTTTCATGTTCTTTCAGAATTGAAAAATGTACCAGAATATCCCCTTTACTTTTGTTTGCATCGTCTTCAGCTTCTATGAAGCCGTAGCCTTTAACATCATCAAACCACTTAATAGAACCGGAAATTTCATCAAAATGTTCGGATACTGAAGTAGAGCTTTTATCTTCAGAAACATTCGCAGAACCACTTTTTAATTCTTTATTATCGTCAGTAGTCAAACCTTTAATCGCGCTACTACTCATCTTCTCGAACTTCCCATTCTTAATAAATACTAAACCAATACTTTAGCTTTACTCTAATTCAGTCCTCCGATTCTATACAATCGGTTTTATTCAATATTTTAAGTAAAGCTTGCCCAATATATCAGCAGTAATTCCCAATTTCATCGTCAACAGGCGAACTTAGATTAATCACACCCGTTTCCATATAAAAGTTTATTAAAAAACAACCTTAAAATCAAAATATTACTATTACTCCAACAATAGTAGAAGTCAATTTATTAATAAATAGTTAAATTTAGTACACGGTAAAAGTATGCTTCATTTAAACATAAAGGGCAGGAATTAGACCTGCCCTTATACCTATAGCTTATAGAAAATTTTATTTACCTATTTTTTGCGCGTAGTCATTTACCATGCTTTTTACTTCTTTACGCATAACAAACATACAAATCACATTCGGTATCGTCATGAAAGCGACCGTGATGGCCGCGAATGTCCAAATTACGGTTGTATCAGCAATAGAAGCAACGAAAAAGCCAATAACATAAACGATCCTGTACGGCATAACACCCTTTTGGCCAAATAAATATGTTATGGCACGGTCCCCGTAGTAGGACCAGGCAACCGCCGTAGAAAAAGCAAATAGCGCCAGCGATATAGCGACTATATACTGCCCACTATTACCAAGAAAACTTTTCGTAAATGCGACGCTGGTAAGTGCTGCTGAATGGATAAGCGATTTACCGGAGACTACAATATTAGTCTCAACTAAATCACCATCTCTGATTTGCAGCGGGCCTGTTATTGGCTGCCCATCCATAGTAAACATGACGTCTTCTGCAATAGAACGTGCATTAATAATTGTTACATCTGTATTGGTCATCTTGCCGTTTAAAACAGTGATTTCACCTGAATATTCCCCAATCATGGAGTTTTCAAGAGCATTAAAATGACCAAATAATGCAGTTCTGTCTTCCTCATTTGTATCAGTATAGCTACCTTCAATGATGCTGAAATCAGACACCTGGAAAGTATTGTCGTGTTTTTCTGTCCATACGCCGGATGATAGAATAACAAGTCCGGTAAGTGTACAAATCATGATTGTATCAATGAATGGCTCCAACAGGGACACCACACCTTCTGAGACAGGTTCTTCAGTAACCGCAGAAGCATGCGCGATAGCAGAGGAACCCTGCCCCGCCTCATTTGAAAAAAGCCCCCTGTTAACCCCACGATTAAAGGCAAATGCAAAGGTAGCGCCAAGGAACCCTCCTACGGCCGCACTGCCGCTGAATGCATCCGAAAAAATTGATATGAATGAGGGAACAATATTTTCAATGTTTGTAATAATTACACATAATGCACCGATAAAATATAATGCGGCCATCGTCGGCACTACGCGCGCCGCAAAATTTGCAATCCTTTTAACACCGCCGATAATAACAAAACCCAGAAGCACTGACGCTACCATGCCCGTCATCCAGGCATCAATTCCAAATGTTTCACGCATTGCCTGTGCAATATTATTTACCTGCGGCATACTGCCTGATCCGAAAGAACTAAGCGCTACTGCAGCAGCAAAAATCATCGCAAGCGGCTTCCAGCCAAGGCCACGATCCATGACGAACATCGGTCCACCAGCAACAGTTCCATCTTCTGTCGTAATTCTGTATTTATGTGAAAGTGATACTTCAACAAACTTTGTAGTCATACCCATAAATGCAGTCATCAGCATCCAGAAAATAGCCGCTGGTCCCCCAAGATAGATAGCAAGACCTACACCGCCAATGTTACCTGTACCGATAGTACCTGAAAGTGCCATTGACATCGCCTGAAAGTGGGATGTTTCACCTTGCGCCTTATGTTCTTCAAATTCCTTGTCCTTACCAAAAAGAACACTCCAGGCATGCCTGAAAAATCTTATTTGCGGCGCCTTAAGGTAAATTGTAAAGAATAAACCAATACCTAACAGATAAAATGGAAACCACGGTGCACTGCCTATAAAACTATCTATTGACACCAAAAAATTATTTACTTCTAACATGTAATCCCTCTTTTTTCGTCATTTCTATATTTTGTCATTTAATGACATTATTATTTTTAAGACATTAGACTATCGTGAATCCTCACGCCCGTATAGGGTTTAATGTTTTTTTTTGATTGAGGCCGGATAATTTATGAAGCAAAGGAGATTAAATACTAACAAATCAAAAAAAATCCGGCCACATGGGCCGGATCTTAATAATCTTAAATCGTCCTGATCAGACGCCGCTTACAGGCGCTGTAAACCAGTCAAAGAACGCGACCATCATAATGCTGGACAGGACAAGTGTCAGAAGCATGACAGGAAGTCCTTTTCTCATCCACAGACCTGGAGAGATCGCCATTTTCGGATTTCCAGTCTCACGAGCAAGACGTTCTGAAATTGTTACGATATAAACATTAGCCGTCGAACCGATATGAGTACCGTTACCACCCATACCAACACCAATCGCAAGCGACCACCAAAGTGGTGATACGTTTATACCCTGGGTTTCAAGACCCAGAATAATTGGAATCATCGCCGCGGTAAACGGAATGTTATCAATAGCAGCAGACAATATAGCTGCAACCCACATCAGAATAATTGCCGCCAGTACAAGATCCTGTTGAACTATTGGTAATATTTGAACACCCACATATTCCAGGAAATGACTGTGTTCGACGCCACCAATCAAAATAAAGAGTGAAACGAAGAACAGCAGTAGTGACATTTCTACAGTTTCAAGTGTCTCATCCACTTCAATTTTACGGCTGATAAAGAACAGAAGTGTCAGACCAAATGCTGATACTTCCCATGGTTCCCAATGAATGGTCCCGTGAATCATAAACAGAATAGTCATAAGACCAAGAATTCCTAGTGCAGAATACCACACACGGCTATTGGTTATTGGAATTTGCTCAATATCGCGCCAGTCTTTGGGTTCTTCTGCTAGCTCTTCCTTAAACAGGTATTTTAGAGCAACAAGCACTGCAAGCCAGGCCACAAGTACAGGGGGTCCCATATGGGAAAGGAATGTATTAAATGAAATACCGGCCGCTGATCCAATCATAAGGTTTGGTGGGTCACCAACAAGCGTTGCAACACCACCGGTGTCTGAAAGAAGGGCCGCTGCTAACAGATAAGGCACAGGCGAAACGTTCAACGTTCTTGCTATCATAATGATCAATGGGCCAAATATAACCACAGTTGTCACGTTATCAAGCAGTAAACTTAGTACGGTAACAGCAGTACCAATAAGCACAAGCATCATATATAATCGGCCTTTACTGTAACGGGCCAGGGATACTGCCATATTCTGAAAACCACCTGTCGGAATCATAATGGCCACAATGGTCATCATACAGCCCAGAAGGAAAATAACGTTCCAGTCTACAGCTTCATATGCTGCTTCAACGCTGTAAAATCCCATTTCCTTACCGAACAGTAGAATTGCACCAGCACCCGCCATGGCGAATTTTGCACGGTGAAATCCATGGACATGCTCGGTAAAAATACCAATGAAGGTTACAGTGAGTATTACCGCCGCAACCAACATCTTGTTGTCAAAGATTAATTCTTCCATTTAAAAACTCTTTTTTATTAAAAATGTTATTGTGAAAAATTTAGAAACTTCAAAGTGTTAGAACGTCCGGACAGGTGATGAAACCTGAAATTTTGATTGCGCTCAGTTATGTTTTGTTATCCCTTTTCTTACCCCTAAATTTTGAAGAAATTTACCATCATCAGCAGGAAATGCAATGAAAATCGGTTCACGTTAGTCCGTTTTCTGTGATCCGGCAATACAGATAGTAGTGCAAAGCTGGACATGAAGCGCAGAATATACTAGTCGTATGACATGATTGATAAGCTGTATCAGAAAACGATTTTAAGGCATGCCGCAAATGCGACGGGACATGGCATTCTCGCAAATGCTGACCATAGTGTCATGGTTCATAATCCAATGTGTGGTGACCGGATCAAAGTTTACGTAAAACTTGAGGATGGTATCCTTATCGATTTCTCCCATGAAGCAAAGGCATGTGCTTTGTGTCAGGCAAGTGCATCCGTATTAGGCGAACATTTTCAAGGCCTTAATAGACAAAAACTGGAAATCCTTCGGCAAAAAATAAATAGTGCCATAACACAATTAGATGGTCCCGATCATAATGACTGGTCGGAAAATAAATGGCAGGATCTTGATATATTCAATGTTGTACGCGAACATAGAAGCCGGAAAACCTGTGTTACACTCCCATTTGACGCATTGCAGCAGGCGCTTGATGAGCTTAGCTAAAGATCAGCATATTCAAGGCCGGCAACCAACCCTTCCATAACCCATCCCCGGAACAATTCGGCCGCACGATGAGATGCATGCTCGCCATATTGTTCAAACAATATTTCACAGATTTCAGGAAATGATTTTTCTTCACGTGCAATTTTCAGGACATATGCCTCATCATCCTCTACTGTCCTAAAAAAACAGCCAAGATCCTTTTTCCATTGTGGCTATATTGCGGCGGCATTTGGCCAGAATGGTTAATTTTTTATTGCGCAGTTCCGACAATCAGCCTATTTTCAATTGACAAAAAATAGAAATATAAAAGAGATCAAAATGGAAGAAAATGTGCAACAATATACGGATATGATCGTCGAGCTTGCGACTCAATATGGTCTTAACATCGTATTCGCAACACTCATCCTTATCATCGGTTTTATGGCTGCTGGGTGGGTCAGTAAAATGATATTAAAAGCTTGTGGTAAAAGCGACAGAATTGATGATACCCTGAGAGCATTCTTTGCAAGCCTTGCGCGTTACATTGTCATCATATTTACAATTCTTGCAGTGCTTGACCGCTTTGGTGTTGAAACAGCCAGTCTGATAGCAATACTTGGTGCCGCATCACTTGCCATTGGTCTTGCATTGCAGGGCACACTAAGCAATGTTGCAGCGGGTGTCATGCTACTTATATTTCGTCCATTCAAGATCGGTGAATTTGTTGATGTGGCCGGCCATGCCGGAACTGTAAAAGCACTTGGCCTCTTTGTTACGGAAATGGCAACCGGCGATAACATCAAAATCATTATCCCCAATAGCCAGGTTTGGGGCGCATCAATTAAAAACTTTTCAGCAAATGAAACACGCCGTGTCGATTTGGTCGTAGGCATAAGCTATGATGATGATATTGATCATGCCATGGCGGAGCTGAAAAAAATTATTGCGGATGAGAACCGTGCCCTAAAAGAGCCGGGTTCCCAGATATTTGTCAACGAACTTGGTGCCAGTTCAGTAGATATAGGAATACGTGTTTGGGTAATTAGCGGTGATTACTGGGGTGTGCGCTGGGATCTAACCAAGGCCATTAAGCAACACTTCGATAAAAATGATCTTAACTTCCCATATCCGCAACAGGACGTACATATCATATCAAATGTAAGTTAAGGAAGCCTTTGGCGAACTTTATTGAAAAACAGTTAAAGCAGAAAGAGAGCATTTTTTGGAAATTACAGATCGCGGGCTGGCTTGCATTTGGGGCTGCCCGCGCTCTTAATTTATATGCGGATGGCGAGGATTTTATTTTTCAGATAACCGTTGCAACATCGGTTGTCAGCGGTTTTATCATTACGGTTCTGATGCGGCTTATATACCGTAAACTCAGAAACAGTGATATTCCGGCCTCCACCTTAATACTTTCGGTGATCACCTGTATTGTCATAGCTGCCCTTATTCTGAGTGCAATCGACACATGGATTGTTCTTCAGACTTTTTTCATTGATGTTCAGATTTATGAATTTCTGGCCGGGCGGGCACTTTATGATGTTTTTGTGCTTATGATCTGGACGGGTGCCTATTTCATTGCCAATTATCATTTTCTGCTTCTGGAACAAAAAGAAATGTACCTGCAAGCTGTCGCGGAAGCCCATAAATCGCAACTGCAGATGTTAAGATACCAGATCAACCCGCATTTTTTGTTTAACACACTTAATGCCATTTCAACGCTTGTACTAGATAAACAAACCAGGGAAGCCAATGGCATGCTGACCAAATTAAGCGCGTTTCTGCGGTTCAGTCTGGTAAACCAGCCGGAACAAAAAATAATCATCAATATATAATTTTAGATTTTGAAGAGATATCATCTATTGATATCAGCGTTGCATCAGCACTTGAGGATAAGCTGAAATCACTATCCTCACAGAAATCTGTAAAAATGAGACTCAGGAAAAATGACATCTACCTAATGTTCTCATCATTGGGAATTTTAAGCCTGCTACCGCCCGAAAATTTAGATATCATCGATTAAATTGAAAGTAAGAAAAGGCGGTCATTAAGACCGCCTTTAATAATTTATATCATATAAGTCTTATTCAACACCAATCGCGGCGGCATCCATGCTGCGGATGTCGGCGGCACCGTAAAAGATACCGTCTTTCAGCATGATGGAGCTAAGCGATCCGATCGTAAATTGCGGTGGGGCAATGATATGGCCCATATTCACAAGGATATTTTTTGTATCCTGGCTTATACCTTCTTCAAGCATCACAGCATCCGGAAGCCATTGATGATGCATACGCGGTGCCGCAAGCTGATGCATGGCATTCATATCAAATTCAACCACGTTCAGCACCGATTGCATCACAGCTGTGATGATGGTGCTGCCGCCGGGACTACCGGTTACGAAAAATGGCTTGCCATCCTTAAGTACTATTGTTGGTGTCATGGATGAAAGCGGGCGTTTTTTCGGCTGTACACTGTTGGCTTCGCCGCCAATAAGGCCGTAACCATTTGGTGTTCCCGGCTTAACGGAAAAATCATCCATTTCATCATTCATCATAATACCGGTACCGGCCGCCATCATGTGACTGCCATAGCTGAAATTCAGAGTATAGGTATTTGAAACCGCATTGCCGTCTTTATCCATCACGGAAAAATGTGTTGTATCCGGACTTTCCGGAAGCAGCCCGATTGCCGGTGCCACGTCGGTTGAACGGCGTGATTTATCCGCCGGGATCAGGTCACGAACAATTTTTGCATATTCTTTCGATGTAAGTTCAGCCACCGGCACATTGAAAAAGTCAGGATCACCCAGATATTTGCTACGGTCCGCATAAGCCTGGCGCATACTTTCGATATAAAGATGCAGTGTTGCAGCACTATTATGCCCTTTTTCCTTAAGGTTGTCATTTTCAAGCATATTCATCATCTGTACCAGATGAACACCGCCGGATGATGGTGGCGGCATGGTAACAACCTTATAATCTTTATAGGTACCAACAATCGCTTCGCGTTCCTTGGCCACGTAACCGGCCATATCATCCATGGTGATCAGGCCACCATGTGATTGCTGATCAGCAACGATACGTCGGGCGATTTCACCTTTATAAAAAGCGTCCTTGCCACCGTCCATAATCTGTTTTAAGGACCAGGCAAGGTCTTCCTGCTTAAGGATTTCACCGTACCCATATGATGAACCGTCTGCTTTATAAAATACCTTCGCGGCCGCCTCATTTTCCATCAGGCGTTCTTTACGGCCATTAAGTGAAGATTGCAGGTAATTATAAACCGGAAAACCATTGTACGCGAGGTCATATGCTGGCTGGATCACGTCTTTAAGGCTCATGGTGCCGTAATTTTCAAGTGCATGAGCAAGTCCCGCAACGGTACCGGGAACCCCGGAAGCTAGCGGGCCATATTTTGAGCGGACATCATCAACACTACCGTCTTCATTCAGAAACATATCACGGTGCGCAGCAGAAGGGGCCATTTCACGGTAATCAATCGCAATAGATTTATTTTCTTCCGCAAGGTGTATGACCATAAAACCGCCACCACCAATATTACCAGCCTGCGGATATGTTACAGCAAGTGCAAAACCAACAGCAACCGCCGCATCAACGGCATTGCCGCCTTTTGCAAGAATATCGGCACCAACCTGCGAGGCCATTTTTTCACGGGAAGCAACCATACCACCACGTGCAATGACCGGTACATAACGGTCTGTTGTGTTAAGTCGCGGTGTATTCGCTGTACCGCCACTTCCCATCTGCGCCATAGCCGGACTTACACAAAAACTGATAATACTGGCTATTAAAATAAAAACTTTCAATTTCATTGTCTTTCTTTTCCTTTGACTTAAAGTGCGGGAATGCCGCTAGTTCTGAGTACAATACAAATCATAGATTAGCGGTGCTGTCTAATCCATTTTTTAATTATAGTCCTGTTTGTCATAATCGCCTCATTATCCAATTTTTCTTCAAGGCGTTTCATTAATGCCTCCGCTTCACTGTGGGCATAGGCATCTGCCAAACTCGCCCATTTATAAGCCTCAATATAATTCTGATCCACACCATGACCTTGATAATACATTTGCGCAAGATTATATTGTGCCCCGGCATGCTCTTTTTCTGCTGCCCGGGCATACCAGACCGATGACTGATTGAGGTTTTTTTCTATTCCCTCACCCCGCTCCAGTTTAAGACCCAGGAAATATTGTGCCCATGCATAATCCTGTTCCGCTGCCAATTTATACCAACTGACAGCAATAGCATCATTTTTTTCTACACCGCGACCGCGGTTATACATATTTCCCAAAATATATTGGGATTTTGCATCTCCCATTGCGGCAGCCATTTTATACCATTTCAATGCTTCACAATAATCTTTCGCGATGCCGACAGCATTCTCATACATATAGCCTAATGAATAGGTTGCTTCTACGTGTCCTTCGGCTGCTGCTTTCTTGAATTCCGAAACGGCATAATCGGACTGACCGATCATCATGGCAATAACACCATTGGAATAATTCGCAAATGCATGGCTCGTGCTAATATATAGCACCAATACCCCTAAGATAAATGATTTGACATATTTCATGATATACACTCTGAGCATTACAATTACATAAAAATATTTTTCTTTATAAATATCTATTAGTCAACAATATTTATTATTATCTTTCATTATTACTATAAAAAATATGAAAAATAATAGCTTTAGCCATAAAATATATGATATAAATTTTAATTAAGCCCTATTGTACCCGCATCCATATTACGCGGATCATGCGCCCCGTAATAATAACCATCCTTATAAACAATGCTTGCTGTTTCACCAAGTGTCATAAACCCGTATGTGTTACTGTCCGCGCGGTAAACAATATTATGTCCCATATGTTTAAGGATATTGATAGTATCGATATTCAGGCTGCTTTCGACTTCGACGATATCCGGCATCCATTGATGGTGTATCCGTGGCTTGCTTGACGCCGCCGCAATATTCATTTCAAACTCAATCACATTCATAATGGTTTGAAATACGGTATTGATGATCGTTGAGCTTCCCGGGCTTCCGGTTAACAGAAACGGCACCCCGTCTTTTAACACAATTGTTGGGGTCATCGATGAACGGGGTCTTTTTCGCGGTTCCTGGGCATTTGCCTCCCCGCTGATATTACCGTTCACATCGGGCTCATATGGCAGGTGATCAAAATCATCCAGTTCATTATTCAGCACAATGCCCGTTCCGCCCGCCAGCATGCCTTCATAAAAACCATAATTGACCGTATATGTATTGCTGACCGCGTTGCCCCACGCATCCATTACTGAAAAATGGGTGGTTTGCGTGCTTTCCCTGCTGTTTAATCCTTCTGTCGGCGCCAGATCAGCCGATCTGCGGGCATGGTCCAATGGTATTTTCGCCCGTGTTTCACGAGCATATTCCGCGTCGGTTAATTTCGCAACCGGCACATCAAAAAAGGCAGGATCCCCGGTATAAAGGCTTCTGTCTGCATAAGCCTGCCGCATGGCTTCGATATATAAATGAAGTGTTTCTGCGCTGTTATGACCCTTGGCACGAATATCATCATTTGCGAGCATATTCAGCATCTGAACCACATGAACCCCGCCGGATGATGGTGGCGGCATGGCGGCAATTTCATAACCCTTATAGCTTCCGGTTACCGGTTCCCGCTCTATGGATTTGTAGGATGCAAAATCATCCATGGTCAGGATGCCATCATATTTGCGTTGATCCGCGATCATTTTTTCGGCAATTTCCCCTTTATAAAATGCATCGGGGCCCTGTTCCATAATGGCTTTTAACGATCCGGCGAGATCGCTTTGAACAAGCACATCGCCAAACCGGTATGACCCACCGTCCGCCTTAAAGAAAATTTCCCGTGTTTCCGGCGCAGCTATTAATTTTTCCCGGTGTGTTTCGAGCGTGCGTTCAAGATGGCGACCAACGATAAATCCTTCACTTGCCAGTGCGTAAGCCGGTTTGATCACATCCGCAAGGGACATGGTACCATATTTTTCAAGGGCCATTGCCATACCCGCAACCGTCCCCGGCACACCAACCGATTTGCGGCTTTGAAATGACAGAAACGGGTCAATTCTACCGTCCACCACATAAAGGTCATGTGTCGCATTTTCCCCGGCATATTCCCGGTAATCAATAGTCGTGGTTTTATGCTTGTCCGCAATATGGATGACCATAAAACCACCACCGCCGATATTCCCTGCTTCCGGATGCACGACCGCAAGCGCAAATGCAATAGCCGCCGCTGCGTCCACCGCATTACCACCCTGTTTCAGGATATTCGCCCCCACTTCGGTAGCCAGATAATGACGGCTTGAAACCATGCCCTTTTCCCCAATGACCGGCACAAACCCGTCTATTGCATTGAAATCCGGCAGTTTTTTATCCTGTGCATTTATGAACTGCGCAGAAAAAACAAAAATGATGATGGCAAGAAAATATTTTCCCATTGTTAAACCCTCCACTGTGAAGTTAGCCATACCAATCAAATATTGGCAACAAAAAAGGCGGGAATAATCCCGCCTTTTTTATACTATTTCAATGTTCGTCAGTTAATCCCGATGGTCGCCGCATTCATATTACGCGGATCATGGGCACCATAAAACCAGCCATCACGCCAGATAATACTGTTCGTGCTGCCAAGTGTGCGCCCGCTGGCATTGAATTTATGACCCATGCTTTCCAGTATATTCAGCGTATCCTGGCTGACACCATTTTCAATGGTTGTCATATCGGGCATCCATTGGTGATTAATCCGTGGCTTGCTTGATGCTGCCGCCACATTCATATCAAATTCAACCACATTCATGACCGTCTGAAAAACCGTATTGATAATGGTACCACCGCCCGGCGAGCCGGTGATCAAAAATGGCTTGTCATCCTTGAACAGAATAGTCGGTGTCATGGAAGAACGCGGGCGTTTATGTGGTTCCTGGGCATTGGCTTTGCCACTGATATTCCCGTTTGCATCGGGCTTGTATGGCTCATGATCAAAGTCATCAAGTTCGTTATTAAGCAGGATACCTGTGTTAGCCGCCATGATACCATTACCAAAACCGAAATTCAGCGTATAGGTATTGCTGACAGCGTTACCCCATTTATCCATGACCGAATAATGGGTTGTTTCCGGACTTTCATAGGCAAGGTTTTTGGTCGGTGCCACTTCGGAACTGTCACGGGCACGGTCCATCGGAATACGGGCACGAATTTCGGCTGCGTAATCCTTATCTATGATTTTATCAACCGGAATATCAAAAAATGCCGGATCACCCGCATAAAGGCTCCTGTCCGCATAAGCCTGACGCATACTTTCGATATAAAGATGAAGTGTTGCCGCGCTGTTATGCCCCATTGATTTAAGATCATCATTTTCGAGCATATTCATCATCTGAATCATATGCATTCCTCCGGATGACGGCGGCGGCATTGTCGCTATTTTATAGCCTTTATAAGTTCCCCAAACGGGCGCCCGCTCATAAACCTTATAGGCGGCGAAATCTTCCATAGTCAGCAGACCATCATTTGCCGCCATATCGTCTGTTATCCGTTTTGCAACTTCGCCTTTATAAAATGCATCAACACCATTATCCATGATCTGCTTCAAGGACCATGCAAGGTCTTCCTGCACCAGTATTTCACCGGCCCGGTAATTGCTGCCATCCGCTTTATAGAATACCTTTGATGCCGCCGGATCAGCGCCCAGACGCTCTTTACTGCGGGCAAGGGTCACTTCAAGGTTGGTATAAACCGGGAAACCTTTGCTCGCGAGCTTATAGGCAGGTGCCATGACCTGCTGCAGGGTCATTGTGCCATATTTTTCAATGGCAAGGGCCATACCCATGACGGTTCCGGGCACGCCGGATGATTGACGGCTGTATTTGGCAAGACGGTTATCAACCTTGTCATCAACCACATAAAGGTCATGACGTGCACTGCCCGCTGACATTTCACGGTAATCAATCGTAATGGTTTCATTTGTTTCGGCAATATGAACGACCATGAAGCCACCGCCACCGATATTACCGGCAGACGGATATGTCACCGCAAGCGCAAAACCGATTGCCGCTGCTGAATCAACGGCATTACCGCCCTGTTCAAGTATTTCTGCGCCAACTTCGGCGGCTATACTTTCCCTGACACTGACCATGCCATTTTTGCCGACAATCGGCACAAACCCGTCACGTGAGCTGTAGTCTGGCGGTGTATAGTCATCCTGCGCCCGCGCAGGCATAATTGTAAATATGATCACATGAACTGTGATCAACATAAGCTTATAGAATTTTGTCATTGTCTCTCCCTTTTCATCTTACCCCAATATATAACGAAACGACCTTAATACGATCAGGGCCGTTTTGTAAACTTAATTGAAAATTTTGAGGGTTTTATTTAACCGGTGTTGCCATAATGCGGCGACGGGTATTGCGACGTGAACGGCGTGGTTGCTGTACCTGATACGCTTCAATGCAATGCGCGGCGCAATAAGGAAATGTCGGCTGTGACGGTTTGCCGCAGAAATGAAATTTTGCCTCACCCGGATGACCGATTGGCCATTTGCACATGCTTTCGGTCAGATCCAGAATGGTGACCTTACCAGTGGCCGGTGTGGATACCTTCGTCGGTTCTTTTTTGGCGGCGACTTTCTTTTTTGATGTTGTGGCGGCACGCTTGGCCGGATCGGCTTTCACCGGTGACGGACGGGACGCAAGTCCCATGCGATGCGCCTTACCGATGACGGCGTTACGGGTTACCCCTTCCGCGAGTTCCTTGGCAATTTGGCTCGCACTTAGCCCTTTGTCCCAAAGTTCACGGAGTTTTTCAACGCGATCATCTGTCCAAGCCATAATAAGTCCTTATATTAAATTTACTCAAGTGGCATATATAACATAATTTGCATTCAATGCCATAAATTTTGCTGCTATTTATTCGACAGAATAAAAAAGGTCAAGATCAGATTGCGAAACAGGCCGCTTTTGGAATATAAGGTAAACGTTTAAAGTAAGAGATTGGGAGCATGTCGGAAAATCAAAAAACAATAAGCGAATTTGGCTCAAAAAGACTGGGATCATTTAACTGGTCAGGATTTTGCACGCTTTATGAAAAAGAAGTCAGACGATATTTGAAGGTTTTCGGACAAACCGTTGGCGCACCGGTCGTCACCACGCTGATGTTTATGATGATATTCACACTTGCCCTTGGCGGAACAGACCGCTACATCGGTGAAATTCCTTATGCAGTTTTTCTGGCACCGGGGCTTATCATTATGTCTGTCCTGCAGAATAGTTTTGCCAATACATCGTCATCGATCATAGGTTCAAAAATGCAAGGGAATATCGTTGATATTCTTCTGGCGCCAATCGGCGCGAAGGAAATAACGCTTGGCTATGCCCTTGGCGGGGTAACACGCGGCATAATGGTTGGTGTTTTTGTGTTGCTGGCAATGACTTTTATGACTGACGTGAAATTGGTTCACATCTGGGCGATTTTATATTTCAGCATTTCAGGGTCACTTATGCTTTCACTGCTTGGAACCATGACCGGCATTTGGGGGCAGCGCTTTGACCAGACATCCGCGATTAATAATTTTGTTATCATGCCGCTTTCTTTTTTATCGGGTACATTTTATTCCATCGAACGGTTAAGCGGTGTCTGGTACCAGATCAGTCAGATCAACCCTTTCTTTTATCTGATTGATGGTTTTCGCTATGGTTTTACCGGCCGGTCAGAGGCTGACCCTATAGTTGGCGTTATCTTTATCTTAATATTAAATATTATATTATGGATCGCGTGTTATAAAATGTTCAAAAGCGGCTATAAACTGCGCGCATGATGCGTTTTATGCATTTTTTACTTGCTTATTTACCGTAAATAGGTCTAAAAAACCATTTTTAAACAAAAGAATATGCGATTTTATGACTATAAAACAAAATAATATATCGTCAATTTTACCCACCTATGCCCGTCTGGACGCTGGTTTTGTTCGTGGTAGCGGGTCAAAAGTATATGACGCGAATGATACGGAATACCTCGATTTTGGAAGCGGTATTGCGGTCAACTGTCTTGGGCATTGTCATCCGAAACTGGTTGAGGCCCTATGTGATCAGGCCGGAAAATTATGGCATACATCAAATATATACCATATTCCGGGACAGGAAAAACTGGCGACCCGCCTGTGCGAGCTTACCTTTGCCGATAGTGTATTTTTTACCAATTCAGGCGCAGAAGCCGTTGAATGCGCCATCAAAATGGCGAAACGTTATCATAATGCAACGGGAAACCCTGACCGGTATCGCATTATAACATTTGAAGGCAGCTTTCATGGACGAACGCTGGCAACAATTGCAGCCGGCGGTTCTGAAAAATTGACCAAGGGTTTCGGACCAAAGGTAGATGGCTTTGATGTAATTAAATTTTATGATGACATGAATAAGGTTGAAAACCATATTTCCGATCAAACTGCCGCCATCATGATTGAACCTATTCAGGGCGAAGGCGGCATAAGGCCCGTATTGGCAGAAAATCTGCAAACACTTAGAAATCTGGCGGACAAACATGGTTTGCTACTTATTTATGATGAAATACAGTGCGGAATGGGACGTACCGGTAAATTATTTTGCCATGAATATGCGGTTGTAACACCGGATATTATGCCAATCGCCAAAGGTATAGGTGGTGGCTTTCCACTTGGGGCCTGCCTTGCTACTGCGAATGTTGCAAAACATATGACAGCCGGAACACATGGATCCACATATGGAGGCAATCCACTTGCGATGGCGATGGGCAATGCCGTGCTTGATGTCATTGAGCTGGAAGATATTTTAACAAATGTGCAAAACATGTCTGATAAGCTGCGTATCGGACTAATGAAGCTTAGGAAAAAATATCCTGAAGTTATTGAGATGGTACGGGGGCTTGGTCTGATGATGGGATTAAAAATAAAAGTTAAACCCAGAGAATTTGTATTGGCGGCGCTTGAAAACAAACTTTTATTAGTTGTTGGCGGTGAAAATACGGTTCGTATTCTTCCTCCTCTGAATATCAACGAGACAGATATGAATGATGCAGTCGCATTACTTGAAAAAACCTGTCAGGACATTTTGAGAAAGAATAAATCACTTTAGGTGATCACGCTATGACCAATTACAATTTAAAACCAAATCATAGGCATTTTATCGATATTTCATCCATCAGCAAACAGGATGCACTTGAAATAATTGAAAAAGCAAAAGCATTAAAAAAAGCCGCGGCTGAACAAAGCCAAAGCAACGGTTTTGTCCATGCGGATGCGCCCCTGAAAAATCAGGCGCTGGCAATGATTTTTGAAAAACCAAGTACCCGTACGCGTGTTTCATTTGAAATGGCCATGCACCAGCTTGGCGGTAAATGTGTGGTACTACAAAATAATGATATGCAGCTAGGACGCGGCGAGACTGTTTCCGATACCGCAAAGGTTCTGTCGGGGTTCGTTGATGCCATTATGTTAAGGGCCAACAGCCATGAAGATATGCTTGAAATGGCTGAAACCTCGACTGTCCCAATTATAAATGCATTAACCGATTTTTCCCATCCGTGTCAGATTATGGCCGACATCCTGACATTTGAAGAACATCGCGGTTCTATTGCTGGCAAGAAAATTGCCTGGTCCGGGGACGGAAATAATGTTGCGGTATCATGGATTCACGCGGCGGTGCTATTAGATTGTGAACTTACACTTGCCTGCCCGAAGGAATATGCCCCGCTTGAACAGGTTGTGGGCTGGGCGAAAAATAATGGCGGCAAGGTTACTGTCACGGAAGACCCGGCAAAAGCCGCCCTTGATGCTGACTGTGTTATCACAGACACCTTTATTTCCATGGGTGACGATAATGCAGAAGAAAGACTAAAGGTTCTGGCACCTTATCAGGTTGATCAAAATTTAATGTCAAAAGCCAATGATAATGCAATATTCATGCACTGTCTTCCCGCGCACCGGGGCGAAGAAGTTACAGCGGATGTTATTGACGGGCCACAATCAGTTATTTGGGACGAAGCAGAGAATAGGTTACATATTCAAAAAGCGATTTTGATGTGGTGCTTCGGTAAGTAATAATGGATAATGAAAATAGTTTCCCACTCCTGGTGGATCAATGTCTGCCATTCCAAATTGAGGGACAGGATATAAAAGGACGCATTGTCCGTCTTGGCCGATCGGTAAATGATATTCTTTCAAAACATAACTATCCTGATACGGTCAGTAAAATGCTTGGGGAAACACTGGCATTTACAGCGCTTATCGGTTCATTGATGAAATATGAAGGTATTTTGACCACCCAAATGAAAGGGGAAGGCCCCGTTCGTGTTCTAGTGAGCGATTATTATAAAAATGCCGAAAATGCCATCGGAAATATCAGGGGTTATGCATCATACGAAGATGGAATTACAGCCGGCGATAACCTTGAAGAAATGTTCGGTGAAAATGGCTACCTGGGGATTACAATCGACCAGGGAAAATTTATGGAACGCTATCAGGGCATCGTGAAGCTTGAAGGCGACAATATAACATCAGCGGCTGAAGAATATTTCAGAAGCTCGGAACAGCTTCCAACAAAAATTATGCTAGCCTGTAACAAGGATGAAAACGGCAAATGGCAGGCTGGTGCTATCATGATCCAGCATTATGCAAGATCCGCCGTAAGCGAACATGGCCGCGATGAAAGTGAAACAGATGATCATTGGAACACAGCCTCCATACTGCTGGGAAGCCTTAATGAAGAAGAGCTTCTGGATCAGAATTTAAGCCTTCAGAACCTGCTGATCCGGCTTTACCATGAAACCGGGGTTCGGATATTTGAACATGTTGATGTAGCGGCGGGCTGTCGCTGTTCCGAAGATAAAATAAGAACAGCACTTGCAAGTCTTGATCTTGAAGAGTTACAGGATATAGCGGAGGAAGGCACCATCAACGTTACTTGTGATTTCTGTACAAAAATACATAAATTTGAACTCTCGAAATTAATGCATTAATTATGATCACGCGCTCGTGAGTTGCTAGCGCGAATTTTCACTGATATAGTTTTTTTCAAATTACCAAAATAGAGGGAAACTATAATATAAATTATTAAGTATTTTTTGTTTTTAACTGTAATGATTCTACCGCTTTTTACAGCACAGGCGCAAAATCCATTTGCAGAACCAAAAAATTTGCAGGTTTTACCGGAAACCATAAAAGGTGACCAGCTCAGGCAGATTATGAGGAACTTTTCTTTTGCGACAGGTGAAAGATGCACCTATAGCCACCTTCGCCAATATTTACTCCCGGCAGGTTATCAATCACTGAAAGCACACTTGCGCCGGGCACTTCCTGCTCAAGCATTACGTTATCTGTTGCGTTATTTGCATATGTAACCGGCTTTCCGACAACGACAAGAACTTCTGCGTCATCATAGGCATTTGCACTGTCCTACCCGGCACCAGCAGCCGCCATTGTTATTTCGGTCTGTTGTTCTTCCTCTGCTTCCTCTGCCAGGGCATTTGTTGAGACAGAAAGTGCAACAATTGATGTTGTACATAATATTTTAGGCAGGAAATTTTTATTTCCGGCTCTTTCCTCAGGTGTATTTTTCATTTTATTTCCTTAAAAAATGTAACTGCCGGGAACCGGTACTTACTCCATTTAGCAGCGGGACTATGGAACTGATTTGTGGCAGTGTTCTTAAGGATAAATGATGATTAGTTGATGTTTTTTTGACTGAAATTTGTGTGGTTTGGGACTCATCGATTAACTATTTATGAAATATCGATGGCTCAGAAATATAAAAAGCCCCCGTTTGGATGAACGGGAGCTTTTCGGATTAATTATACTGCGGAATTTAGTTCTTTGTTCTATCAACCTTCTGGTTTTCTTTAAGCCATGGCATCATCGCACGCAGGTTGGCACCCACTTCTTCGATCTGATGCGCCGCACCCTTCGCACGGGATGCTTTAAGCTTGATCTGACCGACTTTATTATCAAGCATAAAGTCATTCACAAAACGGCCTTCCTGAATGTCTGCAAGGATACGTTTCATTTCGGCTTTTGTATTTTCATTGATCACGCGTGGCCCGGACATATAGTCACCATATTCGGCCGTATTTGAAATGGAGTAGCGCATATTGGCAATACCGCCTTCATACATAAGATCAACAATAAGCTTAAGTTCATGAAGGCATTCGAAATAGGCCATTTCAGGAGCATACCCCGCTTCAACAAGCACTTCAAAACCACACTGTACGAGTGCTGATGCACCACCGCAAAGAACGGCTTGTTCGCCAAACAGGTCAGTTTCGCATTCTTCCTTGAATGTTGTTTCAATAATCCCTGCGCGGCCACCACCATTTGCGGAACCATATGAAAGACCAATATCCATAGCGTTACCCGTCGCGTCCTGATGCACGGCAATAAGGGTCGGAACACCCGCACCTTTCAGATATTCGGAACGGACCGTATGGCCGGGTCCTTTCGGAGCAATCATAAACACATCAAGGTCTGTACGTGGTTCAATCAGCTTAAAATGAATGTTAAGACCATGCGCGAACATAAGGCTTGCGCCTTCTTTCATATTTGGTGCTAGTTCATCGTTATAAAGATCAGCCTGCAGCTCATCAGGTACAAGCACCATCACAACATCAGCCCATTTGGCCCCTTCAGAAGCGGTCATGCATTTAAAATTGGCGGCTTCCGCTTTTTTGCGGGTGCGTGATCCTTCACGAAGCGCGACGGCAATTTCGCTCACACCACTATCACGAAGGTTGGCAGCATGGGCGTGACCCTGGCTACCATAGCCAACGATAAGCACTTTTTTTGTTTTGATCAGATTAACGTCTGCATCAGAATCGTAATAAACTCTCATATGAATATTTCCTCTAATTTATTCTTTATAATATCTTTTTTCCGCGGTGAAGGGCCGCAACACCGGTTCGGACAACTTCCACAAGGCCAAGCCCACTCATAAGCTCAATAAATGCTTTAATTTTTTCAGATTTACCGGTCACTTCAAAAATGAAACTATTTGCTGTGCTGTCTACACGACGCGCACGAAATGCTTCGGCAACACGAAGTGCTTCCAAACGTTGCTGACTGTCACCGGCAACTTTTACAAGTGCAAGCTCACGTTCAACCGATGGTCCATCATCCGTAAGGTCACCAACCTTGTGAATTGGCACCAACCGGTCAAGCTGCGCCTTAATCTGTTCAATAATCCTGCGCGTGCCTATGGTTACAACTGTGATACGGCTTTCGTTTCCTTCCAGATCGACGGGTGCCACGGTCAAATGTTCAATATTATAACCACGACCGGAAAACAGTCCGATAACACGTGCAAGGACACCCGCTTCGTTATCTACAATAATTGAAAAAGTATGTCTTTCCTGATGAGGTGTATCTAACATCGCTATTCTCACACCGGTTTATTAAACCAGTGCGGCCCCTCCTTCGAATTCCATTATTTCATCTTCATCCGGCAGTATCATTTCATTGTGCGCTGCACCGGATGGGATCATGGGGAAACAATTGGCAAGTTTTTCAACTCGGCAATCAACAATCACTGGCCCTTCTGTTTCAATCATCCGGATGATTGCATCATCAAGATCACGTGGATGATCAACCCTTATACCTGTCACACCATAGCTTTCAGCGAGTTTCACAAAATCAGGCAGTGATGCTGTATAACTGTTTGAATAACGGCCATCATGGTTAAGATCCTGCCACTGACGTACCATTCCCATATATTCATTATTCAATATAAATATCTTCACCGGCAGGCCATATTGCATGGCAGTCGATAATTCCTGAATATTCATTTGTATGGATGCTTCACCCGCAACATCAATCACAAGTGCCTTTGGATGACCCATCTGAACACCGATCGCCGCCGGAAAACCATATCCCATCGTTCCAAGGCCCCCTGAAGTCATCCAGCGGTTTGGTTCTTCAAGTTTCAGGAACTGAGCAGCCCACATCTGATGCTGTCCTACTTCAGTTGTGAAATAGACGTCTTTTCCATTGGTAAGTTCCTGAAGTCTTTCACAGGCATATTGTGGCATAATCACATCATCACGTTTAGAATAAGCCAAACAATTTCGCCGGCGGTCTTCATTGATTTTCGCCCACCATTTATCCAGTTCACCTTGGTCAAATTTATGCTTGCCTTTTTTCCAAAGTTTGATGAATACATCAAGAACGGCCGCAGCATCACCAACCACCGGTGCATCAACATGAACGATTTTGTTAATTGATGAACGATCAATATCGATATGGATTTTCTTTGATTTTGGTGAAAATGCATTAATCCGCCCAGTTATCCGATCATCAAAACGCGCGCCAATACACACCATCACATCACAGTCATGCATTGCGTGGTTTGCTTCATAGGTGCCGTGCATTCCCAGCATTCCTAGCCATTGTTTGTCCGACGCGGGATAAGCACCAAGCCCCATCAATGTGCTGGTAATAGGTGCTCCTGTCAGTCGAACAAGCTTCCTGAGCAAATCCGATGCCTTCGGACCCGAATTAATAATGCCGCCACCGGTGTAAAAAATTGGCCGCTTCGCAGTAGACAGAAGTTTAACCGCTTTTTTTATTGCCGCTTCATCACCATAATATGCCGGACGATAACTGCGATGCTCTATTGGTCCATAGTGCATTTGCTCACTGGTCTTGATTTGAACATCTTTCGGAATATCAACCACAACAGGGCCTGGGCGTCCCGTCGTTGCTACATGAAAAGCTTCATGTATTATGCGGGAAACATCATCCGTTTGACGGATCAGATAATTATGTTTTGTGCAGTGACGGGATATACCAACAGTATCCGCTTCCTGAAAGGCATCTGTGCCTATCAATTGAACCGGAACCTGACCGGTAAGGCAAACAACAGGAATACTGTCCAGCATTGCATCGGCAAGCCCGGTAATTGCATTTGTCGCACCGGGACCCGATGTTACCAGCACGCAACCCGGCTTTCCGGTCGAACGGGCATATCCTTCGGCCGCATGAACGGCCGCCTGCTCGTGACGAACAAGCACATGCGTGATCTTCGAATGTTCATGAAGCTCGTCATAAATAGGCAGCACAGCACCACCGGGATATCCAAAAATGACATCCACACCCAAATCCTCAAGGGATTTAACGATGATCTGAGCTCCTGATAACGCCTTCGAAGACATAATGTCGACCTTTCCTTTATTATGCGCGTTTTTAAGTTATTGGCTTAACGCTAGGGTTATAAAGCCATACGTCCCTAATAACAAATAAAAACATGCAAACTTCATTAATCAAAAAATATCCCAACTTAACGACATAAAATTGCTAAGTCAACGGATTATATTGAAATATAATTACAAAAATATGAACTTATTATTAATAAAATTACAAATTAATAATATTCCAGTCTGAAAACTGGTTTCGAAACCATGTCATTTGTCTTTTGGCAAACTGACGTGTAGCAGTTTGACTAAGGGTAATGGCCTCCTCTTTTGTTATTTTTGCTTCGATATAATCAATGATTTGCGGTACACCAAGTGACTTCATGACAGGCAGGGATATGTCATATTGATAGCTCATAAGTTCTCTTATCTCATTTATCACATCACCCTGCTCTATCATCCGCTTAAACCGCTCATCACAACGCCGGTAAAGTTCCTGACGATTTCGATTAAGGATATTGAGTTCCAAATCCGCCCCCATATCAATCAACCCTCCCTCTGCTGGCTTTGACTGCCAATAGAGCAGACTTTTACTTGTTGAACGGATAACTTCAAGTGCGCGGGCAATACGCTGGCTGTCACCCGGCGCAAGTCGGTTTGCCATTTCTACGTCAAGTGCTGCAAGTTTTGCATGGGCCCGCTCCGGGCCATTTTCATTCACATCATCACGGATTTCTTTTCTGATGCTTTCATCAATGATCGGAACTTTTGATAATCCGTAAACCAGTGCTTTTAAGTATAACCCTGTTCCCCCGACAACAATTGGTACTTTCCCGCGCTTCCAAATTTCATCTATTATGTTCTGCGCCATGTCCCGCCACTTTTCGGCTGAACACGGATCGTCACCTTTTAAATAGCGGTATAAATGATGCGGAATTTCTGCCATATCGTCAATGGTCGGGCAGGCCGTAATCATATTAAGTTCACGGTAAATCTGCATACTGTCAGCATTGATAATTTCACCGTCAACATCACGTGCCCATTTAAGCGCAAGTGAGGATTTACCAATTGCTGTTGCCCCACCTAGTATAATTATCCTTTTCTTTTGCAAAATAGCGGTTCCCTATTCACGTCCTATATTGTAGATATACCAGCGACAATTCAAATACTACAGGTATAATCAATGGCAAAAGTGCTTACCCTTATATCGAATACTGCAGACGCCGCGGTTACAGAAGCAATAAAAGAAAAATACGAAAAACGGTTCAAGGCTACCTATTCAAACTGGTTAAATAAAAATATTGCTCTTGATATATTTTTTGATAATGCCCCGGATGGCGAATACTTACAGGAACTAAAATCGGAAAATTTTGATTTTGCCATCCAGGATCCAATCACAAGGCGTAAAATGCTTCTTGTCGCTGATATGGACAGCACAATAATTCAGGTCGAATGTATTGATGAACTGGCCGATTTTTTGGGTATCAAAGACAAGGTTTCACATATAACCGAAGCAGCCATGCGTGGTGAAATTGATTTTAAAGGCGCATTGCGTGAAAGGGTTGGTCTTTTAAAAGGTTTAAAAGTTAGCGATCTTGAAACAGTGTTTCAGGAACGTGTGGCCCTTACACCCGGTGCAGTGGAACTGGTAAGAACCATGAACGCGAACGGTGCAAATACCGTTCTGGTTTCCGGCGGCTTTACCTATTTTACCGAACGCGTATCGGAACTCACCGGTTTTCAGGTTAATCGTGCCAACATACTGCTTCATGAAAATGGCGAACTGACCGGCATGGTGGGAGAGCCTATTGTGGATTCTGATACCAAAATAAATACATTACGGGAATACCAAAAACGTGATAACCGTGAACAGTTTGAAATAATTGCTGTCGGCGATGGTGCTAACGATATCCCCATGCTTGAAGGCGCAGGCCTTGGCGTTGGTTATCACCCCTTCCCCGCAACCGCAAAAGCAGCAGATGTCTCTATTACGCATGCGGACCTTACAGCACTGCTTTATTTGCAGGGATATTCAATAAGCTATTTTGTTAACAACTAACATTATGATACACTCCTGAAAAATTAGGGAGTCTGATAATGAAAAACAAAATGCTCGCAGCATTAATTTTACCAATCATTGCAATGACAGGTACAGCTGTTCAAAGTCAGGAACTTGATAAGCTGGTATTACCGGATGGCTTTTCTATTGAAGTTTATGCCAGGGTACCAAATGCACGGCAAATGTCGCTTAGTGACAATGGCACGGTTTATGTAGGGACGCGCAACCGCGCTGGTGGCCGCATATTTGCAATTACGGATGACAATCAGGACGGCAAAGCCGACGATGTTGTTGCCATTACGGGCGGTCTTAATACACCAAGCGGCCTTACCTATCATAATGGTGACCTTTATATCGGTGCGATTAACAGAATTTATAAAATTTCCGACATTGATAATACATTCAGAGACTCCCCAAACCCCGAGATCGTAACCGCTGATCTTCCGACGGACACCCATCACGGATGGAAATTTATTGAATTTGGCCCTGATGGCCTTCTGTATATTCCCATTGGTGCACCGTGCAATATTTGTGAACCGGCACCGATTTATGCTTCAATTCATACGATGGATGTAAACAATCCCGCTGCCGGCTTCAAACTTTATGCTTCCGGTATTCGCAATACGGTTGGCTTTGATTGGGATCCCATTACTGGAGATCTTTGGTTTACCGATAACGGGCGGGACGCTATGGGTGATGAAATGCCCGCCGATGAACTTAACCGTGCCACGGGCCCGGGAATGCATTTTGGTTATCCATATATTCATCAGGGCGATACACCTGACCCGGAATATGGAAGAGGTAAAAACCCTGATGATTATGTTGCCCCGGCCCAAAATCTTGCACCACACGCCGGGGCAATAGGTATGGCATTTTATAAGGGGGATATGTTTCCTGAAAAATTTAAAAACAGCGTGATCATTGCTGAACACGGTTCCTGGAACAGGACGGTAGAAGCGGGCCACACCGGGCATATGCTGACACTTGTTACCCTTGAAAATGGCAAAGCCACAAGTTACGAACCTTTTATCACCGGCTTTCTTCAAAATAACGAATCCTGGGGTCGGCCAAGTGATGTTCTTGAGCTTAAAGACGGTAGTTTGCTGATTGCCGATGACGAAGCAGGACGTGTTTACCGGGTAACTTATAATAAATAGTAGCATTCTTCATATTTTGAAGCTTTAACAATTTGTCAATATGATCAAATTAAAATAGCTGCAAAAAGAGGAATCATTATGAAAAAAATACTCATTACAGCAGTTTTACTATCCGTTGCATTTATAGGTCAGTCTGCATATGCCCAGAACAGCCAACATGACGGTTTCTATATCGGCGTTGATGGCGCATATGACATTACACGATTTGACAATTACGTAATTACCAATAGTTCCGACATTCTTCCAACAGATGACAAGTCTATTTACAATGACGAAGGACCTGGTGCCGGTATCTTTGTTGGTTTTAGGGTTTCTCAAGGAAACTTCACTGTAGGGGTTGAAGGGCGCCATGGATATAGTTTTCTGGAAAACCAATTAACGGCATTTGAAAATTACAAAACCACAAATGAATTTGGTGGATCTGTACTACCGGGATTTTGGCTGGACGAAGATATAATTATATTTGCCAGACTTGGGTTTTCGCAATTGACAACAACCCGGACATTGGGTGGGCTATTAAACCGTAATTCAGATACAGGTCTTCATTTTGGTGGCGGTTTATAATCGTATATTTCAGATATGCTATCCTTACGCGGTGAATATAACCGTTCTACTTTCAGTCATGAAATGATGCAGGAATTTGTCGATACGACTGTGGTGCCTAACACTATCGAAGCAGTTATATTTGAAAATAATTTCAGGCGTGACAGATTTCAGGTATCCCTGATTTCCAGGTTCTAAAATAAAAAGGCCGGTTTTGAACCGGCCTTAATTTTATTCATCAATGTTTTATGACTTGAGGTAATTTAGCATAGTATCTGCGTCTGAAACCTCAAACGGGTCGGTCGGACAATTGTCCTCATATCCTGGCTCTGAAAACAGCTTTACGATCTCACCGTCATCCACCAACATCGAATAACGCCAGCTACGCATCCCGAAACCAAGATTTGATTTATCAACAAGCATTCCCATCTTGCGACTGAATTGACCATTTCCATCAGGAAGCAGAAATACATTCTTGGCTTTCTGGCTTAAGCCCCATTGATACATCACAAATGCATCATTTACGGAAACACATACGATGCTATCAACACCTTGTGCTTTAAATTCTTCATAAAGTTCCTCATACCGTGGCAGGTGGCTTGTTGAACAGGTTGGTGTAAAAGCACCCGGAAGCGAAAACACAACTACTTTTTTGCCTTTAAAAATTTCATCCGTGCTCAAATCCTTCCATTCAAAAGGGTTTGGCCCGCCAAGTGCATCATTACGCACACGGGTTTTGAAAATAACATTTGGAACTTTTGTCATAATTTACATCCTTTAATAATTTAATTTAATTACTTATAATACATTTTAGAATTATTATAAAGTAAAAAATATAATTAATTTGTATTTTTCCTTGCATGTTTTAAACTCCGTAACGTAACACACAAATGACCCAAGATTAAACCCTGTAAGGAGGAAAAATGTCTACTGAAATAACACGTCGTGAATGGCTCGTTGGCGGCGCTGCAGTTGCCGGCACGATGATTGCACAAAGCATGGCTAATGCACAGACAGTGCCACAACCTAATCTGAACCCGACAATAGATAATCCGATCCGCGCAGGGTTTAATGAAAATGTTTATGGGCACTCCCTGAAAGCAAAAAAAGTTATGCTTGAAGCTGCTGAAACAGCACACCTTTATGAATTCGGCACTCAAATGGCACTGAAAAATGTGATTTCAAAAATGGAAAATCTACCCGCCGATCATATTGCTGTTGGCACCGGGTCTACCCCTTTTCTTGAACGCGCAGCCTTTGCATGCGCCATAGCACAGGGCTCGTTACTCGCACCATCCCCTACATATAATAGCGTTATCGGCACGGCACAAATGTTGGGCGTGGAAATTGTATCAGTTCCTGTCGGCGAAGATTTGCATATTAATCTTGAAGCCATGCGCACCGCCATGACAGATGATTTCAAACTGATATATCTTTGCAACCCCAACAACCCTATCCCATCAATCATCGAAAAAAATGCACTTCGTGACTTTTGTATTGAAATGTCCAAAAAGGCACTCATATTAATCGATGAAGCATATTATGAATATGTTGATAATCCTGACTATGCCTCGATGAAGGATCTTGTCACCGAACACCAGAATATTATCATTTGCCGTACCGCATCAAAAATTCACGGTTTTGCAGGTGTACGGATTGGTTTTGCATTTGCCCATCCGGATACAATGAAAAAAATAACTAGTCCGTTCAGCCTTTCACTTAGCAATGTTGCGGTTGCCGGTGCAGTGGAAAGTTATCAGGACACTGAGTTCATGAATTTCGTGAAACAAAAAAACCGTGAAAGCATGGATATATTAGAGAAAATGTTTTCTGACCTTAATTTGCGATATGTAAAATCAAACAGCAATTTTGCCTTTTTCCATGCAGGGCGACCTGCGCGTGAAGTAGCAGAAGAACTTAGAAAACATGGAATCATGAGCGGACGCACATTTCAGCCATATACGGACTGGGTCAGAATGAGCACGGTAAAACCGGAAGAAATGCAATATGTAGCCGACAAATATCGCGAAGTTTTTGGATAAGCTTCCCCAAAGTTACTTTTGAGGGTGTCAATCTGTTGATTGGCGCCCTTTTTCTATGCATTGTTGATTGGACTTCATGATTATATTGTGATTATATATGTTACAATATTTCAATTATAATTTTATCGCAAAATATTTTTCGTATGAAAGTGAATAAAATGACACAAAAAATGACTCGTCGTGAATGGCTTGCCGGTACAACAACAGCGGCAGCCACAGGATTACTTCTTTCTGGAGTAAAGGCTTCGGCGCAAAGCTTTATGGAACCGAATATAAACCCAACGGCAGAAAATCCCATCCGCGCACACCTAAATGAAAATGTTTATGGACAGTCATTAAAAGCTAGGAAAGCCATCGCGGCCGCAGCTGACAACTCGCATAAATACGCCTTCGAAGATATATTCAAGTTCAGGGCATTAATGGCAAAGCTAGAAGACATCTCAGAAGATTATGTTGGGATGGGTGCAGGATCGACGGAGTTTCTTGAAAAAGCAGCAGTGTTTAATGCCGTTCAGGGTGGCGACATTCTTCTTCCGATACCGACTTACGGTGACATAGCAAGATTCAGCAGAACTCTGGGTTCCAAGCTTATCGAAGTGCCGGTTGGCGACGATATGCATATCAACCTTGATGCGATGCGAGCAGCCATGACCGATAACACAAAGCTTATTTATCTTTGCAATCCCAATAACCCAATCCCAAGCATCATTGAGAAAAACGCACTTAAAGACTTCTGTAATGAAATGTCTGAAAAAGCAACAATATTAATTGATGAAGCTTACTATGAATATGTTGATAATCCTGATTACGAAAGCATGATCAGCCTTGTAAAAGAAAACAAGAACATTGTTGTTACACGCACAGCTTCAAAAATTCATGCATTTGCAGGGATGAGAATTGGCGTGTGTTACGCACATCCTGACTTTATACAAAAAAGTTTCGGATTGTTTACGAATACGCTTAACCTGCCCGCAGTGCGCGGCGCCATTGAAAGCTATCAGGATCTTGAATATCAGACATTCCTGAGACAAAAAAACAAGGAATGCCAGCAAATTATTTCCGCAATGCTGGATGATTTGGAACTTGAATATGTAAAAAGTAATGCAAACTTCATATTTTTTAACGCAGGCCGACCATCAACCGAAGTTGAGGAAATTATGAAAAAACATCATATTTTAACCGGCCGTCCGTTTAAACCTTATGCAAACTGGGTGCGACTAAGCCTGACGAAACCGGAAGAAATGGCATATTTTGCCGAAAAATACAGGGAAAAATTCGCCTGAACAAAGGGAAGATTAAAATGAAAAATGAACTTACAAGACGTGACTGGCTAATCGGAACTGGGGCTGTTGCCGGGGGACTGATGTTATCAGCTAGGGCAAAAGCACAGGAAATGTCGGATTTCACAGCTTTCGGTGATCCGGTAACACCTGAAAATCCAATTCGGATGACCAATAATGAAAATCCTTACGGTATTAACCCCAAAGCAATGAGGGTAATCACCGAAGCATACAAGCGTGCCCACACTTATAACTTCACGACGGGCCGGCAACTCATCCGCGTCATTGCGAAAATGGAAAATCTGCCGGAAGAATGTATTGCTGTCGGTGCTGGATCCGGTGAATATCTTGTTGCAACCGGTGCTTTATGCGGCATCACGGGTGGTGATATGATCGCCCCTTACCCTACATTTGGCGGTATTATGCGTGCAGCACAAAACTTCGGCGGCAATGTTATTGAAGTTCCCGTTGCGGATGATATGTCGATTGATATTGAAGCTATGAGAAAAGCAGTTACTGACAAGACCACATGCATTTATTTCTGTAACCCGAACAATCCAATTCCAAGTATTATTGAAAAAAATGCCCTGGAACAATTTTGTCTTGAATTTTCAAAAAAAGCGATGATTGTGATTGATGAAGCATATTATGAATATGTGCGTGATGACAGTTTCTCAACAATGGCTCATCTTGTAAAAGATAATCCGAATATTGTGATCCTGAGGACAGCATCAAAAATACATGCATTTGCCAATGTTCGTATCGGCTTTGCCTTTGCGCACCCGGATACAATGGCAAAGCTCATGATGTTCAGATCAGGAACCGCTACATATCCATCATTGATGGGCGCAATCACCAGCTATCAGGATGCTGAATATCAGAAATTTGTCGTCGATAAAAATTATGAATCGCTCGCCATCCTTTATAAAATGTTCGATGAGCTTGGTATGCGTTATGTAAATGCCCATGCAAACTTTGTATATGCGGATGCCGGAAAAGACGCCAACGAAGTCAGGGACAAATTACTTGAAAGTGGTGTGCTGATCGGGCGGCAATATGATCCATTCCCCAACTGGATAAGGATCAGCACAGCCAAACCGGAAGAAACAGAATATATGGTAAAAGTTTATAAACGAAATTTTGGATAATTTAAGAAAAAATAAAAAGGGACAATAAATGAGAGAATTAACAAGAAGAGACTGGCTTAAGGGGACATCATCGCTTGCTGCGGCCGGACTGGCATACGCAACGACCGCACATGCACAAAGCGTAACTGTAAACGGTTATACACCAACAAGAGAAAACCCGATCCGTATGAGTTCAAATGAAAACCCATACGGTGTCCCAAGGTCAGCGCAGAATGCGATGATTGAAGGTTTTAAAACATCGCACCTTTATAGTGGGGGTGGAAGGCGCGAACTTATGCAAATTATGGCGGATCAGAATGGTGTTGCACCGGAAAATATTTTTATCGCCGGCGGATCAAAAGAGGTTTTAAAAGTTGCTGCCCTTATCGTTGCACTTGAGGGAGGAACGGTTATGGCTGCGAACCCGACCTATCATGACCTTGTGCGTTATTGTGAATGGGTGGGCACGGAACTGAAATGGGTTGACGTGGATCAGGAAAGTATGACAACCAATCTGGATGCCATAAGTGCCGCTTATACGGATGATGTGAAACTCATATATCTTTGTAATCCAAACAACCCGATCCCGACGATACTTGAAAAAAACAAACTGCGGGAATTCTGCCTTGAAATGTCACAAAAATGCATTGTTTTTGTTGATGAAGCCTATCACGAGTTTGTCACAGATCCCAATTACCAATCCATGGTCTCACTTGCTGCAACAAATGATAATATTATTGTTTCACGCACCGCATCAAAAATTCATGGCTTTGCCGGTGTTCGTGTCGGGTTTGCTTTTTCCACACCGGCAACACTGGCAAAAATGAACCGGCGTATTACCGGGACGGTAGCTACACCCGCCATATACGGCGCGGTAGCCGCATACCAGGACAATGAATTCATGGATTTTATAAAGCGTAAAAATCAGGAAGCATTGGCTGTTACTTATGAAGTGTTTGAAAAACATAATGTCAGACACTTTAAATCAAATTCCAACTTCACTTTTTTCCATACGGGAATTGATTTTGCCGACGTAAAGGAACGTTTTCTAAAACACGGGATTGATGTCGGACGCCCGTTCCCGCCCTATCTTGACTGGGCACGTGTAAGTATGGCAAAGCCAGAAGATATGGCTTATTTCGCCGAAGTTTACGAAAAAGAATTTGTAAGTTAAAAAACTAATATTCAATTTAAATGACGCTTCTATAATTTTGAAGCGTCATATTTGCTTATATCTGCCAAATCAGCTATAATCCGTTCACTATAACCTTCCAAAACATTGTCATAAAAAATTAGGGGACAAAAAATGAAATCTGATATTACCAGACGCGACTGGATGAAAGGTGGCACCGCTTTGGCAGTTGCCATGTTAATGGGCAGTCGCGCCAATGCGCAGGATATGGCGGTGCCTGGCTTTGTGCCGACCCCGGAAAATCCACTAAGACTTAGTTCCAATGAAAACCCTTACGGGATATCACTATTGGCAAAAAATGCCGTCATGGAAACGCTTGATAAAAGCCATCTTTATAGCAGCAGAGGAGAAGGCGAAGCAGGGCTGGCCAAAATCCTTGCGGAAATTGAAGGGGTTGATCCTAAAAATATCACTTTCTCCGGAGGATCAGGCGAAATTTTAAAAACATTAGGGCTGATAACTGCGGTAGAAGGTGGTTCAGTTTTGACAGCTGATCCGACCTATCATGGTCTTACACGGTACGCTATCAACCGTAATGTGCCGATAAAACATATACCCGTTGATAACAGCATGACAATAGACCTTGATGCAATGAGAGAAGCCTATACAGATGATGTAAGCATTATCTATCTTGTAAATCCCAACAACCCGCTGCCGACCATCATGGAAAAAAACAAACTGCGGGAATTTTGTATTGAGATGTCTCAGAAATGTTTGGTGTTTATTGATGAAGCTTACCATGAATTTGTTGAAAACCCGGATTATGCAACAATGGTTCCTTTAACCGCCAGTTATGAAAATATCGTTGTCGCCAGAACAGCTTCAAAAATCCATGGTTTTGCAGGACTGCGTTTGGGTATTGGATACGGGTCCGAGATGTGGATTGATAAAATAAATGAATATATCACCGGCTCAAGCAACAGCCTTGCATTAAGGGCGGCAATGGCAAGTTATCTTGATGCTGAAACGCAGAATTTTGTCCGTCGTAAAAATCGTGAATCAAAGGAAATCGTTTATAATCTTTTTGATAAACACAATGTAAGATACATAAAATCCAACACCAATTTCATATTCTTTGAAACCGGCATTGACGTAAATGAGGTCAGAGAACGTTTTAGAAACCACGGTATTTTAGTCGGACGTGAATTCCAGCCTTATACCACATGGTGCCGTGTAAGCATGGGAAAACCTGAAGATATGGTGTATTTTGCTGAAGTTTATGAAAAAGAATTTGTAAGCTGAACGTAAGTAACATATTGAATTTTAAAGAGCAATTTTCGTATCGGGAATTGCTCTTTTTGTTACCCTAATCTTGTGCGTGACAATTAATAAAAAACTGATATCCTAAGTTACATTATTTCATAACATTGCACATAATATGAGGGATCACTGAAATGACAAACGAACTTTCCAGGCGGGATTGGCTTAAGGGTGGCTCAACTCTCGCACTTGCTGCACTTCTTGGCAACAGTCGTGCAAATGCACAAAACATGGCCGTGCCCGGTTTTGTACCAACACCTGAAAACCCACTAAGGCTAGGCACTAACGAAAACCCTTACGGCGTTTCAAGGGCGGCACGAAACGCCATTATTGATATGTTTGATACAGCGCATCATTATGGTGCGGGCCGCCGTATGGAACTGACACAAGTTCTGGCTGATATGGAGGGTGTATCGCCGGAGAATATAACCTTTTCCGCAGGCTCAGGCGAAATTCTTAAAACATTGGGATTAATGACCGCCTTTGAAGGCGGGCGTGTTCTTACCGCTGATCCGACCTATCATGACCTGACGCGTTCTGCTGAACGGTTTGGTGTACCTGTCACCCGAGTTCCTGTTGATGAAACAATGACAATTGACCTAGATGCATTAAAGGCAGCCTATACGGATGATGTAAGTATTATATATCTGGTTAACCCGAATAATCCGCTTCCCACAATCATGCATAAAGACAAGCTTCGTGAATTCTGTCTCGAAATGTCACAAAAATGCATGGTATTTATTGATGAAGCCTACCATGAGTATGTGCAAAATCCTGACTATGAAACGATGGTGCCACTGGCCGCAAGTAACGAAAATATCATGGTCGCTCGTACTGCTTCAAAAATCCACGGTTTTGCCGGTGTGCGGCTTGGTATTGCATATGCATCGGAAACCTTGATCAGAAAATTACGCGATTACATGACCGGCTCAACAAACCAGCTTGCGATTGCAGGTGCAGCGGCGAGCTATAAAGATACAGAAACACAGGATTTCTGCCGCCGTAAAAATCAGGAAGCACTTGCCATTACCTACGCGCTTTTTGACAAGCACAATGTAAATTATGTCAAATCCAATTCCAATTTTGTCTTCTTTGAAACCGGTATTGATGCCAATGAAGTACGGCAAATATTCAGGGATAAAGGCATAATTGTCGCTCGTACCTTCCCCCCATTCTTGACATGGTGCCGTGTAAGCATGGGTAAGCCGGAAGATATGGAATATTTCGCTAAAGTTTATGAGGAATTATTCGCATAATCCTTATTTAAAATTATTCAATAGGGCGTCAGCACTGCTTTGTTCTGACGCCTTTTTTATTTTGTGTTACATACTCAATTAATTTGCTATCCTTCTTTAGGGAAAAACCTGGAGGGAAGAGAATATGACCAATTTAACAAGACGCGAATGGCTTATTGGCGGTACTGCACTCATTGGTGGCGCAGCCCTTGCCGCAAATGCCCATGCACAAAGCATTACAATTGAAGGATATGTACCCACGCCGGAAAATCCAATCCGCATGAGTTCAAATGAAAATCCATATGGCGTAAATAAAAAAGCCAGTAACGCCATGCACAATGCTCATAAATATGGCCATCTATATGGTGGTGGTGGCGGACAACGTCCGCTAACTGAACTTATTGCCAGTATGGAAGGGGTTCCGACTGAAAATGTTATGGTGGCTGGCGGGTCTGGTGAAATTTTAAAAACGCTTGCATTAATGGTCGCACTTGAAGGCGGGAAAATACTCGCCCCCCAACCCACCTATGATGATACATTTATGGAATATAGCGATTGGCGCGGCATAGAAAAAACCTGGGTTCCGGTTGCAGATGACTTATCTATCGATCTGGATGCAATGTATGATGCCTATACGGATGATGTAAGGATTATTTATCTATGCAACCCCAACAATCCAATCCCGACCGTAATGCACGGTGAAAAACTGAAAGCCTTTGTTCAGGAAATGTCGCAAAAATGCTATGTTTTTGTCGATGAAGCCTATTATGAATATGTCGTGGATCCAAACTATCAGACCATGATCCCGCTTGTGCCCGATCATCCCAATTTGATCGTTACCAGAACAGCATCGAAAATCCATGCTTTTGCCGGGATCAGAATTGGATTTGGATTTGGATCCCCTGAAATGCTTACCAAAATCAGAACCATGATGACAGGTTCCATTAATGGTCCCGCCATGTGGGGTGCGATTGAAAGTTATAAAGATAAAGAGTACCAGGAATTTGTCCTTCGTAAAAATGCTGAAGCACTTCAGGTTCTGTATGATTTTTTCGATAAACATGGCATGAGGCATATAAAATCAAACGCTAACTTTACATTTTTCCACACAGGAATGGATGTTGTTGAAGTTTATAACCGTATCCGCAAACATGGCATTGCAATCGGCAGACCTTTTCCACCACTGCTTGACTGGATGCGTATAAGCACAGCAAGGCCCGAAGACATGGTTTTCTTTACCGAAGTTTATGAAAAAGAATTCTTTAGCTAAGCACAAAATAGGGCGTCTTTAAAAAAGACGCCCTTGAAACAGCTTAATCATTAAATTATGCGTTTTCGCTAATCCAGCTTTCAAAATCACCGCGTGTTGTATTACCGACTTTCATGGCGGCAACTGCACCGTTTTTGAACATTAACATCGTTGGAATGCTTCTAATGCCAAATCGCGTTGGTGCTTCCGGGTTTTCATCGATATTCACTTTTGCAAAGGTAACGCCATCTACAGTATCAGAAACAGCCTCAAATACGGGGCCGAATTGTTTACAGGGGCCACACCATTCGGCCCAGAAATCCACGACCACCGGCTTGTCGGATTTTAATACTTCACTTTCAAATTTGTCATCGGTCACAGCAATAACGCTCATAAGACGTTCCTTTATTAAAATTATTAAATTACTTACAGAACTTAGGAAGCCAAAGGGCCACCGTCAAGAGGCAGATACATTAAAATTCTATTTTATCCAGTAAATGATCCGGAATTTCCATCAGCGAACAATTATCCGTCCACAGTAACATTGATCTTATGGTGTGATCTGGATAAATATCGCTCAATATTTTTCTGTATGCGGCCATCTGCCGCAAATAAAGCTTTGGTGTTTTATCTGCCGTTTCTGGTGGTGGGCGATTGGTTTTATAGTCAACGATTAATATTTCATTACCCTCAATAACCAGTCTATCCACAAATCCACTAATCGTATAATTACCAACCTGCCCAACAATGGGCACTTCTGCGCGGCTCGCATCCGAAAATAAAGCCGCAAATCTTTCATCCTCAAACACAGCCATTACTTCTTTGCTTATCTGTTGAATGTCTTTTTTCAAAAGACCATGCGCACTTTGTGATAAATATTTCTCGGCCACTATCTTTCTGTTTTCTGCGTTTATGTCTGGTAATATTTCCAGCAATTTATGGATTAGACGACCACGATGATATTTTTTATTTTCACGTTCCATCGATTGTTTACGGTAAAGCGGACTTGTCACTGTTTCCTTTTCATCAGGTCGTGATGGTGTTAACGGTTTTGTCGGGGTTGGTTCATGATCTGGTGGTAAATATGCATAAGCTGGCAGGGGCATAATATTTTTTATTTTTTCATGCTTCTTTACTTCATCACGTTTTACAATATTTCCGCCGCGTTCAAGCCTAAGTATGGTTTCTTCACCCTCGGCAACTTCTTTAATGCCATCCATACCCAATACAGCAGTTCTTATCATCGAATACCAGCAATCATCACTTAGAGTTCTGCTGCCACGATCTTCAAAACCGGTAACATAAAGACGATCTTCCGCTCGTGTCATCGCAACATATAAAAGCCTTTTGCTTTCATTTTTAATTTTGGCTTCCCTGTCCTTATATGCAGCAAGGCCAATACCGGTAAGATTCTCTTTTTTCTGCCTCCATATCAGTGCTTTTTCCCGTTTCTCTTCATCAGCATACCAGAGTAACTGTTCCTGACGCATATCTGATGTTTGGCAGGTATCCGCTAGAAACACAATCGGTGCCTGAAGTCCCTTGGCTCCATGGACAGTCATTATGCGTACCATATCGCCACCCTGATCCATGTCTCGTTTGACCTTTATTTCACCGCTTTCAAGCCAGTGTAAGAAGCCCTGCATTGATGATGCGTTATTTTTTTCAAAATTAAGTGCCTGAATTAAAAATTCATCGATCGGATCTATTGCCTGCTCGCCAAGACGGGCAACTATTTTTTTTCGACCACCCATAGGTCCAAGAATACTATTAAAAAATTCATATGGTGGTTGAAAATCCGCAATTGTTGTCAGGTTAATTAAGGCTTCTGCGGCATGTTTAAAGCTATTTTTTTCATTTTTGCGCCTTAACATCGCATCCCATAGTTTCTCACCGTCTTCCCTGTGATAAGCAAGCTCGAATAAATCATCTTCATCCAATCCGATGAGCGGGCTTCTAAGAACGATAGCAAGATTCAGATCGTCTTCAGGAAGCAGTGTAAATTTCGCGGCGGCGATAAGGTCCATTACAGCCAATTGGTCAGTAAGTTCCATCCGATCAAGACCTGCAACAGGGATATTGCGCGCTTTTAGCGCCCTGATCATATAATTCACAAATTCTTTTCTCTTTTGAACAAGAATTAAAATATCACTGGCCTTGATAACACAGTCCTTTGATTTCAACTTTTCACCATTATCCAGCCACTGTTTAATCTGGTCAGCTATGCGTTCAGCTACCATTCTTCTAGGGTCAATTTCCGGTGTTTGTATAACAGGTGGTGACCAATCATCATCTGGTTCTTCATCGACGGGTTTAATTGTTTCCCAAATCTCCACAAGACCAGCTTCACCGGCCCGGCTTGTGTCGTGATGTATTTCATCAAGTGAAAACGAAATTGCCTTTCGGTCCTCCTCATTCTTAAACACTTGATCCACAACATTTAAGATAGTTGACGTTGATCGGAAGGATAAATTCATCGGCACAGATGCGTTCTGGAGGCCCGCATCTTGCGCCTGCTTCATAAAAACATCGCCATTAGATACAAAATGTTTTGGATCGGCTTTCTGGAAAGAATAAATTGACTGTTTAACATCGCCAACTGCAAAAATAGTCCTTGGATGCTCGGACAATATTTGTTCATCACGCGTACCTATCCCTGCAAAATATTCAAACGCCAAATGGCGTATGACTTCCCACTGCGACGGGTTAGTGTCCTGAGCTTCATCGATAAGGATATGATCGATACCTTCATCCAGTTTATAAAGTACCCAACTCGCTCCTCCCGGAATCTTGAGTAAATTACGTACCTTCATTATCAGGTCGTCATAATCCATTACATTATGTATTTTTTTTCTTTTTTTATAAGTAGTTAGTAAAGCATCACCCAATCTTAATATTGCAGTAGTATTTTCAAACAGCTCAAACGCCTTTAGCCTTTCTGTTACAAATTTTACTCTTTCTGCTTCTTTAATCAGCGTTTCAAGTGCTGCCCCATTGGCGAGCGCAAGATCCTTGGTCATATAGGTTTTTAAGAAATCCCCATCTGTACTTCTTAAATATGCTTTCTTATAATTTTCGAAATTTTCTTTACGGGATTTTTTTTGATTTATCCAGTTAGCAATAATTTCCCCTCTATCAACATCAGTTTTCCTACCTGTTTTTAAAATCTGCGACGCTTTTTTCAAAGCAGATATATTAAAACTTTTATCACTACAGGCAGCATCCAATATAGTGTCGCGTGTATCCTCAACAGATAGTCCTAATAGCAACTTAAGTGAGCTAATTACTTTTTTCACTGAATTATTATTAATGTCGAATAAATGGTCTATACTGTCACGTTCAGCAATAATTGATTTCATCAATTGCACAAATGTAGTTTCTGCAATTACCTGAGAAATTTTAGTAAGTGCATTTTTCAGATCATTGTCTTCACCCATATGAATATTCAACAACAGTTCATCACGTGACAGCCTGAGCTGTTCATTGATCGTGATTTCATCAAGCAAATCAAAGCCGGGAGAAACATGCGCTTCTATTGGAAAGCGCCCAAGTAATGATTGGCAAAAAGAATGTATCGTTTGAATTTTAAGCCCACCCGGCACATCGAGAACATCAGCGAACAGCCGCTTGGATAAGCTTATCTGTTCTTGATTTGGTGCACAGCCCAACAGTTCACAAAGCTCATCAAAAAGAATGCTATCATCAAGAGATATCCATTTCGCCAGTCGGTTATTAACACGGATAGCCATCTCGGCCGCCGCGGTATTAGTATAGGTCAGACATAATATTTTATCTGGTCGTGTCCCTGCCAGCATCAGACGTAAAACACGGTTTGTAAGTACAAATGTCTTACCTGTACCCGCAGATGCGCCAACCCACACAGAATATTGGGGATCAGATGCAAGTAACTGTTCAGAGGTTTGCTGTACCATCAACCGTTCCCCCATTCCTTGGTACGGGCAAGGTGGTCATATTCACCGTAGCCAATTGATTGTGGTCTGGGTTTATTTAAATAAGGTGTGTCCGGCAAATCAAAAGTTGCCACCAGTTTAAGCAGACCCTCATATGCTTTTTGTGCTTCAACAGAAACATCAACCCTTCTTGACTTTAAGTGTGAATCTACCCGAAACTCTGCCTTATGTCCGGCAATCTCGCCTCCAGACAACTTCCAGTATGATAATTCACGAATTTCGTCCGATTTTATTGAATGAAATCCGTTACGGATTGCGATTGCTGCCTCAAGAGGTAATTGTGGTGCAAAGCCCGATTTCAGCTCCCGAACTGACGGCGGGTTGCCTGTTTTATAATCAATAACACTATACCCGCCATCTTTAAAAGCATCAATTCTATCCGCCCGTGCCGAAAGTTTAAATTGCCCTGCAGGTGCGGCAAAACTTATTTCCCCCAATGTTTCTGTAGCAATGGTTGTCGCATATTGACGTCTGTTTATTTCTTCTGCGATAAACCATTCAGCGATCTGCTTAAATCTTGGCCACCAAAATGCTGTTACCGACGGTTTATCAATTTCAGTATCAAAATAGCGTTTCCCTATTTTTATAAACTTATCCAGTGCATCATCAGGCAATTCGTCTTTATAGGAAGCCATAAATTCTTCAAGAATTCTATGGATCATAACTCCCTTTTCAATCGCTGTCGGATCCTGATCCAGATCATCAAGTTTTTTAAGTTTGAGTATCTTACTTGCATAAAGGCTATATGGATCCTGCATCCATAGCTGAATTCGTGTTACAGAAAGATCACGTGGTCTTGCTTCAACAGGCGGTCTTGGACATGGGGGATCAACAGGTTTTGAGCTCTGATCAGGCTGATCAAGCTTTGAATACCACCGCAACCATTTCTCCGAATGTTCTACGTGATGGTTTTCGCCGATAATAGCATGCAGCCGACTAAGCCAACGTGACTTGACTGTTGGTGTTCCATCCATTTTTTCGGATCGGGTAATGACGACATTATCTGCCGAAGCTGCCTGAACGAAGTCATGCGCACTTAAGCCAGTTTTCTGATCCAGGTCAGGAAGTCCAAAATCCCTTCTCATAGGTCTGCTCATCCACGGGTCTGCTTTATACTCCGGCGGCCAGCTTCCTTCATTTAAGCCCGATAAAATCATAAGGTCTGCCTGCTGGAGCCTGGCTTCCAAAGGCCCCCATATATAAAGCCTTGGATGCGTGCCATACTTTGCACGAACTGTAACGCCACTCATAAGCTGACTAAACAAAGCTGGATATTCCCCGCCAGGCATTGTTTTAAAAGTTTGCGCTGCTTCGATTAATTCTGCCACCAACTCCGCTGCGGCTTCACCATCATCCCCACTCCATAATCTTTCAGCACCTGCTTTTGTGTCTGTTCGTGCCAACGCTTCGGCAACCTCAATATGTGTTACCAGCAAATCTTCAAATTTTGCGCATTCTGATGTTATAACCTGCTCAAACGGTTTTAGTATGGTTGATAAGCGCTCCCACCAATCATCAAATTTTTTATTTAAACTGCTTTTATTTTTAATAAGGCTGGAAAGACCGGTCAATCCCTCTTTCGGGCGCGGGCCTCGCAAATAATCACGTTCAAGTTTCCTTGCAAAGGATCTGAATTCTCCAGGCTTATATCCGGCCGCCATAAGCGGATGCTTTAAAGCAGATAGAAAAGGAACCGGTGCAAATCTTTCACCCGCCATTTCCGTAATTAAACGCAGATAAGTACCGGTTGGCGTATTGAAAAGCGGTGTACCCGCACTATCATCTACCTTGATTTGCCATCTTTCCAGTTCACTAGCGACCTGTCTGGCTAGCATACGATCCGGCGTTATCAACGCAGCCGTTTTGCCTGGCTTTTCAAGCTGTTCCCTCATTTTAAATGCAATAATACCTGCTTCTTCACGGATGCCCGGCGCAACGACCTGCTCAATACTTTCCAATAATTCTGATGTATTCCAATCCAGGTCTCGCCACTTGTATGTTGCTGCTGAGGGTCGCATTATCTCTCTGAACAGGATTGTTTTATTGTGATCAATCTGCTCGTCGCTACCATCCCAGTTTTTTATATCCAAGCGATCAACCCGCATTCGGTTCAACAAAGCTTTCATCATTGCCTGAGGGTGCGCATTTGAAATAGCTTCCCAACTTTCATCGTCCAAATTTCTGTCAATACCAGGCAACACGACTATCCCTTTAGGCAGTCTCGCAATAACATCAAGCAAGGATGATGTAGCCTTTATCGAACCGGTTGAACCCGCCGCAATAATGGGATCAAGGGGTGGATTATCAAGCCAATTTTTCCCAAGCATCGTCATCAATAAATTTCGACGTTCAGCAGCATCCATATATCCGGTCAATTTCAGTACTTGAGGCCAGTGTTCAGTCAGTATTTTCAAAAATTCCAATGTCTGTTGCCAGTGAACAGAGTATTTCTCGGGAACAATATTTTTCAGTTCATTGATGCTTAGTTCTTCGGTTTGAATCTGATCAAGCAGATGTTCCAATGCCAAAGCCAGTTGTGCCCTGTTTGCACTTTCCGGAATATCTTCTCCCCTGCGGCGATACCATGACGCAATGATATCCATAAGAATTGCTCGCCGAAGAAAGACAGGGGTAGATGGTCTAATTTCAAGATGCTCATAAAATCCACCACCACCGATTACAAGACCGTCTTCATCGACATCACCAATTGGCTGCATATTGGGCAGAATTGCCGCTTTGCCATTCATCAATCTTAAAAAAGCTTCACTTAGAGAACGAACAGCACGTCGGTTGGGTAGCAGAATAAGAACCTTACTCAAACTTATCGGATCACTGCCAAACCGGTCCATAACGCCTTTTGCAAGTACATCAACAAAGGACTGATGGGCAGGGATATTATATATTTCGGGTTCTTTTCCAAGACGTCTTGGCATTATTCTCCCTTCAGAAGTCTTTCCGTTTCGTTTACCGCATCCGGTATGCCTACATGATACCATTCACCTTCATGCACAAGACCAAAAAGCCGACCATCACCCTCGGCTTTTCTGAATAATTTACGAAGCGAAAATATATCTTCGTCTACATTTTCAAAACATTCCGGCCTTATTATAAGCATACCGCTATAATAAAAATCGCTCACAGGGTCATCGCCACGGAAGATAAGCCTTCCGTTTTCATCCATATGGAAATCCCCCGGACCATCATGGCCATATGCCTTATCTTTCCTGACAAGCAGCATTAATATATCCATGCTGTTATCCCAGCTTGTCGCTAGTCGCGATAAAGCGGGAAATCCCCGCTCAGTCCAGATCATATCACTATTTAATATATAGAAAGGATTATTTCCCAGAAGCGGCAGTGCATTTTTTATACCACCCCCGCTATCCAGCAGGTTATCACGTTCATCAGAAAGTTTAATTTCCGGGCGCCAGTCTTTTCGGTTTTTTACAAAATCCATAATCTGGTCAGCACAAAAATGCATATTGATAACTGTCGTTTTAATACCTGCTGCTACGATCCCATCAAGCGTATGAGCAAGCATTTCCTTGTTGTTAATTTTGATTAGCGGTTTCGGCAGATTATCTGTCATAGGCCGCATACGAAGCCCTAGCCCGGCCGCCAATATCATTGCATGATCCGGATATAACCCTTGAACTTCAAGCGGATCATGCCTTTTTATTGGCAATTCACGATCCACCCATTCTTTAATGTCCTTTAGAACAGGATGTAATAGGCATCTTTCCAAAAGTCCCCACATACGCGGCAGGTAGGCAATATAATTATTTTTACCATCACGTAATGAAAGCCTCGCAAATATGCCTATGATTTTCATATTCCGCTGCGCCCCAAGGATAGCATATTGTTCCCGGAATTGCTGCTCGTCACGACCTAACGCTTTAGCATATTTTGTAATCATGAGTTCTTCGATGCGTGGGTCCACATCTCTTCTTGCGTCCTGCAATAAAGATACCAGATCATAGGCACTATGTCCGATAACGGCATCCTGAAAATCAATCATTCCGATTTGACCATTTTCAAGCTCAAGTAAATTTTCAGCATGGTAGTCCCGAAGAACCAGACATTCATCAGGTGTACCAAGCTTGCGAAGCAGAGATGTCCATAAATCCCTGAAAAATTCACGTTTATCAATAGGCATGCGTTTACCCATAAGGGCCGGATAATACCAATCCGTAAACAAATCAATTTCAGAAAGCAGCCTTTGCACATCATAAGTTGGAACCTTATAATTGCCCCCTGAATAATCGAGTATTTTCTTATATGGAATATTGTTTAGCTTAACAAGTTCCAATACCGCCTGATCATATAGCCCCTGTTCACGCTTAATATCTTTTTCAAGTGCGGTTTTGAACAGATCATCACCCAAGTCTTCTAATAACAAGAACCCTTGTTCAAAATCACTCGCATAGATTAGCGGTGCCGAGAGCCCGATACCAACCAGATATTCAGCAATTGCAACAAAAGGTCGCGTATCTTCAAATTCGGGTGGTGCATCCATCAGAACTGCTCTTTTTCCTTCAAGCATAACACGGTCATACCGTCTGAAAGACGCATCCCCGGCAAGTGGTTTTATATCAGCCCCCGCCCATCCGGATTTTTCCAAAAATTCAGCAATTTGTTCTTTACGCGACATTAAACTTCTAACTCTCTTAATTTTTTCTGCCAATATTCGCTTCCGCTGAAAGTGGCAAGCCTTGCATTTTCATTATCACCTAATTCCAGATGAATTTTTAAATGTTCCGGTGGCAAAAATTTTCCCATTTTTTCCGGCCATTCTATTAATGTGATCCCACTGTCAAAGGCATCTTCTATCCCTAACTCAAACACATCATTTTCATCTTCCAGACGGTAAAGATCCATATGCCACACCGCAGGTTTTTCCTGATCATTCATTTCCGGCTCGTAAACTTGAACCAAATTAAAAGTGGGGCTGGGAACATCTTCGTTGTAACCCAGAGCATGAATTATTGAACGGCAAAATTCAGTTTTTCCCGTTCCCAGATTTCCTATAAATGCTATGATGTCACCAGTTTGCAAAAAGGGCGCCAAACGAGCGGCAAGCATATGGCAATCGGACAAATTCTCCAGATAAAATACCTTAAATACCATATAACAATCGCGCTCATTCACCAAAAGCATCACGGATTATATTATCCTGATGTGATATTTCTTCAGAAATAGGGAGTTTTTTAGGCAGCCTACATGTCATTTCAGTACCAATACCAAGGGTGCTATCCACAAGGACCTCTCCACCATGAATTTCTATAAATATTTTTAACAAGGATAGCCCAAGACCCGTTCCCTTACCTTTTGGAACATTTGAGCCTGTATAGAATTTTTCAAATATTTCATCAAACTCTCTATGATCAATACCAATCCCGTCATCCTTAACGCTGATAAAATAGCGGCTTTAAACACAAAAGAAAAGCCCGTTCATATTTTGTTAACCATGAACGGGCTTACAAGATTTTACGATCTTTTATTTAGTAACGGTAATGATCCGGTTTAAATGGTCCTTCAGTTTTAACACCAATATATTTTGCCTGATCATCATTAAGCTTGGTAAGCTTTACACCAAGTCTATCAAGATGAAGTGATGCCACTTTCTCATCCAGATGTTTTGGTAACACATAAACCTTGTTCTTATAATTACCATGGTTATTGAAGAGCTCCATTTGTGCCAGCACCTGGTTTGTAAATGACGCACTCATCACAAAGCTCGGATGGCCGGTAGCACAACCCAGATTAACAAGGCGTCCCTTCGCAAGAACAATAAGTCTTTTTTCGTCCGGGAAAATAACTTCATCGACCTGTGGCTTTACTTCTTCCCACTTATAATTCTCAAGTGCAGCTATTTGAATTTCTGAGTCAAAATGACCAATATTACAAACAATAGCGCGATCTTTCATTTGACGCATATGGTCTATGGTTATGACATCAAAATTACCTGTGCAAGTAACAAAAATATCACCCTTGGAAGCGGCCTCATCCATAGTGACTACTTCGTAGCCCTCCATCGCTGCCTGAAGCGCACAAATAGGATCAATTTCCGTAACCATAACACGCGCACCCTGGCTACGTAACGATGCGGCTGACCCTTTGCCAACATCACCATATCCTGCAACCACACAAATTTTACCTGCAAGCATTACGTCGGTCGCGCGTTTAACACCATCAACAAGGCTTTCACGGCAACCATACAGATTATCAAATTTTGATTTTGTTACGCTATCATTTACATTGATCGCCGGAACTGTAAGACGGCCTTCTTTTTCCATTTGATAAAGTCTTAGAACGCCAGTCGTTGTTTCTTCGGAAATGCCACGAATATCTTCAAGAAGTTCGGGAAAATCCTCGTAAATCATTGCTGTCAGATCTCCGCCATCATCCAGAATAACATTGGGCCTCCAGCCATCGGGGCCGATAATTGTTTCCCTGATGCACCAGTTAAACTCATCTTCCGTAAGTCCCTTCCAGGCAAAAACCGGTATTTTGGCCGCCGCCATTGCTGCAGCTGCGTGATCCTGTGTCGAAAAAATATTACAGGATGACCAGCGAACTTCTGCACCCAATGCAACCAGTGTTTCCATCAACACAGCTGTCTGAATGGTCATATGTAGGCAGCCCGCTATTCGGGCACCTTTTAAGGGCTGACTTTTGCCAAACTCTTCACGAAGTGCCATAAGACCCGGCATTTCAGTTTCAGCGATATTAATTTCCCTTCGCCCCCATCCTGCAAGCGAAATATCGGCGACTTTATAATCGATAAATTCTGTCATCAGAAAAAAGATCCTTATCTGTTCTGTAATATTAAATATAAATTCATGCTTCTATAGCGCTCCGCCATAAAAATAGCAAGCATAAAGAAATGTTTATATATCTATATACATTGAAAATTACTTAAAATTCTTAGAAAATAATATTAGCATTCTTCGCCAAATTTATCGCAAACCAAAGCTTCAAGTGCATCAACTGCTTCGTTTCTCTGATCGCCTTCAGCCTTGACGGATATCTGATCTCCGATGGCTGCTGCCAGCATCATCAAACCCATTATTGAGGTTCCACATACTTCGACACCATCTTTTGAGACGGTTATTAATGCATCATATTCACCCGCAACGGTGACAAACTTTGCCGATGCTCTTGCATGCAAGCCTCGTTCATTCTGAATAGTCAGAATGCGGCAAACACCGTTATTTTGTGATTTCATACGTTTTCACCGGACAGTACATGTGACGCTATATTGATATATTTCCGTCCTGATTCCTGCGCGGCTGTCACGGCGTCTTCCATTGTTGTTTCAGTCGCACGCACACTGGCAAGTTTTATAAGCATAGGCAGATTAATGCCCGCAATAACTTCTACTTTAATGGATTCCATAATTGATATAGCAAGATTAGAAGGTGTACCACCGAACATGTCGGTTAATAATATCACACCATCCCCTTCGTCCACCTGATCAACAGCTTCAAGAATGTCCTGCCTTCGTCTTTCCATATCATCATCAGGCCCAATTGATATCGCTTGAAGTGCTGTTTGAGGACCAACCACATGTTCCATCGCGGCTATAAATTCTTCCGCCAATCGACCGTGCGTCACAACAACCATACCTATCATATTGCCTTCCCTTCTGATTAAACTTAGGATTTCACTATAATGTGTCTTTAAAAGAAGGACAATTGCATTTTAACGGCTTAGTTCACGGTGGTGCAAATTTACCTTGTATTTTTTTTCCATGAGGAATTTTCCTAGGTTTTCAACAAAATATACGGACCTATGCCTTCCCCCGGTACAGCCAAATGCAATCGTCAGGTAAGCTTTACCTTCCTTTTTATATTCAGGCAGTAATGTTAAAATAAGCGCCGATATCTTATCCCAGCTATTTTGAAAGATGGGGTCTTTCCTGATATAATTTCCAACATCTTCATCCATGCCTGTTAGCGGTCTGAGATTTGGGTCATAGTGGGGATTTTTTAGAAACCTTACATCAAACACCAGATCTGCATCACGGGGTATACCCTTGGGATACGCAAAGGATGTGATTGAAATACCCATGGTATTTTCATCACTACGTTCGAAATGTTCTGACAACGTACGCCTCAAATCATGGATATTATATTCTGAAGTATCAAAAATATAATCGCTTTGCGCTTTAATAACATCAATCATTGCGCGTTCACGGTTAATTCCTTCGCTAACCGGTTTTCCTTTTGCCAGCGGATGTTTACGCCTTGTTTCCGAAAAACGTTTGGCCAGTATTTCATTACTACTATCAAAATACAGAATTTTAACTGAAATCCCTTCATGTGCCCTTAACTGGTTCAAAATATTCAGAATATTTTCAGGTTTGAAATTTCTTGTTCTTACATCAACACCAATTGCAAGGGCCGGATTTATATGATCAGGATCCTTTTTCATCGCAAGTTCGATTAAACTGGGAAGCAAATTAATCGGCAGGTTATCAATCGCTTCATAATCAAGATCTTCAAGCATAGAAAGCGCCGTCGATTTCCCGGCACCCGACATCCCGGTGATTAACAGGACATTCAGGCTATTATTCTTATTGAAATTTTGTTTTGTCATTTTACTAACAGTTTAATTTTAGGAATTGCCGAAAGTGCAAATGGATCAAACTTATACATTGGAACTTCTACGCCTTCATATTCAAAAAATTCAGCTTCCCGCAATCTTTCGATCTGCGTGCGATCCTTTAATTGCAACACTAAATGAAGCAAACACTTTTTTTTAAAATCCACTTCAACCACTCCAATACCCCGTACTTCAATCATTCCTTCTATATGTGGCGCAGGTTTAACCACAATCTTATTGCCATTTACGTCAAGCTCAACATAATCATCACTAATCAAAATACCACCAGCATCAATTAACCTAAGGGCCAGGTCCGATTTTCCACTACCGGATCCACCAATAATCAAAATCCCCTTGCCGTTAAATTCCACACATGATGCATGTTTAAGTGCCATAATTATATTATTAATCCTCACTCATTGGAAGTAACACTGTGAACCTTGCACCTAAGACTTTTTTATCCTCATCCCGTCTGTTTTCCGCAATTATTGTTCCGCCATGTGCTTCAACAACCTGTTTACATATATTTAAACCCAGACCCGAATGCTTTCCGAACGCCTCACCTTTGGGCCGTTCAGAATAGAACCGATCAAAAATATTTTCCAGTTTATCTTCTGGGATGCCAATACCTTCATCATCAACAATGATTTCAACCATTTTACCGACCCGTTTCATTCTGATCCAGATGTTGCCTTCTTTTCTTGAAAAAGAAATAGCGTTATCCACCAGATTTCTGATCAATTGACCCAACTGACCTTCCAGCCCCCGTACAAAATAGGGGGCCGGCTTTCCGTCTAATGATTTAAAACGGCGCTTTTTTATCTCGAGATGAAGATGGGGGAGCGTATCTTTTTGCGTAGTTATATAAATATCCACCATAGTTTCAAGAAGCGCTGTCATATTGACATTCTGTTTCAGGGAATGGGTCATTTCCGCGTCAAGCCTTGATACGTCTGAAATATCAGTTATGAGCCGGTCCAGTCTTTTGACATCATCACTTATAATAGCACGAAGTTTTCGGTTATTTTCTTCGTCCTTCGTATATTCCATTGTTTCAATAGCACTACGCATGCTGGTCAGTGGATTTTTAAGTTCATGTGCCACATCGGCTGCAAAACTGGCCACGGCGTCAATCTGTTTTTCAAGACTTTCTGTCATATCCTTAAATGATCTTGACAGATCACCGATCTCATCATTTCGCGATGAAAGGTCCGGTATATCGGACCTTCCGCCAAGGCTCACTGTATCGGCTGACCGTGCAAGCCGCAGCACCGGCCGCACGATTGTTTTGGCAAGAAATAATGACATCAATAATGTGATCAGCAGGGATGCGCAGAAAAATTGAATAATCGTCAGCCGAACATCTTGTACTGCTAAATAAATATCACCAGTATCCGCGGAAAGCATCAAAGCACCAAGAACCCGCCGAAAACGCTGTACAGGAACAGCGACAGTGATGATATTACGCTCGTCTGTCAGTCGCCTGACCCGTGTACTTACCTCACCGGCAAGTGCATCCATAGCTTCCGGATAATCGGTTGCCATTTCATTTTTAATCTCGCGATATTCTTCAAGCTGATCCCGTTTCTGGATCATATCAATAATTTCAGAAACTTCCCTATTGATAATTTGCCAGAAATCCCTGATCCCAAGCTCCCGTGGCATTGTATTTTCGACAATAACATTATTAATATTAAGATCGCGGCTATCAATAAGCAGCTCATTATTTAGACCAAAATAACGGGTTCTTATATTCGTAACACTGACAAGTCGCGTTAGGATTGCCTGTGCCTGTGGAAGCAGGATTTGCGTTGAACCCGGCGTGCCCGTTTCCGTTGCCGCCTCACCAAGGGCACCTGCCATAATATTGGCATCTTTCACAAGTTCATCAATACGGGATTGTAGCAGTGTTTTTTGCACCTGATCTACATAAAGGACACCAATACCCAGAAAAATAAGCGCAAAAAGGTTTACCGCCATAATGCGGATGGTCAGGGGGGAAATGAAACGTCTTTTCCGTATCAGTTTATATTTATTAGCTTTCACTATACCTGTAGCCGACACCATATAGTGTCTCTATCCCGTCAAACTTTTCATCAACTTTCCGGAATTTTTTCCTTAGACGCTTGATGTGGCTGTCAATGGTTCGGTCATCCACATATATATCATCGTTATAGGCAACATCCATCAACTGATCCCTGCTTTTCACGTGACCGGGATGTTGTACTAATGCCTGCAGGATAAGAAATTCAGTAACTGTAAGCTTTACATCCTTGCCATCCCAGTCACAAATATGTCGAACCGGGTCAAGTTTAAGCCTGCCACGAATGATGACACCGCTATGGTCTTCGTCTTCCGTTTTTGCCTTCTTGATCGCATCCATCCGCCGAAGGATCGTTTTAATCCGTTCAATTAATAGCCGCTGTGAAAATGGTTTTTTAATATAGTCGTCCGCACCCATTTTAAGACCGAGCATTTCATCAATCTCATCATCCTTTGAGGTTAGAAAAATAACCGGTAATGATTGCTTTTCGCGCAAGCGGCGAAGTAGTTCCATCCCGTCCATGCGTGGCATCTTGATATCCAGTACAGCAAGATCACCTGGATCTTTGGTAATACCTTCAAGCGCACTGGCGCCATCAGTAAATGTACGTACTTTAAACCCTTCACTTTCAAGGGCCATACTCACGGAAGCCAGAATATTCTGATCATCATCAACAAGGGTTATTACTGAAGACATTTAGCCATATTTCCTTTCGCGCCAATTTACCTATAAAATGCGAATCTTTCCTATCCTATCATGGATTATTGTAAGATTTAAAAAAAATTGCGCGATAAAAGTGTCATAAATGTGACATTTTTTCCCTTATAAATCAATAGTTTGAAAAAATATCCGAAATCATTTTTAAAGATGCGTGAAAATCACTATTAATAGTGCCCTGAGAGACACAATTGTGAGACAGAAATAAAACAACCGAATTATTCAAATTCGATGAAAAGGAAGTAACATGATTAACATTGGGAAATACGTCAGTTCCTATGGCGTAGAAAACCATAATATTAACTCGGACAAAAATATTCACTGGAACTTTGGCGCCGAGATACTCTATGAACACACCATCAAACAGGGACTCGGACTGATGTCAAAGGGCGGTGCCCTTGTGGTGGAAACCGGCCAACATACGGGACGGTCTGCCAACGATAAATTCATGGTCGATGAGCCAACCTCGCGGGACAATATATGGTGGGGCAAGGTCAACAAGGCGATCTCTGAGGAAAATTTCAATAAAATTGAAGCCCAAATTATAAATTACCTGAGTGAGCGTGACCTTTATATTCAAGATTTGTTTGGTGGCACAGACCCAGCTCACCGCATCAATGTAAGAGCCATTTCCCCTTCCCCATGGCACAGCCTTTTCATCAGAAACCTTCTCGTCCGACCAGACGCATCGGATCTCGGTAACTTCGTTCCTGATTTTACAATATTGCACGCGCCGGAAATAACCGTAGACCCTAATGAGGTCGGCACAAAATCGGGCACCGTAATTACCATCAATATCGCCCGTAAGATGGTGCTTATTGCCGGCACATCATATGCCGGTGAAATGAAAAAATCAGTATTTTCAATTCTTAACTACCTGCTACCGGAAAAAGGCATTATGCCGATGCATTGTTCCGCCAACATCGGTAAAAAAGGTGATACGGCCATTTTCTTTGGCCTAAGCGGTACCGGTAAAACTACCCTTTCTGCAGATCCTGAACGCCAGCTTATCGGTGATGACGAGCATGGCTGGTCTGATAATACTGTCTTTAACTTCGAAGGGGGATGTTACGCGAAAGTCATCCGCCTTAGCAAGGAAGCGGAGCCGGAAATTTATGCAACCACGTCAATGTTCGGTACTGTGCTTGAAAATGTGGTGATCGATAAAGACACCCGTGAAATTGATCTGGATGACGGGAGCCTTGCGGAAAATACACGTGCCGCTTACCCAATAACATCAATCCCCAACACAACCGAAGGTGCCCCGGGCGGTTATCCGAAAAATGTGATTATGCTAACCGCGGACGCCTTTGGCGTCATGCCGCCAATGGCACGCCTTACACCGGAACAGGCAATGTATCACTTCCTGTCCGGATATACAGCTAAAGTTGCCGGTACCGAAAAAGGGCTTGGCAAAGAACCGGTTGCCACCTTCTCCACCTGTTTCGGGGCACCGTTTATGCCGCGCCATCCTAGTGTTTATGGTAATCTGCTGCGTGAAAAAATTGCAAATGGTGACGTGACCTGCTGGCTTGTAAATACCGGCTGGACCGGTGGTGTTTATGGCGTGGGATCACGCATGCCTATCAAATATACCCGCGCACTGCTTCATGGTGCATTGGACGGATCGCTTAATGATGTTGAATTCCGCATCGATCCGAATTTTGGTTTTGAAGTACCCCTAAGCTGTCCCGGTGTTGACGCCGCCGTGCTTGACCCGCGTAGCACATGGGATGATGTTGATGCCTATGATAAACAGGCCGCACATCTTGTGGGACTATTCAAAAATAATTTCGTTGAATTTGAAAACCATGTGGACGACGCCGTCAAAGCCGCCGGCCCGATTGCTTAAAGCAATAAAATAGAGTTCTAAAAGCCCCGCCGGAAAAAGCGGGGCTTTTTATAACTAATTGTTATTAATTATTTTTCTGTGATAAATTTCTGTAAATAATCCTTATGTGAGTAAATTCCTTAAATATCAAAACAGTAGTGAAAATAGATCAATTTCCAATTTTAAAAGGACTGGTTTAATTTCTTCAAATATAAAGTCTCGTTCTGCCGTATCGAAATCACTCCAAGGGATCTTGTCCATTATTTTTTCCACAGTTTCCAACATTTGGTCTTCAGATAGAGCTAGAATATCTGCCTGATCAAGGCTTATCAGAAACTGATTAGTTACCTTATTCATTTTATCTATTACGACTTTTGAAGAGGGATTAACCCCTCTTTCCAGCCAATCTTCCTTGCTAAATTTCTTTTTATCAATAAGCGATTTAATCAAAGTTGCAAGTTCCGCCTTTTTGTCAATGGTTAATTTGGTCATAAGCTTTATCACTACATCCCATTCATTTAATTCGACTTCTGGGATTGTCAGCACAATATCGTCCCCAGTACGGCTAAAGGCAATTTCCACCCCGTTTTTAAGCAATGTCACGCTTGCAATTTCAATATCCCCTAATGGAAGGGCTAATATTTCATCCTGCCAATCCAGAATATGAACAAATATGCTGCTGTCCTTCTGGGTAGTAACACCCCATGGGCGCGGGCCGATCGGGCCGCCACGTGTTTCATATATACTGTCCCCGTAAATTTTCATCCATTCGCCCATTTCCTTATAGACCATAAGGCTTTCCGGCTGTATGCGGCCATTGGACATTGGCCCCGTATTCATAAGAAAATTGGCATTCCGCCCCGCCGCACCGACCAGTGTCTTGATCAGTTCTTCCGCGCTTTTAAAATCATCATCAACAAAATTATAGCCCCATGTATCGCTCATGGTTTCTGCCATTTCAAGCGGCATTTCATCGCTTACAAATGATGTATTGAACCCTTTGTCATTTTCACCCGGAAGGTCTTCTTCAAACGGTTGGACATCTTCGCCGGCGAACGGTTTTACATGATGATTATTGATCACAAGTGCCTGTGGCTGAAGATCATGGATCATTTTATAGGTTTCTTCAAGGCGCCACCGGTCGCGGTATGGGCCGCGTTCCTGATCCCACCATCCATCAAACCAGAACCCGCCAATATCCCCGTAATTGGTCAGCAGTTCCCTTAATTGGGCATTCTGATAATCAATATATTTATCCCAGTCCCCTTCTTCGGGGCGGCCGGTATACTGCTGCCCCGTGCGGCCACGGGGGTAATAATCGGGGTGATGCCAGTCGAGCTGTGAATAGTAAAAAAACAGCTTTAGTCCGTGCCTGTCGCAGGCTTCCTTGAGTTCCTTCATCACGTCACGTTTAAAGGGCGTTCTGTCAACAATATTATAATCACTGACCGTACTGTCATACATGGCAAAACCGTCATGATGCTTTGTTGTAATCGTGATATATTTTGCGCCCGCTTCCTTAAAACTTCTGACCCATTCATCGGCATCAAAGCCCTGCGGGTTAAAAAATGCCGGTAATTTTTCATATTGCTTGATGGGGATTTGTTTATTTTCCATGATCCATTCTGCGGCCCCCATATCACCTCCACCCGCAAGAACACTGTAAACTCCCCAATGAAGGAAAATACCGAACTTAGAATCCTGAAACCATTTTCGTGCTTCAATATTTGCAGGGCTTGGGACGTAGGTTTCATTGTTCTCGTTCGCATGGCTTCCGGACACAAAAACCGTTAACACCAATATACCCATCAGAAATATTTTTTTCACTCTGTATCCCATCTATCTGATATCCTTCCGATAAAGCACCACTTCACCACTATAGGGCAGATCAGGGTGGCCACTGGAAGTTTTGGTCATAACTTTTATAAAACCCTTTTTTTCATAAAGCGACACACCCGCAACATTTTCAGTAAATGCAATCAGATATATGACCGAATAGCCTAGCATCCGCGCTTTTTCCACACTGTCTTCAAGCATGATACGCCCGTAACCCTGTCCACGATAATCAGGCAGCACAGCAAGGCTATCCAGATAAAATTCACCCGGGATCGTGTTCGTGAGTTCCTTGAAAATGCGAAGATGTTCATGGATCTGCTGCATCTGTTCCGGTGTACGTCTGAATGTTTCATAACAAAGCGACATAGCTGCTATTTTACCGTCCACTTCAACCACACGAATATTATTATAACTGAACAAATCATCTTCCGATGAAACGATACCCGCGCCATAATCAAAACCGTCTTCGCCATCTTCGGCAGCGGCTTCCCATCCTATAATATCAAGCCCTCTGTTTCTTGGGCTTGTTCCGGCATAATTGATCAGGATTGCCATTTCTTTTGCATCTTCCTTGACTGCATTGCGTACAAGATATGTCATATTCACTTTTTCTAAATAAGGCTTGTTTAAGGTTGTTAAAAACTGCTAATTATGCAGTTTTAACCAAAGGCGATATTAATGTCACGATCCAATTCATGGACATTCCCCAAATGGGGGGAATATACAAGTGAACGGGACCCGGTTTCCGTACGCCTCTGTGATTATGACGGCTGTGATGAGCCGGGCGATCACCCTGCGCCCAAAGCGCCAGACAGCAAGGACAAATGGTATTTTTGCCAACCCCATGCGGCACAGTTTAATAAAAACTGGAACTATTTTGACGGTCTGACCCGCGAAGAAGCCATGAAACGGGCACAGGAGGAGTTCCGTCGTGCCAAGGGATACCGAAGCAGTGGTACATTTGATGATGCCCCCAGTACTTATGGCAAGGAAGAACGTCGCTCTGATGCGCTAGCGGTGCTTGATCTTGATGACGATGCAACGGATGCAGAAATAAAAGCGTCTTACCGACGCCTTGCCAAGCTTTATCATCCCGATACAAACATGGAGGATGCGGAGACAGCTATCAAATTTCAACAGGTTAAAACTGCCTACGAAGTTCTCCGCAAAAAATAAAATAATCATAACGCAATAAAAAACTTGCAAATCATAAAAAAAGAGTGCATAGGCAATTTGTTATTGTATGTACCAATATATACGAATATGGCGTATTTCCATATTCAGGTTAAACGGTAACGGTGATTTTAATTTGCTTAATTGTGGCATTCCTCAAAAGGATTTAATGGAATGACTTTATTTTCAAATATAGATGCGCTTGCGTTACAAGGTACCATCAACACAAATAACTTTCTTTCGCCTAAAGAATATGATTATTTTTCTATGATAATGGAAATGATCCATATGCCCGCGCATTCCTGATGGATGCGCGCAAAGTCGGTTGAAAATCGACGACCCTATAAAAAAATATTAGCCTTTTTTTGACTTCGTGTCATTTTTTTAGAAAGGGGTAAGGCCTGTGAAAGCTACAAATCGGCTATTGCCAGTCCCACAACTTAATGTGTTTAATAACAGCTGGATGCTTGAAGGCATCAAACAATACTCATGCTCCAGCGAAGCTATCCTTAATGAAAACTCAAATGATGCTGTTCATTTGTTTTTTCCTGATAAGCTTATTGAAAAAGCAGAAATATTCCTGAATATATTTTCTGACCGATGCCTTTATGCGATCAAGGCTAACCCGCACCCGGCCGTTTTGAAAACACTGTGGCACGCAGGGATGCGATCCTTTGATGTCGCCTCTATTCGTGAAATTAAAGAGGTTATTGCACTATTTCCAACGGCCAGGCTTTATTTCATGCATCCGGTAAAAAGCCGTCAGGCAATCCGGGAAGCATATAGCCTTGGCGTCCGGACTTTTGCGGTCGATCACATCGATGAATTGAATAAAATTCGTGAAGAAACAGGCTTTGCCCGCGATATTGATCTGTTGCTGCGCATTAGCGTGAACAGAAAGGGTGCTGCATACTCACTTGACGGCAAGTTCGGCGCGCGCAGGGAAGAAGCAGTTGAACTACTTCAACAGGCTCGTAATTATTCTTCAAAACTTGGCGTATGTTTCCATGTAGGATCACAATGTATGAGACCCCAGGCTTTCTATGAAGCCATACATGATGTCGCTCAAATCATTGGCGCAGCGGGTATTGAAATAGACCTTCTCGATGTGGGAGGAGGGTTTCCGGTTGACTATCCGGATCTGGCGGCACCACAATTAGACCTCTACTTTGATGAAATAAACAAAGCAATTAAGGAATGCGGCATGGAACACCTGGAAATCCTCTGCGAACCCGGAAGAGCGCTCGTGGCCGAATCCTGCGCCGTTGCGGCGCGTATTGAGCTAAGAAAAGACAGAGAACTTTACATCAATGATGGTGTTTACGGATCATTGTTTGATGCAGGTATAATGAACTGGTCCTACCCTGTTGAGAAACTTGAAATAAGCGGTATAACCTCAACCGAAGAAACTGATGATTTTAAGCTGTTTGGGCCATCCTGCGACAGTTGCGATGTTATGGAAGGGCCGTTCAAGCTACCATCTGATGTTTCGGAAGGTGACTGGATTATTTTTTATAATCTGGGAGCATATGGATATGCCATGCAGTCACAATTTAACGGATTTTATTCGGATACGATGGCAGCGATTACCGAAAACAGAAATATAAATCGTGCGCGAAAACGCGTTATGGATGCCGTCATTCATACTGTCTGACTAAAATGATAAAGCTAGAGGAATAATACTTATGTCCACAAATATTAACACAAATGAAAAAGAGCAACTGCTCTCAAAAAAAGTTGAACATATTGATATAAAAACATTTGACGCCAGACCGATTATTGATGCAATGGACAAAATGGCTTTCACATCCAGAGATCTGGCACGTGCAACACAAATCTTCAATATGGCCATCAAAGATCCTGACTGCAGCGTTATTCTTACATTAGCCGGTTCCACATCTGCAGGCGGGTGTATGCATGTTTATCGTGACATGGTGGAAGCCGGCATGGTGGATGCTATTGTTTCTACCGGTGCTTCCATCGTCGATATGGATTTTTTTGAAGCACTTGGTTTTAGCCATTATCAGGGCGACCGTTTCATTGATGACAATAAACTGCGTGATCTTTATATCGACCGTATATATGATACATTCATTGATGAAGAAGAACTTCAGGCATGTGATGAAACCATCAAGGTAATCGCAGATCAGCTTGAAAGACGGCCTTACTCTTCACGCGAATTTATCTGGGAAATGGGTAAATGGCTGAAAAAAAATGCCGTAAAGAAAAATTCCCTTATCGAAGTCTGCTACGATCATAATGTGCCAATATTTGTTCCCGCATTTTCGGATTGTTCTGCCGGATTTGGCCTTGTAAAACATCAGGTTGAAAACCCTGATGGTTATTTATCAATTGATAGTGTCGCTGATTTTCGCGAACTGACAGATATAAAAATTGCCGCCGGGCAGACCGGCCTGCTTATGATCGGTGGTGGTGTACCCAAAAATTTTATTCAGGATACTGTTGTTTGTGCTGAAATCCTTGGTAAAGAGGTGGATATGCATAAATATGCTGTTCAGATCACCGTCGCTGACGAACGTGATGGTGCATGTTCTTCTTCCACATTGAAGGAAGCATCATCATGGGGCAAGGTTAAAACCGAATGGGAACAAATGGTTTATGCCGAAGCAACCAGTGTTATCCCGTTGCTCGCATCGGATGCTTATCACCGTGAAGGATGGAAAAACCGCCCGCGCAGAGAATTTGCAAAACTGTTCCAAAAGTGAGTCTTTTCACATGAAAGCACCTTTTGATTTGATGGAACCTGAACTGGCTTTTCTGGCGCTAGAGCCCGAAAATGCCGTGACCTATCAGGATGCCGGCGCTGTTATTATACCATTTGGACTGGAGGGGTCCGTCAGTTATGGTGGCGGAACCGCACTTGGTCCAAGCGCGATGATTAATGCCAGCCATCAGGTAGAACTTTTCGATGAAGAATTCTGGTGCGAGGCGTTCCGGGAATATGGCGTTGTTACAATGGCAGAAAAAGCCATTGATGGCACTAACATTGAAGATGCACTCACGGAGCTTCAAAAACTCACCGAAGCAGTTTTGCGCGACAATAAATTTCCACTTGTGTTTGGTGGTGAACATTCAATAACACCCGGTGCAATTAGACCCTTTCTGGAAAAATTCGATGATCTGATCGTTTTGCATTTTGACGCACATGCTGATTTACGGGATGGCTACGATGGTGAACATTATTCGCATGCCGCCGCTCTGCGGCGTGTGCTGGACCATCCAACTGTTGAGCTTGTCTCCATCGGTATTAGGAACATTTCTGCCGAAGAAATACCGTTTCTGGAACAGAATAAACACCGTATCACCATTCATTGGGGAAAGGACCGTGACACGTGGAATATAGATGAGATTGTTAAACCACTTAAAGGCAGGAACATATATCTTACATTCGATCTGGATGGCTTTGACGGCTCTGTGATGCCCGCAACAGGCACACCCGAACCGGGTGGACTTTACTGGAATGATGCCATGAAAATTATCAAAGCCGCATCGTCGGTCGGAAAAATTGTAGGCGCGGATATAAATGAGCTCGCACCAATTGAGAATTTCCATGCGCCTGATTTTCTGGCCGCAAAACTTGCTTATAAAATTCTGAATTACGCCCATTTGAAGTCTGATGGATAGTTTACTGTCAACAAAGAAATAAACTCATCTACACAAAAACGGCACCCGCAAACGGGTTAATTGTAAAACCTGAAAAACATCATTATAGTTGCTCTTTTAGGCAAACAATAAGGGCGCGGACTATGAAAAAAATATCGGTTTTTCTTTTTATTTTAACCTTGCCATTCATTGCAAACGCGCAAGGACAGGGCACGCTTACACTTGAACGCATTTATAGCAGTGAAGACTTTAGCGCTGACCGGCTTCCGTCAAGCAAATGGATTGATGCCGGTGAAAGTTATACCACCATCGATGAAAGTACCGATGTGGATGGCGGTTTTGACATTGTTAAAAACAATACCCTGAGTGGTGAAAAAGAAATACTGATCAGCGCAACCCGGCTTATTCCGGATGGTGCGGATAAGCCGCTTTCCATTGCCGATTATCTATGGTCGGATGATGGTAGATATATCATGATTTCAACAAATACCCGCAAATTCCGCCGCCAGAATTCATTTGGAGATTACTGGATTTTGAACCTAGAAAATGGTGCCCTTCGTCAGATTGGTGCTGAAGCCCCCGCACAATCGTTGATGTACGCGAAATTTTCGCCGGACAGCGAGAAAATTGCTTACATGTATGAAAATAATATCTATGTCGAAGATATCGAAAGTGGCGATGTAACAGCACTTACCACCGATGGTGACGAATTTATTGTAAATGGTACCGGTGACTGGGTTTATGAAGAAGAACTGGGCCTGCGGGATGCGTTCATGTGGAGCCCGGATTCAAAACGGATCGCATACTGGCAATCGGACACCACGGGCGTTGGTACATTTTACATGATGGATAATACCAGCGATGTATATTCAAAGCCGGTTCCGATCCAGTATCCCAAAGCGGGTACAACAAATTCCGCCGTGCGTGTGGGAAGCGTACTAGCATCCGGCAGTGAAACCACATGGTTCCAAGTCCCCGGTGACCCACGGCAGCATTATATTGCAAAAATGCAGTGGGCCGCGAGCCCGGGAGAAGTGCTTATTCAACAGCTTAACCGGTTGCAGAATGTTAATCATGTCATGCTTGGCAATGCCGAAACGGGCACCGTCACCACGGTTCTGAAAGAAAGCGATGATGCATGGGTGGATATGCGTTCGGATGGGATGCGCTGGCTTGATAACGGGGCGTCCTTTACATGGTTCAGCGAGAAAGACGGCTGGCGGCATCTTTACCGCGTATCACGTGATGGATCGGAAGAATGGCTTCTGACCAATGGCGATTATGACGTCATCAGCGTGCTTAATGTGGATGAAGCTGGCGGCTGGGTATATTTCCTTGCATCACCTGAAAATGCCACGCAACAGTATTTATACCGGGTTAACCTGAACGGTGAACCATCGGCAGAGCGCCTGACCCCGGAAGGCCAGCCCGGTACACATAGTTATAACCTGGCACCGAATGCGAAATATGCCTTTCATACATATTCAAGCTTTGATACGCCGCCAATTATTGATCTTATATCGTTACCGGCTCATAAAAGTGAAAAAGTGATGGTCGCCAATGAAAGCCTCCATCAGGCCGCAAGCGCACTTGAGCGCGGTAAAGTTGAATTTTTCAGTACCGATGTCCCCAACGGATCATCCCATGACAGCTATATGATGTATCCGCCGAATTTTGATAAAAATAAAAAATATCCGCTATTCGTGTTTGTTTATGGATACCCCGGTGGCCGAACCGTGACCGACAGTTGGGGTGGCTCGCGTTATCTTTGGCATACCATGCTGACACAGCAGGGCTATGTGGTTGCAAGCTTTAATACCCAGGGTGGCGGATCACCACGTGGTGCCAAATGGCGAAAAGACATCTACAAAAAAGTCGGGCAATTATCATCACTGGTACAGTCGCAGGCAGTAAAAGTGTTGCTTGATAAATATGACTTTCTGGATGCGGACCGCGTCGGCATCTGGGGATGGAGCGGCGGCGGTTCATCCACCATGGATGCCATGACACGCTACCCAGATATTTATAAAACAGGCATTGCCGTCGCGGGGATCAGCGATCTGCGGCTTTATGACAGCATTTATCAGGAACGTTATCTTGGCCTGCCGGAAGGGGGCGAAGATGCTTACTATCTTGGATCCGCCATCAATTATGCCGATCAGCTAAAAGGAAACCTGCTGCTAATTCACGGAACAGGTGATGACAATGTGCATTACCAGAACCTTGAATATATGGCCAATAAGTTAATTGAGCTTAACAAACCATTTGAAATGATGAGCTATCCCATGCGGGCGCACGGTATAAGTGCGGGCAAAAATACCCAACTGCATTTATTCACCCATATAACAAGATATCTGCATGAACATCTGCCCGCTGGCGGGAAGTAAATGGCTTATCGCATTCTGTCCACCAGCCCCTGATAGGTGATCCCCCAATCTGAAAAGGGGTTGGTGGCAATATTTGCGTTATAAAATTTACCAAGGCCGGTGACTTCCGGCCCTACCCAGTCCGGAATTTCAAATTGCTGATCTTCGCTTTCAAGTTCCACTTCCGCGATCACCAGCCCCGCATTGGCACCGGAAAAAATATCAAGCTCCCACATCAGGCCGCCAAACTGGTAAATTTCACGTATCTTTTCAATGGGTGCATGAGGCAATATTGAAAAAAGGATTTCACCTTCATCCTCCGGCACTTCATATTCCAGTTCATAGCGGCCAATGCCGCTTCGATTTGCCTTCACGCTTAAAATATAACGGTTTCCATTTTGGCGAATACGCACCGTATTGCCTTCTTCGCGGGCCACATATCCCTGACGTATTTTTTGTATCTTATCCGGTGCCTTATCCGGTTTTCTGGTTACAAGAAATTTTCGTTCAATTTCAACACCCGCTGCCAAAATCAAAGCTCCTTTTTGAGTACATAAAACAAACGGTCAATGTCTGCACGATCATTATAAATATGTGGCGACACACGGATGCTGGCTCCGCGGATGCTGACAAATATTTTTTCAGCTGCAAGCGCCGGAGCGATATGGACCGGCACACCGCCCTCAAAATTAATCCCGATCAGATTTGGAACCCGTTTATCATCATCAGCCACATTTAAACCCATTGCTCGTGCACTGGCCGCAATATGATCAGTAAGTGTTTTTAAATAAGCCGCAATATTATCAACCCCAAGATCAAGAAGAAGCGACAAGGCATCCGCCGCAATTGGCGCATGAATGAAATTGCTTTTTTCACCCATATCAAAACGGCGCGCACCGGCTTCGTATCCTTCCTTATAATCCACAAGGCGGGTGAAATCTTCGGCACCTTCCCGCATGATCCAGCTTTCTTCAATCGGCCTTCCACCGTGATTTCGCGGTGCCACATACATAAACCCGAATGAATATGGCCCCAGCAACCATTTATACGACCCAACCACCATATAATCAGGATCAACTTCCTTTACTGAAAAGGGTACAACACCCAATGTCTGCGTAAGATCAAGCACAAGCGCCGCACCGACGGCGCGTGCTTTTCTTCCCAACGCTGCCACATCAATCAATGTTCCGTTCGTCCAATGGGCATTGGCACTTGCAACAATTGCCGTTTTTTCATTGATGCTTTCCAGAATTGCCGCCGTCCAATCACCATCCGAAGGCCAGGGAACGGTGATCACTTCGGCATTGTTTTTTTCTGCCAGCTTAATCCACGGATATACATTTGATGGAAACTGATCGGCCATCACAACAATATTCTGCCCCGCCGCAACAGGTATGTTTTTCGCGGCAATCGCCGTGCCATATGAAACGGACGGCACAATCGCCATATCCGACGGGTTTGCATCAATCATCCTTGCTGACAGATCATAAACCCGGTTTGGCAGATCAAAAAAATCACTGATCGCAATTGACCAGGGGTTTAATTTTTTCTCCACCGCCGCGCGGCCAATCTCTGCGGCCCGTTTGGTTAGCGGCCCCATATAGGCAGCATTCAGATACGTCACCCCATCCGGGATATCAAAAAGTTTTTTCTGGCATGTGATCATTATTTTTTCCGTTTAGCTTTTTACTTATTTTATAAATAAGCACTAATATGTCTTTATCAAAGAAAATTAATTTAGTCTCTATATCTTCGTCACTTGTGTCAGGTTCAGGGTTTTTACCACATCAAAAACAAGGGCGATATCATTTATGATATTTTGCACATATTCCGGCTCATTAAGATTAAAATCCCCACCTTCAAAGAATTTTTTCGGGCTTTCAATCGCCATATAAAATTTCCCGTCATCAAAGGCGAATTGAACATGCTTGATCTGCGAAAGCCGAAGGAGGTCAAGAACCCGCTGCATAAAGCCGGGCGTAAGCAAATGCCGCGCTTCCACCTGATCGGTTGAATAAACTTCGAATTTATTTTCAAATTCCGGATCCTCCAGCCTTACCCGTTCACCAACCGTTGTAAAACCGGAAAAGAAATTACCGAATGATGTAAAGTCCTCCCTGCCGATCGTCGTTCCCTTGAAATTTTTATGAAAATCAAAATGGCAAAGAAGCCCTTTAAATACAGTCCTGCTTGTACGGTTCTTACCGCTGCCGGAAACCTGCACCAGTTTTGCTTCCTGCAACCAGAAATCAACATCCGTCAACGTTCCTGAAATTTCATCTTCACGGTTTTCACGGTTATAATCAGGAACCAGTGAAAGGTTTTCAAACTTTTGAAGCAAATTATGACGCGGACCTGATGAATATACAAATTCAAGATGGTCACAAATTATCGGCAGAACGCTTAGTTTCGCTTCTTTTTTCACGATGGAAACCCGCTGACCTAAAAAAGCAAGTATTAACCCGCCAACAATGAAAATTGCCTGAAACGGCACGTCGTCTTTCATTATAGCGAAAATAACAATGCCTATAATAACGACAGCAATTGATGCAAGGGTAAAATGTGACTGTGCAATTTTGCGGCGGGCTTCCAGTTCTTCGAGCCGCTCCCGAAGGTCGCTTTCATAATACTGGTTAAACCCGGTGAGTTTTTCCGAAAGCCCTTCAAAATTCATGATGGGTAAAGCCTAAAGATACCCAGATGCATCCACGGGTGCACGTTCCGCTTCATCAATTTCAAAAAATGGCATCGCTCTGATCCCGATCATGTTTGCCACAGCACTGCTTGGGAAAATCTCAACAGCATTTTTCAAATCACCTACCGCGGAATTATAAAACCGGCGCGCTGCGGAAATATGCCCCTCGACTTCTTCATAGGTTTCCTGTGCACGGACCATGGTTTCCTGTGATTTTAGATCGGGATAATTTTCAGCGACCGCAAACAAATTCATCATCGCCGATTGAAGCTGCTTGTTTGCTTCCAAATGCTGGGCCACTTCTTCAGGGTTATTTTTATCATAATCACTTGCGGAAATGGAACGCATCTGGGTGACCTTAGTCAGGACAGCATCTTCATGCTCCATGAATTTTTTGGCGATAGTTAAAATATTGGGCACAAGATCATGACGTTTTTTAAGCTGTACATCAATTAATGATAATGCCTCAAGCGCTCCGTTTCTAAGCTTTATCAGGCGCACTTACATCATGTATAGCACGCCTAATATGACAAGTATAATGATAAGTCCGAATTCCATGTTTAATTCCTTTCTCTCTTTCTCGAAATTACATTGGTGGAATTAAACCTTTCAGCCTGTCCCCAACTTCATCAACAACTTTATCTTCAAGTTCCTTGATAACATTTTCACCAGCACCTTGCACATTACCAAGCAAATCACCAATAGCTTCGCTTTGGGCTACGCGCTGTACGCTGCCGCTGATAGCGCCAAAAACCTGTTTAATAGCATCAGATGCGATAACACCGTTTTCCCCCTCTCCAATGCCGCTTAAATGAAGATCCGGCAGCGGAAACCCTACACCACGGCCACCAAGCAAATCACTCGCAACTTTCACATTGGTACCATTTACATAAACATCATCAATGATGAATTTTGTTTCGCTGTCCTCACTGCTTTCAATGCCGAGTTCCGCCATATAAGCATCAATATTTTCCTGTATTTTTCCTATATTATTGCCATTACGGCCAATTTCGTAAATCATATCGGCACCTTCAAGACGCACTTCATTTATCCGAATAACATCACTGGTAAGGTTATCAATGCTGGTATCCATCCTTACCATTAACTGATCCATCTTAAAAAGATGATCCGATGTAAAACCTTCAGGATTGCCAATTACCATATTATTCAGGGATGCCGTTCCCGCAGAAGGGTCAAGATCAACACTTGCCAGCTCCACTTCCGCTCCAATAACAGGTGGGGTATAGGCGACAACACCATCACGAATTAATCCCCCTGCGTTTGATGACAAATAAAAAAACGCACCTGCACCAAGAAGGCCAATTACAAAAATTACCACGAGTAGTTTTTTCATAATATCTCTCCAAATCTCCTGATAACAGTTTCACTGATTACCCGTTTAAATGCAACTACAAATAACTTGACCTTTTAAATGATTGGAACAACAATCATTGTGACATTAATTCAAAAGGGACAAATACTGATGGGGATTTTATCATATGCAGGCGGTCTTGGTATTATTGTCCTTTCAGTATTCATCATGGTCGTTGGTCGTGATCTTATAGTTCCATTTCTGATCAGTGTCGTGATCTGGTATCTGATTAATACGCTCGCAGATTATTATCACAAAATAAAAATAGGCTCTTTTGTTCTACCAAAACCTGTTTGTTTTGTGATCGCGCTGCTTTCAATGGGCGTCGCCTTATATCTACTTGTTGATATGATCGCAAACAACATCACCCATGTCCGTGAAGCTGCTCCCATCTATCAGGAAAACTTAACCGCACTGGCATCACGGATATATGCGCTACTCGGCATTGAAAACCAGCCTAACCTGACACAATTGCTTGGGCAGATAAACTTACGCCCCTTTATCAGCAATATTGCCGGGACAATGGCCGGGATTGCCGGCAATGCGGGTCTTATTCTTATATACGTCCTGTTCCTGTTTCTGGAACAGGCCAGCTTCAAACCGAAGCTAAAAGAACTTTTAAAAGGTTCAAAATATGAAAATACGGTCGGTGAAATTATCAGTGCCGTTCATGAGAAAATTGAAACATATGTTGCCATAAAAACATTCGTCAGTATGCTGACCGGTGGTGCATGCTATGTCGTGCTGATCCTGAATGACGTGGATTATGCAAGCTTTTGGGCGTTTATCATATTCCTTCTTAATTACATTCCAACAGTGGGTTCAATGCTTGCCGTTTTATTCCCGGCCCTGCTCAGTCTGGTTCAGTTTCCGACATTTACGCCATTCATCATAATATTTTCATCACTGGGCATTATTCAGGTAGTTATCGGAAATATCCTTGAACCACGGCTTATGGGTAATTCACTAAATTTAAGCCCGCTTGTGGTAATGCTTTCCCTCGCTATTTGGGGAAGCATTTGGGGCATCGCCGGAATGTTTCTAAGTGTTCCCTTCACCGTAATTCTGATGATTATATTTTCGGAATTTCCAAGAACCAGGCCAATTGCAATTGTGCTGTCACAAAATGGTCAGATCGGATCAAGAAATAACTGATGTTAAACTTATAGTGGAACTTAATAATATTAATTCTTTTAATAGAAAATTTCTATTAAAAGCACGAAATTATCTTATTGATAAGTAGGGATCGAGGTTGGTTTGTCACGCGGCAGACTGGTACGTGACCACCCGGGTGTATTTCTTGGTTTTTCACTTGATTTAGCGCTTGCTTTAACAATCCTTGGCGCTGCAACAGGTTTTGGATCATCTTTGAACACATCGCTCCAGAATTCAGCATTTAAATCACTACCCATTCTGGTTTCCGCATTAAGAAGTATAACAATTGCCAGATCCTTATCCTTGGAATAGGCAACTTCTGATCTAAACCCTGCAACAGAACCGCCATGATAAACAAGTTCCTGCCCCCCTACATCGTAGATACGCCATCCATAACCATAATGCGCATTTTTAAGAACTGACCTCCAGTTACGTTTACGCATTTCCTTTCGCGTTCTGATGCGCTTGGTGGTAACGGCATCTATGACACCTACCGAATAACTTTCAGGAAAATATCCCATCTGTGCAAGCATCCATTTCGACATATCCGCCACACTTGCATTAATACCTGCCGCAGGCAAAATTGAGTAATAGTTAGGTTTAACTTTTGTTTTTATCCAGCCTTTTTTCGTAAGCACGTGTGGTTCCGCGCGATTTGGTGTCGCAAGGAACGCCTCGTATCCAAGAGAAGATCTTTCCATATGAAGCGGATCAAAAATATGATTATGCATCAAATCCGTATATGTGGACGACGTGGATTTTTCTATTACTGGCTGAATGAGGCTATATAGAACATTTTGATAACCGTAGCATTCCCCCAACTTGCACATGGGATCAATTTCTCTGAATTTCTCTATGATCCTGGGCATTTCGTAATTGGCTTCGATCAAATTATCGTAGGCATTATGCACAAGGCTTGAACTCTGGCTCATAATATGGCCAACAGTCAGATTTGACGAATAACTTTGTGATTTAAATCTGAATTCGGGAATGTAATCGACAATCTTGTCATCCCAGCTGAATTTATGTTCTTCTACGAGCTGCGCCGTAAGTCCTGCTGCAAATGTTTTTGAAACACTGGCAAGCCTGAAAACGGTATTCTCATCGACCGGATCCTGACTTCCTTTCGCACGTACCCCAATTCCTTTCATGGCTACAACTTCGCCATTTTTAATAATTGCGTAGGCACCCCCCGGAACTTTATTTTCTATTAATTTACTTCTGAAATCCTGCTCGAAGTTTTTAATAACTTCGTCAACCGATGCAGCGTAGGCACCAGGCATAAGGATTAAAGAAAATAAAACTATAAAACGTAACAGTCGCATTCATAAACCCGAATAAAATCTTTAAGCTAACCCTACCCTAAAAGGGTTAATCTTTAAATAATTTATGTAATTTCTGATAACCATACAATAAATAACCGAAAATGAGAACTAAAACTGCAACAATTATACCTGCCCATAACGGTCCAATGTATGTTTTTGCCAGTATGGGAGAATAAAAAAGCGATAAAAAACCCAGGAATTCCGCGATAAAACATGCCCAAAATAGCATTAATTTTGCCCATAAATGCCCTTTTCGGCTGTAATATATTAAATTTCCGACAATAAGGGCAGGAGGAAGCCACCTTGTTGATGGAATAATAAAGTGATGTTCAAGCACGCTTTGCTCAAAAACTTTATAGAGCAGAAATAAGAACACAACGGATGCCAATGCTTCCGGCCAATTTTTCTTCACCATATCCATCATTTCTCTCCCAGTATTTATAATTTTTCGCGAGATTAAAACAAAAACTGTTATTTTACAAACAACTTTATTATAGATAATATCTATCAATAAATCATTTTGAGTTAAAAATATCAATGATTGAAAATTACCAACTAAGATATTTTCTCGCCGTTGTCGAAACCGGAAGCTTCACCAAAGCAGCCAAGCGCGTCTTTGTAACCCAACCGACCCTATCCGCAGGGATCAAAAAACTGGAAAGTGATCTGGGAAGTCAGTTATTTGACCGAACCTCAAAACGGGTGTTTCTTACTGAATGTGGCACACGTTTTGTCCCTCACGCAAAATCAATACTTTATCAGCTCAATCTGGCAGAAGCCGATATCAAATCCACCGGACTTTCCCGCATCCTAAGGTTAGGCGCGTTGATGACCATACCTTCAGCAGTTATTAGTAATATATTAGCAGCATTCAACCGAGAAACCACAGGGCTGATATTAGAATTGTTCGAAGGAACAGAACAGGAAATACAAAACAGACTTGATGAAGGAAAAATTGATATCGCCCTGACCATTATACGCCCGACACTAAAACAGGCACATGAACCCCTTTATAAAGAAGGGTACTCAGTTGCCGTGGCAGATCATCATCCACTTGCCAAACACATTCTCATACACCCGGCCGAGTTTGCCGGTGAGCCTACAATTGCACGTTCACGATGTGAAATTTTAAGTGAAACAAGCCGCTTTTTCACTGATCATAATGTGCGACCCCGCCTTGTTTATAATACCAATCTGGATGAACGCGCTCTTAATATGGTTGCGGCGGGTGTAGGCTTCACGACAATGCCCGATCATTACACAATGGAAGGTGTAAAAAGAATTAAAATGATCGGATATGATTTTGAACGTGAAATTGGACTTGTAAGAACCGATTATCAACTTGGCGAGGAAAGAACAACTCTGCTTGATCAGTTTGCTGTTTTCGCAAAATCACATCTTCCTGAAATCACATACAGGAACTGATAAAATATGCTTCTGGAACTATTCAACGTTATCTCCCCGGTTCTCTTTATCGCCTTGATCGGATATATATGGGTTAAAATTGGTAACGATTTTCCAACAGATTTCGTAACACGGCTAAATATGAATTTCGGGGCACCCTGCCTTGTTTTTGTTGGCATTTTGAACCTTGGTTGTGATCTATCAAACCTGTCAAATTTTATGTTTGCGGCTGCTGTTGCACTAACAATCCTGCTTATTGCCAGCGTCCTTTTTGTTTACATTTTCAAACTACCAAAGCGCGCCTATATCATTGCATTATCCACAACAAACTGCGGCAATATGGGAATACCGCTATGCCTGTTTGCTTTCGGGGAAGCCGGGATGGCATATGCAATCGCCTATTTCACGGTAGGATGTATATTTCAATTTACAGTAATGCTTTTTATTTCACATGGAAACCTTAACCCGGGGTCGCTGCTTCGAATAACACTTTTATGGGGTGTTGCTGCTGCCCTGCTAATTCTAGCAACAGACACGACGCCCCCCGTATGGCTTATAAATGTAACCGAATTGCTGGCCGGTTTTACAATCCCTATAATGTTAATCACGTTGGGTGCATCTCTTGCGCGCCTTAAGGTGATAAAGTTTGGTAAAATTGTAACAATCGGCACTATTAAGATGGCTGCCGGTATTGTTATCGGCTTTCTCGTTGCTGGCTTATTTTCTTTCGAGGGCGTTGAAAAAAATGTACTGATCCTGCAAATGTCGATGCCAGTAGCCGTTTTCAGTTATCTGCTTGCCGCAAAATATGACAGAAACCCCGAGGAAGTTGCAAGTCTGATTTTTACGACAACGTTGATCAGTTTTATAACAGTACCGCTGCTTCTGCTGTTCGCTTTCTAATCATCCGTCCCTTTTAAGGATAATGATAAAGCATGGATGGGCCCTGCAAGCTCATCAGCAAGAATTTTATAAATAATTCTCTGTCGTTCCACCCTGCTTTTACCGTTTAAGGCAGATGCCGTCATGTTAATGTGAAAGTGGGTTTCTCCCTCCGGTCTTGCGCCGGCATGTCCGGCATGTTTATGGGATTCATCAATCACTTCCAGAAATTCAGGTTTGATTGATTTGTTCACCTTTAATTCAACATTTTCTTTTACAGTCATACCCTTACTTTCATGAATTTATGATTTTATCCATAAATGCTATATAGGTTCAGGAAATTAATAACAATAAAAGAATATATTATGTATGACAAAAACCGCCGGTAAAAAAGAGTGCGAATGGAATTCCTGCACACGGGAGGGCAGATACCGAATTCAGACAACCGCAGATCAGTCTGATATTCACTGGTTCTGTCAGGTCATGCGCGTGAATTTGATTTAAGTGTTGTCAATCAGGGACCATTTATTGGATCAGCTGGGCCAAGCTGGAGCAATAACGAGTTCATAAATTCACGATCATCTGCAAATGGTTTCGGCGGCCCTGCCTCGGGTATAAATTCCCATATAAGAATGCGCCATATTTCAGAAAATAAAATCTTTAACTATACCAGAGCTGATCTTCAAAATTTAAAAACACTCGGATTGGAAACAGGGGCCAGTAGCGAAGAGATAAAAAAAGCTTATAAAAGACTTGTCAAACATTGTCATCCGGACCAAAATCCCGACCTTGAGAATGGAGAATATATTTTCAACACCATCATAGAGGCGTATAACGCACTAAAAAATAAAGACTTTAAATAACTTCCCAAGCGATTGGAAATTTGAATGACTAGTAATTCAGCAATAGACTCCGGCACACCGGATATGCTTTTAAATGTAAATCAGGTATTTGGTATAGATTCCGACCTTGAAATTCACGGTTTTTCCGAACCAAACGAGCATGTCCCTGAAATTGATGAAAATTATATTTTTGATCATGATACAACGCTAGCCATTCTGGCCGGCTTTCAACATAATCGACGTGTTATGGTTCAGGGATATCACGGAACCGGAAAATCAACACATATTGAACAGGTAGCCGCCCGTCTAAACTGGCCATGTCTTCGTATCAATCTGGATAGTCATATCAGCCGTATCGATCTTATTGGTAAAGATGCCATTACGCTTAAAGACGGCGTTCAGATTACGGAATTCAAAGAAGGTATCCTGCCGTGGGCATTACAAAATCCGACTGCGCTTGTATTTGATGAATATGATGCTGGCAGACCTGATGTGATGTTTGTTATTCAACGCGTTCTGGAAGTCGCCGGAAAACTTACACTGCTTGATCAAAATAAAGTTATCCATCCACACAAATCATTCCGCATGTTTTCAACCACTAACACAATCGGCCTTGGAGATACAACAGGGCTTTACCATGGCACACAGCAAATCAACCAGGGACAGATGGACCGTTGGAATATCGTTACCACGCTTAACTATCTTCCCCATGAGCATGAAGAAAATATTATTGCAGCAAAAATGCCGCTCATGCAGAACGAAAATGATTTGAAGATCATAAAACAAATGGTTCAAGTAGCTGATCTAAGCCGCAAAGGATTTATAAATGGCGATATTTCAACGGTTATGTCCCCTCGTACGGTACTGACATGGGCCGAAAATTTCGAAATATTCAAGGATCTTGCTTTTTCTTTCCGCCTTTCGTTCCTGAATAAATGTGATGAGCTGGAAAGACCGATTATCGCTGAATATTATCAGCGCTGCTTTGGTGATGAACTTAAAGACGTTCCGATCATTAAAAAAACTGAACTTTGATATCAGGGTAGTTCTTTTTGAGCAAAAGCAATTTAAACTCAATCGAAGATTTTAAAAGGGCCGTATCTTCTACTGTACGTGCCCTTGCCAATGATGCAGAAATTGAAGTCAGCTTCGGTACCGCCCCTGCCCCTGCCCCCGGGCAGCTTAGACTTCCTATGGTTTATTCAGATATATCAGCTGAAGAAATCGCCGAAATCCGTGGTAAAGGGGACAGCTTTTCACTGCACAAACGGTATCATGACAATAATGTCCATTATAAATATATGCCCAAAGGGGACATCGCCCAGGCGGTATATAATGCGATTGAGGATGCACGTGTAGAAGCAATAGGCACCATTCAGATGAAAGGAGTTGCCAAAAACCTGAAAGCGCATCTGGAAAAACACTATAGAGATCATCAACTGCCCCGTTCTGAAGACGAAAGTGATGCCGCACTTGGTGAAATCATGAAGCTTCTTGTGCGGGAAAGATTAACCCATGAACTGCCCCCTGAATCAACCCGAAAAGCAGTAAACCAATTACGTTACGAAATAGAAGAAAAAGCAGGTAGCCATCTGGATGAACTTCTGGATAATCTCCATGATCAGGATAAATTTTCCATCCTGAGCCGCAAGGTCATTGCGGATCTTGATCTTGCAAAAGATTACAACGAACAACAGGAAAGTGATGACGATAATTTCGGCGATGATCTTGACGACCAGCTGGAACAGCAAGAGCAGTCCGATGAAGATATTGAAAATGAAATGGATCAGTCCGAAGACGGGTCAGAAGAAAGTGGCGCGCCCTCTGAAGATCAGGTTGATGATAGTGCGACAGGTGATCAGTCCACAGAAATGACCACCGAAGAATTGATGGAAATGCTTAAGCAGGCACAAAATGAAAATGCATCTCCACCACGTAATGATAATGATCCCTTTGGTCTTTATTCCCTGGGACCGGGTTACAGAGTTTATACCCGTGAATTTGATGAATGTGTAAATGCCGAAGATCTGTGTGATCCTGAAGAACTTATTCAGCTAAGGAAAAAACTTGATCAGCAGCTTTATCACCTTCAGGGGATGGTTTCAAAACTTGCCAATCGATTGCAGCGCCTGTTGATGGCTAAGCAAACCCGGTCATGGGAATTTGATCTGGAAGAAGGTATTCTTGATACAGCACGCCTTACACGTGTTGCCACAAATCCGCTTTATCCGCTTTCTTTCAAGGTTGAAAATGACAGTGAATTTAAAGACACCGTTGTCACACTACTTATTGATAATTCGGGCTCCATGCGCGGACGGCCCATTTCCATAGCTGCCATTTGTGGCGATATTTTAAGCCGGACACTTGAACGATGCGGTGTACGAGTCGAAATTCTTGGCTTTACCACAAAAGCATGGAAAGGCGGCAAATCACGCATCGAATGGACAGAAAATGGTAAGCCCGATAATCCGGGTCGTCTGAATGATCTTCGTCATATTATTTATAAATCTGCCGACAGTCCGCTTCGCAGAAGCCGTAATAACCTGGGTCTTATGCTGCGAGAAGGACTGCTCAAGGAAAATATTGACGGTGAAAGCCTGCTATGGGCGCATAACCGCTTAATTGGCAGGCCGGAAGAAAGGCGTATTTTAATGGTGATTTCTGATGGTGCACCCGTTGATGACAGCACCCTTTCATCCAACAGCGCCAATTATCTTGAAGATCATCTTCGTCATGTCATTGAAGTGATTGAAACCAGATCTCCTGTAAAATTGCTGGCGATCGGCATTGGGCACGATGTAACACGGTATTATAAAAATGCGATCACCATCATGGATGCTGACCAGCTTGGCGGTGCAATAACTGAACAACTGGCATTGTTGTTTGAGGACAGTTAATCTTCCCCAACTGGTAACGATGGCACCTTGCTTCTGGTCATCACTTGGTAAAAAAATCGGAGTAGCACGGAAGTTTTATGACCCAATGGACCGTATATATTCTAAAATGTAACGATAACAGCTATTACACAGGCATTACAAACAATCTGAAAAAACGTCTTGATGATCACACGAATGGAAAGGGCGCAAAATACATGCGCGGGCGTACGCCATTTGATCTGGTATTTAGTGAATCACATCCGGATCGCAGTTCCGCATCAAAACGTGAAAATGAGATCAAAAAATTAACAAAGACAGAAAAAGAAATACTTATAACGCAGGGTCGTTGATACTTATCATCCAGCTTTCCAGCATTTGATCAAGTATTTTACGTGTATCCTGATGGTTTTGCGCCGCAATAAGATTTTCAGATTCTTTTGGATCACTTTTCAAATTGTAAAGTTCATCAAGCAAGTCTGCATCAGCATTTTGACCAAATCGGCGAACAAGCTTCCAATCACCCCACCTGACCATTCGAAGGTGCGCAATACCGAAATTTTCCATATTATATTGCGCGAATACCGGCTGAGGTTCCGGCGGGTTATGATCATTCAATAGCAATTTTAAATTCCGTCCATCCGGGCTAATAGAAGCAGGTATTTCAATATCAAGCAAACTTAACACTGTAGGAAAAACATCAACGTTCGAGACCGGGGCGCTGATGACTTTCCCACCTGCTTTATTTTCGGGTAGCTTCAGGATCATGGGAATTTTAATCGCTTCCTCAAAAAGATTGGCAATATTCTCACTGCCGACAACGTCGCTTCCCGCGATAGCCCCAACAGCACCACGACCAAAATAACCATGCTGCCCGATAACCATTCCATGATCACCCACATATATGATGACCGTTTTATCGGCAAGTCCAAGTGCGTCCAGTTCGGCAATAATTTCTCCCACTGCCCTGTCAAGCGCATGGATCGCCGCATAATTATCCCGGGTTATTTTTTTAAGCCATGTTTCGTCAACGCCATCGATTTTGGGCACAACAGGATCAATATGCGAAACCGCATCCAGATCCTGCTGCGGCAAAGCTTCCCATGGGCGCTGCGGTTCCCTGAAAGAAATATTAAGTGAAAATTTCCTGTCTTTATTTTGGGTCAGAAATTCCTTGGCATATTTTACAAAAATATCGGACGTGTGGCCTTCAACCATTTTTTTCTGTCCGTTAATATCCAGGACCGGGTTAAAAGCTATTAAATCCTGTTCATAGCCAACAAAATAATCAAATCCGCGCCGCAGAGGATGGCGTTCCGGCGCTGTTCCAAGGTGCCATTTTCCGATCATGCCTGTTACATAACCGTTTGCTTGTAAAATCTGTGGATACGTAACCGCCGAAACATCCAGCCCACGATCACGGTAGCTATCATTAAGCATCAAAAAATCATTGACCCCAACCTGGCTTGGATATTTTCCACTAAGTACTGCTGCGCGGCTGGGTGAACAAACCGGTGCTGCGGCATAAGCATTTTCAAATCTGATCCCCTGATTTGCCAATTGATCAAAATTCGGTGTTATGGCATCAGGGTCTCCATAAGCGCCCATTGCACGCTGCGAATGATCATCCGGCATGATCACAATCAGGTTCATCGGATCAGCCCAAACCGGCGCACAAAGACACAAGTAAATGCAACCCATACGTATTATATTACGGAATTCCAACAGGTACTCTCCTCATTTTAAGTCCTATAATAAAACATATTCTAAATATTTGCCATTTTTCAAATTACAGGGCACAATAAAGCACAATTTAACAATAATTGAGAGGATGGAAAATGATTTGGACTATTATAATCGGGGGTATATTCAACGGCCTCATCCATCACGGGTGTCGGCGGGTTTAACTGCTGCTGTCCTTTTATATGATTAAGAAGGGACAGAATATTATCCGGTGCAAGTATATCAATATTCTGCGCCCATGCTGCTTCCCCGCCTGTTGCCACCGGGCATATCAAACCCAAATCTTCTCCGCTTGCGGCAAGTGTAGCCAGAAGCACACCGGGCACCGCCTGAACACGCCCGTCAAGACCAAGTTCCCCAAGTACCAGATACCCCTCAAGCGCATCACTGGGTAATGCTTCCATCGCAACAAGAATCCCAAGCGCGATCGGAAGATCAAAATGCGATCCTTCTTTGGGTAGATCCGCCGGAGCCAGATTAACGGTGATCCGTTTTGGTGGCAGCGCAAGACCAATGGCCCCAAGGGCCGCACGCACCCGTTCACGGGATTCCGCGACCGCCTTATCCGGAAGTCCAACAATCGTAAAGCTTGGGAGGCCCGATGACACATGAACCTGAATATCCATAAGCCGCGCTTCAATACCAATGAATGCTACTGTTCCGATATGCGCGACCATACGATGAGGTTCCCCCTGTTACAATTACAAAGAAAATGACCCTAGCAGTATTTATTTAAATATTGAAGACCTTTATGGCATTCCGGGACCTTATCGCCACCATCTGGTCATTCGCAAGCTCCGCCGTATTGGCAAAGGCACCCTTGGTATCAAAAACCTGATGGGGCCAATCGGTCCCAAACATCACATGTTCATGACCCACGATAGAAATAAGATATTTCATTGCCCGCACATCATAATTGATGCAGTCATAATAAATATGGCGCAAATAATCAGTCGGCTTTTGTTTCATAACACGGCGCGCGGGAAGTTCGACTTCGTCCCCTTTTTCAAAACGCCCTACAAGATACGGTAGCGCCCCGCCGCCGTGGGACGCTATAATTTTCATATTCGGATATTTGTCAAAAAAACCGTCAAATATCATCCGGGTAATTGCAAGTGTTGTATCAAACATGAAACCCACAGACCAGCTTAAGTCATAAGACCCCATATCCATATCCAGTGCACCGGGCGGGTCGGTCGGATGAACAAGAACAGGAAGCGCCTTATCATCAATGGCCTGCCAGATTGGGGCAAAAAACGGGTCCGTTAAACTGCGCCCGGCGATGTTGGCAAGCACCATGACGCCGCTCGCGCCAAGGGCGACGGTACGTTCAAGTTCCTTAACCGCTTTTTCAGGATATTCCCAAGGAAGGGACGTATACCAGCGAATGCGATCAGGATATTTTGCCTGCGCATCGACCATACTGTCATTTGATGCCACCGCCGCCGCGCAGCTTATTTCTTCCCCGCCCCAATACACATTCGGGCAGGTAAGTGATACGATGGAAATATCAATACCTGTTGCGTCCATTTGTTTGATACGAAGATCATAATCAAAATGCCCGGGTTGCGGAAAAGCAACGGGCGTATTTTTTTTAAAAATTTCTTCCTTACCATCAGGGCGAACCTGAATATTATAATCGCCGCCATGCTTTCTCATAATTTCGTACCATTCGCGGGTATAAGCATGTGTATGGACATCAATTACAGTCATTTATTACTCCTACAGATTAAAAATTCGCATTGCGTTATCGCCACGCACTTTGTGTTTTACATTTTCAGGCAGATTGTTTACCCGCTCAAGACAGCCTTCCATATCTCCAAGATTAAACGGGTAGTCAGAACCATAAAGTACATGATCCGGTGTGGCTACATTTACACATAATTCAAGGCTTTCCTGCCTATACGTGACGCTATCATAATAAATATGTTTAAGATATTCGCTGGGATGTTTTTTAATTTTTACCTTTGCCCGTTCGGTCGTATCCCAGACCCGGTCAAAACGGCCGGCAAGATACGGAAGCGTCGCCCCCGCGTGTGACGCAATAATTTTCAAATTGGGAAAGCGGTCAAAAAAACCATCGAATATCATTTTTGATATGGCAAGGGTGGTATCAATCATAAACCCGGTTGATGCGATCAGCGCATAACGGTCCAGTTCCATCAGTTCCGTGCCGATCGGATATGTCGGATGCACAAGAACCGGAAGCGCCCGGTCATCAAGTTCCTGCCACACAGGAATAAAATCAGGATCAGTCAGGTGTCGACCATTAATGCTGCCATGAACGATCGCCGCAACTGCCCCCATATCACAGGCACGTTTGATTTCCTCAACCGCCATTTCAGGATATTCCCACGGAAGCACTGCCATCCAGCGGATATGATCCGGATGATCCTTCTGCGCCTGAGCGAATTCATTATTAGTCATCCGCGCTGCTTCAAGGCAGACGTCACCCTTGCCCCAGATCACGCCCGGCGGCGGCATGGAAACAACGGCCATATCAACGCCAGCCTTTTCCATATTTTTTATACGTAGTTCAAAATCAAAATGGGGTGGCTCCAGTACACAAAAGCTTGCGCCCTTATAACACACCGTTTCCGGGCTATCGAGTCCGGCTTCAACCGTTAAATCCGGCCCGCCCTTATGTTTTAACAGCTCAAGCCATCCGGCTGTATACATGTGGGTATGAACATCGATAACTTTGCTCATCAGGTTCCCTTTATTGCAAAATATATTATGGGTGCGAACTTAACAGCATTGATCAAATTAATGCAAATCTATTCTGCATCAAAGATAGTCATTGGCTATATTATCTAATGAAATTTGCGTGAACAGCAAATGATTGACTTTCCTCTCTTCATAAGCCTAACTTCAATAATAAATGTGGGAGGGAAAAATGGTACAGTCTTCGTGGGGCGTAAAAAGCGCCCATGGCACACTCAAATCGGTTCTGATGCACCGTCCAGGTGAAGAAATCGATGTTGTGACCAAAGAAAATCTGAAAGTTTTCAATTTTGATGAACCCGTTAACCGTGACGTATTCCAGTCTGAATATGATGTTATGGTTTCCCAATTCAGATATCATGGCGTAGAACCTGTTTTTCTTACCGATGTGCTTAAAAATGATGAAGACAGCCTGAATTATATCAAGCATCGACCCAATATGACCTATACCCGTGATCTTGCGGCGGTTTTTAAAACCGGTGCTGTACTTATGGGGCCTCATCTGCTTGGAAGATGGGGGGATCAGGATATCGTCGGGCGTGCTTTAAAAAAACTGGGTATTCCTATTCTTGGTTCCATTGATTGCCCGTCTTTTCTTGAAGGTGGTGGTGTAACCATGATCGGTGAAGAAACGGTTGTGGCATCCATATGCGACCGTGCCAATCAATCCGGCACACGGGATTTACGTAATCTGGTACTCGGTAAAAACGCAAAATATTTTCTTGAAGTCCCGCTGCCACCGGGTCATATCCATATTGATGGTCTTTATATGACATTGGATAGCAATTTGGCTGTTTGTTATATCCCCGCACTTAATATCCTGCCTTGCCGGCTATATGAAGCAGGAAAAAGTGATCCAACCCATATCATGTTTGGAGAATATCTTGACAGTCAGGGGATCAAAATCATTGAAATCAATAAAAATGAAATGCGGGGCGGGCATTTAAATCTTGTGGTCACACAGGAAGGAAAAAAAGCAATCGGTTTTGAAACTGCAAGAAGGCTGTCCGGTGAAATGGAAAAGCTCGGTTGGAAAGTTGCAAAATTTCCGTCCGAAACCCTGTTTAAAGGAAACGGCGGCGCCCACTGCATGACAATGCCGCTTCATGTGGTTTAGGGGGATCATATGAGCCTTAAACGAAAACTAGGAAGCATTACTATTTTTTCTGTTGTCGCAGGGAACATCATCGGTGCCGGTCTGTTTTTTACACCGGGTGAAATTGCTGCTGTTGCCGAGGCAACATGGCAGGTGTATTTTTTCTGGGCGCTTTGTGGTTTCATTGTTTTATGTGGTGCACTTACATTTGCCGAATTATCCATACTGCTGCCGCGTCCCGGCGTTATGTATCATTCCCTTAACGAAGCTTACGGTCCCTTTGCCGGTTTTTTTCAGGGCTGGGTACAAATTCTGATAAGTGGCCCCGGCTCCATTGCCGGGGCGTCCATATTTTTCGGTGAACTCGCCAATCAGGTGCTGGGAATTGAAAATAACAGCTTGCGACTTGCATGGGGTGCGCTGATTATATTGTTTTTTTCTGCCATTAATCTGCGCGGTGTTTCCCAAAGCGGAAATACACAGGTCGTTATCACTGCCGCTAAGCTTACAGGTATTCTTGCGCTTATCGTTGGTGCCATATTTCTGGCATCGCCCATTGAATGGCAAAGCAGTACCCCGATAGTTGAAAAGGAAATCGGACTATGGAGCACATTACAATTTATTGGTCTTGGTGTCGGCATTGTGCTTTTCACATATGATGGCTGGGCCGATGCATCGCACCTTGCCGGTGAAGTGAAAAACCCCAAGAAAAATTTGCCAATTGGTATCGGGTTAGGCGTACTAGCCGTGATTGCTATTTATCTGCTTATAAATTATGCATTTTTAAGTGTCGTGCCCCTGGAATTTATGCGCGAAAACCCGACCATAGTCGCAACGACTGTCGCAGAAGCAGCATTCGGAAATATTGGGTCAAATATCATTCAAATATTGATCTGTATCTCAATATTCGGGGCTGTGGGCGGGCTTGTTATGTCTATTCCCCGCCTTTTTTATGCAACTGTTTCAGATTTCAGGGACGATGCGTCAAAAACCGTTGTCGCGCCATTTTTCAATGCGCTTTCAACAATTTCACCAAAAACATCCGTACCGTCCGGGGCAATTATTTATTCCGCCGTGATGGCAATTTTCTTCCTGCTGTTTTTTGGCACGTTTGCCGACATCGTCACCTTTCTGATGGTGCCGTTGCAGTTTATTAATATCTGGATCGTTTCAAGTATTTTTATTCTTCGTCCGCGTTTAAGTCAGGATGATGATTTTAAAACACCACTTTATCCGCTCATTCCGGCAATATTTATCATTGCAATGTCTATACTTATTATCAGTGCATTGGTTTATAATACCGAACAAAGCCTGTATGGTATTGCGCTGTCGCTAACATCCATCCCTGTATATTTGATTTTAAGAAAAGCCAATCCGAAAACATGACCCGTTTTTATAATCTATTTAAATCCGCCAAACCTGTTATTGGCATGATCCATTTGCCACCACTTCCTGATTATGAAGGATCTCCGGGAATTGACGGCATTATTAAAAGTGCGCTTGCCGACCTTGCCATACTTGAACAATATGGTATTGACGGTGCCCTGATCGAAAATGAATATGACCGTCCCCACCGTATTAAAGCAGCACCTGCAACAATCGATGCCATGACACGGATCACCCGTGAAGTCGTGAACGCTGCCAAAAATACGATTATTGGTGTTGAAATTTTACTGAATGATCCTATCGCATCCCTAGATGTTGCAAAAGCATCAAGTGCAAAATTCATCAGAACCGATTACTTCGTTGATCCGATGAGCAGGCCGGGTTACGGCGAATTTGAAATTAATCCTGATGCAGTTTTAGCGCACCGTAGGGAAATAGAAGCGGATGATATTCTAATCATTGCCGATATTCAGGTAAAATATGCGACAATGCTTATTGACCGTTCGATGGCTGAATCTGCGGCTCTTGCAGAACATCACGGTGCTGATGCTGTTGTTGTCAGCGGTTGTGAAACCGGGGATGCCCCCGTCACAGCAGATTTAACGGCAGCAAAAAATGGTTGTAACATACCAGTGATTATCGGAAGCGGCACTGATGCCAGCAACGCTTCAGAATTACTTGAATATTGTGACGGCACCATCGTCGGGACGGCACTTATGAAAGATAAAATTGTGAATGCAGAACGCGTGGCAAAACTTTTATCTGCCTTAGGGAGAAACTCGTGAAGCTTGTCTGTGTTGGTGATGTTGGTGTTGATCGTTATATGCCCGAAAACAAGCTGCTCCCCGGTGGCATTACAGCCAATTTCACAAGGCAGGCAAGGCGCTGGTTCAGTAACGATACACAAATCGATCTGATTTCCATTCTGGGCAACAATTATCCCGATAGTGATGTTGCATATTCTGCTGTCAACATTGACGGCATTAATTGTCACATCAATCGAACCAAGGGGGATACCCCAACCCAATATATTGAAATCCTGCAGGGTGGTGAGAAAAATTTCACACACTATGACGTTGGTGTCTTGAAACATTTTAGCTTAAGCGATGAACAGGAAAATATAATTAAGGCAGCAGATATCGTCATGACCCCTGTTTACTGGCAAATTAAAAATGTTTTCGATATCGTTATGGCTGTCAATAGAGCCGGAACGGTAGCGGTTGATTTTTCTGATTTTTCCACTGATCCGGATTTTGAACTTCTTGAAAAACATATCGATAAAATCAACATTGCTTTTTTCGGTCTTTCAATTGATCAGTCGGATATGATTGAAAAGCTTAGCACTTACGCAAAGCATAATGACATTTTAATCGTTATTACCCTTGGAGAAAACGGTAGCACAGCATATCTTGGCACTCAAAAATATCATGCCGAACCCTATAAGGTAAGAAAAGTTATTGATACCACAGGCGCGGGGGATGCTTTTGCCGCCGGCTTTTTATCAAAATACCTGACAAGTGATATTGAAGTGTGTCTTTCCGTCGGGGCAAAGGCCGCGGGAAAAACCATTGAGCAGATGGGATCGGTACCTGCCTAATTGCCGCTTGAAATTTATCTATGAACTAATTACCGTGAAGTTATTAAATTCGGAGACTAAATTATGAAAAAAGACATCACCCGCCGCGACTTTATCAATGGCACACAGGTTGCTATCGGCGCGGCTGCCGCCGGATCACTTATTTCACCATGGATGGATGCATTTGGTGCGGAAGTTGGGAACTTTACCTTAGATAGTAATTATTATCCGCCAGCGAAAAACGGCCTTCGCGGTAGTCACGATGGCAGCTGGGAAAATATGCACATGAGGGTGATGGGTGAAGAATGGAATGTAGGTCAGCACGAAGAAGAATATGACCTTGTCATCGCCGGTGGTGGCATAAGCGGGCTTACATCGGCATACCTTTACCGGAAAAAACATCCTGATCATAAAATTCTTATTCTTGATAATCATGATGATTTTGGCGGTCATGCAAAACGCAACGAATTTAAACACGGCGATGAAATACGTATCGGCTATGGTGGCACAGAAGCAATTGATACCCCATCTTCCTATCCTGAAGTCGGACTTAAACTTTTAAAGGAACTCGGCATTGATCTGGATAAATTTTATGATGCATTTGACGAAGACTTATATTCGCGTCGTGGCATGGGGTTTTCCATTGTTTTTGATGAAGAACAATTTGGCGAAACCAAACATGTAACCGGATACGGTCAAAAATCATGGGAAGAATTCGCTGCGGAAGCACCGCTTTCCGATAAGGCCCGTGCTGATTTTATTCGCGCCCATACAGCCAAAGTCGATTATCTTGAAGGGACGCCAACAGAAGAAAAATTCAAAATCCTGAAAAAAACCGGATATTCCAGTTTTCTTCGCGATTATGTAAAAGTTGATGAGCAGGTCATCAATATTTACCAGAATTGGGGCATGAGCTTCTGGACCGTGGATATGGAAGAAGTACCAACCACGTCGGTTCAATATTATGATGGTGGAATTCCCGCCGTTGATCATACACTTCCGTTAAGAACAGGGCGGGGTGTTGATCCCTATATTTTTCACTTTCCTGATGGCAATGCATCAATCGCACGCCTTTTGGTGCGTAATATGATTCCGGGTTCAATTTCCGGTTCCACAATGGAAGATATTGTGACCGCAAAAGCAGATTATTCAAAACTCGACCGTCCCGAAAATAAGCTGAAACTGCGCCTTAACAGTACGGTTGTTCACGCGGTTAACACCGATGATGGGATGGCTGTTGATGTAACCTACGTACGCGATGATAAGGCCCATAAGGTAAGGGCAAAAAAATGCATTCTTGCCTGTTACAATGCGGCAATTCCATATATTTGTCCTGAAATGGATGATATACAAAAACAGGCTCTGGCCAGAGCCGTTAAAGTCCCACTTGTTTATACAAAAGTGCTGATCAGCAATTGGGAAGCATTTGATAAACTGAAAACATCCTTTGTTTATTTTACCGGCGGATTTTATAAGCAGGCCGAGCTGGCATACCCGGTATCACTTGGTGAATATAAACGTTCGCAAACCCCGGACCAGCCCATGGTCGTTCATATGTGTCATGTACCACTATTTCGGGATATCAAAGGACCTGAACAATGGCGCGAAGGGCGCCGTCAAATTCTTACGACAACATTTGAAGAATTTGAGCAGCACGCAAAAGATCAACTGAACCAGGCACTCAGAAGTGCCGGTTTTGACGCTGAACGCGACATTGAGGCTATCACTGTAAATCGCTGGCCGCATGGCTATGCCTATAGTAATTCCCTGCTTTGGGGTGAGGATTTCGCGGAAGAGGATAAGCCTTGGGTTATTGGCCGAAAACAGTTCGGCAATATCCATATCGCAAATTCCGATGCTGGCGCCAAGGCAGATACGCAAACGGCAATAAAAGAAGCTGACCGTGCGGTCAGGGAAATCACAGGTTAAATGAAAAAAGCTGTTCTTGAAAATATTAAGTGGCCAGAATTCGGACTTGGTGAAAGACCCGCCGATATTAGCCTTGCTGAATTTCAAAACCGTATCAATATGGTTCGGGCTGCCATGGAAAAACATGGCTATACACATTTGCTGATATTTGCTGACCGTGAACATTTTGCAAATCTGACATGGATGTGCAATATCGATCCCCGGTTTGAAGAAGCCCTGATGATCATCCGCCCGGATGAAAAACCATTAATTCTGATTGGCAATGAATGTGAAGGATACCTTCCCCATAGTCCGCTTTATCGAAATGGCGATATACGGTCAGAACTTTATCAGCCCTTTTCACTACTGGATCAGGGCCGCGATAAAAGCCGGACATTGGCTACTATATTTCATGACGAAGGCATAAATAATAATTCAAAAGTCGGTGCCGTCGGCTGGAAATATTTCAGTGACAGGGAAGACGAAGCAGGCAAGCACGCACTTGATATCCCAAGTTTCATTGCCGATACGGCTCGCAAAATCTGTGGTTATGAAAATGTCAAAAACGCCACTGATTTATTTATGCATCCGGGGTACGGCTTTCGCAGTGTGGTTTCGGTCGATGAAATCGCCATTTTTGAGCATTCCAATATAAAAACATCAGAAGCGGTCAGGCGCATCCTGCTTGGAATGCGTGACGGGATGACCGATCATGAAATTGCAAAATTCATCGAATGGGACGGTGAACCACTTGGCTGTCATCCGACTTTTGCCAGTGGCGAACTACCTGGCCTTTGCGGGCCACAAGGCCGCACCATTTCCAAGGGTGATGTATTTTCATTCAATGTTTGTTATTGGGGCAGCAATATTTGTCGTGCGGGATGGGTTGCACAAAATGAAAAAGACCTACCAACTGACGCGCAGGATTATATCGAAACATTCGCCGGTCCTTATTTCGAAGCAATGGCAGACTGGTTTTCAAAGCTAAAAATCGGCACAAAGGGTGCAGTGCTTCACGATGCCATATATAATACCCTGCCTTACGAGAAATTTGGTATTTTTCTAAATGCCGGGCACTTAATCCATCTGGATGAATGGGTAAGCTCGCCCATCTATAGGAATTCCGAGCTTGAAATACGGTCCGGCATGATGTTTCAGGTGGATGTAATCCCGTCTTCAAAAATATACGGATCATCACGTATGGAAGATGGCATTGTCATCGCGGATGAAAATTTACGAAACGAACTCAAACAAAAGCATCCTGAATGTTTTGCAAGATGTCAGGAACGACGAAAATTCATGATCGATGTGCTTGGTTTTGAACTTCCGGATGAAATTCTGCCATTATCTAACATACCGGCGATTGTCCCGCCGTGGTTTCTTAATCCCGGTGAAATTTTCGTGCTCAGGTAAGAAGTTCTTACCAGACGATTTTTTCAATATTTTCGAAATCTATGGAACCGCCATCATCAAAAGTGATGGTACCACCCGCATCCCCGGACAGGATCATTTCACCATCAGTACCGACAATAACATCACTGCCATCCGGGCCAACCGGTGTATAATTAACGTTTGTAATCATGAAATCCGAACCGTCGGATCCGTCGGTTTGTTCATTCGCGGTGAAAACAAGCTGATCAAAACTTGTACCCGGATCAACATTCACTGTGCCTGAACCACCAGACCCACTTGCCGAAAAATCGCCTTCCGCGACCAGGACACCATCACTATAAGCCTGCCAATGACCCTGCTCATGATAACTTTGCGTATAAAGATTCTGAAATGTGAAATCAGCCGACGAAACATCATTATCAAAATCAACAATAAGACAAAATATTGCCTACGTTCCGCAGGAATCCCGTTTCTTTCATGGAACCATTGCGCAGAATTTAAGGCTTTCTCATCCAACGGCTACGGACGAAGAACTCAATGATGCATGTGAACTGGCAAATCTTAATCAGGATATTGAAAAACTGCCTTATGGGCTGGATACCAGAATTGGTGATCAAACAGTGCATGGCATGCCGTCCGGTTTTAAACAAAGGTTGAACCTCGCACGTACCTATTTGAAAAAAGCGCCAATACTTTTACTGGATGAACCCGATCAAACGCTTGATTTTGAAGCTGACAAAGCATTTATAGATTCACTTAGAAAGCTTAAGGGAACATCTACTATTATCATGATTTCCCATAGACCAAGCCATATCAAGTTATGTGACAAGGTTTTATCCCTTGAAAATGGTATGGTCGTTAATCTGACAACGCCGGATGAAATTTATCAAACACAAACACCACAAGTCGAAGACGGGAATCGTGTATCATGAATGATGAAAACGTAAATAAACCTGATGAAAGTCAAGGTGGCTCTAGAGAACTGACCGCACCAGGGCACGTTATGTTTCTCTGGATATGCAGATTCGCCGGTTGCGGGATTTTGCGCTCGGTGAAGAAGCGGATTTTTCTGATTACGAAGATGAGTTACCTGTCATAGCACTTGATCAGGAAAAAATACTCAACCAACAAAAAGAATCCCGTGAAGCACAGGAGCGTATATTTATTTCCAAAATTGCAAATTCCAGAAATCAGCTTGCCGTCCTTGAACAGCAGGAAGCAGCGCTGCTTCAAGCTTTAAACCTGGTCACGGAAGAGCTTAAAATTCGCGAAGAACTGACAGAAAAAGGATTGGGTTCAAAAATCCGTCTGCTTGAAATTCAACGGGAACATGTGGCCGCCAAAAGCTCCTATGATACAACCGTTGAACAAAAAAATGGTGTCATCGCGGGTATCAATGAGGCGGAAGGCAACCTTACCCAGCTTCGTGAAAGATTGAATTCCGATGCGCTGGATCAGCTAGGGCAGCTAGTCGAGGAAAGTGTGCAATTACAATCTGAACTCAAAAGATTAAACAACAAAGTGGCACGCCTTAGCATTCTGTCACCTGTTGACGGTATTGTTAAAGGGTTGAAATACCGGGCTTACGCAAGTGTCATACCACCAGGTGACCTGATCGCACAAATCGTTCCAAACGAAGATAATCTTATCGCAGAAGTAAGGATATCACCAAGCGATGTTGGAGATGCTGAAATCGGCAGCGAAGTAATGGTGAAAGTCGATACCTATAATTACACAATGTATCAGGGGATTGATGCCCACCTGACAAATGTTTCGGCATCATCGTTTTTTGATGAACAGGGTGAGGCCTATTTCAAGGGCTATATCGAACTGCCTAAGAATTATGTGGAACGCGCCGGTCAGCAATATTTGGTGACACCGGGAATGACCGTTGTCGCTGATATTAAAACCGGTGAAAAAACGCTGTTTGAATATTTAATGAAACCGATACAGCGTGCTGTTTCAGAATCATTCCGGGAGCAACAACCCATATTTGGATAGCAATAATTTTGTTACTATAATCTGCCCTCAATAGCGTCCCAAATAAGTGCAGCGATATCTGTGCCGTCAAATCGCTGGATTTCCTGAATACCGGTTGGCGAGGTTACATTAATTTCGGTCAGAAAATTACCAATTACGTCAATACCGACGAATATCTGCCCCTGCTCACGAAGAACAGGACCAATGGCTTCGCATATCTCGTGCTCGCGTGGTGTCATTTCTGTTTTACGGGCTTCCCCGCCCACATGCATATTGGATCTGACCTCACCTTCTTCCGGCACCCTGTTAATGGCCCCAGCGGCTTTGCCATCAACCAGTATAATACGCTTATCCCCCTTGCGAACATCAGGAAGATATTGTTGCACAATAAAGGGTTCAGTATAAAATTCGTTGAACATTTCCATAAGGCTTGCAAGGTTCTGGTCATCTTCACGAATGCGAAACACACCGGCACCACCATTGCCATATAAGGGTTTAACAATAATGTCTTTATATTCGCGGCGAAAGGCACGAACATCGTCTTTATTTTGGGTAATAAGTGTGGCCGGCATAAGATCGGGAAACCGTGTAAGAAATAATTTTTCCGGTGCGTTACGAACTGATACCGGATCATTCACAACAAGCGTTTGTGGATGAATATGTTCAAGCAAATGAGTAGCCGTAATATAGCCCATATGAAACGGCGGATCCTGACGCATCAGAATAACATCCATATCACTTCCCAAATCCGCATGCACTGAGGTACCAAATGTGTAATGATTTCCTTTTTCGCGGCGAAATTCCAATGGTCTTACATGTGCTTTTATCTTGTCATTCACGTATGACATATCACCAACAAGATAATGATATAGCTTGTGACCACGTTTTTGTGCCTCAAGCCCCAAAGCAAAACTGCTGTCACCATTAATATTAATGGTTTCTACAGGGTCCATCTGAAGCGCTACATTCAAACTCATTCTTTATTCACCTTTATCTGTATCGCCTTTAATAAGCTCAAATACCTTGGGTTTATTAAAGGCACGCATCTCTTTTAATGTGGCAAGGATTTGTTTTCTTAATTCCTCATCGTTGCTATCGGTTTTCTCATCCATATGATCAAGACAATCAAGCAGGTTTTGCTTTCCCTCCTCAACGTTTTTTGTGTGAATCTGCAACATACCAAGCTCATATTTATGCATTATTTTTTCCGGATCAATATACATGGTTCTTTTTAATGCATTCATCGCAAGATCAAAATCACTGACATTAAGACATCTAATTTTAATATTGTTTAGCAGACGCACCAAAATTGCTCTTTTCCCTAGTGGCGCATGATGTGATTGATCCAGTGTTTGCTTGCCACCTGAAATGGTACTTACAAGCCCTCTTAAATCCTGTGCATTAAGGACTTTACCCTTGTGAAACGGGTCCAGAATAACCTGATCATTTTCACCAAAAATACGGATCAGAAAATGTGCCGGAAAATTAATCCCTTCTGCGTTCCAGCCCTGCGAATATGCCGCATGAAGATAAAGTATCCCCAAACTAATCGGAAGCCCGACGCGCCGATCAATAACCGAAATAAGATTGGCGTTTTGAAGATCATCATAAAACTGGTCATTGCCCTTATATTCATGTTTACCCCACATGACTTCGATAAGCGCATGGGCACGTTCCTCTGCTGTTTTAGCGTCATGCCCCTGACTTTCAGTATCAAGTTCCAGGATTTCCAGATGATGATGGTATTTCTGCAGCGAAACCCCTGGCCGGTCCAGGCTGGCAAGCATTAATGCTGTCTCTGCAATATCAATTTCTTCTTCCGGTGTCTGCCCGACATTTTTCAAGAATTCAATTTGTTTATCTATAGTCGGGATCATTTTTACCACGCATTCTCAATATGTTTTGGCCATCGCCACGGGATGATCAGTATTACATCGCATCTATATATCTTATTGTTTTTATGGTCACTTTTCAAGTAAGACATATAGTATTCGGCAGCCCTTGTAATACGAATTTTCTGTTTTTGCGATATGGATCGGGCCGCCGCATCATACTCTTCACGTGCTTTGACTTCACAAAATGCCGTGACATCACCCCGTGTTGCGATTATATCAATTTCCCCGACCGGCGTTTTATATCTTCGTTCTTTAATGGAAACGCTTTTAAGAAAAAGGAAACCGCAGGCCAGTGTCTCAGCGAAATGTCCGCGCTTATAAGCTTTCTTTCTTTTTTTATCCGTCATTATTGGCTATCTCTAATGCCCGCTTATAAACTTCTTTTCTTTTTCTTCCCGTAATATAAGTGACGGCCGCAACCGCTTCTCTGACACTTAAGGTCGCAAGCGCTTTTTGAAGTGCATCGTCCAGATTGTCAATAACATCAATGTTATTTCCAGCCGCAGAAACAACAATAACGACTTCGCCTTTAACCGACGGCTTTTCTTCATAATAGGCGATAACATTCTTGATGCTATCGCGGGTTGTTTCCTCATAAAGTTTTGTCAGTTCACGGCACACAGCCACTTCGCGGTCCCCGAATACCATATGCATGGCATTTAACGTATCTATTAACCGTTTCGGGCTTTCGTAAAAAAACAGTGTTGAACTTAAGGTTGATAATTTTTCCAGTTCTTTTTGCCGCGCCATGTTTTTTGGCGGAAGGAAGCCGTAAAATAAAAAACTGTCCGTCGGCAGTCCCGCATTGGTTAAAGCACAAAGAAGTGCACTTGCACCAGGAAGGCTTGTAACGGGAATACCTGATTTATGACATTCATTTATAAGCTTATAGCCGGGGTCTGAAATTAATGGCGTTCCCGCATCACTAATCAGCGCGACTATCTTTTGTTTATTTAATTCCTGAATTAATCTGGGGGTCACCGCTTTCGCATTATGATCGTGATAGGAAACAAGCGGTTTTTTGATATCATAATGTGATAATAATTTAGCACTTACCCTTTTATCCTCACATGCAATCAAATCAGCAGCATTTAATAGTTCCAATGCCCGCAGTGTAATATCCCCCAAATTTCCAATTGGTGTTGCGGTAACATAAAGCCCCGGTGCAAAGGTTTTTTTACTGTTTATTTCCATAATTTGATTTATTTCCACACCATTGCCATAATTCAGTACTAGCCTAACGGAGTTCCTTTGGTATAACTAATGAAATATTGATTTTGCAATGAAAATAAAAGGTATGGGTTTATTGCTAAAACAACCATTCAAGATATTAATGCTGCTATTGCTTTCGGCTTTTCTGATATCCTGTGGACCGGATGAGGGAGGTAATAATACCGCATTGGTAACTGAAGCACCGCCCCCGCCTGACCAAGCAGAAGAGGTCGTCAGAACACCTCCAACAAATATCGTTCCCCTATTTGTTGAAGATGATGAAGAATTTGAAATTGATAATCGCCCTGCCAGATCCAAAATAAATATTGGTATCATGCTTCCTCTTAGTGGCGATACAAGAGCCGTGGGACAGGCACTCCTGAATGCTGCTACTCTGGCTTTGTTCGATGCCCGTGACAGACGTCTTGAAATTATTCCCGCAGATACGCGTGGAACGCCAGAAGGAGCAAGGGAGGCTGCAATCCATCTTGTTGAAAGTGGCGTAGATATTATTATCGGGCCACTCTTTTCAGAAAGTATCCGGGCTGCCCATCCTATCCTTAAAAGTGCCGATATTAAAATGATCGGCTTTTCCAATGATCATGATGTAGCAGGTGATGGCGTTTACCTTCTAAGCTTTAGACCGGAAGAGCAAGTTGGCCGCATAATCAAATATGCTTCGAAACAACGGTATAAAAAATTTGCATCACTCGTTCCCGACACTCTTTACGGCAGACGAATTGTCAATGTACTTGAACCCCTTGTAGCCACTGAATTCAACGATCTTGTTGCGTTGGAAATATACCCTGCCGATGCATCACTACTTGATGAACCGGTTAAGCGGATTGCCAACTATGATTATAGACGCCAGGAATATCTTGAAGAAATGAGATTTCTGAGATCGCTTGGCCGTGATGATGATATGGGTCAGGAATTTATCAACGATATGCGGAATATGGAAGCACTTGGTGATGTTAACTTTGATGCCATCCTTCTTCCGGAAGGCGGCACAATGTTGGGTTCCATTGCACCACTATTATCATATTATGAAATTGATTTGAATAAAGTCAAAGTACTTGGAACAGGACTTTGGCATGATCCAATGCTTTTCAATGAACCACAGCTTCAAGGTGGCTGGTTTGCGGCCCCTGAAGATGATTTGGCCGATAAGTTTATCGAACGTTATGAAAATGCATTCCAATCAATCCCACCGCGCATTGTAACACTTGGCTACGATGCCATGGCACTGGTCGCAAACATCGTGAGAACTCAACGGGCACCACGATTTACAAATCGCATCATAACCAATCCTGATGGATTTTCCGGACTGGACGGAATATTTCGTTTTCACCGCACGGGCCTGGTTGAACGCGGACTTGCCGTTTTTGAAGTCACAACCAATTCATTCCTGAAAATTGATCCGGCACCAAAAAGTTTTGTGGAAAATGAACGCCCGCTATATGTTGAAGTGCCAATTTATTTTACACCAAAATACGATCCAGTATTTGGTTTAACAGGGAGCGACCCGACACTGTCAATTGAAGTTGATCCGGAAAATCTTCCGCAACGAAACCTTGAGATATCAACAACGCCACTTGATCCGAATTGATAACATTTTGGATAGGGAGGCCTATCCTCCGTTCAAAATCTTTTGCTTTTATGCCCTTCACAAGCCTTAAGCCCATCATAATCATTTCTTCTGCCATGGTGTGTTGATCCAACAGCGAAATTATTTTTGTCGCATGACCATCACGAGAAACTTTTTGAAGCCATGTTTCAGGTTTTTTATTTTGTTCTGTCGCAAAAGTTTTCCCATTGACTGTTATGCGTCCGTGAGCCCCGGCCCCGATACCAATATAATCATTATAATTCCAGTAAGTCAGGTTATGGCGGCTTTCTTCCCCTGACTTTGCGTAATTGGATATTTCATAAAGTTCATAACCAGCAGCAGCACAAATATCACGCGTCATCTCATACATTTCTGCAGCTGTATCCTCATCCGGCAGAATAAGTTCCCCCTTTCGCCACTGGCCATAAAATGGCGTTCCCTTCTCCATTGTAAGCTGATAAAGTGACAAATGGCCATTTGCAATTTTAATTGCATCACAAAGTTCCTGTTCCCAATCCGCTATTGATTGTCCCATACGCGTATAAATCAGATCAAAATTCGAACGGTTAAAATATTTTTGCGAAAGTTTGATGGCATCAAGAGCTTCCCTTACTGAATGTTCACGACCAAGCCTTTTAAGATCAGCATCATTTAATGCCTGTATCCCAAGGGATACTCTATTTACGCCCGCATTTGCAAAATCGGCAAATTTGGCAGCCTCTACACTTGTGGGATTCGCTTCAAGCGTTATTTCAATATCATCCGCAGCATCAAATTTAGCTAACGATAAGTCAATTATTTTACCTACTGTATCCGCTGGCATCAGCGATGGTGTGCCACCACCAAAAAAAATACTCTTCAGCGGTCTTTTTCCAACCATTTCAGCAAAATATTCAAGTTCGCTTTGAAGTGCATCAGACATTCCCGCTTCGTCAATTGCGTCTCTCACATGACTGTTAAAATCACAATAAGGACATTTGGAAAGACAAAAAGGCCAATGCACATAAATTGAAATCGGTTCAGGCATTGAAGCAGGCATTGATCAACTTCTTGAATGCATCAGCCCGATGGCTGATTGCATGTTTTGCATCCGGTTCCATTTCACCAAATGTTTTACTATATCCATCCGCAATAAACATCGGGTCATAACCAAAACCATTTTTCCCCCTGACAGGCCAAGTCAATGTGCCATGAACTTTACCCTCAAATGTTTCCACGTGACCATCCGGCCATGCAAGTGACAAAGCACAGACAAAATGTGCACTGCGATCTTTGTCACCAAGTTCAAGATTTAATTTTCCCATCGCATACCCAAAATCACGCTCTTCTTTCCATGGGTTATAAGCATAGCGCGCAGAATTAACCCCCGGTGCGCCGCCAAGCGCAGGAACAACAAGCCCACTGTCATCGGCAAGTGAAACCAGTCCACTTTCATTAGCCGCGTTTCTGGATTTTATTTCGGCATTTGCAATAAAGGTTTTCCCGTCTTCCACCGGTTCGGTCAGATCAAGGTCACCGCTTGACAGCACCTCAACACCAAAAGGAAGCAGCAATTCACTTATTTCCCTGACCTTCCCTGCATTATGGCTTGCAAGAACCAGTTTTGTTTCATTAAATTTCCGTGCCATTAAAGCCCCAGTGTTTTTCTCTGCATTTTGGTAATTTGTTCAATTCCCATTCTTGCAAGACGCATCATACGTAGTAATTCTTCTTCACTGAACGGCTTTTCTTCAGCTGTACCCTGCACTTCAATAATCTGGCCCTTCCCTGTCATGACGAAATTGGCATCTGTTTCAGCGCTGCTGTCCTCATCATAATCAAGATCAAGTATTGGGTGCCCCTTATAAACACCGCATGAAATGGCCGCTACCTGATGTTTAATTGGCACTTTCTTAAGAACTCCATCTGCTACCATTTTTTGAAGACACTGATAAAGGGCTACATACCCACCAGATATTGACGCCGTCCTGGTGCCACCGTCAGCCTGAATTACATCACAGTCAACACGTATCTGACATTCACCAAGAGCATCCATATCCACCGCAGCACGAAGTGAACGTCCGACCAGTCGTTGGATTTCCTGTGTTCGCCCGGACTGTTTTCCTTTTGCCGCCTCCCTTGGCATTCGATCATGTGTGGAGCGCGGCAGCATCCCATACTCACCCGTAATCCATCCTTTTCCGGTTCCTTTTAAGAAGGGTGGTGCTTTGTCCTCCAGTGTTGCCGTACATAAAACATGGGTGTTTCCGAATTTAATCAGACAGGAGCCTTCCGCATATCTTGAAAAACCCAGTTCCATTGAAATTTCACGTATTTGATCTGCACTACGGCCGGAAGGACGCATTTTATTCTCCAGTATTATTATTTGATTCCCAGTGTTTTACATTGTATCAGCCATCTATGCTACAAAATTGGGTGTATATTTTAAAGTACCCCTGTTGACCTTGCCTATCAGCGTACCTACATTACCCATGAGAAGAGTAATGAATATATTAAACGACAGATCGAGAGACATATTCAGACAAATCGTTGACACCTACATTATGACAGGTGAACCGGTGGGATCTGCTACGCTTTCCAAACAGATCCAAATGACGCTTTCTCCGGCAACTGTTCGTAATGTAATGGCCGACCTGGAAGAAAGCGGCCTCATTTATTCTCCATATACATCTGCCGGACGCATTCCAACTGATATGGGCCTGCGTCTTTTTGTTGATGGCATTCTTGAAGTCGGAAATCTATCCAGAAAAGAACGGAACGAAATCGAAATAAGGTGTCGAAATACCGGTCAACCGATAGAGGAAGTACTTGTGCAGGCAACAAGTATGCTTAGCGGATTATCACATTGTGCCAGCATCGTTATGGCCCCGAAAAGAGATAAACCGTTAAAGCATATTGAATTTGTACAAATAGCACCGGGTTGCGCACTTGTTGTGATGGTGAGTGAGGGCGACGATGTCGAAAACCGCATCATCGACCTGCCCGTTGGCATTACAGGTGCTGCATTGATTCAGGCTGCTAACTATATCAATTCAAAACTGATAGGTCGCAGCTTCGAAGAGGCAAGAGAACAGATAGCTCAGGAAATCAGCGCACATGAAGCTGAACTGGATAAGCTTGCTGAAAATATTGTCGAACAAGGTTTGGCTGTATGGAGCGGAACAATTGATAATTCAAGGAAACTTAAACGGGAATCATTGATCGTTCGTGGTCATGCCAATCTACTTGAAGATATTGAAGCGAAAGAGGACTTTGAAAGGATACGTCTTCTTTTTAGTGATCTGGAACGTAAAAAGGATCTGATTGATCTTCTTGAGCTCGCTAAAAAAGCCGATGGTGTAAGAATTTTTATCGGATCAGAAAATAATCTCTTTTCTCTATCAGGTTCATCTGTTATCGCTGCACCCTATATGGACGAGAAAAATAATTTACTTGGTGTGATAGGCGTGATAGGTCCTACACGACTTAATTACGCACGTATCATTCCTATGGTTGATTACACTGCAAAAATTATTGGAAAAATACTCTGATGACTAAACATAAAGACCAAAATGAAAATAAAGATAAACCGGAAGAAGAACTGGTTGATAAAATCGTTGAAGAAAACGCCAAAGAAAATTCGTCTGACGTAGAAGTGACCCCGTTAACGATTGCGGAAGAAGAAATAAACGATTTGCGGGATAAACTGCTGCGTGCCGTTGCAGAAACAGAAAATGTACGTCGCCGCTCTGAAAAAGAGAAGGCCGACGCTGCCAACTATGCTGTTACAAGTTTTGCACGCGATATGCTTTCAATCGGTGATAATCTTCGCCGTGCCCTAGAGGCATTACCAAAAGATGAAAATCTGCCTGACAGTGTTAAAAACCTGATCGAAGGGGTTAAGATGACTGACAGGGAACTTCACAATATTTTTGACCGCTATGGCATCAATAAAATAGATCCTCATGGTGAACCATTTGATCACCACCAGCACCAGGCAATGTTTGAAACTGAAACAAATGAACACCCGCACGGTACAGTAATGCAGGTATTACAGGTTGGGTATAAAATCAAAGATCGCCTTCTTCGTCCCGCTATGGTCGGTGTTGCAAAGGGTGGCTCAGCTCAAACCACTGAAGGGGTTGATACCACGGCTTAAACATCAGTTATAGTTACCAGAATAGTCAGAAGATTATCGTTTGGTTTTTCCTTGCCAAATTGTTGAAGGTGCATTTTTTTCGATATACTCAATAATAAAGCGAGCAAGATTCTTTTTTGACGTCTTTTCAATACCTTCCAGGCCGGGTGAACTGTTGACCTCAAGAACTTTAGGGCCATTATCAGTCCTTATCAAATCAACCCCGGCCACTGTAAGGCCAAGAACTTTGGCGCATTTAACAGCAATTTTCTTTTCCTCGGCTGTCAATGTCACCTTTTTCGCGCTACCCCCTGCGTGCAGGTTTGCCCTGAAATCATCCGAACTCGCCGTTCTCATCATCGAACCTACTACTCTGTTCCCAACGACAAAACACCTCAGGTCAGAGCCGGCAGCTTCCTTCACAAATTCCTGTGCGATAAAGTTGGCATCAAGGTTTTGAAACGCACTGATAACGGCTTCTCCGGCTTTTTTGGTTTCGGCCAGCACGACCCCTTTACCTTGCGTACTTTGAAGCAATTTTAGAACGGTGGGCGAGCCACCAACCAAAGATAAAAGATTATTTGTATCTTTAGGTGAACTCGCAAATGCAGTCGTTGGCATGGGTATTGTGTGTCTTGCTAAAATTTGATGCGCGGCAAGCTTATCCCGTGATGCGCCAATGGAACTTGCGTTATTAAGACAAAAGGTTCCCATTGCCTCAAACTGCCTTACGATAGCCATTCCATAAAACGTCAGCGAAGCCCCAATCCTGGGTATTACAGCATCATAATGAGGTAAAGCCTTACCATCGTAATGTACTTCAGGGTTATGGGTCTGAATATTCAGATAACAACGCCGCGTATCTATGAGCTCTACAACATGATTATGTAATTCTGCTTCCTCGACAAGCCGGCTTGTCGAATAATTGTTGGGCTCTCTTGTTAAAATCGCTATTCGAAGTGGCCTTTTAACTGGTTTTCGGCGTTTTACTTTTCCATATAACTTATATGACAGCTCAGGCTGGACAAAACTTTCGGCTGGCTGAACCGCTACTCCCTCCAGCGCTGTTCTTCCCAGCAGCATTCTATAGGACATGTTTTCCCGATTGGTAAGTGTGATTTCTATGTCCCATTTTTTCTTACCAATTATGATCGGTGTTTTTATTACATAACGAAGCTCGGTTTGCCCATTGGAGGAAGTTACGTCCCGCCTACCGACAACGGGCGCTGAACAAAATACTTCAATATCGGGATTACCTAGTTCAGGATGAATGCCGAATCTGACAAATGGTTTATCCTCACTACCAAATGGTTGAATAGCAAAAGCATGTATTGCAGACGTTCTTGCACCCGTATCCGTTTTCGCTTTAAGTGCAGGCAAACCCAATTCAGGTAACGCAACCCACTCTTCCCAACCAACAATTAACCCTTCCATTTTTACTCCCAATTAATTTTTTTAAAAATCCATTTAAGCCTAAATCCCGAAGGAGTCAAATTCGGTACTATTGATATAATAAATAGTTATCATTTAAAAAATTCGCTGTTCAAAAAATATCAACTTGAGAATATGTCATTAAACACAACAAATGACGGGATTCAAAATGACAGGAAAAAAGTTCACAAATTATACTGAAGACAAGAAAAAACATGATAATGAAGATGAACTAAATTTTGATGATGATTATGATTTTGAAGAAGACGAAGATTGTCTGCTCGTTAAGGATTTGGATGATGAATATGCTGAATCATATATGCTGACACAAGACAGTATATATG
>JAYODU010000003.1:0-66265 GCA_038106445.1 Kordiimonadaceae bacterium | reverse complement strand
TTCAAGCAATTTAAGTCGGATGACGACTATTAAATTTATACGGTATTATTCGCCGAATTTAGATCTACTTGAAAAACAACCTGTCTATATAATTTTTATATTCCTCCATGGACATTGGATCATTGGGTTTCTTGTTCTTAATGCGCAAAAGATCATAATCAATTTCCCCAGTTAACTTCCTATCTGGTAAATTACTGCTCTTATTCGTGTAATCATTGATATGGTCTTGCACGTTACTGTCCTTTAACTGGCAATCCAGATATCTATAAAAATACAAACTTTTATTTCATAATTAAATTGAATAATTTAACTATATAATATTTAATAATTGAATAGATAATCATGAAGGAAAAAGATGGACATTGCCCAAATCAAAACATTTATTGCTGTCGCTGATACCGGTAGTTTTGTTTCGGCCGCTGAAAAGGTATTTGTTACCCAATCGACAGTCAGCATCAGAATTAGAAACCTTGAAGATCAGTTAGGTACCTATCTGTTCGACCGGAGCAAACAGGGTGCAAGATTAACCGTTGCCGGAAAACAATTCTTTAAACATGCTCTGGCACTCGCTAAACTTTGGGATGAGGCCCGGTTATCAGTCGGCATTGCTGACAAAATGGAAGCACTGTTGCGTATTGGTGGCCAGGTAAGCCTTTGGGATGGGTTTTTATTAAAGCTATTACCCTGGATGCGCATTCATGCACCGGAAATAGCAATAAGAACCGAAATGGGCTACTCACCGGACCTTATGCAAAAACTGACAGAAGGTTCACTTGATATTGCAATCATGTATCGCCCCCAACATCGCACCGGCTTCAAAATCAGACAGATTTTTGAAGAGGAAATTGTTTTAGTCACCTCACTCGAAGAGGATAATAACATTTTTGAACATGATTATATTTTCGTTAACTGGGGTCCCGAATTTATTAGCGATCATGCGCTCAACTTTCCTGATATTCAGATACCGCGCGTCTCACTTGACCTGGGTACACTTGGTGTTGAATATCTTTTAATTTCTCCATCAAGCGGATATTTTCCAAAACGTATTGTCCAACCATTAATTAAAGAAGAAAAACTAAAGCTGGTAGAATGGGCACCAAAGTTCAACTACCCCGCCTATCTGGTATATGCGGATGATATCGAAGCAGATTTGATGAGCGTTATTTTAAACGGCATAAAGTATTTGAAAAAAGCAAGTTTTTAAAGGGCAAGCCGCTCAGAAATATCTGGGATAGATCATATCAGATATAAAAAAGCGGCTTGCTCTCCCGTATAATTGTGAACTTGCTAATAATCCTTCATATAGTTGTGAAATGCATTCGCATTGCCTGAGCTTCTACGTGGAGGACGTTTGCGCTTAGACCTTTTTTCGGCCTTTTCTTCAGCGAGATCATTATAATAATCATCGTCGAATTCTGAATAGTCGTAGTAATCCAAATTTTGCGAATTACCCTTTTTATGGTTTTTCATAACACACTCCAAACGACTCTGTTTTTCATAGTGCAAATAGAATACATAATTTAAGATATTTGAAAAACGAATTTAATATATACTCAATATTTAAAAATTAAATACTATTTACCAATTATTATCCATACTATTTTACATCTTGAAGCTTTTGAATAATGTTAACCAGCCTTGGCACATCAACTTTGTATCCATCCTTTTCTTTTACCGCGACTATAGTATGAATATTATCCCCAACGGCGGAAGCGTAATCAGCAAAAATACAACAGAACCTGTCAGCGGGATTTATAATATGGTCAGCGCCAAAGGAAGCACTCATCATCAAATGTGCGGTGTTGCTACCTTCTATAGAGACCGTAACACGGGCACCAGCGCAAGAAGCAATAATATCATCAAACGGATCATAAACGCTCGCAATATGAAACCCCAAATCCCGTAGCGCATCAATTAGCTCGTCTTCGTTAATAATTTTCCTTAAAACCCCACTATCGCCACGGCTGAGATATACTTTTTCAATACCAGTACTTTTACTTATAAGCTTATTCTTTATTCTCTGAATTCTTTCCCGTCTATTAATGTTCATTCCGACATCTTTGCAATAGGACATCTGTTTAAAAAAACATATTTCGCATTGATCCGCTCTATTCCCATCAAATCAAGATAGCCTGCTGTATGCCCCCATGAAGGCGGCGACCAGAAGTAAAGCGTTTCGTCAGGGTCCTTTAAAAGTGATGTCGGTGCCCCATCACACAACCAATGACCAAAAAACGTGCTTGTGACGTAACTGGTGGCATAAAATCCCTTTTCTATTATCGGAATATTGCTTTCTAATAATGGCCCAAAAATATCGCTCCCGCTTCCGGAAAAGGTTGCGCCAAATACATGAAATCCTGTTGGCGTCGCAGGTACATTGCTGAATTTGTATTTCACCGTTTCATGATGATCAGCCAGATATCCTTCTATCCTGCGCCGTTCTTGTTCAATATTCCCTGTTTTGTTTGTGCTTATAATTAATGATTTACAATAATCATCAATAGCAACACCCTTAACTTGTGATTGTTCTGCATGATAAAGAATTTCCATGCTATCACAAATATCATCCATTGATTTTACAGAAGATAATTTCCTCTTAAACGCGTTATAAATCGGCCAAAATCTGAATAAAATGCAAATCCATAAAATTTTCAGTATGAAGTTATAGTGTAAACCATATGCGCGAATTTGCAGAATAGTTTTTTATTTTAGCCCAAGCATATATAAACAATATAATTATGTCGTTTTTTAAAAAATTGAAAAACTTCCAAAAAAACCCTTGCAGTGACGAAAAACCGACCTATATAAGCACCATGAGTAATGCGCAGAAGCGCTTAAAAATATTAATTGATAATACCCGCTCAGGGGCATAATTGACCTGATCCGGGTGATTTAAATAAACGAGGATAATATGGCAAAAGTTATTGGCATAGATTTAGGAACAACAAACTCCTGTGTATCTATCATGGATGGTTCTAAACCTAAAGTTATTGAAAATTCAGAAGGTGGTCGTACGACGCCTTCAATGGTTGCTTTTACCGAAGACGGTGAAAAACTTGTCGGCATGGCCGCAAAACGTCAGGCAGTTACAAACGCAGAAAATACCCTGTTTGCAATTAAGCGTCTGATTGGTCGCTCATTTGATGACCCGGCCACCAAAAAAGATATTGAAATGGTCCCATATAAAATCATTAAATCCGACAATAATGATGCATGGGTTGAAACCCGTGGTGAAAAAATGAGCCCCTCCCAGGTTTCAGCACTGATCCTTCAAAAAATGAAAGAAACTGCAGAACAGTACCTTGGTGAAACTGTAAGCCAGGCGGTAATTACCGTTCCTGCCTACTTTAATGACGCACAGCGTCAGGCAACCAAAGACGCCGGTAAAATTGCCGGTCTGGAAGTACTGCGCATTATCAATGAGCCAACTGCTGCTGCGCTTGCATACGGACTTGATAAAAACGATGGTAAAACAATCGCAGTTTACGACCTTGGTGGTGGTACATTTGACGTTTCCATCCTTGAAATCGGCGACGGTGTATTTGAAGTAAAATCAACCAACGGGGACACATTCCTGGGTGGTGAAGATTTTGACATGCGTCTTGTTGAATATCTTGCAAACGAATTCAAGAAAGAAAATGGCATTGATCTTCGTAATGATAAAATGGCACTTCAACGCCTTAAAGAAGCTGCTGAAAAAGCGAAAATTGAACTTTCATCTACAACACAGACTGAAATCAATCTTCCGTTTATCACCGCTGATGCATCAGGTCCTAAACATTTAACGCTAAAACTTACACGCGCTAAGCTGGAAGCACTTGTTGATGATCTTCTGAAACGTACAGTGAAACCATGTCAGGCCGCCCTTAAAGATGCTGGTATTACAGCAGGTGAGGTTGATGAAGTGGTTCTTGTTGGTGGTATGACACGCATGCCGAAAGTAATCGAAACTGTGAAGGATTTCTTCGGCAAAGAACCACATAAAGGTGTGAACCCGGATGAAGTTGTTGCTATGGGTGCTGCAATTCAGGCTGGGGTGCTGCAAGGGGATGTTAAAGATGTTCTGCTGCTTGATGTGACACCGCTTTCCCTTGGTATTGAGACACTTGGTGGTGCATTTACACGTCTTATTGACCGTAACACAACAATACCTACCAAGAAGTCACAAACATTCTCGACTGCTGAAGATAATCAGTCCGCTGTGACAATTCGTGTCTTCCAGGGCGAACGGGAAATGGCCGCGGACAATAAAATCCTCGGTCAATTTGATCTGGTTGGCATTCCGGCGGCGCCACGTGGCGTTCCACAAATCGAAGTTACATTTGATATTGATGCCAACGGGATTGTGAATGTGTCTGCTAAGGATAAAGGCACAGGCAAAGAACAAAATATCCGTATCCAGGCTTCAGGTGGCTTAAGTGATGAAGACATTGAAGAAATGATCAAACAGGCCGAAGCCAACGCCGAAGAAGATAAAAAGCGTCGCGCCCTTGTGGATGCCAAAAATAAAGGTGAAAGCCTTGCCCATACTGTTGAAGGACAGCTTAAAGAGCATGGCAGCAAACTAAGCAGCGATGATAAAGCAACGATCGAAGAAGCGGTTAAAGCTGTCAGAGATGCACTCGAAGGTGATAATATAGACACAATAAATTCTTCAACGGAAGCATTGGAAAAAACAGCCATGAAGCTTGGCGAAGTCATTTATGCTGACCAGACAGCGGGCGGTGATACAGCGGATAACAATAACTCAGCAGACGAAGCTGATGATGATATTGTTGACGCTGACTTCGAAGAAGTTGACGAAGATAAAAAAGACTAATTGCCGAAAAATAATGATAACCAATTGCGCCATTTTCCTTAAATGGCGCAATTGCTATAAAACTGGTAGGTAGGGATATGTCAAAACAGTGCTATTACGAAATGCTCGGAGTAAGTAAAGATGCCGATGGCTCCACACTAAAATCCGCATATCGTAAGCTCGCAATGCAATTTCACCCTGACCGTAATCCCGGTGACACAGCCGCAGAAGCCAAATTCAAAGAAGTTTCAGAAGCTTATGATATTTTAAAAGATGATCAAAAGCGTGCCGCATATGATCAGTTTGGTCATAGTGCCTTTGAAAATGGCGGCATGGGCGGCGGACGTGGTGGTTTCCACGGTTTTGAAGCATCCGGATTTTCCGATATTTTTGAAGACCTGTTTGGTATGGGTGGCGGACGGCGTCGCGACCCCAATGCAACAAGACGTGGTGCAGACCTTCGCTATAATCTTTCCATAACACTTGAAGACGCGTTCCGCGGTAAATCAGAAAAAATAATCATTCCGACTGATGTAAGTTGTAATACCTGTGATGGTAGCGGTGCCAAAGATGGCACCAAACCAACAGCCTGCACTACATGTAACGGCATTGGTAAGATTAGAACCCAGCAGGGATTCTTCATGGTTGAACGTACCTGCCCGGGTTGTAATGGAAAAGGTATGGTTATTGAAAATCCATGTACTAACTGCAGAGGCAGTGGTTTAAAGAAAAAGAATAAAACCCTTGATGTTAAAATTCCGGCAGGCGTCGAAGAAGGAACCCGCATTCGCCTTTCCGGTGAGGGTAAGGCAGGTGCCCGTGGCGGCGTAAGCGGGGATCTGTATATTTTTATAAATATTGAATATCACCCGATCTTCGAACGCGAAGGTTCAACCATATTCTGCCGCGTACCAATTCCTATGACTACAGCCACATTGGGCGGAACAATAGAAGTACCCACGGTGGGCGGTGAAAAAGCTGACGTTAAAATTACCGCCGGAACGCCAACCGGAAAACGTTATAATATCCCCGGAAAGGGTATGCCAATACTTAATAGTGGTACTTTTGGTGATATGGTAATCGAAACACTGGTTGAAACACCGGTTAATCTGAACAATAAACAAAAAGAACTCTTAAGGGCATTCGCCGAGGAATGTGGTGAAAATGTAAGTCCGGAAGCGTCTGGTTTCTTTAATAAAGTCAAAGCACTTTGGGAAGATCTGACTGAATAGCTCTATTTCCAGTCTGCCTAATTCTCCGCAAAATAAAATACTAAAGCGCTTCTATGACAATATCAGGGGTTAATATCTGCGGTAAAATTATCGGATTATCAACCGAACGTCCATTTGGAAAATAAAGATAAAGCGGCACACCAATACGACCATAATTTTGTAAAGTTTTGGTAATATCCGAATTTTGATTGGTCCAGTCACCGACCATCACGCTTATATTTTTATCATTAAGTGCCTTATGCACGGACGGTTGTGATAGCGCGACGCGTTCATTGAGCTTGCATGTAACACACCAGTCCGCGGTAAAATAAACAAAGACAGATTGATTTTGATCTATTTTCTGCCTAAGTGCGGCTGATGTAAAAATTTCTGCTTTAAGGCCATCATCGGTTTGAGAAGTTGTTACCGAAGTCCCCATATCCTGATAGGATATTATATAACCACTAATAAATATCACGGCTATACTACCTGCTGACAACACTTTCCAAGCCACGCCATGCTTGGCAAACGACCATACGGCCAATGCCAGCGCAATACTTGCTGCAATAGCAACAGACATTCCATTGATACCAATTTGGTTACCCATAATCCAGAATAGCCAAAGCGCCGTTGCCAGCATTGGAAAACCAAGGATATTTCTCATATTTTCCATCCATGCCCCCGGCTTCGGCAACAATTGGCGCAATGCCGGAATATTGCATATCAATAAATACGGAAACGCAAGACCTAACCCAAGCGCAAGAAAAACAGATAATCCTGATACGCCGCCACTGACGAATGCAAATCCAAGGGCACTTGCCATAAACGGTGCAGTACATGGCGTTGCCACTACCACCGCAAGAACGCCTGTAAAAAATGTATTCTTTACAGCCTGTACACCATTGGAAGAATCAATTAATCCTTGCCCGATTCCGGCAAACCGGCCACTTACTTCAAAGATGCCGAACAGATTAAGTGCAATCAGCACCATCAACAACCCAAGTCCGAAATTAATCAGCGGCATTTGCATGTGAAAACCCCAGCCGAGCGATAAAATGGTTACGATCAATCCAATGGCTGCAAAGGAAACCATTATACCGGCCGTATAAACAAGGCCATTCTTCCTGGCTTCGGCATTATTCCTATCGCTCAGCTTTGCAACGCTCATTACCTTCAGACTGAGAATGGGAAAAACACATGGCATTAAATTAAGGATAAGCCCGCCAATAAAAGCAAACGTCAGCGCCGTTGCAAGACCAATTTCAGGTATAAAAGCGGGTGCCGTTTTCTCTTCTGCGACAGGCATAACTTCCGCAACCGGTTCAATTGATTTATCAGCTGTAAGCGAAAAAACCAGATCATCACCACCGCCCGTTTTGAAACGAAGCACATAATTAAACTGGTCGTTATCCTCGTAACCGTAGGCATTTTTAAACCGGCCGATAATTTCACCATTTATAAAAGACAGATCCTGATAATATACATTTTCCATCATGCCTTCGCTGTATGGGAATATATACGCGCTTTCAATAACATTATATTCTTCGGGAATTTGTGCCTGAACCGTGAAATTTTCACCATCAGTGTGAAATGCGCTTTCCCAGTTAACCACATTGGGCATATCATTTTTGGCAGCGATAACCACACCTTGTTGAACGGGATCAACGACACTTTCACCAACAGGAAGTTCAAATGAGATTTCCGCTTCCTGCGGTACACAAAGCGCATCTGAACAAACAAGCCAGAATGCGGCCCCGCCAATTTCCACTGATGAAGATGTTATATCCTCTGCAATATGGGCGTTTGCAATAATGGTTATTTTACCGTCATAACCGTATGAAACAATTTCTTCAAAGGGAATAAGATGCGGTGAGGTAAATTGAAGATCACCAATTTGAAGGCCATCAACTTCGTCCCAATCCATGGTCAGTTTTAATCCGGCATCACCGGGATTTTCCCAATATCCATGCCAGCCGTCATTGGGTGTCAGTTCAATGCCGATATAAAAATTATCCCCCGGCGCGACGGAGCTGTGATCAGCACTGATGGTGAGTTTTGCCAAATCCGTTCTTACTTCCGCCCCCATCGCAAACGAAAGTATGACCATCATTATTAATTTGGCCAGGATCAGTGTCCGAAAAATTCCTTTTAAAACCATGCCACTGACTTACACCTTTTCAATCATTTCAGGCAAGTGAATTTTCTGTGATTGATCGTGAATAAAAAAATACTTCATTAACATATATTTTGTACTATCTTAACATGATAATGAAACTGGACAATCAATGAACATACTTGTTACCGGCGGTGCAGGCTATATTGGAAGCCATACAGTACTTCTTCTTTTGGAAGCGGGACATCAAATCGTGGTCATTGATAACCTGTCCAATTCTTCCGTTACCTCACTTGAACGGGTAAAAAACATTACAGGTAAAAATAACCTGGAGTTTATCGAACTTGATATTCGTGATGCAGGTGGTCTGGATAAATTATTTTCAGAAAATAATTTTGATGCCGTTATCCATTTTGCCGGGTTAAAGGCCGTGGGTGAAAGCGTTCAAAAACCACTGGAATATTACGATAATAATGTGGGCGGAACGGCTATTCTCTGTCATACCATGAAAAAAGCGAATGTAAAAACGCTTGTGTTTAGCTCTTCCGCAACAGTTTATGGTGATCCCGCATCCGTTCCCATTACGGAAGATTTTCCGACTGGCAACACAACCAATCCATACGGTACATCAAAATTAATGATCGAACATATGCTTATGGACCTTGCAAAGTCCGATCATAACTGGAATATCGCAAGACTGCGGTATTTTAACCCGGTTGGTGCCCATGAAAGCGGGCTGATAGGTGAAGATCCGGCAGGTATTCCCAATAATTTGATGCCATATGTGACCCAGGTTGCCAGCGGTAAATTAAAAGAACTTTCCGTATTTGGTGATGATTATGATACGCCGGACGGTACCGGTGTGCGGGACTATATCCATGTCATGGACCTTGCCGCAGGGCATCTGAAAGCACTTGATAAACTGCATAAAAACCCGGGCTTGGTGACCTATAACCTTGGAACAGGGATTGGATATAGTGTTCTTGATGTTATCAAAGCGTTTGAAAATGAAAACAATCTGAAAATACCGCACAACATAACCCCAAGGCGGGACGGCGATATCGCAAGCTGCTACGCTGATTCCAGTCTGGCCAAAAAAGAATTATGCTGGCAGGCAACACGAAGTATAAATGATATGGTTCGTGATGCCTGGAACTGGCAATCAAAAAACCCTAACGGATATAAGTCTTAGTTTATGATGCAGACCTGAATTGTCCTGTTGGTCTGTGCTGCACAAGATAGTTGGGGATTATCGCTTCAGCTGGTTTTGCATTTACACCCAGTTCAGCCAAACCCGGCATTCCTTCCCCGGCAACATTATCTTTTTCAAGCAACCGAACCTGGTCGATGGTGATGAGGGGGTTTGGAAGCATGCCTAAGAAAAAGGCCTTCAGGTAAGCCAGCTGCTTCGGAATGGGAATAAGCGGGACATTTTGTTCAGTATATTTATTGACCATCTTAAGCAATTCGCGAAATTCATATATCTTTGGTCCGCCTATTTCATAAATTTTACCGGCGGCATCATCATTTTCAATTGCACTGGCGATTGCATCCGCAACATCCCCAACATAAACAGGTTGCATTTTGGTCTTTCCGCAAATAACCGGCAGCATTCTGAAAATTTTGGCAATGCCAGCAAATTTGTTAAAAAACTTATCGTCCGGTCCAAAGACCACGCTTGGACGGATGATGGTTGCGGCCGGGAAATTTTCTCTTACCGCTTTTTCGCCCCTTGCTTTGGTGCGTGCATATTTTGAACCCGATTCTTCATCAGCACCTATTGATGAAATCTGTATCAGCTTTTTAACCCCAGCACGCGAACACGCTGCTGCTATAATCCCTGAACCCTTAACATGAAGATTTTCAAATGTCTGATTACCACTTTCATGTAGCACGCTCACTAGGTTGACAACATAATCGGCGTCTTTTACGGCTGCCTCAACTGAAGGTTGGTTGCGTACATTTGCCTGCGCTAGCTGCACCTGCCCCAGTTCACCAAGCGGTTTTACAAACAGCGCATTATTTGGTCGCCGCACAGCCACACGAACACGGTACCCCGCCTTTGCAAGATGCTGTACCAATGTCCTGCCTATAAATCCTGAACCACCAAAAACCGTTACCAGTTCGCTGCTCATATTCCGCCTCCAGCAATAAAAAATCTTATGACTGTTTTATACGGTTTTTTGTGCTTTCGTCCAGTATCTTTAAAATTTAATTGCAACTAGCAGAAAATCATGCAGCCTTTTACTATCCTTTTCTGGGATAACCAAATATGGCAAACATTGTAAAATATGTAATTGAGCTTCCCAATGCTGCATCATATTTAATGACGATATTAATGTGGATACTTTTTCTTCGGACAATGTTCCCTTTTGTTCAAAATGCCTTTTAATTAGCCATGTTGTTCCCCGTTGCAAGCCCTTATCAGGTAAAAATTCTATGAGGTTTTCGGTAAAATCATTATCACCTGAAAACTGCATATAAACTGCTTCAATATCTTCAGCATTTTTATTGTCCCATTCTTGTATTGCTGCTTTCATTGTCATTTTTAGTCAAAAGGCCTGGAAAAACTTAGATAATCTTCATGTATATATTGCTGCAGGTTTTTGCCATTCTGATCCCACAGCGTTCGCTTCTGTGTTTCCAGGTCACCAAAATAAAAATGGAGGCTTTCATTGGGTTCGTCATCTTCATTGCAGATTGCATGCACGGCTGACGGTTCCATATCAACAATGGCAGGTGAGCAAAACCGTACCTTGCTACGTTCAATAACATTTTCACCATCGCGGTCATAAAAAACATGCGTTTCCGTACCCTTGTAAATAGCTGAAATGGCGATCATGCCATGTTCATGCGGCGGGTATATAATACCGGGGGTCGTTGCTATTCTGTAGACTGTAATATCATCATCCACATAAAGCAGAACTTCATCATCATCAAAATCTGGTAACGCATTTTTTATATCATCCGGATTTGCGGCCATTTTCTGAAGACGTGACAAAATATCAGCCATATCAGCACTCACACGCAAATCACAAACATCACTAATTAATTGTTTCAGGCTTTCACCAACTTTTTGATGATACATTTACAAATATCCTTCCAGACGCCTAAAAAATTATTCTTATATCCCGCTGATTGTCAGTTTTTTTGTACTTTCAAGTCCATTGCGGATTGTCGCAAGCGGGTCTTCCGGTTCGTCATGCTCAACAAAGAAATGCTTAAACCCTGCCTGGCTTATACGGCTTAAATATCTTTCAAAATCAATAGTTCCTTTACCCACATCGGCAAACCAGCGGTTTTCATCCATATCCTTCAAATGGCACATGGGGAACCGTCCCGGATAAAGGTCAAAAAGCATAAAAGGATCAACCCCGGCATATGTTATCCAGTAAAAATCCATTTCTATTTTCATTAGCTCAGGATCAGTCTGATCAAAGATAAGTTTATAAGGCAGCTCGCCTTCCAGTTCCACAAATTCAAAATCATGATGGTGATAACCAAACTGTATACCGGCATCCTTGCACATATGGCTTGCAACATTAAGCTTTTCTACCAATGACTTATACTGATCAAGCCTAACTCTGTCCTCTGGCGGCACCCAGCCCATGACCAGATATTCCTGACCGATTGTGTGGGCATCTTCAATAAATGTTTTTAAGGTTTCCACTTCAAGCTGGATCGGATCCATATGACGGGATACACATTTAAGACCGTTCTGATCAAGCGCGTTTCTAAACTCTCTGGCTGTCCCGCCTAGATTAATGATCGCTTCAACTTCCTTGAACCCCATCTCTGCGATCTGTTCAATTGTCCTTGGCATATTTTCCGCGATCAGATGCCGGACAGTATAAAGCTGAACACCGTAATTGGTAATTTTTTGTTCTTCAGCCGCAACTTTCAATATTCCGGTCATCCCCGCCATACTTGCCAGACTTGCGCCAGCGGCTGTTTTTATAAATTTTCTTCTGTCCATATCTTATCTCTCTATAATAGGTTTGCCTTCAATTGCGTTACGGCATAATCCACCGCGCGTGCGGTAAATGCCATATAGGTCAGTGAAGGATTCTGGCACGCTGAAGATGTCATAAATGACCCATCAGTGATAAAAACATTTTCCACGTCATGGCACTGATTAAATTTATTTAAGACCGATGTCTTCGGATCATATCCCATTCTGGCCGTTCCCATTTCATGAATACCAATGCCGGGAGCCGCATCTTCATTCAGGTAGCCCTGCACATTTTTAAGTCCCAGGTCTTTTAGCATTTGTACCGAATCCTTCACGATCGCTCGGCGCATTTTCCAGTCATTTTCGCAGTACTCACAATCAACATGCAGCAGCGGAATACCCCATTTGTCTTTTTTGGTTTTATGAAGTCGTGCATGGTTTTTAAAATCTGGCAGCATTTCACCAAATCCCGCAATATTAAATTGCCATTTACCCGGTGTTTTAAAGCTTTCCTTAAAATCGGCACCAAAACCCTTTTCACCAATACGGTCACGCCACTCGAGGCGTGAAGCACCGCCCTGAAACCCATAGCCACGGTAATATTCTTCTTCCTGACCGGCCAGGTTCTGATAACGGGGAATATAAATGCCTGTCGCACGACGACCAATATAATAACGGTCTTCGAACCCTTCAAAATCACCTGTGGCCCCCTGGGCATATAGATGATCCATTATATGGTGCCCAAGCACACCACTACTATTAGCAAAACCATTTTGGAAATGTTCACTCACAGAATTAAGCATTATCTGCGTCGTCCCCAGTGTCGATGCACACATAAAAATGACCTTTGCTGTGTATGTTTTTCCTTCTTTTGTATGGGCATCAATCACCCTGACCCCTGTCGCACGCTTTGTTTCCGGATCATATATCAGGCTATGGGCAATGCTATCTGTTATGACCGTTAGGTTACCGGTTCGCCGTGCAGCCGGTAATGTTGCCGACTGCGATGAGAAGTAAGCACCAAACGAACAACCACGCTGGCATTGATCGCGGTTCTGACAGGTTCCCCGCCCCAATTCCAACTGTTCTTCGGTCGGTTCGGTAAGATGGGCTGCCCGTCCAATGATCAGTCTGCGGTGTTCATAAAGTTCTTCCATGCGTTCTTTAAGGACTTTTTCAACACAATTAAGCTCCATGGGTGGTTGAAACTTCCCATCCGGAAGCTGTAAAAGCCCGTCATTATTTCCGGTTATCCCCGCAAATGTCTCCACATGATCATACCATTTTCTGATATCGGCATAACGCACCGGCCAGTCTATACCGTGACCGTCCCTTTTATTGGCCCCAAAATCCAGATCGCCAAGACGGTAGCTCTGCCGGTGCCAGGTAAGCGAGCGACCACCAAGATGATACCCCCTGATCCAGCTAAACGGTTTTCCTTCTTCCTGGCTGTAGGGATGGTCAAGGTCATTTACAAAAAACTGCTTCGTGCTTTCCAGAAATGCATAACATCTTTTCTGAATATCATGGTTTTTATCTGCTGTTTTGCGGTCAACCTGATCGCGAAATTTCATTTCCCATGGTCCAAGCCCTTCACCCACATAATCGGTTCGATGTTCCACATGGCGGCCACGTTCAATGACAAGGGTCTTCATTCCCTTTTCAGTAAATTCCTTGGCGGCCCATCCACCGGACATGCCTGAACCAACAACAATTGCATCAAAATCAGTCATTTATAAACTCCCTTGTTTGATCAGGGTTGTTGCATAATCAACGGCACGTGCCGTAAACGCCATATAGGTCAGTGACGGATTTTGACATGCCGATGACGCCATCGCAGAGCCATCCGTAATAAAAACATTATCAACATCATGGCACTGGTTAAAGCCATTCAGAACTGATGTTTTAGGGTCCCGACCCATCCTTGCCGTACCCATTTCATGAATACCAAGCCCAAGTGAATCTTCCGTATTGTAAGTTTGAATATTGGTTAGCCCCGCCCGCTTCATGATATTTTCAGCTTCATCTACCATTGCTTTACGGATTTTTTTATCATTATCCCCAAATCTGGCATCAATATGTAGTTGCGGCATACCCCACTTGTCTTTTTTGGTTTTATGAAGCGTTACCCGGTTACTCGCATCCGGCAGCATTTCGCCGTAACCTTCCAGATTTATTTCCCATACACCCGGCGTTTTAAAGCTTTCCTTAAAATCAGCACCAAACCCTTTTTCACCTAGCCTGTCGCTCCACCCCTTTCGGCGACCACTGCCCTGATAGGCATAACCGCGAACAAAATCTTCCTCATCACGCCTAAGATTGGTAAACCGCGGCAGATAAATACTGTTCGGTTTGCGCCCGATATAATAATGATCCTTAAATCCGTCAATTTCCCCGGTTGCCCCTGCAAAACAAAGATGATCCATTAAATATCGGCCTACCGCATCACTGCTATTGGCAAAGCCTGTTTGAAAATGCTCACTGACTGAATTCAGAAGTATTTGTGTCGTCCCAAGTGTTGATGCGCATAAAAATATCACGCGTGCTGAGTATTCTCTGGTTTCTTTAGTGACAGAATCAATAACCCTCACACCAGCGGCTTTTCCGCTGTCATAATCATAAATGATACTATGAACAATACTATTAGTAATAGTTGTTAAATTCCCCGTTAGGTTTGCTGCGGGTAGTGTCGCTGACTGCGATGAGAAATACGCCCCAAGCGAACAACCACGCTGACATTGATTTCGCGATTGACAGGTTCCCCTGCCAAGGTCTGTATGAACAGGCTGCGGGTCCGTTAAATGTGCGCAGCGCCCGGGAATAAGCACCCTGTCATCATATAAATCATTGATACGGCGCGAAAATTCCTCTTCTGCACAGTTAAAACCAATCGGTGGCAGAAATATGCCATCGGGGAGCTGATCCAGTCCTTCCTTCGTGCCACTGACACCAACAAATTTTTCCACATAATCATACCACGGCGCCAGATCATTATAACGTACGGGCCAATCAGTACCGCAGCCGTCCCGTGCGTTACTTTCAAAATCCATCGCACTCCAACGGTAACTCTGGCGGTGCCAAAGTAGTGAACGTCCCCCAAGGTGAAACCCTTTAATCCATTCAAAATTGGTTCCTTCTTCTTTGGAGTAAGGATGATCAATATCATCCGCAAAGAAATGTTTTGTGCTGTCCTTAAACGCGTAACAACGCTTTTGAACCGGATATCTTTCATTAGCAAGGTTGCGGTCAACATCATCCCTGAATTTAAGTTCCCACGGGTCTTTATTTTCACCAGTATAATCTTCACCATGTTCAATATGGCGGCCACGTTCAACAAGAAGGGTTTTAAAACCTTTTTCACAAAATTCTTTTGCTGCCCAGCCGCCGGATATACCGGAACCGACTATCAGCACATCAAATTGTGGTTCTGTGGTTTTAAATCTGTCCATTATTATGTTGCCCAGGTCCGTCCTACCTGTTCAAACGGCACACATCCCTGATAAGGACCGGGATATTGTTCATAACGAAGTTCTTCTTCAGCGCCGATCTGTGATGAAAAATACCCGACGAGGGTCAATTCCTTAAATTCAGCAAAAAAGGTCTTTTTATCACTTTCTTCATTGTCAAGTGCTGTGAGTATTACGGTCCTGCCCGCATCATCACGTGACATAAATGATCGATCAACCGCATTTAAACCTGCTATGAAGTTCTCACGTTCATCCTCATAATACCAGTCCCCGACAATTGCATGGATATAATCATGCACAAGGGCTGCTTTCGCACCCGGTGTATCTGTATCCGGAATAATCATCTGTGCAATCTCAGCAACAAGTTCAAGCTGATCTGCCGTAAAAACAGGGTTATCAACAATGATCGCGTTCTGCGCAAATGCACCGGACATCACACCTGCAATAACATTGGCGGATAAGGCACCGCCCGTCATTATCGCTACATTTTTAAGAAGCCTTCTTCTGCTAATGTCATCCATAACGTTTCCTTATAACCCCAATATTTTTTTGTTTAAGTCAGGATCTGATCCTGCACCGGCAAAATCATCAAAACTTGTTTCCGTTGGCCTTATAATATGATCACGCACAAATTCTGCGCCTTCACGTGCCCCGTCCTTAGGATGCTTCATGCAGCATTCCCATTCAACAACAGCCCAACCATCAAAATCATGTTGGGTAAGTGCACTGAATATCGCGCTGAAATCCACCTGCCCGTCACCAAGCGATCGGAAACGTCCCGGGCGATCAATCCATGCCTGATATCCCCCATATACACCACTGCGACCGTTACAATTAAGCTCCGCATCCTTGACATGGAACATTTTGATGCGCTCATGATAAATATGGATAAATTCAACATAATCCATGCCCTGTAAAATCAAATGGCTGGGATCATAAAGGATGTTTGCACGGGGGTGGTTATCCACTGCATCCAGAAACATTTCAAAACTGGCACCATCATGCAGATCTTCACCCGGGTGGATTTCATAACAAACATCAACACCGGCGTCATCAAACGCATCCAAAATAGGCCTCCAGCGTCTTGCTAGCTCCTTAAACCCTTCCTCAACCAGTCCTGCCGGCCTTTGCGGCCACGGATAAAACGTATGCCATAATAATGCACCCGGGAAAGTAACATGCGCCGTAAGTCCAAGCCGCTTGCTTGCTTTCGCAGCAAGCATTAATTGTTCCGTAGCCCATTTTTCCTTTGCCTTATGATCATCCTTGGCATGATCCGGGCCAAAGCCGTTAAAAAGAGTATCATAGGCCGGATGGCAGGCAACCAACTGCCCCTGTATATGGGTGGAAAGTTCCGTTATTTCCACACCATATTTCGCCGCGGTTGCTTTTAATTCATCACAATAGCTCTGATCAGTTGCCGCACGTTCAAGATCAAACAATCTGCCGTCCCATGTGGGCACCTGAACACCGACATAGCCGATTGATGCTGCCCACTTAACGATTGTTTCAAAACTGTTAAATGGTGCTTCGTCACCGGCAAACTGCGCCAGAAACAGCGCGGGACCCTTAATTTGTTTCATATTCTGCCCTTAAATATCAATTTTTGTCCATTTTTGATCAGAACCACTGTTCCTCACCACTGCATCCACGAATGCCATCCCGCGCACGCCTTCATTAATCCCGATCAGATCATGCCCGCGGTAATCACGGTCTTTTGCACGGATCGCTTCGGCAAACCCTGTATAAAGATTGGCAAATGCTTCAAGATACCCTTCCGGATGACCAGAAGGCACCCGGCATGCGGCGTATGCTTCAGCATAAAGATTGTTTTTATCAACGCCGGCGGTATAAACCTTCATCACAGAACCATGCGGTTTATGGATAAGTTCATATGGCTTCATCTGGTGCCATTCAAGTCCACCTTTTTCACCGTAAATTTTAATCTTCAGCGCATTTTCCTCACCGGCGCAAATCTGGCTGGCAGTCAGGGCACCTGACGCCCCATTTTCCATGCGAAATAAAATTGACCCGTCATCATCAAGCATGCGGCCTTTGACATAAATATTAAGATCCGCACATACTTCTGTCATCATGAGACCTGAAATATATTCAGCCAGATTATGCGCGTGTGTCCCAATATCACCAAACGCACCGCTGATTCCTGATCGATTTGGGTCTGCCCGCCATTCCGCCTGCTTATTTTCACCTGACTTTTCAATGAAGTCTGATAACCAGCCTTGTGGATATTCAACAAGAATTTTACGAATGTCACCCAGCTTCCCGTCCTTTACCATTGCCCTTGCCTGTTTGACCATCGGGTAACCAAGATAGGTATGCGTAAGCCCATATAAAAGACCGGATTTCTCAACCAGTGATTTAAGTGCCTTAGCTTCTGCAAGGTTAAGTGTCGCCGGTTTGTCGCTCATAACATGAAAACCTGCTTCAAGTGCCGCTGCCGCCGGTGGAAGATGTAAATGATTAGGTGTTACTATCGACACAAAATCCATGCGTTCCCCCGCAGGCAGCGCCGCCTCACGGGTCATCATCTGATTAAAATCGGCATAGACACGTTCAGGATCAAGAAAAAGATCAGCACCTGTCTGCTTTGATTTTTCAAAATCACTGCTGAAAGATCCGCAGACAAGCTCAATCTGATTATCAAGGCGCGCCGCCATCCGGTGAACTTCTCCGATAAACGCGCCGGGACCGCCGCCGACCATTCCCATTTTAATTCTTCGATTAGATTTACTAATATTTTCTGACATTGACATCCCCGGTATTTCCCATATTCCTGTGAAAAATGTAATCAATTACATTTTAATTGGCAAGTTATAAATCCTTGTGTACTATGACCCATAAATATTAGAAAATATATCTATAATTTATGGGTCTTAGTAATATGGCGACTATTCGCGACGTTTCAAAAATTGCCGGCGTATCAGTTGCCACCGTTTCCAGAACGATTAGCAAACCGGACAAAGTTTCTGAAAAAACCAGAAAACTTGTCAATGATGCTATCAAACAGACAAATTATAAACCCGATATTTTGGCCCGTAATTTCCGGACACGGAAATCTTCAACAATTGTGGTTCTTGTCCCGGATATTGCCAATCCTTTCTTTTCACGTGTCATCCGCGGCATTGAGCAAACGGCACAGCGCCTTGGTTATGCCGTGTTACTTGGTGATACGCAAGGATTACGGGAACGTGAAATAACATACGCCAATATGGTACAAACATCGCAGGCTGACGGCATCATCCAACTAGATTGTCAAATTCCATTTGAAGATAAAAATGACTGCACGTCCCCAATAGTTAATGCCTGTGACTGTGTGCGGGGCACAAACATGCCAACCGTGCAACTTGACAATGTTGCTGCAGCAAAAGAAATGGCAAAACATATAATTTCACTTGGTCATACGGATATTGGTATTATTTCGGGCCCGGAAAACAGCACCATAACAAATGATCGGCTGCGGGGTTTTAAACAGGCACTCGAAGAAGCAGGGTTAAGGTACAATCCATCCAACAGGAAATTTGGCGATTATTCGCTACCGTCCGGTGCCATGGCGGCAAGCGATCTGTTGTCAAAGCCCACACCACCAACAGCAATATTATGCATGAATGATGAAATGGCGATCGGTACCATAAGACAGGCCAAAAAAATGGGATTTTCTGTTCCGGATGATATTTCGGTTTCCGGTTTTGATGATATAAGTTTTGCGGAATTTTTTGATCCACCCCTTACAACAATTGCGCAGCCCGCAGAAGATTTTGGTTCAAACGCAATGGAAATGCTGTTTGACCTGATAAATGATAAAGAACCGGAAAATAAAAATATTCTTCTTCCCTTTAATCTGATCATTCGTGAAAGCACGGGAAATAAAAAATGAACCAAAAAAACTTATTATTTGTAATAATACTAATAACTACCACTGCCTGCGCAGAACAAAAAAATGAAAACTGGGTTTCAATATTTAACGGCGAAAACCTTGATGGATGGACCGTAAAATTCAGTGGTTACGAACTTGGGGAAAATTATAAAAACACCTTCCGTGCGGGATACGGTATATTATCTGCCAATTATGATGAATATGAAAATTTCAATGCTGAATGGGGACATATTTTTTATAAGGAAAAACTGTCTCATTACCGCCTTCGGCTGGAATATAGATTTACGGGTGATACAATCCCCGGTGCCCCCGAATGGGCAATAAGAAACAATGGCATTATGTTTCATACGCAATCACCCGATAGCATGGAAATTATTCACGGCTGGCCCGTATCACTGGAATTTCAGCTGCTGGGCGGGTTAAGCGATGGAAATGAGCGACCAACAGGAAATGTATGCACCCCTGGCACACATATCCTTATAAAGGGTGAACTTGTTAAACAGCACTGCATAAATTCTACATCCAAAACTTTCGATGGTGATCAATGGGTTAAGGCTGAGCTTGAAGTAAAAGATGATGAAATAATAAGGCACTACATTAATGGGGAGCTGGTTTTTGAATATACTAAACCGATTGCTGATGCGAGCGACCCTGAACAGCCAGCACATCCATATGCAGATGCTTTACCCATTAAAGACGGTTATATCGCCCTTCAGGCAGAAGGCCATCCAACAGATTTTCGCAATATTGAACTATTGAAACTTGACTGATCTTAATCACAAAAACATACCGGAATAATATCCGGCAGCACCAAATAGTGCAGGTTGCTCTTCAAGTATAAGCTGGGTTTTTATATCTTTCACAAAAGGAAGATTTTCATTTTCCTCAAACTTCTTTCTGAAATCACTATTCAGGAAAAAATCCTTAATTTTAGGAATCACGCCACCAGTTAGATAAACGCCACCGGTCGCATTGAATGTACCAGCCATATCACTGGCGAAGCAACCCAACATTCCGGAAAAGACCTTAAATGTCTGAATAGCGTCACTGTCATTTTCTTCGGTTGCTTTTTGGTTTATTTTTGCCGGATGTAGTTTCAGGTTATGATGTCCATTTACGACGCCCAATGCATAATAAATTTGACTTAGACCCCTTCCAGCCACAAGATCCTCAACCGAAAGACGACGATATTCCTTTTCGAATACTTTGAAAATTTCTTTTTCCAGTTCTCCGCTGGGTGCAAATCCGATATGACCACCCTCACTCGCAATAGCTTTCCATTTATTCCCCGCTGATACAAGCGCTCCTATACCAATACCGGTTCCGGGTCCAACAACTATTTTATTACCATATTCTTCAATTTCCCCTCCACCGATCTGCAATAACTGATCTGCGCCAAGAAGTGGCAATGAACATGCCTTGGCGCAAAAATCATTAAGAACTTTGACTTCTTCCATTTTCAAAAAAGGGGCAAGTTCTGATTGTTTAAATTGCCAATTGCCGTTTGTCATGGATACATCATCTTTATTAACCGGTCCTGCAAATGCAATCGCCGCACGGGCTGGTTTCGCACCAACATGGTTAAGATAATCGGTAATCGCATCTTCCAGATAAAGCCAGTTTTCCGTGGGCAGTAAGGATAGTTTTTCTAATTTTATGTTTTTATTTTCATCGATATGTGCCAGTGCAAAACGAACATTTGTTCCCCCAACATCAGCAACCAAAAATTCTGCACTCATTTAATGAACATTCCCAAACCTTTTAAATGTTGTTTTATATATCGAATTCACCATTATAATAGGACAAAGTCAATATAACAGTCTCCAATATCCAAATCAGTAGGTTATTCTGCCCAATAAAGTGTTACGGGAACATCTGTTTGATTTAACAAATGACTGATCGGCAGCTGATCATTCGCTTTTTTTGCTGCCTGCTCAAATACGGCAAGTTTTGTTTTACCATAAAATAAAACAATGATATTCTTGGCGCTCAAAATGGCCTTATAACTCATTGTAACTCTATCATGTTCGACCCCTTCTCGCCTGATAGCCGAGCAAAGGGAAGCTCCGTTTAAATTCATCGCTTTTTTTGTATCATCCAGATACGGAAATAGGGACGCAAAATGACCATCTTCACCCATACCAAGCAATACAACATCAAATGGCATAGGTATTTTTTTTAGTTTTTCTTCAACCGCTGGCGCACATGAAACGGGGCTATCACCATCAACTTTTAAACCAATGTAATTGGCTGTTTTCGCATTATTCACGAGCAATGTGTTTCTTATCATTTTTTCGTTACTGTCCACATGATCTGGCTCAACCCATCGTTCATCCGTCGGCGCAAACCATATCTTCTGCCAGTCAAGATTTCTATTTGACATTTTTTCATAAAGCGGCCCTGGCGTCGAGCCACCCGATAGCAGCATCGATCCCGCATCACGCTCACCAATCCCCTGCTTCAACATTAAAATTATATTAGTAGACAGTTCATCGACCAATTTATAACGGGATTTATATTTTTTTATTTCAACCAACGTTTACTCCAGTGAAGGCCCTTCTGACCCCGCTTCATACTCCTGCATTTCCAAATTGGTTTCTGACCATGCGTTTCGAATACTGTCTATCCATTCCCATGATGCAAGGATTTCATCGCCTCTTACGAAATAGGTTTGGTCACCTTTTATGACCTCCCTCAGCAGTCTTTCATAAGCTTCAGGAACTCTCATTTTTGGTTCATCGCCGCTATTCAGATCCATTTGATTCTGGTGCCTGTTTAGTGCGGCACCGGTTCCCATTAATTTCTTCATCAGAAGATTTATGGATACCGTTAATGCCGGCTGTATTTGAATAATAAGCTGATTACTATCCGGTTCATGATACAGATCATTTTCCGGCTTTTTAAATGTAATCTTTATTTCAGCATGACGGCAATCAAGCCTCTTACCTGTTTTTAAATAAAAGGGTACGCCATGCCATCTTTCATTATCAATAAATACCTTAAGAGCGACGAATGTTTCCCCCGTTCCAGTCACATCATAAGGTTGGTTCTTCAGATCCTGAAGATAACCCGGAACGTCGTGTTCACCTATTCTACCTGCCACATATTGGGCCCTGATGGTGGAACTCACTACGTTATTGACATCAATCGGAACTAACTTCCTGATCACTTTTAACTTCTGATCACGGATGTCATCGGCCCCAAACGTTTTCGGAGGCTCAAGCGCAATATAATTCAGAAGCTGCATTAAATGATTTTGTACCATGTCTCTTAAAGTGCCGGTGCGGTCAAAAAAACCTCCACGGCCTTCAACACCCACTGTTTCTGAAACCTTTATATCTATTCGCTCTATGTGTTTTTTATTCCATACCGCTTCCATCAAATAATTACTGAAGCGAAGATGCAGAATATTCTGCACAGCTTCCTTACCCAGATAATGATCAATGCGGTATGTTTGTTTCTCGGAAAAACAATTTGCCAATATATCATTTATTGCGCATGCGCTTTCATAATCCTCACCAAGTGGCTTTTCCACAACTACACGGGAATTTTCTGAATTAAGATTATTTTCTTTTAACTCCGCACAAATCGGTGCGAACAATGAGGGTGTTACTGATAAATAGTAAATTACATCTCTATCTTTTAATTGCTCACTGCTTAGATGCTGCTCCAGTTTATACCAGTCATCCTTACCCGAAAGATCAATATCCACATAATATAGGATTTCCGAAAAGTTACTCCAGACTGCATCATCAAAATCCTGCCCAAGAAACAGGATTAATTTTCCTTTTATAAAATCAAGAAATTCCGACCTCGTTTTTTTTGCTCTGGAAACACATAATATCCGGCTTTTAGCCGGCAAGTGACCATCTCTGAACAAATAAAACAGCGAAGGCAGAAGTTTCCTGAGCGCCAGGTCACCTATTCCACCAAAAATGACGATATCAAGCATCTATTGACCATGTTGTTTGTTAGTATCAGCAGAAATGTAATCGGTTACATTATCCATTTCAATATAATTCTTAATCGTTCCAACCATAACTGATTAATTGATTACCACCAGGTGAAATAAATAGCAGTAAGGATCATGAGAACAGCAACCGCAACGACGTTGTAACCTGTCGTCGTCTGGAAATCGGCTTTTTCAATAGTATGCACCTGATCGTTTGTTTGTTTGGTCATATAAGAAACACTGACCGCAAGCACCAGACAGATAACAAATACAAAATTCATCCGATCAAGGAAGGGCAGTTCCGGCCAGAAGATAAAAAATGCGAGAGACGACAAAAATGACCCTATAGCTGCTGCAAGGGCAGAAGCAGGCGTCGCCCGATCCCAGAACATACCAAAGAAAAATATTACGACAATACCCGGCGTAAAAAAGCCGGTGAATTCCTGAATATACTGAAACGCCTGATCAAAATTTCCAAGAAGCGGTTTTGCGCAAATCATGGCAATAATCAAAGAACTAAGACTAACAGCACGCCCCACCAATACATAATGACGCTGGCTTCTGCCTGGCTTGTAATAGCTGTATATATCCATAGTAAAAATTGTTGAAATGCTGTTGGTCATTGATCCAAGCGATGAAACAATTGCCGCGACTAGAGCCGCAAAAACAAGTCCCAACATACCCGCAGGCATCAGTTTTATCAGTTCCGGATAGGCACGGTCAGGCGTATCTCCCAGTCCCGGAATTATGACATAGGCAGCAATCCCTGGCAGCACAACAATGATCGGCATTATCAGTTTTAACAGTGCTGCAAAAGCAATACCCTTTTGCGCTTCCTGTAAGCTTTTCGCCGCCAGGGCCCGTTGAATGATATATTGATTAAACCCCCAATAAGCGAAATGTAATACCCATACACCACCCACTAACGCCGTAATGCCCGGAAGCAGATTATAATATTCGTTATCCCTGGATAAAATCATATCGAACTTGACCGCAGCCTGTTCCGTTAATTGTTCAAAACCGATAATTATACCCTGACCATCACCAATGATATTAAGAGATACGTATGTAAGATAAAGACCACCGGCAACAAGAAGAACTACTTGTATAATATCTGTAAAAGCCACTGCTTTAAGACCCCCATACAGGGAATAGGCTGCAGCAAAAGCGCCTAAGAACATAAGACCATAAACAATATTAACATCCGCAACTGTATTTATCGCCAGGGATCCCAGCCACAGCACAGAGGTAAGATTGACAAAAATATAAACCCCGATCCAGAATATCGCGAGCACAAGCCTGACATCATGGTTATAACGCCGTTCAAGATATTGAGGCATGGTATAAATTTTGTGCTTGAGGAAAATTGGCAGAAAATATTTACCAATAATCATCAGAATAATTGCCGCCAGCCATTCATAAGACGCTATGCCAAGTCCAACCGCATAACCGGAACCCGACATACCGATAATCTGTTCCGCAGAAATATTTGCGGCAATCAGTGACGCACCAATCGCCCACCAGGTTAGGGAATTGCCGGCAAGGAAGTAATCCTTGGTATCCTTTTCATGACCTGCCTTGTCCCGTGATACAAGACCCGCAATAAGAATAAGCCCTACCACATAAGCAATAAATATACCTATATCAATTGACGATAAGCTCATTACGATCTTTACCTTAATGGATCAGGGGCGTATGGGAGAAAAAGCATATTCTCCCTTACTTTTAGCATAAGTTAATCATCCGAAGGCGCAGTCAGTTTCAGGATTTTTTGCATTGGCATATCCTGAATTACATATATTGAACCATGAGCACCCTGGCTTACATGGCGAAGTCTATGTCCAGGCTCATCAAGCAGCCTTTCTTCACCAACCACTCTATTACCATTCAGTACGATCCTGGAAAGATGTGCCGAGGATAAACCGGTTAAAAACAGATTGCCCTGCCAATCCGGGAACATATCACCCGTATAGAACATCATTGATGAAGGAGCCAGCGATGGGTTCCAGTAATAAATGGGCTGCTCTGTGCCTTCTTTCACTGTATAGCTTTCACCTTCGGGTTTTGGTGTGGGAAGCGGACCGTATGCCACATATGGCCAGCCATAATCCTTACCTGCACCAAGTATGTTAATTTCATCGCCGCTGCTGCCCCCCTGATCAGCGACCCAGAAATCGCCCGTTTCAGGGTTCTTGGCCAGACTGTTTGAATTTCTAAGGCCAATAACATAAGCCATATCATTCACCTCATCATTACCGACAAAAGGGTTATCACTTGGTACTGACCCGTCTTTATTAATCCGCAAGACCATACCTAATGTATCTTTAAGATCAGGTGATCCCATGGGGCTTTTACGTTGCGTCGTTACAAGCAATTTTCCGCTATCATCGAATGCCATCCGGCTTGTTTCTGTTTCCAGAATTACCTTCACATTGCTTAAGGCACGCTCATCATCTGAAAGGCGCGCACTCGCAAGGCGCCAATACCCCCATGGATTAGCGGCTTTTTCTTCGCGTGAAAGCGCATTCCATTCCTGACGTTCCGCTTCGAATCTTCGCGCAGCATCATCGGAATTATCACTCTCAACACCATCTGGTGCTGCCAGATATGTGAAATAAATCATTCGATTGCTTTCAAAATCCGGATCCAGAATAATATCATTAAGTCCCCGGGATCCCCATGCCCTGACCGCAGGCATGCCTGAGACAGGAGCGGATACCGAACCATCAGCGGTGATAATTCTGATACGCCCCGGAACTTCGGTAACAATCATCTTGCCATTTGGCATATGCGCCATTGTCCAGGGTCTGTTTAACCCTGTTACGAAATCACTGACAATGTAACGCGCGCTTTTGGGGGCAATTGCTGCACGGGTTTGTCCGTGAAATGCCGGTTTGATTTCATAGCTGGGTCTGGCAGGCTGCTGTGCTGCCACTTCTAAAGTTACCGTCACTGCTGCAACAGCACCAAGAAACATTGCAAATGATTTACATAGCGATTTCATTATAGTTTTCTCCCTATATCTTTTATGTGCGCGGAGTATAAAAGAATAAAATCATCAACGCAATGAACATGGTTGCAGGGTAACAATTTATTTCTAAATTTTAACAATTGGTCTATAAAGATATAAATCGATTATAAATGGGACAAAATATGACAATTACACTACATAAAGGCGATTTGAGCGACGGCATTATATTCTCAGACGCGGTAGCAATTGATACGGAAACCATGGGACTTAATCCTAATCGGGACCGATTATGTCTGGTGCAGCTTTCTTCAGGCGACGGAAACGCACATTTAGTACAAATCGCTGATGGTCAAACGGAAGCACCCAATTTGAAAAAATTACTTGAAGATAAATCACTGACAAAGATTTTTCACTATGCACGTTTTGATGTTGCAGTTCTTAAAAAATATCTTAATGCCAATGTCAGTCCTGTTTACTGTACTAAAATTGCATCAAAACTTGTTCGTACGTATACGGATAATCATGGACTTAAGGATTTAGCCAAAGAACTTCTATCACTTGATATTTCAAAACAACAGCAAAGCTCAAACTGGGGTGCTGAAGTTTTAAGTGATGCACAACTGGAATATGCCGCTTCTGATGTCTATCACTTACATGAATTAAAGGCAAAACTCGATGCAATGCTTGATAAAAGTAACCGTAAAGAGCTTGCCAAGAGCTGCTTTGATTTTATCCCGACACGCTGTGCACTCGATCTTGAAGGGTGGGAAGATACAGATATATTTTCTCACAGCTGATCCAGAAAGTCTCAACGCATTTAAAATAAATAAGCATGGATGCAAAAAACGTGCCTTTATTCTTGATGATGGTCGTTATAAGCATTACATTTAATTAAATAGTCATATAAAATCATCATTTTGCCACGATTGGTGCGTAGCAAGATATTCTCAAGCGGAATATGACAATTAATTGGATATGAGATATTGTGAGCGAACATCCGGATCATATTATACAAGCGGGTAAGGCCGTATCGTTTGACGAAAATGAAAGGCAAATAAGCCGTATTCACCGGCTTGTAAAACTTGTACTTGTACTTACATTGGTTTCGTTTCTTGTACTTGTCCTATACCCAATCTTTGCGTCCCGTGAAAGCAGTTTCACGCTCGCAATTGACAAACTTCCTTCCCGTGATGAAAAAGCAAAACTTATCAAACCTAGCTATGTTGATGTTGACCGCAATAATAATCCGGTAAACATTTCCGCGGAAAGTGCGTACCGCGAAGAAAATGAACATACTGATTATTTTTTTACTAATCTTGTCGCCCAAATGTCTTTACCCACTGGTGATGGAATTGAAATACTTGCCAACCAAGGAAGCCTTAATACAGGGACACAGGTAATGGATTTGGGTGGTGAAATCACAATTACTTCTGAAACAGGATTTTTACTCCGATCAAGTGAAGCCACATTTTTAATTGGTGACAAGATTGCCATTGGCAAAAATGGTGTGAGCGGAATAGCGCCTTTTGGACGATTTAGTGCTGAAAATTTCAATACGGATGTTGAAAATGAGATTATTACTCTTAGTGGCAACGTAAAGATAAGCTTCGATCCAAACAAACCCCTCAATATTTTTAATAATACGAACTCTGCGACTAATGAAGGAACCGCAAATTGAAAACACAATTAACCAGATTGATTTTTGTAAAAATTGTAATTGCCGCAGCGGCTATTTCAATGGCACAGGCTCAGGTTTCTGCGCTGAAAGAGCATCAGGTTGACAACCCCGTGGATATCAGCGCCGATCGTCTAGAAGTAAAACAAAAGGAAAATATTGCACTATTTACTGGCAATGTTGTTGTAACACAATCTGATATGTCATTGGTTTCTGACCGCATTACAGTTTTTTACCAGGGAGATCGCGATGAAAATAATACATCTTCAATTTCAAGGCTTGATGCTTCCGGTAATGTGGTAATGACTTCACCAACGGAAACAATAAAAAGTACATGGGGTGTATACGATTTTACTGAAAAAATTATAACACTTGGTGGCGATGTACAGCTTTCAAATGCTGATGGCCAGATTAATAGCCCTAGATTACAGCTTAATCTTACAACCGGGCAGATCACGATGGATGGCGGCCGTATAGAAGGAGAAACTTCAAGCAGGGTTACAGGACAGTTTACACCACCAAACAATTAAATTAATCAATAGGATAAAATTGGTTGAAAATTTTACTTACCGATTGTTAATCTCTTTTAAGACTTAAATAATAATATGGAAAAAATCATACAACTTTCAAAATCTGATCATCATATGACTTCACTCGAAGAAGGCCTTGTTGTTGACGCAGTTGAAAAAAAATACCGAAAGAAAACTGTCCTTCGTGGCGTTTCAATGCAAATCAGAAAAGGGGAGGTTGTAGGCCTGCTTGGTCCAAACGGGGCCGGAAAAACAACCAGCTTTTATACAATGGTCGGACTGGTCAAACCGGATTCAGGACGGATTCTTTTGGATGGTCATGATATCACACATATGCCCATGTATAGGCGGTCAAGATTAGGGATTGGGTATCTGCCTCAGGAATCATCGATCTTTCGCGGCATGACAGTCGAAGAAAACATTTGGTCAGTACTGGAAGTATGCGAAAAAAATCCTACCAGACGTGCTGAAAAACTTGAAAGTCTTCTTGATGAATTTGCCATTCAGCATATAAGACAATCACCCGCACTCGCACTGTCAGGTGGTGAGCGACGCAGGGCGGAGATTGCACGCGCTTTGGCATCAGGTCCGTCTTACATGCTGCTGGATGAACCATTTGCTGGAATTGACCCCATAGCCATTGCTGACATCCGAAATCTGGTATCGCATTTGAAAGACCGGGATATTGGTGTGCTTATAACAGATCATAATGTACGTGAAACACTCGATATTATTGACCGCGCTTATATTATTCATGACGGCCAGGTTCTTATGTCAGGAACGCCAAGGGAAATAGTTGAAAATGAAGATGTAAGACGCGTTTATCTGGGTGAAAATTTTAGTTTATAAAGAAAAGACAACATATGGCTTTAACGCCACGCCTTGACATAAAACAGTCTCAGTCAATTGTACTAACCCCCCAATTGCAGCAGGCAATAAAAATGCTGCAACTCTCAAGCGCTGAACTGGTTGAATTTGTCGCGGAGGAAGTGGCACAAAACCCACTGCTGGAATATGACGAGCGCGATGAAAATGAGGATAGACGTAACGCCAATAATGAAGAACCGCAACCCCAGCATTCCCAGGGCAACGATCCAGAAGAAACGCGTATTAAAACATCGGATTATTTTTTACAGCAGACAAGTTCAATTAGTGATCAAAATGATGCCCCGCTGGATACTGACTATTCCGAACTATATGACGACAACAGTTATTCCGATAATATAGGGGCAATGCCGTCACAAAATCTTGGGCTCAATGGTAGCAATATGATTACAGGCGGTGCAGGGAATTTCGACTTCGCTGAAAATTCCGCCGAGCAAAAACAAACTGCTGCCGTGTCGCTAAAGTCTCATCTAGAAGAACAACTCATCTTAATTCAGGCACGAAGCTATGAAAAAGTCATTATTCAGTACTTGATCGGGCTGATGGATGAAGCCGGATATATAAATGAAGAAACAAATCTTATTGCTGAACGCTGTGGATGCTCGGTAGAGGATATTGACCGTATTTTTGAAATTGCGCAAACCATGGAGCCGGTCGGGGTATTTGCCCGTTCACTGGGAGAATGTCTTAAAATTCAGCAAATTCAGGCAGATAGATACGACCCTGCTATGGCTGTCTTTCTTGATAACCTGGAAATGCTGGGTGAAAGAAAATTCAACGAACTCAGAAAGTTATGTAAGGTTGGAAAGGAAGATTTCCTTGATATGATCGAGGAAATCAAGGCACTAAACCCAAAACCCGGGCTCGAATATGGTGAAGATATAGTCTATACGGTCATCCCCGATGTTTATGTAAAAAAATCAAATAAGGGCAGCTGGTTTGTTGAACTTAATAATGACAGCCTGCCAAAAGTACTGATGAATAACCGGTATCTAAATGAAATTGGTGATCGTGCCACCAAAAAGGAAGATAAAGATTACATTGATGAGTGCGTCGCAAAGGCTAACTGGCTTGTGCGTGCTCTTGACCAGCGTGCCAGAACTATTCTTAAAGTTTCAAGTGAACTTGTAAAACTACAGAAAAAATTTCTGGATGATGGGATCCAATATCTGGCCCCGATCAATTTGAAAACCATTGCAGATGCTATTGAGATGCACGAAAGCACCGTGAGTCGCGTCACAGCAAATAAATATATTGCGACACCACGAGGAATTTTTGAAATGAAATTCTTCTTTACCAATGCAATCGGGTCTTTGGACAGTGACAATCAATATTCATCAAAGTCCATCAAATATAAAATCAAACAACTTATCGATGACGAAGATCCCAAGAAAATATTATCTGATGACAAATTAGTAGAAATTATAAGGGCGGAAGGCATTGATATTGCAAGGAGAACCGTGGCAAAATACAGAGAATCTTTAGATATCCCGTCTTCAATTATAAGAAGAAGAATGAAAAACCCTGTACTTTAACATCCCTCAAAGAGAAGGAATTTACAGATGGCGTTTACTCTCAAAAAGCAGGGAAATTGAAATTCACTTTAAATTGTTTGAGTACATAAAAATGGGAATTTTCGCAAAGCTTGACATATCGCTCTCTTATCACTAAGTACTGCGACCTTGAAATAGTTAATGCTATTGCACACATAATATAAATAGCTGTCTGAGATAGGATCTGAAATAAAATGAGAATTACTGTTACCGGAAAACAAATGGACGTTGGCGCATCACTGAAAGAACATGTGGAAGCACGACTGGAAGGAAGCGTCAAAAAATATTTCGGCCATACAATTGAAGGTGATGTTACCTTCTCTAAGGTAGCTCATTTATACAGAGCAGATTGTAAAATTCATATTGGACATGGCATTTATCTCCAGGCAAGTGCAGAAGAAACGGAAATTTACACTGCTTTTGATACAGCAGCGGACAAGTTGGAAACGAGACTACGCCGTTATAAAAGGCGCATAACAAACCATCATAAAGAACGCAGCAATGCCAAAGAAGATCTTAATGCAGTTTATAAAGCACAATATAATGTGTTTGATGTTTCTGACGATAAGGAAATAGAAGAAGAAGGCAGCATGCCTGTGATCGTCGCCGAAATGGATATGGATATTCCGGAAGTCACCGTTAGCGATGCGGTTATGAGACTTGATTTGGGTGATCTGCAGACACTGATGTTTAGAAATAGTGGACATGGCGGTATAAATGTTGTGTATCGTCGACCAGATGGAAATATAGGCTGGATAGATCCTAAAACAAATTAATTAAGAGTTGTTTGAGAAAGTAGGTCTGGTATCTGCATGGATATTTCAAGTTTGATAAATTTGGAAACGATATTTCCAAAGCTTAAAGCAAGCAGTAAAAAACAGTTATTGCAGGAACTAGGCAATATTGCCCGAGAAAAAATTGGTAAGCCCGTTTATGAAATTGCAAACGTCTTAATGGAACGTGAGCGCCTTGGTTCTACCGGTGTAGGGCACGGTGTCGCTATCCCTCACGGCCGTTTTGAAGGATTGGATAGGATCTGGGGTATTTTTGCAAAACTGGAAAAACCGGTTAATTATGGTGCAATTGATGATCAGCCAGTCGACCTTATATTTCTTCTTCTTGTTCCTGAAGGTGCAGGTGCCGACCATTTAAAAGCCCTGGCCAAAGTGTCACGGGTATTACGTGATCAGACGATATGTGAAAAACTACGTGGTACTGATAGTGGCGACGCAATTTTTGCCATATTAAATTCAGCACAGGCTGCATAAAAAAAGCACGCCGTTAGACTTCCTTGCGGATCCGTATCCACGAGAACTACAGGCCCCGCTCCGCTAAGTTCCGCCTGAACGGCCAGATGTCCACTAAGGGTGGTTTTACCCGAACCCCCTTTTTGTGATGTTACTGCTAATACTCTCATAAAAATACCCCGATCCTGGATTACTAACTGTGGTCGGGTCGTAAAAATTACAATTCCCTCTCCACCTACATCCCTATAATGCATTACATATCTTAATAAATCGTAAAATCAGCCTAAGTGTATTTTTACTTAAGATGTTGTTTTATAATGATTTTTTTGTTAAAAATTTAACTAAATTTTCCAGAATCCAGTGATTTTGACATCATTTATCGAGTTTCACCTCAATCATGCCGCGGATCGAATTGCACAGAAAAATCTGCTCGGCACCTTCAAGGTCGTGTTTATAGATAATTGTTTCATCTGTTTTTATTTTGTCATCTTCAAGAACTTTTTGCCTGAATACACCACCTAGCAAGCCACATTCTTGTTTAGGCGTATAATAAATATTTCCTTTTTTAATGAAGATATTTGTGAAGCTTCCTTCTGTTATTTCGCCCTTTTCATTATGGAAAATAACGTCAAAACAACCTGTTTCTTTCTGTTTTTTTCGCAATTCATTTTCGTAATAATTTCTGAATGTTGTTTTATGAAAATAAATAGGATCTTCACTATTGATCGGGTGTTCGGCCAAGGTAATTTTTGGCAAAATGTCATTGAAAACCATGGGAATTTTTTCTGATATAATTGAAATGGAGCCGCGTCTGGAAAGCAGCAGCCTTACCTTATATCGATCCCCCTTATTTGCAGGCAGAAATTTAGCATGTTCATTTAATTTTTCAACAAGTTCACTTCGATTATACGGAAAAGAATAATAATTTGCCGACCTTTTCAAGCGGTCAAGGTGATCTTCCAAATAGCCATAACCATCTTTTTGCGTCCATCCAATACTTTCTATCAGATCAAATTTTGGATAAGACCGGCTGAGAAAATCTGCTTTTAGAAGACATTCTTTATATTCTTTTTCAACTTCGGAATCCGCCACGATTGCGCCACCAATTCCAAGCTCTCCTCGGTCTTTTTTATCGATAGTCAATGTCCTGATAGGGACACTTAAACACATATCTCCATTTGGCGAAAAATAACCAATGGCACCGGTATAAATACTACGCTGCTCATTTTCAATTTCATTAATTATTTCCTGTGCTCTGATTTTTGGTGCGCCAGTGACCGATCCGCATGGAAAAATTGAACGGATAATGTCGACTGGCGACGTTTCCTTTTCAACTTGTGCCTTGATCGTTGATGTCATGGTAAACAGTGTTCTGTACTTTTCAATTTCATAAAGTTTTGAAACTTCCACAGATCCATTTCTTGCCAACCTTGAAAGATCATTTCTTATAAGATCAACAATCATAAGATTTTCAGCACGGTCTTTTTTGCTGTTATAAAGTGCTTCTGAATATTTTATATCTTCCTGTTCAAATCTGCCGCGTCTGCCTGTCCCCTTCATCGGCTTTGCGGTTATGTTGGCCCCATCTTTTTTAATAAAAAGTTCGGGGCTTAATGATAGAACTGAAATGTCATCCGTTTCAATGAATGCAGCATATTCGACGGCCTGCGCATTTCTAAGTGCGGCGTATAGCGCTTTTGCAGACCCTTCGAAATCAAAACGGGCTTTTTGGGTATAATTAACCTGATAAATATCCCCTGCCTTAAGATATTCGTGAATTTTCTCAAATATTTCACTGTATTCAGTTCTGGTCTGACTAAGGGATAAATTGGATAGGTTATAGCCCATTTTCTCCTGTTCATGTTGCCAATAATAATCGGCAGCAATCGTATCCAGAACCTTGCGGTCATCAAATATACCCATATAAATAAAAGGAACTTTTGGGTTTTTGGATAGTAAAGGACGCAACCTTTGTTCCAGCACCAGTCCTGTTTCATAGCTAATCCAGCCGGCAACATGGCTCCCATCTTCTGTTGCCTGCCTGATCCGTAAAAGCCCGTCTTCGATATCATCAGGATCTGTGACACAGATTATATCGATAGGATTTTCATAAACAAACGCAGCTTCCCTTGAATGCTGCACCAAAATATTTTCAAGAAATACCGATAATTTTCTAGTTTCCGCCATTAAGCGATCCCGAGCCTACATACTGAAAGTCAAAGGCACGGTTTAACCCGCGCCTTTATTCTTAAATATTATGATTTTAACGGATTACAAAGACAAATTACAAGTTTTCCATAAACGCCACCATTCTTCTTCTTTCGGCTTCGGTCGGCACTCTGGTTTTAAGTGCACCGATGTTATCCACCACATGATGCGGGAAGATAGTGCCAGGAATAGCCACAGTGACGTCAGGATGCCCGATCACAAATTTCAGGAAAAATTTACCCCAGCTATCAACACCGAAGTCTTTAGCAAAATCTGGAATTTCCTTGCCAGCCGTTGCCTGGAATACGCGTCCTCTTGCAAATGGCAGATTAATCATAACAGCTACGCCATTGTCCCGCGCCGCTGGCAATACCCGTTCCTCTACACTACGATCAAAAATGTTATATTGAACCTGCATGAAGTCCAGTCGGCCACTTTCAATTACGGTAACCGCCGCATCATTAAGATCCGGGTTAGAATGCGTAAGCCCTGCATAGCGAACTTTACCCTCAGCTCTCCATTCATTAATCGTTTCAAGATGAACATCGGTTCCGCGATGGTTATGAACCTGAAGAAGGTCAAATTTATCGGTCTTCAGATCAATGAACGATTGCGTATTCTGATCAATGCCCTCCTGTTTATCACTGCCTCTCAAACTAGTTTTTGTTGCAAGGAAACATTTGTCCCGTGCCCCAAGTTCATCGAGTGCACGTCCGACAACAATCTCCGCATCGCTATAGGTCGGGGCTGTATCTATAACAGTTCCGCCTTCTGCAAATAATGTTTCTATCGTATTGCGTCGCGCCATAAAATCCTGCGACAAATCACCGAATGTCTGCGCGGTGCCAAGACCAATAGCCGGAACCATTTCACCCGTTGCATGAATAGTCCGGTGCAAAAGCCCGCCTGCCATTGCTGAATTCTGAGCATTCGCAACGCTGCCAAAACCTGATGTAGCCAACAGCCCTGCCCCGGCGGCGGCCCCTGAAAGTTTCAGAAACTCTTTCCTTGTTAAATTCTTCTCGTTCATTATGGTCTCCGTATATTTTATAGATTTCTTATAAATTGTATCATTCTTTCGCGTTCGGTGTCATCAGGAAGTCGTCCCCTTGCTGCACCCATATTATCTACTACATGATAATCATTCACCCTACCGGGTATGGCAACCGTCACATCGGGGTGAGACAGGATGAATTTAAGAAAAAACTTGCCCCAGCTATCCGCGCCGAAATCCTTGGCCCACTCGGGCACAACTTCTCCATATACCGCCCTGAAAAGCCGACCACGGCCAAACGGCACATTAACCATCACCGCAACACTATGTTCACGCGCGGCAGGAAGCACCGAATTTTCAATGGACCGGTCAAGCATGTTATACTGGCATTGGATGAAATCGAGCTTGTTTCGTTCAATAAAACCAACCGCTTCATTATTTAATCGTGACCGCACATGGGTAATGCCAAGATAACGTATTTTTCCCTGCTCTTTAAGCGCATTTAAAGTTTCAAGATGATCATCGGTATCTTTTAAATTATGAACCTGAAGCAAATCAAATTTGCCGGTACGCAGATATTCAAATGATGCTGCGTTCTGACGGATTCCTTCCTGCTTTCCATAAATGCTTGTTTTAGTGGCAAGAAAACATCTTTCGCGCATTCCTAGTTCTTCTAGCGCACGCCCCACCACCGCTTCGGCACCGCGGTATGTGGGTGATGTGTCAATCACTGTACCACCATTATTAAAAAAAGCGGCGATTGCGTTTCTGCGCTGTTCATATTCCCCATCACTTCCCTGCCGCCCAAAACCGTCACTTGCGGTACCAAGACCTATGACGGGAACCGTTTCCCCTGTTGAATGAATAGGGCGGTGCAAAAGATCACTGGTTTGGGCTTGAGTAGCAATCGACGGTAAAAGTGACGACATTGCCGCCGCACCGGTAAGTTTGAGGAATTTTTTTCGGGTTATGGCGTTTGGCTCATCGGCCATTTCATTTCTCCATTTAATAAGTTACGCACCCTTTTCCGCATCTTCATGTGTTTTGCCCAGTTTCCAGCCAAGGATACCCCAGATTGCCGCAATTGGCACACCGACCATGGCGATTTTCGCAATGGTAAGCCCCAGCCCGGAGCTAAGCACGTTATAAAACCAGCCATTAACCACATCGCCGCCACGGAACACCACCGTGTCGATGAAATTCTTGGATTTATATTTTTGTTCCCGGCTTACAACGCTAAAAAGATTTTCACGTGACGGCACAAACATGCCATATTCCGACGCCCTTCTTAAGGTCTGGAAGATAATAAAGACGCCAATCGTTGGCGAAATAGCCAGAAGCACAAATCCTGCCAGCGTTACAATGGGCAGAACGACAACCCCCGCCTTAACGCCGTAATTTGACAGTACCGGCCCCGCTATGAACACCTGAAAAATAAGAGCACCGATTGAAACATAAAAATCAATCATGCCAAAAACCTGCACCCGTTCATCCGTATCCGGGTAAGCATCATAAATCATCGCGCCTTGCTGGAAATATGCAATTGTCGCCGTGAGCGACAAAATAAACACAAGTGTGGTGACGCCCATCAGATAACGGGATTTCAGAATTTCGGTTAACCCGCTAAGCATGCCACCACCAATGGCCTTTTCACCATCATCCTTCGCATTATTGGGATTTTCCTGCAGATTTTCTTTTCGTAGTCCAACCAGCTTAAGCACACAAAACACAGAAAAAGACAGCACGGCCGCCGAAATCAGCAGCAGACTTTCAGTACCAAGACTTTCCGTTAAAGTGGTTACAATGCCAGGACCCAAAATGCCGCCAATGGTGCCGCCCGATGCAATCATCCCGAACAGGGCCTTGCTATCCCCGGATTTATAGATATCGACCATGAAGCTCCAGAAGATCGACACCACAAAAACATTAAAAACACTAAGCCAGATGAAGAAAACCTGCGCGACAATATCCATCCTGATGTCATTTGCAAAAAAATACCAAAAGAGCAATATATTCGTGATGAAGAAAATATAAACATACGGGATAAATTTATGACGCGGAAACCGGGACACAAGTGCCCCATATATGGGCATGACGCCAAGCATGACAAAAAATGTCCCGGTAAATAACCACGGCAGAAATCCGACACCGCTTGCGATCCCCATCGCATCACGGATCGGACGTAAAATAAAATAAGCCGTCAGAATGGAAAAGAAATAAAGAAACGACCAGATAAATGCCGCTCCTTCTTTTTCAAAAACGGTTTTAAACCCGCCAATCGTTTTTGCGATGCGCCCCTGTTCGCTCATATGTTCTCCCTATTTATTATAATATTATACGTTGATGTTCCCCAAATCCTGCGTTTTCATCATGACACAACATGCGATACTGTCCCATCATAATGGGTAAGTCTGACATCAAGTTTACCATAATCTTTTACAAATGCTTCTATCGTATCTTCCGACATATTTGAAAATGCTGTGGATAACGCATCCGCAGTTGTTGCATCCTTTGCGATCACGGTGACGGAAGCGTACTGATTGGCACTTAAACCGGTCACCGGGTTAAAAAGGTGGTGTTTGCTGCCGTCATCCGCAAAAACAAAACCATACCCCCCGGATGTGGCAAGGCCGCCTGTATCCAGTTCAACAATATCGGCGATTGAAACTTGATCAAACGGGTCAAGAAGCCCGATCCGCCAAGGGTCACCGCCCCACTGCAGCCCACCGGACCGGTATTCCCCAACATCAATCAATGTGTGGATGAAACCATTTTCTTTTAAAAGCGCGCATGCCTTATCGGTGATGTAACCCTGCGCAATGCCATTAAAGCTTATCGCCATGCCATCACGGGTGAACGAAGCACGGTTGCCATCAATGATGATTTTATCCGATCCGATCATCGCAATAACATTTTCAAGGTCACGATCAAATGCGACCTGATCCCCATCATTTCTGAACCGGTCATAAAGTTCCCATAATGGCTGCACCGTAATATCAAATGCACCATTTGTGTTTTCCCAAAATGATTTTGAGATCCGGAGCAGATCAATCATTTCCGGTGACGCATTTTCAAGCTCTCCCGTTTTATTAAGCTGAATAATTTCGGATGTCGGATCATAAAGACTGAAAATATTTTCAAGTTTGGCGATCAGTTTATTTACTAGCACCACAACATCATCCGCATGACTTTTGTCCGCGGCATATAGCTGAATTTCCGTATCGGTGCCAAGGGCATACCCTTCCCAGCTGAAAAGCTCATAACCCTGCTGGCCAGACGCGGTATAAGGAAACATAGTAGCACCTGCCGTGGCCCCAATTATCCTGAGTAATTTTCGTCTTTTGCCATTCATATCAAACATACCAAAAAAGTTTGGAAATACAAATTTTCATATTACTATTGTTAATAATAATGATTATTAATTGCGATATTTTTAAGAATTATTCTTAGAAATACAGTGTAATAAACCTTATTCTATTTGGAAATGTAAATTAAATGAATTCTGTGTCTCTTAAATCAGCCTGTTCAATTGCTGTACTTTCAGTATTTTTATCCACGTCGCCTTCCCTTGCGCAGGAAATGCCTTCACCGGAAGAAATGTGGAAAATAATCCTTCAGCAGCAGGAACAAATCAGCCGTCTTGAAGAAAAGCTGGGCATAACGGAACAGGCCGTTACGGAAACACAGGAACAGGTGGCCGAAACGCAGGCAAAAGTGGCGGAAACGGAAATGATTGTGGAAGCCGCAGTTGATACAATGGAAGAAACGACATCATCAAGTGTTGGTGGTGTAACAAATGGCACATCCTTGGGGGGATAAGCTGAACTTCATTTTAACGGTGGTGACAAGGATGAAATTGATTTTCATCGTTTTGTGCTATTCTTCGGTCACGAGTTTAATGACCGTATTCGTTTTTTCAGTGAACTGGAACTTGAACATTCACTGGCCGGTGACGGCAAACCGGGCGAAGTTGAACTTGAACAGGCCTTCATCGAATATGACCTGACCGATAACACATCAGCATCCATCGGTTTGCAGTTAATACCCGTTGGGCTTTTAAATGAAACACATGAGCCACCAACTTTTTACGGTGTTGAACGCAACGATGTTGAAAAAAACATCCTTCCTTCCACATGGTGGGAAGCAGGGGTAAAATTTACAGGCAAGCTTGCCAACAATCTTCAATATGATGCCATGGTTCATTCAGGCTTAAAAACACCAACAGCCGGCGGGAGTGCATTTCTGATCCGAAGCGGCCGCCAAAAAGTGGCGGAAGCGGACTGGAAAAATACTGCTTTTACCGGCCGTCTGTCCTGGATGCCAATTGCAGGTGTCAATCTTGCCGCATCATTTCAATATCAGGATGATCTGACCCAATCAGTGATGCCGACATCAGCCACATTATTTGAAGGGCATGCCGATATCCGCAGACAAATTAATACAACAAGCGAAATTGGCCTTCGCGCACTTTATGCACAGTGGAACCTGAACAGCATGGAAGCAGAACTTATCGGGCGTGATATACAACGCGGCTGGTATATTGAACCATCCTATAAATATATGTTTGGTAATAGACAGGCTATTGGCTTCTTTACTCGCTCCAGTTCTTTTGATAATAATGCCGGCGATACTATTTTATCAGCGAATAAACAAACATCATTTGGGGTCAATTTCTGGCCTCATGAAAATATGGCGCTTAAAGCCGATTACCAAATTGATAATTATGCTGATAAAACAACAGAAGATAACCGCATCAACCTGGGAGTTGGTGTTCAGTTCTAGGAAAAACTGTATGAAAATAATCGGCATAATCACCCTTATCATGATTCTGGGTACATTTTCGGTAACAGCACAGGGGACATATAAACCTGCCGATCGCGTATTCGTTACGACCAGTGATTATGTAAAAAGTTTTTTTGATGGCGAGACACCAAAAAAGGAAACAGTATGGGTCATCGGCGATCTTCGTGACACTATTAACGCAGTCATTGATAATGCTGATAAAACACCTGTTCGTTACAGATACTGGCGCAAAGGAAACCGCACACTTTGGGTGCTGGATAGCATTGCACGGACCATGCCAATCACAGCCGGCGTTGTTGTTGAAGACGGCAAAATTATTGATATCAGTGTTCTGACCTACCGTGAAACACGCGGTCATGAAGTGCAAAGCAGGGCTCACCGTGTGCAATATTACGGGGCCGCCATAACGACAAATAATGCAATTGATAAACCCATTAACGGGATATCAGGGTCAACCCTTTCCGTTAACAGCATGAAAAGAATGGCGCGCATTGCGCTTTTGCTTCATAATGATGTCATAAATGATGGCTAAATGATTTTCCATCCTTAACCGTTACGGAAAAATATTTTGATCACTTTACAAATCATCATTCTTGCTATTGTCCAGGGCATAACTGAATTTCTGCCTATAAGTTCTTCGGGGCATCTCATTTTAGTACCTGAACTGACCGACTGGCCGGATCAAGGTGTTATGATGGATGTTGGCGTTCATGTGGGTACATTATTCGCTGTCATCCTTTATTTTCGCCACGATGTCTGGCGTATGGTTACTGCTCTTTGGCAATTACTCATCTTTAAAAAAGACCATGATGAATCAGAGCGGTTAATTTTGCTGATGGTCATACTTGCAACAGTTCCTATTGTCATCATTGGTGGAATAGCGGCGGCCTATGACCTGCCTGACATGCTACGCACAATTGAAATAATTGGCTGGACATCCATAATTTTTGGTTTGCTGTTATATTGGTATGACAAACATTCACCGGCAAATTTTGATTTATCCAACCTGAAATACCGTCACGCAATTACGATTGGACTGGCACAGATACTGTCGCTCATACCGGGCACCAGCAGGTCGGGAATAACTATGACCGCCGCACGTGCCATTGGTTTTTCAAGAACGGATGCGGCAAGGTTTTCAATGCTTCTTTCCATACCGACCATATTGGCTGCGGGATCTTTGCAGATCCTAAAATTGCTCGCAGAACCGCAAAGTCAAACGGCTTCTGTCAATGAATTATTATGGGGTGCGGCACTTGCATTTATTTCAGCGATATTGGCAATATCAGCCCTTATGAAATGGCTCAAACGGTCATCAATGACCCCGTTTGTTATATATCGGGTCGCCTTGGGATGCGTGCTGCTTTTTATTGTTTATGGGTAATCTTATTTATCCAGCCATTCAATAAAGCTAACCGACGCATCAATTAATTTTCCGCGTGATTTTTCAAGAAGCGCCGCATGATCACCATCATCAAGAACCACCCACTGCTTATTTCCATTAGGAATAGCCGCAAATAAAACCGCATGCATATTCGTATCCGTTAGCGGGTCGAATTCACCCTGCAAAAGCAATACTGGCATGGAAAGCTGTGATCCATCCAACTGATTATATTGGTGTTGGAAGCGCCAGTCAGCGCGAACAGGGTCTGCCTCAAGTGAATGCCTTACATATTCATCAATCGCATTCTGGCTAATGGCACCCGGCACAATAAAGTCGCTTGCCGCGGCTTCCGCGGTCGTGGCTTCGCGGGGTGGATCACCTTCCGGTTCATCGCGCGGATAAACCATATCAAGAGCCACCGGATAACCAAATAGTGTCAGGCTTGCAATATTTTCTGGAAATGACTGCGCCGTAAGCTGGCTTAGCATTGATCCCATTGACCAACCCCAAAGATGAATTTGCTCACCTGTCCTGTTACTTAGCCATTCCAAGACAATGGACAGATCCTTTGATGCACGGTTTGGTGTGTTCCAGCCTGTTTCATCACGCGGTGTTTCACCGTATCCACGGGCATCCACCGCCCAAACGCTATAACCGCGTTCATTAAAGCCATCCATTAATGACAGATCTTCACCTTCTACTTGCAAATCAAAATCTGGAAGTGAACTCCAGGTCCGGCCATGATGAAGTAGTATTATACCTTTTGGATTTTCAACCGACTTTTCCCAAACTGCCATCGGATGGCCATCGGCCATTACGGTGTGTTTTGTTGCATAATTTCCTTGTGAATAACCGGATTGAATACCCAGAAAAAAACAAACCGGTATCAGGATCAGGAATTTAATTTTTCTCATAGCCACCCCTTTTATTACTGAATTGAAAAAGCCCAGTTCCTTGCCCTATGATAATTATGGACAGGCATCACCGTTTTCCTATTATTGCCTTCTTCCTTATCTGTATCAACTGTCAAATAAATCACATCATTCTTATCAAGTTTCTCAATTAGCGAAAGCGTCCCTTGCGGAAATAAAAATACTTTTGTGTCATCAATCACATTACCGCCCGTTTGGGCAGCATAAAGCCCAGTATTCTGCGTAAGAAGTTCTGCTTCAACTTCCATTTTATCACTGGATGCAAGCATCACCTCAAGATTGGCATCCATATTGTTCTTATTCAGTTCATTACTGCCAATCGGACCTTCGACTGTTTTATTTGAAAGTGCTGCATCACTGTTTTCAGGATTTCTAAACTCAGCAGTTATTTTGTGAGTATCAGCATTAACAACCACACCAATTTCACCAGCAGCAGTCGTAAATAAAGTACAATCCGATGATAATGAAAATCCGCCGCATCCCGGGTAGGAAACTACCCAGTTTGCATTTCCGTCCCTTGGCCTAAAGGATAGCCAGTCCGTAAAATCATTTGCCGGGCGGCTAAACGGATAATTTCTTATTTCTGCGGTTGCACCGTCTATAAATGAACGGACGACACGGTCAAGATGGAAATAATATGTTGTTATTTCCTTGTTTCTGGCCATGGCCTGAGCATTTTGAAAATTTTCTGTTGCGCCCGCTTTTAATATTCCGTCATTTTCCAGATAAACTTTTGCAGTACGGTCATTTGCAACATTTTCTATCGATCCTGTATATTTATCCCATGCTTCCTGGTTGGCCTGTTCCAGATAATTTGCTTTTACTTCTTCGCGTAGACCGTCAATCATCGCCCATTCCTGCTCCGATAAAAAGTCAAGCAACAATCCTTTGGTAATAATCCCGGCTTCACGGTCATTTTCATCAAGCTGGTTGATTTTCCGTGCCAGAAGTAAATGATTAATCATGTAATCATACGCAGCCTGCCTTGCCAAACCAACCAGCCCCATTATTTGCGGTGAATTACATGGCGAACGCCTGGCATAAATACGCGCTTCTTTTTTAAATTTTTCAACCATATCCAGTTTGCCTGCAAAGGAATCATTGGCAAATACAATCTGCCCCCGTAGCACTTCGGCCTCAAGCCGGGATAGGATCGGGCAATGTTGGTTTGCTTCCTCAACAATGACCATCGCCTGATACTGGTCGAAAAGCTGATCTTGTGAAAGTTCCTGCTGTGCGGATGCCGCAACCGCAGCAGCAGTCCATAAAGTCAGACCGATTCCCATTTTCCTAACTAAGCTGACAAGATGCATTACTTCTCCATTTCTGATAAGGGTCTCTCATTCTAATCAGTCAATTATGGCAAAATTATCGCGGTTTTTTTGAAAGCGACTGGATCGCTTCATCCAGCAAAAAAATATCTGTCAGTAATGCACGAACATGAATAGAAGCGTTTAGATTATCAATCATTTGAGACCCGATCGACGGCAATGATATGATCAACGAAATTGCCGAATGTGCTTTCATGGCATCGGCACGAAGAACATCATTATAGGTTCTGAAAAGCTTTTTGTCTGCGTTCTCCGCAATGGATATTAGGGCTTCGAAATCATCCGCCAATGTTTCTAGTCCCGTTTTCATATTCTCCAAATAGCCACGAATTGATGGCCCACCTCCGCCTCCGGTTTGTTCAACATCCCATCCCTGCGCAGCATATGCGAGCATAAATTCATAGCCAGCCTCAACAGCATTGATAGATGCGCGCAATTTGGTTTTATTATCTTCGCTCATAAAATTATTCTTTCAGTTATTTTTATTGTTCCCAACGATCCGGATCATGATTTTTATTAAATTCTTCGCGTGTCAGCCAGCCTTTAAACATTGAACGCAGATAATGCGACTTTTCCGGTCTAAGTGAGAAATAAATATGCAGGGAAATGAATGTTACAAATAGCAAAGTGGAAACACCGTGAAGCACATAAATAAGCCCCCATGTATCAGCGCTAACAATAAAAGGGTCCCGTTCCCAAAAAGGTGTATCAATCTTAAGAAGCATTATCCACCCTGTTACAAGCGAAACTAAACTTAATAACGTAATACCGTGATGCATGAGTTTTTGTTCAAGCGAATATTTCCCACCTCGAACGTTCCCCCCTCCAGCAATAAATTCCTTTATATCGGAAAATGAAATCCACATGGATTTTAACTTTTCAGGTGACAATGACCTTAACAAGTGGATAACAACAGCAATAGTAAGAACCAGTCCTGCCATCCAATGTGGCTCCACCCACTCAAAATTTACACCAAGAACGGGAAGCAGCCCTGTTGCTAAAAGTGTCAGTATGCATCCCGCCATTAACCAATGAAAAATACGGCTGATAAAACTATGCCGAATTACATGATCTTGTTTTTCTTCCATAAGCAATTATTCGCTAAAATCAGCGCCCTTTTTTCGTATTGTCCCGTTATTTTGCATCTAGACTTACTGGACTTCAAGTTATATAGTTACATTACCTCATAACGGGAGGCAAAAAATATCTCAAGAAAAATTAGAAAAATATTCAAGAGATATAAAAACATCGTACTTGTAACCTCATGATCGCTAATCGGGATATTTAGCGGGCGGATGATCATTCGGATATTTTTTATGTCGTGAATTATGTTGCAACGGAATATGAAGAATTTTTTAAGTGGAGGAGCAAAATTTAATGCAAAAAAAATTCAGTTCAGATCGCTATGACCCTCAGGGCGCAGTAAGAGATGATGTTTCACGACGTCATTTTATCAAAGGCGTAATTGCCTGTAGTACTGTGGCTGGAGCGGCTGGTCTTATGACTGGTTGTTCGGACAGCGGTGACGGCGGATCCGCACCTGCTGGTTCAGCAGAGAGGCTAATCTCGATCAATGTAAACGGCATGTCACGCAACGTTGATGTTATGCCAAACGAAACACTTGCCCATACGCTTCGCAACAAGTTGGGATTGACCGGCACTAAACTGGGTTGCGACCGCGGTTCATGCGGAGCATGTACAGTTATGATAGACGGGACAACAGTCAATAGCTGCTCCATACTTACACATACTGTTCGCAACGCAAACGTTGTTACAGTCGAGGGTGTGGGCGGCGGAAATGGTGAACTTCACCCTGTACAAACCGCCATGATAGAAGAGCTTGCACCACAATGTGGTTATTGTACACCTGGTCAGGTGGTTTCCGGTGTAGCACTGTTGCAACGTAACCCGAACCCGACCCGCGAGGAAGTTCGTCATGCATTGGCAGGCAATCTTTGTCGCTGTGGTGCATACAATAATTATGTTAATGCAATTGTTAAAGCAGCGGGGAGTGCATAATCATGGCAGACTATAATTTAATTGGTAAAGACTTTATCCCGCAAGATGTGCGCCCAAAAGTTACCGGCACAGGCAAATATTCCGAAGACTTTAAAAAAGATGGCATGTGCTATATGAAAATGCTGCTTTGCCCGATGCCAAGCGCAAATGTTACAAATTTAGATGTCTCTGAGGCGCTTGAAATGCCGGGCGTACTTGGCATTCTTACAGCAGACGAAGTACCCGCAGTTAATGAACCGGGATACCCAATGCTTACAAACAAGCCACGGCAGCTTGGTATGCCCATATGTGCCATCGCTGCTGAAACAGAAGCAATCGCAGCAGAAGCCCTTGAACGCATCCGGATTGCTTATGAGCCGCAACCGTTCGTACTTGATCCTTTGGAAAGCCTGTATCCCGGCGGCCCTAATGCGCTTGAAAGCGGCAACGTAACAGGTGGCGGTGAAGGAAACCCTCCAATTCACACACGCAAATGGACAGCACGTGATTTTGCGGAAGCCGGTGAAGACAGGCTCCCCATGGGTGAAGCTCCGGTTGAGTGGTCAGTCGGGGACGTTGAGGCCGCCTTCGCACAGGCAGCACTTGTCATCGACGAACCTTTCGTTACAGCAAGTTCAACCCATCAGGCACTTGAACCACGCAGTGTTCTTGCGTACTGGGAAAATGGCAAATGCTTCATTCATGGCTCCTCACAGTCACAATCATGGATGATGCCTGGCCTTGCCCGCATGATGGATGTATCTCTTGATGACATCGTATATATCGCAGAATATTGTGGTGGTGGTTTTGGTGCTAAAGCCTCCCCGTATCCGATACAGGGTATGGCTGGCTACATGGCCAAGAAAATTGGCCGCCCGGTGATGATGCGTGTTACACGTGCAGAAGAATACCACCTTGGTGGCACTCGCCCCGGTTTCCAGGGGCAAGTAAAACTTGGCTTTGATGCAAAAGGCAAAATGATCGCAGCTGATTTGTATATCGTGCAAAGCGGCGGACCTAACCGGGGTTCCGGTGACTATTCATCAGCGGCCGATGCACTTGCGCTGGTTTATACTCCAACAAATATGCGGTTCCGTGGCGCAGCTGTTGTGACCAACAAACCTTGGCACGTTTCACAGCGTGGCCCTGGTCAAAATCAGCTTGCTACTGTTGTTGAACCATTGATGGATCGCGCAGCGAAGGAACTGGGCATTGATCGCGTGGCAATACGTGATATTAATGCACCAGAAGCGGATGTTGTCTTCACAGATAGTCAAAGCACTGTAACAAGTGCGTATCTTAAAGAAGCATACAAGCTGGGTGCAGAAAAATTTAACTGGGAAGAAAAGAAAGCAATGAGCGGACAGCGCAATGGCACCAAAGTAATCGGTGTTGGTGTCGGCTCTGCTTATCACTCTGCCGGATCAAATGGGTTTGACGGTCTTATCTCAATCCGCCCGGATGGCAAGCTTTATGTCCATTCCGGTGTCGGAAACCTTGGTACTTATTCTTATGCCGGCACATGCCGTGCTGCCGCTGAAGTTCTAGGTAGTTCCTGGGAAAATACAGTCGTTCTTCGCGGTGACAGCCGTCAAGGACTACCATGGACACTGGCCCAGTTTGGTAGTAATTCTACCTTCACCAACACTAGGACAAACTTTGTTGCAGCTACAAAAGCAAAAGAAATGCTACAAAGGCTGGCCGCAATGGATCTTGGTGGTGAGCCGGGTGATTATGAAGTTGCCAACGAGGCTGTAACAAACACATCCGACAGTTCCAAAACGATGACATTTGCACAAGCCGGACAGCGTGCGATTGAGCTTGGTGGTGAATGGGATGGTACAGAATATCCGGATAACCTGAATGATGTAACAAAAGCAGCGCTTAAAAATGTAACAGGCTCAGGCCTTGTAGCTACAGCTAAGGATGAACTCTTCAAAGAAGGAAGTGTTCCCGGTATGGCTGCTACATTTTGTATGATCGAACTGGATACGGATACCGGCAAATATGAAATTCTTGAAATGCATTCAATTGCCGACTGCGGTACGGTTCTGCATCCTCAGGGACTTCAGCAACAGCTTCGTGGCGGTGCCGTTATGGGTATCGGAGAAGCAGTGCTTGACCGGATGATATATGACCCACAAAATGGTCTTTGTGCAACGGTTGGACTTTATCAGACGAAGCCGCCATCAATTCTTGATGTGCCAACTTTGATCGAAACTGATGCGGTAAACCAACCCGATCCGCAAAATCCATTTGGTGTAAAAGGTATAGGAGAGCCCGCCATGGGCTGCGCGGCATCCGCGCTGCTTAGTGCGATTTCCGATGCAACGGGCACATATTTCAATCGCACTCCGGTTTCGCCGGATATGATTGTTAATGCGCTTAGCGGTAGACCGCAATCATTTACACCACTTCAAGTAAACGTTTAACAGGAGGGCGCAGATTATGAAAGATATGATGCCAAACTTTAATCTGGTTCAACCTGCTGATCTCGCTAGTGCGATCAGTACGCTTGCTAATGCGGGTGAAAATGGTTGGGCAATGGCCGGTGGTCAGGACAGTCTGGACTGGTTCAAAGACCGTGTAAAAAGACCGACAACAGTTGTTGATCTTAGCGGTATTGACGGACTTACCGGTGTTACTGAAACTGCCGACGGTGGTGTTGAAATCGGTGCGATGACAACATTAACTGACGTAGAAAATAACCCGATCATAAAAGAAAAATTCGGGGTGCTTACAATGGCGGCTGGTCGCGTTGCCAGCCCGCAGATCAGAAACAAGGGTACGCTTGGCGGAAATATCAGCCAGGATGCACGTTGCTGGTATTACCGCAGTGGTCTGGATTGTTATCGTGCTGGCGGGAATACCTGCTATGCCGATACCCCGGAAGGTATGAACCGGGAACATTGCCTGTTTGGTGCGTCACGTTGTGTGGCTGTAACACCATCCGATACAGCAGTTGCCGTTACAACACTGGAGGCGGAAATGGTAATTGCCGGTCCTGGTGGCGAGCGGGTAGTACCTGCAAGTGAATTTTTCATTGGTCCTGCTATAGACATCACACGTATGACTGTGCTTGAACCCGGTGATGTTTTAACAAAAATTCGCATTCCTGGTAAATGGGCCGGTGCACAATTTTCATTTGAAAAAGTTGCTGACCGAAATACTTGGGACTTTGCACTTGTAAATATGGCATGTGCCATGAAAATTTCAGGTGGTGTTATCGAAGATATCAGTCTGACATGCGGGGCCGTGGAATGTGTTCCAAAACGTCTCACTGTTGTTGAGGATATTGTTCGTGGTAGCGCACCTGACGAGGAAACAGCAAACCTTGGTGCAGGTGCAGCATCACGTGGGGCTTCACCACTGAATTATAACCATTTTAAAATTCCTTTAATGGAAAATCTGGTTAAGAAAGCCATCAGAGGATAAAAATGGAATTATTTCGTTATACACGCGATATGTATGGTCAGGAAACATTACAAGGAATTTCCTGGGATTTGTTACCTGTGTTTGCTGGTATAGCCGCAGTGATTATAATTGCACATTTAACGTACTCTATGATTGCTGGTAAAAAATAGTTTCTGAAAATATTTCTAAAAAGCCCCGTTCATTTATACGGGGCTTTTTTATTACCATTATAAACCAAAATACGTCTTCCTACAGATTATATAATCTATTTTTTGATTATATGGTGCAAAAAACAATTACTTAATACGGGTATTTGGGCGTATGGATAAAAACACTATTTTCGTCCTATACAAATAAGTATTTTTGAGGCAGGTTATAGGCTTATAAATTTGATAAAGGGGATCAAAGATGCTTTCACGCAATTTTTTCAAACTTTCATTCATTGCCTTCAGTTGTATTGTATTTTCACAAGTGACAGTGATTACAAACAGCTTTGCAACGAATACCATAAATCCATCACTATATGCCGGAAAGGAATATAGACTTATCGGCCCATGGCGAGGTGGTCGTGCCGTCGCTGTATCCGGTGTTATCGGTGATCCATTAACATATTATATGGGTGCAACGGGTGGTGGTGTGTGGAAAACCACCAATGCTGGCGTTAGCTGGTTTAACGTATCAGACGGTTTTTTTGGTGTTGGTACGATCGGTGCAATCGCTGTTTCACAATCCGATCCCAGCATTGTGTATGTCGGCACAGGTGAAGGGCCAATCAGAGGTGTTACAACCGCAAGCGGCGATGGCATATATAAATCTACAGATGCTGGCAAAACATGGAACCATATCGGGCTTCCAAATGCCGGTCAAATCCCTAAAATCCGTATTCATCCTACAAATTCTGATGTTGCCTACGTTGCCGCCCAGGGTAATATCTGGGGCCCTAATGAAGAACGTGGCATTTACCGCACCATGGATGGCGGTAAAAGCTGGCAACATATTCTAAAAATTGACCCGCAGGTAGGTGGTGGTGATCTCGCAATGGACCCTACAAATCCACGAATCCTTTATGCTGCCATGTGGGAAAATGGGCGTAAGCCATGGTATATCCTGTCCGGCGGCGAAAAAGGCGGTATTTGGAAAACTACGGATGGCGGGGACACCTGGAATAAACTTGCAGGAGGCCTTCCGGCTGTAATCGGTAAAGTTGGTATCGATGTCGCCGCATCAAATCCGGACCGCGTTTATGCGGTCGTTGAAGGCGATATGTACACGGATGATGGTGGTGTATATCGAAGCGAAGATGGCGGTAAATCATGGCGCAATATAAATCCAAATCGCCTGACAACGACACGGGCTTGGTATTATACCCATCTTAAGGCTGACCCTAATGATGACAACACGATCTATGTCATGAATGTGCCTTTCCTTAAATCCATTGATGCGGGGGAAACATATGAAATCAACAATAATATCGGTCACGGGGACACCCATGATCTTTGGATTAATCCCGATAATAGTCTTAACATGGCACTTGCGGATGATGGTGGTGCGGAAATAACATTTGATGGTGGCAAGTCATGGTCAAGCATTATGAACCAGCCAACAGCCCAGTTTTATCGCGTGGTCACAGACAACATGTCACCTTACCGGATTTATGGCGGACAGCAGGATAATTCAACAGTCGCTATCAGATCAGAATCCTTTACCGGAGGGATCGGTATTGATGATTATTATGCCGTTGGTGGTGGTGAAAGCGCACATATTGCTTTTGACGAAAATAATCCCAAATATGTGTATGCATCGACCATCAATGGTACCCTGACCGAAATTGATACGGAAAACAGACGCACACGCCCGATCAAGCCATATCCACAATATGTATATGGAATGAACGCAGAAGACCTGAAATACCGTACCAACTGGAACGCGCCTGTGGCTTCATCACCACATGATCCAAGTATCATTTATTATGGCGCACAGCTTATACTGCGCAGTAAGGATCGCGGTGTAACATGGGAAGAAATGAGCCCGGACCTTACCCGCAATGATAAAGAGAAGCAGCGCTTAAACGGTGGTCCTTTAACCGTGGAAAATGTCGGGGCCGAATTTTATGGTACCGTCTATTATATTGTTGAAAGCCCTCATGAACGCGGAGTTGTCTGGTCCGGAAGCGATGATGGTCTTGTGTATATCACACGCAATGATGGTGAAAGCTGGACAAATGTTACTCCGCGCAATGCACCTGAGGGGATGATAAATGCGATTGAAGTGAGCCCCCATGACCCGGGTACCGCTTATGTTGCACTTGCCGCATATAAAATGAACGACCCTGACCCATATATTTACAAAACAACGAATTATGGTGAAAGCTGGACAAGACTGGATGATGATCTCCCGGAAGGAAACTTTGTACGTGTTGTGCGCGAAGATAAAAATAAATCGGGGGTTCTTTATGCCGGCACTGAACTTGGCATGTATATCTCATTTGATGCTGGTGATCACTGGCAATCACTTGATTTAAACCTGCCACGTGTACCGATTACTGATCTTACCATACGTCAAGGTGATCTAGTCGTCGCAACGCAGGGACGCGGTTTTTATGTCATGGATGACATTGCAATCTTCAGCCAGATTTCTGATAATCAGGCTGATAAAGCACTTCATGTATTGAACCCAAGCCCGACTGAAATGATCACCGGACGCGGCGGCGGCGAAAATAATGAAGGAAAAAATCCGCCCAATGGCGTCATTCTGAGTTACCATATCAAGGAAGAACAGGAAGGCCCACTATCCATCGAAATCCTGGATAGTATCGGCAATGTTGTACGCCATTATTCAAGTGAAGAAAGCGCCCGTGACCGCTGCATTCAGGGGAACCTCTCTCCCCGGCAGGAAAGATCGTTTTCATATCCTTCAAAAAAGCAGGGGATGAACCTTTGGACCTGGGATATGCGCAGGGACGGCATAAACTGCATTGATGATGTTTTTATGTTTTCTGGCTGGAACGGTGCCAAGGTTATGCCCGGTAATTATCAGGCCCGCATTTCAATCGGCGATTTTGAAGAATCAGTCGACATTGAGCTGCTTCCCGACCCACGTAATGACGCAACAGATGCAGAATATAATGTGCTTGAAGCCAGAATTGTTGAAGGCACCAGCCTGCTCAATGAAATCCTGATGACTTTGGATAATGCCCGTAAAGCCAGAAGCCAGATCAAAGCGCTTATGGCTGATTATTCAGGTGATAGCGACCTTGTTATGCAAGGCACAATTGCCATTGATCAAATCAGTGAATGGGAGAAGAAAATAGATCAGGTCTACTTCCAGGTTCTGGAAGACGAAGATGCCTGGCCGAGCATGCTGAATGTACAAGTAAAACATGTGGTTGACGTTATGGATGGTGCTGGCGCACCTGTTGCACGCGGCGCGCTAGACCGTCTTGCTGATGTAACGACAGAATGGCAACAGCTTAAGGCCGAGCTTGCATCAATAAACGCACAGCATATCGAACCTATTAATAGCTGGGCCGAAGCAAACAATGTAAGGCATGTTATTTCGCCTTAACGGCTTAAAATAAAACCTTATAAAACCCAAATTTACAAGCGGCTGGCATAAATGTTGGTCGCTTGTTGCATTTAATCAGCCTGTAAAATCGCCTTTTAACATTTCACGTTTTTTACCGTAGCCAGGCCTCTTCACCATTTGAAACCCGACTTCCCCTAATCCTCGCCTTACCGCCCCAGCAGCAGTGAAAGTGGTCAGTTTGGCATCCATAGCTGATAAACGGGCAATTTCTCTAAAAAGGGAACAGCTCCACATGTCTGGATTTTTGCTTGGCGCAAAACCATCCAGAAACCATGCATCAGCCTTAAAATCAGCTTTAGATAAGATGGTTAGACTATCCCCGATGAGCAGATTTAACGAAACCCGACCATCAAAATACTGAACGGACGGTTCGGGGTACTGTTCAATCATATGATCACGGAAGTTCGCAAGCTCCGGATAGCTGATTGCCCTCTGAATCTCTACCCTCAAAAGCGGATACTTTTCTGTTGCGTAATAATAAAGTTTCTGATTTTCATCTGTGGTTTCGAGCCAGAGTTTTACCGTATTCAAGAAATTAAGCCCGGTGCCAAAGCCTAGCTCACAAATGGTAAACCCTGACCTGCCTTGCCAAACATCGGGCGCACCAATACCGTCCAGAAATACAGCCTTGCTTTCTGCCAAACCGTCCTCGGTAGAATAATAAATATCGCCATATAAAAGCGATTGTGGCGTATTATTTTCCTGCCATTCTACGATTTTTTCTGTCATTTCATTCCCGCCTACTTCCCAAAATACTTTAATTCATAAAATAACATATCTCATAGTGCTTTGTATTATCTATCATATGATTATCGCGTTGGTTTTTTTGTTTTTAGCAGTTATTATGTTGCCAGAACAATCAAGGGGATAAAACATGTCATTCAAAAAGATTTATTTAACACTGACTTTCTGCCTGTTATCCACCAGCGTCGCTCTAAGTGAAACATACGAAACCACAATAGAACCGGGTGCTATCTATAACATGGCCGCATTCAAAATCTGGATGAACCCGGACCATGAAAAAATTCGTGGTATTTTAATGCTTAACCCCGGATCGAACGGTGACGGGCGCGGCCAGGTTGATGACGCTTACTGGCAGGATTTTGCTAATAAACATCATTTTGCCCTTATGGGAACCTACTTTACCGACCATATGCATCCAAACATGATGGTCGAAGATTATATTCAGGTTAGCAAAGGCAGCGGTAAAGCCTTCATCAGCGCGATTGATACAATCGCAAAAGAAAGCGGGCATGAGGAACTTTCCTATGCACCCTTCCTGCTGTGGGGAATGTCTGCTGGCGGTGAAATAAACCATGAAATCGCCGCCTGGATACCGGAACGGGTCATTGCCTATGTGGTAAATAAGGGCGGCTATTATTATTCCGCCGTCCCGCCGGAAGCCACAAGACAAACACCGGGGCTTTATTTCATCGGACTTGAAGACCTGCCAAGCCGTAACAACATGATTAAAGGCATGTATCTGACCAATCGCCGCGCGGGGGCGCTTTGGACACTCGCCGAAGAAAAGGGCGTTGCGCATGCTGTTGCCGGTAGCCGTGACCTTGCCGTTTCTTACTACGAAGCCGTAATGAAGCTTCGCATGACCGATGGTGCAATGGGCTATAAGGCCTTAAAACCGGTGAACGAAGAAATGGGAACTGTCGGCAATATTTATAAATATACCCTTGGTCGTGAAGAAGATGTGCGCAAGGAAGACACAACCTGGTTGCCATCTGAAAGTTTTGCTAATGACTGGCTGGCACTTGTCACCAAGGAACCGGAATAAAATTTACCCAAGCTGTGACCTGACCAGATTAACCCAATAATCTGACCCGGATTCAAGCAGCGCATCATTATAATCATAATAAGGGTTATGCAGGGGAGGACTATTATCACCGTCCCCTGCTCCGAGCAAAATGAAGCATCCCGGGATATGGTTTAGAAATTGAGCGAAATCTTCGGAACAGGTGCAGATAGCACACGATCCATCCACCATGTTTTCACCAACCGTCATTTTTGCGGCTTCCACCGCTGCCTTCGTTTCCGCTTCGCTGTTATCAAGTACAATAAAGTCATTCCTATAAACCACACTACCCGAAACGTTATGGCTTTTACATACACCATCAACAATGTCACGCATACGCTGCTCTATTTTTTTCTGCACAGCAGGATCAAGTGCACGGGCATCCCCCTTGATTATGACATTGGATGGGATGATGTTACGCGCCCCATCAGTGATAAATTCTGTGACGGAAACTACGCCCCATTCATCCGGGCCAATCGAACGCGATACAATTGATTGAAGCGCCGTCACAATTTCCGCCCCTGCAATCATCGGATCCCTTGTCATATGCGGCATGGACGCATGGCCACCCTTACCAGCAATTTCAATTTCAAAAATATCTTCCGATGTCATCATCTGACCGGATTTAATCGCGAATTTTCCCTGTTTGATCCCGGGCATATTATGAAGCCCATAGATGGCATCCATTGGAAACCGCTCAAAAAGCCCGTCTTCAATCATCGCAAGGGCGCCTTTGCCATTTTCCTCGCTTGGCTGAAAAACAAGATAAACGGTGCCGTCAAATTTCTCAGCCGCAAGCTTTGCGGCTGCGCCGAGTAACATTGCTGTGTGTCCGTCATGGCCACACCCGTGAAAAACACCATCATGTACCGATTTATAATCCGTTTCCCCCTTTTCCTGAATGGGAAGCGCGTCCATATCCGCACGCAGCCCAATGGCCCGACCTGATGATCCTTTTTTAATAACCCCGACAACACCGGTCCCGCCAATGCTAACATGTATTTCGATATTCAGGTCTTTAAGTATTTTTGCAACTTTTGCAGATGTGCGTTCTTCATTAAATCCAAGTTCAGGATGTTTATGAATATCCTGCCGCCAGACACGCATATCTTTAACGATGTCATTCATCTGCGCACCCCTTTCTTGCACACAAGAATACCCGTGATAATAAAAGCACCCCCCACAAAATGATATATACCAAGCGCTTCCGCAAACAGTATCCAGGCTAGGATCGCGGCAACAAGCGGCTGAACCAAAAGACTGACAGATCCAAATGCCGCCGGTAGATGCGCAAGTGCATAAACAATCAGGCTTTGCCCTACAACATGTGTAAACCACGCCAGCGCAAGAAGCGGCAGCCATCCAGCCAGCGTCACCGGTATAAAATCACCCGTTTCATTTAGCGCAATCGGAAGCAGGAATATACACCCGAATATAGCCGTCCCCAAAACGATGGAAACGGTTGAAAAACGTTTGCGCGCCGCCGCACTTGAAATCATATATCCCGCATATGCAAATGCGGTAATAAGACCAAGAAAATCGCCAAACAAATGATCGGGATTAAGTTCAATGCTGCTTCCCATAAGCGCCATTGCACCCATTAGCGCAAGTATCATGCCCCCTACAAATGTCCGGCTGAACCGTTCACCAAAAAACAAAAAGCCGCCAACCGCCGTAAAAATTGCCGCCATATTGGCAAGGAGTGTCGCATTGGCAACAGTCGTAAGCTGCACTGACCAATGCCACATGGTAAGATCAAGCGCGAAGAAAAAACCAATAATCACAAATGGTTTTATTTCTTTCAGGTTCATTTTCGGCGTTGCTGCACCAGCGTTTTTACGAATGTCATATGCCTGCCAAATGATCATGAGCGGCAAAGAAAGCGCAAGCCGCCAGAATGCCGCCGATGTGGGTGTTACATCAGCAAATCGCATGAATATGGGTGACGTGCCAATGGCGACACCGCCAATTAGCAGTAAAATAAAAGCTGTCATATTTATTTGATCAGCCCGCTTTTCAACCTGTTCTGACACGTCCCGCCACTCCCAGAAATAGGGTGTAATTCGTTATAGTCCTGTGATAATCTACTTTTGAATTTATGCCTAATAAAAAAATACGGGAATAACAATGGCTGAACCCAAATCATGTAGCGCCAGTGAACTGGCCGATATTCATACACCACTGCTTTATAATTACTGGTATGTTGCGGCACTGGGCAGTGAAATTACCCGAGAACTTAAAGAACGGACAATTTTAAATTGTTCCCTTGTCATGTACCGTGACGAGGATGGCAACCCGGTTATTTTACAGAACCGCTGTGCCCATCGTTCCTTTCCCCTGGATAAAAGCAATCTTGAAGATGGCGGTATCCGCTGCCGTTATCACGGTATAAAATATAACCATAACGGCGAAATTACCGATGTCCCCTGTCAGGACAGTTGCCCACGTAGTGGCATCAAAAGATATATAAGCAAAGAAACCGGCCCCGTTGTCTGGGTCTGGATGGGTGATAATGATAATGCCAACGCCGATGATATCCCTGAACTTCCGGTCCATGATATGGATAAATGGACCCATGTGGTGGGTAATTACAACCATTTAAAGGGCAGCTATATATTAATGCAGGAAAATTTATGCGATCTTTCACATCTTCCTTTTCTTCATGCGGATACATTTAAATTTCCACGTGAATATACCGCCGCGCCCATAAAGGTGGAACGTGATGAAAACAGGGTTACATTTTACCGTGAAATGCATGATTGGAATTTGCTTAAGCCCTTTTTCCATCCCGGGCTTGACTTCGGAAACCAGAAAGTCATCTACCGTTCCGGAGGGGAGTTTGTTACCCCTGCCACAAATAAGGGTTACGGCCTTCTATACCCCGTTAATGAAAATGGCATCGAACAAACACCCGTCGGCCATTATGTAAGCCATTATGTAACCCCCGAAAGCGAAAATACCTGCCATTATTTCTGGTATGTTGCGCGAAATTACGCATTGGATGATGAAGAGTATAGCAAAAAACAGGGTGACATGGTCCAGCGTGGTTTCGAAGAAGACCTTGTCGCCATCAATCTGTTACAGGATATGCTTGAAAAAGATCAGCATGACTATAAGGAAATCGGCATCAAGGCAGACAAACCCGGCGTAATGATGAGAAAAATCATTAAAGGGCTGGCAGATAGCTAGATTATTAATGCCTTTTCCTACCATAATTACCATTATCATTTATCAATCATTTCCGCTCCATCTTTTCAAAGCTTTTGATTGTCAGGCTAAATTATAGTAAGCTCGAGTCTGGGTTTACGGGTGAAATTAGCTTTAATAAATAATATCTTAAACGGTTTGATGTGTGAAAAATTTCCTGTGCCCGGACATTACGCATTACACCCGCGATATAATTATTAAAACCATGTTGAACACAAAAAGGCGATTATTAATAAGGGCACGTAACAGGGAATTGAAGAGGAGACAATATAATGACTGAAGAATTATACTGGCTGGTATTAACAGCCCTCATGACATCTTTGTTTTGGATGCCATATATTTTAAACCGGATTGCCGTACGGGGGCTTATGGGCGGTATGGCAAACCCATCACCGGATGACAAGCCGCAGGCGGACTGGGCTAACCGTGCGCAAGCAGCCCATAAAAATGCTGTTGAAAATCTGGTTATTTTTGCACCGCTGGTTCTTGCAACGCATGCGCTTGGTGTGGGAACATCACTTACTGCAACAATGTGCATGGTTTACTTCGTTGCACGGCTAGCGCATTTTATTGTTTATACCGCCGGCATTCCGGTTGCCCGAACGCTGACCTTCGCGGCGGGCTTTGCAGCACAGCTTATTCTTGCTCTGAATTTACTCGGTATGATGTAATATTATAGGGCAGGAAATTCCATTTTGCGTTTTACCTGCCCAAAAACAAAACTGGAGTCTATACCCGCAATGCCGGGTATAGTTGATATTTTTTCACGAACAAATTTTTCATAACTTTTCAAATCTTTGCTGACTACGCGTAAAAGATAATCCGATGATCCGGTCATCAGATAGCATTCCATTACGTCGTCAAGTTTTGAAATGCCATATTCAAATCCCTTAATACACTGGTCGGAATGACGTTCAAGCCGGATATGCACAAATACGGTAAGCGGCAAACCATATTTATCCTGATCAACAATGGCCGTATACCCATTTAACAGACCTTCCTCTTCCAGATTACGTACCCGCCTTAAACAGGGGGATGGTGATAGACCAATTTCATCTGCCAGTTCCTGATTGCTAAGTCTCGCATTCTGCTGCAAAACCCTTATTATTTTATGATCTATAGCGTCCAATTTATATTCCTTAGCATAATCTGCCAATATATAATCACATATTAGCAAAATACGCAAGCACATTGCGCCGATATTTTCCTATTATTGCTGTTATTGATAATAAACAAACAGAGTGTCCAGAAATGAAATCTAATACCAACAATCGCCAAACACTGGGCTTTGCCACACGCGCTATTCATGAAGGTTATGACCCGACCTCCGCAGAAGGCGCATTGGTGCCGCCCGTGCATATGACATCAACCTTCACATTTGAAACCGCTGAACACGGGGCTGCGCTTTTTGCCGGTGAACAGAAAGGGCATTTCTATACACGCATTTCCAACCCTACTTTATCATTACTGGAACTGCGCATAGCAAGCCTTGAAGGGGCGGAAGCGGCAATGGCAACAGCATCCGGAATGGGTGCAATTACATCGACACTTTGGACGTTACTTAATCAGGGTGATGAAATTATTGTTGATAAAACCCTTTATGGCTGCACATTTTCGTTTTTTCAGCATGGCCTGACGAAATTTGGCGTCACCATTAAGCATGTCGATATGCGTCAACCTGAAAATATCCGCGGTGCCATTTCCGATAAAACAAAAGTCATTTATTTTGAAACACCAGCCAACCCGAACATGCGCCTTGTGGAAATTGGTGCGGTTGCCGAAATTGCCCGGGAATTTGGTATAACAACAGTTGTTGATAACACATATGCCACACCATATCTGACCCGTCCAATTTCATGGGGTGCTGATATCGTCGTTCATTCGGCAACAAAATACCTTGGCGGGCATGGTGATCTTATTGCCGGTATTATTACTGGTTCACAGGAAATGATTAACCGTATTCGCCTTGAAGGCGTTAAGGATATGACTGGTGCGGTAATGGCGCCACTGACCGCATATCAGATCATGCGTGGCCTCAAAACACTGGAAATACGTATGGAGCGGCACTGTACCAGTGCGAAATTAATTGCTGAACAGTTAGAAAATCATCCGGTGGTTAAAAAAGTATTCTATCCGGGTCTGAAAAGTTTTGAACAATATGGACTGGCAAAGCGTCAAATGAAAATGCCAGGTGGCATGATTGCTTTTGAACTTGAAGGCGGGTTGGCAAACGGCACACAGTTCATGAATGATCTTAACCTGATCAAACGGGCCGTAAGTCTTGGTGATGTTGATACCCTTATTCAGCACCCAGCCAGCATGACCCATTCCACATACACAGCCGAAGAACGAGCAGAACATGACATTTCCGATACATTAATGCGTCTTTCTGTCGGTCTTGAAACACCGGAAGATATTATAGCAGACCTTGGAAATGCGTTAGACCGAACCCAGTTCAGGATCGAAAATAATAAAGTCGCATAAAAAAAAGACCCGTAAGAAACTTACGGGTCTTGATCACTTCCCTACACAGGATTAAAATTTTGTGCCTATCCCGACACCAAAAATCCAGGGATTAATTTTCACATCCGCAGTAACGGCACCGCCATTAATTTCAGCATCTGTACTTAGGAATAATTTCTTTACATCAACATTCAAAAATGTAGTGTCAGTCAGACTGATGTCTGTCCCAGCCTGAAGCGAGAAACCAAAGCTATCTTTCAGATTAATATCTGTTATCGCACCACCTGCTGCTTTTTCGCTAAAGAAGAAGGTATAATTTACACCCACACCGAAATATGGTTTGATACCTTCGCCATTAGTCCTGGGAACATGATATTGCAATGATAATGTTGGTGGAAGTAGCCACGCACTTCCGAGATCTGCAGAAGCCCCAAGCGCAGTACCAATACCAACCACATTATGTTTTGTTGTCGCAGCGATCAGTTCCAAACCAATATTATCAGCGATAAAATAAGTAAAATCCACTTCAGGCACAACTTTGTTATCAATATCCACGGTACCGCCAATTGATGTTGTTGCACTTTCATCCGGCATAACATAAATAGCGCGACCACGGATAAACAGGTCCCCTGCCTGCTGCGCCATGACTGTTTCAGTTCCCAGTAATGAGAATATAGCCAAACCAACACCGGCTATTAGTTTTTTTGACATTTCATTTTCTCCTGTCAGTTAAATCAATTACTTTACTGATACCGGTTTTTGGTAGTTAATTACTTTGACCAAGGTCAATTATGTTGCGATACTTGATGGTAAGTGACCAATGTTGAATTGGCAGGTCCGGTTTAATTAAGAGAAAATAATGACAAGTTTAAAAACACTTAGTGTGCTACAAATTGGTTCGTCGCTTGATGGCACTGAAAGCACTTTAGAGAAAATTCTGTCTTATGAAGAGCAAATCCGCGATGCGCACTCAGATATCGTTGTGATGCCTGAAGCCATTCTTGGCGGCTATCCCAAGGGCGAAAGTTTTGGCACACAGCTTGGGTTTAGGCTTGAATCCGGTCGGGAAACATTTCATCGTTACTATGATGCTGCTGTCGATCTAGCAGGGCCGGAAATTACCCAGCTATGTGAATTGTCAAAAAGAACAAATGCTTCAGTCGTCACAGGTATTATCGAAAGATCGGGTTCAACACTTTACTGTACAGCCATCTTTATCGATCCTGATCAGGGCTTGATCGGCAAGCACAGAAAGCTGATGCCAACCGGCTCAGAGCGGCTTATTTGGGGTCAGGGTGATGGCTCGACATTGCCTGTTATTGATACAAATGCCGGGAAAACAGGTGCGGTTATTTGTTGGGAGAACTACATGCCACTGCTAAGAACTGCCATGTATTCAAAGGGCATTGAAATATGGTGCGCACCAACCGTTGATGCGCGGCCCGTATGGCAATCCACCATGCAGCATATCGCACTTGAGGGCAGATGTTTTGTCTTGTCAGCCTGCCAATATCAGCCCTCACCCCATGAATTGGGTCTTGACGTGGACAATTGGCCTTCTGATGAAGCACTGATAAATGGCGGAAGTGTAATATTTGGCCCCCTTGGCGAAAAACTGGCCGGACCACTACTTGGCAAAGAAGGATTGATATCAACTACAGTTGATTTGACGGACATTGCAAGATCACGGTATGATCTTGATACTGTTGGCCATTATGCCCGACCGGACATATTCGAATTACGTGTTAATGAAACGCCACGTCAAAGTGTCGTTACCTTTATTGAGAAAAATACTGATGAATGAAGAAATTGAAGTTGCCGATGGCTTTTTTGTAAAAAGAAGAAAAATTGTTTTTGGCACTGCCGCATCATTAGCTTTTGCAAGGCTTTTTACGATGCCAGCTGCAGCACAAGGCACCATGTCTTATGACGGGTTTTTGAAAGCCGCCAATCCGCTTGCAAAAACACTGATCGGCGATACATCAACCGCGGGACAGGACGAATATCTCCATTCAATAGCAGCATTGGCTGCGCATATTGATGCGGTACCCGACCCAGCAGCGTGGAACGACAGCACCCAAAGCTTTACCCCCGGTACGGAAATAGGATTTACACCGGGCGGTGAAAGCTTCACGGTTCTTCATTGGCGGATGGCCCCCAATACGGAAATAAGGCTTCATCGTCACGATTATGGCAATGTCGTTACGCTTGGTTTGGGCGGCCAAGCACGGGTCAGAAATTTTGAAGTTGTAAGTGAAAACAAGGATTATGTACCCGGTAATATCATCAAGGTGCGCAAAACCCTTGATCAACACCTAACAGCGGGCAATATCAATCTGGTCTCACTTGATCGTAACTACATCCATGGCTTTATCGCAGGACCGGACGGTGCCCATGGACTTGATATCACGACCCGTTTAAAACCAAGGCCCGAACATGGCACACCTTACCTTGCGGTGCGTAGTGACGCCGAAGATGATATCCGCCAAATATATGAAGCAGAGTGGCAAAGCTAAGGCAGGTTTGCAATCACCTGTTCCAGATGTGCCCTTGCTTCGTCCGTAGGGCCAGGATAATCACCAATGATCGGCACATTACCCATATAGCCGATATCACGCATACCTTGCGGACTTGTGAAATATCCACCCAGCACCAATGTTCTTAACTTGTCAAAAAATATTGCTGCATGTTCAAATTCAGCAACTTCCATCTGTGCTTCATAGGCAATATCATCAACTATCTGAAACTGTTCAGCTTCGCTGATATTCATAAAGATATTCCCAAACCGTCTTGATGCTTCATCATCAAGCCACTGTAGCCCATTCAGGATCAGAACCCTGTCATTTTGCTGATCAATATAAGGGGCACTTACCCATTCATCAATTACATCCGGCACTCCCACCGCTGTTGCGGATGGGCCGCGCTCATCTTCCGGGCAGATGATATCGCTTAAATGTGCCACCAAATTCAATTGTTCCTGCGTGAGTGTTTTCGGCCATGGCGTGGTCGGGTTTAAAAGGTTCGGATCCTGCCCGTATTTTGGCCCTGTTATCGGTTCAAACGTCAGGTCGGGCCAATGACTGCCTTCCTTTACGTCCGGCATCGGGGTTTCCGGTGCATCACAAGCAACGACCACACCACCAATCACAACAACAGACGTCATGCTACCCAGCCACTTCAGGCTGTCACGGCGATTAATTTTTGAAACATATTTGTTGCTCATGATGCTTCTCCCTTAATCTGCGCTGCCAGTCTTGTTGAATTTTTCATCGCCAGTGTCAAAATCGTGATTGTACAGTTTTTATGTGGGTTTGAAGCAAATACGCCACCATCCATAATATATAAATTATCCACATCCCATGTCTGCCCCCACTTGTTGGTGACCGACGTTGCCGGATCATCCCCCATGCGGGTTGTGCCGACTTCATGAATGATTTGGCCACCGGCAAGGATCGCTTCCTCCGGTGTTCTTTTTGGTGAGGTTACATATCCTCCCATTGCATTGATAAGCTTTTCGCCCCATTCCATACCGTGTGCTACCTGATTTAATTCCTCATCTGACCATTTCCAATGGAATTTAAGAACCGGGATACCCCATTTGTCCTTAACATCCGGGTCAATTTCGCAGTAGCAATTCTCATTCACCACCATTTCACCGCGTAAGGCAAAACCGATGTTGCTGCCATAATAATCGCGAACCATTTGTTTAGCGGCAACACCGTAACCATCGGCATAACTGCCAAGCCCTATTTCAGGCTCACCAAACCCGCCACCAATTTCAAGGTGATAGCCGCGCTTGAAATTAACCGATCCGTTATCCTGTCCTTCATAATCCCACCAAGGGATATATAAATGATTACCCGCAAGCCCGTCTTCATTATAACGCGGGCGACCACGCAGTGCCGGAATATGACCACTGATATCAGCACCCGTGCTGTCCATAAGATTTCGACCCACTTGCCCACTTGTATTAGCAAGTCCATTTGGAAAACGTTCGCTTTTTGAATTAAGCATAAGTCGCGCTGTTTCACAGGCACTGGCCGCCAAAATAACGATCCCGGCATCAACACGTATATCTTCACGTGTTTTCCGGTTTACAAAAGTAACACCAGAAGCACGACCATTATCATCAAGATGGACTTCTTTAACCATCGCATCCGTCACAACCTTGAGGTTTCCGGTATCCTTTGCCCATGGAATGACTGATGTTGTTGTTTGAAACGCAGCGCCAATGGAACAACCCCGTCCGCAGTGGGTGGCATTAAAACATGCCTCACGGGTATCAATTGCCCGTGTCAGCACCGCCCGGCGCATAGGCACAATTGGAAGGCCCAGTTTTTGACAGGCTGCCTCAACCAGAAGTTCATAAACACGGGGCTGCGCATGGGGTTGAAGTACCCCTTCGCCGGAATCCGGCACATCATAAATACCCGGATTATTACCTGAAACCCCAACAAGTTTTTCACATTTATCATACCACGGCTGAACTTCCGCATAATCAAGAGGCCAGTCGACCCCTAGCCCGTCATGGCTAAACGGTTTAAAATCCCGGTCATTAAAGCGCGGCACATAACGGCCAAAATGATTAGTACGTCCACCAAGCATCCGTGCGCGCCACCAAAGAAATTCGGTGCCTTCCCCTGTAGTATAAGGTTCGCCGGGAACAGTCCATCCGCCATCCACAGTCGCATCATAATAGCCGAAATCCTTGTCAGACGTGCTTACACCACGAAGCGGGGCTTCATGATTTTCGTTAAACATTGGTGTTTCTTCAACCGGGTCATAATCACGTCCTGCTTCAAGCATCAAGACCTTTATACCCGCTTCAGTAAGAATATGGGCAGACATTCCCCCGCCCGCGCCGGAACCAACGATCACAACGTCATATTCAAAACCATCATATGTTGCCATTTATCTTCCCTCTGATTTTTTTAAAACTATAGCCATAATCTATCTGAATTGACAGTCTTCTTTTGAAGTCTTACTGTTTTTAAATAACCATTATCAGGGAGCAGAACGTTGAAATCATTAATTGCCATATTCTTCATCAGTATAGCTTTTTTCTTAAATACGGCGTGGGGTCAAATGATACCTGAACCGCGTGCAACCGAAGTCTGGGATAGGGAACCTGCCAAGGTCACACCCGGTGATAACGGTGCGCCACCGTCGGATGCCATCATCCTTAATCATTCCGCATGGCAAAGTGTGGATGGCGGGGAAAATCCCTGGACTGATGAAAATGGTATTATGAGTGTAGCTCCGGGAACCAAAGACATAAAAACAAAACAATCATTTGGTGATGTGCAGCTTCATGTGGAATGGCGTATTCCCGACCTGCCTGCTGAATTTGTTGATCAGGACCGTGGTAATAGCGGTGTATTTTTACAGGAATTTTATGAAGTGCAGGTGCTTGATAGTTATGAAAACAAAACCTACAACAATGGTCAGGCCGGCTCCCTTTATAAGCAGCACATACCCCTTGTAAACGCAACCAAACCGGCCATGCAGTGGCAGACATATGATATTATCTATACTGCGCCACGATTTGGTAAAAATGGCAATGTCATATCGCAGGCCCGCATGACCGTCATCCATAATGGCGTTCTTATACAAAATAATGTCTCGTTAACCGGGCCAACATTATATATCGGTGCGCCGGTCTATACACCGCATGGTAAGCTGCCGATCCATTTGCAGGATCATGACCATAAGGTAAGCTACCGCAATATATGGGTTCGCGAGCTTTAAGAACAGACAACGAGATAATGTAAGAAGGCAGCACTCAACGGAAAACGCGTATGCATGTTCCATGGTGGCAAATCGACAGGGCCGAAATCAAAAGCGGCAATGAACGCGGCAATTTCTAGGATGCGTAAATGTTATAGAAAAG
>JAYODU010000010.1:61076-68797 GCA_038106445.1 Kordiimonadaceae bacterium | reverse complement strand
CGATGCAGAAATGATATTGAGACCGGAATTTTCCATGATCTCTTTTCCTTTTTCCACGTTTGTACCTTCTAAGCGCACGACGAGCGGAACATTAAGTGACACTTCCTTTGCAGCGGCAATAACACCTTCCGCGATAACATCGCAGCGCATGATACCGCCGAATATATTGACAAGAATTCCTTCAACCGCAGGATCGCTCAGAATAATTTTGAAAGCTTCGGTAACCCGTTCACGGGTTGCACCACCCCCTACGTCCAGGAAGTTTGCTGGTGAGCCACCTTTAAGTTTGATAATATCCATGGTCGCCATGGCAAGACCGGCACCATTCACCATACAGCCGATACTACCATCAAGTTTGATGTAGCTAAGTTCATGTTTTGCTGCTTCCAGTTCCATTGGATCTTCTTCGGTCGGATCACGAAGCTCTTGAACATCCTTGTGACGGAAAAGGGAATTACCATCAAAACCCATTTTGGCATCCAGCACTACAACCTCATCATCTTTAGTAACAACAAGCGGGTTGATTTCAAGCAGGGAAGCATCTTTTTCCGTGAATGTTTTATAAAGTGCACCAATGACTTTTGCGACACCGCTGGCTGCTTTGCCGTTAAGACCCATCCTAAAGGCCACTTTGCGGCAATGATAACCGGAAAGGCCGGATGCAGGATCAATTGTTACAGTCACAATTTTTTCAGGTGTTTTTGCGGCCACTTCTTCAATATCCATACCACCTTCAGATGAGGCAATAATGGCGATACGGCTGCTTTCACGGTCAACTAGCAAACTTACATAAAGCTCGTTTGCAATCGCACAGCCATCTTCAATATATACCTGATTTACTTTTTTACCGGCCGGGCCTGTTTGATGGGTAACCAGATTCATTCCAATAATATCATTTGCGACCTGCTTCACTTCATCAAGAGATTTTACAACTTTGACGCCGCCTCCTTTTCCGCGGCCTCCGGCATGGATTTGTGCTTTGACAACCCACACAGGACCGCCCAGTTCCTCAGCGACTTTCACAGCCTCATCCGCAGTATACGCAATGCCACCTGCCAGCACCGGCGCACCATACTGTTTAAGCAAGGCTTTCGCTTGATATTCATGGATATTCATAGGATATTACCCTCTTCCCTTTCTTAGATATTTATTTTTATTCATATTTGTAACGCATAAGGACTAAAGAAATCCTTAACTGAAAATTAAGCATAGTTTAGTTGGCAAGCGCAGGGTCAATGCCTTTGACAGTATCCATCAAACCTTTCACCGCATTTACACTATGATCGAAACCGGCGCGCTCTACTTCATTAAGTTTGATTTCAACAACTTTTTCCACACCGTTTTCACCGATGATACATGGTACACCAACATACATATCAGTCAGTCCATATTCCCCATTAAGCGCAACTGCACATGGCAGAAGACGGCGTTTGTCACCCAAATAACTTTCCGCCATCGCAATCGCGGAAGTTGCCGGCGCATAATAAGCTGATCCGGTTTTAAGCAGGCCAACTATTTCAGCACCGCCATCACGGGTACGTTGAATTATTTTTTCCAGTTTTTCATTGGTTGTCCAGCCCATTTCAACAAGATCCGGGATCGGAATACCTGCAACTGTTGAATAACGTGCAAGTGGCACCATCGTATCACCATGACCACCAAGCACGAATGCGTTCACATCTTCCACTGAGACATTAAATTCTTCGGCAAGGAATAAAGTAAAGCGTGCACTATCAAGAACGCCCGCCATACCTACGACTTTATTGGTAGGAAGACCCGAATATTTCTGTAGTGCCCAAACCATCACGTCAAGCGGGTTTGTGATACAGATAACAAATGCGTTCGGTGCGTGATCACGGATACCTTCACCAACCGACTTCATCACTTTGCAGTTGATACCCAAAAGATCATCGCGGCTCATCCCAGGTTTACGTGCCACACCAGCCGTAACTATAACAACATCGGCACCTGCAATATCGGCATAGTCAGCTGTACCGGAAATTTTGGCATCATAACCCTCAACTGTTGAACTTTGTGCTATATCAAGCGCCTTTCCCTGTGGGAGGCCGTCTGCTATATCAAAAATAACAACATCGCCCAGGCCTTTAAGGCCTGCGAGATGAGCAAGCGTTCCACCAATTTGTCCGCCACCGATAAGTGCAATTTTTTTACGTGCCATGTTATTTAAACTCCTATGATATTATGGGCTAAAAATAATCCACCCGGATCATTACATGATCAGGTTTAAATGATATCCTCTCCCGGTTTTATAAAAAATGTCATTACTGATCTAGCGTGAATTAGCTCTTACATCAACGGCTAGATATAACATTCGTACTTTAAAAAATCTGATCTAACTTATTTGTTAACCATATCAGGTAAAAACCTTCATATTTTTAAATTGCATGGCCCTTGGCCAGATAGTCCTGCGACTGCATTTCCATTAATCTTGATACCGTTCTCTGAAATTCAAAATGACCGTGACCTTCTTTATAAAGGTCAGCCGGCGCAACTTCAGCACAACATAAAAATTTTACATTATTTTCATATAGAGCATCAATAAATGTAACAAATCTCTTGGCTTCGTTACGGTTCTCAGGACCAAGCTGAGGGATACCAACCATTATAATTGTATGATATTTCCAGGCCATTGCCAGATAGTCAGCTGCCCCTAATGGGTATCCGCATATTTTTTTAAAGGACACAACCGCAACACCACGCAAAGCAACAGGTATCTTGAGCTCTCTACCCTGAACAGTTAACGTTTCAGAACCAACCTTAGATCTATCACTGACCACATGGTCAGTTAAACGCCAAAACGCATCCGATAATGCAGTTGTTGCATTTTCACCAAGAGGAAAATGATAGGTTTTTATCCCTTCCATCCTTTCGAGTCGATAATCCGTAGGACCGTTCAGGGCGACTATGTCCATTTTTTCCTTTATAAGAGCAATTGTTGGCAGGAAAAGCGTTCTGTTAAGTCCATCTTTATATAAATCATCCGGAATTCGGTTGGATGTCAGTACCAGAAGTACGCCGGATTCAAATAGTGCACGAAATAGCCTGCCCAGTATCATTGCATCCGTTACGTCGGTTACCTGAAATTCATCAAAACATAATAGTAAGCATTGTTTTGCTATTTTGGCAGCAAGCGGTGGAATGGGATCATCCTGATCACTTCCAAGTTTTTTCAGACGTGCCTCTTTGTCCATATAACGCCATTCATGCATTTCTTTGTGAATTTCAAGCATAAAGGCGTGAAAGTGAACCCGCCGTTTTTGTTGTGTCGGCGCCAATCTAAAAAACAAATCCATCAACATGGATTTCCCGCGGCCCACATCACCGTAAATATATAGTCCTTTATGTGCCTTGACGGGGTTACTGTTACTAAATAATTTTTGAAAGAGACTCCTTGGCTTTTCTGTCGCAGAATTTAAAAATAAATGCAATTCCTGAAGCTGCTCTACAATGCGGGCCTGAATTTCATCCTTTTTTAGTTCCCCTTGCGCGATCATTTGATGATAGCGGCTAACTGGATCAATTGCTTTATTATTCATATATTTTCACTTGAAAAAGCGTCCCGCGTTATACTTTTAATAACTTATATAGGGTATTTAGTTAAATATTATCCAAAATTTTTATCAAAATTAGGAAAAAGGGATAAAAATGAAAAAGAATTATGAAATACCCGTCTATAATGCAGAAGTACGTACAGCTGTTCGGAACAGGGAAAATCATCCTAATTTCGAAGCGAAATGGGCGGATACACATCTGATACTGGTCAGCGCTCATACCCCTGAGGAGGCTGTGTCAATATTTAGACGCAAACATCCTGAACATCTTGGTTTCATTCTTGGTGAAGTTACGGAAGCATTTTAATGGCTGAGGCAAATCAATATCCGTTCATGGTTCCTGAAAAAATTAAGGAACACAGAAACACAAATATATATGAAGTTGTAATTTACAACACCGAGGTACGTAGGTATGTGGAATTTGATGAAAAACATCCCCGCTATGACGACGGCTGGGCGGACAGCCGCTATATTGAACTGCCTGCGTTAAATATAAGAAGTGCAATTAGGAAAATTCGCTCAAAATATCCGCGTAGTCGCGGGTTTAAAATTACCGCAATAACACAGATACCGGAATTTACAGTAGATAAACGAGAACGGTTCTAGGGATATTCAATTGTAAGTAAAGTATCCGGTGTAAGTATCGGAAGGATTTCAAGAAGATCATCCTTTCTGAGCGATACACATCCCTCTGTCCCTTTATAGCTCTGGTCATTTAAATCACGAGCCACATGCATAAATATTGCACTGCCTTTGCCAGGCTTAACCGGCTCATCGTTATAGCCAAGCACGACCAAAACGTCATAAAGATCATCGTCACGCCATAACCGTTCCGCGCTTGCATGATAAGGCAGCATCACAGATTTATTATATGCAGGATCTTTGGGATCATCACACCAACCATCCTTCTTTAACGTCGCCATTAACGGTACCTTACTATAGATGGGTTTTCGTAGTTTATCGTAACGATAATAAATGCTTCTCAACAAGAAGCTCCCTGTTGGGCTTTTATTATCTCCTTCCCGCTTGGACAATGTTATCCCTTTCTTACCCAAAGCACAGGGATATTGTTTAGATCCAAGTTTAAGAATTCCGCGGGAAGGATCTTTTGTTGTTGGTGTAACAAGGATATCCATGATCATTTTCTCTTATATTATTTATCCAGATCATTTATTTCACGGTGAAGATTATATTGTGGTGATGTCAAATGCGCTTCAGCGGCTCTTAGCCGTCTTTCAATATCACGGAATTTATGGCGGATATCACGTACTGTGTTTTTTGGTTCCGTTCTTACCGATTTCCAAAACTCGCTTTGCTGGGGTGTTTCAAACATGTCCAGCGGCTTTGGGTCCAAAAAAATTGCCAGCAAAATATATCCAAGGAAAATGATGCCAAGACCACCAAGTAAACTGATGATAACAGTGGCTATTCTGATAACCATTGGATCAATACCAAAATAATCACCAAGTCCTGCACAAACACCGGAAACTTTGGCATTTTTCTTATCCAGATAAAGCTTTTTATATTTAGGTGTTCTAGAATTATTATACATTATCTTTTTCTCCACTCCGGTGCTTCTGCGTCCAGTATGCGTTCAATATTTGTCAAGCGCTGGTCAATCCTGTCTGCGCTTTCCCAAAGGTCAGCCAGAAGGCTTTCATCTTCATTACTTATTGTTTTGGTTGACTTCCAACGGGTTATGTAGTGAAGCAAAACCCAAATCGGGGCCACTACTGCCATAAAAAGAATACCAATAATTTCCATTTCAACTTCCTTTCGTTATCCCGATAATATTATCAGGATACACCTATTATTATTATTTTGCAGCTTTGGTTTCTTTTTTGGCAAGCTTGTCTTTAAGTTTTGCAAGTTCATCAGCAACACGTTCGTTCGCCTCAAGATCAACAAATTCTTCGCGAAGTTTTTTTTCACGGCCAAGCTCGCTGGCTTCAACACGACTTTCCGTTTCTTCAACCCTTTTTTCCATAAGTTCAAAACGGTTCATAATATTCTCAATGCGGTTATCATAAAGTTTTGAACGCACCCGAAGTTGCGATTGAGCTGAATTTTGGCGCTCAACAAGAGATTGCTGTTTTTGCTTTGCTTCCTTAATTTTCGCTTCAAGTGAAACAATATCAGCTTCATACTTGCTTAACGCTTCATCTAAAGGGGCACGGTCCTGTTCCAGTTCCGCTGCAAAATCCGCCAATTTTGCTTTTTCAATAAGCGCGGCATTGGCCAGATCTTCACGGTTTTTGCTAAGTGCAAGTTCTGCTTTAGCGTACCAGTCTTGCTGTACTCTTTGCAAACGTTCTATATGACGATCGATTTCCTTGCGGTCAGCGATAACACGGGCGGCTGATGATCTTACCTCAACCAGCGTGTCTTCCATTTCCTGGATCATCATTCGGATCATCTTGTCCGGATCTTCTGCCTTATCCAGAATGTGAGTAATATTTGAATTAATAATGTCCGTCAGGCGTGTAAAAATGCCCATTTAATTTCTCCGTTTAATTTTTGCCCCTACCACGGGCCTTCATACATATTTATTGCAGAGATCATGCCAAACTTGAAATTTTCAGTTAACACATTGAATTTAAGGATTTTATATGAAAGTTGTCTTTGACAGTTGAAATTCAGAAAATAACAATTTATATTAATTATTAATACTTTTTATTGATTATTGATATAATTTAACATGGCAGTAGAACAACAGATCATTATTGGCGAAAGTCCGGCTTTTCTTGAGGTTATTGAGCAAACAAGCCGTGCCGCCAGCCATGACCGGTCCGTGTTGGTCATTGGTGAACGCGGTACCGGTAAAGAACTGATCGCATCACGACTACATTTTTTATCCCCACGGTGGGAACAGAATTTTGTTCAGGTTAACTGTGCCGCGCTTCCCGACACGCTTCTTGAATCTGAACTGTTTGGTCACGAAGCGGGGTCCTTCACCGGTGCAACAGGTAAAAGGATCGGACGTTTCGAAGAAGCCAACGGCGGTACTTTGTTCCTTGATGAAATTGCATCAACATCACATGCCGCTCAGGAAAAAATTCTACGCGTTACCGAATATGGAACATTCCAGCGGGTGGGAAGCAATAAAACCCTTGAAACTGACGTACGGCTGATTGGGGCAACCAACATTGATTTGCCACGTGCCGCTGACAGGGGTGACTTCCGCCATGACCTGCTGGACCGCCTGGCCCTTGATGTGATTACTTTACCGCCACTACGAGAACGGCGAAGCGATATTATGTTGCTCGCTTTTCATTTTGGCCAAAAAATTGCCCAGGAAAGGCATTGGACAAGCTTTCCCGGGTTTTCCGGCGAGATGAACGAAAAACTTATGGATTACAGCTGGCCGGGTAATATCCGCGAACTTAAGAACGTCATAGAAAGGGCTGTATACTATGCAGACATCGAATTTGAAGCAATCAACAGTATAATCATTGACCCCTTTAAGTCACCCTTCCGACCAACTGCACGATTGAATATATCTGTTGATGCCCCCGTTACTACACCCGAAACTATAGAAAAAGCCCCGAAAGGACCAGGTGACTTTCAGAACCGTGTTGAAGAATATGAAAAAGAACTGTTGCTTGATGCACTAAGGTCAAATAAATATAACCAAAAAAAGGCTGCCGAATATTTGAGTTTGAGTTATCATCAGTTTCGTCATCAGCTTAAAAAACACGGCCTTCAGAGCACCTAGACGGAGAAATCGATGAAAATTGGCATATTGACAAGTGGTGGTGACGTTCCTGGCCTTAATGCCTGTATCAAGGCCGTTGTCGAGGGCGCTGAAAAAAATAACTGGCAAACAATTGGTATCCGGCGTGGCTGGCAAGGGCTTCTTTATTATGACCTTGATGGCGACCCGGAACAAAACAAACGCCTGTCCATGCCGCTTTATTCCAGAAAGATGCGCGGACTTGAAAATGTTGGCGGTACGTTCCTGCACACATCCCGATTTAATCCTGTACAAATGGACGAAGAATTTATTCCGACATTTTTAAAAGGAAAAATGCCCCCATCTGACTTCCGTGCTGGTACATTTGATTGCACTACACATATTCTTCAGGTGCTTGAACATATGGAAATTGATGTGTTAGTCCCGATTGGCGGCGATGGTTCACTACGCTTTGC
>JAYODU010000010.1:0-60976 GCA_038106445.1 Kordiimonadaceae bacterium | reverse complement strand
CCGATTGATCTTGTTCATTTCAGCAACCTGATCATAGCCGACCGCGACGCGAGTGCGGAAAATTATGCCATTGCTGTTGTCGCGGAGGGTGCGACCCTGCAAGGGGGCGATAATATTTACCAGAATAACAAGGACCATTACGGCAATGAAAAACTGGGTGGTATTGGCGACATTATTTATCAGCATCTTCGCAGCAATCATAACGTCAGTGTATTGACCCAGTCACTTGCTTATCTGCTGAGAAGTGGTGAACCGGATGCGCTTGATAAACTTGTTGCAAAATCCTTCGGTACCATGGCCGTGCAGATGATTGAAAAAGGTACTTACGGCAAGATGACCGCGATAAAAGACGGGAATTACGCGATCAGGGATAATGACTGCGTGCTGGGCAAGCAACCAAACCTTATTGTCAGCAATGTTTATGACCAGAAAAACTACCGTCCGGATATTAAAAATATTCTTGGAAGGCCCATGTATCTTTAAATTTTTTCGTAAGGCCAGTTTTCACTAAGACATTCTTTTGGTGTAAACGGTGTCATAAGTGAAATCATCCCAAGGATTAAACGGCCCGAAAAAGTCGGCCTTCCCGTTTCACAAATTGCCTTAAGTGTATTGATGATAAATGGTGAACCCTGCGCCATACTTTTTTCTGTTTTTGTTCCCGCTGGCACGTTCAATGTCGTAAGCGAGAATTCTACCCCACCATCTTTTTCAACAAGATCATAGATAACGGTACTATAGGGATCATCCATATTGGTGAATTTAAGCGTATGGGAATAACGGTGGGGCGGATTAAATTCGAGAACTTCACCCACAATACTGGTATATTTGTTATCTTTGGTGCGAATGGCAATTTTTGCGCCCCCTTTAAACCGTCCTCAGTATTACAAACGGCACCAAAGAAAAACGGAAGAACTTCGTCTGTTTTCACAAGTTCTGACCATACCTTTTCAATGGGGGCCTTAATCTGCACGCGATAAACCGCCTTTTCACTTATATCTTCTGTCATTATTATTTCCTTTTCCCTGAAGCTTTTTCAGCATTATATTTTATGTTTGTAATCCGGTTTGCCCAATAACCACTATATTCATCCGTCCAGCGATCATAAATCATTTGAATGGGTGCCACATTTAAATAAAGCCTGCGCGCACGTCCGTCTTTTTCACTGATAACCAGTCCCGCTTTTTCAAGCACAGCCAAATGATTCATCACGGCAATCCGGCTGACATCAAAACATGTTGCCAGCTCCCCAACCGAAATGCCCGAACATCCGCCAACGATACCCATTATTTCCCGCCTTGTTTCGTGCGCAAGTGCATGAAATATATCATTCATATCATTATATGTAATCATGTAATTACATTATTACATATAAAATTGACCGTCAACAGAATTTTGAATGATGATAATTTTTATTCTGAAAGAAAAATATCGGGTTAAAGATCTGCTAATTTAGCATCATCATATATGTCTTTAACATCCACCACATAGAAAAATTCATTGCTGCGTATAGCACGTCGGAAGTAGGTTTCTTCCTTACCTGTGATCTGCATCCAGAATGTTTCCGCAGCCTGCGCCAGTGCGCGACCAACAAATCTGTAATCCGTGCCAAGACGCAGATCATTCATGGCATCAAGCGCAAATATTTTACTGCGTTGCTTATCCCTGTTCATTGGATAGGAAAATAATCTGGTAAAATGATTACTTCCTCGGGGTGTTGGCGGCAATGAGATGACTGCCCCTGCGTTTCCATAAGGAAATCTTTCATTAAAGGCTACCTGGTGGTTCGTATAAAGAAGCAGGGTGCCTTCATGAATTTCAAGTTCCTTCAGTGCTTCAACGGCTGCAATAGTTGTGTATTGATGATCGCTATGCATATCCAATTTGGGCGACGGCGTAATGATGATATCAGGTTTGATTTCATTAATCAGATATTTCATATTGCCCACCAGCGACGCCCAGTTATTTATGCCTACAAGTCCATCTGCAAGGCGTGAAAAATTCTGCTTTCTGAACGTATCCATGTTTGAAACTTCGGTATAAAGCCCGGCCGCAATCATATCCTTGTCACGGTACATGGCACGAAGCCGTGCATCATTATAGCCAAGATTAACAATATTTTCCGGTGACACACCACCAAGCAGCGGGACCGCAAGGCTGTTCCATGTCCTGACTTCACCTTTTTTAAGATAATGTGCAACAGCTTCAGTTTCTTCATCATATATTTCATCATACATGAAGGGACCCGCATCGCCCGATGTCACTGTGGCAATAAATACATCATTATGTTCACTATAAAGGCCGAATGCTGCGATCTCCGCATCATCAGGATGGGGGGATAAAACCAGTATCCTTTTTCCCGCGAGCACAGGGTTTTCAAACTGGATAAGCTCTACGGGGCCGTCATCAACGTCAAGACGTTTGCCAGACACTGTAAGCAACTGATCTTCTGTTCCGACCAGTTTACTAATATTCAGATAGCGTATCCCCGATGCACCATGCTCAAAAAACTGTACTTCGCTACCAAGCCCCGTATTCATAACAAGACTTGGCCTTAACATGTTACTGATCAGTGATCCATCAACAGAAACCTTTAAAAATGTCGACAGATTAGTACCCGTCATGGGCGGTAAAGTAACCTGTCCGTTTTCAATATTCAGTTTAGTAATCCGGGCATTCTTATTCGAAAAATCATAAACATGATCCGCCGATACATCATAATTATAAAGCATCGAACGGCTGACCAAAAGGAAGGTACATATGATAATGGCAAGAATACTTGCAGTAATTATCAGTTTTTTTATCATTATTATCAGACCTCTTCATTCAATCATAATTTATACCCGAAGATGCTAAAATAAAAAGCCCAGTACGTCACGTTCTTTATTGATCCACGTTTTTTAGAAAAATTGAATTTGCCGGAATGTTTTAAACCATATATTTCTTGTATTAATATAATTTATAACTTATATTAATTAAAACTTATATTATATTGAATAACTTTGGAGTGGAACCATTGCAGAATATTTTTGATCGCGCTGGATTTATAAACAGAAAGGTAGAAAAAGGCGAACGTGAGGGTCAGCAAACTTATGTAATGATTTCCGAATCGATTTATAATACTGACGTCAATGACTTATGGGATGCCATAACGAATAAGGAGCGTCTTCCCCATTGGTTTGGCCAGGTAGACGGCGATCTGCGACTTGATGGTTGCTTTCAAATTAAAAACAATGCTTCAGGTACCATCACACAATGTGAATACCTCAAAGGGTTTGAATTGACCTGGGAATATGCTAGCGATGTAAGCTGGGTGAAAGCCAAACTTTCAATAATTCAACCGGATAAAACACAGCTTTATGTTGAACATCAGTCTAGCGCAAAGGGGAAACATTTTGAAGTTTATGGCCCTGGGGCCGTTGGCGTTGGATGGGATCTTTGGATCACATTTCTAAACCATCATATTATAACCGCAGGTTCTGTTGATGAAACAGCGCTTCCAACACCCGAAGGAAAAAATTTCATTTCAAATAGCGCGCAATCCTGGGGGGAGGCAACAGCAAAGGCAGGTTATGATCGGGAATGGGCATTTTCATCTGCCAAATCTACAGAGAAATTTTACTTGGGAGAAGAACTATGAGTGCCGCATTTCAGATACTGGGCGACCCTGTTAAAAGAAAAATTCTTGAACTTCTGGCAGATTCACAACATAGTTCAGGTGAAGTAGTCAACGTTATCCGGAAACAATTTGGCATTACTCAACCCGCTGTTTCGCAGCATTTAAAAATACTTCGTGATTCCGGTTTCGCCCAAGTACGTGAAGAAGGAACAAAGAGGATCTATAGTCTTGATGTGTCCCCTTTAAAGGAAGTTGACGAATGGATGTCTCCATTTCGCAACTTTTTTGACACCAAGCTTATGGCACTTCATACGGAAATTGCCCGTGGCAAGCAAAAGAAAAAAATCGAACAGGAAATCACATGAATAACAATGATCAGATCTATAGAATGATTTTTGCCAGCGTCTATCCTCTTTATATTAACAAGGCCGAAAAAAAAGGCCGCACAAAAGGGGAAGTCGATCAAATCATCCTCTGGTTAACGGGATATAACCAAAAAGAACTCATGGCCCAGATTAAAAATAAAACTGACTTTGAAACGTTTTTTGCTGAAGCCCCCAAACTGAACCCCGCGCGAATATTAATTAAGGGCGTAATATGTGGTGTCCGGATCAAAGATATCGAAGAGACAACAATGCGTGAAATTCGTTATCTGGATAAGCTGATTGATGAATTGGCGAAAGGCAAAAAAATGGAAAAAATACTGCGGCAAGAAAGATGAAATTTTAGCATCTGCACATATTTTCACTATGCATTATTTTTTATAGTTCTTTGGAAAATGGAGCGGGCGAAGAGATTCGAACTCTCGACATTCACGTTGGCAACGTGACGCTCTACCACTGAGCTACGCCCGCATAACCATATGCGTCATATAACATTATCATTATCTGTGAAGGGGAATATACGCAAACATTTTTGAATTGCAAGTCCTTACTTAAAAAAAATACGTTGGCCCTGATCGATAGTTTGGCTATATTTCCTGCACGAAAGATACTTTTAAAATCATGGAGTTATTATGCCTGCCACTGAACAGGATCTTCTGGATAAATTAGGTGAGTTGGAAATTAAAACAACCCTTTTTCGGCACCCGCCATTATTCACTGTTGAAGACTCGCAGAATTTACGGGGAGAAATTCCTGGCGGGCATTGCAAAAATCTGTTCTTGAAAGATAAAAAACACAATTTTATTCTTGCGGTCCTCTCTGAAGACAGACAGGTGGATTTAAAGGCTCTTTACCGATCAGGGAATTTGCCTGTCGGAAGACTTAGTTTCGCAAGTGCTGAACGAATGGTTGATGTGCTGGGCATAAAGCCAGGGGCGGTGACACCATTTTCACTTATAAATGTTGAAAATAAAAATCTGATAGTCGTTCTTGATAAAACAATGCTTGAACATGACTATCTTAACTACCATCCCTTACATAATGAAGCGACACTCACAATTCACAGGAATGATTTAATAAAATTTATAGAGCATTTTGGTTTTCGCCCCATTATCATGGATTTCGATAACCTCTAACGGAAAATAATATGCAGGAACAAGAAATAAGCACGGCACGTGCAAACATAATAGATGTTGACATAAACAGTTTTGTATCCGAAGTCCTGGAGCGGTCACTGGATGTGCCGGTGATTGTTGATTTCTGGGCTCCTTGGTGCGGGCCATGTAAAACACTCGGACCTATCATTGAAAAAGTTGTGAATGACGCCAAAGGTGCTGTTATCCTTGCCAAGGTGAATATTGATGAGGCGCAGGACATTGCCGCGCAGATGCAGATAAGATCAGTTCCAACCGTTGTTGCATTTGTCGGGGGGCAGCCTGTTGATGCCTTTTCAGGTGTAAAAAGTGAAAGTGAAATCAAAGATTTCATTGCTAAAATTGCACCTGATATGGGCCCATCGGAAATTGATGAATTAATTGCTTATGCGGATAGTGCCTATAATCAGCAAGATTTTGAGCAGGCGGGCGCTGCTTATTCACAGGCTCTGCAACTGGAAGCATCAAATACTGCAGCAATAGCAGGGCTTGCTAATTGTCTGATCAATCTGGGTGACCTTAAAAATGCTGAAAAACTACTCTCGGATGCCGAAAATAAAAATGATCCGGTATTTTCAGCAGCGATGGCTAACCTAGAAACAAAAAAACAGCTTGGCGAAATTGCTGATATTTCAACGCTGATAGCTTCCATTGATAACGATCCATCCGATAATCAGGCACGTTTTGATCTGGCCATCGCCCTTTGGGCAGGACAAAGACGCGATGAAGCGGCAGATCATCTATTGCATATCATTTCAACAGACAGAGAGTGGAAAGACGATGGCGCGAGAAAACAACTTCTTAAATTTTTTGAAATGGCGGGTCCTATGGATCCATTTACCATTGCCGCGCGCCGAAAACTTTCAAGTCTGTTATTTTCATAAATAATAATGACCGAAAAACCCTTACCAGAACAAATACCAATATTCCCTCTGACAGGGGCGATATTGTTACCACGCTGTCATCTGCCTCTAAATATATTTGAACCGCGATACCGGGAAATGGTGGAATTTGCTGCGGATAATCATGGCATAATAGGCATGGTGCAGCCGCTGCGAAGCTCCATTTCATTATCCCCCGAAAATAATGATCAGTTCGGCACAGCAAGCCGTGGTCGTGAATTATATTCTGTCGGCTGCGCAGGAATTTTATCAGAAGTCAGGGAAACTGTCCCGGGTCAGTATTTTATTATCCTGACAGGTATCCGCCGATTTCAAATCAGATCCGAAATACCCCTCAGGTATAATTTCAGGGAAGTACTTGCAGACTATGAACCATTTAGAAAAGATGGCAATGATATTCTAAAAAATGAAACTGCGGCAAAAGAAAGATTTCTTGATACGCTTAAAGAATATCTCGATGCTCTCAACATGAAAATAAATATGAAAATAATTGCAAATATCTGTGATGAGGAACTTGTAAATTCGATTTCCATGATTTTGCCTTTTGAAGCATCCGAAAAACAGCTAATCTTAGAAACAGACAGTCTTGATCAGCGCGCGGAGTTAGCGATTCAAATAATGACTATCAACAAAAAAACCTTTAATTCGGGCCAGGGCCCTAATATTCATTAAGGCGAGAAAGATGAACACTAGTGACACACAAAAGATCAATTATGGAAAATTTGACACCAGAATTCTTGATAAGATCGCCTGCCCGCTAACCAAATGCAGCTTGGTCTATGATAAGGACCCGCAGGAATTGATTAGCGAAAAAGCAAAACTTGCCTTTCCAATTCGCGACGGAATTCCGATTTTACTGATCGACGAAGCCCGCGAACTTGATCAATAGGACAAGATCAGTTTAATCCGATTCTTAGAGCTTCTGCCTCAATAGCGATGTTGATATCATCAGAAACAAATGCCAGTAATTGATCCATCCCCCACTTTGATCTTTGAATGCTAGTTCTGATTGAATAACCCGTCCTCATTTGATTGATGATCGGATCAATAGCACGTTTGTTAAATCTGACCTCTAGGGTAATCTCATGCGTATTGCCAAGCATCGTAAAGTTACCTTTAACTTCTGCAGTATCCTTTTCGGTCAGTGTAATCCCGGTGCTTTCAAAAATTGCCTCAGGATAATTTTCCACATCAAAAAAAGTTATGCTTCTAAGCTGCTGATCAATTTCATAGACACCGCTCACTATGCTATTTGTATCGATTGTAATATGGATATTACTTTCAGCTGTATTGCAGTTATTCAGGTTAATCGTTCCCTGAAATTTTTCAAATTTTCCGATCGTTCGTGAAAACCCCATACGGCTGGCATACCACATAATATTGGTATATTTCCTGTCGATTTCATAGACTTCAATACACTCATTACTATCCTGAGCATAAACAAAATTGTATCCGGTCAGGTATGATATCGTCAGCCAATATAGAATGATTTGTCTGATAAACATCCTTATAGAATAAGCATAAGACCGACAGTCAACAAATCAATTTAAAGTGATTGACCTTGAAGCAACTTGGGTAACTTGCCAACCGTGCCACGGGCATGTTTCATAAAAAACTTCTTAACAGGCGGCAGTTCTTCAACTGCTGCTAAACCAGCACGTCTTGCTATTGTAATTACCGGATTATTGTTTGAAAAAAGCCGTGTCAGCCCATCCATACCCAAAGCAAGCATGTTATTATCCGTGCGCCGCCAGTGAACATACCTTTCCAGTACAAATTCTGCCCCTATATCCCCACCAAGCCTTTTGGCATCCACGAGCACTTCTGTTAGGGCAGCAATATCCCGGAGGCCAAGATTAAAGCCCTGACCCGCAATTGGATGAATTCCATGCACCGCATCGCCAATAAGACAAAATCTCTCGCGTATATATTCATCTGCAAGCTGCATGGTAAGCGGATGAGACCACCGCTGGCCCAATGATTTAACGTCACCCAGAAAATCACCGAACTTTTTCTTGAGTTCGCTGTTAAATGCACGTTCGCTTAGTTTTAAAATAGCGGACGCCCTTTCAGGTTCTTCGCACCATACAATGGATGATTTTAAATCCTTAAGTGGAAGGATGGCGAATGGCCCACTGGGAAAAAATTTTTCATGAGCGATCCCCTGATGATCAAGCTCATGTTCAACCGTCGTCACTATGGCTGTCTGTTTATAGTCCCACTTTCTGATGCGAATATCATTCTGCTGTCTAAGGGCGGAACTTCTGCCTTCCGCACCAACCACAAGTGATGCAGAAATCTTTGCTCCTCCATCAAGTAGGATTTCAACAAATCCGTCCTTATTTTCTGTCGAAACAATTTTGTCCGGCGCCATAAGTGTAATATTTTTAACGGAATTTATTGCTTCAAACAGACCGGCACGAATATGACGAACTTCCACCATCTGACCAAGCGGGCCATCCCCAAGCTCATCCTTGTCAAAATGTAAAAATACTGGGCTGTTACCATCTGTTACATGAATTTCATCAATGGGTTGCGCCTCTGCACCAATTTGTTCCCAAAGTCCTAATGTTTTAAGCATAGTATAGGGAGCATAGGAAATCGCATATGCCCGCCCGTCAAATTTATTGTTCAGGGTTTTGCTGACATCCAAAGCATCCACAATACACACTTTTAAGCCGTATTTGGCAAGCGCATAGGCCAATGTCATTCCCACAACACCCGCGCCTGATATTAAAACATCTGTTTTTTTCATTTCTTTCCTGTAAAAAGTTAAAACCCATTATAATTGTGCTACTCTTTGACGCAATTATATTTGTTTATCACTTTTAATAAACCGTGTTAAAAACAGGCTATATTGACGTCATGACGTCCTGTTTGCCTGAATTATGCTATATTTTCGGCTATTTAGGGCAAAATAGCCACATATTTGCCTTGTTCTATGACATAATGATAATATATTTTAAACACTTAACAGACACAGCAATTTAGGGAAGTTCATTGGCTGGACGACGTAATTCTATTAAGAAAAATGCTAGAAAATCGCTGCTACCGGAATCGGTATCCGACTTTTTAAGTAAAACCCTGATCCGTTTATGGGGTACGGCTCTTATTATTTTATTTGCCGCAGCTGTAATAGCATTTGCAAGCTATGACATAAATGATCCCAGTTTTAATACGGCCGTCGACGGACCTGTTACAAATTTAATGGGCATTGCTGGATCATGGAGTGCCGATATACTTTTGCAAAGTCTTGGTCTTGGCGCATATATTCTGGTTTTACCACTGCTGACATGGGGCTGGCGTATAATTTCATTAAAGGGACTACCTTTTATTTTTCCTCATCTGCTGGCCCTTCCTATATTAGTGATGGCGTCAATTCTTGCACTCGCAATTATTCCAGTTCCTGAAGCCTGGATTTTCACAGATGTAGGCTTAGGAGGTTTTCTTGGACAGAGGCTGCTGGCTAATGTTCAAAGCATGCTTGCTTTTATTGGTATAAGCTATTATCCGCTCGCGGTCGGGCTGCTTTTTAGCATTATCGCCTTAATCTGCTATTATTACACAGCAGGACTTGATCGGGACGAATGGACATTTATCCGTCAGAAAACAAAAACCGCATTTTCAGGACTTTTTGGATATGCATTCGCCATAATAACCTTTTTTGGTCGGTTCATGAAAAGATCCGTTAAATCGGGAATGGGACAGGAATTCGATGTACGCAAAAACAAGGACAAAATACGAAAAGAACCCCCCCTAAAAGCAGGGCCGCAGATTGCAAAACGGGAAATACCGATTGTAAACCCCGAGAAGAAAAATATAAAAACCAGTCGCCGTGAAACAATCGAGAGCCAGCCCATGCTTGACATTCTGTCTGACGGTGAATTTGCGCTTCCTTCACTTAGTCTGTTATCAGCACCAAAACCATTAAGTGATCAGGAAATACTTACGCATGATGCGTTGGAACAAAACGCACGTATGCTTGAGTCTGTGCTGGATGATTTCGGTGTCAAGGGTGAAATTACCAAAGTAAGACCAGGCCCTGTCGTTACACTTTATGAACTGGAGCCCGCACCGGGAACCAAATCATCCCGTGTCATAAATTTGGCGGATGATATTGCCCGTTCCATGAGCGCGACATCTGCCCGCGTAGCCGTCGTATCAGGAAAAAATGCCATTGGCATAGAGCTCCCTAATAGTAAACGGGAAATTGTCGCACTTCGTGAAATACTTTCATCAAGTGTATATGAAGACAGCAAAGCAAAACTTCCCATGGCTTTGGGCAAGGATATTGGGGGCGAGCCAATTGTTGCGGACATTGCGTCCATGCCCCATCTGCTTGTTGCAGGAACAACGGGGTCCGGTAAATCTGTTGCGATCAATGTTATGATCCTGTCACTGCTTTATAAACTTACCCCTGCTGAATGCCGTCTGATCATGGTCGATCCGAAAATGCTGGAATTATCTGTTTATGATGATATTCCACACTTGCTCACACCCGTTGTAACGGATCCGAAAAAAGCGGTTGTAGCGCTCAAATGGGCCGTTCGGGAAATGGAACACCGTTATCAGAATATGGCGAAACTTCAGGTTCGAAATATTACCGCCTATAACAAACGGCTGGAAGAAGCGCGAAATAAAGGTGAAAATATAATCCGCAAGGTTCAGACAGGTTTTGATCCGGATACAGGTAAGCCAGTTTATGAAGAAGAAAATCTTGATCTTACACCACTGCCAATGATTGTCGTGGTTGTTGATGAAATGGCTGATTTGATGCTGGTTGCAGGCAAGGATATTGAAGCATTAATCCAGAGATTGGCGCAGATGGCCCGTGCGGCCGGTATTCATCTTATCATGGCCACACAAAGGCCATCTGTTGATGTCATTACCGGAACCATCAAAGCCAATTTCCCGACACGTGTTGCTTTTCAGGTAACATCAAAAATAGACAGCCGAACCATTCTTGGCGAACAGGGTGCAGAACAACTTCTTGGTATGGGTGATATGCTTCATATGGCAGGGGGTGGTCGTATTACACGTGTTCATGGACCGTTTGTAAGTGATAAGGAAGTGGAACGGATAGTAGATGCGCTAAAAAAACAAGGTAGACCGGAATATCTAACAAGTATCGTTGAGGAGCCTGACGAGGGATTTGACAGTCAATTTTTGCAACATTCGCAGATGACACCCAATGCCGGAAGCTCAAGTGGAGATGATTTATATGATCGTGCCGTTTCCATCGTCGCACGGGATCAGAAAGCATCCACAAGCTATATTCAAAGGCAACTGCAAATTGGCTATAACCGCGCGGCCAACATAATTGATAAAATGGAACGGGAAGGCGTGGTCAGCAGTGCCAACCATGTGGGTAAAAGGGAAGTTCTGGTGGAAGACCATTCAGAAAACTATTAGGTCAATAAAGATAATATTAATTTCTATTGTCTAAATTCTACCTTATTGTGGAAATAGACTAAACTTTCGGAAAAAAAGGTAAGCATGTGAAAAAAATACCATTGATCGCTGGAATCTTTTCTTTGCTACTAGTGCAAAGTGTTAGTGCCTTTCAGGATGAAAATACGCAAAAACCTGAAGAAATGGTAACTTTTGATGTTCCCCCCACGGTAATTACCGGTGATGACCGGGAGAATATCCTGAGCCGGGTTGAAGATAACCTGAACAAAATAAGATCCTTAAAAGCCACATTCATTCAGCGCGGCCCCGAAGGAAACGTTGATGAGGGCTCGATATTTTTAGAACGCCCCGGAAAAATCAGATTTGAATATGCTAATGATAATCCGATTTTAGTGGTCAGTAACGGGGATATGCTGTCTTTTGTTGATTATGAAATAAAACAGGTAAGCCGCTGGCCAATTGACAAAACACCCTTAAATGTATTGGTGAATGATCATATTGATCTTTCTGATCAGGATATTGAAATTCCCGAAATGATCCGCTTTGCAGGACTTGTTAAAATATCTGTTTTGCAGCCGGATCAGAAGGATCAGGGTCATATCACCCTTATATTCGAAGAATCAACAATGGAACTCAAGTCATGGGAAGTTATTGATGTTCAGGGATATACAACGCGCATCGCCTTGCTTAATCCTGAGTATAATGTCGCGGTTGATAATGTTCAGTTCACATTTGATGATCCACGACCACAAAGAAATCGCGGACCCCGCAGATAGAAACATTTCAATCTTTCATGATGGTTTTCTGTTCTGTCACTCTTGAAAAAAATACAGCTATCCCCATATGTAAATTACAGATCAGAATGATATGGTAATTCTAACCTCCCTTTGAAGCATTTTATTCTGGTTTCCGGATCAAGAGGTTTTTTCCTTTTTCCCCTCCCTCTTGATCCTATAAACTGCAGCTTTACCCGGTCAGGTCGCTGACCGGGTTTTTTATTATTAATTGTCTTGTAGATCACCGCGTGAGCGATTAGTTTGCATCTATGAATGATGAAGAATTGGAATTTGATGAGTATGAGGATTTTGATGTTGGAGAAGAATATCCGACATTAATGTCTGTTGCACGTTTTGCTGAACTCATCCGCAGAACCACGTGGTTCCACCACATCGGCGAACCTCTTAATAATGATACAACATGCCATGCACGCGATTATCTGGATAGCCTTGGTTTTCCGGAAAGTTTCCCAGCCGAAGTTACCGATTGGGAAGACGCCGTTTCCTGCCTTGAAACAAATGACCTGAACAGTCCTGCATGGGAAGCCGAAGAACAACTTGCAGCATCCCTTATTACCCAAGCATTGGAATTCATCGAAGAGGATGTGCTGGAAGTCGCCCTGACAAATATTACAAGCAGAGCATCAGATCATATAAATGATGCTGTTGAGAACGCCTCCATGAAATGGGGGATCGATGATGAGGAAATATTAAGAGCCGCCATTGGACAGGCGGTACAATCCTGTTATCAGGCGGCATTGGTTATTGCAGCAGGCGAAGAAGAAACACATCCATTCGCACTGAAGTTCCGCCTTTATGAAAGTGGCCACTGGCCACTCGGGATAGCAGGAAATACACTGAATATTTTTTAACGGGAATTAGAATGTCAAAAATCAGGCTCATTACATGGAACATCAACAGCGTACGGGCGCGCACTCACATCGTTGAACAACTGCTTAGAGAATATAATCCGGATATATTGTGCCTTCAGGAAACAAAGGTTCAGGATCATATGTTTCCGGGCGACCTATTCAATAAATATGGCCTGACACATCACGCCGTAGCGGGCCAGAAAAGCTATCACGGGGTTGCAACCCTTAGCCGCATTCCCATTGCGCGACAGGAACGGATAAACTGGTGTGAGAAGGGGGATGCGCGCCATGTGGAAACAGAATTTGAAAATGGCATCAAACTACATAATTTCTATGTGCCTGCGGGGGGTGATATACCTGATGCGGCCCTTAACGACAAATTTGCCCATAAGCTTGATTTCCTGGCTGAAATGACCAACTGGTCCCATGATCTGCCTGACGATGGAAAGCATATTATTGTCGGTGATCTTAATATCGCCCCCTATGAAAGCGATGTCTGGTCACACAAACAACTAATCAATGTCGTAAGCCATACGCCGGTTGAATGTGAAGCATTATTGTCTCTACAGGAAGCCAACAACTGGTTTGATGTTATGCGGCATTTTGTCCCGGAACCTGAAAGGCTCTATAGCTGGTGGTCATACCGTGCCAGCGATTGGCGCGCATCAGACAAAGGCCGCCGGCTAGACCATATCTGGTGCAGTCAATCACTTAAAGAAAATATGAAATCGATGGCGGTACTTGAAGATGCGCGTGACTGGGAAAAGCCTTCTGACCACGCACCAGTGATGGTTGATATTGAACTTTAGTCTTTCTTTAAAATCCCTTGCGCAACATCAACAACATCTTTGGTAAAATTCATCATTTTCTGACCACCGTCCACCGGGATGACGGCACCATTTATCGATGACGAGCGCATAAGGTGTAATACCGTGTCCGCAATATCCTGCGCTTTTATTGGGGTGCCTACGAAATTAAGATGGCTGGCAAGTTCAAAATTTTCTGATGATTGTGTTTTTGATATAAGTGTAAGTCCCGGCGCAACACCGTTTACACGAAGCTTTGGACTTAGCGCCTGTGCCATCATTTCCGTCGCGCCAAAAAGGCCATATTTACTGATGGTATAACTGGAAAAATCAGCATTAAGCGAAAAAACCTTACTGTCCAGTATATTAACCACAGAACCACGCTGATCATCACCAAGAAGATCATGAAGACCTCGCGCTAATTGCATGGGACCACGCAGGTTTACGTTCATGTGTGCCGCAAACCCATGTTCAGAAAAATCGGTTATACTGTCCCGGGAAAACAAGGATGCATTATTCACCACATGACGCAAATTTTTATCCGTTGCTCGAATTTTATGGAGCAATTCTTCAACCGCTTCATATTCACCAAGATCACATTGACATACTTCACCATCACCACTTAGTTCAGAAAGCGTCTTAAATGCTTCATCTTCACTGTCATGATGATGCAGAAAAACATAATATCCGGTTTTACTCAGGGTCAGCGCAATTTCACGTCCAATTCTTTTATGCCCTGCTGTAATGAGAACACCTTCCATCATCGCACCATTCTAAAGATCATTTATCGACATGTCCGGGCGTTCCCACCAGGGAATTTCGGGGCCAACATATTGCATCCGTGAAATTGCCTTCTTCGGATCACCGTAAAAAACCACCGTATTGGTTGGCGTTTCTTCAATTTCAAGACGAACGCATTTCATCAAAAGCTTTTCATTGCTTAAAAACGCATTAATTTTTGAAAAAAAGCAAGCCGCCAGAACTTCGGTCGTAGGATCTCCTGGCGTAATTAGCAAATGTTTCAGATTTTCCGGTTCTTTTTCCTTGAAATAATCAAGAAGCGGATCAGCAGCTGTCATCTGCATACTATGGTCCACCGCATTATCGATCCAGTTATGCCAGGTTTTTTTTAATGTCTCAAATTTATTGGTCATATTTGAAATACCATCAAGCGCGTCGTCATCGTCACTTGTCAAATGGACTTTAACAAATTCATTATGTCCATGCGGCACGAAACACTTGCTGTTTTTAAGATTAAACAGCCTATGGCTCATGGAATAACGTCTTGTAAAACAAATCTCAAACATCATGTAGCGCTTGATATAGCAGGATTGGGTAAGAGTCTAGCTATTTCCCATGCTATACCCACCACTTTCGGTAAGGATGATTTTAGCTTTTGAAGGGTCCGTTTCAATTTTCTGGCGAAGACGGTAAATATGTGTTTCAAGCGTGTGCGTCGTAACATTGGAATTATACCCCCACACTTCGTTAAGCAGCTTTTCCCGGGAAATGGTAGCGCCGTCAGCACGCTTTAGGAACTTCAGGATTGCTGTTTCCTTTTCAGTAAGGCGAATTTTTTCATCTGTTTCACTATCGGTCAGGATCTTTTCACCCGGTTTAAAGATATAATGGCCGATGGGATAGCTGGCGTCCTCACTTATCAGATGCTGACGTAAATGTGCCCGAATACGCGCAAGCAGAATACCAAATTTGAAAGGCTTGGTAACATAATGATTTGCACCGGCGTCAAGCCCCAGAATCGTATCTGCTTCTGATGCATTTGCCGTAAGCATTATAATTGGTGTATTCACGCCTGTTTTTCGCATCATCCGGCACACTTCACGTCCGTCAATATCAGGAAGTCCAACATCAAGAATTATCAGATCAAAATCGTGATCCTTAACGGTTTAAAGACCTGATTTACCATTCCCGCATTGTTCTGTTTTAAATTCTTCGTGAAAGGAAAGTTGTAGCGCGAGATTTTCCCTCAGGTCATCATCGTCATCAACCAGCAGGATATTATATGTGTGTGCCATGCTTCTTTCTCTTTATTATAGTCTTAACTTCCTATTATATAAGTCGTATAACCATAATCAAAATTAATAAAGGCGTTTAACATCGCAATGGATAACAATTCTGTGATCAATCAAAAGCTTATCGTTGTTGAGCGGGCGGCGACGGAACTCCGCCGTGGCAGCCGTGTGATCATAGATGACGGTAAAAAGTCACTTTTAATAACATCCGCGGAACTGATTACTGAAGTGCGTCTTTCCCAGTTTAAATCCGTCCTCAATAACAAACCTTTGATCGCCTTAACCTATAACCGCGCTAATATACTTAAAATATCACCACGTTCAGGAAATGTGGCATTGGTTGAATTATCTGATCATATGGACAGTAGTATGATTTCAGCGATGGCTGATCCTGCGGATGATCTGATGAATATTTTACAGGGTCCGTTTCACGTGGCGGAAAATATGGCAAATGACCTTCATGAAGCAAGTATCAAACTATGTAAAATTGCCAGACTTCTTCCCGCTGCTATTATCGTCGAATTTTCAACAAGCACTGATAATGGAGCTATTGACGAGCAGATTTTAACTGTTTCAGCTGATGATATACTTTCATACGACATAAATGACGCCAAGGCATTGGATATTATAACGTCTGCAAAAGTTCCGTTGGCCGAAGCAGAAAATACAACCATCGTTGCTTTTAGACCCGCTGATGGCGGTACTGAACATTTTGCCATAGTCATCGGAAACCCTCCGCAGGATAAACCTGTTCTTACGCGTATTCATTCAGAATGCTTTACCGGCGACTTATTGGGCTCTCTTAAATGTGATTGCGGTGAACAGCTTAGAGGCGCTATAAAATTTATGAATGAACAGGGTGCCGGCATCCTTCTTTATCTGGCGCAGGAAGGGCGCGGTATAGGGCTTATAAACAAGCTCCGTGCCTATCACCTTCAGGATCAGGGGTTTGATACCGTAGATGCAAATGAACGGCTTGGATTTCTTGCTGACGAACGTATTTTCGAACCGGCCGCACAAATGCTTAAAAAAATGGGGTATAAAACCGTTCGTTTACTGACCAATAATCCCGATAAAGTAACAGGACTTCAGGAGTGCGGGATCACTGTATCGGAACGGGTCGAACACAAATTTCCGTCAAATACCCATAATGATTTTTATCTTAAAACCAAAAAGAAACGTTCCGGCCATTTACTTTAAACCAATCAGCACAAGGCCGATTGCCGAAAGGGCAAAACCGATCTTCTGATTTCTGTTTAACCGTTCCCCAAAAAATATATAGGACATGATCAGGATAAAAAACATGTCCAGCGAGAATATCGTAACAACAACCCCGCCCGGGCCGGTTTTTAAAGCTGTTACGTAAAAATACAGTCCACCAAATGACACAAAACCACATGATGACCCGTAAATAAGGGATTTTTTTCGCGTTTCAGTCGGTACTTTTGATTGACCCCGCGTTTTGATCAAAGCTGCTGCAAAATAAACTGCACAGTAAATATAGGCAAATGCAACCACTAGAACGCCGGAAAGCGCCATTTCATTTGCCACCTTAAGACCGCCATTGCGAAAGGCCAGAAGCAGAATACAGGCAAGTAGAATGAGAAACCATTTGCCACTGGTTTCTTTAATGCTTCCACCCACCTTTATATTCACAACCGCCATCGCCGCAAAGAAGAACAATATGCCCAGCCCTTCAGAAAGCGAGATGACTTCTCCGTAATAAAGTGACGAAATTAAAATAACGATGATAATGTTGGCTTTGGCAAAAGCAGATGTAAGTCCCGCAGGGCCAAGGCGCATGCCTTGTGAAAAAGTATAATTCCCCCCCGCCGAGCCTAGCCCGACAATTGCCGCCATAATATAATAGGCCATACCCCCGAAATCTCCGAGTTCTTCATATCCATCAATTAAGAAGCATATTGCCCCAACAGTATATAATCCAAAAAAGAAAAAATTGTCGTCACCATGCGCATGGGCATTTAGTTTGAATAACATGCCGCCAATACCAAACATAAAGGCACCGAGCATGGCTTCTATAATATAGAATTCCAACGTGAATTATTCCGCAATATGACGGGTGCTTTCGGAAAAATTGTTAAATTCTTCCTGCCAGTCAGATTTTTTGTTTGTTTGTCTAACCTGCACAGCCGTTACCTTATATTCGGGGCATGATGTTGCCCAGTCACTGTTATCCGTTGTTACCACATTGGCGCCGGATTCCGGCATATGAAATGTTGTATAAACCACGCCCGGCTGCATATTTTCGGTGATACGGGCCTCAAGAACGGTTTCTCCCATGCGGCTTTGGATCATTACCATGTCCCCGTCAGCAATGCCCCGCTGTTCGGCATCATGCGGATGAATATCTAGTATATCCCGGTCATGCCAGATATTGTTTTTCGTCCGCCTGGTTTGTGCCCCAACATTATATTGACTTAAAATGCGCCCTGTCGTCAGAATCAAAGGATATTTGCGACTTGTCGTCTCCGTTGTCGGCACATATTCAGTCAGGATAAAATTGCCTTTTCCACGCACAAAACCACCAATATGCATAATCGGTGTTCCTTCGGGTGCATTTTCATTACAGGGCCACTGTACTGATCCTTTTTTATTAATAAGATCAAAACTGACCCCTGCAAATGTGGGGGTAAGGCGGGCAATTTCATCCATGATTTCTGAAGGATGCGCATAACGCATATCATATCCCATTGCCCGTGCAATGCGGCAGGTAATTTCCCATTCGTCCATGCCCGTGACCGGTTCCATTACCTTGCGCACAAGACTGATCCGCCGCTCTGCATTGGTAAATGTGCCGTCTTTTTCCAGAAATGAGGTTCCCGGCAGAAATACATGGGCAAAGCGCGCTGTTTCATTAAGAAACAGATCCTGTACAATAAGGCAGTCCAGCGCGCGAAGGGCCGCTTCCACATGATGCGTGTTGGGGTCCGACTGCGCCACATCCTCACCCTGGATATACATGGCTTTGTAATCTCCCGCGACTGCGGCATCAAACATGTTCGGAATACGGTAGCCCGGCTCCGGATCAAGTTCCACATCCCAATCCTGTTCAAATTGTGATCGGACATCATCAATGCTCACATGGCGATAACCCGGAAGTTCATGCGGAAATGATCCCATATCGCATGACCCCTGCACATTGTTCTGCCCCCGTAACGGGTTTACACCAACACCTGTCCGGCCAATATTCCCTGTTGCCATCGCCAGATTGGCCATGCCGATCACCATGGTTGACCCTTGCGAATGTTCGGTGACACCAAGACCATAATAAATAGCTGCATTGCCGCCCGTCGCATAAAGTCGTGCCGCCGCGCGAATATCTTCTGCGGGGACACCTGTATGTTTTGCAACGCTTTCCGGGCTGTTTTCCGGTCTTATGATAAAGTTGTGCCAATCTTTAAATGCTTCCGTATCGCACCGTTCATCAATATATTGCTGATCCTGAAGCCCTTCTGTCATCACAACGTGGGCAAATGCATTGATCATGGCAACGTTGGTGCCCGGCTGTAGCGGCAAATGATAGTCTGCCCGGATATGAGGCGACTTTACAAGTCCCGTTTTCCTTGGATCCACAACGATAAGCTTCGCCCCTTCGCGAAGTCGTCTTTTCATCTGGCTGGCAAAAACCGGGTGGGCATCCGGTGGGTTGGCACCAATTACGACAATCACATCCGTATCCATAACGCTGTCAAATGTCTGTGTGCCTGCTGATGTACCGAGCGTTTCCCTAAGACCATAGCCGGTTGGCGAATGGCACACACGGGCGCAGGTATCCACATTGTTATTCTTAAATGCCGCACGGATCAGTTTTTGCATCACAAAAACTTCTTCGTTGGTGCATCTTGATGATGTGATGCCGCCAATGGATTTTCGTCCATATTTTTTGCTGATCGCCATAAGCCGGTTAGCGGTAAATTCTATCGCTTCGTCCCAGCCAACTTTTTTCCACGGGTCCATGATATTATCCCGTATCATCGGGCTTAGAATACGGTCTTCATGAATGGCATAATCCCAGGCAAAACGACCTTTTACACAGGAATGACCATGATTTGCCTTCCCCTCTTTCCAGGGCATCATCCGGACAACTTCTTTATCTTTAACTTCTGCTTTAAATCCACACCCCACACCACAATAAGCGCAGGTTGTCACAACACTGCGATCCGGTTTTCCTAGTTCAGCGGTTCTTTTTTCAAATAAACTGTCTGTGGGGCAGGCCTGTACGCAGGCACCACAGGATACACAGTCTGATGCAAGAAAGGACTGATCCGTACCTGCCGCAATCTTGCTATCAAATCCCCGTCCATCAATGGTAAGAGCGAAAGTCCCCTGTACCTCTTCGCAGGCGCGTACACATCTTGCACATAAAATGCATTTTGACGGATCAAAACTGAAATATGGGTTACTGTCATCAATTATGGTTTTAAGATGGTTATGCCCGTCTTTTCCGTATCTGTTTTCTTTAAGCCCCACAATCCGCGCCATATCATGAAGCGGGCTATCGTCATCAGGATGATCGGATATGTACAGCTCCATTATCCCGCGGCGGATCTTTGTCAGCCGATCGGAAGTTGTCTTAACCGACATATTCTGGGTCACAGGGGTCGTACAGGATGCAGGGGTTCCGCCCCCACCCTCTATCTCAACCAGACAAAGACGGCATGACCCATATTCCTTGACGCTATCGGTTGCACAAAGACTGGGGATGTCCAAATCAATCATACGGGCTGCGCGCATGACTGACGTCCCTTCAGGAACAGAAACAGTCTTGCCGTCAATGGTCAGATCAACCATTTTTTCAGATTTCTTAGCCGGTGTACCGTAATCTTTTTCCCTGATCAGGGTCATTTTCTAATCCTTAAAATCTTCCGGCCAATATTTCATGGCGCTTTTGACCGGTATTGGGGTCATTCCTCCCATGGCGCATAACGAAGAACTATCCATCAAATCACAAAGTTCTTTGACCAGTTGCCAGTTACCGTCATCAATTTGTTCAGCACCACGGGTTGAACCTATCCGGCATGGTGTACATTTACCACAGCTTTCCACCGCACAGAATTCAAATGCAAATTTGGCCTGCTCTTTCATATCTGCTGTTTCATCAAAAACAACAATACCACCATGACCCAGCACGGCATGCGCTTCTTTAAAGGCTTCATAATCCAGTGGCAGGTCAAAATTATCAGGTGCGATATAGGCCCCAAGCGGTCCGCCAACCTGCACTGCCTTAATCGGTCTGCCGCTAAATGTGTTATGGCCAAACCGTTCAATCATTTCACCAAGGGTTGTACCAAAAGCTTTTTCCACCAAACCACCACGTTTAATATTACCAGCCAGCTGGAATGCTATTGTACCACGAGAACGACCAATTCCGAAATTTTTATAATATTCGCCGCCTCTAGCAAGGATTATTGGGATACTGGCAAGGGTAAGAACATTATTTATGATAGTTGGCTTTCCAAATAAGCCAACATGGGCCGGAAGGGGCGGTTTTGCCCGCACCATTCCCCTTTTACCTTCAAGGCTTTCAAGCATCGCTGTTTCTTCACCGCAAACGTATGATCCTGCACCAATTCGAACCACAAGTTCAAAGTCTTTGCCGCTGCCACAAATATTTGATCCTAGATAATTTTCTTTAAGTGCAATATTTATGGCTTCATTCAAGACAACTTTGCATAATGGGTATTCACTACGCAGGTAAATATACCCTTTGGTAGCGCCCACCGCGATACCGGCGATGATCATTCCTTCAATCAGACAGAATGGGTCACTTTCCATCAAGATACGATCAGAGAAAGTACCGCTATCCCCTTCATCCGCATTGCAGCAGATATATTTCTGATCAGCATCTGTTTCATAAACGGTATTCCATTTTATACCTGTCGGGAAGGCCGCACCGCCGCGGCCACGCAGTCCTGACGTCACGACATCATCAATAATTTCACGCCCGGACAACTTTAATGCACGTTCAAGACCTTCAAATCCGCCATTTTTTCGGTAGTCGTCTATTGAAAGCGGATCAATTAACCCACACCGTTCAAAAGTCAGTCGCTCCTGATTTTTCAGATAATCAATGTCACTTGTCAGCCCATGACATAAATCATGCGGTGCTCCTTCAAGAAAGCCTTCCCTATAAAGATCCGCCACATCATCCACGGCAACAGGACCATAAGCAATACGGCCTTTATCAGTTTCCACTTCCACCAAAGGTTCAAGATACGTCATGCCCCAGGTTCCGTTGCGGATTACATTTATATCTTCTGAAAGGGCGGCAATCGCTTCTGCCACATCATCAGCGCCCATGGAAACTGATGCCGTATCCCTTGGAACATAAATATTAATCATGGTATGACCTCCTTCATCAGAAGTTGATCAAAGTCGTCTTGCCCAACGCGGGCGTGTAGTTTACCATTTATTTCCATATTGGGCGAAAGCGCGCAATTCCCAAAACAATAAACGGGCTCAAGGGTATAATCCTCGGTCGTTTCACCTATATCAAGGCCAAGTTTTTCTTTTGCATGATCTGTTAAGGCACGGCTTCCCATAGCCTGGCAGGCTTCCGCCTGACAGATTCTGATCACGGTCTTACCATGCGGGTTGGTTTTAAAATCATGATAATAACTGATAACCCCGTGTACTTCAGCACGGGAAATATTGAAGCCCTCGGCGGTTATATCAATTGTTTCTTTCGGGATATATCCAAATGCATGCTGCAATTCATGCAAACATTCCAGTAGTCCGCCTTTCACATGCTTATGTTGATCTATGATACGTAAAGCTTCTTCCATGTTAATCATGGGTTTATCCTATCACAATATAGAGGCGTGATGAATTAAATGATCATCCATAAATGTTGAAATGAAAAAATAACCGTGGTCATACCCGGAATGTCGTCTCAGGGTTAATTTTTGAGAGACCTTTTCACAGGCCTGTTCAAATAATTCAGGCATAAGTTGGCTTTCCAAAAACGGATCATCAAGCCCCTGATCAATAAGGATTAATTCATCACCGGACGCATCGCCACCATTCAAAACGAGAGCGCAAGCATCATAGTTGGCTTGGGCTTTGCCATCTTCGCCAATATATTTTCCAAGTGCCTTATGCCCCCAGGGACAATTCATTGGGCTTACAATCGGCGCAAATGCAGAAACTGATTTGAATTTATCCTTATTCTTTAGATAAATGGTAAGTGCCCCGTGTCCGCCCATGGAATGACCAAAAATGCCGATACGGTCTTTATCCATGGCAAAATTACTTAAAATCAAATTATAGAGCTCATCCGTAATATAACTATACATATTATAATTGATATTCCACGGTTCTTCGGTCGCATCCACATAAAAGCCCGCACCTTTACCAAAATCCCACCCTTCTTCGTCCGGAACATGATCACCGCGTGGCGATGTGTCTGGCGCAATCAGTATTAAACCAAGTTCAGATGCTTTTTTATAAGCGCCGGCCTTGGTTGTAAAGTTGTCTTCCGTGCATGTAAGTCCTGCCAGATAGTAAAGTGCAGGACATTTGCCGTCGCTTACCTGAGCTGGCAGAAAAATGGAAAAATTCATGTCGCACCCTGTCGTTTCAGCACGATGGCTATAATAGGAAAGACTGCCGCCAAAACATTTATGGTTTGATTTCAGTTCCATTTAATAAACAACCACACTTCTGATTGACTTGCCTTCATGCATAAGGTCGAAAGCAGTGTTAATTTCATCAAGCGGCATCGTATGCGTGATCAGATCATCAATATTGATTTTTCCATCCATGTACCAGTCGACAATTTTTGGCACATCTGTCCGCCCGCGCGCGCCACCAAATGCAGACCCCCGCCATACACGGCCTGTTACCAGTTGAAATGGTCTTGTTGAAATTTCCTGTCCTGCACCGGCAACACCAATGATAATGCTTTCTCCCCAGCCCTTATGGCAGCATTCAAGAGCCTGACGCATGGTATTTACGTTCCCGATACATTCAAAACTGTAATCCGCACCGCCGTTAGTAATATCCATGATCGCTTCCATAATATTGCATTCATTTGGATTAAGAAAATGTGTCATGCCAAATTTCTTTGCAATATCAACACGCGAATTATTGATATCAATACCAACTATTTTATTGGCACCCACCATACGCGCACCCTGGATAACATTAAGACCGATACCGCCTAAGCCGAACACAACTACATTTGAGCCTGGCTCAACCTTGGCATCAAATGCCACAGCGCCCACACCGGTGGTTACACCACAGCCAATGTAGCAAATTTTTTCAAAATCAGCATCCTTGCGAACCTTGGCAACCGCAATTTCAGGCAGTACCGTATGGTTGGAAAATGTCGAACAGCCCATGTAATGAAGTATAGGTTCCCCATCAATGCTGAAACGACTGGTACCGTCCGGCATTACACCGGCCCCCTGTGTCGCACGGATTTTCTGACAAAGATTGGTTTTCGGATGAAGGCAGAAATCACATTCGCGGCATTCCGGTGTATAAAGGGGTATGACATGATCCCCAACTTCCACTGATGTGACACCTTCCCCAATTTCAACAACTACCCCCGCACCTTCATGACCAAGGATCGCCGGAAAAGCCCCTTCCGGATCGTCCCCTGAAAGGGTAAAGGCATCCGTATGACATATACCCGTCGCTTTTAGCTCGACCATTACTTCGCCGGCCCTTGGCCCTTCTAGATCAACGGTTTCAATACTTAGGGGTTCACCTGCTTTAAAGGCAACTGCAGCTCTTGTTTTCATTTTTCCACCTCCAACTTATATTTTTGATCACAATATGAGTGATGCTAAAATTGTCAATCAGCATTAATTCAAAAATTCTCTTGTTTTTAAAATTGCTTCAGCCAGTCCAATTCTTTCTACTTTGACATCATCCGGAAAACAACTCAAGAGCCGACTTGGTGTTGCACCATCAAGCATGATAAAAATCCCCCTGTCTGTTTTTTTTCTGATAAGCCTTCCGAATGCCTGTTTCATCCGCAGTCGTGTTAGTAAATCATCATAACTTTTTTTACCAAAATGTTCCCGGCGCGCTTTATGCAATATTGTAGGGCGCGGCCAGGGCACCTTGTCAAACACGCATAACCGCAATGAATTTCCCGGTACGTCAACCCCATCCCTGACAGCATCGGTACCTAAAAGACAACTATTTTCAACTGTTCTGAATATATCGATCAATGTACCGACATTTATGGGATCCACATGCTGCGCATAAAGCGGCAAGTGCGACCCTTCCATCGGTGCAATAAGCCGATCATAGACCTGCCTTAAACGACCAATCGCCGTAAATAGACCCAGTGCGCCACCATTTGACGCCAAAAAAAGTTCCCGGTATGCAGCTGCGAGCTGGTCGGCCGAGCGAACATTCAGATCATTAACAATAAAAACCCGGGCCTGTTTCTCATAATTAAACGGTGACTTAAGACTATGACGCGAAGGCGGATTTATAAAATGCGCCGCGCCTGTCCTGATCTCGGCACTGTTCCATTCAATATCCGGATTTTGATTGTCTGAAAGCCGGTCTCTCAAGGTTGCAGACGTGATCAATGCTCCATGAGCAGGTTTCAGAACAACTTTTGCAAAAGGAATACTGGGGTCAATCCAATGCCGGTACATACCCACATCCACTTCGCGGCCCTGATTACGGCTAAGTTCAAACCAGTCTATAAATTTTTCATCCGCAGGTAGGTCATCAACATATGATGCAAGCATTTGCGCCCATCCGTCAGACATAATTTCTGTACGTCTTGTTATACTTTGTGAAATGGATTCAAGCCTGTTTCTCGTTGTACTATCCAATTCCCCGGCTTCTATATCCAGTTTTTTCAAAAGTAATGCTGAAAGTCTCTTTAAAGGATTTATTAAATCATCCAACGCCGTTTTTAACACCTTCGCAGACGTTACAAGCGCTTCACTTGGCTCATTCGTGTAACTTTCAACAGAATGAATTCCTTCTACTACTCTTGTTCTCGCATAAATATGGTTTCGGATATGTAATAAAAAATTTTCCATCGGGCCAAAAGGTTCGTTTTCTATCAAACGGCTGTGCCATCCATCTGCGGGCAGACAGGCAGCAGCTGCATATACCCTAGCCATATATTCTCCGGCCTCCTCTTCTTCATATAAAAGATCATCCAGCCGTCCTTTAAGACCTTTACCACGCCGGTTTTTAATTTCCGCACCTCTTATCCAGCGACGGAGTTCCAATCCTTCCTGGCCGGTCAGATGTGCTGAAAAAACATTATCGGCAGCATCAAACAAATGATGACCTTCGTCAAAAACATACCGGGTGGGCAGATCCTGATCCCCATATCGGGTTGCACTTTGGATCATGACAAGCGCATGATTGGCAATAACAAGGTTAACATGCTTTGATTTACGCTGCACTTTTTCGATAAAGCATTTCTTATAATGACTGCACGCGGCATAAACGCATTCGCCGCGCCTGTCTGTAAGCTGTGACAGACGGCCAGCACCAAATGTTTCGCCGAGCCAAGCGGGAAAATCACCACCAATCATATCACCATCCCTGCTGTAGCGCGCCCACCTGTTTACAAGTCCCAGAAGAATTTTTCCGCTAGCCTGTGTGGCAGCACCGTACAATTCCTGTAAATTAAGCAGACAAAGATAATTTTCCCGCCCTTTACGAACCACAACATGCTTCTGTTTTTGCTTATTATCAGGATAAAGCCTGTCCAGTTCCTGATCCAGTTGTCCCTGCAAATTTTTCGTGTAGGTAGAAAGCCACACCGTTCCACCGTTCTTTTCGGCCCAAAGACTGCTTGGTGCTATATATCCTAATGTTTTGCCAATTCCTGTGCCGGCTTCCAATAAGATAAGATTTGGTTCATCGACCTGATCCGGCATTGCAAACATTTTTGATGCAAGCTCAGTGTAGCTGACCTGACCTTCCCTGTTTTCAGCATTGTTGCCCAAAAGCAGGGCTAGTCTGCCTTTTGCCTCGTCCTCGCTGATTGTTTCCTGACCCGCTGGCGGTGGCGGTGCTTTTTCTTCCCATTCGGGTAAATGCTGCCAGACCTGATAGGGTTCACTGCGGGATCCCTGTCCCAGCGCTCCTAGAATGAGCGGGCCCCAGCGCCATCCTGCCTGCGCCATATCAAAGGCAATTGCGGCGGCACCTTCAGGATATTTATATTGAGCACTCGATAGTTCCTCGAATAATAATTTAACGCTCCTGATCAATATGGCCGCTTCATCTTCATAACCGTCGCCCGCAGGAGGAAGCCCAAGTGCATTAGCAAGACCTAATGGTACAGGAAGACAGAATTCGGCAGGTCTTACAAAAGCAAAAAGTTCCAATATATCAAAGCATTTAGGTAACGGAACGCCCAAGCGTCTTGTTATGACCGGTAAATTACAAACCAGAAAATCATTATCTCTGGTGATTTTTAAAAGCTCATGATGATCATAAACTTCCACTTCACCATCCGGAGTGAGAATACATCCTCCCAACGGACCAATCACCAGCGCAGGAAGCTTTGAAAGTATATCGGATGGCTCGGGAAACTGTATCAGATTGTTCGTCATATATTTTTATCAGGAATTATCTATTTTTTGACTATAGCCAGCCAAATTCGCGACTTAAAGCAAAATTCCTTGATATTATATAATAATCAGGTCAATGAGCGGTTGACCTTACGCTCATTTAGGCTTATGAAGCCCCCATTTAAGCGATTATTCGAAAACCAGACTATTTATCGCCAGACTATTTATTGAAAGTCAGAAAAATGTCCGTAAGACCGGAAATTATTGAATTTGCACTTGAAAGCAAAGCATGGCCCTTCCAGGAAGCTGAAAAGCTGATCAAGCGCCTTGAGAAATCCGGCAATAATAAAGACTATGTCCTTTTTGAAACAGGATATGGGCCTTCTGGGTTACCACATATTGGCACCTTCGGTGAAGTGGCACGTACAACAATGGTTCGTAATGCTTTCGAGCTATTAACTGGTAAGAAAACAAAAATTATCTGTTTCTCGGATGATATGGATGGCTTTAGAAAAGTGCCGGACAATCTGCCAAATCAGGAAATGCTCGCTCAACATCTTGGTCTGCCTCTTACAAAAGTGCCGGATCCTTTCGGCACACATGAAAGCTTTGCTCACCATAATAACGCGCGGCTTGTAAATTTTCTTGATGGGTTTGGCTTTGATTATGAATTTATCAGTGCGACTGATGCCTACAAAAGTGGTTCAATGGATGAAACGCTGCTTAAGATGTTAGGCGCATATGATCAAATTATGAATGTCATATTGCCTACGCTTGGGGAAGAAAGACAAAAAACCTATAGCCCATTCCTGCCCATATGCCCCCGCACAGGTATTGTGCTTCAGGTGCCGATTATTGAGCATGATCTTGATGCAGGTACCGTTAGCTATATAGACGAAGAAACAAAGGATAAAGTCACTGTACCAGTAACGGGCGGGCACTGCAAAATGCAGTGGAAAGCCGACTGGGCAATGCGTTGGGTTGGATTAGGTGTGGATTATGAAATGGCCGGAAAGGATTTAAGTGAAAGTGTTAAACTTTCTTCGGCGATAACTCGTATTCTACGAAGCACGCCACCGGAAGGGTTAAGTTACGAACTGTTTCTTGATGAAGACGGATCAAAAATTTCCAAATCAAAAGGAAATGGTATTTCCATGGAAGAATGGCTTACCTACGGCACACAGGAAAGCCTATCCCTTTACATGTATCAATCCCCCCGTAAAGCAAAAAAACTCTACTTTGACATCATTCCCAAAACCGTGGATGAATATCTTTCTCATCTCGCCAAATATCCGGAACTTGAGGGAGCAGAGAGATATGCAAGTCCTATCTGGCATATTCATGGCGATGATACACCTGATGAAAATGTGCCGGTTTCTTTCGCGCTTTTATTGAATTTGGTTAGCGCCAGTAATGCAGTAAATAAAGAAACACTGTGGGGCTTTATCAGTAATTATTCACCCGGAGCAACCGCAGAAGAACACCCGCTGCTCGATCAGCTGGTTGGTTATGCCATGGTCTATTATGAGAATTTTATAAAGCCCCATAAAAAATACCGCGTGCCAACCGAAGAAGAGATTAAAGCTTTAATGTCACTGAAATTACAAATTGAAGCATTACCAGATAATGCTTCAGCAAGTGATCTGCAAACCGCTGTATTTTCAGTGGGCAAAGAACATAATTATGAAAATTTACGCGACTGGTTTAGCGCACTTTATGAAATTTTACTGGGTCAAAAGGAAGGGCCGAGAATGGGATCATTCATCGCATTATACGGTAAATCTAAATTTATAGAATTGATAAATAATACGATTTAAAAAGGATTTAAGACCGAATATTAAAAATAATTACAATAAAATATTCTATATATTTGAAATAATTGGGTAATATTCGGGCAAAATAGCCCATTTCATTAATGTTACATTAATTTATGACCTGTAAATTAGCCGCAATTAGAAAAGTATATGTGTAATTAAGAATATATTCAAAGATATACTTTGAGGGATAAATGCTAAAACTGAACTACAAAAATTTCTGGAAGCGGATTTTTGACTTTTTCACGTCATTGACAATTCTTATATTGCTTTCTCCGTTTTTATTAGCGTTTATGGTGCTAATCCGCCTGAAAATGGGTAGCCCAATATTTTTCCGTCAGGACAGGCTTGGATATAACGGTGAGACTTTTAAAATCTGGAAGTTTCGCAGTATGACAAATTGTATTGACGAAAATGGCGAACTAAAGGATGACGAATACAGGCTCACACGTTTTGGTAAATTCCTTCGTGACTGGAGCATCGACGAACTTCCCCAATTATGGAATGTCGTAATAGGTGACATGAGCCTGATTGGCCCACGTCCTTTCATTGCTGAATATGCCTCCCGTTATACATCAGAGCAGATGCGCAGACATGAAGTCCGCCCCGGAATAAGTGGGTGGGCGCAAATTACGGGACGCAATTCATTAAATTGGAACCAAAAATTCATATTTGATGTATGGTATGTGGATCACTGTAATTTGATGCTTGATTTGAAAATATTATTTTCGACAATTCCTATGGTATTAATGCGCGCAGGTATTACCGCGGACAACCATGCAACAATGCCTAAATGGGACGGAAACGATATACCACGTAGAGAAACCCTCTCTGAATAAAATTGGACAGAATATCATGAGAACAAGGCCGGAAATTCTATCCGGCTTTTTTATTATTCTATTTTCTTATTTCTCAGTTTCTTCGTCTCTGCTTTTTTCTTTTTACTATTTAGCCTTCGTGTAACAACCGCTTTTGATGGTTTGGTTTTTTTTCTAACCTTCGGAACGATACAGGCCGATTTAAGTAATTCGATCAGCCTTTCCATAGCGTCATTCCTGTTTCGCGTCTGGGATCGGCTAAGATCTGATGAAATGGTGATAACACCTGTTTCGGTCATACGTCGGCCAGCCAGTTTTTGGAGACGGGTTATATACGCTGGCCCCATCGTTTCGCAGAGATTGGTGTCATATTGAATTTGTACTGCACTCTCAACCTTATTGACATGCTGTCCCCCTGGTCCGGAAGCACGCATGAAGCGAATTTTAATATCATCTTCATTGATGGAAATAGTTGAAGAAATTTTTATCATCGTAGAGACAGTATCACTTATTTTTTATTCGTCTAACACCGGTTAAATGATTATGATAGTTTAAGCATCATCAATCGGAGTTTTAAATGCGGCTAATCATCTTATCGTTAACTTTAATATTATCTTATCTTTCTGCTTCTGCTTATGCTTATGCTCAGGATACGCCAAGGATAGAATTTGAGCAATACACCCTGAAAAACGGCCTTAGAGTTGTGGTTCATAAAGACGAGAATGCCCCTATTGTTAACGTTAACGTCTGGTATCATGTTGGATCAAAAGATGAGCCCACCGGCAAAAGCGGCTTTGCCCACTTATTTGAACATCTGATGTTCAATGGCAGTGAAAATTATGATGATGACTACTTTAAATCATTACAGGAAATAGGTGCCAGCGGGATCAATGGAACAACATCCCGAGATAGAACGAATTATTACCAGACCGTCCCGGTTGGCGGTCTTGACCGAATTCTCTGGATGGAATCTGATCGGATGGGTCATCTGCTTGGTGCCATAGCGCAGGAAAAACTTGATGAACAGCGTGATGTGGTAAAAAATGAAAAACGTGAAGGGGACAACCGTCCGGGCGGAAAACTTTATTATAGTATTTACGAATCTGTCTATCCTGCCGGGCATCCGTATCACCATTCAACCATTGGATCCATGGAAGATCTGGACAACGCGTCGCTTGAAGATGTCCAAGAATGGTTTAGAGCGTATTACGGTCCCAATAACGCCGTGATCGTTTTAAGCGGCGATATTGACGTTGAAACGTCACGACCGTTAATGGAAAAATACTTTGGTGATATTCCCGCGGGCCCGCCAATGAGCCAGAAAAAATCATGGGTTCCTATCCATCAGAACAATCGATATGAAGTGATGGAAGACAATGTTCCGCAAACCTATATGACTTGGACCTGGGCAATACCCGGCCGCACAACAAAAGAATATGCAGAACTGGAAGTTGCGGCAAGCATCTTCGGAGGAGGGCGAAATTCAAGACTTTATTCAAAACTCGTGCATGAGGAAGAACGTTTAAATAGTGCTTCGGCAACCGTCATCCCGGGTGAACTTTCAGGAATGTTCATGATAACAGCAGAACTTAAATTTGGAGAAAGTCCTGAAGACCTAACGACAGTAATCGAAGGAATGCTTACAGATTTTCTTGAAGATGGCCCAACAACCAAAGAACTTAGTCGTGTTAAAACCGCTATTGAAAACAGCATGATCAGGGCGATGGAAAGTATTTCAAGTAAAGGATCAGCGCTTGCAAGCGGTGCAATTTACGCAAATGATCCGGGTTTTGTACACACGAAACAGGCCTGGCAGCAGGCTTCAACAAGAACTGATATTAAAGATACGTCAAATAAATGGCTTTCAAACGGGTTCTTTAAGTTAGATATGTTGCCATTTGGCCGATTTGATGTTGTTGAAACTGCTCTAGTCAGAAGCAAAATGCCTGACTTTAAAGCAGAGGCGGATATTAAATTACCTCCGCTTCAACATGCAACGCTTAATAACGGGATTGAAGTAACACTGGCTGAACGCCATAATGTTCCAACCGTCAATCTCGCAATAAATTTCGATGCAGGACAAGTAACAGACCATGATGTAAAGTATGGAACAGCGTCCTTTACATTTGGCAACATGAATGAAGGTACAAAAAGCCTTTCATCGCTTGAATTTGATGATCTGAAAAATACCCTTGGCGCCAGTATCGGTTTTGGAAATGGATTGGATAGCTCAAACATCAGCCTGTCAGCACTTAAAAAGAACCTTTCGCAGTCCGTAAAGCTTTGGGCAGATGTCGTGCGTAACCCGGCTTTTCGTCCAGAAGATATTGAAAGAGACCGTTCCCTAACGCTTGCACAGCTTGAAGAAGCGAAAATGAGCCCCGACAGTATCGCCGGCAATTTATTGTCAACCGTACTTTATGGTAAAGATCATGTTTATAGCGGACGCACAATCATTGAACGCGAACGTATGGTCCGAAGCATTAACAGACAGGATCTGATTGATTTTCATGAAATGTGGATAAGACCCGATAATGCAAAAATTTATGTTGTGGGTGATACTACACTTGAAGAAATAACCCGGGAGTTGAATACATATTTCGGTGACTGGAAGAACCCTGGCCGACCCAAAGGTAATAAAAATCTTACCGATGCCGAATTTGCCCAAGAAACACAAATCATTCTGGTAGATAAGCCAGAAGCCGTCCAATCTATCATTATAGGTGCGCATCTTGTTTCACCATCATCCGATGAGAATGCCTTTTTTATCAACGCGATGAATGATATTCTTGGTGGTGAATTCACGTCTCGTATAAACATGAACCTGCGTGAAGACAAAGGATGGTCATATGGCGCCGGCAGTTCTATCAGTCAGGCCATTCGGCAACGATCATTCCGGGTCAGTACATCCGTCCAAACGGATAAAACCGCAGTGTCCATAATGGAAATCGTTAAGGAACTTAAAGATTACCAGAATACCCGACCTCCTACTGATGAAGAATTATCCCTCATGGTTAAAGGAAATACACTACCGCTACCGGGCCGGTTTGCAACGAACAGAAGTCTTCTCAATTATATCATGAGCAATGAACATTACGGGCGGCCTTATAATTATGCGGAAACCTTATATGAGAAATACGCTTCCCTCACACCGGAAATTTTACAAAAAACCGCCCAGGAAAATTTAAGGCCCAATGCTATGAACTGGGTTGTGGTTGGTGATTTAAGTGAAATTGAGCAGAACATCCGTGATCTTGCACTTGGAACTGTCGAAATTTGGGATGCCAATGGAAATAAAATAAGATGAAACAAATTATCCGCACATTGATCTTTGGCTTATTTGGGATTTACGCCGTGCAACTTAATGCCCAGGAGCAGGAACATCCCGCGATAGATGCGCAAATGAACGCCGCCATAGAGCAGGTTGTTGCAAGCGATATACCAGGTGTGTCAGTTGCAATCATTGGACCAGAAGGATTAATCTGGTCAGGTGCTGCCGGCTATTCAATGATCGAAGACCAGAAGCAGATGTCACAGTCCCATTTATTCGGCATTGGTGATATAACACATCATTTTCTTGGCGCAATAATTATCCAACTTGAACAGGAAGGGTTTCTTAGTTTTGATGACACACCAGTTTCCATACTGGGGGAACAATTTGCCAATATTGAAAATGCGGATAAGGCTAAGATCAAAGAGCTCTTAAATCACACGAGTGGCATATATTCCTGGGATAATGATCCGGATTGGGCAAGACGCAGCCGCGGTATTCAGTTAAATCCGACATATCGGTGGGAAAAAGACGAACCCTTAAAATATATTACGAGCAATAAACATGCCGCTACCAGTGTTCCAGGTACAAGTTACCAATTTTCAAAAAGTAACTATACACTCCTTGGCCTTATTATTGAAAAGGTAACCGGCGAGCTTCTTGAAGACGAAATGCGCAGTCGCATCCTGACACCTCTTGATCTAAATAATACCTATTATGATACCTATGAACCTGTGCCTTTGGGATTGATGGCAGGGAGTTATCATTTTGGATCTGACGAATTTATATCCAGGGTCGGTGTAAACGCAAAATTTGATTTTGAAGAAGGACGCCTGCTTGCAACTACCGGAACAACCCTTTCTGCAGAAGGAGTAGGCAGTGGTATGGTATCAACGGCACGGGATCTTGCAAAATTTGCCAAAGCAATCTGGCAAGATGATTTTTTAGCGAAGGATAGAAGCATTTTATTTTCACCTGTTGCAGCACGCAATAAGGGCATTCACAGTGAAATTCTTGGCTTTACATCAGATGTCAGACAAATTGAAAATTCTGATCTGATTATTGTTTCTCTTGCCAATTTGGGGGCCGTTCAAACAGGTGAGAATGATATAAGAATGTTTCTGGATACTTACGTTGAAAATATTTTGATCCCTGTCGCAAAAAAATATGCATCAAACAATTAAAATATGATAAGAGTGCGATCAATTTAAAAACATTGACCGCTGCCGGACATTTGCGAATGACGAATACAAAAAAACTTACCATAGTTAAACCCGATGACTGGCATCTTCATGTTCGCGATAATAAATTTCTGCCGTCCGTTCTTGCAGATACGACCAAACGGTTTTCCCGTGCGATTATAATGCCGAACCTTGTTGATCCAGTCACAACAACAGAGCTTGCCGAAGAATATCGGGGCCGTATCATTAATGCGCTTCCCAGTGAATATAAGCTTACGTTCGATCCGCTTATGACCCTTTATCTGACCAACAAAACAAACGCATCAGAAATTAAAAAAGCACGCGATAGTGGCTTTATACATGCGGTTAAATGGTATCCCGCCGGTGCAACAACCAATTCATCAAAGGGCGTCAGTGATATTGTTGCCTGTTATGATGTGCTTGAAGCCATGGCAGAAGAAGGAATGCCGCTGCTTGTACATGGCGAGGTCACGGATCCGAGTGTCGATATTTTTGACCGTGAAAAAGTTTTTATCGATCAGTTTCTTGAAGGCATCATCAAAAACTTCCCGGATTTAAAGGTGGTATTTGAACATATCACGACGGAAGACGCCGTAAAACTTGTTGAAACTGCATCAACAAATGTGGGAGCGACAATTACAGCTCATCATATGCTGCTTAATCGCAACGCGCTTTTTAAAGGAGGCATCCGCCCCCATCATTATTGTCTGCCGGTTTTAAAACGGGAAAAACACCGTGAAGCCCTGATCAACGCTGCTACAGGCGGCAATAATAAATTCTTCCTTGGCACTGACAGCGCCCCGCATACAAAATCCACCAAGGAAAATACCTGTGGCTGCGCCGGAATATATACCGCTCATGGCGGCATAGAATTTTATGCAGAAATTTTTGAAAAAGCGGGCGCGCTTCATCGGCTCGAAGCATTCGCAAGCTTTAATGGTCCCGATTTTTACGGCTTGCCACGCAATCGCGAAAAAATAACATTAGTCAAAAAACCTACCACAATCGTCGAGGAATTTGCATTTGGCGACGAAGTATGTGTACCGTTTCGCGCGGGGGGCGAACTCACATGGTCTATTGACTGAAGAAAACATCCACAACATTATGTGCATATTCCAGACTGCTGAATTCGCCGCCCTGATCGCGATTTCTAAAAATCAGTAGTGAAAAATTCATTGAAGGAATACGGTAGAAAATATTGCGAAAGCCGATTGAACTGCCTGTGTGGTAAACCACATCCATACCCTTGTAATTTTCAAGGCGCCAGCCATAACCATAATCCATAAATTCGCCATCGTTAGTCTTATAATTGGTAAATAACATGTCCATATAACGCTGCCCAAGCAGTTTGTCGGTATAAAGGGCCTGATCCCATTTATAAAAATCCTCAAGGTTGGAATAAATCCCTCCATCCCCAAGAACAGCACTCCATTTGCTTTGATCCGTTTCAATAATCCCGGTTTCTTCAATGGTATAGCCGTAAGCGCGATTTGGCACTTCGTTGATCCCCTGTTCAAATGCGAGGGTATTATCCATACCGATAGGATCAAAAATATTTTCCTTCAGATATTCCCTGAATGGCTTACCTGTTATTTTTTCAAGTATCTGTGTGAGCATGGCATATGCAGTGTTGCTATATTGATGTTTTTGGCCCACCTCAAAATACGCACTATCAACATTCATCATATAATCAAGCACATCGGCATCCTTAACCTGACGATCCAAATCATCGGGTACCATGCCTTCATAGTCCTGAATGCCCGATGTGTGGTTAAGAAGATGCTCAATAGTAATCGTACGTCCATATTCCGGGAAGTCGGGCCAGATATCCGCTAACGATGTATCCAGTGATAAATCACCCTTCTCCACTAACTGCAAAATACTCATGGCAGTAAATTGTTTGGTTACTGATGCCAACCGAAAATCTGTTTTACTGGTTACCGGTGAATTGCTGGCAAAATGGGCAATACCGTAACCTTTTTGCATAATAACGGCGCCGTCCTTTATGACCATGACGGCCGCACCGGGTACGTCACCTACATAATCTGCAAAAATTTGGTCAACATCTGCCAGTTTCTGTTCCATGGTTTTTTTTGCATTATTTTCCGTACCGCATGATACCAATAAAAATGCAAAAATTATTATAAATGCTTGTTTCATTATCTTTCCCTTTTTTAATTACCATGCCCTTTTTTATGACCATGTAAGATATCCGCTAAAGCAAAATTCAGCTGGGCCGCTCATGACGGGTGACCGATCATCCTTATATGTTATTTTTAATGTACCACCGGGCATTTCAACATTGGCGTGACTTCCTGTAATAAGCCCCCGTGCCCGAGCCGCCGCAACCACAGCGCAGGATCCACTTCCACAAGCCTGCGTCAGCATGCCGGGCCGTTCGTAAACCTGAAATTTAATGCGGGTATTATCAATGATTTCTGCAAGCCCCACATTGGCAGATTCAGGTAAAAATGCATGTTTTTGGATACGGCTTCCCACCGCAGAAAGGTCCACTGCATCAAAGTCTTCAACAAAGAAAACCAAATGCGGGTTAGCAACATTTACCGCCACACCATCCCTGACACCGTCATCACGAATATCAACATGAAGGGTATCCATTTCATGAGTGAGCGGAACATCTTTCCAGTCAAACGAAATTTTGGGCATTTCCACACTGATGTTGTTCCCGTCTCTTTTGCAGTGGAGTATTTCAAAATTTATTTCAAGACCCAGTTCATCCAACCCTGCTTCTTCAAACAAGAGAAGCGCAACGCAGCGAGTGGCGTTTCCGCAGGCTTCAACTTCGGGACCGTCAGGATTATAGATACGCACCCGTGCGTATGCCCCTTCACCATGCTTACTTACCGGTTCAATAACCAATAACTGTTCGGCGCCAATCCCAATTTTAGGGTCACAAATACGTGTAATTTCATCCGCGGAAGGACTAAACGGGTCGGTCCGTCCATCAATGATAACAAAATGATTACCCAGCCCCTGCATTTTTACGAAGGGAAGCCCCATATTGGCTATGTTTAACCAGTTTTGCAAAGCGCTTCCTATGACCTGAACAGTGATGCAACCGCATCCGTTACATAGTCGATATTTTTTTCTGTAAGACCCGCCATATTAACACGGCCATTACCCATAAAGAAAATACTATGTTTATTGATCAGTGTCTGAATTTGTTCCGGGGTAAGTGTTAGATATGAAAACATTCCTTTTTGTTCAGCTATATAGCCAAAGCCACTATTGGGTGCTTTTTCGTTCATTTTCTTCACAAACAAACGGCGCATTTTTTTTACCCGTTCACGCATTTCATCCACTTCTGCGATCCATTCTGCCTTAAGCGCCGGCGTTCCAAGAATATGCGCAACAACCGCCGCACCATGATCAGGCGGCATTGAATAGGTTGCCCGAACAGCACTGAGCAAGTGTGATGTATTTTTTACATGTTCCGTTGCATCAGATGAAACCAGCGTAATCGCACCAGCACGGTCCCGATACATCGCAAAGTTTTTTGAACATGAACTGGCGATCAAAGCTTCCGGTAATTTCGTGCTCATGACTTTGGCGGCGTATGTGTCTTCTTCAATGCCATCACCAAAACCCTGATAAGCGAAGTCAACCAAAGGAACCAGTCCTTTTTCAAGCATCATTGCCGCAACCTCATCCCACTGCGCATTGGTTAAATCAGCACCAGACGCATTGTGACAGCATCCATGCAGGATGATCACATCACCTTCCCCTGTGCCAGAAAGATCATCAAACATTTCCTGATACTGAAATGTGCCCTGTTTAATATCATAATATCGATATTGTTTCGGAGTAAGGCCCAGCGATTTTGTAATAGCCGTATGGTTTGGCCATGTAGGGTTTGATATCCATACATTTGCATTTGGATTACATGCTTTTACAAATTCTAGCCCAATCCTGACACCTCCAGTTCCACCTGGTGTCTGATATGTTGAAACACGCTTCTCACCAACTGCGGGATGATCAGCACCGATAAGCATATCCTGTATCAGTTTGTTAAATTCAGGATTTCCTGCCGGGGACAGATAGGTTTTTGTATCCTGATGATCCACCAGATACTGTTCTGCTTTTTTAACACTATTCAGAATTGCCGTGTTACCATCCGCATCCTTATATACACCAACACCAAGATCCACCTTGTTGGGATCATTCGATGCTTTATACATTGTTGAAACTTGCAGGATCGGATCATCACCGACTTCAGCCAAACCACTAAACAGCATTTCTATACTTCCTCTTTATCTATCTTTCGGATACGGCCAGATTAATGCCAAGTCCCATTAAAGTTGACCCTGAGACCCATCGCACAATTTTTTGGCTTCTCGCTGATTTCTTAAGCCCACTTATAACGGCAGATGTTAGAAAAATCACGCAGATATCGACGATAGTGAATAAAATATTATTGATTGTGCCAAGAATAATAAACTGAAGCCATAACGGATAGCTGGCAGCCGGATCAACAAATTGGGGCAGAAAGGCGATATAGAAAATTATCACCTTTGGATTTAGTATTTCCACCATCATACTATCGATAAAAACCTTCTTTTTAAGGTGATCTTTCATGTGCGGAAGTTCGCTTGTATCAAGCTTTCCACGAATTATCTCAATCCCCAACCAGATCAGATATAGCGCACCACAAACTTTAAGAACCGTATAGGCAATCGGCGCATGGTTAAAAACAGCCGATAGCCCTGCCGCGGCGGCAATAATATGGAAAAGTCCTCCTATATGTATACCAAATGCAGCAAAGGCGCCGCCTCTTTTACCCTTGGCCATTGTCTGGGCTGCTGTATAAAGAATTGCCGGCCCAGGAATAAATGCAAATATAACGGCGGCAATAAAAAACGGTATAAGCTGATCAACTGCTGGCATTTTTAAATCCTTCCAAATTTTACATCCACCGGACGCGGTCCAAGTGGTAAATGTGCTTCACAAATTCTGCAGTTTCTTATGTTATTTAATAATGATTGCATTTCGACAAAAAAACGGCGTGATCATTTGCTCACGCCGTCCCCTTATTATTTGATCAGAATTACTCAGCGGGCTGTTCTGCCGCGTCTGTGTCGGCAACTTTCACAAATCGGCTGGTAATTACACCCGCTGTCATCGCACCGTTCACGTTAAGTGCTGTGCGCGCCATGTCAATAAGCGGTTCAATTGAAATCAGCAGAGCCACAATTTCAATCGGTAGACCCATTGCCGGCAACACAATCATCGCCGAAAATGTCGCACCACCACCGATGCCTGCAACGCCAAATGAACTTATCGTGACGATCCCCACAAGCATTGCCATGAAGGCAAGATCAACCTCAACACCAACTGTAGGTGCAACCATCAGAGCCAGCATGGTCGGGTAAATGCCCGCACATCCGTTTTGGCCAATTGTAGCGCCGAACGTTGCTGCTATATTGGCAATCGCTTTTGGCACACCCAGTCTGGTTGTCTGCGCCTGAACGTTAAGCGGAATACAGGCTGCGGAACTTCTGGACGTAAAGGCAAATACCAGCACATCATAAACACCGCTGAAAAACTTCTTCGGATTAAAGCCAACAAGACTTAAAAGAAGCCCGTGCACAACAAACATGATGCCAATCGCCACATAAGATGCGATGATAAATTTTGCAAGATTAAGAATATCCGCAAGATTTGAACTCGCAACCACCCTGACCATCAATGCCATCACACCGTATGGTGTAAACGCCATAATCATTTGAACCAGCTTCATTATAACAGCCTGAATAACATCAACGCCTTTTGAGAACGCTTCTTTGTGTTCAGGATGTTCGTTTGTTGCTTTCAGTGCTGCAACACCAAACAGGATTGAAAAGACCACGACAGAAATTATAGACATCGGGCCCGCTGCACCGGCCAAACTTGAAAACACATTTCTTGGTATAAAGGATACAAGCATCGAAGGAACACTATTAGCGGCGACGCTACCCTGTCTGCCTTCAATGGATGCAAGCCTTGCAGCTTCACGGTCCCCACTAATGAGTCCTTCTGCTGAAAGGTCAAAAACCCCGGTAATTACAATGGCTACAACCGCTGAAATCATGGTCGTAAAGACAAGCACACCGACCACGGATCCACCAATCTTGCCAAGTGAGGCAACCTGATCAATACGGGTCACGGCCGCAATCATCGAAATCACAATAAGCGGCATAATCACCATATATAATAAGCTGATATAGCCATTCGCGACCACATTGGTCCATTCAAGCGTGGCTCTGATTGTTCCGCTGCCACCATATAATAATTGCAGGGCAAAACCGAATGCCACCCCGGCAAATAAACCCATAATTACTTTTCGTGATAATTTCATATCACCCTGGCTGAATTTCCAGAGCAAAAATAATATTCCTACGAAAACTACTAAATTTAAAATTACTTCTATCGACATAATTTATTTCCTTCATAAAGCAGCGCTTAATATAAAGCCTGAACCCCACCAGTTGCAGATGGTCAAATATTCATATTAGTCAAGATATATTTATTCTAAATTTTCATTGAAATTGAGAATTTTTTAGAATTTTATTCTAAAATAATTATTATCATGAAACATTTTTCTTCAAATTTGTATAATATTAATATATTATTATTCAAATTATCAACTAAACAACATTTTGTGCTTTTTTCCCACTAAGCCGTTATAGTGTAACCTTATTTTAATTAGAATGTCAAAAAGATAGCATCATTTATGTAATTTGGCTTAAGTGAACAATAAAAATACAATTTTAGAAATAGAAAGAGTTTGTTCACATCTATATCTAAGTATATCCAATCAATAACAAAATGAGGACGCAAAATGAAATTTGCTATCACCGGTGGCGCCGGTTTTATAGGTAGTACCGTCATTCGGCACCTAATTAAAAATACAGCGCATTCGGTACTAAACATCGATAAACTCACATACGCCGGAAATCTGGATTCGCTAGCCGATGTTGCCACTTCAATCCGCTACTCATTTTCGCAGACTGACATTTGCGATAAAAATTCCCTGCGAAAAGTGATCGAAGATTTTGCCCCTGACATCATCATGCATCTCGCAGCAGGATCACTTGTCGATCGCTCAATTGACGGTCCCGGCGACTTTATTCAAACTAATATTGTCGGCACTTACTGTCTTTTGGAAGTGGCCCGTCATTATTGGGACACTCTTGAAGATAGCAGTAAATCAACATTCCGATTTCATCATGTTTCAACCGATGAAGTATATGGCGACCTTGGCGGAAGCGATGATCTGTTTCTGGAAACAACCTCATATGATCCCAGTTCACCTTACTCTGCATCAAAGGCCAGCTCCGATCATTTGGTACGTGCCTGGCAACGGACTTTCGGACTACCAACCATCATAACAAATTGTTCCAATAATTACGGCGCATACCAGTTTCCTGAAAAACTAATCCCACATATGATTTTAAATGCGCTTTCCGGAAAACCTTTGCCTGTTTATGGGGACGGACAACAAATCAGAGACTGGCTTTATGTTGATGATCATGCCCGTGCACTTTGTAAAGTTGCATTGGATGGAAAGACAGGGGAAACCTATAATATTGGCGGGCATAATGAAAAAACCAATCTTAGTGTTGTTCACACAATTTGTGGTTTGCTTGAAGAACTGACCCCTGAAAAGCCGGCATCTGTTAAAAATTACAGTGACCTGATCGAATTTGTTAAAGATCATCCCGGTCACGACGTACGCTATGCGATAGACGTAGGGAAAATTAAAAATGATCTTGGATGGGTACCGGAAGAAACATTCGAAACAGGAATGCGAAAAACGGTATTATGGTATCTTGAAAATCGCGTCTGGTGGCAGCGTGTTTTAAGTGGTGATTACAAATTGGAACGATTGGGATAAGGAAGGGGACAGGAAATGGCAAAAAAGTATAAAGGCATTGTACTGGCCGGTGGTTCTGGATCACGGCTACATCCTATAACCCGTGGCGTATCAAAACAGCTTCTTCCGATATACGACAAACCCATGATCTATTACCCGATTTCGGTGCTAATGCTATCCGGCATAAATGAAATTCTGATTATTTCCACACCAGTGGATATTGATGGATATAAACGACTTCTTGGAAATGGTGAACAGTTCGGTGTTTCATTTTCCTATGCGGTTCAGCCATCCCCGGACGGGCTTGCGCAGGCCTTTCTGATTGGCGAGGATTTTATCGGAAATGATAATGTCTGTCTGGTTCTGGGGGATAATATTTTCTTCGGAGAGCATTTCTCGAACAAACTTGAACGTGCTGCAACCAAACAATCCGGCGCCACCGTTTTCGGATATCATGTGTCCGATCCTGAAAGATTTGGTGTAGTTGAGTTTGATGCCAATGGAAATGCTTTAAGTTTAGAAGAAAAACCGAAAAACCCGAAATCCAGCTACGCTGTTACAGGATTATATTTTTATGATAACAATGTTATTGATATCGCCAAAAATATCAAACCATCTGCACGGGGTGAGCTCGAAATCACGGATGTGAATTCCACATATCTTAAGCGCGGCGACTTATCAGTTACATTGCTTGGCCGTGGTTTTGCCTGGCTTGATACAGGAACACATGACAGCCTTATGGAAGCTGGTCATTTTGTACAAACCGTTGAGAAACGTCAGGGATTCAAACTCGCTTGTCTGGAAGAAATCGCCTATTATAAAGGCTGGCTTGATACTGAGCAGTTAAATGCGCGGGCAAATGAACTAAAAAATACCGGGTACGGCCAATATCTAAAACTGATCGCGGAAGGATATCGTTAATGAAGGTTATAAAAACCGAAATTGAGGATGTCTTGATCATTGAGCCGGAAGTCTACGGCGATCATCGGGGGTTTTTTATGGAAACCTTTCAGGCAGAACGTTATCGCGAGCAGGCGGGTATTAACTTCAAATTTGTTCAGGATAATCATTCCCGGTCTTCAAAGGGGGTCCTGAGGGGTCTTCATTTTCAAAAAACAAAATCACAAGGAAAACTGGTGAGGGTCGTTCGCGGTGAAGTTTTTGATGTCGCCGTTGATATCAGGAAAAATTCGCCCACTTTTGGAAAATGGACAGCAGTCAGATTATCTGAAGAAAATAAGAAGCAATTATGGATTGCACCCGGACTTGCCCATGGCTTTGTCACCCTTTCAAAAAGCGCCGACCTTGAATATAAATGTACCGATTATTACGATCCAAAAGATGAAGGCTGCATTATCTGGAATGACCCCGACCTGAATATCAGCTGGCCCATTGATGAACCGACACTTTCCGAAAAAGACAGGTTGGGAAGCACTCTCCATTCACTTTCGGAGCCTGATTGATTAAAGATAGTTTTCTTCAATCGCTTTTATCACCTGATCTGCCGCTTCCTCTGCTGAAATATTGGCTGTCCGAAGATGAATTTCCGCATTTTCCGGTGCTTCATATGGACTGTCAAAGCCGGTAAAATTCTTAATCTCTCCGCTTCTTGCCTTTTTATAAAGACCCTTTGGATCGCGCCGCTCACAGATTTCCAGCGGTGTATCGACAAAAACTTCCATAAATTCTTGTTCTTCAAGCATATCGCGGACCATTATTCTCTCCGAACGAAACGGAGAAATAAACGCCGTAAGCACGATAAGACCCGCATCAACCATCAGTTTGGCTACTTCACCCACACGGCGAATGTTTTCCACCCTGTCAGCATCAACAAAACCAAGATCCCTGTTAAGACCGTGACGTACATTATCACCGTCAAGAAGATAGGTGTGTTTCCCAATGGCCAATAGCTTTTTTTCCACCAGATTAGCAATTGTGGATTTGCCTGATGCACTAAGCCCTGTGAACCAGAGCACAAGTGGTTTTTGCCTTTTTTGCTGAGCTCTGGTTAATTTATCTACATCAACAGCCTGCCAGTGTACATTTGTTGCCCGACGTAATCCAAAATCAATCATTCCCGCCGCCAGTGTTGCGTTGGTCAATTTGTCAATCACAATAAATGAACCCAACGCAGGCACATTCTTATAGGCTTCATAAACAACCCTGTCATCCAGGCTTATGTTACAAACACCGACTTCATTAAGTTTTAATGTCTTGCCCGCTTCGCGATCAAATGAATTTACATCAATCTTGTACTTTAACTCCGTAATTTCCCCGGAAATGGTTCTATTGGTCAGTTTGATCAGATATGGACGTCCGGGCAGCATGGGTTCATCATGCATCCAGATAACATGCGCCTGAAATTGATCAGTAACTTCAGGTCTGTTATTTTTATCAGATACCAAATCCCCGCGCGATATATCAATCTCGTCCTCAAGGGTCAGGGTCACGGCCTGATCCTTACATGCTGTTTCAAGCTCCCCATCATACGTGACAATGGATTTTATCCTGCTTGTTTGCGCACCGGGAAGGGCAACAATTTCATCACCCGGCTTTATTTCACCGGAAATAATAGTGCCTGAAAAACCCCTGAAATCCAGGTCAGGCCTGTTGACCCACTGTACCGACATTCTAAAAGGGGCGTTCTCTTCATTTTTAGAAATATCTATTTCTTCGAGATATTCCAGTAATGTCGGGCCTTTATACCAACCCATATTATTACCACTTTCGGTAATATTATCACCTTTTAATGCTGAAACAGGAATTGCTTGAATGGAACTAAAACCCAGATCATCCGCAAACATCCTGTAATCACGCTCTATGGTTTCAAATGTTTCTTTGCTATACCCGGCGAGGTCCATTTTGTTAACAGCAACAACAACATGCTTAACACCCAAAAGACTTGTGATAAAACTATGCCTTCTTGTTTGGGTAAGAATGCCCTTTCTGGCATCAATAAGGATGACCGCTAAGTCCGCTGTCGACGCACCAGTCGCCATGTTTCTAGTATACTGCTCATGCCCGGGCGTATCGGCAACTATGAATTTCCTCTTATCCGTCGTAAAAAAGCGGTAAGCTACATCAATAGTAATACCCTGTTCACGTTCTGCCGCCAAACCATCCACAAGAAGCGCAAAATCAATGTCGCCTCCTTGCGTTCCCATTTTTTTGCTGTCTCTTTCAAGGCTTTCAAGCTGATCTTCAAAGATCAGTTTTGAATCGTATAAAAGCCGCCCAATCAGTGTCGATTTACCGTCATCAACACTTCCGCATGTTATAAAGCGGAGAAAGCTTTTATGCTCTTGATCTTTCAAATACCCTTCAATGTCAGAAGCAATTTTATCAGATTGCATAATTTCATAGGACTTATCCATCATCAGAAATAGCCCTCCTGTTTTTTTTGCTCCATCGATGCGTTACTGTCCTTGTCAATCGCGCGGCCTTCACGCTCCGATGTTTTAGTAAGCAGCATTTCCTGAATAATGTCCGTCAGGGTACTTGCCTCTGACTGAACGGCACCGGTAAGGGGATAACACCCCAGTGTTCTGAACCGGACTTTTTTCATTGATGGCACTTCACCGTCCTTAAGCGGCATTCTGCCATCATCAACCATCACCAACATGCCATCACGTTCAACAACGGGGCGTTCCTTGGCAAAATAAAGGGGAACAATAGGGATATTTTCCAGATGGATATATTGCCAGATATCAAGCTCGGTCCAGTTGGAAAGCGGAAAAACACGGATACTTTCGCCTTTATGAATGCGGCTGTTATATATATTCCAAAGTTCCGGACGCTGGTTCTTCGGGTCCCACCGATGATGATCTAACCGGAAAGAAAAAATTCTTTCCTTGGCACGGGATTTTTCCTCGTCACGACGCGCGCCACCAAAGGCGGCATCAAAACCATATTTATCCAAAGCCTGTTTTAAACCTTGCGTTTTCATAATATCCGTATGAACCGCCGAACCATGGCTGAAAGGTCCAATGCCCTGATCAACACCCTCCTGATTGATATGAACGATCAGATCAAGATTGTTTTCTTTTGAAAAACGGTCGCGGAACTCGATCATTTCGCGAAATTTCCACGTCGTATCCACATGCATGACCGGAAAGGGTAGTTTTGATGGATAAAACGCCTTCATCGCCAAATGCATCATCACACTGCTGTCTTTACCAATGGAATAAAGCATCACAGGGTTTGGGCATGTCGCAGCCACTTCGCGGATGATATGTATCGATTCATATTCAAGGTGTTGAAGATGTGTGAGTTTAGTTTTCATTTATGCGCACCTAAAGCTCTTTGCAGAATTCGTAAATCATTTGTAAATAATATTCACCGCCACCGCCATGCCAGACCCAGCCCGCAGGCCAAACCATCCCAAGCGGATAAACCAGAAGAAAAATAAAACCAAATAGTTTAAGTGCAAGTTTAAGATATTGTTCCCGTGTTGCGTCAGTCATGCCGTCCTCCCTCTATTAGTCATGGAAATAATAGCAACATTGGAAGATCATGTAAAATTTACGCTTACTGCCGAAAGCCTTTTTGGCGTAGCTGGTTTAATTTCTCACTCATTTGAGAAAGGATATCCGGATGATCCGTAGCAAGATTATTTTGTTCTGAAGGATCCGCTTCAAGATTATAGAGTTGTGGTTCCTGCATAAACCCGCCTTCAATATCTTTATCATCAGCAACCCATGCTGCTCTTGTTATTTTTTCTTCTCGCATCGGTTCAATATATTTCCACTGGCCCATACGTAATGAAATACCGATGACGGATTCTTCGATCATAAATTTTCGCCCAACTTTATCCCGACCAAAATAGGCTTCCCTTTGATCAAGACTATCGATCGCCTCATTCTCATCAAGATCAATACCGAGCAACGCCGCGAGTGAGGCATAAAGATCGATCTGCGATATAAGCGCATTACTGCTGTCACTATTTATGTGGCCCGGCCATCTGATTATGGTTGGAACCCGCGTGCCCGCTTCATAGGCGCTGTATTTTCCACCGCTGTAAATTCCACCAGGATGATGGCTTCCTAATTTTTCAACAGCCCCGTCAGCATATCCATCATCAAGCACAGGGCCATTATCACTGGTAAAAAGGACCAGCGTATTTTCAGAAAGGCCAAGCTGATCAAGCTCATTCAAAATATACCCGACAACAGCGTCAACCTGCGCGATGGTATCACCCCTTGGTCCCATCCCGCTTAAACCGGCAAAATCATCATGAGGCAGCCTGGGAACATGAATATCATGAAAGGAGTAAAACAGGAAAAAGGGACCGTCTTTGCTGTCATGAATAAAATTCATCGCTTTATTATTTAAAATACCGGGGGTTTCTTCGTCCACCCATAAAGCATTTTCACCGCCCGCAATTGATCCTATTCTTGCAACACCATTAACTATCGTATCGTTATGCTGGGGGTCAGCCGCATAACGCACAAGATCGGGCCGTTCACTGCCCAGTGGACGATCACCTACTTTGCCTTCATAGCTGACCGTTATCGGGTCATTGGGGTCAAGTCCAACCACCCGATGATTTTCAACATATACTGTCGGCACCCGATCTCCCGTTACAGGAATTAGAAAACTATAATCAAAACCAATTTCAAGCGGCCCTGGTTTAATTGGTTTATTCCAGTCAACGTTTCCGTCACCAAGCCCTAAATGCCATTTACCGACAACGGCAGTTTTATACCCCGCCTTTTTAAGCATAGATGGAAGCGTTGGGCGGCCCGGTTTGATAAGTGCCGGGGCATCCCCTTCCAAAATATCGCTTTCGATCCGAAAACCATGCTCACCGGTAAGCAAGGCATATCGTGATGGTGTACAGGTCGCGGCCGTACTATGGGCATCGGAAAAATTTATGCCTTCAGCGGCAAGCTTATCAATATTCGGGGTTTGAACCGCCGTGGCACCATTAATGCCAATATCACCATATCCCAGATCATCCACATAAAACAGTATGATATTAGGCTTTTGTGCTGCACTTGGGCTTTCCCGCTGTTCAGAACATGCAAGAAGTAAGAACGACGCAAAAATGCATAAGATTTTGACAATATTTTTCACGGTAATTCTTCCTAATCATTTACATGGGTTTTATATAACGCCAGGGAAGGCACCACCATCAAGTAGAATGTTTTGTCCTGTTATAAACCCTGCGTTTGCTGAACAAAGCCAGCCACATGCTGCCCCAAATTCTTCCGGTCTTCCAAAGCGACCTGACGGGTTCGCAGCCATCCGTCCTGCGCGGGCTTCGTCTTCGCCAATACCTTTTGCCTTTGCTTCACCAGCAATTACTTCTGCGATACGGTCTGTTTCAAAAGGTCCGGGTAACAGGTTATTAATGGTGACATTATCCTTGACGGTCGTACGCGAAACACCCGCCACAAATCCCGTAAGGCCAGCACGAGCACCATTTGATAGACCAAGAACATTTATCGGCGCTTTAACAGCGCCCGATGTGATGTTGACTATACGGCCAAACTTTCGGTCGATCATTCCGTCAACGACGGCCTTGATCAGTTCAATTTGGGTAAGCATGTTTGAATCAAGTGCCTTGATCCATGTATCGCGGTCCCAGTCACGAAAATTTCCCGTTGGCGGTCCGCCGGCATTGTTGATCAGAATATCCGGGTCCGGGCACACGGCAAGAATTTTCTCACGTCCTTCCGGGGTGGTCACATCACATGCTACCGCTGTAACTTCAGCTCCCGTTTTTTCGCGAATTTCTTTCGCTGTTTCTTCAAGTTTTTCCGCGTTGCGACCATTGATAAACACATGAACACCATCTCCAGCAAGCGTCATCGCACAGGCCTTGCCTAACCCTTTTGACGATGCACATATAATTGCCTTGCGTCCTTTAATTCCCAGATCCATTTACTGCTCCTGTTTTTTTGAATTTTAATTTTTAAATCGTTTGAAGTAACTATGCCATGCCCATTGCAGCCGCAGCCATTGCCACACCCGCCCAACAGGGATCAATCACTGGTATGCCTAATAAATCCTGCAACCATTTTCTATGCACTCCCATACCAGCACAACCCAAAATGATCGATGTGGCATCATAATCCTTTATAAGCTTGTTTGCCGTTTCCACTATTTTAGGCCTTGCGCTCATATGTTCAAGTTCAAGTACACCCATATCAAGCGGAAGATCAGCCGCCAGCATTTCTGTAAGCCCCACATCCCTAATTTGATCTTTATGACGGATCACGGATGTTTTAGAAATGGAAAGAATGCCAAATTTGCCACCAGAATTTGCCGCCATATGCATTGCACTTTCAGCAATCCCGTAAACATTTTTATAGCCAAGAGCACGAAGTTCCTTAACGCCAGGATCACAAAAACAGGCAATGATATAACTTCTGGCTTTTACTTTTTTAACAAATTCTGTTGTGAGTTTATGAGCTAGAATGACATCTTCTGTAGTTTCAATCGCAGCTGGTGCATCGCTGATTTCCGTATATTCAATTTTCAGCTTAAATATTTTTGTGGGCCCAGCCAATTCCACTTTCATATTATCTGTCACAGAACAGGATGAATTGGCATTAATGACAAGAATGTCCGGCATGTCTTTGTCATTCATGATTTAAAGATTCCATTTTTCAAAAATACTTTTATGCACATTGTTAATATGGCGGGTCATGCGGGCCGACGCGAGCGTGCCATCCCGTTTTTCCAGCGCATCAATAATATCCAGATGTTCGCGATTTCCCGGAAGGAACCGTGTCGGCATGCGGTCGTGATCAAACATTGCTGTTCGCCGTCTGAGGTCTGTGACCAGTTCAACAATCAATTTATTTTTTGATGCCTCGGCAATCAGATTATGGAACATATCATCCACGGCACGAAGTTCCTTGGCACTGGTAACACGGTTTTCAAGAAGTTTTTCAATTGCTGTCCTGACCCTTTGTAAATCTTTCGCATCAACATTTTTTGCTGCTTCCCTTGCAGCATCACATTCAATTAATTTTCTAACATGAAGTATTTCCAGAAATTCCTGCAACGGCACTTCACGCACGATAACACGTCCTGCTTTGCGTTCCACGAACCCGTCTGCTTCAAGTCGGCCGATAGCTTCCCTGACCGGGGTACGGGACACATCCATCATTTCCGCAATTCGTCTTTCCTGTAACGGGTCACCATAATTAAAATCACCATTCATAATCATTTCACTTAGCTGGTGATAAACACGTTCAGCAAGACTGTCACTTGTCTCTTCAAGTGATTGATGTTGCGCTATATTTACTTTTTCATGTCCTTGATTCTGATCATGTGGTGCTAGCATTAAAAGGTCCCTGAAATGCTCTCTTGATTAATTGGTACACCAATGGTATACCAAATGCATACCAAAGACAAATATTTATTGAATTAACCATTTTATTTAATTGAAATTTAACAGGTTATAAGATGCAGAATTACGATTTAATCATTAGAAATGGTACCATAGTTACGGAAAAAGACAAGATAAAACAAGATATTGGCATAAAGTGTGGCAAAATTGTTACAATTGGTGAGATACCAGAAAAAGGGACTACGGAAATCAATGCTGATGGAAAATTAATTCTCCCTGGCGGCATTGACGCTCATTGCCATATCGAGCAAAGATCATCTTCCGGCATAATGACAGCCGATGATTTTTATAGCGGTTCTGTCTCAGCTGCTTTTGGCGGTACTACCACAATTATCCCGTTTGCAGCACAGCATCGCGGCCAAAGTCTGCGGCAAGTTGTTGATGATTATATGGCATGTGCCAAACCCAAATCGGTAATCGATTATGGTTTTCATCTGATCATTTCCGATGCCTCCGATGCGATCATCGGACAGGAGCTCCCCGCTATGATAGAGGATGGAATTACCTCTTTTAAAATCTATATGACATATGATGATCTTAAACTTGACGACTATGAAATTCTGAATGTGCTTGCCGCTGCAAGACGTGAACAAGCCATGGTAATGATCCATGCGGAAAACCATGATGTAATCAGATGGATCACCGAAAAGCTTCTGGACCAGGGTAAGGGCGCGCCAAAATATCATGCGATTGCCCATGCCCGTATTGCCGAAAAGGAAGCCACCCACCGTGCCATTTCACTGGCTGAACTTCTGGATACACCGATGCTGGTTGTCCACGTTTCTTCGGAAGCTGCCCTCAATGAAATTCGCCGGGCGCAGGAACGCGGTCTAAAAATATATGGTGAAACCTGTCCGCAATATTTGTTTCTGACCATTGATGATCTGGATAAGGACGGCATGGATGGCTCTATGTTTTGCTGCAGCCCGCCACCGCGGGATAAGAGCTCACAGGAAGCGATATGGGACGGACTGGTTGATGGATCTTTCACTGTCTTTTCATCGGATCATGCACCGTACCGTTATGATGGAAGTGGAAAGTTAGCTGCAGGGCCAACCCCGACATTTGATAAAATTGCAAATGGTGTCCCCGGGCTTGAAATTAGGATGCCGCTACTTTTTTCAGAAGGGGTTCAGACTGGCCGTATGGATATCCACCGCTTTGTCGAAGTTACGGCGACCAATGCGGCGAAAACATATGGCCTATATCCAAGAAAGGGAACGATTGCAGTTGGATCAGATGCTGATCTTGCCATATGGGATACTGAAAAGCAGGTAGAAATCACCGCAGAAACAATCCATGATAATATGGATTATACACCATACGAAGGAATGGTCGCCAATGGCTGGCCAACAACCGTGATCAGCCGCGGACGTATCGTGATTGAGGATGGCGAGTTAAAAGTCGAAAAAGGATCAGGCGAATATTTAAAACGTGAACGGCCCGAAGCTGCAAAACCGCTTAGCAAGCTTCCGCCGGAAATGGATCCAGAACGCAACTTTGGTGTGGAATTTTTATAAGGACTTAACATGAATAGTAAACTGAATGAAAAAGCGAGCGGCGTTTACATAATTTCGGCAACCCCATTTAAAGATGATGGCTCAATCGATATGGATAGCGCAGACAGCCTGACCGACTTTTATCTCGAAAAAGGCGTTAGTGGCATCACGATCCTTGGTATGATGGGGGAGGCGCAAAAATTAACGCAGGAAGAATCACAAGCCTTCATGAACCGGGTCATTAACCGTGTTGCCGGAAGGGTTCCTGTCGTTGTTGGGGTTAGTAATAAAAATATGGGTGCACTGGTTTCATTATCCCAGGCGGCAATGGATGCCGGTGCCGCAGGTGTAATGATTGCCCCCTATAGCGATCTTGATAATGATCAGAAGATTTTTGATTATTTTACCGATGTTGACCGCGCGCTCGGTTCATCTGTCCCGATGATATATCAGGATTTTCCCCTTATCACAAATGCGCCTGTGTCCGTTGACTGTCTGATAAACATTATCCGCGAAGTACCGCAAATGGTCATGCTGAAACATGAAGACTGGCCGGGCTTGAATAAAATATCGGAACTACGCCGCAGATCAGAAGCGGAAGGGCTTCGCAGAATAAGCATTCTTTGTGGCAACGGCGGTCTTTACCTGCCGCAGGAACTGGCCCGTGGTTCAGATGGTGCCATGACCGGGTTTGCCTATCCTGAAATGCTGGTTGGTGTTTGTGAAAAATTTGCTGATGGCGACGTTGACGGTGCAGAAGATTTGTTTGACATCTATCTCCCATTGGTAAAACATGAACAGCAGCCTGGATACGGGCTCGCGGTACGAAAGGAAACTCTTATGCGCCGTGGGGCCATAGCATCGGCAAAAGTGCGAGATCCGGGTCCAAAAATGAGCGAAGATGACATGAGGGATCTCAACCATCTTCTTTCCCGTCTTGAAAACAGAGTTGCGGCCATTGGTTAATCGTATCCTGATATATTTTATAGGGGCATTAATGTTTCTACCTGTTCTTTCCCGGGCGCAGGAGAGGGATGAAACGATCATAGTCGGTGCAAATATCGGCAATGTCCCCTGGGAATTTCAGGATACAGACGGCACCTTTATCGGTTTTGAAATTGACCTGGTGAATGAAATTGGCCAGCGGCTTGGTCGTAATGTTGAAATCGTTAACATTCCTTTCAATGGGCTTTTTTCAGCCGTTCAATCGGGCCGTATCGATATCGCCATTTCGTCCATAGGCATTACCGACAGACGGCTTGAATCCGTTTCATTCACGCAGCCTTATTATGACAGCGATCAGTCGCTGACAACCGTAGTAGGCAGCGGTATCGAAAGCCTTGATGATCTAAGAGGACAAATTGTTGCCGTTGATACTGGGTCCACAGGCGACATGTGGGCGACGGAAAATATGGAAAAATACGGCTTCTCGGAAATTCGTCGCTATGAAGGATTGGCCCCAGCCATGCTTGATGTGGTTATCGGACGGGTTAAGGGATATATAAGTGACATTCCGGCCCTTCTTTATTACACCCGGGATAAACCAAACCTTGAAGTGGTCGAACGCATCCCGACGGGGGGACAATATGCACTTATGATGGGAAAGAATGCCCCGCTTGTTATTGATGTGAATACTGTCATCAGCACGTTAAAACAGGAAGGCTTTGTTAACGGCCTACATTCAAAATGGTTTGGCACACCAGCAGAGGACAACACATCAACTGTAGAAGTCAGATCAATGCCGATGCCCGATCTGGAACTTGCTTCCAATTTCGTGGAAACATTTCTGAATATGGACGTTTTCATGCAGACATACCCCATGTTGATTGCAGGTTTAATCACAACCATTCAGCTTGGTATCCTCGCGATTGTCGCAGGTCTTGTTGTTGGATTGGGGCTTGCTCTGGTTCGGCTTTATGCGCTTCTTCCTTTCCAGATCATTGCCAAGGTTTATATTGACATCTTCCGTTCCATTCCACTTCTGGTGCTGCTTATCATAATCTTTTATGCGCTTCCTTTTGTGGGGATTAGCCTTTCGCCCTTTTATGCTGCGGCCGTCACACTGTCCCTGGTATCTGGTGCTTATACGGCAGAAATCTTCCGGGCTGGAATTGAAGCAATCCCAAAAGGTCAGTTTGAAGCATCACAGGCACTCGGTCTTAATTACCGCGATATGATGAAAGATGTGATCCTGCCGCAGGCAATTAAAATCGTTATCCCGCCACTTACCAATAACTGTATCAATGTGATCAAGGATACGGCCCTTGCATCTGTTGTTGCGATGCCTGATCTGCTTAAACAGGCAACACAGGCACAGGCCGTGGCCGCAAACCCGACCCCGCTTATTGCTGCGGCGGTCATATATCTTGCCTTTCTTCTTCCGCTGGTCATTTGGGTATCGCGGATCGAAATAAAATTCAAAGCGGGAGACAGATAATGGCCACTCTAATCCAGCTTAAAAATGTTGAAAAACATTACGGCAATTTTAAAGCACTGGCCGGGATCAATTTGAATATAGATGAAGGGGAAGTCATTTGTGTAATCGGGCCTTCAGGATCCGGCAAATCAACAATGATCCGCTGTATAAACCTGCTTGAACAATATGATCCGGATGGGGAAATTATCGTAGATGGCATTAAGGTACAAAAAGGTAAAAACCTGAAAGATGTACGCGCCGAAGTTGGCATGGTATTTCAGAATTTTAACCTGTTTCCACATTTAACGATCCTTAAAAATATAATGCTTGCACCAATGCGGGTAAAAGGAACAGATGAAAAAGACGCAGAAACAGCGGCAAGGGCACTTCTTGCCAAAGTAGGGATTGAAGCACAGGCAAATAAATACCCCTCCCAGCTTTCGGGTGGTCAGCAGCAACGGGTCGCAATCGCACGGGCCCTTGCAATGAAACCAAAGGTGTTATTATTTGATGAACCAACCTCTGCGCTTGATCCTGAAATGGTCGGTGAAGTACTGGATGTCATAAAAGCACTTGCAACAAGCGGGGTTACCATGATTGTCGTGACCCATGAAATGGGTTTCGCACGGCAGGTTGCCGACCGTGTTATTTTCATGGATGACGGACAGATCATTGAACAGGGAACACCGAAACAGATATTCGATGATCCGCAGGAAGACAGAACGAAAAGTTTTTTGAAAGCTGTGTTAGAACATTGATTTAAATAAATAATTTAAAGGATATATGAAGTGGCTCTTGACTTGGAATATGTACGGGCACAATTTCCCGCCCTAAAGAATGAGTGGATATTCATGGATAATGCGGGCGGTTCACAAATTTTAAAATCTGTGGTGGATCGGATCAATGAATATTATTATTCAAACAATGTTCAGCTTGGCGGCAGCTATCAGGTTTCGCAGGATGCCCTTGCTGCCTTTCAGAAGGGACGTGCAGATATTGCCACTTTGTTTAATGCAAGCAGACCGGAAGAAATTGTTTTTGGCCCCTCGACGACGGTACTTTTACAGTTTTTATCCAAAGCCATGGTCAATCAGTTCAGGGCAGGTGATGAAGTCATTGTCACCATTACCGATCATGAAAGCAACATTGGCCCCTGGACATGGCTAGAAGAGCGGGGCGTCATCGTCAAATTCTGGCCTATGAACAAGGAAACATATGAGCTGGAACTGGAAGCACTTGATAAGCTGATGACAGAAAAAACAAGACTTGTTGCCGTGACCCATGTTTCAAACTTGCTGGGTACAATAAACCCGATCAAGGAAATAGCATCATTTGTGCATGATCGTGGCGCCAGAATTTGCGTGGATGCGGTTGCCTACGCTCCACACCGCGCGGTCGATGTGCAGGATTGGAATGTGGATTTTTATGCCCTAAGTCTTTATAAAACCTACGGTCCGCATCACGCCGCTTTATACTGCCGCTATGATCATATGAAAGAACTGGATAACCTTTATCATTATTTTTATGGACGTGACAAAATCCCGGCAAAAATGGAACCTGGTAACGCCAATTACGAACTTTCCTATGGTTCAGGCGCCATTGTTGATTATCTTACTTCATTAGGCGAACAGGCCGGGGAAACCGGTTCAAGGCGAAAAAAAATTGAAGCAGCCTTTAGGGATATTGAGGGTCAGGAAACGGCCATCGGTGAAAGGCTTCTTTCCTATCTTAGAAAAAGAAATGATTGCACAATTCTTGGTATCAAAGATGGAAATGACCCAAGACGTGTACCCACCATCGCATTTACAGTGCAGGGGCAGGATCCGGAAAAGATATGTCTGGAAATGAATAAATATAAAATTGCCATCCGTTTTGGCGATTTTCATGCACGCAGGTTAGGGGATTCATTGGGTATTACCAAAGATAATGGTGCTGTGCGGGTATCGCTTACCCATTATAATACGCTTGAAGAAGTAGACAGGCTCATCGCCGCCCTTGACGATATTTTAGGAAAATAACGCCTGCTCAATTTCATCAAGAATATCCGGGTCATCCAGCGTCGCCGGAACAGTATAAGGTGTCTTTGCCGCAATACTGGCCATGACACGCCTTAAAATTTTGCCTGACCGCGTTTTGGGAAGGCGTTTTACAATCACAGCATTTTTAAAACTGGCAACGGCGCCAATTTCCTTTCTGATGCTGGCAATGGCATCGCTAACAATATCTTCTCCTGCGCGCGCACAACCGCTTTTAAGCACTAGAAAACCAAAGGGTTGTTGCCCTTTAAGATCATCAACGACGCCAACAACAGCACATTCCGCTACCTCCGGAAGTGTTGATAGGACTTCTTCCATCGCACCTGTCGAAAGACGGTGCCCGGCAACATTAATTACATCGTCGGTACGGCCCATGATGTAAAAATAACCGTCCTCATCTTTATGGCCGGCATCACCGGTTAAATAATAGCCTTCAAATTCTTTGAAATAAGTGTTTATGCAACGTTCATCATCCCGCCATACTGTTAACATAGCCCCAGGCGGAAGCGGTTCTTTCACAACAATGTTGCCCAACATACCCGGCGCTACCTCTTCACCTTCGTCGCTTAATATTCGAACATCGAAACCTGGGGATGGCTTGCTTGGGCTGCCATATTTAACCGGTAAATGTTCAATACCCATAAAATTGGCACATATGGACCATGCCGTTTCCGTTTGCCACCAATGGTCAATCACCGGCACACCCAGTATGTCTTCCGACCATTTTACCGTGTCCGGATCAGCTCGTTCCCCTGCAAGAAAAAGTGTGCGAAATGCTGTAAGATCATATTTTTTTATATGTTCCGCATTGGGATCTTCTCTTTTAATCGCCCTTATTGCCGTCGGCGCCACAAACAAGGCGTTTACTTTATGATCAGAAATAACCCGCCAAAAGGCGCCAGCATCCGGTGTCCCCACGGGCTTGCCTTCATATAATATTGTTGTACATCCACGGATTAAGGGCCCGTAAACGATATAGGAATGACCAACCACCCAGCCAATATCGGACGCCGCCCAATATACATCGCCCGGATTCATGTTATATACATTTTTCATGGACCAGTTCATGGCCACAAGATGGCCACCGTTATCCCGCACAATCCCTTTGGGTGTACCTGTCGTTCCGGATGTGTAAAGAATATAAAGCGGGTCTGTCGCTTCAAGGGAAATGCAAGGTGCCAGCCTCTCTGCTTTATCCATCAGATCATGCCAGTCATAATCCCTGGCTGGCATCATTTCTGCTGAACATTCCGGACGCGCAACAATTACGGTTTTTGTCTCCACACCCGCATTTTCAATCGCTTCGTCAAGAAGAGGCTTATATGGAATGATTTTGCCAGGTTCAAGGCCGCATGTCGCAGAAATAATGACCTTTGGTTCCGCATCAACAATCCGTTTTGAAAGCTCCGCCGCCGCAAATCCGCCAAAAACCACAGCATGCACAGCCCCAATCCTTGCGCAGGCAAGCATAGCCATAATCGATTCTGGTATCATCGGCATATAAATCAGAACCCGATCGCCTTTACCAACGCCTAAATCCTGAAGTATGCCTGCAAATTTTGCTGTTCTGTCTGCTAATTCCTGATAGGTGAACTTTTCAACAGTCCCTGTCATGGCGCTATCATAAATAAGTGCCGTGCGATCCCCATGCCCCGCTTCAATATGACGGTCAAGCGCATTATAACATGTATTGGTTTTGGCCCCTTTATACCATCGGTAAAGTGGTGCCTCTTTATCATATAGCACCTGATCCCAAGTCCGGTCCCAGTTTATTTCAGATGCTGCCTCCGCCCAGAACTGTTGCGGGTTCTGTTTCCACTGCCCATATACTTTTTTGTAACTGTTCATATAATTTGAACCGTCCCATTTATATGTTTAATAAATATAGTGATTGCTATTAATAAGATAATAATGATTTTCGCGCTATAACATATTCACGCATTTATAAATAACAACAGAGCACAGCGTAAAATGTCCGCATCCTGGAAAACCCGGGATATAAAATTGCCTTTTTGGCTTGGTGAAATCTGCCTGTTTAGAAAGTCCTTCAAGCTTCAAACAATAAATGTTGATTTTATACGGTTCGATGCAGCAAATAAAGACACCCAAATACCTCGTGAAATTGATGAAAATGCCCAAGGCATGATGCTATATTCTCTTCCCATAAATGAAGATCATAAAACCATATGGCGAGAAGAGGGATATATTAATTATATATCACAGGTTTACAGACGCTATTATACCGACCTTGACGGAACATTTGAAAACTATATGGACCAGTTTTCATCCAAGACCCGCTCGACCTTAAAACGTAAAATGCGAAAATTTGAAAAGGAATGCGGTGGTATAATTGATTGCAGGCTCTATCAAACACCGGATGAAATAAAAGAATTTTACCCGCTTGCCCGCGCTATATCCAAGGAAACGTATCAGGAAAAGCTGCTGGATGCCGGTCTTCCCGTTGATGACGGTTTTAAAGAAGATATGATGCGTCATGCAAAAAACGGCACCGTGCGGGCCTTCATTCTGTTTCAAAATGACCGACCCGTTGCCTATCTTTATCTTCCTATCTTTAATAACATCGTCATATATGCATATGTGGGGTATTTGCCTGATGTGGGGCACCTGTCTGCTGGTACGGTGATATGGAACTCGCACCTCATATCTGGTCCTTATTAAAACAAAAAAACACCTTTTCGGTATCAATTATTTTTCATGAAGCTGAACCGTCAGGCAACTTTCAAGACAGAAAGCAACTCACCAAATGGGCCGAGACATGTGTTAAATCCGGGCTAGCATCAGTATCCGTTTGGGAACAGGTCGCCGAATAAAAGAAAGTTGATATCAAGTTTCTATTGTTAAGCTGGCTTTCCGCGTTGCAAATCTGACAATTCTTTTTGCCGCTTCCTTTAAAAGCGACGGGTCATGCAAAAATCCAACTCTCACTGTATCTCTTACGGAAGGCCCAAAACCAAACCCTGGCACAACAGCTACTTTTTCTTCATCAAGAAGCTGCTCCGCAAAGTCCTTACCGCTTAGCCCCGTACGCGATACATCCAATAAAACAAACATGCCTCCCTTTGGCACGGCGAAATCCACATAATTACAGTCCCTAAGTCCCTGACATAAAACATCACGCCGCAAACGAAACAGTTCCTTAAACTCGGATGTCGTTGATTTATCCTCAAGCGCCGTAATCGCGGCTTTCTGCACAAATTGATTGATACCAAAATATTGGGCTTGCGAAAGGCTGGTCATTGCGGCAATAAATTGTGTTGGCCCGATTGCCCACCCTATACGCCAGCCTGTCATCGCATGTGATTTGGAAAGGCTGTTTACGACGATCATATTATCCCGACAGTCTTCAGCCTGATAAGGTGAATTATGATCCCCCTCAAAACAAAGCGACCAGTAAACCTCGTCTGACACAAGCCAGATAGAACGAGCCTTACAATATTCCGCAAGCTCATTCAGAACATTCTGATCAAATACAGCACCGGAAGGATTGCCCGGCGAATTAACAAGGATGACTTTGGTTTTATCTGTAACTGCTGCTTTCACCTTTGCCAGATCAAGGGGGTAACCTTCTTTTTTATCCAAAATGACCGGCACCATTGTTGCACCTGCTGCTGTCACAACCGCCGGATAGGGCGCATAGCAGGGTTCCAAAACAATAACTTCATCACCCTTTTCCGTTAAACATAAAAATGTAGCAAACAGGGCACCTTGTGCACCGTTGCAGATAACGACTTCCTCAGCTTTAATCTCCCTGTGATAAAGCCCGGTTGCATGTGAAGCGATCGCCTGACGCAGATCATATTCACCTGCAAGTGGTGAATAATGGGTTTTTCCTGATGCAACATGATCAAACATGGCTTCGCGGACTTCTAACGGTGTATCCAGATCAGGATCTCCAACACCAAGATGAATAATATCCTCACCAGCAAGCATCCGCTTGGATGCAACATCCCCCACACCCCACGCTTTGGATGCAGGGCCGGATATACGTGTCGTTAATGAAGAGAGTGGCAGCTTAGGCATTTTTTGATACTCTTATTAAAATTGTCACCATTTCATCTTAAAGACTTTTAGTCAATTGAACTTCCACCATTAAAACACAAACCCCGGCCCGCTGGGCCAGGGGTTATTTATTGGTTGCGGGGGTTGGATTTGAACCAACGACCTTCAGGTTATGAG
>JAYODU010000009.1:51979-74188 GCA_038106445.1 Kordiimonadaceae bacterium | reverse complement strand
CCTCCATGTAATTAGTTTACATGAAGAGCCCCACAAGATAGTACATTCCTACAGTCTCCAACACCGATTCCGAGTACACAGGCACTACAAAGATTCTAACACCCCCCCTATATTCTGAATTGGGTAAATGAGAGTTGACTACTTCATACCGGTTCTTAAACAGTTATCTTGCAAGAATTTAACCCCCCTTCATCTAAATTCTGGATGTCTGCTTTCGACCCAAAGCGGACATAGAATTATTGATAATATTAACGCTTTCTGAAGTAAATAATCAGATATCAGAAAATAATTGAATTCCTGATTATATTGTTGAATGCGATTTTATATTCTCAAATTGATTTGTCAGATTTTCCTTAATCAGGTCATACATCATATTGATATGATCAGGGTGATCATTTAGGCAGGGAATATAATCATAGGTTTCACCGCCGGCTTCGATGAAAAATTCCTTGTTTTCTACTTGAATTTCTTCGAGAGTTTCAAGGCAGTCTGCTGAAAATCCGGGACAGACGATGGCGACTTTTTTTATATTTTTTGCAGGAAGAGATTGTAAGATTTTATCTGTGTAGGGTTGGAGCCATTTTTCCTTGCCAAAACGCGATTGAAAGCATGTAAGAACTTTATCATCTTCTAAATTCAACTTTTTCTGAATGAGGCGCGTTGTCTGGATACAAAAACAATAATAAGGATCACCACGATCTAAATATTTTTGCGGTATACCATGGTAAGAAAATAATAATATATCAGGAATACCATTTGAATTTATATAAGCTGAGATTGAATTGATCATAGCTTCAATATAGGACGGCTTTAAATGATACCCGCTAATAAATTTAAATTCTGGAATCCAGCGATATTGAATAAATTCATTTGCGAAAGCATCAAATGTTGAACCATTGGTAGCAGCACAATATTGAGGATATAATGGTAGGACGACAATATTTCGAATATTTTCTTTTGAGAATGTCTCCAGTACGCTTTTAATAGACGGATTGCCATATCGCATAGCACATGAAACAACAATATTATTTGACCCGTATATTTGGTCCAATTTCGCCTGTAAAGCGGACCTTTGTCGCTTAGTTATTTCAAGCAATGGTGACCCAGCTTCGGTCCAGACGGATTGATAATTTCTGGCAGATGATCTTGACCTAAGCGGGATGATTACTAGGTTCAGAATAAACCACCAGATTAGACGTGGTACTTCAACAACCCTGGGATCACTTAAAAACTCCCTAAGATATCGTTTTAATGCTTTTGGCTTCGGTTCGTCCGGCGTTCCCAGGTTAGTAATAATAATACCGGTTCTCGGTAATTTACCTTCATGATCATATTCTTTTTGACCGATAAATTTCATAATCTGAATCTCTATTTTAAAATAATTTTCTTTTAAATAAATGGGTTATGGGCCCATTGAAGTAATGCTTGGCGTTGTCGAGGACGACACCATATATCACCGGGTTCACAGTTTGCCCTGATCTGTCCTGCATGACGGGAAAAGTTTCGCCAGCGTTTTATTTGTAGATTATCCATTCTACTATGGCGCCGGCCCCGGTAATACCGACAATACCATTCGAACCACCCGCGGGGATCTTCTTCCATTATCCACCCTTTTTTTCGCCATTCACTAAGCGGCTGACGACTTTTAATGCCAAAATAATTCAAGGTTGGGTCGGGGGTATCGCTTAATTTTGCAATCTCAAACCAATGGTGAGGATATTCTTCTCGGCAACTATTTAAATATTTGCCTTCAAATACACCCATCATATGCATTTCTTTAGGGGTAAAATAAGGTTCAAACCCTTCGGCAAAATTCGCTCCTTCCGGTTCAGTCAATTCATATTCATAATTTTGTTGCATAGGGTTGCATACTTTTATGATTCTGGTTATTTAGTTCATTGCTGCCCCTCATTTTTGATAGCTGTCATATGCACGGCTATTTTTGTTCTAATACACAATGCTCTAAACTATTAAATCGCCAATGGGCGACTATGCTGTATAGCGCGGTGCAAAAATGATAAATGACCGGTAAAGTAACGACCCGGGCAAGCCACTTCCATCCAGAGAGTTGTTGCCAAATTAAAATAAAAGCATCCACGCCCCGATATATTTTTCCGTCTGTCTTGGCTGCGTGAAGAATTTTTAAACTTTCATTATACGAAATGCCGTTTTTTTCAAGTAAGCTGATATGCTTGCTAATAGCGCACCAGTTTATAACGGCAGGCGGAGAGATTTTTTTATAATATTCAATTTCTCTGCTACACAAAGGGCATCTATCGTCGTAATAAACATTTATCATTTTACTTTCCAACATTCTGAATAAACAATAATTATAGAAATAGCATGGCCCGTTAAGAGCCATGCTAATGATATTTAATGATAGCCAGGGGATTACTATCATTAAGGCATAATAACTTTATCAATGACGTGAATAACACCGTTGCTGGCTTCAATATCTGCCGTAGTAACATTAGCGCCGTCTATCATAACGCCGTTTGTGGCATTAATATCGACTGTGCTGCCTTCTACTGTTTCTGGGCTGAGTGCCTTGCCAGCGATATCTGCGGACATCACTTTACCTGCTACAACGTGATAAGTCAGAATCTTAACAAGTGTATCTTTATTCTCAGGTTTTAGAAGATTTTCAACTGTGCCTGAAGGAAGTGCAGCAAATGCCTCATCTGTTGGGGCAAAAACGGTAAACGGGCCATCGCTTTTTAATGTGTCAACAAGGCCTGCTGCCTTAACAGCAGCAACGAGAGTATTAAAAGAGCCGGCAGAGACTGCTGTGTCAACAATATCACTTTTCATCTGGGCAAACGTGGTGGTAATCATGCCGAGACTGATTACAGTAATTGAAATAAGTTTAAGAATAGTTTTGCGGATCATGTCTGAACTCCTGGTATTTTGAATGATTCTGTTAAATGTATATTGTTTACGTGCGCGAACATTGACTGGATCATTATTTTTTTAATAAGACAGGCTTTTTAGATTTCTTACAATAATCCTAAAGAACGGATGATGTCTAAAATAAATAAAAATATCTCTAGGTTGCGACCTCATGTGTTGGTCGTTTCTCTTTTTTATATATGGATATTCTTTATTCAAATGACCTGATCCAAAAAGCAGAAATCACCGTACAGAGAAAAATAAATCTCGAAGTTGAAATGATATCAACACTATGCTTAAAAAAATAACTTTTCTGTTCCTTCTGTCTATCGCCATTGTTTTTCCGGCGTTTGCACAGAATAGAACCCGTCAGGCTGATAATATTGACAGATGGAATATGACAATGGCACTTGGTCCTTTTGTTATACCGGAATTTGAAGGGGCAAAGCATTACCGTTTTTTAGCTATTCCCTATTTCCGGGCTTCAAAAGGTAACTATTATTTTCAGACGGAAGGGCCGGGGCTTACAGCGAATATTTTAAATAGTCGACATTTAAATTTTGGCCCTTCCATTGATTATCGCAGTGAACGGGATGATGATTTGACGAACCCTGTCGTTCGTAAGTTTGAAACGGTTAACAGTTCCATTGAATTCGGCGGGTTTGTCTCTTATCGAATTACGCTTTCGCAACCAGGTGAAGCTATCTCTATGAAAATAAAGACTATGTTTGATATTGGTAATGCCCATCATGGTAAAACAGTAAACGCTTCCCTTTCCTATAGCCGATTAATTCAACGGATTATAAGAATAAGTTTATCTTTAAGTTCCACTTACGCTGATCAAAATTATAACGATACCTATTTTGGTATTAATTCAATCAATGCGGCACGAAGCGGACTTGCAGAGTACAGCGCGAAAAGCGGTATAAAAGATATAGGAGGAATGATTACATCAACTTATTCATTGAACCAGCACTGGGGAGTGATTGCGCTGATAGGTTATAAAAAACTACTTCCACGCATCACAGATAGTCCAATTATACAAATTGAAGGAACGTCGAACCAGTTCATCGGAAATATTGGTCTGTCGTACCGTTTTTAGCATACTGGCTTTAGAGACGCCAAACTCAGTTAAATATTTTTTATTCTCTTGGCTAAGTCCCATAATATAGGTGGGGTCAAACTTCTAATTATCCTTTTTGTAGTGCTGCCCATTTCTGATGTCCCAGGTCTTGCCATGTAGTTTGTTGGGATAGCAGTTACTTCGTCTTGAGGATTGATGGATAATGCGGTTATAGTTGGATTTAATTAATTTATTATTCGTTGAACTGTAATATTTTAATGACATGCGCATGGCCACTACGTAACGGAAGCGGACAGTCGAAAAAACTGCCAAATAGTTTGGTGACAAAAATGTCCTCGCAGAGATTTTTGTTATTTTTATCAGGTTTTCTCTCTTAAATTAGTCTCTACACCAATATAGCTGCATTGAAAACGCTAATTTCCCGAAGAATTCTGCGGTTCTCACAAGATAGCCCAAAACATATGATAAAACTAAGGAGGGAGTGGTGGGCCTGGTAGGACTCGAACCTACGACCAAACCGTTATGAGCGGTTTGCTCTAACCAACTGAGCTACAGGCCCCCCGAAAACAAGTCTGCTTAAGTAACAGATAATAAAAAAAATGAACAGAGGGGAATTTGCATTTTTACATTTTTTTAAAACCCGCTTACGTAAGCGGGCTTTAAAATATTATTTATCAAGAAAACTCCTGAGCTTTCGTGACCGGCTTGGATGTTTAAGTTTCCGAAGTGCTTTTGCTTCGATTTGTCGGATCCGTTCCCGGGTCACAGAAAATTGCTGCCCTACTTCCTCAAGCGTATGATCGGTATTCATTCCAATACCAAAACGCATGCGTAGAACACGTTCTTCACGCGGTGTAAGTGATGCCAGTACCCGCGTTGTAGTATCCCGAAGGTTGGTCTGAATAGCACTATCAACCGGAAGAATTGCATTTTTATCTTCAATGAAGTCACCAAGATGACTGTCTTCCTCGTCACCAATCGGTGTTTCAAGCGATATTGGCTCCTTGGCAATCTTCATTACCTTACGCACTTTTTCAAGTGGCATTGAAAGACGTGCAGCCAGCTCTTCGGGTGTGGCTTCACGGCCAATTTCATGCATCATCTGGCGTCCGGTACGTACAAGCTTGTTAATCGTTTCGATCATGTGAACCGGGATACGGATAGTACGTGCCTGATCCGCAATTGAACGGGTTATCGCCTGCCTTATCCACCATGTGGCATAGGTTGAGAACTTATATCCCCGACGATATTCAAACTTGTCCACCGCCTTCATCAGACCAATATTTCCCTCCTGAATAAGATCAAGGAACTGAAGGCCACGGTTTGTATATTTCTTGGCTATGGAAATCACAAGACGCAGGTTTGCTTCCACCATTTCCTTTTTGGCGATGCGGGCTTCTTTCTCACCTTTTTGTACCTTGTTTACGATAATCCGGAACTCTGAAATATTAAGACCAACTTCTTTGGCAATTTCGCTCACCTGATCTCTCATATTCTGGATAATTTCGGCTTCATTTGTAATGAAACTGTCCCAGCCTTTTCCTTTTTCCTTGGCCATCTCTTTTAGCCAGCCCGGTTCCAGTTCACGTCCCCAATAATTATCGAGATAAGATTTCCGATTAACCTTGTAACGTTCCGCAAGACGAAGCATTTTTCCTTCCAGACCCATCAGACGTTTACTGGAATGATATAGCTGCTCAAGAAGTGCTTCAATTCGGCTGTTGTTAAGGCGTAAATTATTCACCAGCTCAATAAGCTCATCACTTAATTTTCGATATCTTTTTTCCTGTGTCGCAGATAATTCAGCATTACCTATGTTTGACTCATGTCTTAAATCCTGAAGCTTGGAGAATTTTTTATGGACTTTGCGAATTTCAGCGAATATTTCCATAACACGGGGCTGAAGTGCTTCTTCCATTGTAGCAAGAGACATGGTAGCACCATCCTCATCCTCATCCTCGTCTTCATCCTCGTCGTCATCTTCTTCATTTTCCTGAAATTCATCATCCTCGTCATTTTCGTCGAAATTATCATCCTCATCTTCATCAGGAATGACTTTTTCTTTCTTGACATTTTCTGCCTTCTTGGCTTGTTCTGCTTTTTCTTCAGAAGGTGTTCCTTCTGCAATATCGTCTGATGCTGCTTCATCTTCCTGTGTCGGATCATTACCATACATGGCATCAAGATCTATGATATCCCGAAGAAGTATTTCCTCCTCTTCAAGCATCTCACCCCAGGCCGCAAGCGCATTAAAGGTAAGCGGGCTGTCACAAAGGCCGGATATCATTGTTTCCCTCCCTGCCTCTATCCTTTTGGCAATCGCTATCTCACCTTCACGTGAAAGCAACTCAACGCTGCCCATTTCACGTAAATACATTCTGACAGGATCATCCGTACGATCAGTTGGTGTTTTATCAGTTTGTACCTGTTCTTCATCATCTTCATCGCTGTTATCCTCACTGTCGTCGCTGTCATTTTGTTCAACTTCATCGATTTCACCATCTGCATCAGCATTATCGATTACATTAATGCCCATCTCTGAAAGCATCGTCATTACATCTTCGATTTGTTCGGATGACATTTGATCCTGTGGCAATGCATCATTTAATGCATCATAGGTGATATAGCCGCGCTTCTTTGCATCGGCTATCATCTTTTTAACTGCAAGTTGGTTATCTACTAAAGGTGAATCTACAGCATCTGTATTTTTATCGGACTTAGTGGTTTTTTCCACCATTTATAAACCTCAAATATTCTTTAAAGCAATGCTCAGCATATCTCAGGCATCTTTACCTAAAATATCGCTAATTTTTTTATTGCTTGCTAACTGTTCTTCCAACAGGGCTTGCAAGCGCGCAAATTCCTCTTCATTCAAATCTTTAGAACCTAATATTGCTATTTCCTTTTCAATCTTTTCCAAATGGAAAAGCTCAATCGAATGCTTCCATATTTGTTCTACTTCTTCCGCAGAAGAGCTTCGCCCAATAAACTTCTGGGCTGTCAACACGCCTTGCCTGGATATGGTATCAACCACCTGCCCCAAACCATTTTCAAATAGTTGGTGTTTCAGGGTTTCTTTTTCAAGGTCTGAGTCGCGACCTGCAATACGTATTATTTCATTGCGGGTCTTGTCAAGCTCAAGTGATTCGAATTCTAAAGTCGCAAACAGCTCTTCATGTTGTTCCAATAGCCACGGATGTTCTAAAACTGTCAGAATAATAAGCCTTTCCCTATCTTTAACTGATAATGATGTATTTTTTCCGATCTCAGTTTTATTAAGATTTCCGATGGATTTTTCTTGCTCTTTTCTTTTGTAAGGTCTGTTTCTATAAGCGTTTTTTCCGTTCTTACCAGACTGATTCTCACGATTCCCAACTACTTTAATTTGTTCACCTAAATCAATGTCCGGTACAAACTCATCTCCCAAAAATTTTTTTAATCGGTTTTGAAAATCGCTTTCATAATAACGGCGAATTTTTTGATCCTTAATTTCATAGAGAACCCGTGCTATTTTTTGTTCCAGTCCAGCACGTTGTTCGGGCGTATCAAGCTCAACTCCGCTAACAAGTTCTTCCCATAGTACAGAAGCAAGAGGAACCCCACGCGAAAGCAGGCCTTCAAAGGCCTGTTGCCCGTGACCGGCCACAAAACTGTCCGGATCTTCACCGTCAGGTAAATATACAAATCTAAGAGAATGCCCTGGCTTAAGTAACCCAAGCGAACGTTCCACAACACGGATAGCTGCACGCTGTCCGGCCATGTCACCGTCAAAACATAAAAAAGGTTCCGGTGCCAGGCGCCACATTTCACGAATTTGGTCTTCTGTAACAGCCGTACCGAGGGGAGCAACGGATTCAGGAAAACCTGTCTGTGAAAGGGCGATTACGTCCATATAACCTTCGGCGATAATAAGTCTGCCTTTTTCAAACGCGGCTTTTCTAGCACCACTTAAATTATAAAGCAGGCGCCCTTTGTGAAAAAGGGGTGTTTCTGGCGAATTTAAATATTTAGCCTTGTCATGAGCCGATAATGCACGACCACCAAATGCGACAACACGCCCCTGACGATCAGTTATGGGGAACATGATCCGATTTCGAAACCGGTCATAACTTTCACCACCATCATCCGGTTTTATTAGCATGCCCGCTTCAATCAGCATGTCTTCTGTAAATTCTGACCGTGCGAGCATCGCTTCTTTGAGTGCTGTTTTACTGTTTGGGGCAAATCCGAGCCTAAATTGCCTTATCGTTGCCGTACCCAGCCCTCGTCTTTGAATATAATTTCTGGCTTCTGTGCCAGCCTGTGCCGCAAGCTGACTCTCAAACCAGTGTGTGACCGTCTCCATCAAATCAAAGAGTGTTTTTTTTACTTTCGATTTCTGCCTGTCTCCAGGCGTAAATTCAGGCATCTGAAGGCCAGCCTGACCAGCCAGCCTTTCAATTGTTTCCGGGAAAGATAATCCTTCGGTTTCCAATACAAAATTGATCACATCCCCGTGTGCTCCACAACCAAAGCAATGATAAAAAGCTTTATCATCATTTACAGTAAATGACGGCGTCTTTTCATTATGAAAAGGGCAAAGCCCTGTATGTTCACGTCCCTTGCGGGTAAGACGTACTTTACGACCAACTACTTCACTGACCGGCAGCCGATTTCTGATTTCATCCAGAAAGTCTGGTGTAATTGTCATTGGTGAACCTTTAATCCCAAAAAGCAATGATCGGAAACTTTAGGATAGAACAGGAAGTAAAACAATCCCGGATTAAGAAAGAAGGCTTTTTGCCATCGCGCTGGCTTTTGCAAAATCCATCTGGCCGGCATACTCACTCTTTAAAGTGGACATGATTTTTCCGATATCCTTAAGACCGGAAGCTGATGTTTTTTCAATAACTTTTTTAACAGCCATCTCTATTTCATTATCATCAAATTGGCGTGGCAGAAATTCCTGTATAATTTCGATCTCGTCACTTTCCTGTTTTGCAAGCTCTGTTCGTCCAGCATCTTCATATGCCTTTATACTGTCATTGCGTTGCTTTACCATCTTGGAAAGGATTTCAATAATCTCCGGATCGCCAACTTTACTGTCTGATTCGGTACGTACTGATATATCCCTGTCTTTCACAGCAGCCATGATTAAGCGGATAGTCGAAAGCCGGCGCCTGTCTTTTGAACGCATGGCCTCTTTCATCGCTGTGTTAAATTTTTCGCGCAACATACTGTTTTATATCCTTATTTTACAAAAATGCCGACATTGACATATCAGGGTCCGCCGGCTTTTCATTTTAGGAAAGGATGACTTTACCTGAATTTAACAAACAATGCAACAGCAAATATTCTTATAAGTCGTTGATTTTAAAAAATAATTTTTCTGAAAAATTCGCCCGATATTCACTTGACTGCTAGAAGGGTATTTATTATTGTCCGGGCAATTTAAATTGGGTTTAGCGATTAAGCATATCTGAACCTGACGAAATAAGCCTTAGTTTAATGTAATTGATAAAGCCAGCTATTGATGTCCAACGCCCATATCGACCAGACACCACCCCACAATAAAATTACAGCCGTTTTGGTGTTGGCAGATGGATCCGTTTTTTGGGGATATGGATTTGGAAAGACAGGTACAACTGTAGGTGAAGTTTGCTTTAATACATCAATGACCGGTTATCAGGAAATACTGACTGATCCATCATACGCTGGACAGATAATTAACTTCACCTTCCCGCATATAGGTAATGTAGGCGTAAATGAAGATGATGAGGAAGCCAACCAGTCAGCTGCACGTGGACTTGTGGTCAGACAAAATATAACCGCGCCTTCCAATTTCAGAGCAACCCGTCATTTAACTGATTGGTGTATTAGCCAGAACCTGACCGGTATTTCAGGCATTGATACCAGAAAACTAACCCGATATATCAGACAGAATGGCGCTCCAAATGGCGTCATTTGTTTTAATCCGGAAGGCATTTTTGACATACCGGCTTTAATTGAGCAGGCAAAAAAATGGTCGGGTCTTGAAGGAATGGATCTGGCAATCGACTTAAGTTGCAAGCAAACATATAAATGGGATCAGGTTCGTTGGACTTTGGATGAAGGGTACAAAACACTTGAAAAACCGAAGGCCCATGTGGTTGCAGTTGATTACGGTATCAAAAGAAATATTTTAAGATGCCTGTCATCTGTTGGTGCGAAAGTAACGGTTGTACCGGCAGATACCACAGCAGAACAAATTCTTGCTCACAAGCCGGACGGTATTTTTCTTTCCAACGGACCAGGTGATCCTGCTGCTACAGGTAAGTATGCCATTCCCGTCATACAGGAGTTGCTGAGTTCCGGCATTCCAATTTTCGGTATTTGTCTTGGTCATCAGATGCTGGCACTGGCCGTTGGGGCAAAAACATCAAAAATGCATCAGGGACATCGTGGTGCGAACCATCCGGTAATGGATTATAATACCGATAAGGTTGAAATTACATCCATGAACCATGGATTTATGGTGGATAAGGATACATTGCCCGAAGGTGTAAAACTAAGTCATATTTCCCTGTTTGACCAGACCTGTTGTGGCATTGAACTTATTGGTAAACCGGTATTTTCCGTGCAGCATCATCCCGAAGCCAGCCCGGGTCCCCAGGACAGCCATTATCTTTTTGACCGCTTTATGGATTTGATTTTAAAACATGCCTAAACGTACAGACATAAATTCAATACTTATCATCGGCGCTGGCCCCATTATCATTGGTCAGGCGTGTGAGTTTGACTATTCTGGAACCCAAGCCTGTAAAGCGCTTAGGGAAGAAGGTTACAGAGTTATTCTCGTAAATAGTAACCCGGCAACAATTATGACTGATCCTGATCTGGCTGATGCCACTTATGTGGAACCAATTACACCGGAAATGGTTGAAAAAATAATTATCAAGGAAAAACCTGATGCAATTCTTCCGACAATGGGTGGACAGACCGGTTTAAATACTGCCCTGGAACTTGAACGCAGGGGACTTCTGGAAAAATACGGTGTGGAACTTATCGGTGCCAAAGTAGATGCCATAAAAATGGCCGAAGACAGGCAACTGTTCAGAGATGCTATGGACCGCATCGGGATTGAAAACCCGCGGGCTATAATTGTATCATCGCCGGCTATTAAGAATGGCGATGGTAAAATCATAGGTTACGACAGAGCCGCCGGCATAAGAGAAGCCATAGATAGGCTGGATCAGGTTGGGCTGCCGGCTATCATTCGCCCCGGTTTTACAATGGGTGGGACCGGTGGCGGTGTTGCATACAATCGCAAAGAATATGAAGCCATTATCAAAAGTGGCATTGATGCATCGCCTGTCGGGCAGATTTTGATCGACGAAAGTCTGATTGGATGGAAAGAATACGAAATGGAAGTTGTACGCGACAAAGCAGACAACTGCATCATCATCTGTTCCATTGAAAATCTTGATCCGATGGGTATTCATACGGGTGATAGCATCACTGTTGCACCGGCATTAACGCTTACTGATAAAGAATATCAAATTATGCGTAACGCATCAATCGCTGTGCTGCGTACAATTGGCGTTGAAACTGGTGGATCAAACGTACAATTTGCAGTCAATCCTGCAGATGGTCGTCTTGTCGTTATTGAAATGAACCCGAGAGTTAGCCGCTCTTCCGCGCTGGCATCAAAAGCAACCGGTTTTCCGATCGCGAAAGTGGCAGCAAAACTGGCTGTCGGCTACACACTTGATGAGCTTTCAAATGAGATTACTGGTGTTACGCCGTCTTCTTTTGAGCCAACTATAGATTATGTAGTTACAAAAATTCCACGTTTCACATTTGAAAAATTTCCCGATTCAGCGCCCACTCTAACCACGGCTATGAAGTCCGTGGGCGAAGCCATGTCTATCGGCAGAAGTTTCCCGGAAAGCCTTCAAAAAGCGCTCAGATCAATGGAAACGGATCTTACAGGATTAAATGAAATTGATGTTCCGGGATATGATCCGGAAATAGGTGACATTAATGCCGTCAAAGCAGCCCTGGCGGAGCCAACAGCAGATAGGCTATTAATTATGGCACAGGCACTCCGTCTTGGAATGTCTACTGAAGAAATTCATAAAATAGCCAAATATGATCCTTGGTTTATAGATCAGATCAGATTAATAACTGACGCTGAAAAAAATATCAGGGAAAATGGTCTACCGGATGATAGGGCAGGATTTACGGAACTTAAATCGCTTGGTTTTGCTGATGCACGTCTTGCTGAACTCACTGGCCTGAGTGAACATGAGGTTACCAAAAAACGTTTAGCGCTTAATATCCGCCCATCTTTTAAACGCATTGATACTTGTGCTGCCGAATTTGCATCTCAAACCCCTTATCTATATTCAAGTTACGAACATGATGCTGCGGGAATCTCTGAATGTGAAGCGGACCCGACTGATAGTAAAAAAATCATTATTCTTGGTGGTGGTCCAAACCGTATTGGTCAGGGAATCGAATTTGATTACTGTTGCTGTCATGCGGCATTTTCACTTAGTGAGCAAAATTTTGAGACTATTATGGTCAATTGCAACCCTGAAACCGTATCAACAGATTACGACACATCGGATCGGCTTTATTTTGAACCGTTAACAGCTGAAAATGTTATTGATCTTATTCGCCGTGAACAGGAAAAAGGCGCAGTTTTAGGTGTGATAGTCCAGTTTGGTGGCCAGACACCCCTTAAATTATCGCATGCACTTGAGGCTGCCAACATACCGATCCTTGGTACCTCACCCGATTCAATCGATCTTGCAGAAGACAGGGAAAGATTTCAGGATCTCGTAAACCGCTTAAATCTCAAACAACCTGAAAATGGTCTGGCCACAACAACAGAACAAGCCGTCAAAATTGCTGAAAACATAGGTTATCCAATTTTAATCCGGCCTTCCTACGTGCTTGGCGGCAGGGCAATGGAAATAGTCTATGATACGGTATCACTTGAAAGATATATGAAACAAGCGGTGAGTGTTTCATGGGAAAGTCCGGTTCTTATTGATAAATATCTCGGCGGCGCAACAGAAATCGATGTAGATGCCCTATGTGATGGTGAAGAAGTCCATGTCGCGGCAATCATGCAACATATCGAAGAAGCAGGTGTTCATTCCGGTGACAGCGCATGCTCACTCCCCCCCTATTCGCTTAAAGAAAGTGTTATGGATGATCTGGAACAACAAACCAGAAAACTTGCATTGGCATTAAATGTGCGGGGTCTTATGAATGTGCAGTTCGCTGTAAAGGATGATGTGGTTTATCTTATTGAAGTTAATCCGCGCGCCAGCCGTACGGTGCCTTTTGTTGCTAAAGCTATCGGCGCACCCATTGCAAAGATCGCAGCACGCCTTATGACAGGAGAAAAACTTATAGATTTCAGCATCCCGAGTTACCGAACCAAACATGTAGCCGTGAAGGAAGCTGTGCTTCCTTTCAATCGCTTCCCGGATGTTGATATTCTACTTGGTCCGGAAATGCGTTCAACAGGAGAAGTGATAGGACTTGATGAAGATTTTCCTCGCGCTTTTCTGAAATCGCAGATTGCTGCAAATACTCATCTGCCTTTGAAGGGCAATGTCTTTATTTCTGTTAAAAACAAAGACAAAGCAAAAATGGTGACACCTGCACGTGAACTGATCGCAATGGGATACAAAGTAATAGCAACGGGTGGTACGGCACAGTATTTAAAAGATAACGGTATAGAGGTAACACGCATTAATAAAGTGCTTGAGGGAAGGCCTCATATAGTAGATGCAATAAAAAATGAAGAAATTGATCTTATTTTTAATACGACAGAAGGCGCACAATCCATCAAGGACAGTTATGCGCTCAGAAGAACCGCCTTATTAGGCAATATTCCATATTATACAACCTCACGCGGGGCTATTTCCGCTATGGAAGCAATAAAAGTCTTGAAATCTTCATCTCTTGAAGTTAAACCCCTTCAATCTTATGTGTAATTTGTAGAATATTTAAAGAAAAAATACTGTGAATTTAAAACCGCATTTGTTTCTTTCGATCAGATGTGTCAATATTTTTTTGAGTTAACTTTTTTGGATTGAGAAAATAAATGGTAGAAAAAGTTCCCATGACAATAGCGGGACATCAACGCCTCGAAGAAGAACTTAAACACCTTAAACAAACCGAAAGACCGGCTGTTATTAGGGCGATAGAAGAAGCAAGGGCGCATGGTGATCTTTCTGAAAATGCTGAATATCACGCTGCTAAAGAACAGCAAGGTATGATCGAAGGGCGCATCCAGCAAATAGAGGACAGCCTAAGCCGTGCTGAAGTAATTGATTCAAAAGATTTATCCGGATCAAAAGTCGTATTTGCCTCTACGGTGACGATCGCTGACGAAAATGATAAGGAATCTACATATCAGATCGTAGGCATTGATGAAGTTGATGTTACTGCAGGTAAAATTTCCTATAGCTCTCCAATTGGGCGCGCTCTAATTGGCAGAAATCTTGGTGATGAGGTTGAAGTTAAAACCCCTGGCGGTGAAGCATACTACGAAATAGTAAAGGTTGAATTCATCTGATAAACAAACAAATGATTAGCCGCAATATAAGCGGCTTTTCATTCGTTTATTTGAACCATATCATCCAACGTAAACGGTATACCTGATCTATCCTTTCCACACCTTATACTAAGCGAAGTTTTAACGTTTGCAACATTTGGCGCAGGGGTCAAATGGGTGGTGAGGAAAGTCTGAAAATGATTAAGATTACGGGCGACAATTTTTAAAATAAAATCAATTTCACCGTTAAGCATATAAGCTTCTCTGACCATGGGCCATCCCCTAACCAATTCTTCAAAAGCTTTAAGATCTGTTTCTGCCTGACTATGAAGCCCAACCATTGCAAATACCACAAGATCATACCCAAGCTTCGCAGCATTCAAGTCTGCATAATAGCCTTTTATATATCCCGCATCTTCCAGAGCCCTTACCCGACGTAAGCATGGTGGTGCTGTAATGCCCACCCGTTGGGCAAGATTGACATTGGTAATCTTGCCTTCTTCTTGTAAAACCTTCAGAATTTTTAAATCAATTTTATCAAGTTTAAATTGCGACATAGATTTTTTATTACCTGTTCAATGAAAGACGCTAATGTAATTTTCTATTAAAGTTTATTGCTAAACTGAAATATTATATTATTCATTTTCGAAATAGCACAATATTATTAAAAATAACACTGTGCAAAAAAATAATGTATTTTTTTACTGCGTTAACCATAGCTTTCACTGGATATGATCAGGATATCACGCTATATTGAACGCGAAGAAGGCTAAACTGGTAGCGTACACTTAATTACAAGAAAATATACATATCTTAACTACACTTTCGTTCAAAATATTTAAGGCAGTTTGTTAGGTAGAGTATTTTTTAGGGGACGTTGGGCAAATGGTGCAGAATAAAGCACAATTTGATGATAGAATTAGAAATCTAATGGCACTTACAGAAGATAATTCTGCAGAAAGTCGCCTGCTTTATCCGGAATAAAACAAACGGTATATTCGCATGATTGTGCAACAACTTTATGCAGATAATCAACTTCGTAACTTTCACTATCTTATCGCCTGTGAGGATACTGGGGAAGCCATGGTTATTGATCCGCTTGATGTCGAACGCTGTATCCATGCCTCTAAAGTCTACGGGTTCAAAATAACTAAGATTCTCAACACTCATGAACATTGGGATCATATCGATGGTAACGGTGATATGAAGGAAGAAACCGGAGCTATAATATACGCGCACCACGGCGCACAAGGGAAAATACCGGATGTGGACATCGGCCTTAAGGCCGGGGATGTTATCAAAATTGGGACAAGAGTTTCATTGCTTGTTCTGGATACCCCAGGTCATACCGATAGCCATATCTGCCTGTTATCAAATGGTGATAGCCCCGCCCTTTTCTGCGGAGATACTATGTTTAATGCTGGTGTGGGACATTGTAGATTGGGGGGGAACCCTGATAAATTATATAATACATTTAACGAGCAACTATCCTTACTTCCGGAAAATACACTGATTTATCCCGGACATGATTATATGATAAACAATCTGAAATTCACAATTGACCGCGAGCCGGATAATGAAACTGCCAAAATGTTTCTTGGAAAGCTTGAACAGCAAAGCCCGCATGATGCTTATGTATCGTCAATGAAAGATGAACGAGAAATAAACACATTTTTACGACTGAATAGCTATTCCGTCATCGAGAACTTAAGAAAAAAATTTCCCGATTTATCTGAAAACCCTACACAAAAAGAAGTTTTTCTTGCCCTTCGTGAACTTAGAAATCATTGGTAATTTAGCCGTTTTTATGAAACGATAAAGTATGCTGTTTTCATATTAAATATTAGAGGAACTCAAATGTCACTGGAACAACATACAACCCTCGTCACTGAAAAAACTGCAGAAGCCGCAGATTTAAACAAAAAAATAAAATTTGATTTATCCGACGAAGGAATAATTCATGTAGATGCTACTGTTTCTCCGCCTGTAGTAACAAATGAGGATCTTGAAGCTGATGTAACTTTTTTATTGTCATCAGAGAATTTCGAAGGCCTTATCGACGGATCACTCAATCCGCAAATGGCCTTTATGATGGGTAAACTTAAAATTGACGGGGATATGGGACTTGCTTTAAAGCTTGCCGAGATATTCGATTAAGGATATATAAAAACCCACATTTAAGACAATCGTATAAATAAACAGGAAGGACCATCATGGACCTCAGTAGAATTGGATTGCATATCTACGAAATCAGAAACCAATTTACCTATATCGAGGGTAATGTCGGGATTTTAAATCAGGCCCTTGAAAAAGGAAATAACGCAGGTGCATTCATGGCACTGCAGTCAATCTTTATCTCGGCATCTCAAGTTTCACGAATGTTATGGGCGCCGCGTAAGGTAGGCAAAGCACGTTCAGATGAGCTTAGAAAATTCCTGGGTATTCCTGACGAGCATCCTCTTAACAACAAAGATCTGCAAACACTTTTTGATTTTAGTGACGAAAAAACCGAAGAATGGATTAAAAATTCAAAAGGTAAATATATACTGGCTGACTACATTGGTGATCTGGCTGCTAGTGAACATAAAGATGTTCTGATTGAACATATTTTACGCTCTTTCGATCTTAAGAGTAAAATTTATATTTACCGTGGGGTCGGGTTTCAAATGGATAATGTCATGAATGCGATGCGCGGTATTAGTGATGCAGTAAACAAGGCTCATGCTCATTTATTCCCCAATCACTGGAAAGACCCGGATCAAAAGCCAAAGAAAACATCAAAAAATAAAGAAACTGAAGAAAAATCTAATACAAAGAAAAAACCTGCAGCTAAAGCCAAATCGAAAAAGAAAGATTAATTTCAGTTAACGCCTCAGAATAGGATGCAGGATGCCATGGTGTCCTGCTTTTTATTTAAAAACGTTTAAAGTTTTGATAACCAAAGGGCCTACGCGTCCTATCAGAAACATGCCACAGCTGATAGCAAATAAGTTAACATTTCTGATTACAAAACCATCCGCAACAAAATCCTTTAATCCAATTAAAAGCAGCATCAATCCAACATATTGCACAACAACAAATGCGAGCGTTACAAATTTTAATTTTCTCTTCTGACTGGCACTCAGCGGTTGTTCGCGCTTAATGCCGCGTTTACGGTCAGCAACACGCTGCCTAAGTGTTCTTCGTTTCGGCTCATTCATACTTATTCTTCACTTTTCAGACGCTCCCATAAGGCTATAACTCCTGTCAATTATACTTCCACAATTAAGAAAATAAGAGTATATGAAGTTCACTACCAATATTCAAACAGGATATTTAATATGGCTGCATATAAAGTAACCCTAAAATCGGATGTAAAGCTGGGGACATTTTATTGGGTTGCAAATGTGACCGCCCAAAGTGAAGACGAAGCTATTAACGCGGCAGAAAATCTTTTTCTAGAGCAATTAAGCAGTTCTGATGAATGGGATTTTACAGACTATGACGCTGAAAAATTATAAAAATCAAGCTTTTCTTCTGGATACCACCGTCCCTTCCAGGTTCGCGTAGGGATAATTTCAGCCAGGGCGCCGTTTTTATGAAACCATGAATCAACTACGAAATGACCCTCACCCTCTTCAATTTTTTCTTTATCAATTTCGAAAATAGTTGCACTGCTATGAGGATAGGATAAATCGTTTAAATTCCGTCTTGCCGGCGCGCCAAGCGAATGAAATTTAATAAGACCATATTTGCGCATTAAATAAATATAAGTTGTACTGTTTATTGCTTCATCAACACAGTCCATCTGGCCGTCTGTGGAAAAATTAATCACTACGGCTCTGGCTTTATCATTTTCCGTTCCTGTTTTAGGACCAATATACTGCTCCATAAGCGCTATAGCCTTGGCGATGATCTTTCTTTCCTCAATCGCGTTCTTCGCTTGCGGCTGAAATAATCTTTCAACATTATCCCATTCTTCATCCGTCAAACCAGTTGGATGGTAATTTTTACAACCATACCCTGAACAAATCCCAAAATCAGAATAACTGTTAATATTCTGCGTATGTGTTTTGATACGCCCATCAGCGGACATACAGCCCGAAAGCATGCAACATATTAAAATTGGTATTAATCTGATCACATTCATTAAACTCATAAAAAAAGCCGTCACTCAATAATAAGAGGACGGCCTTTTAAATTCAATATACGTACAGAGCTTAAACTGCACCGTCGCGTTCAAGACGTTTACGGTCAAATTTACGGGAACGGCGAACTGCAGCAGCATTTTCACGAGCCTTCTTTTCAGATGGCTTTTCATAAAAACGACGCATTTTCATTTCGCGGTATACCCCTTCGCGTTGAAGTTTTTTCTTCAATGCACGAAGCGCCTGATCTACATTATTATCGCGGACAATAACCTGCATGGTTATAGTCACACTCCTTTCTGGTTTGTGTTTTATTCCTGAAACTTAATGTTTCGAAGAAGCCGCTTTCTAGCAAATGCTGATGCAATTGTGAAGTAATTTCTTGTAAAAGTTGCTTATTCTGACCCTTTTTAACTTTACCTTTCGTAAATTGAAGCCCATATTCCACATATGACCAATAAGAAAACAGACAAAACACCCGAAGAATTGCGCGAGTCGATCCTTGACGCCGCCCTTAAACATGTCGCATTTGATGGCTGGGGTAAAAATACCATGAAACGCGCAGCAGATATTAGTATTGATACAGGTTTTATTGATCTTGCTTTTCCGGGCGGTGCAATTGAAATGATTGACCTACATGCGCAACTTTGTGACAAGGCTATGTTAAATGCCGCAAAAGAGCTGGATTTTGACGGTCTCAAAATAAGAGAAAAAATTACCGAACTGGTTAAATTGAGAATTAAAGCGGAAGCACAACATAAAGAAGCTGTCCATAGAACTGTTTCCTATTTAGCCCTACCCAAAAATCACTTTGCAGGTATGAAAATATTATACCGGACGGTAGATTTGATGTGGAAAGCAATTTCAGATCCGTCTACTGATTTTAATTTTTATACCAAACGGATGACGCTGAGTGCCGTTTATTCCAGCACATTTTTATTCTGGCTTAATGATGTAAGCGAGGACAATTGCGATACTTGGGACTTCCTAGATCGACGCATTGAAAATGTTATGCAGTTTGAAAAATTAAAAGCAGACTTTAGAAAAAAAGAAATCAAGCTTCCTAATATTTGGAGAGAGCTTGGTAAAAAACGTTACGGGGCTTAAATTTTATTCGTATAAAGTCGGGTGACATGACCCATTTTACGTCCTGGCTTTACGTCACTTTTGCCGTAATGGTGGACATGCGCTCCTGGCTCCGATAATAATTTCGACATCTGAAAAATATCATCACCTATCAGGTTTGTCATTCGCGCTTCACCTGTAAAATCCGTTTCCCCCAACGGAAGCCCGCAAATAGCTCTTATATGTTGTTCAAACTGACTTGCCGGGCAAGCTTCAATTGTCCAGTGGCCACTGTTATGCACACGCGGCGCTATTTCATTGACGCGTAAATTTGGGGCACTTGAAGAGACAAAAAATTCAACGGTAAGGACGCCAACATAGTCAATATTCTCAATGATCTTTCTGGCTTTCTTTATAGCATCATCTTTTAACGCTTGGTCAATCCGTGCCGGTGCTATCGACAAATCCAGAATGTGATCTTTATGCTCATTTTCCACTGGTGTAAAACATTTAATATCCCCGTTCTGACCTCTGACTGCGATTACGGAAATCTCCCGATCAAATTCGATGAATCCCTCGATGATAATTTTATCACTGTTAAGTACATTCCAGGCACTCTCTATATCGGCTTCCGATCTGACAATTACCTGGCCTTTTCCGTCATAGCCAAAACGCCTTGTTTTTAAAACGGCCGGATAGCCAATATCAACTAGCGCCAACCTTGCTTCCTCACTTGAAGAAACCGCTTTAAATGGTGCCGTATCAATACCCAGCTTATTTACAAACGTTTTTTCGCTTAAACGGTCCTGGGAAATTTTAAGCACTTCTGAATTGGGATAGACCGGTGTCGTCCGGCTAATTATGTTTACGGTTTCAACAGGAATATTTTCAAATTCATAGGTCACAACATCGACTGAATTTGCAAACTTTATAAGTGCTTCTTGATTTTCATATTCAGCATGGGTAGCCACATTTGACACCTGTTCTGCAGGATTGTTTTTTTCCGGACAATATATATGCACAGAATAGCCAAGCTGGGCTGCTGAAATAGCCAACATCCGCCCTAACTGGCCGCCACCAAGAATACCTATTTTTGAATCTGGAGAAAGACTTTGCATGCTTTAGTCAATTGGAATTTCAGCAACAGAAGCCGTTTGATGACTGCGCCACTCTTCCAGTGATTTTGCCACAGTTTCATCACCCAAAGCGATAATGGATGCCGCAAGAATACCTGCGTTCTTTGCACCTGCTGCGCCAATCGCAAGGGTTCCAACAGGAATACCGCCCGGCATTTGCGCAATAGATAAAAGACTATCCATGCCCTTTAACGCCTTGCTTTCAATCGGCACCCCCAATACGGGCAAAGTTGTCATTGACGCGGCCATCCCGGGTAAATGAGCGGCTCCCCCAGCGCCCGCAATTATCACTTTCAAGCCACGTTCTTTTGCTGTCTTGGCATAGTCATAAAGTCTTTCAGGTGTCCTGTGAGCGGAAACAATTCTATTTTCAACTGCTACATTCAGTTGGTGTAATATTTCAACCGCGCCTTTCATTACCGGCCAATCAGACTGACTACCCATAATGACACCTACTACTGGCATGCTGTCACTCATTTCTGTTCCCTTAAAACTGCCTGTGGTTCTAATATTAAAAAAAGGCGATTATAGCGATCTTCCAATGATAGGCAAGTTTACTATTATTTAAGGGAACCGCAAAATATATCTTTATTTGTCTTATATACCAATTGTATGTATACTGACCGGTGAAATTACAGGATATAAAATCTTAACGGTAGATTTTAACGGACATATCTTCAGGTAAATAAATATATGAAAGTACAAGGTCCAGGCAACGTCGGTCGGGCAGAACCTATCCGCCGCAAGATTATTGAAAAAACAAGCGCAACTTCAAGCGTTTCAGAAACGTCTTCCGTCCGCAATATCAATGACACAACCAGCGTACTTGGAATACCTGCTACTGAAATGACGCTGAAAGTGCGAAATGCTATTATGATGCTTATGGCGGAAGTGGAAAATATGCGCCATGAACTGGAAATTGCCCATCGCCGAATTTCAGAACTGGAAAAACTGGCTGATCAGGATAGTCTTATTGAAATATCAAACAGACGCGCCTTTGTTCGTGAAATGACACGAATGATATCATACTCTGATCGCTATGGCATTAACAGCTCACTGATTTTTCTGGATATGAATGATCTTAAATTGATCAACGACAATTATGGCCATAAAGCGGGCGATCTTGCATTGGTTCATTTGGCAAAAACAATGCTGGGCAGTCTACGTGATTCCGATATCATAGGACGTCTTGGTGGGGACGAGTTTGGTATAATCATGCCAAAAGCAAGTGAAGAAAATGCCGATGCAAAAGCAAAACAGATTTTACAGAAAATAGAAGAAAATCCATTGATCCTTGATGGCAAAAAAATTCCTTTAAAAATAGCATACGGAATTTACTCTTTACATTCCGGCATTAGCCCGGATCAGGCG
>JAYODU010000009.1:0-51969 GCA_038106445.1 Kordiimonadaceae bacterium | reverse complement strand
GCGCTGGATCATGCGGATAAAAAAATGTATAGCCATAAACAGTCATTAAAAAATGAAAACAGCTGGATCAGGCAATAATATCCGGTAGAAGCTCATCTTCCAGCTTGGCAATTTTATCCTTAATCAATAACTTTTGTTTTTTAAGCCTGCTAATTTGAATCATATCAGAAGTACCGGAACCAAGTAATGCGGTTATTGCGTCATCAAGATCGCGATGCTGAACCCTCAGCTGCTGGATTTTCTCCAGTATATCTTCTTCATCAATATTCATGTGGTATCGGACTCTTTCTCAAATTGGCGAATTATAGCATATTTTTGTCTGCTTTATTACCTGGATAAGGAATTATTTTTGATTATTTTTCCAACGTTTTAGCCCGACTATTTCTATACCAAACAGATCAAGAGCACGTCCCAGTGTCTGATCTATCATTTCTTCAATTGAACCCGGCTTGCAGTATAAAGCAGGCACCGGCGGCGCGATTATAGCCCCCATTTCACTTAAAGATGTCATTGTCCTCAAATGGCCCAAATGAAGTGGTGTTTCCCTTACCATCAGAAGAAGCTTTCTTCTTTCTTTGAGGGTCACATCTGCCGCACGTGTTAATAATGATGATGTTACGCCGCTGTTTATTTCTGACATTGTTTTTACGGAACATGGGACGACTAACATACCGTCCGTTTTAAATGAGCCGCTCGCAATAGACGCACCAATATCATCAACTTTATGCACGGTATGTGCAAGTTTTCCTATATCAGAAATTTTCAGATCGGTTTCAAGTCCAACTGTCACTGCCGCCGCTTTGGACATCACGAGATGGCACTCTATTTTTTGTTCCTTTAATATCTCAAGCAAACGAATGCCGTATATAACACCAGATGCACCACTAATTCCGACTATGAGTCGTTTCCCGTTATTCACCATAAAAAAATGCCACCTAAATTACTTCATTTTTCATAACCAGTTACGCTTATAGCAAATTTTATAGCCTTTATACACTAAATCTGCCGCTATGCTCATAAATCTAAGTCTATCGGGTACTGAATCTCGTGACAAAATTCAAAAAATATGATATAATTATTAGTACCGTTCATAGCAAGCCTAATAAGAATTTTAGGCCGGATGAAAAATAAGAATATGCCCGTTAACCGGCAAGCAGGAGACTTATGACAACGATACGATCCATTCAAAAAAATCATCGCTTTTGTCATAGATATGTATCTCTTCAACGGTTTATTAATACTTTAGGTGCAATCATTTTGCTATGTAAACAGAAGAGCATCCTTTCAGGACAACCCATAAGCAGGAGACAAAAAACATGCATTCACACGCTCATATTGATGCCCTATCACGTAAACATGCCGCTTTGGAAGAACAAATCCATATAGAAGAAACCCGACCAGCACCTGATAGCACAATCCTTCATGAGCTCAAGAAAGCAAAATTAGTGATTAAGGATGAAATGACGAGATTACAGGCACAGTAAAATATAATTAAAAACCCGCTCCATAAGAAGCGGGTTTTTTGCTTTACCGTATTAATGAACTATCTCTCATCAGAACCATCGACATTCATCTCAGCTCTTCTGGGGGCAGCTTTTTTAACCGCAGCATCAAGTTCAGTTTGTTTACATAATCCCAAAAGCACCGGATCTACTGGTTTAATATTGCTCATATTCCAGTGCGTACGTTCACGAATAGCTGTTATTGTAGGCTTGGTTGTTCCAACAATTTTTGAAATTTGTGCATCTGTCAACTCCGGGTGATATCTGAGCAGCCACGCTATCGCATCGGGCTTATCCTGCCTTTTTGATACAGGCGTATATTTTGCACCACCACTTCTTGTCTTAGCCGGCACATCATCTATAACTATTTGCAATGTTGCTGATGCGTCATTCTGACATCTTTCAATTTCTGCCCACGTAAGCTGACCATTTGAAACTGGATCAAGCCCCACAATATTGACGGCAACCTGTTCATCAGCAATTCCCTGCACTTCCAATTCATGTAGACCGCAAAATTTTGCGATCTGCGAAAAACTGAGGCTAGTATTATCAACAAGCCATACACCTGTAGCCATCGGCATTAAAGGCTCAGTCATGATTACTCCTAATTTTATTGTTATTATAAACTTTTCAAATATATCAGCATAATGAGTGTTTTTACAATTGAAAAGGCCTTGAAAAAAAACTTTTCAAGGCCTTGAACTTAAATGATAAAAATCAATGTTTTTTAGACAGACTTCTATGTACTATTCCTGAATTGCCCAAGCAAGAGGAACAACCAACTTTAGTTGGCTGTCTTCTACACCCGCTGGTGGTGCAGGAAGTGGACTTACGCGATCCATTAATTTTGGGACCTCACGATCAAGAACTTCATGTCCAGAAGATGTCACGACATTGTGTGCAACGATATTACCCTGAAGATCAACATCAATTTCCACTTTCAATTGACCTTCGATTGACTTACGAAGTGCTTCACGCGGATATGATTGCTTTTTGGCAATTGCTTGACCTACGTCTTTTTGCCATCCGCTTATATCCTGTGCATTTGCAGAAGCTACAAATCCTGTAAATGCTACTGAAGTGGCTACAATAACTGTTGCCAAAATTTTACTCAACTTGCCCATTTTTTAACTCCTAAATTTTAATACAAATTGTTCCTAATTTTCAGTTAGAAAATCCCCAAATCATGTGTATTTATTTACAACCTCAAGAGGGAACTTCATTCGCAATTAAGGACTATAATTAGAAATGGTAAACTGAAGCTTAAAGATAAAATTTTAACTATTTAAATTTTGCCGATTTTGTTGACTTTAGCCGCAAAATTGCTGATAAATTAAGCTAACCCATCAATATTAACCCACCCACTACCTATTGTAAGATATTGATATTATTAGATTTTAGAAAGAAGCGTTATGAAAATAGTAAAATTAATTATCACAATTACATTTTTTTCTATTTTTTTTCCTGCTAACGCTCAAACGACCCTGCGAGATATAGATATTGAAAAATATCTTTCAACGCTTCCAAAGATTCAGTCATTAATTACATCATCTGACCCGGAAAATATTCAGCCGCAACGAAGTGATTTAAATTCCCAAAGTGAGAACCTTACCTCCCGCACACCAATATCAGATAACCTAGGAAGGATGCAAAACCATCCCACTTATGGCTTTTTTTCCAAAATAGTAAAAGATGCGGGTTTTGAGAACCCTACTCATTGGGCAGCCATCGGTGATGAGATAATGATGGCTTATGGTGCTTATCTAATAAATAACCCACCCAATAGTAACGCCCCCACTTTGGAGGATATGAAAAGAGATCTTGCGGAACAACTTGTGAAGGTGGAGAAAAATCAATTTATCACTACCGAGCACAAAGAACTGCTCCTTAACAAAATTCAGAATTCTATAGCAATGTTAAATGATCCAACTTATATTGCTAATGAAAATATATCCATCATTCGTCCTTATATAGGACGACTTACTTCATACTTGAGGAACACTAATGACACGTACTGAGATTTTACGTATTAGAAAATATCTAAATACTAAATTCGGAAACGATAAATTTTCACTTGAAAAAAGCCCTGCAGCAGACGGAAGCATGGAAGTTCATTTTGATGGCGAATTTATCGGTATGATCTATCGTGATGAAGATGACGGTGAAGTTTCCTATGCTTTGCAAATGGCAATTCTGGAAGAGGATCTGCCAAACGCGGCAGATGCTTCGTTAATCTAGAAAATTAAGAACTGACTACCGCAAGTTCACGCCTGGCCTGTTTTATTATCTGAATACTGGCAACAAGAGAAAGCGTTGCCATAAGTACTGCAACTATAAAGTCCGGCCAACCGCTTTCAAGAGCAAACACACCGGACGCCGCAACAACGATTGCTATATTACCGATAGCGTCATTTCGGGAACATAACCATATTGAACGCATGTTGCTGTCACCACTTCGAAACTTAAAGAGCAAAACTGCACTCAGAACATTAGCAATTAGCGCAACAATGCCTACAGCACCCATTATTTCAGCAAGTGGTACAATGGCATCTTGCGCATTTAGCGTTGTTCGCGCAAATATCCATAACCCCAACACCCCCATACTAATCCCTTTAAGCATTGCAACCGATGCTCTAACCCTAATAGAACTACCGAGAACCAATAGCGTTACCCCGTAGGTCATTGAATCTGCCAGAAAATCAAGTGCATCAGCCTGTAATGATACCGAATCCGCATAAAATGCTGTACCAAACTCCACTATAAACATGATCAGGTTCACAACGAAGACGACCCAGAGTACCCGACGAAACTTTCCGACCTTTAATTCTTTCTCATGTATATCATGATCACAGCACGCCATTAAGCAGCCCTAATTTAAAAATATATTTTTTTCGACTTAACAAGATAACTTATTTTACTATATAGGCTTAGTTTTGACTATGACTTTTTGGGAAGGAAGGATAATATCACTTTATGCGTAGGTTATATCACTATTGGTTCTGCCCGGCTTCACGGAAAATTAGAATTGCTATACTGGAAAAAGGAATTGACTGCGAACTGCATCTGGAACTTCCATGGAAGCGTCGGCATGAATATTTAATCATAAATCCTGCCGGCACAGTCCCTGTTATGGTTGAGGAAGACGAAACAATAATTGCCGGAAAGACCGCAATTTCTGAATATCTGGATGATGTATATCCGGATTTCCATCTAACTGGTGAAGATCCAAAAATTGCAGCTGAAGTAAGACGTTTGGTAGATTGGTTTGACCAGAAATTTAATCGTGAAGTTACCGAGCTTGTGATTAATGAAAAAGTGACAAAACGTTTTCTGAAAAGAGGCACGCCTGAGCCAAATTCCATACGTTATGCAGGTCAAAATATAAAACCACACCTTCAGTATATTGAATACCTTACTGATCGAAGAAACTGGCTCGCTGGAAATGATTTTTCCTATGCTGATATTTCTGCTGCTGCGCACCTGTCCTGCGTTGATTTTTTTGGCGATGTCCCGTGGGAAAATTTCAAGGCGGCACGCGACTGGTATGCGAGGATCAAATCACGTCCAAGCATGCAAAATATCCTGAAGGATAATATTTCCGGTCTTATACCTGCTGCACACTATCGTAATCCGGACTTCTAACCTTAAGCATGACCAAACAGGAAGCTCTAAAAAAAGATATAAAAGCCAAGGCGCAGGGTTTGGGGTTTTCGTCAATTGGATTTACTTCACCCGAAAATCTTGGTAACGCCGCTGAATATTTTCAGGAATTCCTGGATAACAATTACCACGGTGAAATGGGCTGGTTAAAAGAAAAAGCCGAACGTCGGAAAGCACCCAAAAAACTTTGGCCGGAAGTGAACTCGATCATCATGCTTTCCATGAATTATGGCCCAGCATGTAATCCACTTGATGATCTTAAAAAGAATGATATTGGCAATATATCTGTTTATGCCAAAGGTAAAGATTACCATGACATTATCAAAAAACGTCTAAAAGAGGTCGCCCGCCATATCCACCGGACTTATGATGCTGATGTAAAGGTTTTTGTTGATACAGCACCCGTTATGGAAAAACCCCTTGCCGAAAAAGCCGGGTTGGGCTGGCAGGGAAAACATACTAACCTGGTTAGCCGGGAATTTGGCTCCTGGCTATTTATTGGATCAATATTTACGACATTAAAAATCGATGATGACAAGAAGATATATGACCATTGTGGTTCCTGCACAGCCTGTCTGAATATATGCCCGACAAATGCCTTTCCCGAACCTTATAAACTTGATGCTCGCAAATGTATCTCTTATCTCACGATAGAATATAAAGGCCATATCGATTTTCAATATAGGGAAGCAATGGGAAACAGAATATATGGATGTGACGATTGTCTCTCAGTATGTCCGTGGAATAAATATGCGCAAATGACTTCTGAAATCGAGTTTTTTCCACGGATAGAATTAAACCCTGCAAGACTTGATGATCTTGTAAAACTTGATGATGAAAGCTTTAGAAAGATTTTTGCGGGCTCTCCGATCAAGAGGGTCGGACGCGATTTTTTTATCCGCAACGTACTGATCGCCATAGGCAATAGCCATGATAAAAAATACTGTTCTGTTCTGATTGAAAGACTGGATGATGAAAGCCCATATGTCAGAGCAATGGCCGTTTGGGCACTTGGCAAATTAACTTCGGAAATTGAATTTAAAAGTTATAGAAAGTCATATTCACCGCTTGAAAGCGATCCGGCCGTCATGAAAGAATGGAACACACCATTTACTGGCTAATCAGGTTTATATTGTCCTGTACAAGCTTTTGCCAATAACTGTCCGGGTATAGCGAAATCAACTTTTCCCATTCCTGTAATGCTTTTTCGTCATTTCGCTGCATCCGGTAATTAACCCCACTTTCAAAAAGCACATCCGGCTGGCCAGGATTGATACTAAGTGCTGCATTCAGATCCAGACGGGCTTTAATATGTTCACCAAGCTTTCTAAAACTTTCCGCCCTGTATAAAAAAGCATCAAATTTTTCCGAATTTAAATCAAGTGCGCTTGTAAAATCCTGAACCGCATTTTTAAAATCCCCCATTTCATGTTGAACAAGTCCTCTTTCAATATAAATTTCATATCCATATTGCTCTTGCCCGGCGAGCGTTATCATGGTCGAACTAAGTGCATTATACGCTTTATCAAGATCTCCGGCATCACGCCATGCAACACCGGCAAGATAGTTTAACTGTGTAATCAGTATATTTTTGTTTGTTCGGGTAAATTCCGTCAATCCCTCACCACGGGAAAGCTTATCTGCTATTTCCTCAAATAAGGTTGCGGCATCATTTGGTCTTTCCATTTCATATAGTGCCAGTGCTTCGCAATGTTGTGCTGCAACACCGCCACCTTCAATAAACCATTTTCGCGAAACAGTAAGAGCGGCATTTCTATCCTGTCCCACAAGTGCTACACAATCCTGATATTTTTTAGCGTTAGCCCGATCTTCAAAATACTGCGCATGTGCGATTAACGGAAATCCGCTTGATGCGAAAATTATAATCAAAAATCCTATAGCTTTGCCTAACACGCGTGCTTTCCTATTGGTAAAATGTGAATTCCTGTATAATTATAATCATTTTAATACGCAAATTATAATAGTAGGCCAAATGAAACTCTTCATATTTGGATTTGGATATACAGCAACCCGGCTTGTCAAGAAGTTATCATCAACTTCGTGGCAATATTCGGGCACGCATCGAAACAGTCATATTTTATTTGATGGCCATGCACCAGTATCAAATATAGCCGAACATCTGAATGGTGTTACACATGTCCTGATTTCAATTCCTCCTGATCGTGATCAAAAGGACTTTGTATATCATCACCATCTGAACGATTTAAGAAACCTTTCTGATCTGAAATGGCTGGGCTATCTATCGACAACAAGCGTTTATGGAAATTGGTCGGGACAGTGGGTAAATGAAATGAGTGATACAAACCCCACTGAAGACAGGGGAAAATCGCGATTGGCCGCTGAAAAACTATGGATAGACAGTGGCTTGCCCACTCATATTTTCAGATTAGGGGGTATTTATGGCCCGGGCCGTAACCAGATCGAAGCGGTAAAAAACAACAGTGCGCTTAAAATAATTAAAGAAAACCATTATTTTTCACGCATTCATGTTAATGACATCAGTTCTGCGCTCATTAAATCAATGGAACAGCCCTCAAACGGAAGTGTCTATAATATCGTGGACGATTTTCCAGCACCGGCCAGTGACGTGCTGGATTTTTTGTGCGATAAACTTGGAAAACCCCGCTTGCACGGCATCCCACTCGAACAAGCTGACATAAGCCCAGCGTTAAGAAGTTTTTATGCAGATAATAAACGCGTTAGCAACCGAATAACCAAAGAAAAGCTGAACTGGCAACCACAATTTCCAAGTTTTAAGGAGGGCTATTTGGATATTTTAGCAAAGCTCAATTAGCGCACTCTTCAATCTTTCAAGGTCTTCCGGTGATGATAACCGGTGGTCGCCGGATTTATTAAAACTGATAACAACATCATTACTTGTCACCTTTTCACTGATACGCATTGAATATTCGCTGGGCACATCGGCATCTTTTAGGCCGTGAAACAACCGTATCGGACAATCAATTTTGATAGGTTTGTTTAGTAAAATGTGGTTTTCACCTTCGCGGATTAAACCATAGCTTACCTTATAGGGTTCATCACTATATTCGGATGGCTCATGATATATTCCTTCTGTTTTTAAAATCTGCCTTATTGATGATGAATATTTATCCCACATAAGTTCACGGGTGAAATCCGGTGCTGCCGCAATACCGATAAAGGCTTTAACTTTTTTTCCCAAAGCCATTGTTACAAGCAGTCCAATCCACCCCCCCATGCTTGATCCAATAATAATAACATCACTCTCGGTAAGCTGTTCGATCACGACGAGCGCATCATCCTTCCATTGGCCGATTGTACCATCTTCAAATTTACCGGATGACTTGCCATGACCAGAATAATCAAACCTGATAAAGGAAAGCCTAAGTTCGGCACATGTTTTTTCCAGAAATATGGCCTTTTTCCCTTCCATATCGGACATATAACCACCGCAAAATATCACCGTTGGTTTTCGCCCTTCTGTTTTATGATAAGCAATACGGCTTCCATCAGGGGTTTTTATGTATTTTGGTTTTTCTGTCATAAAATATATCCGAATTTGTTAGCGGGACCATAATATAGAAGCAACCACCCAAGAAAACTGCTTTTTTAGCTTAAGCCCACTTGACTTGAAGGTTAAAGGATATAAATTCGCACTTTTACAACAAAAATGAAAATGAGAACCCGATGAGTGCTAAAGATAAAGTCGCCTTAACTCTGCCTGACGGCAGTGTCCGTGAATATAACGGTCCGGTGACTGGCATGACGCTTGCGAAGGACATTGGCCCTGGCCTTGCAAAAGCAGCCATTGTGATCGTTGTAAATGGCGAGCAATGGGATCTCTCACGCGAAATTACCAGCGATGCACATGTGTCAATCATCACCAAAAGGGATGAAGAAGCGCTGGAAATCTTACGCCATGATGCGGCCCATATATTAGCCGAAGCGGTAAAGGAAATTTATCCCGAAACCCAGGTTACCATCGGTCCGGCCATTGAAAACGGCTTTTATTACGATTTTGCCCGCGATGAACCGTTTACCCCGGATGATCTGGAAAATATGGAAGCACGGATGCGTGAAATTGTTGCTCGTGACGAAGAAATTATCCGTACTGAAATGCCGCGCGACGATGCTGTCGAATTTTTCCGCAATATGGGTGAAACCTATAAGGCGGAAATTATTGTAAGCATTCCTTATGACGAACCCATTACACTTTACCGGCAGGGGGATTTTATCGATCTTTGCCGTGGCCCACATTTACCATCAACAAAATATCTTGGTGATGATACTTTCAAACTTATGAATGTGGCCGGGGCCTATTGGCGCGGAGACAGCAACAATGAAATGCTGCAACGCGTTTATGGTACCGCATGGCGCGATAAAAAAGAATTAAAAGCCTACCTTCACCGTTTGGAAGAAGCAGAAAAGCGCGACCACCGCAAGCTGGGCAAGGAAATGAGCCTGTTTCATTTTCAGGAAGAAGCCGCCGGCATGCCGTTCTGGCATCCTAATGGCTGGACCATTTACACCCAGATTGAAGGCTATATGCGTAGAAAGCAGCGCGAATATGGCTACCGCGAAATTAATACCCCGAAACTGGTTGACCGCAAGCTTTGGGAACTTTCCGGTCACTGGGAAAAATTCCGCGAACATATGTACACAACAGAATCCGAAGAACGGACATTCGCCCTAAAACCCATGAATTGCCCATGTCATGTGCAGGTGTTCAATCAGGGGCTTGTCAGTTACCGTGACCTTCCATTGCGGCTTGCGGAATTTGGCAGTTGTCACCGTTACGAGCCATCGGGTGCCCTTCATGGCCTGATGCGTGTTCGTTCATTCGTACAAGACGATGCCCATATTTTCTGTGAAAAAGACAAAATAACCGAAGAAACAGAAATTTTCTGCGGTATGCTACTTGATGTTTACAAGGACTTTGGATTTGAAGAAGTAAAAGTAAAATTTTCAGATAGACCGGAAATACGTGCAGGATCAGACGAAACATGGGACGAAGCGGAACAATGCCTTATCAATGCGATCAATCATGTGGGGCTTGAATATAGCTTAAATCCAGGCGAAGGCGCATTCTACGGCCCAAAACTTGAATTCGTGCTCACCGACGCCATTGGCCGTGACTGGCAATGTGGTACATTACAGGTGGATTTCGTACTTCCGGACCGTCTTGATGCAAACTATATTGGTCGTGATAATACCAAACACCGCCCTGTAATGTTGCACCGCGCGATCCTTGGATCATTTGAACGCTTTATTGGCATATTGATCGAAAACCATGCCGGGCGCTTTCCAATGTGGCTGGCACCAACACAGGTTGTTGTAACCGGCATTACCACTGATCAGGACGCTTACGTCAGTGAAGTTTACGAAAAACTGAAAGCTGCCGGTCTTAGGGCGGAAATCGACCTTCGCAACGAAAAAATAAATTATAAAGTGCGCGAACATTCCCATGCAAAAGTGCCGGCAATCTTTGTTGCTGGTGGCAGGGAAGCTGAAAATGGTACTATAACAGTACGCCGACTTGGTTCAACAGATCAGGAAACCCTTGATTTAACTGACGCAATTAATAGAATTGTCGCCGAGTCTATTGAACCGGATAAACGATAATTTAAGTTTATTGGACTAAAAAGAAAGGAATGATAACAATTAATGGAGAAATTACATAGCTAAGCAACCATTGCAGGGCCCAGGATCAAAAAAAGGACCACGGGTCAACGACGATATTCTGGAGGATGAAGTAAGACTTATTGATGAAAATGGCGAAAACCACGGTGTGGTATCAACGAATAAAGCAATCAATATGGCCAAAGCTGCAGGATTGGATCTTGTAGAAATATCCCCAAATGCTGCACCACCTGTCTGTAAAATTCTTGATTACGGCAAATATAAATATGAAGCGCAGAAAAAAGCCAGTATTGCGCGAAAAAAGCAGAAAACTGTTGATGTTAAAGAAATAAAACTCCGTCCAGGGATTGAAAAACACGACTATGATGTGAAGATGCGTGCCATCGAGAAGTTCCTGAGCTCAGGCGATAAAGTGAAAGTAACGCTAAGATACCGTGGTCGTGAAATGGCCCACCAGGAATTAGGGATGGATGTTCTTAACCGCGTTAAGGAACAATTTGAAGACGTTACCAAAATCGAACAGCTGCCAAAAATGGAAGGACGGCAGATGATCATGGTTCTGGCACCAAAATAATCTGACTTTAATGTAATATATTTCGATAAAAGCAGCCGGATGATATAGGCTGCTTTTTATTTTTTCGGGTCGTACTTCTAAGCCCAAGTCTAAGTATTTGAAAGTTAGCCGCTTTTGTTTTTGCCCTAATTTTATGGTAGAATACCTTCAACTGTGCGCCCATTGGTAGCACAACATTCTGTATTGAGAGGGGTCAGCTGAACCTAATAATGCAGATGCGAAGGAGACCCGCCGTAAGTGGAGACACGCGGCGGGTTTTTGTTATTATATACTGCGTTGTAATGATGGTTAATGACCATCAATGTTGACTTTAATATTATTCCACGTATCTTACATTACGTTATTCAGTAATCTTAACTTCTTTCCATCAGGGGGATTTTTATGAAAATCAAATTCATTTCGTTAGCATTATTTATTTTAAGCCTAATTCCCGTAACCAGCTAGGCACAAAGCAGTCTTTATATTGTTGCAGAAGCCGGGGTGGTCAAAAATTCCATGAAAGTGAGCGGCGCACTTGCTTCACTCAATCCAACAAATAATTCCGGTGGATCATTCGGTGGTGCGATTGGTTACCGTGGTTTGATTGCTGATAATTCATCGCTGGTCTTGAACTAAGTATTGCGTCATCTTCCGCATCCAGTTCTGTAACTGATGGTTTTGATACCATTACCTTTGATGCCAATTATGTGGGTGGCGCATATCTGACTGGTGGTGTTGCTTTTGGACAGGACAATGAAGCCCTGCTCTATGCGTTGATAGGGGTTGGTTCCGTCGGTGGTGATACAAGTGTATCAGGAACCTTCACCGGTAATACAACCATTGATGATAAAGGAAACGGTTTTTCATTCGGTGGCGCATTTGAATATGGCATTTCAGAATCTGTTGGTATCCGTGTTAAAGTGCTTCATACCCGCTATAAGGGCGACATTGACGAACTTAAAATCAGGGGCACTTCCGTTATGGGCGGTGCGGTTTTCAGCTTTTAGGACTTAAATCCAGCCCACTATAATCTTTTACTGTGAGCCGGACCTTTTATACCAATTTGGCACCATTGGGGACCGGGCGTTCCGGCCTTGCGATTACTACGGCTCCATTTTTATCAAAAAACCCGGTCAGCAAAAATTCTGATTTGATCGGTCCGATTTGTTTTGGTGGAAAATTGACCACAGCAACGATCTGCTTCCCGACCAATTCTTCTGGTTTATAATGCACCGTAATCTGTGCGCTTGATTTTTTTATGCCCATCTCGCCTCCAAAATCAACCCAGACCTTATAGGCTGGCCTTCTTGCTTCAGGGAATTCTTCCGCCCTGACAACGGTACCCACTTTCAATTCAATCTTTTCGAAATCTTCCCAACTTATAAAATTATCCATCCTACTGCATCCTTGTGACTTTATAGCCTTTTTCTTCAAGCATTCCGATAATACCATCATCACCGATAAAATGTGCAACGCCAGCCACTACCAATGTTACCTGATCTTTGTTAATCAGATTTTCAATAACCGGAATCCAGTTTCTGTTACGCTGAAGCACCAGTTTATTATAAATTTCTTCCTGAAGTTTCATTGGCTCCAAAAACGCTACATTCATTCTTTCTGCATCACCGGATGCCCAGGCATCAACCATTTCGAGGGTGACTGCATTTATATCCTGAAGCTGAACCAGAGTATCTTTTAGCATTTCTGCCTGAACCTCAAGTGGATGATCATAAAGTGTTGACATCTGAAATTCTACTGTTTCCAGCTCCGATATTAGCTTACCTTGCGTTGCAGCAATTTTTTCGATAGATTTATCAACGCCGGAATTCGGGTTCCATCCCTGCTTGATGATCGCATTGACAGACAAGACAACTGATGCATACCAAGGCTTCAATGTGGAAATAGCCGATCCAGGAAACCCATATGTTTGTGCCAGCGACATAAGCGTATTATACTCTTCTTCCTCAAGATAATTACTTAATGTATCACCGTTTTGAAATATACCGTTGGCCAGGACAATCTGCGTACTGCGTGCTTCCTTTTCAGGCGTAAGGTGAACTTCAAATACCACTTCATCAGCATCATTTACAATTTGTTCTATAGTCCCACCATACCAGTTGATATTATCAGGAAGCAAATGAACAGACCCTAGCAAATATAAACTGGCACTATTATGGTCCAGACGCCAAATTGCGGGATTGGCATTCAGCTCTTCCTGTGCCTGTACCGGTATGCTAACTGCAAATATTATAAGAAAATAAAAAAAACAGCGTTTAAGTGGAATATACACATTACGGATCATAGATTGATTCTTTCTCAACTTTATTATTTTTGAATAAGTTAAACTGAGCAATTAATATGTCAACACCGGGTAAAAATTCACTTAAAAATGAATAAGATGCAATCCTATGCAAAAGCACTTGCAATCCTTTAGAAACCGGGCTATACACCGACCCTCAAAGAGCGGTACGGCCTGGTAGGGCATGCCTATCCGCAGAAAAAGCTGGTTGGTTTATCCAACGAATTATTTAGAAGGAAAGCTAAATGCCCAAATTAAAGACGAAAAGTGGCGCCAAAAAACGCTTCAAACTCACCGCCTCTGGCAAGGTGCGTTCTTCACAAGCCGGTAAAAGACACGGCATGATTAAACGAACAAATAAACAAATTCGCGATCAGCGTGGCACAACGATCCTTAGTGATCAGGACACACGTATTGTGAAGAAATTTTTGCCTTACGGTTAATGGAGCAATAAAATGGCACATGTAAAACGGGGCGTAACAACCAAAGCCCGTCATAAAAAAGTTCTTAAAGCGGCCAAAGGTTTCCGGGGCCGTCGCAAAAGCACTATCCGCATCGCGATGCAGGCTGTCGAGAAATCCGGCCAATATGCTTATCGCGACAGAAAAGTCCGCAAACGGCAGTTCCGTGCGCTGTGGATTCAGCGTATTAACGCCGCAGCCCGACTTGAAGGACTAACTTATTCACGATTTATGAACGGCCTAAAACTAGCAGGCGTCGAACTTGACCGTAAAGTTCTGGCTGATATAGCCGTTCGTGAACCGGATGCCTTTAAAGCAATCGCAGAACAAGCAAAATCTGCACTCGCTTAAAGCGTACCCGAAGGGTTCAAAAAAAATCAAGTTTGAGGAGCCTGCCGCTTGGCAGTGGGCTCCTTTTTCTTTAATGTTCATTTTAATAACAAAGTAATAAGAATTTTGGGTAGGGAATAATGAAAGACCTCCAATCAATTGAAACAGAAATTACAGCAAATCTGGCGAGTGCCGCCGATCTGGATACTGTTGAAAATATCCGCATCGCGGAACTTGGTAAAAAGGGTCGGGTAAGCCTTCTTATGCGTGAACTTGGCAAAATGAACCCGGAAGAAAAAAAAGAATTCGGTCCAAAATTAAACCAGCTTAAAAATTCTTTAAATGATGCCATCCAAAACAGAAAAAACACTCTGGAAATAGAGCTTTTAAACAAGAAACTGCAATCGGAAAGTGTGGATATAACCCTTTCAGCAGCGGAACCGGATCAGGGTAGCATTCATCCGATTACACAAGTGATGGATGAAGTCACAGAAATTTTTACTGAAATGGGCTTTTCCGTTGCCGAAGGACCGGAGATAGAAGAAGATTTCTATAACTTCACGGCATTGAATATTCCGGAAGAACACCCAGCAAGACAAATGCATGACACTTTCTATTTCCCGGAAGATCGTGAAGGAAAAAGAAAAGTATTACGTACACATACTTCCCCCATGCAGATCCGCACTATGCTTGCGGGAGAGCCACCCTACAGGATCATTGCACCGGGTCGCACATACCGTAATGACAGTGATGCAACACACACACCGATGTTTCATCAGGTTGAAGCTTTGGTGATCGACCGAAATATTCATATGGGCCACTTAAAGTGGTGCATTGAGGAATTTTGCAAAAAATTCTATGAACGTGATGATATTAAAATCCGTTTCCGGCCAAGTTACTTTCCGTTTACAGAACCATCTGCGGAAGTGGATATTGGCTGTGCTTTTAAGGACGGCGAGATTTTAATCGGCGAAGGCGATGACTGGCTTGAAATAATGGGGTGCGGCATGGTCAATGAACGGGTGCTTGAGAATGTAAATCTGGACCCCAAAGAATACCAGGGTTTTGCCTTTGGTCTGGGTCTTGACCGGGCCGCAATGTTAAAATGGGGTATTCCTGATCTTCGAGATTTCTTTGCTGCTGATCTTCGGTGGCTTAAGCATTATGGTTTTCAGGCACTTGATATTCCGTCCCTGAGTACAAGAACCTCTACGATAAAGGGGGATAAATAAAATGAAATTTACATTATCCTGGCTCAAAACATACCTTGATACCGATGCAAGCTTAAGCGAAGTTGCCGAAAGGCTAACTGCTATCGGACTTGAAGTTGAAGAGATTTATGACCCCGCGGAAGAACTGAAGCCATTTGTAATTGCCCGTATTGAAAAAGCCGAACAGCATCCCGACGCCGATAAGCTAAGAGTTTGCACCGTAAATAATGGCAAAGAAACAATACAGGTTGTTTGTGGCGCACCTAATGCTGTCACAGGCCTTGTGGGCGCGTTTGCGCCAAGTGGGTCTACTATCCCGACAAATGGCCTAAAATTAAAGCCAACCATTATTCGGGGTGTTGAAAGTAACGGGATGATGTGTTCTGAACGTGAACTCGGGCTTGGTGATGATCATGACGGTATTATTGACCTGCCCAAGGATGCACCTGTGGGAAGTAGCTTCGCTGAATATATGAAGCTCAATGATCCGGTTATTGAAATTGCAATCACCCCTAATCATCAGGATGCGCTTGGTGTTTACGGGATTGCCCGTGATCTTGCCGCCGCAGGTCTGGGTACACTTAAAAAGGCCGACATTTCAAAAGTAAAAGGCATATTTGAAAGCCCCATCAAAGTTCATCTTGAAAATGAAAGCGCCTGTCCGGTTTTTGCTGGCAGATATATTCGCAATGTTAAAAACGGACCAAGCCCCGAATGGATGCAGCGCAGGCTTAGATCACTGGGAATGAAGCCTATATCCGCCCTAGTGGACATAACAAATTTCATGACAATGGATTATGGCCGCCCGCTTCATGTTTTTGATGCCGATAATATTAAAGGTGATCTCAAGGTACGCCTTTCCAGATCAGGTGAAAAAATCGTTGCGCTTGATGGCAAGGAATATGAATTTGATGATGAAATGTGTATCATTGAAGATGATGTTTCCATTAATTCTATCGGAGGTGTCATGGGTGGTGCTGATAGTGGTACCTATGAAACCACAACCAATGTTTTTCTTGAATGCGCCTGGTTTGATCCCATAAGAACGGCAATGACCGGCCGCAAACTGGGCATAGAAAGTGACGCACGTTATCGTTTTGAGCGCGGGGTTGACCCGGCAACAGTAGAAGATGGTATTGAAATTGCAACACGACTTATACTTGAAATGTGTGGTGGTGAGCCAAGTACTGTAACCTTATCCGGAAAAGTGCCGCAAATATGCAAGACCATCGCAATGCGTCCTGAACGGGTAAAGGAACTTGGTGGTGTGGACATCAACAAAGATGACGTGACCAACATTCTTAGACGCATTGGGTTTAGTGTAAAGGACAAAGGAACGGTCATCGACGTCACAACACCAAGCTGGCGCTGCGACATTGACCGCGAGCCTGATTTGGTTGAAGAAGTTCTACGCATATATGGTTATGATAAAATCAGCGTTGAAGCACTACCCGCATCCAGCCGCGAAATAGTTACCGGACTTAGCCCGCTGCAACGCAAAATTCGTATGGCAAAGCGCGCTGCTGCCGCACGAGGCCTTAGAGAGGCCGTCACATGGTCATTTATATCAGCTGATCACGCCAGATTATTCGGCGACATCGATCCCGGTCTGATTCTGGATAATCCGGTTAGTGCCGATTTAAACGTTATGCGTCCAAATCTGCTTTCCAATCTGATTAGTGCCGCAGGTCGCAACATTGACCGCGGTAATAAGAATATTGCGCTGTTTGAAGCAGGAAACCAGTTTTTATCTGATAGACCCGACGGTCAGCATTTTGTAATAGCAGGCATCCGACGCGGCCAAAATCATGAACGCCATTGGCAAAAGTCACCCAGAAATGTGAATGTTTATGATGTAAAAGCAGATGCATCGGCAATACTTAATGCCATTGGTGCCAATATAGAAACAGCCCAGATCGTCGCCGAAGCCCCGTCATGGTATCATCCGGGACGAAGCGGTGTTATCCGACTGGGGCCGAAAAACATTCTTGCCTATTTTGGTGAAATCCATCCTGCTATACTGAAAAACATTGATGTGGAAGGCCCATTGGTCGCATTTGAAATAATGATCGGCAATTTGCCTCTGCCGCGTTCCAAAGCCGGTAGCAGCCGTGGCGTACTTAAATCGTCTGATTTTCAGGCAGTTGAGCGCGATTTTGCCTTTGTCGTGGATAATAGTATCGATGCTGAACAAATCATTAAAATTATTAAAAGTGTGGATAAAAAACTTATTGATAATATTAATGTTTTTGACATTTACCAAGGTCCAGGCATCGCTGAAGATAAAAAATCAGTTGCGGTAAATGTACGCATTCAGCCGACCGATAGAACGATGACGGATAAAGAAATTGAAGAAATTCGGCAGCAGATCATAATCACAGTAGAAAAGAAAACTGGCGCAACTCTGAGGTAGCTGCGGGGTTGAGCCATTACTATTAACCATATTTAAAGATCATACGTTTATAGTATCCCATGTGTGAACTATGAGTGGATAATTGAACGTTATGGCTAGTAAAAATAATTCTGTAAAAGTACCCATGAAATGGCGCATGAAAGCCTGGTGGGAAGGGTACGATATAGAGGATGTCCGAGCAGCACTTGCATCAGGCAATGATGTAGAGCAGGAGCTTCAGAAAACAGCATCTGCTGAAAAAGATAGCAGGCCCGTAGGCGATAACCCGGAAGCCCTTGTATGGGATGATAGGCGTCTGGAAGTAGCGCAAATGATCTGGGGAGAAGGTTACTGCGGTCCGGGCGGGCCGGAATATGTGGCCAGCATGTCAAAACTGCTGGGTATGAGTTCTAAAATGAGTGTCGCAGTTATTGGTGCCGGTCTTGGTGGCCCGTCAAGGGTTCTTGCGGCTGAATTTGGTGCCTGGATAACGGGATATGAAGAATCAGAACATCTTGCTGCAGAAGGTATGGAACTTTCCAAAAAAGCCGGACTGGAAGGCAAGGCACCGATCCAGCATTATAACCCTAACGGTGGAGATCCTTTCGAGCGTAAATTTGACCGCGCGTATTCCAAGGAGGCACTCTTTTCTGTGGAAGATAAACACACCCTTCTTAAAAACCTGTTCAATAAATTAAAAGATGGCGGGCTTTTTCTTATCAATGACTACACACTTAGCAGCAATAATTCCCTGTCAAACAAAGATGTTCAAAAATGGCTTAGGCAGGAACCCACACATCCATTCCCTGTCCCTAATGACACAATGGAAAAACTGCTGACCGATTGCGGTTATATCCTGCGCGTCAATGAAAATATAACAGACCAGTATATCGATATGATCGCCCGCAGTTGGGTCGGTGTCAGTGATATAATTGAAAGCCTGACAAAGCACCCTGAAGATCAAAGTGAGACCATTAAACGCCTGGTAAAAGAAGCTGAATTCTGGATGCTGAAATCAAAAATAATGAAAGAAGGTCACGTCAGGGCCTGGCGTTTTCTTGCCTATAAACCGGCCGAGATAAAATAATATATTCTCAGGCTTGTATGTTGATGGGGCTAATGATAAAAGCCCCATCATGACAGACATTCAACATATCAGAAACTTTTCTATCGTTGCGCATATTGACCATGGGAAATCTACGCTTGCCGACCGGCTTATACAATTCTGCGGCGGGCTGAGCGATCGTGAAATGAAGGAACAGGTTCTTGATAATATGGATATTGAACGCGAACGCGGTATCACGATCAAGGCGCAGACTGTCCGGCTTGAATATAAGGCAAAGAACAGCGAAAATTATATCCTGAATTTAATGGATACGCCGGGTCATGTTGATTTTTCCTATGAAGTCAGCCGATGCCTTTACGCCTGTGAAGGATCGATTCTGGTCGTGGATGCCAGCCAGGGCGTCGAGGCCCAGACCCTCGCCAATGTTTATCAGGCAATCGACAATAATCACGAAATTGTACCGGTGCTTAATAAAATAGACTTACCCGCTGCAGAGCCGGAGCAAGTCAGGGTACAAATTGAAGATGTAATCGGTATTGATGCATCCGGTGCGATATGCGTTTCGGCAAAAACAGGGGTTGGTATTGAAGAACTGCTGGAAAGTCTGATTAAAATTTTACCTCCGCCTGAAGGTGATTCTACTAAGCCGCTCAAGGCGCTTCTGGTGGACAGCTGGTACGACACTTACCTTGGCGTAATGGTACTTGTGCGCATTATGGACGGTAAACTTAAAAAAGGAATGCGCGTCAAAATGATGGCGGCAGGAACAGACCATCTTGTAGATCGTGTCGGAGTATTTAAACCGAAGGACACAATGGTAAGTGAACTAGGCCCAGGTGAAGTCGGCTTTTTTACTGCATCCATCAAGGAAGTATCGCATACTCATGTTGGTGACACTATTACCGAATATAAAAATGAAACACAAAAAGCCCTGCCCGGCTTCAAACCGGTTCAAAGCGTTGTATTCTGCGGTTTGTTTCCTGCTGACGCTGCCGATTTTGAAGTGCTTCGGGAAAGCATGCATAAGCTTCGGCTGAATGATGCCAGCTTTCAATTTGAAACTGAAACTTCCGCCGCCCTTGGTTACGGTTTCCGGTGCGGTTTTCTTGGCATGTTGCATCTTGAAATTATTCAGGAACGGCTCATGCGTGAATTTGACCTTGATATCATCACGACTTCACCTAGCGTCATTTATAAGCTTCTTATGAAAAAGGGTGGTATTATTGAATTACATAATCCGGCCGACATGCCGGATGTGACCCTCATAGACCATATGGAAGAACCATGGATCAAGGCAACTATCCTTGTTCCCGATGAATATCTAGGTGCAGTGCTTTCATTATGTCAGGAAAAGCGCGGTGAACAGGTAGAACTTACCTATGCGGGGAACCGCGCTATGGTGGTCTATAATCTGCCACTTAATGAAGTTGTCTATGATTTCTATGATAAATTAAAATCACTGACCCGTGGTTATGCCAGTTTTGATTATCAGCTGGGTATATACAGGGAAGGTGATTTGGTCAAACTTTCCATCCTTGTAAACGGCGAACCGGTAGATGCGCTGAGCATGATGGTACATAAAAGCCAGGCTGAATACCGTGGGCGGGCGCTTTGTGAACGTCTTAAGGATCTTATCCCCCGTCAGCTTTTTAAAATTCCTATTCAGGCAGCAATAGGTGGAAAAGTTATCGCCCGGGAAACCATAAGTGCCATGCGCAAGGATGTAACAGCAAAATGTTATGGTGGTGACATCAGCCGAAAACGCAAGCTCCTTGAAAAACAAAAAAAGGGGAAAAAGAAAATGCGCCAATATGGTAAAGTGGATATCCCGCACGAAGCCTTCATCGCTGCCCTTAAAATGCGTGACGACAAATAGATATAAAAAAACCCGGCTGTGTTTCGCCGGGTTTTGATGAATTCTTAAAAAAATTTCTTAAAAATCGCCTTTGGGCTCAAGAATCTGGCGTCCGCGATACTTGCCTGAACTCAGATCAATATGATGACGACGGCGAAGTTCACCGCTTTCCTGATCTTCTACATATGTATCCACGCCCAGACTATCGTGGGAACGACGATTACCGCGGCGATGCGGTGATACTTTTCTTTTTGGAACTGCCATTTTAATTTCCTATCGTCTGCTTAAGCCAATCTCGTGGCTCTGAATCTCAAAAACAGTGTCTTATCGTTAAACTGGAGCCCAATGTCAAGTGTTTCCTGATGAAAAGCAATAAACTCTTCCAAAAAAGCATACAAATACTTGCGAACTTAAAAAAGAACGCTATATTGCGCCTGCTGATAAGTGATCGGGAGAGGTGGCCGAGTGGTTTAAGGCGCACGCCTGGAAAGTGTGTTGAGCGCAAGCTCTCGAGGGTTCGAATCCCTTCCTCTCCTCCATTTATTTTGGCTAAGTACATATCGATTACTTATTTTTTAAAAATAGCACAAAAAATACGCCTGACCAAACAGCCAGACGTGAGATTTCGTTTAGAAGTCGCCATTAGCAGTATGCATTTAAAAAATTCTATTGATTTTCCAATGCTTCGAGCTCTTCAGCACGTTTTTTAGCTTCCTCCTGAGCTTTTTCACGGGCTTCTTCGGTCATTGCTTCCATTTCAGAAGCCGCATTATTAACCGCAGTAGATGCATCATTATTATCACCACTATCGCCACATGCTGAAAGAACAGCAAAAAGAGAAGTGAGTATAGCAATTTTAAATATATTCATAATTTCCTCGTTATTTCAGGTATCTTGTTTCATTATTAAAGTTATGCACAAAAATATCGCGTCTCATGAAGCGAGATAAACTGGTTTATAATATTTCTGAATACTTTGGAAGTAGTAATAAGCTATCTCCTTTCAATAATCCCCAATTAGAACGAAATAAACAAGTAGTTTATCCCTCAATAATTTGTCGACACAGGAACAGATTTGGATAATAACTAATAACAATAAGACGCATATCAGAAATCTTAAAACACTGAATAACCATTGAGAACAATAAAGAAATGAAAATTAGATTCTTATTAAGTTTGGCACTCATTATTTTTGCCCCGCTATCGTTAGCGCAGGAACTACGCCGTTCAATATCATTACAGGATTTAAGTAATATCAAGGATGTAAGTGGTCCCAATTTTTCGCCAAACGGTAAAAATATTGTCTATGTGGTCAGCAATCACAATACGGATTTGGATATTCAAAACAATGATATTTGGCATTTGAAAATTGATGAAAAAAGCGCGCAAAAATTAACCACATCTTCAGATAAAAGTGAATGGGACCCAAAATATAGCCCGGATGGTCAAATGATCGCTTATCTTGGTGATGATACGGGGGATGGGAGCGCACAAATATTCATCATGAATTCTGATGGTAGCAATTCCAGACAAATATCGAATGTCGAAGGGGGCATACTGAATTTTGAATGGGCGCCTGATAGCACACAAATTGTTTTGACGGCTTTTGCCGGTGGTCCCAAACCAAATAATGCGGGCACGACGCCCCCGATCGTTATCGACAGGTTTCAGTTTAAAGAAGACTGGTACGGTTATTTATCGGGAAAAAGACGCCATATTTTCATACTGAATATTAATGATAAAAAAGTAGTTCAAATAACAAATGGTGAACAGGATCACTGGCTACCTGCATGGTCACCAGACGGAAAATGGATCGCATTTGTTTACAAACATCGTAATGATCCTGACCGTAATATGGATACCGATGTGTTCATTATGAAACCGGAGGAAGGATCAGAAGCCATTAGAATTAGCCATTTCGAAGGAACGGATGTTGATCCCTACTGGGAATCACCCCCGGCTTGGTCACCCGATAGTAAAAAACTCGTATGGCTGCAATCCGGTGAAAGCAAATGGATATATTATGCGACATGGCAAATGACGGTCGCGGATATCGAAACCGGTACTAACCAAAATATCGCTCGCATTGACCGCAACTTCTATTTGCCAAAATGGTCATCTGACGGCGAAAATATTTTCGCACTGATAGAACAGGACAGATCTACCTGGGTAGCCGCTATCAACGTCGAAAGCGGTAATATCGACTATATCAACAACGGCAAACGATTTGCACTCGACTATGATGTGTCAGACGATGGGGACATAATTTTGCTGGATAGCAATGATGACCGCCCGTTTGAATTATATTTATTTAAGGATGGCACCGAACAGAAACTTACCAATCACAATGAGTGGCTTGACCATGTTGCGCTTGGCATCACTAAGCCATTTCAATTTATGAATGACGGCTATGAGATTAGCGGAATAATGACGCTACCCGCGAACTATCAGCAGGGTCAAAAATTGCCAACAATTTTTCGTCTTCACGGTGGGCCGGTTTACCAGTTCAGCCACGAATTTATGAGCGACTGGCAAATTTACGCCGCGAATGGTTTTGCTGTCGTCGGTATTAATCCGCGCGGCTCATCCGGCAAGGGTTTTGATTTTGCGAAAGCCATCTATGCCGATTGGGGTAATGTTGATGTCAGCGATATTTTAGCGGGTAGTGAATATCTGATAAATGAAGGGATAACTGATCCGGAACGCATGGGTGTTGGGGGATGGAGTTACGGTGGCATTTTAACAAATTATGTTATCAGCAGTGATCCACGTTTCAAGGCCGCCATCAGCGGCGCCGGCGCATCTAACATGCTTGGTATGTATGGTCACGATCAATATAGCCGTGAGTATGAACTGGAACTCGGCACACCGTGGGATAACATCGAAGCCTATCAAAGGGTCAGTTTCCCGTTCCTGAACGCGGATAAAATTAAAACACCCACACTTTTTCAATGCGCAGAAAAAGATTTCAATGTTCCATGTCTGGGCGCAGAACAAATGTATCAGGCACTGCGTTCTCTTAATATCGATACAAGGCTTGTTATTTACCCGGATCAGCATCATGGCATAACAGTGCCCAGTTACCTTAATGACAGAATGAAACGAAATTTGGACTGGTATCGTAAGCATTTGCAATAGAAGGATTAAAAAGCTTATTTTTCAGTTTATCGAAACCTTAGATTTGCTCTTGTTAATTCGCTGACAGACCGGCAACCCATCAGCATCATGCCCCGTCTTATTTCTTCACGCATTAATTGAAGCGCCCTTTCCACACCCGGCTGACCGGCAGCAGCAAGGGGATAAAGATAAAACCTCCCGCCACCTACGGCCTTTGCCCCAAGTGATAATGCCTTAAGTACATGTGTACCTCGCTGAATGCCGCTATCCATGATCACATCAATATCATCACCAACCGCATCCACGATCTCAGCCAGTTGATCAAACGGGCTTCGCGAACCATCAAGCTGCCGCCCACCATGATTGGATAAAATGATGCCAGTGCAGCCAATATCAACGGCTTTTTTGGCGTCTTCCACGCTCATGATACCTTTAAGGCAAAACTCTCCATCCCAAAATTTCACCATTTCCGCCACATCATCCCAGTTCATGGAAGGATCAAGCATTTCGGTGAAATATTTACCGATCGAGACCGCACCGCCGCTCATATCCACATGCGCATCAAGCTGCGGTAAACTAAATTTTTCGTGGGTCAGATAGTTTATTCCCCACATGGGCTTTCGCATAAATTCAAAAAGAGCAGAAGGCGTCAACCTGAACGGGATAGAAAATCCGGTACGAAGATCACGTTCCCGGTTCCCACCTGTAATGGTATCCACCGTAAGCATCATGATATCGACCCCGACCATTTTTGCGCTTTCAAGCATTGCCTTGTTCAGGCCCCGATCCTTATGAAAATAAAACTGATAAGCCTGCGGGTTTTTAAACCTTGCCTTTACATCACGCAGGCAAACAGTGCCAAGTGACGAAACCCCGAACATAGTGCCATATTTTTCGGCTGCGGCCGCAACAGCATATTCACCGTCATGATGAAAAACCCGTTGAAGCGCCGTTGGCGAACAGTAAATGGGCATATCCAGCTTATGCCCCATAATGGTAACGGACATGTCAATGTCTTCGACACCGCGAAGAACGTTCGGCACCAGGTCACAATCATCAAAACTCTGCCAATTACGCTGGTAAGTCAGCTCATCATCCGCAGCACCATCAATATAATTAAAGATAGGGCCAGGAAGCCGCCTTTCGGCAAGCTTTCTAAAATCATGAAAATTATGACAATCCTTCAAACGCAAAATGCATTCCTATTCACTGGCAACTGATGCTGCACCTTGTTTTGTAATTCTGCGGTCATTATACCAGATACCACCAAATATAAAGAGCAGCGCAATAGGAAGAAGTGCTACCGTCTGAAATGATTTTTCAGCCGCATAAATCAGCGTATCAATCTGCTCCGGGCTTCCTTCGGCCATGGCGGCAAAGGCTTCAGCACTGCCTGCAGCTTCCAGCTTAGCCCTATCATAGGCAGCACCAAGAAGCGGAAGCACGAAATAAGTGGAAAGCGCGCCCGCAGAGCCGATCAATCCAATGGTCCATGCCCCGCCACGCGGATACCTTTCGGCCGCTGATGCAAGCATAGTCGGCCAAATGAAACACACGCCTGCCCCCCAAATGGTAGCAGCAATTAGACCCGTCGCTGGCGAATCCGCAATACTGAGCATATAAAGACCAACACAGGTGAGAAGCGATGAAACCCAAAGAAGTCCCACAGGTGAAATTTTGTGGGCAATTGGCCCTGCAAAATGGCGTGCGACAAACATAATACCGCTTACATAAACCAGTAGAAGGATGCCCGGCATGCCCACCGTATGGGTAAGCGCAAGGTCAACCCACTGCCCCGGTGCAAGCTCAGACGCGGCCGTCAGGAACATTGCACCAAACCAGATAAAGAAACTGGGGCGTTTAAAAATTTCGCCGATCATGTCGCCAAAGCTGACATCTAGTTCCGAGCTTTCGGTTTTTGGAAATTTTACACCAATATTAAGGATCAGAAAGGCAAAAGCAGGGATAAATATAATCGAAAGCGCCACCTGCCAGTTTAGTCCAATTGCGCTGACAGCAATCCCTGAAAGACCGCCCACAATAAGACCTCCCGGCCACCAGGCATGGAGTACATTTAATTTATGTGTTTTGTCTTCCGGATAAAGGGATGCCGTCGCCGGATTAATTGCTGCTTCTACAAATCCCCAGGCAATCCCCTTAAGCAGCATTCCACCCCACAGTGCCCAATAAATATTTTCACCGCTTGTAATCACATCCGCAAAAACCAGAATGGCATTGCCGACAATAATTAATGTCGCCGCTGCGGTAATGGCACGCCCCATACCAATAACATCCATAAAAGGGCTAACCGCAAATAATGTGACAGAAAATCCAAGGAAAATAATCCCGAGAATTTCACCGATCATAGTGGCGGACGTCCTAAAATCAATAGGGTCCAGAAAGTTACTTTTAAGATCTGCCGCGACAGCAGCACCAAGTGACATTGAAACCGCAATGGTAAATAGTGCCATTGAACATATTATAAATATTCTTCTTCGGTCATAATCTTGCTTAGACATAACACTATCCTTTTTTATGCTATTTCGAAAAATATTCCTTTAAAGCGGCAAAGCCACCCTGAAAAACCCCCTGGCCGACCATTTCGGCCTTTTCATCTTCTTCACCTTCATTGGTGGTAAATTCAGCGGACCACTGTATATAAGTCCGGTTTCCATCCGTAATGGGTCTTAATTCCATAGTAGATAAATAATTAAAAAGTCCGAGGCCCGTTGTCAGCATGTCGTATGAGAACATATAATCGATTTCGGAATAAGCCAGCAGGGTTTCCCTGATATTTTCACCGTCCTTAAGGTTGAAGTTGCGTACACAACCCACGGTGCATGGGTCACGATCATCCTCAATTCGGCTATCGGCAATGGCCGGATGCCAATTGGGAAGGTCATTAAATCCGCGGACAACCTCCCACACTTTATCGATGGGGGCATCTATGACCGATGTTTCAAATACAGTAACCATTTTAATTCTCCGCTTGGCTGAATTTCATTTTCTTGAACGTTTTTGTACACTCCGTAAGGGCGATTTCCGTCGGCAGTCTTTCCATACTGCTTGCCCCGTAAAATCCATGGCATTCAGGACATTTGTTCAGAATATATTGTGCATCTTCCGGTGTTGATATTGGTCCGCCGTGACACAGATATATAATATCATCACGCACCGTTTTTGCGGCAGCAATCCATTCGTTAATCTGTTCTGCACATTCATCAAGTGTCGGCGCAGTGGAAACACCAATAGCCCCACCCGTCGTGCATCCAAGATGGGCAACGATAATGTCTGCACCGGCCTTAGCCATGTCAATCGCTTCCTGAGAATTAAAAACATAAGGGGTTGTCAGCATATCCTGCTCATGAGCAATCCTGATCATATCTACTTCAAGACCGAAACCCATGCCGGTTTCTTCAAAATTGGCGCGAATATTACCGTCAAATAACCCAACCGTTGGAAAATTCTGAACACCGCTAAATCCCATATCTTTCAGTTTTTTAATGAATCGTTCCATATCAACAAATGGATCCGTCCCGTTAACCCCGGCAAGAACAGGTGTGTTTTTAACAACCGGCAAAACTTCCTTTGCCATATCAACAACAATTTCATTGGCATTTCCATATGAAAGAAGCCCCGCAAGCGACCCGCGCCCCGCCATGCGGTATCTGCCCGAATTATATATAACAATCAGGTCGATACCGCCTGCTTCTTCACATTTGGCGGAAAGCCCGGTTCCCGCACCACCACCGATGATTGGAATGCCGTTTGCAATTTGTGCTCTGAACCCGTCCATGAGTTCTTTTCTGCTTAGTTTATTCATATGCTTTACTCAGTTCTTTGTAATGGGTGGCTAACGCCGCTGAAAATTCCGAATCATTTATGTGGCAGGGTAATTTTACAAGCTCTACATTTTGATTTGTAAGCGTGTCTTCCAACGCGGAAATAAAGGCGCTGTCTGCTTCCGGATCGTAAAAGGCCTGCCCTTTCGCATCAAGTGCAGAAAAACCATTGAGCGGAATAACAAAACGGGCGGGTGCTCCGAATTGGTTAAGTTTCCGCCCTATCCATTTACCCATTTCCCTATTTTCTTCCGCCGTCGTTCGCATCAGAGTTACTTGCGGGTTATGTTTATAAAAAAGCCGCCCTTCATATTTGCACGGAATGGTTGGCGGCGCACCAAAATTGACCATATCAATTGCACCGCATGACCCGACATATGGAATACCAGCCGATACAAATGAATCAAGCCGACCTTCACCCGCGCTCAAAATCCCGCCCATCAGATGATCAGCCACTTCCGTGGTTGTTACATCGACAACCCCTGAAAGCATACCATTATCAACCAGCTTCTCAAGTGTCCGTCCGCCTGTACCGGTTGCATGAAAAACAAGACATTTATATGCCGGCTCAAGATGGGACTTAACGGCTTCCACACATATAGTGGTAACACCAAACATGCTCATACCGATTACGGGTTCTTCCGATTTTTTAGGTTTATAATGATCCCTGATCATCCCGCAAAGCGCGTGGGCCGCGTTTGAAAGCACCTGTTCAAGGATCGGGTTAAGACCGCCGATATCCGTGATTGAATACACCATACAGATATCAGAAGTCCCCACATAGGGCGCAATATTGCCCGACGCCATCGTGGAAACAATCACTTTGGGGATGCCCAATGGCAACGCCTGGAAAGCAGGACTGACTAATGAAGTTCCCCCAGAGCCGCCAAAGCCGATTACCCCCGACAAATCCGTCCTTTGGGTTAGGAAGATTTTAAAAGCATCCGCCATTGCCGCAACAGATGTGCCGCGATCACCGGTAAAAACCGCATCAACACCTAATGGGTGCATCGCGGCGACTTCTGCGGCGGATATATCTGCTTTATTATTTGATGCTTTCAAAGACGAGCTAAGATCAACAGTTACAATATTAAGACCAGTTTTTACAATGAGGTTACGAACAAAAAGTAGCTCTGCTTCTTTTGTATCAAATGTTCCTGCGATGTATGCGGTTTTGCCCGGCACCCCTATCCCTTATTTTATTATGTACGTTAAAAATAATATGTATTTTATCGGGATCGGTATTGGAAAAATATGTTACTTTTTTAGGAAAAAAACGGCATTTATTCAGCGTACATTCTTTTTATGGAATGCTGTTTTATATAGCTCATTGGCGTTACACCAATCTGTTTTTTGAAGTGTGAAGTAAATGCACTCTGATCATAAAAACCAAGACGATGCGCCGTTTCAGATATACTAAGACCACCCGCAATCATGAGATCACATGATTTTAATATCCTAAGGTTCAGGATATATTGATGGACAGTGGTATTAAACATCTGTTTAAACCTTTTTTCAAATTGCCGAACCGAAAGCCCCGCAACTTTAGCCATATCATCGTTACATATTTTCCGGGTGTAATTGTCCTTCAAAAAAATGAGTGCTTTCGAAATATCATTAAAAGGTCGCAAATTAACAGAGCTATCCTCAAGCTTTTGTAGTGCACCACAAAGTCCCTGAACCTCACCCCCAGCATCAATGATCGGAACCTTATTACAAATAAACCATTCCTCTTCACCCATGTGGTTGGGGAATAACTCTATGATATTAAGTTTGCTTTTTGCGGTGCGAAAAACTTCCGCATCATCCTTACGGTATTGAATGGCAAGTTCATGGCTAAAGAGATCAAAATCATTCTTTCCTTTTATCATTTCGACCTGTTCGTAACCAAAATGTTCTGCAAAGAGCTGGTTGCAGTTCATTAGTGTGCTTTGCGTGTCTTTTACAAAAAGCATCATATCCCTTATCCCATCAAAAAGATTAGAGAAATAGGGCGAAGTAATATAATTCATGGTATTTGAAATAGAAATTTTACTGCTCCAAATGACGTTTTTTTCCTAAATAATGTATCGTATTTCCAATACATTGCAAAATAAAACTGGTTTTCTTTAAAAGAAAAATAGGGAAGTGCGCATGGCAGATGACAATAGAGTGGTTGTAGTCGGTTCGGGTGCAGGTGGTGGCATGATGGCCCATACACTGACAGCGGCGGGAATTAACGTGCTGTTACTTGAAGCGGGACGCAGATGGGATCCGGAAACGGACGCGGCCATGTTTCAGTTGCCAAAGGAAGCTCCGCTTCGTGGCGAAGGCACCCCGGATAAGAATGACGGGTATTTCGATGCTAATATCGGTGGCTTTGAAATGCCGGGTCAGCCTTACACCTATTCAAAGGAACAATTCAGATGGTGGCGGTCACGCCAGCTTGGCGGAAGAACCCATCATTTCGGCCGTCAAACCCCAAGATACGGACCCGAAGACTTCAAAATGTTTTCCATGACCGGACGTGAAGTTGACTGGCCCTTTTCATATGAAGACATCGAACCCTATTATGACCGGGTCGAAGCCATTATGGGGATATTTGGACCGGATGCTGACGAAGCCGTCTACAATTCGCCACTTCCCCCAAACCATATTAGGCAAAAACCGCCCGCGCCAAGGGCCAGCGAAATGCTGTTTGAAAAGGCACTTAAAAAAATGGGCATTAAGACTATGGCCCATCCAACGGCCATCTTGACGTCACCCCTTAATGGCCGTCAGGCCTGCTTCTATGCGACCAACTGTATCCGGGGATGTTCCATTGGTGCGGCATTTGACAGCGTAACAGCCTACATTAAGCCGGCTGAAGAAACTGGCAAGCTGCAGATTCTGTATAATACAATCGCTTATCAGGTCCTTATCGACGACAGCGGCAAGAAAGCAACCGGTCTTCGTTATATCGATACAGAAACCGGTGAAAATAAAGAATTAAGTGCAAAAGTCATTGTTCTTGCACCGGGGGCGATGGAAAGTTCACGAATTCTTCTTAATTCAAAATCGGATGTAAACCCGAGTGGTGTCGCAAATTCCAGTGGAATGGTTGGAAAATATATTTCCGATACCCTGTTTACATCATTGTGGATCCACATTCCTGAACTTGATTACGCACCGGCACATAATGAAGACGGTATTTCGCAGCCCCATGTGTATGCACCGTGGTGGCTTCATGGGGAAGAAAAGGAAAAAGCCGGTGCCGATTTTTCAAGTGGCTATAAGATAGAGGTAGACCCATACCGCGGCGGTCGGTTCGGCCCACCATCCATGAATGCGACGTTTCGGATCATGCTACATGGCCAAAAGGGGTTATACGGGGCAAAACTAAAGGATCACATGCGTCGTTATTATGGTTCGCTCGTCGGGATCAGAACACTTGGCGGTATGTCTGTTAATGAAAACTGTTACCTTACAATAAACCCTGATGTGAAAGATAAATGGGGCATTCCTGTGCCTGATTTTCACTGGCAGTGGTCCGATGAGGATTTTCGCCGTGGGGAACATATGAACAAGACACTTCATGAGCTTGCAAAAAATATGGGGGCGACCGTCATTTATGACGCGTGGGAAAAATCACGCCAGGCTGGCAGGGTTATGGAAATTGGTGGTGAGGTAAATCATGAAATAGGCGGCTGCCGTATGGGTGATGATCCAAAAACATCGGTGCTTAATGAATTTTCACAAACCTGGGATGTGGATAACCTTTACATTGCTGATGGTGCCCCATTTGCAACCCATGTTGAAAAAAATCCTACACTTACCATCATGGCAATGGCCATGAGAGCAGCAGACAATATTATTGATCGTTTAAAGGGAGGCGAGCTATGAATAAAGACAAGGTAATGACAGCAAACCGCAGAAAAGTGCTAAAATTAATGGCTGTGGCCGGTACTTCAGCGGCCTATCTGCAAAATTATCCGCGTATGGCAGAGGCGCAAACCCGCAGTGAAGGATACGGACAGGATGTAAACGTAAATAATCCTGTTGTCACATGGGATAAAACATTGGACAGCAACCAGCTTAAAAATCTTACCATTATAGGGGATCTGATTATTCCGGCAGATGATAAATCACCAGGTGCGAGTTTTCTGGATATCACCGATTTTGTTAATGAATGGGTAAGTGCCCCTTATCCCAATCAACAAAAGGATAGGGATACAATTACCCGTGGTCTTGCGCGCCTCAATGGTCGTGCCAATGAAAATGATGCCCGCTATTTTTATGATTTAAGTGCTGATATGCAGGCAGATATGTTCGAAACGCTCGCAAAATCAGTAGAAAACGGAAGTGCGACAGAAGACGACACACTATTCTTTGAAAGGCTCGTTTATCTATATGTCGGGGGATTTTATACCACCGATGAAGGAATGGCCGATATCGGTTATGTCGGCAATGTACCGCTGGAAAGTTTCGACGGGCCGCCTGAAGAAATCCGTAAGCTAATCGGTGTATAAGGGGAGGATCAAATGGCAGAACATGATGTAATTGTTGTTGGATCAGGTGCCGGTGGGGGAACGATGGTTCATACCCTTGCAACGGCCGGTGTAAATGTTTTACTTGTCGAAGCCGGCAGGCAATATGACCCGGAAACGGAAGCTGCGATGTTCCAGCTTCCCCAGGAAGCGCCCCTTCGCGGTGAAAGCACACCAGATAAAAACAGCGGCTTTTACGATGCAACCGTTGACGGTGGCTTTGAAGTCAAAGGCCAGCCATACACATCTGAAGGGGACGGCTTTCTTTGGTGGCGAGCCCGGCAGCTTGGCGGCAGAACACACCATTTCGGCCGCCAGACCCCCCGTTACGGCCCCGATGATTTTAAAAGCAAAACCCGTACAGGACGAGGCGAAGACTGGCCCGTAACATACGAAGATATGGAACCGTATTATGACCGGGTTGAGCAAATAATGGGTCTTTTTGGTCCGGATGCAAATGAAGCGGTTTATAATTCGCCACAATCACCCAATCATATTCGTCAAGCACCACCAGCGCCGCGCGCAAGCGAGCTTTTATTTGCTCAGGCCTGCGAAAAAATGGGCATTAAAACGATGGCCCACCCCACGGCAATATTGACGTCACCACTTCATGATCGTCAGGCCTGTTTTTATGCAACCAACTGTATTCGCGGTTGTTCCATTGGTGCCGCCTATGACAGCGTCACCAGCCAGATTAAACCCGCAAAGGAAACAGGTAATCTGACTATTCTGACAAATGCTGTCGTCTACAAGGTATTGATGAACGAAGAAGGCGATAAAGCAATCGGGGTGCGTTATATAGACCGCAGGACAGAAGAGCATAAGGATGTTTTTGCGAAAGTCGTGGTGCTTGCCCCGGCAGCAATGGAATCAAGCCGAATTCTTCTGAATTCCAAAACTGACAAAGCACCAAACGGGCTTGCAAACTCATCCGGTAATGTTGGAAAATATTTATCTGATACCACTGGTGCGAGCCTGATGATACAAATTCCAAAGTTTGAAAACCTCCCGCCGCATAATGAGGACGGCGTTTCGCAGCCCCATCTTTATGCACCCTGGTGGCTACATGGCGAAGAAAAGGAAAAAGAGGGGGATGCTGATTTTATCGGCGGCTATAAGCTTGAGGTAAGCCCATACGGGGGTGGACGTTTTGGTCCGCCGGCACTAAGTGATACATTCAGCCAGCAGCTCTATGAACAAAAAGGGCTTTATGGTAAGAAGCTCAAAGCCCATATGCGAAAAACATACGGATCATTCATGACTATCCGTTGTCTTGGAAGTATGACAGTTACAGAAGATAACTATCTGACAATCGATCCTGAACTTAAGGATAAATGGGGCATTCCTGTACCAAAGTTCCACTGGAAATGGTCAGATGAAGATTTCCGCCGCACAAAACACATGTATAAAAGCCTTAAAACGCTGGCAAAAAACATGGGTGCAAGAGTGGTCAGGGATCGTTCAATCACACATCTTGAAGGCGGCAAGCTTAATGGCCGTGGCGGCGATACCAATCACGAAGTGGGCGGTTGCCGGATGGGAGATGATCCAAAAACATCGGTTCTCAATAAATATTCGCAAACATGGGATGTGAGTAATCTTTATGTTGCTGATGGTGCGCCATTCGTCACTCACTCCGAGAAGAACCCGACACTCACCATCATGGCCCTGTCCATGCGCGCAGGTGATAATATTATTGACCGCCTTAAAAAAGGAGAATTCTGATAGGTAGATTTATTCCGATAATATTATGTTCGTTATTATTTTCCGTTGTCCAGGCACAGGAATTTAAACCTTTATTTGACGGCAAAACTCTTGATGGCTGGCATACGGCTGATAGCGATATGTGGCGTGTCGAAGATGGCATGATCATGTCAGGCACGCTTGATAAAATGGTTGAACACAACACATTTCTTGTAAGCGATGAAAGCTATCAGAATTTCGAACTTATTTTATCATTCCGTTTGCTCGGGACAGAAGGTTTTGTCAATTCCGGATTTCAGGTGCGAAGCGTAAGCGTTGAAAACAGCAACGAAATGAGCGGTTATCAGGTAGATGCCGGTGACGGCTGGTGGGGAAAGCTTTATGATGAAAGCCGCCGCAATGCCGTGATAGCAGAAGCAATGGATATGGCCGCGATTGATCAGGCGATCAAACGCGGGGAATGGAATGAGTACCGTATTATCTGTGAAGGACGCCGCATAAGATCCTGGGTCAATGGTATCCCGTCCTTTGATTATACTGAAGCAGATTTGCAAATACCGCAGGACGGCCAGATCGGAATACAGGTACATGGTGGTGGTATTACCCTGCTGCAACTTAAGGACCTGTCTATCAAAAAACTGCCTGACACACCGGGACTGCCAAAATGGTCGGAAGTGGACAGGCAATCGATGATAAAACTTTTGGAATAGGAAATTTTTATGATCAAAAAGCTGATTAAAATTCTGTTCTTGTTGATTATAGTGTTTTTGCTGACGTGGGAATTTGCGCCGTCTTTGATCCTTGGCCCTTATAATGACATGTCCCCGGTTACAACAACATCTACCAACGGTCTTTACATCATCAATGAAAATGACAATGAATTTGTCGAAGGTAATTCTGATATCTATTTCGAACATGTTGAACTTGATGACAAATATCATACGGAAGGGGCATCAGTCGCCGACATTAATAATGATGGGCTTAATGATATTGTTACCGGTCATTACTGGTACGAAGCGCCAAACTGGACCCGTCATACCATTCGTGCGCCATTACAGGATACAGTTTCAATTCCAAAACTTTCTGATCATATAAAAATATATTTTGAAAGTGGCGGTAAGAAGAATATCTGGGCGAAGGCCTACCCGCTTGCTTTTTTCAGCTTTCATGATGACGTAAACAAGGATGGCTGGGTTGACGTCATAGCCGTCGATATCACAAGTGCCGGTTTTTACTGGTTTGAAAACCCGAAAGGTGAAGAAGGCGAATGGCCGCAGCACCTGATTATGAATTATACACGAAATGAATCGCCCGTTTTCATGGATTTGCTGGGAACAGGAAAGCCACAAGTCATAACGGGTGCCGCGGAAACGGACGAAGCATCAGGCAAGCTTTATGCCATCGAATTCCCGGATAGCGGCGGATATATAATTCATACTATCGAAGACGAAAATGAAGGACGCAACACGGGTGCCACACTCCCTACACATGGTCTTGGTGTGGGCGATGTAAACGGGGACGGTTTAAATGATGTTCTTTTTGGATCAGGTGAAGGCTTTCTGGATAAAGCAGGAAATCCCGCACCAAGACAATCTTACGACGAAGGGGGCTGGTACGAACAAGTGCTGGCCGAAGACGGAAGCCGGTCATGGCGCTGGCATATTATTGACCCCGCAGTGTCATTTTCCCAAATGCATGTCATTAATGTAAATAATGACGGAAGAAATGATTTTATCAGCGGCATGGGGCATGGACGCGGCCTGTTCTGGTTTGAACAAACCGGGGATAATGAATGGAGCCGTCATATTATTGATGACACTTACACACAACCTCATGCTTCGGAAATGGCTGATATTGATGGCGATGGGGTAGGTGATATTATCACCGGGAAAACTCCACTTGCCCATTTAGGACTTAAAGATCCTGATGAATTTGGAACGCCGTGGCTATATTGGTATAAAATTATCGAAGATGACAATGGTAACCCACTATTTGAACGTCACCTGATTGATGATAGCGTCGGCGTTGGTCGCCAGGTTACTGTTTATGATATTGATAAAGACGGGCTTCTTGATATTGCTGTGGGCACACGGCATGGCGTTCATATCTTTTATCAACGCAGAGCCAGGTAGTAATTATAGTCTAGCTACTTTGGATACTATGCCAATCAACTGACACTCGCATATTATTTAATTTTTTGACGCGACAATCTGCTGTGTGAGTGGGTATACTCAATTGATAAAAATAACAGGTTTAGAGAATGTGATGAGTGGTATTATTGAAAAGCTGCTTTTGGAATTTGGGCAAAAGAATGTATTAACAGGGGATGCTATAAGCAACCGTGCCAGCAGCTATTGGGATTCAACACCGATTTCCGCAAAGGCACTGCTTAAGCCATCGTCAACAGAAGAACTCTCCAAAATGGTGAAAATGTGTCATGATGTGGATCAGATTATCGTCACTCATGGGGGGCTTACCGGGTGTGCACAAGCGGCTAATTCTACATCGGAACATGTGATTATTTCACTGGAACGCATGAATAGCATCGAAGAAATTGACGAAATCAGCGGCACTATTACCGTTCAGGCGGGTACTATTCTTGAAAATGTACAGAATTATGTTGCTGATAAAGGTTTCTTTTTCCCACTTGATCTTGGCGCCCGCGGGAGCTGCACTGTCGGAGGAAACGCAGCAACCAATGCCGGCGGGATAAATGTGATACGATACGGTATGATGCGAAACCACATTTTGGGGTTAGAAGTTGTGCTTGCCGACGGCACAATACTATCATCCATGAATAAAATGCTGAAAAATAATGCCGGATATGATCTGAAACAGCTATTCATTGGTTCTGAAGGAACCCTTGGTATTATCACCCGGATGGTTGTTAAACTTGAAACCGCCTCATCAGGGCATCAAACCGCCCTTGCCGGACTGGACAGTTTTGCAAATGTCATAAAGTTCTTAAAAATGATGAAATCAAAAACAGGCCCGCGCCTCACGGCATTTGAAGTCATGTGGGGTAATTATTTTGACGCCATAACCGCAGAAGGTTTTCATAAGCCGCCGATGCAAAGAGGGTTTCCCTATTATGTAATTACTGAATGCTCAGGCTCAAACCCTGCTTCTGATGAAACCATATTTATGAATGTGTTAGAAGGCGCCCTTGAAGATGAAGTTATCGTTGATGCTGTCATTCCAAAATCTGAATCGGAACGAAAAGCTGTGTGGATCGTCCGAGAGGAGTTTGAACCCATCCTCACCAATAATCCGCTATTCCTTTATGATGTGAGTTTGCCGATAAAATATATGGAAAATTACATTAACCAAATACAGGAAAGTTTAAGAAACACCTGGCCCAATGTGCGCTGTTATGTGATTGGTCATATAGGGGATGGTAATCTTCATTTGATGGTCTGTCCGGGTGAAGGGGACAAAACTCTACATGATAAATCAGATCAGCTGGTTTACGGACCGCTTAAAAAAATTGGCGGATCAGTATCCGCTGAGCACGGGATAGGACATGAAAAGAAAAAATGGCTTTCACACAGCAGGTCGGATGAAGAAATTGCCTTAATGAAACTCATTAAAAAAACCATTGATAAGAAAAACATCCTTAACCCCGGTGTCGTCTTTTAAAATCCGAATATTAGTCTATAATTGTGATTCAGTACCGGAAAATTAGAAACTCATTCTATAATATTGGAAGATTGACCCATGGATGACTTTGATAAGAAAATTTTAAAATGCCTTCAGGAAGATTCTACCATCTCCACCGCAGCATTATCAGAAAAAGTGGGGCTTTCAACAACACCCTGTTGGAGACGTGTTCAAATCCTGGAAGAAAAAGGGTTTATTGAGAAACGAGTTGCCATCGTTAATAAAAAGAAATTAAATCTGGGCCTTACAGTGATGGTGAATATTAAAACAAGCCGTCATTCGAAAGACTGGCTGGATAACTTCAAGAAGTTAATCGTCCATATACCTGAAGTTATAGAGGTACTGCGTCTAAGCGGGGAAACTGATTATTCATTGAAAATTTTGGTACCGGATATCGAAGAATATGACAGGGTTTATCAGGAAATAATTTCTAAAATCGACGATCTTTATGATGTCAGTTCCAGCTTTGTGATGGAAGAAATAAAACATACAACAAAATTACCTCTAAATTACGTATAGCATATAATATATTCTTATATACAGTTCATAATTAGTTATTTTATACTTATATAGATAATAAAATTAGATTTATCTTCTAATCTTCATTTATTAATCTTTAAAAAAGCAACATTTTTCCAAAGCGGTTATGTTAGTTTCCAATCCAACAGTTAAATATATTAAAGGAAACAGAAATGCGTATTTCTTTTACAGAACACCCGGCTTCAGTTGGCGAGACATATTTTGGCCATTTAATTTCCGCTTTATCTTTTTGCGGTAAAATGACAATTGCGTTGATGGCCTGCCTTGTCCACGCATTCCTGCCATTTTTATTTGAAAAAACGGGCAGCCAAATGATCTGCAGATTGATGGATGATATGGTTCATAATCGATATAAAAGAAACGAAGCTGCCAACGAAGATAGCGATAGAAATAAAAAAGCGGCATAGGCTTTCCGCTACCTTAAAGAACACATTTAAATATCAGTGACGACCTTTTGCATTGCCGGGTAAATCTTGCGAAAAAGTTCTTCGTCACGTACTTCATCTGGGTTTCCGGGATCAGCGACCATCAATTTCAATGCATTCAATGTTTTTAATACATCTTCTGCATCGGGTTTTTGATCATAATCACCAGAAAATATCTTTCTCAGCCATTTACATATACGCGTTACTCTGGGCCAGCCAAATGTTGCAGCTTCGGTCTCCAGATTATAAGCCATTTCAACCGCAGCATTCCTGTCATTTGTAAGAATTGCTTTTTCAAGATCCTCAACACGCTGATTTAATCCGCCGACGAATTCATGAGCAACTTTCTTAACGGCCTGGTTCGCCTTTGCAATCATTTCATCTTTTGTTTTCTGCTGCTCATCACTCATTTTAATTCCAGTTATTCGCTGTTCTTTTTTGCGCTATACGAGCGACGGTCATTTTCACCGCTCCATTCCTTTTTATTTGGCCGTCGACGTCTGCGGTCCGGCACCACAAATTCATCAATTTCAATAAAAGCCCGCGGATTATTTACGGCATTTTCCAATTTGCTTAAAACCTGATCGGGTGAGAATGGCTTGCTAATAACTTCCGTGACACCTGCATCACGGGCCATAAAAATCGTATCCCTGTCTGTGAGCCCAGTATTTAATATAATTGTTAATTTCTGGTCGTTCTTTTCACCCGGTTTGGTACGAAGCGTTTTGATGAATTCAATTCCGGTCCTGTTTTCCATCATAAAATCCACAAAAACACAGTCTATTTCAGCACTGTAATACATTTTTTCCGCCTCATCCAAAGTATGACTGAGCATGATTTTACGTACACCAAAAGCTTCCAGGATCGAATAGAGGGTTTTGGCAATAAAAACATTGCTGTCGACGATGAGAATTTTTAGATTCTTTATGTTTTTTGGTTTTTCAGTGTCACTCATCTTTTGGTTAGTCCGCATCCTTTTTTATCAAACTAAGCAATACTGCTATGGTACTTCAAAAAATATAAAAAGAAGGTTACAATTTACACAAACTAATTTTAAAGAGTGTCAAATGTTACAATTTCAGGATACGCCATACTGGCATATAGACATAACAAAGCCGACCTTCGATGTGCCAGCAATACCAAGACTGGTTGATGTTGTTATTATTGGGAGCGGATTAACAGGATTGGTTATTGCCCTGCACCTGTTACGTGGTGGACGAAGTGTAGCTATATTTGATGCAATGAATATAGGGGACGGTGCAAGTGGCAAAAACGGGGGTATGGTTGGGCCAAGCCTTCATAAATTAGGGCTTGAAGGACTAACCAATAAGTACGGTAATAAGAAAGCAATGGCTATCCTGCAGGAAGGAATGAACGCCATAGACTATTTCAAATCATTCATTATCAGAGAAACAATAGAGTGTGATTTAGAAATGACCGGCCGCTTTCGCGGCGCAACCACACAAAAGGCGGTTGAAAAAATAATACGTGATAGTGAAAAACTGACAGACCTTAAAGGTTTCCGTTTTGACGTGATTAACAAACACGACATCCCTTCTGAAATCGGTTCTAATCTTTATCAGGGAGGCGTAGTTTATCATCAGGACGGTGGGCTTCATCCATTTAAACTTTTATGTGAACTGGTAAAAAAAGTGGTGTCTAACGGAGGGCTGATATTTGAAAAAACATTGGTGGGAGGCACATATCAAACACCAAATGGCATTAAAGTTGAAACAGACAAAGGCGCCCTGATTGCACGTGATGTCGTCGTTGCCAGTAACGGATATACTAAAAAATTCGCACCCGGGATCCGGCAATATATTTCAAAACGGTTACTTCCCATAACATCCGCAATGATAGCGTCTGAACAGCTTTCATCAGATACCATCGACGGAATGTTTCCCAACAAAAGGATGCATGGTGGCAATCATCGTCTTGTGCAATATTACCGTGCCAGCCCGGATCATACACGCGTCTTATTTGGCGCACGGGGGATTGATACTTATGACCGGGCATTACAAAACGGCAAAGTACTAAAAAAACATCTGTGTAAAATTTTTCCGGAACTTCAAAATGTGAGAATTGAATATTCATGGTCTGGCAAGGTTGCTTATACCTTTGACCACTCACCCCATCTGGGAAAATGGGATGGTGTCTATTATGCTATGGGATATTGCGGGTCCGGTGTAACCCGTTCCGTTTATCTTGCTTATAAGCTTGCAAACCGTATTCTTGGACTTGATGATTATCGGACCGCTTTTGACGACCTGCCGTTTGAAAGCAGACCTTTTTATACGGGTACGCCGTGGTTTATGCCTATGGTTCTCAAATGGCACAGTTTTCTTGATCATATTGAAGGAAATTAGCTAATCCGATTGATCCTCACTTCTTCATCGGTATATACTTTTTTTAATAATAATTTTTCATGAGAGAAAAAATGACCGCTAACATGCAAAGCCTTGAATCCTATTGGATGCCCTTTACGGCAAATCGATCCTTTAAGAAGAGCCCACGCCTTTTTGCCTCTGCAGAAGGCATGTATTATCAGACAACTGAAGGGAAAAAAATACTTGATGGTGTCGCTGGCCTATGGTGTGTGAACGCCGGCCATGGCCAGAAAAAAATCAACGATGCTCTTAAATTTCAGATTGATCAAATGACCTATTCGCCTGCTTTTCAAGGCGGGCATCTTGGTGCTTTTGAATTTGCCGAACGTCTTGCCAATATGTTTCCTGGCGATCTTAATCATGTTTTCTTTACCAATTCCGGATCAGAATCGGCCGATACATCCCTTAAAATTGCCCGTGCATATTTTAAAGCACGCGGTAACCCTGAAAAAGTAAAGCTGATTGGCCGTGACAAAGGCTATCATGGTGTTAATTTTGGCGGCCTTTCTGTTGGCGGTATCCCGACAGCCCGTAAGATTTATGGGCCATTCCTTCCGGAAATTGACCATCTTCCACACACCCATAATGTGGAAGGCAACCTGTTCTCAAAGGGACAGCCGGAAAATGGCGCCGAGCTTGCAGACAGACTGCTTGAAATTATTGAATTACACGGTGCCGAAACAATAGCCGCCGTCATCGTCGAACCAATGGCCGGTTCTGCCGGTGTTATCGTGCCGCCAAAAGGGTATTTAGAACGCCTGCGCCAGATTACAAAAGAAAATGACATCTTGCTTATTTTTGATGAAGTCATCACCGCTTTTGGGCGCACTGGTGATGTATCCACAGCATCGCTGCTGGGAATAGAACCGGACATGATCAACACCGCCAAGGGTCTGACCAACGGCGCAGTCCCAATGGGGGCCGTTCTACTGAGTGATGAAATTCATGATACAATTATGCAGGGCCCGCCCGATGTTATTGAACTGTTTCATGGCTATACCTATTCAGGGCATCCCCTGGCCTGCGCCGCTGGGATTGCAACAATGGATGTTTATGAGGAACAGGATTTATTTAAACGTGCGGCAGCTCTGACACCATTTTTTGAAAAGGCTGTCCATTCATTAGCGCGTCATGATCTGGTTCGGGATATCCGGAATTTCGGCATTGTGGCCGCAATCGATTTAAAACCAAGAGAAGGCGCGCCAACCGCACGGGCATTTGAAGCCTATCTTAAAGCGTTTGAAAAAGGAGTGCTGATCAGAACAACGGGGGACATCATTGCCCTTTCACCACCGCTCATTGTTGATGAAAAACAAATAGAAACCATTATAGATACGCTTGATGACATTCTTGCTACCGTATAGTGACCACGCCTAAGTGCTAAGGTGATAAAATCATGGCCTGGTTTGAACGTTACAAAAAAAATTAATTTATATGATCATAAAGATGCGATAGCTGGCTCCCGGTTTCAAAGTAAAGCTGTCGCATCATATTCAATCTTAACGGTTCAACAGTTTTAAGTGGAAGTGGAAGCTCCGTGGAACCAATTTGGCCAAGCATAAAGTCCGCCATCACGCGTCCAAATGCCGTGCCGGGTGAAATTCCACGTCCGCTAAACCCGCTGATACTGTATAATCCCTTGCCTAAATCATGAAGATTCGGCACATAATTTGAAGAACATGCCATTCGCCCCGCCCATTTATAAGTCCATTTTACATCCCCCACACCCGGAAACGTATCACGCAACACTTTATTTGCCCATGAACATAAAAACGATGCATTATCGGTATATATATTACCGATGGTGCCGATGATCAGCCGACCGGCCCCGTCCGTACGAAATGATCGCATCACAAGACGGGTATCCCAGGTCCCGTTTTTACCCGGCAGAAAATGTTTAAGCTGATCGTCACTAAGGGGGTCCGTCGCCATCTGGCTGTAATACATCGGTGTAAAGGAGGATCGCACTAATGGCGAAACATCTCTAAGATAAGCATTGGTGGCAAGTAAAACACGGTCTGCCACCAATAGGCCGTCTGGTGTTTTTATGTGCCATTTTTTGCGTCTATGCCGAACCGACTGCGCAGGTGTTCCGTTAAATATGGTTGCGCCAGCTTTTTTTGCCGCCAGCATTAAACCATAGCAATAATCAAGCGGCTGAATTGTGCCGCCGCGCATATCATGAATGGCACCAATATAATTTTCGGCCTTTGTAAGCGCGTATGTTGACGATTTACCAAGCAACATTACACTTCCACCACGGCTGTTAATCTGCCATGCTTTATTTTCAAGTGCCTTTAACCCGGCACCGGAATGGGCAAGGTGAAGTGTACCGTTTCGAAGGGCATCACATTCAATGCCATGCTCATCAATTAGCCCATGAACAAGGTCCGGAGCTTTGCTTAAAAAATCATTCAGCCTTGATCCATATTCCTTGCCGATTGCTTTTTCAATTTCTTCCGGGTTAAGCCAGAGCCCGGCATTTGTGAGCCCCACATTTCGTCCTGCCCCCCCAAAGCCGCTATATTCCGCTTCGATTAAGGTAACATCAGCACCCCCTTCAGCAAGCCGAAGCGCAGCAGAACAACCCGTATAGCCACCACCGATAATGGCTATATCTGTTTTGTGCTCACCTTTAAGACTATTTACGCCTACTTTTGATTTTCGCGACAGCGCCCAAAGCGAATTATTTACTTGTTGTGTCATATGGTATTGCTGCATTGTTACATTTCACACTTAAATATAAATGATAAGTCCGAGGAACATAAGTGAAAATCATCGATGCTGAACAAGTCGCAAAACTGATCCCCTATCATGATCTTATTAATGCCTTACGGGATGCTTTTAAAGCGGGCGGGTACATACCATTACGCCATAATCATAGTATAAAAACAAAAGCAGGAACGGAAAATACACTGCTTCTTATGCCATGTTGGCAGGAAGGTGGTATGTTGGGCATCAAGCTCGTCATGGTCTGCCCTGATAATAATAAAAAGAATTTGGACAGTGTCAGTTCCACATATATTTTATCGGATGCGGACACAGGTCAGAACCTTGCAATAATGGATGGTGATGAACTTACCGCACGCAGGACAGCATGTGCTTCCGCCCTTGCATCATCTTATCTTTCAAATCCTGCTTCAGAAAAAATGTTGATGATGGGGACGGGAAAAATTGCCGCTCACCTGATATATGCACATTCAGCCATTCGCGATCTTAAAGAAATATATGTATGGGGCCGAAATTATCAAAATACCAAAAGGTTCGCCGAAACTGTCAGTATCGGGTTTGAAGTTCCCATCATTGTCATTGAAAATCCGGAGGAATATGCAGGGTCTTGCGATATAATTTCATGCGCAACAATGGCAGATAAGCCAATTTTAAAAGGAAAATGGCTTGATACATCAAAAAAACAGCATATTGATCTTGTCGGGGCATTTACGCCGGATATGAGAGAAGCTGATAATGACGTGATCCAAAACTGCGATATATATGTCGACACCTATGAAGGCACAATTGCTGAAGCAGGCGACATCATTCATCCTTTGGAAGAAGGCATCATAAACCGTCATGATATATGCGGCGAACTTTCAGAAATGGTTGCGGATGGTTTTATGCCCAAAAATTCAACCCGGTCTACGCTATTTAAATCAGTCGGCACCGCCCTTGAGGATCTCGCCGCCGCTAAAATGGTATATTTAGGAGCTTCGCGATAACTACTAACCCGGCACAAATTCAAGTGACCATTTGGTTTCACCAGGAAGAAATGGCAACATAGCACCATTTAACCATTCATCATGCCCGGCGCCGAAATATGGTGATAGCGGGTGTCCCGACTGCCCGGATGGAAGATCCATTATCCCATCTTCCTCATGACCGGGACTGACAACCATCCGGATTGATTGCCCATTAACGAGACCCGTTATATGCGGAATATTTTCACTGTCACCGGATTGTTCCACAATTGGCATATCAATGTATTTTGCAAGATCCGGAACCGCACGAGAAAGGGGATGTGCGATTTTGGTAACATTTTTCGCACCCCAAGTATAGTTTTCCAGATTAATCTCACCAAGAATAACGGGTTTCCAGGCTTCAAATGCCTGCTGCTCAAAATAAAATTGCCAGTCACTTCCCCCATCAGGTATCCAGCCATCAGGCCGTTCACTAATCAGTTGCCATAGCGGCTGTTCCCATTGTTTTGTCGCGCGGCCATAATCACAATTTTCATTATAGTCAAGGCAAGCCTGCACCGCATTTGCCATAAGGGTTCTGAATATCTGGGTTCGGTATTCCCGCACCAGTCTGAACCCAACCGAATTTTTGTCCGCACGCCCACCCCAATTTCTAACCCGTTCCAGGAAAGGTAAAAATGCGTCTTCATTAGATGCTTCCAGCACCTGAATTAGTTGCCTTTGCCAACGATCAAGAAATATGGCTTCATCATCTAGCATGATGTCATACAGATCTTTTTCAGCAATGGGATAATCAAGTTCAAACAATCTTTTTTTTATTTGCCCTGCTCTGGCACCTAAATCATAACGGCTATAACCCACTTTCTTAAAATCATCACCTGAAATCACCCGTGCATTTGCCGTCCAAAGCCTTCCATCTTCAGGATTAACAATACGGGGACTTTCATCAGGAGGATACCAATCATTCCACACCAGCTTTCCATCAGACCAATCCTGAATTTTGTTATAATTCCCTTCCAGTCTTTTTGGAATTTTACCAAATAAAGTCCAGGCGATATTGCCTTCATTATCTACAATTAATGTATTTTGCGCAGGAATGGCCATCTTCCCAGCCAGCAAAAGTGCTTCTTTTACTGATTTGGCCTTTTCAAAATTAAATAATTCCAAATTTACACCGTCCGGCATATGGGCCACCCATCGATAGACATATTCTGCACCGTCCGGCACTATTATAACAGGTCCCCATACAGTTTCCCTAACGGGCATTATTTCAGCACTACCCCCCGCAATTTTGATAATTTCTTCCAGAATTTCAAAATCCACATAACCCTGATCCGTTAAATACTGGTTTTCATTTTCCGGGTTAATCCTGAGTTCAATTAAATCTGAATGATCAATATTTGAATTGGTAAACCCCCAAGCGATGTGACCATTGCTTCCAACTACAATAGCGGGCACCCCCGGCAGTGAAACTCCCGTAATATCAAATGATCCATCAGCAAGTTTAAGGCGCAATTTATACCAGATTGATGGTGCACGTAGCGCAAGATGCATATCATTGGAAATCATCCCCGCACCTGTCTCAGTCAATTTTCCTGATACCGCCCAGTTATTGCTACCAAGCATTGGTGCATCATCAACATTGATCTGTGCAACCGGTCCTTTTTGCAGCAAAGAGCTATCCGGGATATCGACATTATCAACTGCTATCTCTTCTGAAACCGGGGCATCCCATTCCGTTCGTTCTGGAAGTAAAAATTCGACAAGTTCAGCAGGAAGGCTTTTTCTCAATATATGGTTCTGCCATTCAAAATCACCATCCGATGATTGCAGAGTAAAAAACATGGCGTAAATTGCCAGAAAACTATCTTCCCGTGTCCATAATTTCGGTTCCGCATTAAGTAGCCAATATTCAAAAGGTTTTACCCCCAAATCAGCCAGCCCATCATTTACCCCGCGGGTATATTGATCAAGTTGAAGACGTTCAAAATCTGATAATAGCTCGATCGCTACTGTTGCCCGACTGCGAAAACGATGGACACGGTTTTCACGGTCTGTGTTCAGCGCCAAAGCCCCGAAAAGTTCCGAAAGTTCCCCCGCCGCCAATCGTCTGGAAAGATCCATTTGAAAAAATCTTTCCTGTGCATGTAAATATCCTGAAACATAAGATAGATCAGATCTCGTATGTGCTGTAATTGTGGGATTTCCATATTCATCGCGTTCAAGCATTACTGGCGCAGATATGTGGCTCGTCTCAATGGCTCCCTCTAATTCCGGCAGACTTGCACTAAACCCGAAATAAATTGTTGCACAGGCCATCAGGGGCACAACGACTAATATACATGCAACTATTTTAAGCCATTTACCCAATATCAATATCCTTATCGGCCACCTTATTACGGTTCAAACAAAAAATGGGCCAGATCAAGTAAATTGTCCAGCCCATAAATTCATCTTTGAAATACCTGTTTATTCACCGGGGTGATAGGTACGTTCCGCATTGGCGTCCACATCTTCGCGGTAATAATGAACGTCGCGGAATTCACCACGCCCGTACATTTCACCCTGATCAAAGAAGTGTGGTGAATTTGGATCACTGTTTAATCCGCCAGCCATAAGTGCTTTTGCAGTCACCCTATCACCAAACTCAATAGCCGCAATGAAGCTGTTACCGCTTGTTCCGTACCATTTTTTAGTGCCGGGATATTGTCTTGAACCAATTGATGCAAGCGCACCCCAGCGACCAGATGCAAGTTTCATCGGATAACTGGATTTATTATCATCAAAATTCTGAACGATACTACCGTCATTACGCTGAAAACGGTTAATGTCTCCCCAGGCAATTTGCCAGGTTCCAAAATCCGCTTCCATCTGATCTATAGCAGCTCTTAAAGCTGCAAGATACTGCTCAGCTGAAATTTCGGTTTCCACATAAGCATAAGCATCATAAGGGTCAAGATCATCACCACGTGGTAAAAGTCTCCATAGCTCATCACCCCAATGATGGGCGAGTGATGTTTCAACACTGTCCATGCCGGCACGTTTATCCCATGCAACCAGCATATCAACGGCTTCCTTAAGGCTTTCATCCGGATTTGCATCATATGCTGCTTTTAAAACCGGAACGAAACGTTCAAATGAGGGAAGCAGCCCGTCATAGCCAACCTCAATAAGCTTATCGATATCAAAATCATTGATGTTCGGATATAGTTTAAGCGCATGTTCACCGCGTGGGTTTTCAAAATTTACAGACATATAACTTGGATAATCTTCCTTCTTCGGACTATGATCCGGTCCGGCAGCACTGAATGGCCAGTTATTTGTATTATAAAGCCATCCTGATCCCGGGTTTAAAAGATTAATTGCATCTTCTACCGGATGTAAGCCTTTCCAGTCCGTGTCAGGATTATTACCGTTTACCGGGTGGTTAAAGTCATAATCAGTGTTCCGGATCGGATGGAAATTACCGTGGAAATAGGCAATATTTCCGTCTTTATCCGCATAAACCGTATTATTGGACGAATTGGATTTAAGCCTCATCATTTCATAGAATTCAGCATAAGATTTGGTTTTTGTCCGCGTATAGGATTGGTTAAGTGCCGTTAGTGGTATATTCATCAGCTGTACGGCGATCCACCTGCCATCATCATCGGTACGTACAACCGGCCCGTGATGGGTATGGTAGACCGTAAAGTCACGTGATGCCATTGAACCATCCGCTGCTTTATATTCAATCGTTTCCACGGATTGCTTAACTTCGCGTTCCTCATCACCATACATATAATAAAGTTTTCCATCACGTTCGATGATTTCATTATAGTAATATTCATCAATTACATCTGAACGTGTGGATGTATGCATCCAGCCATTATATTCGCTGAAACCCTGATAGATGAAAAACTGACCCCAGGTTAATGCGCCATAAGCATTAAGACCTTCTTCGCTGACCATATGGGCTTCTTCACGGAAATAATGAGTTGTATGTGGATTGATATAAAGAAGTGCTTTGCCGTTTACTGTTTTTTGCGGTGCAATGGACATTCCGTTTGAACCGCGTGGCTCCCAGTCAACAATATCTGCTGCGGCTGCCATTTCCTGCGTACCACCATAAAATCTTTCAAGTTCCCTTATCGAAATACCTTCGATATCACCACCAATACTTCCTTCAGAAAATGACAGTGCCATCCAGGGTTCAAATCTTTTAATTACTTTTGGCTGGACTTCCGGATGGGTATAAAGGTAATAATTAAGGCCATCTGCATAGGCATCCATTAATTTTTTAAGCCAGTCCGGTGCTTCATCATAAAAACGTTTCATTTCATCACGCTGAATAAAGAGACGCATACGAAGATCGCGGAAAATTTCCCCTTCCCCTTCGGCTTGTGCCAAAAGGCCCATTGCGTTCAAGTAATTGACTTCGACACGATTAAAATCATCCTCTGCCTGGGCATACATAACACCGAAAACGGCATCCGCATCGGTTTTGCCGTATATATGAGGAATACCCCAATTATCGCGGATGATAGTTATATTTTGTGCCTGCGCGGCCCAACTTTCCTCTTCTGTCATTACGGTATTTTCGCTGCCGTCCTGTGATGAACATGCCGTAATCGCCAGCAACATTAATATAAGGTATTTTTTCATGTGAATTGTGTCCCTTTAATAGAATCTGTTAGTCCGCAAAAATAATAGCCATCCCCGGAATGGCTGTAAAGTATTGTTCTTTTAAAAAGGCCTGTACCAAAGTACAGGCCTTCATATTTTCAGCATTAAAAGCGGACTTTTGCGCCACCATAAAATGCACGTGGCTTACCAACAAAATAACGTTCGCCAACACCGAACGGCGCATAATCTGCCCGCTCTGCATAACGTACATTGGTGATATTCATAACACGCAGGAAAATATCAATATTATTCGCTGCTTCCGCTTCAACACGAAGATTGAAATAATTATGACCTTCATACTTATACGTATTAGTTGGTTCCATATAATAGGATCCCATCCAGACCCATTCTAGACCCGCTTTTACTTTGTTAGCCGGTATCCAGTTTAGCTGAATACTGCCAAAATTTCTCGGTGCAGTTTCAATGTCCAGCCCATTCCAGTTAATGCCGTCCGATAAATAATCAAAATCATATTTATGCTCTGCAAGGCTGCCACTGGCACGAATGCTAACATCTATCGGGAAGCGGTATTCGAACATACCTTCTAGGCCAATGTGTTTGGATTTGCCGTTATCAACATTGACACGATTATCCTGAAAGATCACATTATCTTTTTTCATATAAAAGCCGGCAATTTCATATGAATATGTTTCTGTAATGCCGCGAATACCCGCTTCAATACTGTCCAGTTTAACGCTATCAATATCAGCAACAAGTTGTCCAACTTGTAAACGGTAAAGTTCCGCCGTTTGCGGCGCACGGAAGCCGCGGCTATAACGCGTAAAGAAATTGTTATTGTCATCTATTTTGAACAATAGTCCCGCTTCAAACGACACATTGTTAAAACTGTCTTCACGGTCTTCCGGTCTTGAATAGCGGCAACCGCCAAAACCGCAGGGATTTCCATCTTCATCAACACGACCACTCGTCATACGGTTGTTATAGTCATACTTCATATGTTCACCGCGAACACCCCCCATAAGGGACAGCTGGTCGTTAATATCAAACTCACCCCTTAAAAATCCGGCGATTAATTTGGTATCCACTTCATAGTCATATTGTTTACCCGGAGGAATTGTCGCAGCAAGAAAAGCACTTCCCACAGTTGGATTTTCCTGTGTTTGTTTAAGTTCACCGTTTCCAAGTTCACCATCAACGCCCGCAATTAATTCAAACTGCTCACCTTCATTGATATAAAATGCACTTTGAAAACCAATACTTTTCTGTTCATTTTCTTCAAGTGGCTGACCCGGTATAAAATGCATCAAAAATTCCATATCCATGCTTCTTGCATAGGGGGAAACCTGCAAGCGTACATTGTCTGAAATATCAGCTGAAATGGTTGACCAGTAACGAAATGACTTTGCCTTTCTGAAAGCTTCGGGATTGGCATTGGTCTTCGCAGCAATAGGATCCTTATAAAGATCAACCCCGACAAGATAACCTGCCGTTTCCTGATCAAGGTTGGTAAACAAGAAATTAGATGAAATTTCAAATCTGCCATTATTATATTCATGTCTGATCTGGGCCTTTTGCTGATCAAAACCACTATCTTCTATATATCCGCCATCATGTGCGACTGTACCTGTTACACGAAAGCCATGATTTCCGTTTATAAAAGCGCCGCTTCCATTGAACTTAAGATGCCCCCATGAACCCGCTTCCATACTGGCGTATGAATTTGCATCACCCACTGTTTGTGAAACAATGTTGATAACACCATGCATCGCGTTTGATCCGTAAAGGACAGAGCCAGGACCACGAACCACTTCAATACGGCCAGCTTGTTCGGAAAAACTATCAAACAGTTCATTAACATTACAAAAGCCCGCACCACGAAGCGGCACACCATCCTGTGCGGTCATAAAGGCACCACATGCACCTGCCCCGTTAAAGACTGGTGAACGTAATGATATTAGTGATTCCTGACCATTATTTCTTGAAATATTTGCGCCAGGTATACTAAGTAATATTTCGTTAATATGCGTGGGGGCTATGAACTGTATATTTTCACCACTAACTGACGCCTGATTGCCGATCACATTATTTGCAATCTGTTCGCTACGGGTTGAAGTCACAGTAATAACTTCGCTTTCAACCGGTTGTTGTGCTTCAGCCATCATTGGTAATGCCAAAATAAGGCTAGTACTTAAGATAAGGTTCTGTTTATATTTCATCTTTATCATATTCTTTCTTACCAATTTACAGACTGTGTTAATCATCAAGCTTAATATAAACTGATGACTTCAAAAACAACTTTACTTAAATGTTATGTTATAACTTCATATGCTTAGCCATATAGCATGGTCTCTATACTTTTTGAACAAAAAAGATAAACTAAGACCCGTTCCTGCTATTTTCTTAATTTTTCGATCCTATTTGAGTCGATTTGACTATACACGTCGACTTTAAAACCTGAAGAATAAATAAGTAATCATGTAAAAACCTAACTTGCGCAAAA
>JAYODU010000020.1:0-2544 GCA_038106445.1 Kordiimonadaceae bacterium | reverse complement strand
TGAATGCTGGAAGAGTCCTATGGAAAGTACCACATGGTGAAACACCGGATAACGTGCGTAATCACCCAAAACTGGCTGGTCTTGACATTCCAATGACAGGACAACCGGCCAATGTCGGTGTCGTCGTCACTAAAACGCTTGTGATTGTTGGTGACCAACGTGTGACAAACCCGGGTGATCGTGAACGCGGTGCTATGCTTCGCGCATACGATAAAATGACCGGTGAACAGGTAGGTGAAATATGGATGCCAGCGGGTCAATCAGGTTCTCCAATGACCTATATGATCGACGGCAAACAGTATATCTGCGTTTCTGTTTCAGGTGGTGCTTATCCCGGTGAGTTCCGGGTTTATGCTCTGCCTGATGATTAAAATTTATTCGGTGGTCTAGACAGAATCACCAAAATAAATACTCAAAATACAAAACCCTAAATAAAGTAAAATAATTTTGCCAAAAATTGAATAAACCTTGACTTCTTTGTTATAATATAACAAAATGTCCTCACAAAATAGAAACGGGAGAAGAATATGAAGTTACATTTAACAAAAACTGCAATTGCGTTGACGGCGATGGTTATGGGGTTCACTTCAACTTTTGCATTTGCAGAGGAAAAAGGCACCGCCAATGGCGAGTGGCATCATTATACCGGGGACATCAAAGGTTCACGCTATTCGCCACTCGACCAGATTGATGCCGATAACTTCGAAGATCTGGAACTTGTCTGGTCATTTTCCACCAAAAATCTTGGAACACGTAGCGAATACAAGCTGGAAGTAACACCGCTTATGATTGATGGTGTTCTTTATGCAACAGCAGGAACACGCCGTACCGCCATAGCCCTTGACGGTAAAACAGGCGAACTGATGTGGCTTCACAGCATGCGTGAAGGCCTGCGTGCGGGTATGGCCCCACGTCAGCTTTCCGGTCGTGGTCTATCCTACTGGTCCGATGGCAATGGTGATGACCGTATTTATTATGTCACAACAGGTTACAGACTTGTCGCATTAAATGCTCATACCGGTGTCCCAATTGAAAGTTTCGGCACAGACGGAAACGGCATTCTTGATCTTAAAATTGGTGCCGTACAGGGCAATGAAGTACAGATTGACCTTGTAACAGGTGAAATCGGTCTTCATGCTACACCAACTGTCGTGGGTGATATGATCATTGTCGGTTCCGCCATGAAAGAAGGCATGACCATTGATAACTATAATAATACCAAAGGTCTTGTTCGTGCGTTTGATATTCGTACCGGTGAAAAAATCTGGCAGTTTGACCCTATTCCACGTCCTGGCCAATTTGGCAATGACACATGGCTTGATAATTCATGGGAAAGAAATGGTAACACAGGCGTCTGGACACAGATCACTGTTGATGAGGAAAATGAACTGGTATTTCTTTCTGTAGAAAGTCCGTCATCTGACTTCTACGGCGGTCATCGTCCTGGTAACAACCTTTTTGGTGAAAGTATCGTTGCTGTTGACCTGAATACCGGTGAATACCGCTGGCATTTTCAGGTTGTGCATCACGCGATCTGGGATCATGACCTTTCATCAGCACCGCTCATTATGGATGTGACCATTGATGGGAGAGATCGTCAGATATTGGCGCTTCCAACCAAACAGGCATTTATGTATGTTTTTGACCGTGTTACTGGTGAGCCCATCTGGCCAATTCCTGAAGTTCCGGTCCCACAAGGCAATGTGCCCGGTGAATGGTATTCACCAACACAGCCACGTCCATCCGATAAGCTTCTTTATGGTAACCCGGAACTGGATTACCCGGATGATCTGATCGATTTTACGCCGGAAATGCGCGAAATTGCGATGAAAAATCTTGAACGCTGGGTCTGGAAAGACGGTACATTATATAACCCGCCAATTCTTGGTGATGTAAACGGTATGCTTGGTGCCATTAATCTTGGTAATGCAGGCGGCGGAACTAACTGGCCCGGCGGCGCGTTTGATCCCGAAACAGGTATCGTTTATGCATCAGCAACAACCGGGGCAATCGGCGGAATTTCACTCGCACCCCCACCTGAAGGATATTCTAATGTAGCCTATATGGCGGGCCGTAAGGGTGAGCCTTTCCGTATGCGCAATGCAGCCGGTACAGGTCAGAACCCTGACGCACCATCTGAAGTCAACTATCCGGTTTATGATGGTCCGCCAGTGGTTGTACCAAGCCTGAATGTAAAAGGCCTTTCAATCCTGAAACCACCATATGGTGTTCTTGCAGCGATTGATATGAATAAAGGTGAAGTCAAATGGCGTGTCGCTCATGGTGAAACACCGGATAACGTTCGCAACCACCCTGATCTTCAGGGAATGGATATCCCGAGAACAGGACAGTCATCAAGTGTCGGCACAGTCGTAACCAAAACACTTGTAATTGTTGGTGATCCACGCGTAACAAACCCTGGTGATCGTGAGCGGGGTGCCATGCTTCGTGCCTATGACAAGGAAACCGGTGAAAATGTCGGTGAAGTCTGGATGCCTGCTGGTCAATCAGGTTCTCCAATGACCTATATGATCGACGGCAAGC
>JAYODU010000002.1:351345-393272 GCA_038106445.1 Kordiimonadaceae bacterium | reverse complement strand
TGTAGCTCAGTTGGTTAGAGCGCTGGCCTGTCACGCCAGAGGTCGCGGGTTCGAGTCCCGTCACTCTCGCCATTTTTATCAAAAATGGTAATTTTATCCAATTTTAGACTGTCCTGAAATTTTTACTAATTCGTTATAAGCATGAAGGATTTTGTCGTGCTACTTTTACTGTTTCGAATTAATAAAAAAGCATTTTTTTATAAAAAAACTAGTGGAATTTTTTGTCGCTAAGGGCTATTAACGAAGCTAGGAATTTTGCTTTTTGTGTTCCTGAAATTATATTCGGGTACATAGGTGGTGAAATAAACCTTAGCTTGGATTAAAGGACAGCGTTCCAGGTCATTACGGTGAGGACTGTCATAAACGATGTAATTGAAGGGTGGGGCGCTAATGAACGATTTGCTGCTCGAATATCTTCCGATATTGGTTTTCTTTATCATAGCTATTGTTATGGCAGCAATATTTGTATTGTTGCCGATCCTTGTTGTGAAACAAAAACCCGATGCGGAAAAGCTGTCTGCTTATGAATGCGGATTTGAAGCGTTTACAGATATGCGCAAACAGTTTGATGTCAGGTTTTATCTTGTAGCTATCCTGTTTATAATTTTTGATTTGGAAGTGGCGTTCCTTTTTCCCTGGGCAGTTGCACTTGGAAATATCGGAATATTTGGATTTGTATCTATGATGATCTTTCTGGGTGTGCTGACTATCGGCTTTATATATGAATGGAAAAAAGGAGCATTGGAATGGGAGTAGAAAATACGCCAGACCAAGCAAAAGTGGATATGGTGTCACCGGCAATGCAGGCGGAGATGTCCGCGATGGAGCGTGATGCTTATTTTAAATCTATTCAGGATGATCTTGCCGATAAGGGATTTGTAGTTACTTCAATAGAAGATATTATTGCCTGGGCGCGTACCGGCTCTCTTTGGTGGATGACGTTTGGTCTTGCCTGCTGCGCAGTTGAAATGATGCATACATCCATGTCGCGTTATGATGTGGAAAGATACGGATTTGCACCACGTGGCAGTCCCCGGCATTCCGATGTAATGATCGTCGCGGGAACACTTACAAATAAAATGGCACCAGCAATGCGTAAGGTTTATGACCAGATGCCGGAACCACGTTATGTTATTTCCATGGGGTCTTGTGCTAATGGTGGCGGATATTACCATTATTCGTATTCAGTTGTACGTGGCTGTGATCGGATTGTGCCGGTGGATGTTTATGTCCCGGGATGTCCTCCTACTGCTGAAGCATTATTATATGGCATTCTTCAACTTCAGAAGAAAATTCGCCGTACGATCACATTTGAGCGCTAGGAGATATAATAAATGAGTTCCGATGAAGCCTTAAAGGATCTTGGTGAACATATTAAAGAAAAGACGGGTAGTGCTGTAACGGATTGGAAGGTTGCTTTTAATGAGCTGACAATCAACGTTGAACGTGATCATATTGTAAAAATCCTTACTTTTTTAAGAGACGATTCAGCCTGTAAATTTGTACAGCTAACGGATATCTGCGGCGTTGATTATCCAGAGCGCGTGGAACGCTTTGAAGTGGTCTATCACCTTTTGAGCATGCATCATAATCAACGTATTCGTGTAAAGCTTACAACAGATGAAGAAACAACTGTTCCTTCGGTCACGGGTGTTTTTCAATCTGCCAATTGGTACGAACGTGAAACATGGGATATGTATGGTGTGATGTTTGACGGTCATCCCGATCTTCGCAGGCTACTTAGTGATTATGGGTTTCAGGGGCACCCTCTCAGAAAGGACTTTCCGCTTACCGGATATGTGGAAGTAAGGTATTCAGAAGAAGAAAAGCGTGTTGTTTATGAGCCAGTGAAGCTGGCTCAGGAATTTCGCACGTTTGATTTTATGTCACCATGGGAAGGTGCAAAATATATTCTGCCCGGCGATGAGAAAGCCGATAGTGAAAAAGGGGGGAAGAAATAATGGCTGAAGTCGATATCAAAAACTTTAATGTAAACTTTGGCCCGCAGCATCCAGCGGCGCACGGTGTGCTTCGCCTTATTCTTGAACTTGATGGTGAAGTGGTTGAACGGGCGGACCCGCATATCGGACTACTTCATCGAGGTACGGAAAAACTGATTGAGCATAAAACATATCTTCAGGCGATCCCTTATTTTGATCGGCTTGATTATGTTGCCCCGATGAACCAGGAACATGCATTTTGCCTTGCTATTGAAAAATTGATGGGGATTGAGGTTCCTAAAAGGGGTCAGTATATACGCGTTCTCTTTAGTGAAATTGGCCGTATTCTAAATCATTTAATGAATATATGCTCACATGCAACGGATGTGGGAGCCCTAACACCAATGCTTTGGGGGTTTGAGCAACGTGAAATACTGATGGAATTTTATGAGGCCGTTTGCGGTGCAAGGCTACATGCGAATTATTTCCGTCCGGGTGGTGTTCATCAGGATATGCCGGCGGGGCTTGATAAACGTATTCTTGAATTTTGTGATACTTTTCCCAAGGTGCTTTCCGATATGGAATCGCTTGTGGTGGAAAACCGTATCTTCAAACAACGTAATGTTGATATTGGCAAGGTAAGTGTTGAGGAAGCATTTGCACTTGGCTTTACAGGGGCAATGGTTCGTGGATGTGATATTCCTTGGGATTTGAGAAGGTCAGAACCTTACGAGGTTTACAGCGAGCTGGATTTTGACGTAATCGTTGGTAAAGAGGGTGATTGTTATGACCGCTATATTCTTCGGATAGAAGAAATGTATCAGTCGGTAAAAATCATGCGCCAATGTATTGAAAAAATGCCGGAAGGCCCGGTTTCATCGGTTGACCGCAAGGTAACACCGCCACCACGTGCTGAAATCAAATCATCAATGGAAGCGTTGATCCACCATTTTAAGCTATATACAGAAGGCTTTAAGGTACCGGAAGGTGAGGTTTATGCTGCGGTTGAGGCACCAAAGGGTGAATTTGGGGTCTATCTTGTATCGGACGGCACAAATAAACCATATCGCTGTCATATTCGCGCGCCTGGATATGCACATCTCAGCGCGATGGGGCATGTAGCCAAAGGATATATGCTTGCCGATATTCCGGCAATGATTGGGTCATTTGATATTGTGTTCGGAGAAATTGACCGATGAGTATGAATATAAAAAATGCGGAAAAATTTGAATTTACAAAAAAGAATCTGGAATGGACCAAGACGCAGTTTGCAAAATATCCGGAAAACCGCAAGGAAAGTTGTGTTATGCCATTTTTGCAACGTGCACAGGAACAAAATAATGGCTGGGTAAGTGTTCCGGTTATGGAATATATCGCCGATATGCTTGATATGCCCTACATTCGTGTTCATGAGGTGGCTACTTTCTATTCAATGTATAATTTAAAGCCTGTTGGCAAGCATGTAATTGAGGTGTGCACAACCACCCCATGCTGGCTTCGTGGTTCGGATGATGTGGTTAGAGTGTGTAAAGAAGAACTGGGGATCGGTTTTGGCGAAACTACCGAAGACGGTGAATATACACTTCTTGAGGTCGAATGTGCGGGTGCATGTGTCAATGCACCGGTTATCGCTTATAAGGAAGAATATTATGAAGACCTGAACGAGGAAACGACACGCGCTTTCATTAAGGAAATAAAAGCCGGAAAAACACCAAAGCCGGGTCCGCAAAACGGACGTTTCAAGTCATGCCCAATTGGTGGACCAACAACATTAAAAGACATGGCACCCTCGGATGCCAAATTCGGGGGAGATGAATAATGCTGAGCGATAAAGACAGAATATTTACTAATCTTTACGGTTTTGAAAGCCCGTTTCTTGATGGTGCAAAAAAGCGCGGTGATTGGGATGGTACAAAAAAAATCATGGCCAAAGGGCAGGATGCTATCATTGAAGAAATGAAAGGAAGCGGTCTTCGCGGCCGCGGCGGCGCGGGATTTCCAACCGGCCTTAAATGGTCATTTATGCCAAAACAATCAGATGGTCGTCCAAGTTACCTTGTTGTGAATGCTGATGAAGGTGAGCCGGGTACATGTAAAGACCGTGAAATTATGCGCCATGATCCTCACAAGCTTATTGAAGGATGCCTTATTGCGGGTTTTGCCATGCGTGCCATTGCGGCCTATATTTATATCCGCGGCGAGTTTGTCCATGAGGCAAAAGTGCTGGAGAAGGCGATTGAAGAAGCGCGGGCTGCCGGACTACTTGGTAAAAATGCCTGTAAAAGCGGTTATGATTTTGATGTGTTTGTTCATCGTGGTGCAGGGGCTTATATTTGTGGCGAGGAAACAGCACTGATTGAAAGCCTTGAAGGTAAGAAGGGCCAACCCCGTCTGAAGCCGCCTTTCCCGGCAAATGTGGGTGTATTCGGTTGCCCGACAACGGTCAACAATGTTGAATCAATCGCAGTGGTGCCAACAATTTTACGTCGTGGCGGTTCATGGTTTGCGGGGATAGGTCGTGAAAATAATACGGGTACGAAATTATTCTGTATATCGGGCCATGTGAACAAGCCCTGTAATGTGGAAGAAGAAATGGGGATCCCGCTAAAAGAACTTATTGAAAAACATGCTGGTGGTGTTCGCGGGGGCTGGGATAATCTTCTAGCCGTGATCCCCGGTGGATCATCAGTTCATCTGATCCCCAAATCAGTTTGCGATAATGTTCTGATGGATTTTGACAGTCTTCGTGCAGAAGGTACAGGACTTGGTACTGCGGCCGTTATTGTTATGGACAAATCAACGGATATTGTCCGTGCAATTACAAGACTTTCTGCATTTTACAAGCACGAAAGTTGTGGTCAATGTACACCATGTCGTGAAGGTACCGGCTGGATGTGGCGCGTTATGGAGCGTTTAGCTACCGGTGAAGCAGAAATAGAAGAAATTGACATGTTGCTGGAAGTAACCAAGCAAATCGAAGGGCATACAATCTGTGCTCTTGGAGATGCGGCTGCATGGCCGATCCAGGGATTGATGAGACATTTCCGCCCGGAAGTCGAACGACGCATCCTTGAATATAAGAAAACACATGCAGCGTAGGAGATAAAAAAGATGCCGACGCTTACAGTAGATGGAATTGAAGTAGAAGTAGAACCAGGAACAACGGTTCTTCAGGCCTGCGAACAGGCTGGTATTGAAATTCCGCGCTTTTGTTATCATGAACGGCTCTCCATTGCCGGAAATTGCCGTATGTGTCTGGTTGAGGTTTCACCGGGCCCGCCAAAACCGGCAGCCAGTTGTGCACTTCCGGCTGGTGATGGTATGGTCGTAAAAACCAACACTGAAAAAGTAAAACAATACCGAGAAGGGGTAATGGAATTTCTTCTGATCAATCATCCACTTGATTGCCCTATTTGCGATCAGGGCGGTGAATGTGACCTTCAGGATCAGTCTATGGCGTATGGTGAGGGCGCAAGTCGTTACACTGAAAAGCGTCGTATCGTTAAAGAAAAATATATGGGGCCACTTATCCGAACTATAATGACACGTTGCATTCATTGTACGCGATGTGTTCGTTTTGCCGATGAAATTGCGGGTGTGCCATCATTGGGGGCGATTGGTCGTGGTGAAAAAATGCAGATTACCACTTATAATGAACAGGCATTTGCCTCTGAAATGGCGGGAAATGTTGTTGATCTTTGTCCGGTCGGGGCGCTGACATCAAAACCTTATACTTTTAAAGCCCGTCCGTGGGAGCTTAAAAATACTGAAACAGTTGATGTTCATGATGCATTGGGTTCAAATATTCGAATTGATAGCCGTGGCAAGGCAGTGATGCGGGCGCTTCCCAGAATTCATGAAGAAGTAAATGAGGAATGGATTTCAGATAAAACCCGTCATGCTGTTGATGGGCTTGCAAAAAACAGGCTTGACCGTCCATATGTCAAAAAGAACGGTAAACTACAGGAGGCAACCTGGGCAGAAGCCTTTGGTGCAATTGCCGCCATTTTGAAAAGTGTTGAAGGAAGTCAAATCGCAGGGATCGTTGGCGATCTGTGTGACGCGGAAAGTATGTATGCGATGAAATCGCTTATTGCATCACTTGGTGGTTCGGTCGAATGCCGTCAGGATGGATCAAAGATCTGCGCAAAGCACCGCGCGGGATATCTGTTTAATTCCGGTGTAGCGGGAATTGATGAGGCTGATGCAATTTTGCTTGTTGGTTCTAACCCGCGTCATGAAAGCCCTGTGCTTAACGCAAGAATACGTCAACGCTGGCTTAAACGTAAATGTAAGGTCGCGAATATTGGGCCAGAAGCTGATCTGACCTATAAAGTAGAACAATTAGGCGATAGTGCAAAAGTGCTTCAGGATATTCTTGATGGTAAAAATGATTTTGCTGATGTTCTTAAAAATGCTGAACGTCCAATGATAATATTGGGGCAGGGTGCTCTTAACCGGGATGACAGCCTCGCGATCATCAAACTTGCTCATGATATTTGTGAGAAATACGGTGGTGTGACTGATGAATGGAACGGATTTAACGTTCTTCATACGGCTGCCAGCCGTGTCGCCGCAATTGATTTAGGGCTTGTAACCGACGGCGGTATTAATGGAATTCTGAATGGCGTTGAAAGTGGCAACATCAAAGTGGTCTATAACCTTGGTGCTGATGAATTTGATACCAGCCAACTTGAAAAGGCATTTGTTATTTATCAGGGCAGCCACGGTGACGAAGGTGTGAAACACGCTGATGTTATTTTGCCGGGTGTTGTCTATACAGAAAAGCCGGGAACATATATTAACACGGAAGGGCGTGTTCAAATTGCGCAGCGGGCAATATTTGGTCCGGGCGAAGCACGTGAAGACTGGACAATTTTCCGGGCATTATCAGAAGCAATTGGTAAAAAACTTCCGTTTGATGATATTGCTGGGCTTCGTGCAAAAATGTGTGCGGAATACCCGTTATTTGCACATGTCGATGAAAAACCAAATGCTGAATGGGCAGATTTTGGTGTTGCTGGCAAAGTTTCCAAGAATGGCTTTATACACGCGATAAAAGATTTTTGGGGAACCAATCCAATTGCAAGATCGTCAGAAACCATGGATGAATGCCGTGCGGCGATGAATGGTGAAAACCAGACAGAGGGAGCAACAGGAACCGATGGGTAAATATCTCGATATATTTGTTGGCTGGTTTGGCTATAGGCTAGACCCTTGGGCACTATTGACGTTTGGCACAATTGCCAACATTCTTGTAGTGGTTCTTCCGGTGTTGCTTGCTGTTGCCATGATTGTTTATGTTGACCGTAAGGTCTGGGCGGCGATCCACTTGCGCAAGGGTCCGAATATTGTAGGGCCATTTGGTCTGCTACAGTCTTTTGCAGACGGGCTAAAGGTTTTCCTGAAAGAAACAATTATACCGGCAGGTGCAAACAAGTTTCTGTTCCTTCTTGCACCCGCATTAAGTCTTATTTTCGGGCTTGTCGGCTGGGCCGTGATGCCATTTGGCGAAGGGATGGTAATATCCGACCTAAATGTAGGTATTCTTTATCTTTTTGCGGTTTCAAGTCTTGCTGTTTACGGCATTATTATTGCCGGCTGGGCATCCAATTCGCGTTATGCTTTCCTTGGTGCGATGCGCAGTGCAGCACAGATGGTTTCATATGAAGTTTCAATCGGGTTTGTGTTGGTTTGCGTGCTGATGTGTGTGGGATCACTTAATCTGACAGACATAGTGCTAGCGCAGAAAAATGTCATGTTTGGGGTAAATGGATACTTCTTCTCCGGACTTTTCCCGATGTTTATTATTTTCTTTGTTTCGGCCCTAGCTGAAACAAATAGAACGCCTTTTGATCTTCCGGAAGCGGAAGAGGAAATCGTCGCCGGTTTTCAGATCGAGTATTCATCAATGGCGATGGCGTTATTTTACCTTGGTGAATATGCGGCGATTATTTTGATGTGTGGCATGATGGCGATCCTGTTTTTTGGTGGATGGCTGCCACCTGTTGATTGGGCACCATTATATGCAGTTCCGGGGATTATCTGGCTTCTGGGGAAAATGGCATTTTTCTTTTTCTGTTTTGCCTGGATTAAAATGTCGGTGCCGCGTTACCGGTATGATCAACTGATGCGTCTTGGCTGGAAAGTATTCCTGCCCGTGAGTTTGGTGTGGGTCGTATTAACGTCTGGTTATCTTGTTTATTTTGGAAAATTAGCGGGTTAGGAGAAATTATATGGCATTTTTAGATCACGCAGCTCGCACAATTTTCCTGACTGAAATCGTCAAGGGTATGGCGTTGACGCTTAAATATTTTTTCAAGAAAAAGGTAACACTGAATTACCCTCATGAAAAGGGGCCGCTCAGCCCACGTTTTAGGGGGGAACATGCCCTTCGGCGCTACGAAAATGGTGAAGAACGTTGTATTGCCTGTAAACTTTGTGAAGCGATCTGTCCGGCACAGGCAATCACAATTGAAGCTGATATTCGCGATGACGGAACACGCCGCACAACCCGTTACGACATTGATATGACAAAATGCATTTATTGCGGTTTCTGTCAGGAAGCATGCCCGGTAGAAGCGATCGTGGAAGGGCCAAATTTTGAATATTCAACCGAAACAAGAGAAGAGCTTTTATACGATAAGGAAAAGCTTCTTGATAACGGGGATCGATGGGAACGTCAGCTTGCACTTAATATCGAGCTTGATGCGCCGTATCGATAAGGGAAACAGCAAATGGTAACAGCAATAACCTTTTATATATTAGCCGCAGTCCTGGTTACTTCCGGGATTATGGTCGTATTCAGCAAGAACCCGGTTCATTCAGTGCTGTTTCTTATATTGGCATTTTTTAATGCAGCGGGACTTTTTGTTCTTCTTGGTGCGGAATTCGTCGCGATGATCCTTGTTATTGTTTATGTAGGTGCCGTTGCGGTCATGTTCCTGTTCGTTGTTATGATGCTGGACATAAACTTTGCAGAACTTCGCAAAGGGGTGATGGAGTATCTCTGGGTCGGGCTTCTTATCGGTTTTATATTGTTACTTGAAATGGTTTTTATCGTAGGTGGATGGAACATGACTGATGGTATCGCTACAACGATTACAGCCGCAACACCGCCGGTAAATGAAGTTACCAACACCGACGCCATTGGGCGCATTTTATATACAGACAATATATTCCTGTTCCAATTGGCGGGACTTATTCTGCTTGTGGCGATGATAGGTGCAATTGTGCTGACACACCGTAAAAGGGATGGTGTCAAGAAACAGAATATTGGTGATCAGGTTCGTCGCCGCCGTAATGATGCTTATGAAGCGGTTGATGTAAAACCGGGATCAGGGATTTAAGAGGGAAGAGATAATGGAAATTGGAATTGAACATTACCTTACTGTTGCAGCCATGCTTTTTACGCTGGGTGTTTTTGGTATCTTCCTGAATAGAAAGAATGTGATTACTATCCTGCTTTCGATAGAACTGATTTTATTATCAGTAAACATCAACCTTGTCGCTTTTTCATCCTATATGGGTGATCTGGTAGGGCAAGTCTTTACCATGCTGATCTTAACTGTTGCAGCCGCCGAAGCCTCAATCGGACTTGCCATACTTGTGGTTTACTTCCGAAACCGGGGGTCCATTGCGGTTGAAGACATTCATCTGATGAAGGGATAATAATAATATGTATCAGACAATTGTCTTCCTACCCTTAGCAGCTTCGATTATCGCCGGGCTTTTTGGCCGACGAATTGGTGATCGTGGTGCGCAGATCGTAACGTGTGGAGCGTTGATTATCTCAGCGCTACTTTCATGGGCGGCTTTTTATCAAGTTGCGCTTACACCGGGTGATCATGCAGAACATTTACAGGTGCTCAGTTGGATTGTTTCCGGCGATTTTAATGTAAACTGGGCATTTCAAATTGATACTTTAACGGCCGTGATGCTGGTTGTGGTCAATACAGTTAGCTGCCTAGTGCATATTTACAGTGTCGGATATATGAGCCATGACCCTCATATCCCGCGTTTTATGTCTTATTTGTCGCTCTTTACATTTGCGATGCTGATGCTTGTGACATCGGACAATTTTGTCCAGATGTTCTTTGGATGGGAAGGGGTTGGCCTCGCTTCATACCTTCTGATCGGGTTCTGGTATAAAAAACCGTCTGCCTGCGCCGCAGCAATTAAAGCTTTTGTTGTAAACCGTGTGGGTGATTTTGGTTTTGCACTTGGTATTTTTGCAATCTTTATGACATTTGGCAGTGCCGATTTCGCTGCGGTGTTTGCAAATGTTGCCGACTATACGGAACAATCAATCCACTTCCTTGGTATGGAACTGGATCTTCTAACTACAATTTGTCTGCTACTGTTTATCGGCGCGATGGGTAAATCGGCACAGCTTGGCCTACATACCTGGCTTCCTGATGCGATGGAAGGACCAACACCGGTATCCGCGCTTATTCATGCGGCGACAATGGTGACTGCGGGTGTATTTATGGTTGCACGTTGTTCGCCGCTTTTCGAATATGCACCCGGTGCACTTGATGTTGTCTGTATTATTGGTGCCTCAACCGCGTTTTTTGCAGCCACAGTCGGGATGTCGCAGTTTGATATTAAGCGGGTAATTGCCTATTCAACCTGTTCACAGCTTGGTTATATGTTTTTTGCACTCGGTGTTGGTGCCTATGGTGCGGCGATATTCCATCTCTTTACCCATGCTTTCTTCAAGGCGCTTTTGTTCCTTGGGTCCGGATCAGTTATCCATGCAAGTTCTGATGAACAGGATATGCGTAACATGGGTGGTCTGCGTACCAAAATACCAGTGACATTCTGGATGATGACCATTGGAACGATTGCACTGACAGGGTTTCCGTTTACGGCTGGTTATTATTCAAAAGACATGATTATCGAATCCGCCTTTGCGGCGGGTACATCTGTTGGTAATTATGCTTTTGTTTTAGGTGTGCTTGCGGCACTTATGACGAGCTTCTATTCATGGCGTCTTGTGTTCATGACATTCTTTGGTGAAAGCCGTGCGAGCAAGGAAGTTCAGGACCACGTTCATGAAAGCCCGCAGGTCATGCTAGTACCGCTTTATATTCTTGCGGTTGGTGCAATTGTTGCCGGTTTCACATTCAGCCATCAGTTTACAGGTGATGGATATGAAGAATTCTGGGCTGGCGCACTCTTTCTGCTTGGTGATAATATTATGGAAGCAGCGCATCATGTGCCAACTGCCGTTGTGTTATCGCCTTTTGTTGCCATGGTTGTTGGTTTTGCACTTGCATGGTACTGTTATATGTATCGTCCGGAAACACCTGGTAAATTCATCAAGTCATTTAAATTTGCCCATAACATCAGTTGCAACAAATGGTACTTCGATGAAATTTATGACGCAATTTTTGTGCGTCCCGTCATGGCGCTTGGGCAGGTTTTCTGGAAGCGTGGCGATGAAGGAATCATTGACCGTTACGGTCCCGATGGTGTTTCAGCCGCCGTTGTTAGGATGGCAGCACGTTTTAAACAAATGCAGACAGGGTATTTGTACCATTATGCCTTTGCCATGCTGATCGGGCTTTCAGCTTTTGTCAGCTGGTTTGTGATGGGGGGACAGTAAAATGGAACACTTCCCGATTTTATCCGCAATCACGTTTCTGCCGCTTCTTGGTGTGCTGATTATTTTAAGTATCAAGGGTGAGAAGGAAATTGTTGACCGTAATGCCAAGAACGCTGCATTGCTGACTACTGTTGCGACATTCCTGTTTTCAATGGTTCTCTGGTTCAGTTTTGATCAGACAACGGCAGATTTTCAATTTGAAGAAAATGCACAGTGGCTGGGTGGTGGCATTAATTACAAAATGGGTGTTGATGGTATCTCTGTGCTCTTTGTGCTACTAACCACGTTTATCATGCCGCTTTGTATTTTGTGTGGCTGGGATACAATCAAAATGCGCGTGAAGGAATATATGATTGCCTTCCTGCTTCTTGAAACCTTTATGATTGGCGTGTTCTGCTCGCTTGATCTGGTGATGTTCTATGTCTTCTTTGAAGCGGGACTTATCCCGATGTTCCTGATTATCGGTGTTTGGGGCGGTGCCAATCGTGTTTATGCAGCATACAAGCTTTTCCTTTACACGCTACTTGGTTCTGTACTCATGCTGGTTGCCATGCTTTATATGTATGGTGAAGCCGGAACAACTGATATTCCAACATTGATGGTTTATGGGTTTGATCCTAAAGCACAGATTTGGCTGTTCCTGGCATTCTTTGCTTCATTCGCGGTAAAAATGCCTATGTGGCCGGTTCATACCTGGCTGCCGGATGCCCACGTGCAGGCGCCGACTGCTGGTTCCGTAATTCTGGCGGGTATTTTGCTTAAAATGGGCGGGTATGGTTTCCTTCGTTTCTCACTCCCCATGTTTCCTGTGGCTTCGGAGCAGTTAGCATGGCTGATTTATCTGCTTAGCTGTATTGCGATTGTTTATACATCACTTGTGGCGTTGCGTCAGACTGATATGAAAAAGTTGATTGCTTATTCGTCCGTTGCTCATATGGGTTTTGTGACCATCGGGATTTTTGCCTTTAATGTGCAGGGTATTGAAGGATCGATTATTGTAATGCTTGCTCACGGTTTTGTGGCTTCCGCACTATTCTTATGTGTGGGTGTAGTATATGACAGATTGCATACGCGGGATATTGACCGTTATGGCGGGCTTGTTCATAACATGCCGAAATATGCACTTGTGTTTATGTTTTTTACCATGGCTTCGGTAGGGCTTCCCGGCACTGCAAACTTTGTCGGTGAGGTATTGGTGCTAGTTGGTATATTTAAGGTAAGCACATGGACAACATTCTTCGCGCTCACAGGTGTGATATTGGGTGCGGCTTATATGCTTTACCTGTACCGCCGGGTTGTCTTCGGTGAACTTACAAAGGATGACGTTAAAGCAATGCTAGATATGGATAAGCGGGAAATGCTGATTTTTGCGCCGCTCGTTATCCTGACACTTTGGATGGGTGTCTATCCATCCACCTTTATGGATTTTATCCATGTGTCGGTTGATAACCTTGTCACCCATCATGACGCAGCAATGGCAACTTATCATGCCGCCGCTGAGACATTAACCAACGCCGCTGGGCATTAGGAGAGAAGAGATGAACGATATATTCCCTAATCTTGCCATTGCATACGGTGAAATTTTCCTGGCAGTTGGTGCTATGGTTCTGCTGATGATCGGCGTTTTTAAGAAAAACAGTATTAATCTTGTAAGCTGGCTTTCTGTTGCATTTATTGCGGTTGCATTGTTTCTGACTGTTGTCTCGGCTTCCGGCGCTGCCTACACTTTTAATGATATGTTTGTGGCAGACAGCTTTACCAATTTTATGAAAATACTGGTTCTCATCGCGGCAGCACTTGCCGTGATCATGAGCCGCGAATTTTTTAAACTGGAAGGGGAGGACAGGTTTGAGTTTCCAGTGCTGATGGTGCTCGCAACCGTTGGTATGATGGTCATGGTAAGCGCCAATGACCTGATGACCCTTTATATGGGGATTGAACTTCAAAGTCTGGCGCTTTATGTTCTTGCTGCTTTCAAGCGGGATAGTGAAAAATCAACTGAGGCCGGACTTAAATATTTTGTTCTTGGGGCACTTTCTTCGGGTATCCTACTTTATGGCTGTTCACTTGTTTACGGCTTTATCGGGACAACCAATTTCAATTCTATCGCTATGGCAATCGGCAATCTTGGTGATAGCAGTGCGCCGATAGGTGCTATTATCGGTCTGGTTTTTGTGCTTGCTGGTCTTGCCTTCAAGGTATCGGCTGTGCCGTTTCATATGTGGACGCCGGATGTATATGAAGGATCGCAAACCCCTGTAACAGCATTTTTCTCTGTTGCGCCAAAGGTAGCGGCACTTGCACTGCTTTCCCGCACGCTTTATGTGCCGTTCGGTGAAATGAGCGCATCATGGGGGCAAGTGGTGATTTTCATGGCGATTGCGTCAATGGTACTTGGCTCCTTTGCAGCGATTATGCAAACGAATATTAAACGCCTGATGGCTTATAGCTCCATTGGGCATGTTGGTTTTGCGCTTCTTGGCCTTGTTGCTGGCAATGCAGTCGGGCTTCGTGGTGTGATGATTTATATGGCGATTTATCTGCTTACGAATGTGGGTATGTTTGTTTGTATTATGTCCATGCGCCGCAAAGAGGAAGGCATGGTTGAAGATATCAATGAACTTTCAGGGCTTGCCCAAAATCACCCAGCTATGGCACTTGCGATTAGCATATTTATGTTTTCACTTGCTGGTGTGCCGCCACTGGCCGGTTTCTTTGCAAAATGGTATGTCATCGTTCCTATCGTAACAGAAGGCTATTATACACTTGCGACAATTGCTGTTCTTTCAAGTGTGGTTGGTGCTTATTATTACATTCGCATTGTAAAAATCATGTATTTTGATGCACCCGCTGAAGAATTTGTTGCACAGAAATCATTTCCTATGAAGCTAATCGCTATTGCGGCAGCATTCCTTGTCGTGGTGTTTGTTGTGCCACAGGTATCGAACCCAGTACTTAACGGTGCGGAAAGTGCGGCCCATAGTTTAAGTCAAGACTAGCCGGAATGGACAAAAAAGCATTAAACAATCTGCCTGATGGTTTTGACCATCAGGCATTTTTATCTATAGACAGTACAAATAAGGAAGCCATCCGAAGATTGCATCAGGGGGATGCGTCGGGATTATGGATAACAGCATCAGAACAAACGCTTGGTCGGGGGCGTTCGGGGCGTGATTGGGAATCAAAACCGGGAAATTTATTCTGTTCTCTTATTCAGAAAACGGATGGTGATATCCGAAAGTCTTCACAGCTATCGTTTGTTGCGGCTCTGGCTGTTCATAATACGATTACGGAATTTATTGATCCTGACCGTGTAAAATGTAAATGGCCAAATGATATCCTTGTCGTGGGGCGTAAAATTAGTGGCATCCTGCTTGAAAGTTATGTCAGTGATAATGGCACTAATTATATGATAATTGGTATTGGTGTTAATGTAGCACATCATCCTGAAAAGACGCTTTACGAAACAACGCATATTAATGCGGAGACTGATCAAGTTCTCAGCCATATCGATGTGTTTTTCGTTTTGACCCATAAAATGTCCGGATGGATTGAAGCCTGGCAATCAAAAGGCTTTGAATATATTCGCAAAAACTGGCTCTCTGTCGCAACAGGGCTTGGCAGTAAAATATCAGTCAGACTGCCAAATGAACAATTCGAAGGGCGCTTTATTGACCTGGATAGCAGTGGCGCGCTAAAGTTGGAAACAGACAACGAAATAAAACTCATTCATTCGGGTGATGTTTTTTTCGCTTAAAGGAATTATAGAATGCTGCTTGCTATTGATGCCGGAAATACCAATATCGTATTTGCCCTCCATGACGACAACAAAATTATCCATAAGTGGCGGATTTCAAGTGCGCATAGCCGTACTGCAGATGAGTATATGGTATGGCTTTCACAGCTTATGAATTTCGAAAAGCTTGATGCATCGGTTATTAAGGGTGCAATTATCGCCACCGTTGTACCGCAAACACTGTTTCCTTTACAGCTATTGTGCCGCCGCTATTTTAAATGTGAAGCATTGGTCGTTGGTAGCGAAAAAGTTAAACTTGATGTGAAAATTAATCTGCCCAACCCGGCTGAAGTAGGGGCTGACAGGCTGGTTAACGCGATTGCCGCACAAAAACGCTATGGTGGCCCGATGGTGATCATAGATTTTGGAACGGCAACGACATTCGATGTTATTGATGATAATGGTGATTATCACGGTGGTGTCATAGCACCAGGAGTTAACCTTTCTGTTGAAGCACTAAGTATGGCTGCGGCGAAGCTTCCCCGTGTTGCTGTTGAAAAACCGGCAAAAGTAATAGGAAACAGCACTATTTCGGCAATTCAGTCTGGTATTTTTTATGGTTATCTTTCCATGGTTGAAGGAATGGTTGAACGGATTACCAAGGAATATGGTGGCCCGATGAAGGTACTAGCTACTGGGGGGCTAGCACCACTCTTCAACGAAGCATCGCCGGTCATTGAATATGTTGATCAGGAACTTACGATATATGGTTTATTTGAAATATATACGGCCAATACTGAATTGCACTAATGTCCAAAGACTTTAAGCAGTTAATATTTTTACCACTTGGTGGATCTGGTGAAATAGGAATGAATTTGAATCTTTATTCCTACGACAATCAGTGGATTATGGTTGATTGTGGTATCAGTTTTGCCGATGATTATTTACCCGGCATAGACCTGATTATGCCCAATGTGGATTTCATCGATAATATAAAAGATGATCTTCTTTGTTTGGTTCTGACACATGCCCATGAAGACCATATTGGTGCAGTCGTTCATTTATGGCCGCGCTTTAAATGTCCTATTTATGTTACGCCGTTTACAGCGGTAATTTTAAAATCCAAATTACGAGAGGCCGGTCTTTATAATGATGTCACCATAAGAGAAATTGAGCTGGGCGGATCATTTGAAATTGGTGACTTTGATATAGAGTTTGTAACGCTTACGCATTCTATACCCGAACCCAATGCTTTAAATATTAAAACGCCGCTTGGGACAATTTTTCACACCGGCGACTGGAAAATTGATCCGGATCCTCTGGTTGGTGATCGCACGGATGAAAAAAGACTGAAAGAAATCGGTAACGAAGGTGTGCTGGCACTCGTTTGCGATAGTACAAATGTTTTTAATGAAAAATCTTCAGGGTCGGAACTTGATGTTCGCAAAAGTTTGATAAAGTTACTTAAAGATAAACCGGGGGCTATCTTCTGTACAACATTTTCATCTAATGTGGCACGGGTTGAAACGTTGGCGCATGTGGCAGTAGAAACGGAACGTCATCTTTGTTTGATTGGCCGTTCCATGAAGCGAAATGTTGCTGCCGCACGTGAATGTGGGTATTTAAAAGATTTTCCAGCGATTTTTGATGAAGAAGATGCATCACATCTGCCACGCGATAAGGTGCTTTATGTTTGTACCGGATGTCAGGGAGAAGCCCGCGCGGCATTAATGCGGATCGTACAAGATAACAACAAAAATGTGCATATTGCAAAGGGTGATACAGTCGTATTTTCATCAAAAATAATTCCGGGTAACGAGCAGGGTATTGCGCGTGTGCATGATATGCTTATCGAAAAATCGGTTGAGATTATTACCGAAAAAGACGCCTTTGTTCATGTTTCAGGACATCCGGGACAGGAAGAACTTAAACAGATGTATAAATGGATAAAACCAGAAATTGTTATTCCAACTCATGGTGAAAGAAAGCATCTGTTGAAACAAGCTAAATTTGCGCAAGCTATGGGGTTAAAGCATACCATAGTGCCCAAAAATGGAACTGTCGTAAAACTTGCCCCCGAAAATATTGGTATTATTAATGAAGTACCGATAGGCAGAATGGCCCTTGATGGCAAAATCCTTATCGAAGATGATGATATATCAATCATTGAAAGGCGGCGTCTTCTCTTTAATGGTGCGCTTGTCGTCAGTGTGGTTATGGATAACTCGGGTTTACTTTTAAAACCGCTTGATATTGCCCCTATCGGACTTCCTGAAGCCAAATTTGGTGAACTAAAGAAATATATCGATGATAAAGTTCATGATGCATTAGAGCTTGCAGTAAGGGAAAAAATCACAGACGATGATGTATTAAGTGAACTAATAAGAGCCACAGCAAGAAAAGCATCTAAATATTACACGGGTAAGGAAACAGGCCCGGTTACAATCGTTCATTTAAGCAGGATTTAAGATCAATGATTGAAAAACTAAATCATCTGGCAATAGCAGTTCCGGACCTTAAAAAAGCAATTGACCTTTATCGTGACGTATTAGGTGCAAAAGTCTCGGACGTTGTTGATTTACCGGAACATGGCGTCACTGTTGCTTTTGTTGATGTTGGAAATACAAAACTGGAACTTCTTTTTCCATTTGGTGAAAATTCGCCAATAAAATCTTTTCTTGAGAAAAATGCTTCTGGCGGCATACATCATATATGTTTTGAAGTGGAAGATATTTTAAAGGCTCGGGACAGATTAGTTGAAAAGGGGATGAGGATATTGGGTTCAGGGGAGCCAGCTATCGGTGCCCACGGAAAGCCCGTTTTATTTTTACACCCAAAAGATTTTTGTGGTACATTAATCGAACTTGAACAGGTTTAAGGATCAATCAATGGACTTTATTGGATACAGTATTACTTTTTTCGTTTCGTGGTGGCTTTTTTTGTTCATGGTATTACCACTCGGTGTAACGACACATAACGAAACCGATGAAGAAATTACAGACGGTATAGAAGTTGGCTCGCCTGTTCATGCAAATATCAAGCAAAAATTCTTGGTTACAACCAAAATTACCATCGGTTTTGTGATGATTGTCGGTGTTATTGATTATCTGGATTTGATATCCATCAAATAATAAGAATTGATTTTTGAGCGTAAAAAAAGCAAGGACAAAACCTTGCTTTATTTAATTGGTGTAGTGAAATTTATTTTTTATTTAAGAGTTTCCTCGCTCCCAAACTTGGGTTCACTTACCAATGTAATTTAATTGCGACTTTAACTTCTGTCATCACAAAAATGCTTAAAATTGTAATATTTTTGTAACTTGTTGTATTTTTGCAACATATTGATCTTATGGGGAAAATTCAAGTACACTCAATAACAGGAGCAATTGAATGAGAAATTCGTTAACCATAATATCTATATGCATAAGTACTGCTATCTTTAGTTATGGCCGGTCGCAGGATAGGGAAGATATCCAGAATATTGTTGTTGTCACACCTAAAGACTGTCTGCTGCTTCAAGAACATATTCCTGATGATGACGTTACCTATAAACCTAGTGTTGATGTAAGGGGTAATAGCATTATTCCGGCAGAAATCAAAAATGGCAACAGACTTGATCTCGGGGCAGGCGGATATTCGTTTTATATGACACACGACGCCTTAAAGGATAATCAGATAGCAAAAGAATACGGCCTATCTGACGCACAGGAAGGCAAGATCATATTAGGCAGAGTTTCCATTCAGGAAAGCGATATCTATTGGAACGGTGCATCCTTAAAAAATAGTGAACGTAATCATATTTACGCCCTCTGTCGCGAAACGTCGGGCGGAAAAAAGCGGGCTATCCTTAAAAGATAATTGCGCTACCCCGCACCTTTGCTATAAAGCATTTATAAAACTTTTTAATTTATAAGAAATTCAAGGTTTATCATGCGTCTTTCACAACATTTTATCCCGACCATCAAGGAGAATCCGTCGGAAGCACAAATCGTATCACATCGTTTGATGCTTCGTTCGGGTATGATCCGTCAATCCAGTGCAGGGATTTATATTTGGCTGCCTACAGGTCTTCGTGTGATGAATAAAATCGCCGATATCGTACGGGAAGAACAGAACCGCGCTGGCGCGATTGAGCTTCTTATGCCAACGATACAGCCTGCGGAACTCTGGCAGGAAAGCGGACGCTATGATGATTATGGCAAGGAAATGCTACGTATTACTGATCGTCATGAACGTTCCATGCTATATGGTCCGACTAATGAAGAAATGATCACAGATCTATTTAAAAACAATATTAAAAGTTACAAGGATTTACCGCTTAACCTTTATCATATTCAATGGAAGTTCCGCGATGAGGTCCGCCCAAGGTTTGGAATTATGCGTGGCCGAGAATTTCTAATGAAGGATAATTATTCTTTCGATATTGATTTCGAAGGGGCAAAGGAATCATACAATAAAATGTATGTGGCTTACTTGCGGACTTTTGCGCGTATGGGCCTTGTTGCAATTCCTGTTCGCGCAGATTCAGGCGCTATTGGTGGTGATCTAAGTCATGAATTTCAAATTCTTGCGGATACGGGTGAAAGCACACTTTATTATGACAAGGAAATTGAAAATTTTAATCTTGATGATTTAACCGGTGATATTGATGAAGCTACAGTTTTAAAATTGCAAAGCTACTACGCAATGGAAGAAGAAAAACATGAAGCAGCAAATTGCCCGGTCCCTACAGAAAACCTGAAAACTGCAAAAGGCATCGAAGTTGGTCATATTTTCTATTTTGGTACCAAATATTCTGAAAGTATGGGGGCAAGGGTGGCTGGCCCCGATGGCAAGGAACTAACCGTGGAAATGGGGTCATACGGTATTGGTGTGTCGCGTCTGGTAGGCGCGTTGATTGAAGCTAACCATGACGAAAACGGTATTATCTGGCCGGAATCCGTCGCGCCCTATAAAGTGGGTATCATAAACATTCGATCTAAGGATGAATATTGCACAGCGGCCTGTGATGCACTTTATAACAAAATGCAGAATTTGGGTATAGAAGTACTTTATGATGACCGTGATACGGGTGCGGGTGCCAAATTTGCCGATATGGACCTTATAGGGCTTCCATGGCAGGTTGTTGTTGGGCCAAAAGGGCTTGAAAACGGGGTATATGAACTTAAAAATCGCCGGACAGGCGAACGGGTGGAGCTAAGTGAAGAAGCGCTACTCGAAAAGCTAGGATAATAAATGTTCAGAAATTACGAGTGGAAGGTAGCGCTCAAATATTTAAGCATCAGGGGGCATGACGGATTTGTAACCGTAATCGCGCTTTTTTCATTGTTCGGTATATTTCTGGGCGTTGGGGCACTTATCGTTACCATGTCCGTGATGGGTGGCTTCCGCGAAGAACTTCTTGGCAAAGTCATCGGTTTTAACGGGCATGTTCTTTATCAGCCATTTGGCGGCAGGATGGAAAATTATGATGAGGCAGCGGCGGATTTAAGTACCGTGGAAAATGTCATAAAAGTACGCCCAATTCTTGAGGGGCAGGCGCTCGCCATGATGGGTGAATATGGCACGTTTGCTTTGGTACGCGGTATTAAGCCGGAGGATTTGAAATCCCAGTCTCTGGTTGCGGATAACATCATAATGGGCAGTCTTGATGATTTTGGTGTTGGTGAAAGCGATATTATTATTGGACTGCGGTTAGCGGAAAAATATGGTCTTGAAGTAGGTGGTGAAATAACGCTTATGTCGCCCAGAGGGCGGGTAACGGCATTTGGTACCGTTCCACGTATTCAGCAGTTTTATATCACGGCAATCTTTGAAGTAGGCGAATATAATTATGATAGTAATTATTTCTTTGTACCACTTCCTGCGGCTCAAACCTATTTTCAATATGGCGATCAGGTCGGTGCACTTGAATTAACACTTACCCACGCTGATATGGTCAGGGAGGTATACCCGTTACTCGCACAGCGCATTGTTGATGCCGGATTGGCGGGGCGGATCATTGATTGGCAGCAGTTAAATCAGGCGTTTTTTAATGCTCTTCAGATTGAACGAAATGCCATGTTTATCATTCTGTCTCTGATTATCCTTGTAGCTGTTTTTAATGTTATTTCAACAATGATCATGCTCGTTAAAAGCAAAACCCGTGATGTTGCCGTGCTGCGTACAATGGGCGCGTCCCGCTCATCCATTACACGGATTTTCTTTATTATCGGCTCAAGCATTGGTTTTTTGGGAACCTTCTTTGGTGTCGTAGGGGGTATTTATCTTGCCAATAATTTACAGTGGGTGGCCGATCTGATTGAAACAATGACCGGTGCAACCGTATGGGACGCAGAGACACGGTTTATTTCAGAAATTCCTTCGCAAGTTGATAGTGCTGAAGTGATCGCCGTGACGGTTGTTGCGCTTACGCTTTCCCTGCTTGCAACTATTTTTCCGGCACTTCGTGCAGCAAATACCGATCCGGTGAAAGCACTTAAATATGAGTAATATTATTGAAATTAATAATGTTTATAAAAGCTTTGATCAGGGCGAGCACCATTTGGAAATCCTGAAAGGGATCAATCTTAAAATTGCCAGCGGTGAAATTGTGGCTCTTGTGGGCGCATCGGGTGCGGGTAAATCCACCTTGCTTCATATTATGGGGCTACTTGAACGGGCTGATAGTGGTGATGTGATCATTTCCGGTGTTCCGACACAGGGGCTTGCTGATATAAAACGCACAAAAATTAGAAGACATGAAATTGGATTTATATATCAGTTTCATAATCTGCTTCCCGAATTCAGTGCCCTTGATAATGTCATTATGCCGCAGTTGGTGGCGGGTGTATCAAACAATGATGCGAAGCAAAGAGCCCTAGAGCTTCTTGATAAAATGGGACTTTCAGAGCGCGTAACCCATTTGCCGTCTGAACTTTCGGGTGGTGAACAGCAACGTGTTGCCATAGCCCGGGCGTTAGCCAATAAACCGCGCCTTATTCTGGCGGATGAGCCGACTGGTAACCTGGACGAAAAAACCGGAAATGACGTTATGGATATCCTTCTTAATATGTCAAAGGAAGAGGGGATATCCGCACTTATTGCAACACATAATTATACGCTCGCGCATCGTATGGACCGTGTTATATTACTTAAGGATGGCGAAGTTAAAGCAAATATCTAATCATTAAATTTTGCCATGGAGGATAAAATGCGAAAATTTTGTTATTCAATATCTCAGGCAGGTTTAATGTTATTCTTACTTATGCTCATGGCTTGCGCGGAAACAGAAAAAATCCTCCCGATCAGTGAAGTTAATGATGAACGTCCCAATATGATCATCATCCTTGTTGATGATATGCGTTTTGATGAAATTGGTGCGGCGGGTCATCCTTATATTCAAACCCCCAATATTGACCGTATTGCTGCAGAAGGTGCAAATTTTCAAAATAGTTTTACTGTAAATCCGCTTTGTTCACCCAGCAGGGCGACGCTTCTAACGGGGCAGCAAGCTCATTATCACGGGATAACCGATAACCTTGCGAGAAACGAACTAAGCCACCAGCTTGAAACTTTTCCAATACGGCTTCAGGAAAGCGGTTACGATACGGCCTTTATTGGCAAATGGCATATGGGTAATGACGATACGGCGCGACCCGGTTTTTCCACCTGGGCGGGGATGCGCGGGCAGGGTGAAGCCATTGATCCTACACTTAATCTGAATGGCGAACGCAAACAGATTAAAGGATATGTTACTGATATTTTGCATGATTTATCAGTCGACTTTATAAACCAGGAACGTGACGGGCCATTTATGCTGTATCTTTCACATAAAGCATTGCATCCAAACGTTTTTCAAGCTGATGACGGAAGTGCTGCTGAATTGCCGGAAGGACAAACCAGAAGTGGATTTGTTGCCGCTGACCGTCATGTCGGGATGTATGCGGATGCGATGCCACCACGAAGACCGAATTATGGAATTGCACCATTAGATAAACCCGCCCTTATGCGTCAGATTAATGAGCTTCCACCGTTAGGTATCGATACCGTAACCTCGGACAGTACCATTCATGAACGTCATGAAATGATGATGGCAATTGATGAAGGCCTTGGCCGATTGCTTGGTGAACTGGAATTGAGCGGTAGGCTTGATAATACAATTATTGTCGTTACGTCGGATCATGGCTACTGGTATGGTGAACATGGTCTTAGCGCAGAACGGCGCATGTCATATGAGGAAGGCATTCGAATACCGCTTATGATACGGTATCCAAAAGTGATTGACGCCGGTATTAAGCCAGATGAAATGGTGCTTACGTTGGACCTTGCCCCGACAATGATTGAATTTGCCGGTCTTGAACAAACAAAAGTCAGGCATGGACGTTCTTATGTGCCGATACTTGCAAGGGATAATGTTGATGATTGGCGTAATTCATTTATGATCGAATGTTATACAGACACCGTTTTTGAACGTATGGATCGTATGGGATATAAAGCGGTCAGAACAGATCGTTATAAATATATCCGATATGTAGATTTGGAAGGTATGGATGAGCTTTATGATCTTGTGGCGGATCCTTTTGAGCTTAATAATATTATTGATGATGACGGGTACGCACCGATAGTTGAGGAAATGAATGAAAAACTCAACAGGCTTATTGCTATTTCATCAAAATAAATGGGAGAACAATTATGCTTGATTTAGGAAGTTTGAACTATTTAGCCATTCTGCTTGCCGGAGTAGCGAAGTTTTTCATTGGAAGTCTTTGGTTTTCACCTATTCTTTTTGGCGATTTATGGCTTAAGGAAACCGGGTTAAAGAAAGAAGAACTCGAAAGTCCGCGTGATGCCCTGTTGTCGGGACTATTCATAGCTTTATTGGTATCTTTTTCATTTGCAATCCTTCTTCAAATGCTGGCGCTTGATTTAAGGTCGGCAATGGCTGTTGGAGTTATAATCGCAATTGGCATCACGGCAGCACAGATCGGTCTATCTTTTTCGTTTGAAGGACGTAGCCTTAAATTATTTTTAATATATGCCACACAATGTGTTGCCGAATTTATAGCGGTCGTACTAGTATTGAGTTTGATGTGAAAAACCAGAAATAATTTTTATGCCTGACCAAGATCAATTCATTCACCTTAGATTACATTCGGCATATTCTTTGGCGGAAGGTGCCGTACATATAAGTGAACTGGCTAAACTGTGTATTGGTAACAAAATGCCAGCGGTCGCTATCACCGATACTAATAATATGTTTGGTGCGCTTGATGTCTCACTCAGTTTGCCATCAAAAGGGATACAACCGATTATCGGTTGTACGCTTGCGATCCGCCATGAAAGCACGACTGATCAAAACATTCACCAAAAAGCACCGGACCCGGGTTGGCTTGTCCTGCTTGCGCAAACACAGGCGGGTTATGAAAATCTGATGTTTCTTGTCAGCAGGGCGCATCTTGGTTCAGCACCTACTGAAACACCGCAAATATCCCTGGTCGATCTGGAAGGGCATTCCGATGATCTTATTTGCCTTACGGGTGGCGTGAAGGGACCGGTCGGAAAATATTTACAGGAGGATCAATTTGAAAAGGCGGAAGAATGCTTAAAATATTTGAATAACATTTTTCCAGGCCGGCTTTATATGGAGATTGCGCGGCACGGTCTTGCGATTGAAAAAAAACTTGAAAGTATCTTTATAGATTACGCCTACAGGTATGATATTCCTCTAGTTGCCACTAATCAGGTCTTTTTTCCAAAGCGTAAAATGTATGAAGCCCATGATGCGCTTCTATGTATTGCGGATGGAAATTATGTGGAACAGACAGACCGCCGTCAGGAAACACCGGAACATTATTTCAAATCCACCGATGAAATGGTGAAATTATTTGAAGACCTGCCGGAGGCTATTCAAAATACTGTTGTTATCGCAAGGCGCTGCTCTTTTAAAGTCCCGACCATAGCACCGATTTTGCCTAATTTCACCATAGGCGAAAATATGGATGAAGCAGGGTGTCTTAGAAAAGTCGCTCGCGATGGTTTGGAAAAGCGGCTCATAAATCATGTTTATGGCGATGAAGAAGACCCTAAAAAACGGGAAGATCTGGCAAAACCTTATGTTAAACGTCTGGAATATGAACTTGATGTCATTATCAATATGGATTTCCCGGGTTATTTTCTTATTGTGGCCGATTTTATCAAGTGGTCGAAAGAGCATGATATTCCGGTGGGGCCCGGTCGTGGTTCCGGTGCTGGTTCCGTGGTGGCGTGGGCCCTCAATATCACTGACCTTGACCCGTTGAAATTCGGCCTGCTTTTTGAACGGTTTTTGAACCCGGAACGTATTTCCATGCCCGACTTCGATATTGACTTTTGTCAGGACAAGCGGGAACAGGTTATCAGATATGTTCAGGAAAAATATGGGCATGATCAGGTTGCTCAAATAATCACATTCGGAAAGCTACAGGCGCGCGCCGTCGTGCGTGATGTTGGCCGCGTTCTGCAAATGCCTTATATGCAGGTTGACCGGCTTTCAAAGCTGATCCCGAGCAACCCTGCTAACCCCATCAGCCTGTCAGAAGCGATAGAGTCAGAAAAAAAGTTACGTGATGAAATAAGCAGCGATCCAAATACTGAAAGGCTTATTAAAATAGCACTTCAACTGGAAGGACTGTTCAGACATGCGTCAACGCATGCGGCGGGTGTGGTGATTGGGGACCGCCCACTGGATAAATTGGTACCACTTTATCGTGATCCGCGCTCGGATATGCCGGTCACACAGTTTAATATGAAATATGTTGAACAGGCAGGGCTGGTGAAATTTGATTTCCTTGGTCTTAAAACACTGACGGTTCTCAAAAAAGCCTTGGAATATATTGGCGTACGTAACATCGAAGTGGATATTGAAAATATCCCCCTTGATGACCAACCTTCGTTTGACCTTATGTGTAGCGGTAATACGGTCGGTATATTCCAGCTTGAAAGTACGGGAATGCAAAGCGTTCTTATGAACCTTAAGCCTGATATGTTTGAAGATATTATTGCGGTGGTTGCCCTTTATCGCCCGGGACCAATGGATAATATTCCACGCTATATTGCATGTAAACATGGTGCCGAAGCCCCTGATTATCTTCATCCTTTACTGGAAGATATTCTTACCGAAACCTATGGGGTAATTATCTATCAGGAGCAGGTAATGCAGATTGCGCAAATTCTGGCAGACTATACCCTTGGGGATGCGGATATTCTTCGGCGCGCCATGGGCAAGAAAATAGCGTCGGAAATGGATAAGCAGCGCGCCCGCTTTCAGGATGGAGCGGATAAAAAAGGCGTAGATCCAAAACAAGCCGCCGGTATATTTGATCAGGTGGCAAAATTTGCAGGTTACGGCTTTAACAAAAGCCATGCTGCGGCCTATGCGCTTGTTTCCTATCAGACAGCATATTTAAAGGCAAATTACACCGTCGAATTTATGGCGGCGATCATGACACTTGATCTGACGAATACAGATAAGCTTCATGTATTTAAACAGGAACTGAATAACCTGAATATTCCTATACTGCCACCTGATATAAACAAGTCGCAGGTGGAATTCACCGCTGAGGTTATTGACGGTGAAAAAGACGAAGACGGGATAGGCGGTGCATTAAGCGATGGAAAATTACGCGGTGTAAGATACGCACTTGCGGGCCTAAAAAATGTTGGCAGTGCGGCTATGCATAGTCTTATTGAGGAACGTCAAGCAAGAGGTCCCTTTAAAGATATGTCGGATTTTTGCAGCCGTGTTGATACAAGGCAAATCAACAAGCGCGCACTTGAAAATCTGATAAAGGCGGGCGCATTTGATGAAATAAATCCAAATCGGGCGCAGCTTATGGTGGGTGTAGAAATGATGCTTCGCGAAATGTCGCTGGCGACCCAGGAGCGAAATTCAAACCAGGTAAGTTTGTTTGGTGATCAGGTTGAGCAAAATACGATTATTTTCCCGGAAGTGACAGAGTGGGACTTAATAGAAAAGCTGGCTGGTGAAAAAGAGGCGGTTGGTTTTTATTTGTCTGCCCATCCGCTGGATGCTTTTGCTAACGTTCTAGCGCGCCAGAAGGTGGTCCCAAGTAGCGAAATTGAAATCAGGGCAGCAGGTAAGGGCGGTTCTATAAAGCTTGCGGGTACAATACAGGCTATAAGACGGATGAAATCTAAAAAGGGCAATCCATATGCTTTTCTAAGCCTTTCTGACTGTTATGGAGCTTACGAAGTAACACTTTTCTCGGAATTACTTGCTGCTGTAGACGATGTGCTTGTAAGTGGTAATTCCATCATCATTAAAGCGGAAGTTAAGCATAGTGATGACGGTGCAATCAGGATTACCGCACAGGGTATTGAAACCATTGATCAGGTGGCGATGCGCACAGGCACCGGCCTTGACATATATTTAAGGGATGACAGTAACCTTGATGCAATTAAGGAAATACTCAAAAATAACAAGAATGGCCGTGGACTTGTCACGTTCAAGTTAAATGTTAGGAATGAAGGATTTCCAGATTGCGATGTCGATATCGAGCTTCCGGACAGGTATAAAATTTCCCATGCAACACGGAACGCTGTTGCATCGCTCAATTGTGTCATTGAAGCGAAAGAAATTTAAATGTCAGATTTAATAGATTCTGCATCTGTTTTAATAATCAGAGATAATGTTCGTACCGGAAAGATGGAAGTCTTACTGGTGCGTCGACATGATGATATTGATTTTGCCGGTGGTGCATACGTATTTCCTGGTGGAAAAAGGGATACTGATGATCAGATGTTAAAGGATTATGGGGTTCTTTTTTCATCAGATTACGGCGAGGTAATGAGTACAGCAATTCGCGAAGTATACGAAGAATCCGGGATGGTTATAGGTAAGATTGACGCCATACCGCATGAATTTAAAAAATTAAAGAATAAAGAGATTACAATTACGGAATTCATAAATTCAGCAGGTGCCAAAATCTTCAGAGATCATATTATACCCTTTGCCCGCTGGGTTACACCGAATATTTACTCAAAGCGTTTTGACACGCGGTTTTTTCTTGCAAAAGCACCGATCAATCAGATTGCCGTTCCGGATAATAACGAAATTGTAGAAACGGTTTGGGCAGAACCTCTTGGTTTTATAGAAAAAAATCATAAAAAAATGATTTTTCCCACAATAATGAACCTTAATTTATTATCACAAGCACGATCAGTTGAGGAAGCAATGGAAATAACAAGGGCAAGAAAGATTGTTACGGTTGAACCTGAAATTGTAAATGGCAAACGTATTATTGACCCAAATGCAGGGTATGGTGAAATCGACCAAACAAATATTCATCCTGGTGTCAGAGCGTATAAAGAGTAAAAAAATAGAAAAATAGGGAAAAAAACCTTGTATTAGGCAGAATTGCGGTGTATTACCCGCATACTTTCACATGCAGGTGTTTGTTAGTCCCCTACATATTGGGATCGACACACCGGTGTTCCGAGAGGAACTCAGAACCTGCAGAGGATTAACCGGAAAAGGAATTATATTATGGCTATGCCTACATTTACTATGCGCGAGCTATTGGAAGCTGGCGTTCACTTTGGACATCAAAAACATCGCTGGAACCCACGTATGGGTGATTATATCTTTGGTGTCCGCAATAAAGTTCATATCATTAATCTTTCAATTACAGTGCCACTTTTACATCGTGCGCTTGAACAAATAAAGGATGTAACTGCCGCTGGTGGGCGTGTATTGTTTGTTGGAACAAAACGTCAGGCGTCTGGCTCTATAGCTGAAGCTGCTAAGCGTTGTGGCCAGTATTATGTAAATCATCGCTGGCTTGGTGGAATGCTTACAAACTGGGAAACAATTTCCAATTCGATCAAGCGTCTAAATGAACTTGATGACAGGCTTGCGGGCGATTTGGCCGGTCTGACAAAGAAAGAAACACTGCAAATGACACGTGAACGCGACAAACTTGAGCGTTCTCTTGGCGGCATCAAAGAAATGGGTGGCATTCCAAGTGCAATTTTTGTGATTGATACGAACAAGGAAGAACTTGCAATTGCCGAAGCGAAAAAACTGGGTATTCCGGTTGTTGCGATCCTGGATACAAATTCTAGCCCTGAAAATATAGATTTTCCAATTCCGGGAAATGATGATGCAACACGTGCTATTGATCTTTACTGCAACCTTGTTGCTGATGCCGTACTTGAAGGTATCCAGCTTGAACTTGCAAGTGCCGGTGCTGATTTAGGTGCTCAGGAAGCACCCGTTGAGGAAATCCCATCCGAGGAAACAGTTGAGGAAGCACCAGCTGAAGAAGTAGCGGCTGAAGAGGTTGCTGAAGAAGAAAAAACTGAAGAATAATCTTCAAAAAAATTAATATTTAAACAAGGAAAGAATTATGGCTCAAATTACTGCCGCACTTGTTAAAGAATTACGCGAAAAATCCGGCGCAGGTATGATGGATTGTAAAAAAGCGCTTAGTGAAAATGATGGTGACATCGAAGCTGCAATGGACTGGCTTCGCCAAAAAGGTATTGCCAAAGCTGAAAAAAAATCAGGACGGGTCGCTGCTGAAGGACTTGTAGCGGTAGCATCTAACGGTACTTCTGGTGTTGCGATCGAAGTGAACTCGGAAACTGACTTTGTTTCACGTAATGAACAGTTTCAGACACTTGTTAAAGGTGTTGTTGATGTTGCCCTGGCAAATAATGGGGATTATGAAGCGACAAAAAACGCTACTTTTCCTGGCGAGAGCCACAGTGTTGAGGCTGAAGTTACAGAAGCAATTGGGACAATCGGTGAAAACATGACATTCCGGCGTTCAACCGGTCTACGTGTTAATAACGGCGTTGTAGCAACTTATATTCATAATGCAGTAGCACCGGGGTTAGGGAAACTTGCGGTACTAGTTGCGCTCGAATCAGACGCAGGTTCAAGTGTTCTGGAAACGCTTGGTAAACAACTGGCTATGCATGTCGCTGCAACGAACCCGCAGTCCATGACAATTGATGAATTATCACCTGAAGCAGTAGAACGAGAAAAGGCAATCCTGATTGAACAGGCACGCGAAAGCGGTAAACCTGAAAATATTATTGAAAAAATGATCGTTGGTCGTATGAATAAGTTTTATCAGGAAGTTGTTTTTGTAGAACAGACTTTTGTTATTGATGGTGAAACAGTAATAAAAAAAGTTATTGAAAATGCTGCTAAAGCTGCTGGTACAGACATCAATCTTGCCGGCTACGTAAGACTTGAACTTGGTGAAGGTATTGAAAAAGAAGTGGATGATTTTGCAGCAGAAGTTGCTGCAATGAGCAGCTAGCTACATACAATATTTTTTGGGCTCATTTACGGATATTTATTCATATACTCCGTAATTGGGCCCAAATTATATCCGGGGGTCAGAAAATAATAAAAAACGTCATGGACATATGACTTAATTACGAGCAAAGTACAGAATATCAAAATGGGAGATTATATTTATGGCGGACGAACTTCAGTATAAACGCGTTTTACTAAAATTATCCGGAGAGGCGCTTATGGGAGATCAGGATTATGGTATATCCCCGGAAGTTGTTAATCGCGTTGCTGAAGAAATTAAGTCTGTTGTAGAGATGGGTATTGAAGTTTGTCTAGTTGTAGGTGCGGGAAATATATTCAGGGGAATGACAGGAGTTGCAAACGGTTTTGATCGTACAAGCGCTGACCATATAGGTATGCTTGCCACTGTCATGAACAGCCTTGCCATGCAGAATGCGCTTGAAAATATAGATGTCGATACCCGTGTTCAATCGGCTTTTCCGATAGCATCTGTTTGTGAACCATATATCAGGAGAAGAGCGATCAGGCATATGGAAAAAGGGCGCGTTGTTGTTTTTGCGGCAGGTACCGGAAATCCATTTTTTACAACTGACAGTGCGGCAGCATTAAGAGCAGCTGAAATGAATTGTGATGCGATCCTGAAAGGAACGCAGGTAGATGGTGTCTATAACGCAGACCCCAAACTTGACCCAAGTGCAATAAAATATGATACATTAAGTTACATGGATGTGTTAAAGAATGACCTTAAGGTGATGGATGCATCAGCTATATCGCTTGCACGTGAAAATGATATTCCGATATTGGTTTTTTCTATTCATGAACATGGCAATTTTGCAAATGTGTTAAATGGAAGTGGTCCCCATACAAAAATTTGCAATTAAAGACTATTCTTTGTTAATCTTGGGGCAATATTTAATACAGTATAAAATAAGAAATCAGGAGTGATAATATGTCATCTGAACTTGATCTTGCAGATTTGAAGCGCCGAATGAAAGGTGCTGTTGAAAATTTAAAAAACGAGTTTAAAGGGCTGCGTACGGGCAGGGCCTCTGTTAATCTTCTGGATCCCGTAGTGGTCGACGCATATGGAGCACAAATGCCAATAAATCAGCTTGGTACTGTGTCTACGCCGGAACCGCGTATGATTAGCGTACATATATGGGATAAGGGGCTTGTTTCTTCCGTTGAAAAAGCAATCAGAAATTCCGGCATTGGCTTAAATCCTATTTTAGATGGTGATACATTGCGAATTCCTATCCCTGAACTCAATGAAGAACGCCGGGTTGAACTAACCAGACTTGCCAAAAATTATTCGGAACAATCGAAAATTGCAGTTCGAAATGTAAGACGTGATGGCATGGAAACGATTAAGCATTTGGAAAAGTCCGGTGATATTAGCAAGGATGATCAAAAAATACTGGCAGATGATATTCAGGAACTTACAGATCAGATGATCAAAAATATTGATGAAATCACTGCCGCAAAAGAAGTGGAAATAATGCAGGTGTAGTAATTAATGCTGCTGGTAAAAGAAGATAACAGGATCAGTCCTTCGGCAGAAGAGGTCAGAGACCGCCTTCAGCATATTGCTATTATTATGGATGGTAATGGCAGGTGGGCAAAGTCTCGTAAACTTCCAAAATTTGCAGGGCACAAAAAAGGAGCTGATGCTGTTAGAGGTATTGTCGAAAAATGTGCTGAGCTTGGGATCAAATACCTTACTCTTTACGCATTTTCATCGGAAAACTGGAATAGGCCTCCCGATGAAGTAAATGATTTAATGGGGCTTCTACAGATTTATTTAAAAAATGAAATTGATGAGCTTCATGAAAAGAATATCAGGATAAACTTTATAGGTAGTCGTGATCGTTTAAGTAAAAGCATCCTTAAACTTATCGATCATGCTAAAGAAAAAACCAGGAACAATGATAAGTTGTGTTTAAATCTTGCCTTGAATTACGGTGGTCAGGAAGAAATAGTGACAGCCGTAAAAAAAGTAACGCAAAAAGTTCTGAAAGGGGAAATCAATATTTCTGATATCGATGAAAATCTGTTCGCAGGAAATCTTTATACATGCGATATGCCAGAGCCGGATCTGATCATTCGAACAAGTGGTGAGAAGCGGCTAAGCAATTTTATGCTTTGGCAGGCAGCATACGCCGAGTTTGTATTTTTAGACGTACTTTGGCCAGATTTTAGTGACGAAAGTTTGCTGGATGCTATTGATGAATATTGTAAAAGGGACAGGCGGTATGGCGCCAGACCCTGAGGCAGAAGTAAAAACGAAGAAAAACAACCTTCTTACACGGGTAATTTCTGCGGTAGTAATGCTTCCAATCGCTGTATATGTTATTTTGAGTGGGGGATTACCGTTCTTTTTATTGGTCAGCTTACTGACAGTATTTATTTTATCAGAATGGAATGGTATTGTTGAAAAAAAACCGCTTTCAATATTGTTTGTAGTAGAAAGTTTTTGTGCGATTTTACTTTTGCTGGCACTAAATTGGGGTAGTCCATTTCTTGTTTATTCATTTATTTGCAGCATTGTTTCAGTTTTTACAGTTGCATATCTTGTGAAAGCGAACATTTTGTGGACGATTATTGGGTTTCTTTATGCGCTTCTTCCATCGGCTTCTTTTTTGATGATAAACGAAAATTACGGTGGTGTTGTAATTCTTTGGATGATGATTTTAATCTGGTCGATGGATACAGGTGCGTATTTTGTGGGTAAGAATATTGGTGGACCGAAAATGTCACCTAAAATCAGCCCGAATAAAACATGGTCTGGACTATTTGGCGGAACTGTTACTGCAATGATTATGGGAAGCCTGTTTGGGTTGTATATGAAAAATACAGATACTGTCTTGTTTAACAATGCCACAATTTTGATTATATTGAGTGGTCTACTTGCGTTGTTAAGTCAGGTTGGTGATCTTGCTGAATCTGCCGTTAAAAGAGCATTTAATGTAAAGAATTCAGGAACAATAATTCCTGGGCACGGTGGTGTTATGGATCGTATTGATGGTGTTTTGTTTGTAGCTCCTGCTGTTCTGGTTCTGGCATATGTGATATATGCGCGATGAAATTAAGTAAGTTATAACATGAATATAAGTTTAGCAGATATTGATCGCCTCAAACTGGCAAAAAATGAAAGTATAAAGACTGTTACTATTCTTGGTTCAACCGGATCAGTAGGATGTAATACACTTGATCTTATTTCGCGCAATAAAGAGAAATATTCAGTTAAGGCATTAACGGCAAACAGTAATGTTGAACTTCTTGCAAAACAGGCCAAAGATTTTAACGCTGAACTGGCTGTCATTGCAGATGATAAGCTTTTAAGTGATTTAAAAGATGCACTTGTAGGAACCGGCATTGCAGCTGCAGCAGGGACGATAGGTCTGGACGAAGCGGCTGGACTACCAGCTGAATGGGTTATGTCCTCTATAGTCGGTGCTGCGGGGTTGAAGCCAACATTGACTGCTATCAGACGAGGGGCCACTATTGCACTTGCAAATAAGGAATGTTTGGTATGTGCTGGCGGCTTCATGATGGATCAGGTGGAAGAAAGCGGTGCTATAATTTTACCTGTAGATTCAGAACATAATGCCATTTTTCAGATACTCGATTTTGACAACCCGGAAACGATTGATAAAATAACACTAACCGCTTCAGGTGGCCCGTTCTGGAATACCGATGTCTCAAAATTAAAGGGAATTACGCCTGCACAGGCTGTTGATCATCCCAATTGGTCTATGGGAGCCAAAATATCCGTGGACAGTGCAACAATGATGAATAAAGGGCTTGAGCTTATCGAAGCCCATTATCTGTTTCCAGTAGATAAAGATCAGCTCGATATTATCATCCATCCACAGTCCATAGTTCATAGTATGGTATCATATGTGGACGGATCCGTATTGGCACACTTGGGAACGCCGGATATGCGAACACCAATATCATATGCGCTTGGCTGGCCGGATCGAATGGAGGCTCCTTGCAAAAAACTGGATCTTGCTGAAATAGGAAATTTGAGCTTTATCAAGCCGGATGATCAACATTTTCCTTCACTTAAAATTACACGAGAAGTGTTGCAAAATGGTGGAAGTGCGCCTACTATCCTCAACGCTTCTAATGAAGTTGCTGTTTATGCTTTCCTTGAGGGGAAAATTGGGTTCCTGGATATTGCAAAAATAGTAGAAAAAACTTTGACAAAACTAAGCTTTCACAAATTGACGAGCTTGGCTGATGTACATGAAGTTGATGAACACGCGCGATGTGTTGCGCATGAGCTAATAACAGGAATGAGTGAGTAATGGATTTTATTATGTCGACAGGCCAGCCCCTACTGGCGTTCCTTGTTATCTTGACTGTACTTGTTTTTGTGCATGAATGGGGACATTATATTGTTGCCCGAATGAACGGTGTTCGTGTCGAGGTCTTTTCCGTAGGGTTTGGTCCGGAAATTTGGGGATTTAATGACAAGCACGGAACAAGATGGAAAATAAGCTGGGTTCCTCTTGGCGGTTACTTGAAATTTTTTGGTGATGCTTCAGAAGCAAGTACACCTGACCAAAGACTTCTTGAAATGTCGGAAGAAGAAAAAGCAGTTTCATTTCATCACAAAAATCTTTTGCAGAAGTCTGCTATTGTGTTTGCAGGACCGGCTGTAAATTTTCTTTTTGCGATCCTAATTATTGCCGGAATGTTTTTTACTTATGGTCGGCTTGTGAATCTGCCCGTTGTAGGTGGCGTAGTCGAAGACGGCGCTGCAATTGAAGCAGGCATTGAAGCAGGTGATTTGATATTAGCAATCGACGGTGATCCGGTTGAAAGCTTTCGTGATATTACAACACGCCTGATGCTGAAGGTTAAGGACGATGTTTCAGTGAGCTTACTTCGCGGTGGTACGAAACATACATTTAATTTCAAGTTAAACGTAACGGAAAGTACTAACTTACTTGGAGAAAAAACTGAAATTCGTCAAATCGGTATCTATAGTGATCCAGAAGCGAGAGAAGTTATCGAGTATAATTTATTTGGAGCACTCTGGCAGGCAACGATTGAAACAAAGAATCTTACTCAGGATAATTTAAAAGGGATTAAACAAATACTTGTTGGTGACAGGTCGCCTAAAGAACTTGGAGGTCCTATTACAATTGCGCGTGTTGCGGGTAAAACAATAGATTATGGATTTGTAGAGTTTATTAACTTTATGGCGCTTGTATCGATTGGCCTAGGGATGATTAATCTATTTCCGATCCCGATGCTAGATGGAGGGCATTTACTCTATTATGCCATCGAAGCAATCCAGAGAAAAAAAATGAGCATAAAAGCACAAGAATTTGGTTTCAAGATTGGGGCAGCTGTAGTATTAAGCCTGATGGTTTTTGTGTTTTATAACGACATATTGAGAAAATTTTATTCTGGTTGATAAATTAAGGTAAGAATTAGTGGTAATACAGAACTATAAAGAAGCATGTTTTATGATAGTAGTGATATTGGTTCATTTAGTTGGACTAAATACTGTGCGTGCTCAAACACCGCTGTCAAATACACCTGCCGGAGTTGTTATTACTGCTATAGAAGTTTCTGGAAATCAAAGGATAGAAACCTCCACAATTGAATCCTATTTGATGCTTGGGGTTGGTGACGAATATACTGAAATACTTGGTGATGCCTCACTGAAAAGATTATATGGCACCACCCTTTTTTCTGATGTGGATGTTGGGCGCCGCGGTAGAACACTTGTTGTATCCGTTACAGAAAATCCGATTATTAATCGAATTGTCTTTGAGGGAAATAAATACAAGGATGATGAAGATCTATATGAAGAAATACAATTACGTCCTCGTATCGTTTTTTCACGTGCTAAGGTGCGGGCGGATGTACAAAGAATACTTGAAATTTATCGTCGTGGAGGAAGATTTGCCGCTGCGGTAGAGCCAAAGGTAATTCAGTTGGAACAGAACCGCGTTAACCTTGTATTCGAAATTTCAGAAGGCGCAAAAAGTGTAATAGGTAAGATTAATTTTCTTGGTAACGAAGTTTTCAATAACGATATCCTGCGTTCAAAAATGGTTTCAGTAGAAAACCGCTGGTGGAAATTTTTGGCGACCGAAGATACATATGATCCTGACCGCCTCACTTATGACAAACAGTTGCTTAGAGATTTTTACCGTGAACAGGGATATGCAGATTTCCGTATTACATCGGCAAGCGCAGAACTTTCGCCTGATAAAAGGTTTTTCTTTATCAATATGTCTGTCGAAGAAGGTGAGCTTTATAATTTTGGTGACATTTCGATAGAAAGCCAGATTGAAGAACTTAAGCCAGAAGTTTTGGAGCTGTTTTTACTTACGAAAGAAGGCGCACGATATGATTCGAGTGCAATAGACGACTCGATTGAGTTGTTAACTGAAGTTGCAGGACTTAGGGGTTATGCATTTATTGACATCCGGCCACAGGTAAGAAGGAACCGCGACGAACGTACAGTGGATATCATATTTGTAATTAATGAAGCTCCACGTGTTTATGTCGAAGAAATAAAGATCATAGATAATGTTCGTACACACGATAAGGTTATCAGGCGGGAAATGCGGCTTGCAGAGGGGGATGCCTATAATTCATCGAAGCTAAGACGTTCTGAAATTCGTGTGCAAGCACTGCAGTTTTTCCGTGAAGTGAACGTGGAGCAGATTGAAGGCACTTCAGAAGATAAAACAATATTGGAAATTACAGTTGAGGAACAACCTACCGGAGAGCTCTCAGCCGGGCTGGGGTATTCAAGTTTTGAAGGTTTGCTTGTGAACTTTAGCATCGCAGAAAGGAATTTGCTGGGGAAAGGCCAGTATGTAAGATTGGGTACCACGTTATCGAAGCGCCGCAAGGAAGTTGAACTGGGATTTACGGAACCATATTTTATGGATAGAAGGCTTGCGTTGGGTGCTGATATCTTCTTACGTGATACTAATTTCATTGAAAGCGGGTTCAGAAATAAGATGTATGGAACATCGCTTCGTATTGGTTTCCCGCTTACAGAGTATGTTGTTATGGGGCTAAATTATGGACTTACCTGGGAAGACGTTAGAACTAGTCTTTTTACTAATAGTCCTTATATTGCAAACAGTTCAGGTAAATTTACAACGTCTTCAGTTGGATATAGTTTGACTTACAATTCTCTTGATAATCCTCAGAAGCCGAATAGAGGTCAACTGGCAGTCTTAAGACAGCAATTTGCCGGACTTGGAGGCAATGAAAAATATATACAAACAACAGCAAATTATGACTTTTATTATCCACTTATAAGTCAATGGGTCTTTAATATCAGTGCGGAGGGTGGACATATATTCGGGCTTGGGCAGGATATAAGATTAAACAAACGCTTTTTCCTTGGGAACCCAAGGATACGTGGTTTTAAAGAAGCTGGGGTTGGTCCAAGAGAATATCGTCAAGGCTTTACGGAATTTTTCAGCGGTTTTTCACTAGGTGGTAATACTTATTATAAAGCGACTGCTGAATTGTTCATCCCTCTGGGTGGAGGAGCACGGGACCTTGGAATCGAAGCCAGTCTATATGGTGATGTTGGCGCGTTATTTAATATTGACGCAGAAGATAGCTTGCTATCTGAGGATGGAGTGCTATATACATTGCTTGGAAATACGTCGGAACCTAGAGTTTCAGTCGGCGTTGGTTTTTCGTGGAATTCACCGTTCGGGCCATTTAGAATTGATTTGGCCAAAGCGATCAGTAGTAAACCAAGTGACGAAACTGAATTCTTCCAGTTTAACGTCGGAACGAGATTTTAAAATGAAAAGAATGTTAAAAATGAAAAATACAATTGTAATTTTAACTGCATTGACCGCTTTCATATTAGGCGGTATAGCGATAGCACAGGAAATCCCTGCCGCAAAAATTATTGTCGTAGACACAAGACTAATAAGTACTAATTCTGCTGTTGCTCAGGATATGAACCGCCAGATAACTCAAATTCAAAATGATTTACAGGCAGAAGTCGAGGCAAAACAAGCAGCGTTAAGGGCAGAATCTCAGGAAATTGAGCAGCAAAGAGCCCTCCAGCCACCGGAAGTCTTTGAACAACGTAATGAAGAGTTTCGCCTGAAGGTATCTCAGCATCAGCAGGAACTTCAGCAAAAGCAATTAAGACTTGAAAGAGTTCTTATTGATGCAAATGACCAAGTTCAGCGCGTGCTTAAGCCGATCTTACAAAATGTATTACAGCAAACAGGCGCAACTATGATGATTGAAAAATCAAATGTCATGGAGCAAATTCCAGGGTTGGATGTGACAACACGTGTTATTGAACAGCTTGATATTGCTCTACCGAGCCTAAAAATTGAAGTGCCGCAAGAAGCACTCCCTGCACCTGCTGCTGCACCGGCACAATAGAATTTAATTATCTGAATGATAAACCTGCCTTTAATGGCAGGTTTTTTCATTTTGACGCTTTAAAATTTGTGATTAGATCATTATACTTGCGTAAAACTAAAATTGTGGAACTCTGATGACATCTGTTGCTGATAAAGTTGATGATATTGACATAAATCGTATCAAAGAACTCATCCCCCATCGCTATCCAATGCTTTTGGTAGATAAACTTACTGAGATCATATTAGGTGAAAGTGCTGTTGGTATTAAAGCAGTAACAATGAATGAAAATTTTTTTCAGGGACATTTCCCTGAAAGGCCGGTTATGCCGGGGGTGTTGATTGTTGAATCAATGGCGCAAACCGCTGCTGCATTGGTTATGTTGAGCTTGGGAGAAGAAGCCGAAGGTCGTCTTGTATATTTTATGTCTATTGAAGGTGCAAAGTTCAGAAAACCAGTTGAACCTGGTGAAATACTGGAACTCCATGTCCAAAAAGAGCAAAGCAGAAGAAGTATCTGGAAATTTTCTGCTCAGGGAAAAGTAAATGGAACATTGGTTGCAGAGGCAACATTTACTGCAATGATTGCTAACTGATGACAAATAATTTCAAGATGCTCCACACTATGATCCGCGTTATGGATCTGGATGTTTCAATTGATTTTTATTGCACGTATTTTGGTATGTCACTAATTCGTCGAAAAGATTATCCAAGCGGTAAATTTACACTTGCGTTTGTGGGTTACGGGGATGAGCAAAATAATACTGTAATCGAATTTACACACAACTGGGATCAAAAGGAACCATATAAAATGGGCAACGCGTTTGGTCATATTGCCCTTGGGGTGCCGGATATTTATACAACGTGCGAAGAACTGGAAAAAGCGGGCGTTGTTATACCCAGGCCACCAGGTCCCATGAAACATGGGGGGTCTGTAATTGCATTTGTCAGGGATCCCGATGGTTACATGATAGAACTTATAGAAAAGAAATAAAAAACTCGGCAAATTTGCCGGGTTTTTTATTATATTAAAATCTATCTGTTTTTTATGTCTACATAATTACGTTGCGTTTCACCAATAAAGAGCTGGCGCGGGCGACCGATTTTTTGAGTAGGATCTTCTATCATCTCGCCCCATTGTGAAATCCATCCTACTGTACGCGCAAGCGCAAACAATACTGTAAACATTGAAGTTGGGAAGCCCATTGCTTTCAGGATGATACCGGAATAAAAATCCACATTCGGGTAAAGTTTCTTTTCAATGAAATAAGGATCCTCAAGCGCAATACGCTCCAGTTCCTTTGCCACATCAAGTAGCGGATCATTAATACCCAGTTCCGCCAATACCTCATTTGCAGATAGCTGAAGAACCTTGGCGCGTGGATCAAAGTTTTTATAGACCCTGTGCCCAAAGCCCATAAGACGGAAGGGATCATTTTTATCCTTTGCCCGATTAATAAATTCGGGTATCTGGTCTACGCTACCAATTTCTCTAAGCATATTAAGACAGGCTTCATTAGCCCCTCCATGTGCTGGTCCCCAGAGTGAGGCAATACCGGCAGCAATACATGCAAATGGGTTAGCACCTGATGATCCTGCAAGTCGTACTGTGGATGTTGATGCATTCTGTTCATGATCAGCATGCAGAATGAAAATTTTATCCATGGCATCTGCCAATGTAGGGCTTACATTATAATCTTCACATTTTGGTACACCGAACGTCATATAAAGGAAATTTTCGGCGTAATTAAGATCATTTCTTGGATACACAAATGGCTGCCCAATGGAATATTTATATGTCATTGCAGCAATAGTAGGTATTTTCGCAATCAAACGGTTTGATGCTACTCTGCGTTGTTCAGGGTCGTTTATATCGGTGCTATCATGATAGAATGCCGACATCGCTCCAACAACACCACACATTATGGCCATAGGGTGAGCGTCCCGCCGGAAGCCGGTGAAAAATCTTACTAGTTGCTCATGAACCATTGTATGATATGTAATGTCATGTTTAAACTTTTTATCCTGCTCTACAGTTGGAAGTTCACCATTCAGCAACAAATAGGCAACTTCAAGAAAATCGCTTTTTTCAGCGAGCTGCTCAATTGGATAACCGCGGTAAAGCAGTTCACCTTTGCCACCATCAATGTAGGTAATCGCACTTTCACAGCTTGCTGTGGATGTAAAGCCCGGATCAAAAGTAAACATATCCGTGTCACGGTATAATGTACGAATATCAATGACGTCAGGACCGGTTGAACCACCATAAATTGGTAATTCGTATGATTTTCCCCGAATAGTCAGAGTAGCTGTATCTCCCGATACTGTTTTTTTATATTTTTCTTCCATGATTCTCCATCCTTCTGTCTACTATAGCTTTTTGATCACTTTTCAAAAAACTTATATATTTTTTGTTTTATTACATATTCATATCTTAAAAATCGTTTATTTTTTGTGAAATAAATAAACTTTTACGTTTGATCCTTAATCCTTGTTAAACTTTCCTCTTTTCCAAGCCATTCAAGTACTTCTGAAATGCCTGGGCTCACATTACTGCCGGTAAGGGCAGCCCTTAATGGTTGCGCCACTTTACCGAAGCCAATTTCTTCAACCTGAACAAAATTTTCAATTACAACCTGAAGCGTATCTTTTTTCCAATCTGTCACTGTTTCCAGATTGCTATATATTTTTGAAAGAACAATCTTAGCACTATCATTTAGAGCCTGCATAGCTTTTGGAGCTATTTCAAGCGGGCGCGAAGTAAAAATAAAGGCGGCGCTATCGGCTAGATCAATTAAATTTTTCGCACGGTTTTTAAGTTCAGGCATCGCTGTTATCAATTTTTTCATTTCGGATTCATTTAATGAACGTACGATTTTGTCTTCCAAAAATGGCCGGCAGTTTTGTGCTAATGTTTGATTGCTTACCAGTTCACGCATATATATGC